>JAQTLN010000001.1 GCA_028714875.1 Gallionellaceae bacterium
GCAACTGGGGGTCGTGGTGGTTGTGGACAATTCCCCGGCAAACCCCGCCGAGGAATTGTCCACAACCACCACGGCACATATTCAGTTTGAAGAAATTCGATGGAAAAGAAACATACAAGGGGGATTTCTCCACGGCTTGTGCATGTGCGAGCGTCCAAAAATCCCCCCCAACCCCCCTTTGGAAAAGGGGGGAGGTACCCGCCGCGTCGCGGCGCGGTAAAGATTCTTCGGCAGAAAGCCGATACTGAACGCAACAGGAGGTTGCAATGGCAGCGGGAATTCTTGGAATCGGGGTGACGGGCTTGAATGCCGCGCAGGCGGGCATCCGCACCACCGAGCACAACATCAGCAACGTCAATACCGCCGGCTTTCGTCGCCAGGAGGTGGATTTTTCCGCCCTGCGGCCCAGCTATGCCGGCAAGGACAGTTGGATCGGCAACGGCGTCACGATGGATTCGGTGCGCCAGCAATACAGCCAGTTTCTCGATAACGAGGTGCTGCTCGATCAGTCGCGCCTGTCGCGCTACGACACCTACTCCAACTATGCGAGCCAGGTCGATGGCCTGCTGGGCAAGACCGACAGCAGCCTGATGGGGCCGCTCAACGCCTTCTTTGATGCCACCAACGAAGTGGCCAACGATCCCTCTTCCGGCAGCGCGCGCCAGGTGCTGCTGTCGGCCGGCAACAGCCTGGCCGGCCGGGTCAACTTGCAGGAACAGTCGCTGCGCCAGTTGCGCGACGATTCCAATCTCGCGGTGACCAATCTGGCGACCCGCATCAACAGCTATGCCGGCAAGATCGCCACAGCCAATGACAGCATCACTCGCATTGAGTCCGGCAGCGGCCAGCCGGCCAACGACCTGCGCGATCAGCGCGACCAACTGGTGGGCGAACTGAACAAGCTGGTGAATACCACCACCATCCGCGACAGCAACGGTGGCTACAACGTATTTATCGGTGGCGGCCAGGCACTGGTGCTGGGGAATCGCGCCTACTCGCTGACCGCCATCACGGACCCCAACAACAGCGATCTGAAAGTCCCCGCGCTGGATTTCGGCGGCTCGACGCAAGCGCTCGATACCAGCCTGATCACCGGCGGCGAATTGGGGGGCGTGCTGGCGCAACGCGCGGAAGTGCTTACGCCCGCGCTGGACGGGCTCAACCGCATCGCGGCGGCGATCGGCGCGGAAGTGAACCGGGTGAATCGGGGCGGGCTGCAACTGGATGCGACGACTGCGGGGGGGGATTTCTTCAGTAGCGTGGTGCAGCAGACGGCCGGCACTTCGTGGATTGATCCCAACTTCACCAGTAACAGGCTCGCCAATGAGAACTATTCGGTGGCTTACAACAACGCGACTTCGGACTACACCGTCACCCGCTTGTCCGATTCCTCCGCTGTCACCGTCGCGGCCGGGGTTGAGGTGAGCCTGGGTGGTGTCGCGCAGGGTTTCAAGATCGCGGCCGGCACGCCGGCGCCGGCACTCGGGGCCACCTGGCAACTCAACTTCAAGAACTACGCGCGCGGCATGTCCCTGCAACTGACCAGCGGCGACCAGATCGCCGCCGCCGGCAGCAGCGCGCCGACCGGCCCCGGCGACAACCGTAACGCTTTGGCGCTGGCCGCCCTGCGCGTGGGTTCGACGGCGCTCAACAACGGCACTTTCGCCACCGCTTACAACAGCCTGGTCGGCAGCACGGCCGCTTACGCTTCCGAGGCGGATCTCAGCCGCTCCGCTTATGAGACCCTCACGAAACAGGCCAAGGACGCACAACAGGCGGTTTCCGGCGTCAATCTCGATGAGGAAGCCGTCAACCTCATTCGCTACCAGCAGGCCTATCAAGCGTCGGCTCGCGCGATCAGCGTGGCCAACACGCTGTTCGACTCCATCCTCGCCATCGGCCGATAAAGGGGTGAACCATGCGCATTAGCTCTTTGACCTATTTCACCAGCAGCCTGGGTGGCATGCAGAACAACCAGGCGCACATCGCCCGCTTGAGCGAGCAGATCGCCAGCGAGACCGGCATCTTGTCCCCCAAGGACGACCCGCTGGCGACCGGCAAGGTGATCGACCTGTCCAACCGCGTCGCGCTGCGCGACCAGCATCTGGCCAACCAGCAGAAGGCGGAACTGGACCTCAGTTATGAAAGTACCGTGCTCACCGGCATGCGCGGCGTGCTGGAAAAAGTCACCCAGAACATCACGGGCATGGGGCCGAACCAGACCCAGGACCTGCGCGATCAATATGCCGCGACGATCAATGGCGCTTATCTCCAGCTCAAGGATCTGGCCAATACCCGCGACCCGGAAGGGCGCTACATCTTCTCGGGTTTCAAGACCAGTAGCGTGCCCTATGACCATACCCAGGCTTACGGTACGGCGACGACGACCAGCCCGGCGGCGACCTATAGCGGCACTCCCTACACTTCCCTCACCAGTCCGGATGGCGTGCGTTCCATCGAAGTGGCCTCGGGCCGCAACATCCAGGTCAGCGACAACCTGGATGTCATGTTCCAGAGCAACCAGGGTAACGACGTCCTGCAAGCCCTGGATCAACTGGCGGTCGATCTCAAGGGCACCACCACCCAGGCGCAACTGGATACCGCGCTGACCAAGGTCAACTCGGCCCTGACCGCGCTGGGGAAAATGGAAAGCCGTATCGGCGCCGCCCAGGTGGCGTTGAAAGAGGTTGGCACGGTGACGCGCAGCCTGCGCCTCGCGGAGCAGAACTCGTTGAACGATCTGCTCCAGCTGGACAAGGCCGCGGCCATCGTTGAACTGCAATCGCGCCAGACCAGCCTGCAAGCCGCGCAACAGGCTTACGCGCAGACCAGCAAACTGTCACTGTTCAGCTACCTGTAATAGTGGTCGATTCCGACGAACTCCTGCGCGCCAAGCTCAACGCCGAGACCGGACGCATCGCCTGGGCCGAGTTGCAGCGCCACTTCGCGCGTGGTTCGGTCATCAGCGTCGCGCCCGGCATGGACCTGGTGGAAGTCGCCCTGAGCATCGCCCGTGACGACAAACCCAGCATCGAAGCCTGGCTCGCAGCCAAGCGAATCAAACGCGCCGACAGCGAAGACGCTCTCGACTGGCACGAACGTGGCGCCCAGTTCTGGGCCGTCGTCACCGCGCCCTGGGTGCTGGTGCAGGAAATCGTGGAAGAAATGTAGCGCCAGCTTGTTTTGCTTCGTGAAGAAGAGCCGGCCCCCCCTTTCCCAAAGGGGGGGGTCTCCAGGGGTGGCGCCAGCGCGGCCGTCGCTAAATCCCCCCTAACCCCCCTTTGAAAAAGGGGGGGAACCACCGCGCCAACCGCATCACCTGTTAACGGGAAAAGAGCCTTGAAAAAGGGGGGGCGGCTAGAACCTGTTGGTGAATCGGTAGCCCTTGGGTAACCCCAGCGTATCCGCCCAGATGTTCCTGGCCCAGCCGCGCATGTATACGAGTTCCTTCTCGCTTTCTTCGCTGGAAACGCCGCCGCCCGGCTGCACATCCATGCCCTTGTCCTCCGGGTTGTAACGGAACACGGTTGCCACGTGGAAGGCGGTGTGATCGCTGCTGGCGGAATAGCAGGTGCTGGTGAGCACCGGCGCCGGGTCGGGCTGGCGGCCGTTGAATATTTCCGACAGCGCCCAGGCGCACAGCTTGCCGCTGTTGTTGGCCAGCGCGGCGGCCTTCGACAGGTTGGACAGGATGGAGTCGCCCAGGATGTGCACGTTGGGCACCTCGGTGGACTCGAATGAGCGGTAATCCACCGGGCACCAATTGCCGCCGTCTCCTGTGCGCGCGCCGATCAGGGCGGTGAGGGCGGCGGCGCGCATCGGCGGTACCAGGTTGATCACGTCGCCCTTTACGTCGTCGAATTCGCTGGTCACTTTCATCGCCGCCACGTCGACCGCCACAGCCACATTGCCGGGGCGATAGTCGATCAGACTGTTATCAGTGCCGTAGCCGTAGTGCTTTTTCCAGGCGGTCAGGAATAGTTCCTTCTTGGCGATGATGTCCTGGTTGCCGTCCAGCACAATGATCTTGCTACGTGGCTTGGCCTTCTTCAGATAATTGGCCACCAGACTGATGCGTTCGTAGGGCGCGGGCGGGCAACGATAGGGCGCCATCGGAATCGCCATCGTGAACACGCCGCCATCCGGCATTGCCTCCAGTTGCCGGCGCAGCACACCGGTCTGGTCCGGGCTCGCCTTCCAGGCGTGCTTGATCACCTTGCGCGCCGCCGCGTCATAGCCCTTTATCTGGTCGAACCTCAATTCGATTCCCGCCGCCAGGATCAAACGGTCATAAGCAAATTGCTTGCCGCCCGCGGTGGTGACGCTACGTTTGCCGGGGTCTATGGCGACCACGGAATCAGCCACGAAATGATCCACCACCGCCTTGATGCTGTCGTAGGGGAAGGTGATGTCTTCCATATCGTTCAACCCGGCGATGACCGTGTTGGACATGGGACAGGAGACGAAGCGCGGGTTCGGTTCGATCAGGGTGATTTCCACCCGAGGTTCCCAGAGTTTCAGATAGCGCGCACAGGCCGCGCCGCCGTATCCGGCGCCGACGATGACCACCTTGGGCCTGGCCTTTCCGGCGCGCGCGCGGCTACTCGCGGTGAGGATGCCGGCGGCGGTTGCATAGCGCAGAAAGTCTCGGCGGGGGAGGGACATGGCGGTGCTCCTAGGTCAGTCCAGCAATGCCGTCGGATGTTACCCATCCTGGCGCGTGCCTGGCGTGATACATGCGTTTCCATCGCTGTGCTGGAGTCCGCGTGGAGAAAATTAATCCAGCTCCGTAGGTTGGGCGCGCTTCGCTTTGCCCAACCTACTCGGCTGATGGGTATCCGAGATAAATAAAATTGGCTGATATAGGCCTCTAAAGACCACCTTGTCGCCCTACGGAGCAATGGGCATGCGGCCAGTAGGACAGGCCCAAGCGGGACATTTCCGATACCTTGACCCCAAAAAATTTTTATTTGCAAAGAAATAACACTGATTAGGGTGGCTCCGACCCCGGTGCTATCCTCGCCGCCCATTCGGTAGCCCAGCCTCCCCATCCTTACATCTATTTAGGAGCGTTCATGTCCCGTCTCGTCAAACCCCACGGTGGTGGTGAACTCAAGCCCTTGCTGCTCGAAGGTGCCGCCCGCGAAGCCGAATTGGCCCGTGCCCAGACTCTGCCGAAGGTGAAGATGTCTTCCCGCGAAACCGGCGACCTGATCATGATGGGCATCGGTGGCTTCACGCCGCTGGAAGGCTTCATGACCCACGCCGACTGGGCTGGTGTGTGTGACGGCTACAAGATGGCCAACGGCCTGTTCTGGCCGATTCCCGTGACCCTTTCCACCGACACCGCGACCGCCGGCAGCCTTGGCCTGGGCCAGGACATCGCCCTGGTGAGTTGCGACAGCGACGAGATCATGGGCACCATGAAGGTCACCGAGATCTACGGTATCGACAAGGGCCACGAGTGCATGATGGTCTACAAGACCACCGACATCGCCCACCCCGGCGTCAAGATGGTGATGGATCAGGGCGCGGTGAACTTGGCCGGCCCGGTCAAGGTGCTGTCCACCGGCACCTTCAAGGAAGAGTACGGCGACCAGTTCATGACCCCCGCCGAGACCCGCGCCGCCTTCGAGAAGGCCGGCTGGTCCAAAGTTGCCGCGTTCCAGACCCGCAACCCGATGCACCGCTCGCATGAATACCTGGCCAAGATCGCCATCGAAACCATGGACGGCGTGCTGATCCATTCTCTGCTGGGCGCGCTGAAGCCGGGTGACATTCCCGCCGAAGTGCGTTCCGAGGCGATCAGCACCCTGGTCGACAACTACTTCGCCCCGAACACCGTGATCCAGGCCGGTTACCCCCTGGATATGCGCTACGCCGGTCCCCGCGAAGCCCTGTTGCACGCCCTGTTCCGCCAGAACTACGGCTGCTCGCACCTGATCGTTGGCCGTGACCACGCCGGTGTGGGTGATTACTACGGCCCCTTCGATGCCCAGAAGATTTTCGACGAGATTCCCGCTGGCTCGCTCGAAACCACCAACATGAACATCGACTGGACCTTCTGGTGCAACAAGTGCGGCGGCATGGCCTCGCAGCGCACCTGCCCGCACACCAAGGACGACCGCATTCTGCTGTCCGGCACCAAGGTTCGCGCCATGCTCTCCGAGGGCAAGGACCTGCCGGTCGAGTTCAGCCGTCCCGAAGTCGCCAAGGTGTTGCAGAAGTACTACGCCAGCCTGAGCGAAGAGCAGAACGTCAAGATCGAACTCAAGGGCCACTCGGCGGCTTGATGCGTGTAGCGCCGGCGAGGGCGCCGGCGTTACAGGAAAGGAATTTGGAACCCGAGCCCGCCGGAAGCGGATTCGCGATACGCCCCCGGCCAAGGTTGGGCTCGGTTTTTTCTGAATGGGCCGCGTGAAGAGCGCGGATTGTTAGCTAACAAGGAGTAATGAATGCCTACCTTCGTCCGTACCGACAAGTGCGACGGCTGCAAGGGTCAAGATAAGACCGCCTGCATGTACATCTGCCCGCACGACCTGATGAAACTGGACCGTGATGGTTCCGAAACCGGCCACGCCATGCGCGCTTTCAACCAGGAACCCGAGCAGTGCTGGGAGTGCTATTCCTGCGTGAAGATCTGCCCGCAGCAAGCTATCGAGTGCCGCCACTACGCCGACGTCGTGCCCCTGGGCGGTTCCGTGCAGCCCCTGCGTGGTTCCGACTCCATCATGTGGACCATCAAATTCCGTAACGGCGTGCTGAAGCGCTTCAAGTTCCCGATCCGCACCACGCCTGAGGGTTCCATCGACTGCTACGGCGGCAAGCCCGCGCCCACGCTGGCCGATATCGAAGTCACCGGCTCGTTCACCCGCGATGTGACTGGTGGCTTCCGCCCTGGCAACCCCGCTGAACTGATCCGCAAGTAACCGGTTAAACAAGAGGTAATAGAAATGGCTGAATTTGGAAATCCCGATGTCATCCAGGAAGAAGTCGACATCCTGATGATCGGCGGCGGCATGGCCTGTTGTGGCGCCGCTTACGAAGTCATGCGTTGGGCCGACGCCGCGAAAGCGGAAAAAGGCGTCGACCTGAAGATCAAGCTGGTCGACAAGGCCGCCATGGACCGCTCCGGCGCCGTGGCTCAAGGTCTGTCCGCCATCAACACCTACATCGGCACCGAGCAGGACCCCGCCGACTACACCCGTATGGTCGCCAACGACCTGATGGGCATCACCCGTGATGACCTGGCCTATGATGTCGGCCGCCACGTGGACGACTCCGTGCACCTGTTCGAAGAGTGGGGCCTCCCCATCTGGAAAACCGATGCCAACGGTGAGCGTCATGACGGCGCCGCCGCCATCGGCGAAGGCCTGCCCTCCCTGAAGGACGGCGGCAAGCCCGTGCGCTCCGGCAAGTGGCAGATCATGATCAACGGCGAATCCTACAAGTGGATCGTTGCTGAAGCCGCCAAGAAAGCCCTGGGCATGGATCGTATCGAAGAGCGTATCTTCATCGTCAAGCTCATCAACGACGCCAACGACAGCAACCGTATCGCCGGTGCCGTCGGCTTCTCCACCCGTAACCACACCCTGCATATCTACAAGGCCAAGGCGATCCTGCTGGCCGCCGGTGGTTGCGTGAATATCTTCCGTCCCCGTTCCGTCGGTGAAGGCACCGGCCGTGCCTGGTACCCGGTCTGGAACGCTGGTTCCACCTACGCCATGGCCGCTGAAGCCGGCGCTGAGCTGACCATGATGGAAAACCGTTTCGTGCCCTGCCGCTTCAAAGACGGTTACGGCCCGGTCGGCGCCTGGTTCCTGCTGTTCAAGGCCCGCGCCACCAACGGTTATGGCGAAGACTACCTGACCAAGAACAAGGCCATGCTGGACCAGTACCCCCCGTACGGTCAGGCTGCCGTCCCCGCTTCCTGCCTGCGTAACCACGTCATGCTGAAGGAAATGAAGGAAGGCCGCGGCCCGATCTGGATGGACACCGTGACCGCCCTCGGCAAGCTGCGTGACACCCTGTCCCCGCGCGAAGTGAAGCACCTCGAAGCCGAAGCCTGGGAAGACTTCCTGGACATGTGCGTCGGCCAGTGCGGCATCTGGGTTGGTGAGAACGTCGAGCCGGAGAAGAAGAACTCCGAACTGATGCCCACCGAGCCCTATCTGCTGGGTTCCCACTCCGGTTGCTGCGGCATCTGGGTTTCCGGCCCGACCGACGTCGGCGCCCCGACCACCGAACTGCACGCCGATGCGGACAAGATTCCCGCGCACCTGCCTTCCGGCTGGAGCTGGGGCTATCGTGGCATGACCACCGTCAAGGGTCTGTTCACCGCCGGTGACGGCGTTGGCGCCGCCGGCCACAAGTTCTCTTCCGGCTCCCACACCGAAGGTCGCCTGGCCGCCAAGGCCATGGTCAAGTACTGCATCGACAACAAGGACATGAAAGTCGAGCTGGACACCTCCGTCGAGCAGCTGGTCGAAGACATCTATCGTCCCGTGCGTACCTACCTTGAGTTCAAGGACTACAGCACCGCGATCGACGTCAACCCCAACTACATCACCCCCAAGATGCTGCAGTTCCGTCTGCAGAAGATCATGGACGAGTACGTTGCCGGCGTGGCCACCTACTACAACACCAACGACAAGATGTTGGAAGTTGCGGAAGACAAGCTGAACATGCTGAAGGAAGACGCCATGAAGATGCGTGCGAAAGACCTGCACGAACTCCTGCGCGCCTGGGAAAACTACCACCGGATATTGACGGCGGAAGCCCACATGAAGCACATCCAGTTCCGTGAAGAAAGCCGTTACCCCGGCTTCTACTACCGCACCGACAAGAACTTCGTCGATGAGGAAAACTGGAAGTGTTTCGGTAACTCCATCTACGACAAGACCACGCAGAAGTGGACCAACTTCAAGCGCGCTCACGTTGACCTGGTGGACAAGTCCAAGCTGTTCAAAGCAGCCGCCCCTCACTAATCGGGTGCTGTAGCTGAAAAAGCCGGGCGCTCACAAGGCGCCCGGTTTTTTTTATTGCTGAACGCGGTACGTCGGTTGGGCACGCTTCGTTTCAGCAAACCGACATCAAGCGCTGTACACCCCGTTCTTCGAACCGTCATCCGCAAGAGCGCCCTCTTGCGAATGACGCTTCATCCCCCATATAACCGCTTCTTTCCGCACCGTTTTTTCGAGGCCGCACATGGACGAGACCCAATTCAAGAACCTGGCACAGGACGCTCCTTTCGAGCTGAGCCCGGTCATGCCCAACATGCTCGATGGCGACAAGGTCATCCAGTTCCGTTGCCATCGCGATGTGGGTTGCTGGAACGCCTGTTGCGCCAACATCGACATCACCCTCACCCCTTACGACATCCTGCGTCTGAAGAATCGCCTGGAGTTGTCCTCCGGCGACTTCCTCAAGCAATATACCGTTCCCTATGAAATGGATCAGGACGGCATGCCCGGCGTGAAATTCCGCCCGGTCGAAGGCGGCACCGCCTGCCAGTTCATGAAACCGGAAGGTTGCGGGGTCTATGAAGACCGACCCACCGCCTGCCGCTACTATCCCGTGGCGCTGCTCTCCATGCGCCGCCAGGACGAATTCACCGACCGAGCCGTTTATGCGATGGTCGAGGAAAAGCACTGCCTCGGCCACCAGGAGCCGCGTTCGCTCACCATCGACGACTACCGCAAGGAACAGGGTGTCGACGAATATGACGAAAAGGGCCGTGGCTGGCGCCAACTGGTCCTCAAGCGCAAATCCGCCGGACCCGGCATCGGCAAGCCGCCCGCCGTCTCCAATCAATTGTTCTTCATGGCCAGCTACGACATAGACCGCTTCCGTGCCTTTGTTTCCAGCGACTCCTTCAACCGCACCTATGAAATCCCGCTGGATGTCATGGCGGTCCTGCTGGACAACGATGAAGCCCTTATGGAGTTCGGTTACAACTTCCTTAAACATGCCCTGTTCGGTGAGAAGTTCCTCGCTGAGCAGCCGGGCGCCTACGAAGCACGCATGGGGCGCCTCAAGGCCAAGACGGAAAAGCTGCGTGAGGAATACCAGGCCAACCGGGATCAACTGGAAGAAGACAAGTACAGCGAGCCCGGCCGCCCCGGTGACCTCAGTTGCGGCACCAAGGACTGCGGTTGACGCAATTACGCAACGATGTGGGCGGGCTGGACTGGTTCATTTGACCTATATCAAGGCTGATCAATAACCACGCGCTGAGCATGGTCCGGTCCATCGCCCGCCGCTGGTTCTGGATGTTCCGGAACCCGGCGGGTTTTATGACCGCCAGGAGATTACCATGCAAAAGTCCATCGCCGTATCGTTCGCCGCCCTACTGCTCACCGCTGTACAACCCGCCATCGCCGCCCCCGCTGACGACGCCTGCGCCGCCCTCATGGAAGCCCGAGGCCATCTGGTCGCCATGATCGGTTCCACCGACAAAGCCACCCAGGACGACCTCAAGGGCAAAGTCCACGCCGCCAGCGCCAAGCTCGACGGCACCCTCGCCGCCATGATGAAAAGCTATAACGCCAACGACGAGGCCAAAGTAGCCGCCTTCAAACCCGCCTGGGAAGCCTTCAAAACCACCCGCGAAGGCGAAATCATCCCCAACGTCTACGCCGGCAAAATTGCCGAAGCCAAGGCCATCGCCGGCGGCATCCAGGCCGAGCGCATGAAACAAATGAAAGGCGCGATGGGCTGCAAGTAAGAAAGGCTCTTCGATCGAATTCAAAACGGCCCCTTACGGGGCCGTTTTTGCATTCCACTGCCCTGTACAGGGTTGAATTACGTGGTCGTCTGGGTGACATTCCCTCGCATTCCATCACCACTTGAGTCCACCCCTTGAACGCGCACAGCCTCGCTCCCGAAGAGCATTACATTCAGAAAGAACCCTATTACGAAGCCGTCGGCAACGAGATACCCATTTTTCTGGCAGCTTATGCCAACAAGCTGCCGATCCTGCTGAAAGGGCCGACCGGGTGCGGCAAGACCCGGTTCATGGAACACATGGCCTGGCGTTTGCGGCGGCCGATGATCACGGTTTCCTGCCATGATGACCTGACCGCTTCCGATCTCGTGGGGCGCTATCTGGTGAAGGGCGGCGAGACGGTCTGGGTCGATGGTCCACTGACCCGCGCGGTGCGGGTAGGGGGCATCTGCTACCTGGACGAGATCGTGGAAGCGCGCAAGGACACGATGGTGGTGATACACCCCCTGGCCGACGACCGTCGCACCCTGCCGATGGAGAAGCTGGGCCAGTTGCTGGAGGCTTCGGATGATTTCTGTCTGGCCATCTCCTACAACCCCGGTTACCAGAGCGTGTTGAAAGACCTCAAGCAATCCACCCGGCAACGCTTTGTCGCCCTGGAGTTCGATTACCCGGCGGCGGAGCTGGAAGCGCGCATCGTCGCCAACGAGTCCGGTGTCGATGCCATCCTGGCGGAGCGCCTGGTGCGCTTCGCCCAGACCACCCGCAACCTCAAGGGTGCCGGCCTGGAAGAAGGGGCCTCCACGCGACTGCTGGTGCATGCCGGCAAGTTGATTTCCAGCGGTATCGATCCGGTGCTGGCCTGCCAGAGCGCCGTTGCCCAGGCGATTACCGACGATGGCGACATGCTGGCGGCGATCCAGGAGCTATCTTCTTCGTTGTTCTGATCTGATAGGTGACCCTATACTTGGTCAAGTACATGATCTTGAATGGAGAATTCCATGCAAACCATCAACATCCATGAAGCCAAGGCCAAGTTGTCCGAATATCTGGCCGCCGTCGAAGCGGGCGAGACGGTGGTGATCTGCCGCCGCAACGTGCCGGTGGCGGAAATCGTACCGATCCGCCAACCGCGCAAGGAACCGCGTCCGATCGGCTTGGGGCCATACGAAGAAGGCTATGAAATCCCGGCCAGCTTTTTCGAGCCGTTGCCGGACGAGTTGCTCAAGGCGTTCAACGGCGAACTTCCCGATCCATATATGGATGGCTTCGCCTTAGAAGCGGAACAGCTCAAGGCGGCCGAACCCTCACCGGGATACAAGAAGTGAAACTGCTGCTCGATACCTGTGCCTTCATCTGGCTAGCGACCGCGCCGCGCCAGTTAACCAGAGGGATGCTGGCGTTGTATGAAAATCCGGGCAACGAGGTCTATCTATCGGTTGCCTCGGCTTGGGAGATCGCCATCAAGCATCGCGGCGGCAAGCTGCGCCTGGCTGGTGATATGCCGCCCGGCGAATTCATTCCGGAAGCGCGTCACCGCCACGGAATCGAGGTCTTGCCGCTGCGCGAGGAAGATAGTTTCGTACTCCTCAAGCTCCCGCCAGTACACAGCGACCCCTTCGACCGCATGCTGATCTGCCAGGCCATCGCCAATCAGATGATCATCCTGACGCCCGACCCCTTGATTACCCAGTATCCGGTGCTGACGCGGTGGTGATGCGCGCGATGTGGATAGGTGTGCTGTCGCTCTGTAGCGCCGGTTTGATGTCCAGCAGGGACGGTATCCTTCAGGTCCAGCGGGCTGTTATTAAGACGCAACCAAGTACGCCCGCGCCACATGAGGCGCCATCCCCCTTTTTCAAAGGGGGGGTGGGGATTCGGCCGCGCGCGCATGGGCAACCGTTGCTGAAATCCCCCCTAACCCCCCTTTGCAAAAGGGGGGGACTTACCCCCCGCGCGACGCGTGTGTTTCAACCGCTGACGCCAACATTGCCACTGAGTGTGGGGAGAGCCGAGGCATGAACAGCGAAGCCATCACCCTTCTGCTGGAAGACTTGCTGGAAGCGGATTTTTCCTTCCGCAAGGTGGGGCCGGCGGCTGATCTGTTGGCAGCGCTTTCCGAGTCGGAGCAGAACTTTCTGCTCGCTTGGGTGAAGCGCATCGCCAGTACCAATCTGGAAGTCGCCTGGCAGTTCACGCGGCGCGCGCCGGCGCTGGTCGGCCGCATGGATCGGCGCCTGATGGAGGCCTGGGCGGTGGGAGCCTGCGATACCTACGACCGCGAGGGCTTGCGCCAGGCGCTGCAAGTGCTGGAAGAGGCCGACCATTACGCGGAACGACAACTGGAAATGACGGCCGGGGTGCTGTTCGACGATGTGGCCGGGGTGTTGGGTAATTTCGTGCGTGGCCTCTCCGGGCGGCGCCTGCGGGTGGAGCAGGGCGAGGGTCTGTATACCGACACCGAGAAGATTCTGCTGCCCGGTGTGATAGCCCGCTTTCCCGTGGTGGCGGACAACTTCAAGCTGGCCAAGGCGGCGGTGGCGCTGCTCTGGGCGCAGACCCGTTTCGGCACCTTCCGCGCCGACCTCGCCGTTGCCTGCTCGGACTTTCCTGACCCGCAACGCGCGTTGCGACAGTTTCACGGCCTGGAAACCCTGCGCCTGTCGGCCTGCATCGCGCGCGAGTTGCCCGGGCTGCATCGCGACATGGAGCGCTTGAAAAGCCAGTTGGGCGAGGGACTGCCGGTTGGTTGGGAGGCCATCGCGCAACGCCTGGCGCAACCGGAAGCGGACCTGGAAGACAGCCTCACCCTCCTGGGCGATGCGCTGCGTCTGCCGGATTTCACCCCTTGGTGCTTCCAGGGCGTACTGAAGCCGGAGGCCGTGGCCGCAGCCTTCGCCGCGCGCCGGGAAAAGGAAAAGGCGCGTCTGCGCGTGAAGCTGGCCGAGTTGCTGGAAGAGAAACGCGGCCCCCGTAGCCGGGATGAAGCGCCGCGAAATCCGGAGAATGCAGCACCGGAATTCGCCGCCGAGATCAACGACGAAGACGGTCGCATGGATATGGAAATCACTCTGGACGGCGCGCCCATCGCCCCACCCGACGATGTGAAGGCGCTGCTCTCCTCGGTCTACCTGGATTTCGGTGAAATCCCCCCGGAATATCTGGTGCCGGCCGGTGATGGCGAATACGACCCCAGTCTGCTTTACGAGCAGAGCGCCGATCCGGATTCGGTCTGGCAGGGCACTTACCACGAGGAAGGCGCGCTGTTCTATCCCGAGTGGGACATGGGCCGCGAGCACTACCGCAAGAACTGGTGCGTGATGCGGGAGAAGGACGTGCCGCCCGTGCATGACGGTTTTTGCCGGGAGACCCTGGCCAAGCACGCCAGCCTGGTGAAACAGTTGCGCAAGAGCTTCGAGGCCATGCGCGATGAAAGCCGCGCGCTGAAACGCCAGACCGATGGCGACGAGGTGGATATCGACGCCTTGGTCGAGGCCCTGGCTGACGCCAAGGATGGACGCGAAATGAGCGACCGCCTGTTCGTGCGCCAGCACCGCGCGGAACGCAACATCGCGGTCGCCTTCATGGTCGACATGAGCGGTTCCACTCGCGGCTGGATCAACGAGGCCGAGCGCGAAGCCCTGTTGTTGTTGTGCGAAGCGCTGGAGCGCCTGGGCGACCGCTATGCCATCTACGGCTTTTCCGGCACGACCCGGAAGCGCTGCGAGTTGTTTCGCGTCAAGACCTTCGACGAACCCTATGGCGACGAGGTGAAGGCGCGCATCTCCGGCATCCGCGCCCAGGAATACACGCGCATGGGCTTCGCCATCCGCCACCTTTCGAAACTGCTGAACGAAGTCGATGCCGCGACCAAGGTGCTGATCACCCTCTCGGATGGTCGTCCCGATGATTACTTCGACGGCTATCGCGGCCAGTACGGCATCGAGGACACCCGCATGGCCCTGCTGGAGTCGCGCCGCGCCGGCGTGCATCCGTTCTGCATCACCATCGACCGTGAAGCGCGCGACTATCTGCCGCACATGTACGGCGCCGCCCGCTACATCATCCTCGACGACGTGCGGCAACTGCCGTTCAAGGTTTCCGACATTTACCGGCGCCTGACCAGGTAAGAGACGTTGGGCAGTTTGTAGGATGTGGTGAGCGCGGCGAACCGCGTCAAGTACGGCGCGCATTGCATGGTGCGGTTCGCCGCGCTCACCACACCCTACGTCCACTTGCGGCACGATTGTGTCCTGGTGTTTCAACCTGCGCCCCAACTGAGGCCGCTTGCTAATCAGGAAGTACTATAAGGTTTCGTCACTACGAGTTCGGCTCAACCCCATGACCACCGTCACCTTGCAACAGGTACTCAATCCCGCGGTTCATACCGTGGTGGCGGCCACCCCGCTGGCCGAGGTGTGGCGGCGCATGGAAGAACTGCGCATCAGTTGCGTGGTGGTGCTGGATGGACGGACACCGATAGGCATCTTCACCGAGCGTGACAGTGTGACGCTGGTGGCGAACGGCGGCTGGCGGGGCAACGAAGCGATCGCCAGCTACATGCGGGAGCCCTTGCTCGCCAGCAACCCGGGCATGGACATTCATCGCGCCTATCAACTGATGGCGGCGCGCAATGTGCGGCAACTGGTGCTGGTGGATGCGTCGGGCGCGCTGTCCGGCCTGGTCACCGAAGGCGATTTGCTGCACTACATCGGCCTGGAACAGATGGTGCAGCCGCGCAGCGTGGCGTCGGCCATGACCGGGAAAGTCGTCACCCTGAATGTGCAACAAAGCCTGCTGGCCGCCGCCCGCATCATGTCGGAGCGGGTGTTGAGTTGCGTGGTGGTGGTGAGCGAGGGGCTTCCGGTGGGCATGCTCACGGAGCGTGATGTGGTTCACCTCTCCCGGCAAGGCGGTGACCCGGCCCTGCGCCTGCTGGGCGACGTGATGAGCCGGCCACTACTGACGATTCAGGCCGATGCCTTCCTGGCCGTCGCCATGCAGCGCATGGAGCAGAGTGGAATCCGCCGCCTGGTGGTGCTGGATGCCTCCGGCGCGATGGTCGGCCTGCTCACCCGGCATGACGTGGTCAAGGCCTTGCAGGCGCATTACGTCGACATCCTTCAGGAAACCATCGAGCGCCTGGAACAGAACCTGCATCTCACGCGCGATCGCCTGGAGTCGGCGGAAAACCGTTTGCTGCGGCACAGCGTCATGGATCAAGTGAACGATGCGGTGTTCGTGGTGGCCATGGAAAGCGGTCGTCTGGTGGAGGCCAACGAGTCGCTCGGCGATATGCTGGGATACAGCCGCGACGAATTGCTCAACCTTTACTGTTATGACTTCGCCGAACTCTGCGGCGGCTCTGCGGGTTGGCCGCAATGGTCCGCTGCCTTCGCGGAGCGCGGCATCCTGACCGAGGAATCACGTTTTCGCCGCAAGGAGGGGGCGGGCCTTCCGGTCGAACTTAGCCTGCGCCTGGTGCATAGCGAAGGCGAGACTTATCTGGTTGCGGTTGCCCGCGATATTTCCCAGCGCAAGCGCAATGAAGCGCGTATCCGGCTGGATCGCGAGCAGCAACATGTGTTGCGAGAAATTCTCGAAATCGGCATCGGCGACGGCACCCTGGAACTGCGGCTGGAGCGCTGCCTGGCGCGCCTGCTCGAAGTTTCCTGGCTGACCCTGCTGCCCAGAGGCGGTATTTTCGTCAGGGAAGCGGATGGCCTGCGTCTGCTGGTCAACCGCAATTTTTCGCCGGAAATTCGCGCCAGTTGCGCGCGCGTGAAGATGGGGCATTGCCTCTGCGGACGCGCCGCCGAGACCGGCACCACCCTTTACGCGGAGTGCGTCGACCACCGCCATGACATTACCTATGGCGGCATGACCGAGCACGGCCATTACAACCTGCCGCTCAAGGCCGGGGGCGAGGTGCTGGGAGTACTGGTTCTGTACCTGCCGGCGGGGCATCCGCGCATCGCGGAAGAACAGTATTTCCTGGAGGCTGTCAGCGATGCCCTGGCCGGCGTGCTCCGGCGTGATCGCGTGGAACAGGCGGTTTCCGCCAAGGAGGCGGAAATCCACCTGCTGCTGGATTCCACCGCCGAGGCGATTTTCGGTGTGGATATGGAGAGCCGCTGCACCTTCATCAATCGCGCCTGCCTGGAACTGCTGGGCTACGACAGCGCGGAGGAACTGTTGGGGCAGCCGATCCACGATCGCATCCATCACAGCCACGCCGATGGCCGTCCTTATCCGGAGAACGAGTGTCCGGCGCTGCCCGGCACGCATCTGCGCGAGAAAAAACACGTCGACAGCGAGGTGTTCTGGCGCAAGGACGGCGGCGCCATGCCGGTCGAATATTGGTCGCACCCGGTGATTCAGGATGGAAAGCTGGTCGGCGCGGTGATCACTTTTCTCGACATCAGCCAGCGCAAGGCCGCCGAGGAGAAACTGCGCCTGGCCGCCAAGGTATTCGACAGCACGCTCGAAGGCGTGATGGTGACCGACGCCAAAACCCACATTTTGTTCGTCAACCGCGCCTTCACCACGATCACCGGCCTCAGCGAGGCCGAAGTCTTCGGCAAGACCCCGCGTTATCTCAGCTCCGGCCGTCACGATGACGCGTTCTATCGCGAACTCTGGCGCGAGATCGCCGCGAACGGCGGCTGGCAGGGCGAAATCTGGAATCGCAACAAGGCCGGCGAGGAGTATCCGGAATGGCTGTCGATCAGCGCCGTGCATGACGACAGCGGCCAGGTGGTGAATTACGTCGGCGTGTTCGCCGACATCAGCCAGATCAAGCACTCGGAAGCGCAACTCGAACATCTGGCGCATCACGATCCGCTCACCACCTTGCCCAACCGCACGCTGTTCCAGGCGCGTCTGGCCCACGCCATCAATGTCTCGCAGCGCCACGGCACGGGCCTGGGGCTGTTGTTCATGGACCTGGACGGCTTCAAGAACATCAACGACAGCCTTGGCCACCCGGCCGGCGATGAATTGTTGCAGGCCATTGCCCGGCGCCTCTCCGCCAATCTGCGCACGGCGGATACCCTGGCGCGTCTGGGGGGCGATGAATTCGTCGTGCTCCTGGAGGATCTCGACGGACCCAACGAAGCCGCCGTGGTCGCCCAAACCCTGCTCGCCCTGCTGCGCCAACCGTTCCATTTGACTGGCGGCCAGGAGGTGTTCAGCGGCGCCAGCATCGGCATCAGCCTGTTCCCGGAGGACGCGAGCGATGCCACCCAGTTGGTGCGCAATGCCGATGCCGCGCTATACCAGGCCAAGTCGCAGGGGCGCGACACCTATCGTTTCTATACCGAAGCGCTCACTCGCGTCGCCAACGAGCGTATGCAACTGGAATCGCGCCTGCGCGGCGCCCTGGAGCGCGGTGAATTCGTCGTCCACTACCAGCCCCAGGTCGCCACCCGCGACGGCCGTCTGCTCGGCGCTGAAGCCCTGGTGCGCTGGCTGACGCCGGAGGGTGAACTGGTGCCGCCGGACCGCTTCATACCGCTGGCGGAAGAGACCGGCCTGATCCGTCCCCTCGGAGAGTGGGTTCTGCGTGAGTCGTGTACCCAGTTTCGCGCCTGGTTCGATGCCGGCATGGAACCGCTGCGATTGTCCGTGAACCTGTCCTCACGCCAGTTCGAGCAACGCGATCTGGTCGAGCGGCTGCACGCCGTGCTGGAGGAAACCGGGTTCCCCGCGCATCTCCTGGAGTTGGAAATCACCGAAAGCGCCATCATGGCTCAGGGCAGCCAGGCCTCCGCCGCGCTTGCCGCGTTGAAGGGGCTGGGGGTAAGCCTCGCCATCGACGACTTCGGCACCGGCTATTCCTCTCTGGCCTATCTCAAACGCTTCTCGGTCGACAAACTCAAGATCGACCGCGGTTTCATGCGGGACATCCCACAGGACATCAATGATGTGGAGATCGCCGCCACCATCATCGCGATGGCGAAAAACCTGAAACTGAAAGTCCTCGCCGAAGGCGTGGAAACAGAGGAACAACTAGCCTTTCTGCAAATACACGACTGCGACGCCTATCAGGGCTATTTCTACAGTCGCCCGCTGCCGGCCAAGGCATTTCTTGAGATGTGGCGGAAGCAACAATATAGATAGGCAGATCGGGCCAGTGGCGGCATGGCGAACAACTCAGGAACTCCCGGTATGAACCAGCAGGTCAGCATCCCCTTCGATATTCGCGCGGGGGGCAATTACAGCAATGGCGCTTACGGACGCGCCTGGGGCGTGCGCCAGGTGATCGACTTCTCGCTCGATGCCGAAAGCGGCGAGGAAACCGTGCGTTTCAAGGGCATCGCCGGCACCTGCCGGCGCAAAACCGGGCAGTGCACTCTCGATGAGTTCCGTAAATGGGCGCGTTACGAAGTCGCCCTCAACGAAAACTCCTGGCAACGCATCGGCTATTACGAAGAGGAATTCCCGGAACAGGAGGTGTAGGCGTCCCGCCCGCGCAAAGAAAAACCGCCCCGAAGGGCGGTTTTTCTGGATCAAACGCGGCCGCTTTATTTTGCCTTGCCGATGATCTCGATTTCCACGCGGCGGTTGGGCGCGTGGCAAGCCTTCAGTTCCGCGCTCACCAGGTTCTTGTCGCACTGGGTCACCGGCTGGGTGTCGCCCATGCCGCTGGTGATGATGACACCGGGCTTCACACCCTTGGCCACCAGATAGGACCTGACCGACTTGGCGCGCGCTTCCGACAGCGCCTGGTTGGACTTGGCCTTGCCGGTGGGATCGGCATGGCCGATCACCTTGATCTGCTCGATGTCGCCCATGGCCTTGATCTTGGCCACGATCTCATCCAGGCGAGTCTTGCCGTCTTTGGACAGGTTTTTGATTCCGGATTTGCCGGACATGAACAGCGCGTCGCCGGCCAGGATCACCTTGTTGCTTTCCACGGCCGGGGTGGCGACAGGCACGGCCACCACGACCGGCGTCGGCACGGCGACCACTTTCACCTCGGCTTTGGCGGCGGCGGCCACGGCCTTGGTCGGCTCGGCGGGCTTGGCGGCGGGGGCAGCTTTGGCTTCCGGCGCCGGCGCGGCGGCTACTTTCACCTCAGCCTTGGGGGCTGCCGCCACGGTCTTGGTTGGCTCGGCCGGCTTGGCGGCGGCGACGGCCTGGACTTCCGGCGCCGGCGCGGCGGCTTCCACTACAGGCTTGGTTACTGCAACCGCTTTGGCCGGTTCGGCGGGTTTTGCCGCCTCGACGGTGGCGGGCGGCGTGGCAACGACGGCCTTGGCGGCGGGGGCCGGGGTCGCGGCGGGCGTGTAGGCCGCGTTCGGGTTGAAGGCCGGAGCGGTCACCGGGAAGGTCGGCATGGTAATGGTGGGAAGGCCGATGTTCGGCAGCGTCGGCAGCGCGGACAGGTTGATGCCGGGAACGAAGCCGGACAGGTTGCCCAGCATGGCGACCGGGTCCCACATGGCGAAGCTGCCGGCGCCCTGCACGGAGGGCTGCGGCGCCCAGGTCAGCCAACTGTTGCCGCCTTGGCCGTAGGAGTTCGGGTTCACCACGGCGCCCAGCATGCCGGTGTAAAGCGCCGGGTTGGCCATCGTGCCCGCCAGGTTCCAGGCGCGCGGATCGAGACCGGCCATGCCCCAGCGGATATAGGTGTTGGGGTTGATCGTGGACAACAGGGTGTTCAACAACTTCGGGTCAAGTGGCAGCATGCCCCAGCGCATCAGCTTGCCGGGGTCGCCGAGTTGGGTGAGCAGGGCGATGGTGAAGTTGGGGTCAGCGCTGGCGGCGGCCCACTTGAGATAGATGTTGGGGTCGGCGAACTGGACCAGGTTGCGCACGGCATCGGGATGCGCGGCGCTATTCATCATGTTCAGCCAGCCGCCCGGGTCCATCATGCCGTTCATCATGGCGACATAGAAACCCGGTTCGGTCACGGCGTTGGCCCAGGGCACGAACACCTTGGGGTCCTTGAACGCGGACAGGTTGCGCGAGAAGTCGGTCATGCGCGCCAGCCACGCTTCCGGGGTCTGCGGCATGTCGCTCTTGGCGGCCGCTTTGGCGGCGGCCTGGCCGGCGAAGGTCGGAATGTCGGTGGTGCCCATCGCGGCCAGGGCCGGAGTCGCCGCAAGGGCGATCACGACAGTGATCAGCTTCAGTTTCATGTCGATTCCTTTTCGAAAAATACTTGAAAAAACAGGGTATTAGATATTTGTTGCATTCTAACAACAGCCGCTTTGTCGGGTAAACCGGGAGTCGATTCCAATGGTTAATTAGCGGCTGCGGTGTTGCGGATTGTTTCGCCATGGACCCGATTCCCTGTGGCCGCGTCTGATTTCCGCGGGAAATCGCGGTTCCTCCTAAAGATTTTCCGTGACGCGCCGATTAAGGCGCCATCAATACGCGCAGCGTTCCATCAACAGAAACAACGGAGATTTCCGCATGGAAGAGAACAGCAGTTTCACGGTTCCCCCCTCTACCGCCGCGCGCCCCGACCTCGACTGGAGCCAGGTGCGCGAGACCATCATGATGCTCAACCTGGCGGTGGCCCAGATCGAGATGGCGCTGAAGGAGTCGAGTGGTTCGGTCGACGTGCTCACCAATTCCTTTACCGACATCTACGGTAACCTCATGGCGCTGGTGCAGGAGGCCAAGTTGCTGCCGGATTCGCCGGTGAAGCAGACCATCGAGGAAAGTGGCGCCACCGCCTCCGGGCAGATGCAGCATGTCATCGTCGCCTTTCAGTTTTATGACCGCCTCTCGCAGCGGCTTTCCCATGTCTGCCGCAGCCTCGACGACCTCACCGGCATCGTCAACGAGCCCGCCCGACTCTATAACCCGTTTGCCTGGCATGCGTTGCAACAGAAAATTCGCTCCAAGTACACGATGGAAGACGAAAAGCTGATGTTCGACACCCTGCTCCAGACTGGAGACGTGCAGGCCGCGCTGGACAAATTCGTTTCCGTCAAACAACACGAGGCCGGCGATTCGTCGGATATCGAGCTGTTCTAATTCGTCTGAAATCGCTAGGTGTTGGCAACGCCAAGCGGAGATAGTCCGGGCCTACCCACCACCCTTCGTGAGGTCCGATGTTCAAGATTCCCGTTTCCGTCCTGGTCGTCCTCCATACCCCGGACTTGCAAGTGTTGCTACTGGAGCGCGCCGATGCGCCCGGTTTCTGGCAATCGGTCACTGGCAGTCAGGATGCCGGCGAAACCCTGCGTGAAACGGCCGTCCGCGAAGTGCGCGAAGAGACCGGGCTGGATGCCGCGCAATTCGTGTTGAGCGACTGGAACCAGCAAAACCAGTTTGAAATCTACGCGCGCTGGCGCCACCGCTACGCACCCGGCGTCACCCACAACAGCGAGCATGTATTCGGCCTGCTGCTGCCCGAAGTGTTGTCAATCACCCTCTCCCCGCGCGAACACCTGGACCAGCTCTGGCTACCCTGGCGGGAAGCGGCGGAGAAGTGTTTTTCCTGGAGCAACGCGGAAGCGATACGCAAGCTGGGCGAGGGGCGATAGCCGGTCTCCCCCCTTTCCCAAAGGGGGGCGGGGGGGGATTTCTCGGGTGATGGCGGCGCGCGTTCCCCCATCTCCAGCCGTTCCCCTCCGGGTAATGGGATGCACTCTGTCTATCTGTGATGTTCCAACGTCCGCGCCACCACCCAGGCTCTGACCTCCACCGCGCCGGCGCGGCGCGCGGCTTTCGCTAGCTCATTCAGGCTGCTGCCGCTGGTCATGACATCGTCGAGCAGGGCGATGCGTTTTCCCGTGAGGTCTTCATCACAGACGAAGGCGCCGCGCAGGTTGCGCTTTCTCGCCTTGAGGTCGAGGCCGGCTTGCGGCGATGTTGCACGCACGCGCCGGCAGGCGTGGTGGCAGGGCAGGTTCAGCCGCTCGCCCAGGCGCCGCGCGATTTCCAGCGCCTGGTTGAAGCCGCGTTCACGCAGCCGGGCAGGGTGCAGCGGCATCGGGACGATGAGGTCGGGAAGCGGTCGCTTCGCCAGGCGCAGCGCCAGCGCTTCGGCGAACGGTTCCGCCAGTTCCTGCGCGCCGCCGTACTTGCAATGCTGAATCAGCACATCGAGCGGGAAAGCGTAGCGGTAAACCGCCTCGCAATACTCGAACAGCGGCGGTTTCTTCATGCAGGCGCCGCAGAGCAGGCCGCCGGGGGAGGGCAGGGCGCATTGCGGGCAGCGTTCCGCCGGTAAATGCGGCAAGTCGTCGGCGCAGGCGGCACAGAGCAACTTGCCGCGTACCCGAGCGCCACACAGCACACAGGGTTGCGCAATGCCTGTCTGCATAATATGTAGGCAGTTGTTCAGAAGTGTTGCTACCGGGTTTGACAAGCATCCTCCCTTCACGCACCATGCCGCGCCTTGAATTCCGACTTTTCCATGTACAGGCCCTCAATGTCCGAGAACGAGAAACAACTCATCACGGCGGCATCCTGCCTGCGCAGTTCACGCATGTTCAATTATCTGGCGGTCGGCACCACGATGTTGTCGGCGTCGCTGTTCAGTCTGGGCCTGATGATCGCCGACAAGAAGATGGCATTCCTGCCGATGGCGATGTCGCTGCCGCCGGTCATGATCTGGCTGGCGTTTTCCATTTTTGTTTACGCCGCGATTGCCCACCATCCCGACCCGATTGTGCGTCATTACACCAAGTGGGCAGGCTATCGCTACTACGCCGTGGTGGGCACGCTGGTGGTGTTTGCCAACGACCTCGCCCATTTGCCTACCGGCTGGCCCGGGGTATACGCGCTGATGGTGGTCACGCTGGTGCCCTGGGCACTGTATGACATCTGGAAAGCCGGTCGCGAGGACTGGAAAGACATTGAAGTGGAGAAGCATTGATGACCGACCTATCTCAACCCGTTGCCGCCAAGGCCTGGTCTTTGGCCGAGGTGGAAGCGCTTTACGCGCTGCCGTTCAACGACCTGCTGTTCCAGGCACAAAACATCCACCGCCAGACTTTCGACCCCAACGCGGTGCAGCTTTCCACCCTGTTGTCGATCAAGACCGGTGGTTGTTCCGAGGATTGCGGTTACTGCTCGCAATCCGCGCGCCACGATACCGGCCTGGAACGGGAGAAATTGCTCGATGTGCCGGCCGTGGTGGAGGCCGCGAAGGCCGCCAAGGAGGCCGGTGCCACCCGTTTTTGCATGGGCGCGGCCTGGCGCGGCCCGAAGGACAAGGACCTCGGCGCCGTCGCCGAGATGGTGCGCGAGGTCAAAGCGCTGGGTATGGAAACCTGCGTCACCCTGGGTATGCTGAAGCCCGGTCAGGCGGAACAACTCAAGGAAGCCGGGCTCGATTATTACAACCACAATCTGGATACCGCCGCCGAGTTCTACGGCCAGGTCATCACCACCCACACCCACAATGACCGCCTGAATACCCTGACCCAGGTGCGCGAGGCCGGCATTCATGTCTGCTGCGGCGGCATCATCGGCATGGGCGAGAGCCGCCGGATTCGCGCCGGGCTGGTCATGGAACTGGCCAACCTGAACCCGCAGCCGGAATCGGTGCCGATCAATATGCTGGTCAAGGTGCCGGGCACGCCGATGGCGCAAGGCGCGGACCTCGACCCGTTCGAGTTCGTGCGCACCGTCGCCGTGGCGCGCATCACCATGCCGGCCTCGCATGTCCGCCTCTCCGCCGGCCGCCAGGAACTGGGTGAGGCGGTGCAGGCCCTGTGCTTTCTGGCCGGCGCCAATTCGATTTTTTGCGGTGACCGCCTGCTCACCACCGGCAACCCGGAAGCCGACGCCGATAACGCCCTGTTCAGCAAACTCGGCCTGCATGGCGAGCCGGTCCAGGGCCGGCGCTGCGCGAGCTGACTTTCTCCCTCTCCCTCCGGGAGAGGGCCGGGGTGAGGGAACGGCGGTTGGTTTGAACAGCCCGTGTTCCCTCTCCCCCAGCCCCTCCCCCGGAGGGGGAGGGGAGCTACCCTCCCCATGCTCCCCAGCCAACTCCAATCCGCTCTCGTTGATCTCGACACGCAAGGCCTGCGCCGTCGCCGCCGCATGCTGGACGGCACCCAGGGCGCGCGGGTGACGGTGGACGGACGCGAATACCTGTCCTTCTCCAGCAACGATTACCTGGGCCTGGCCGGGCATCCGACCATCGCCGAGGCGGCGCGCCAGGCCGCAGCCGCCGTCGGCGTGGGTGCCGGCGCCGCGCATCTGCTCACCGGCCACCACCGCCTGCATCACGAACTGGAACTGGAACTCGCGGCTTTTGTGGGCATGCCGGCGGCACTACTGTTTTCCACCGGCTACATGGCCAATCTGGGCGTGATCCAGGCCTTGCTCGACCGCTACGGCGAAGTGTTCGAGGATCGTCTCAACCACGCTTCCCTGGTCGATGCCGCCCGCTTGTCACGCGCCAAGCTGACCCGTTATCCGCACCTGGATTTGGTGACCCTGGAGCGGCAACTCGCCGGCAGTAGCGCGAAGGTGAAACTCATCGCCACAGACACAGTATTCAGCATGGATGGCGACCTCGCCCCGGTGGCCGAACTGCTGGCCTTGGCGGAGCGTTACGACGCCTGGCTCTATCTGGATGACGCGCATGGCTTCGGGGTGCTGGGGGAGGCGGGCGAGGGCGCTACTTCGCTGTTGGTCGTTCAAGGTCGGGAGATCGCGCCAAGCGAGACGTTCCCCCCCCTTTCCCAAAGGGGGGGTGGGGGGGGTTTCTTCAACGGTGGCGTGACCACGAAAGTCGCTAAAACCCCCCCCCCCCCTTTGGAAAAGGGGGGGGCTTCCCGCCACGCCTCATCTACCTCGCCACCCTCGGCAAGGCGGCCGGCGTTTCCAGCGCTTTCGTGGCGGGTAGTGGCGAGCTGATCGAGTGGCTGGTAAACAAGGCGCGCACTTATGTTTACACCACCGCGCAGCCGCCTTTGCTGGCGGCGGCGGTGAGCGCCAGCCTCAAGCTGATTGCCGGTGAAACCTGGCGGCGCGAACGCTTGCGCGAACTTGTCACCCGCCTGAAAGCTGGGGTAGTGGGACTACCCTGGCCGTTGATGCCTTCCGATACACCGATACAGCCCTTGCTGGTGGGCGATCAACACGCCGCCCTGGCGTTGGCCGAGGGGTTGAAACAGCGCGGCATCCTGATTCCCGCCATCCGCCCGCCGACCGTGCCTCAGGGTTCCGCGCGTCTGCGCATTTCGCTGTCCGCCGCGCATACGCTCGTGGATGTGGATGAATTGCTGACCGCCCTGCATGAGTTGGCGCATGACTGATACGGTGTTTCTGCATGGCTGGGGGCTTTCCAGTGTGGTCTGGGCCGAGACCCTCACCACACTGCGTGGTGAGGGCTCGCCGGCGAGGGCGCCGGCGCTACATCCCGATCTGCCCGGCTATGGTGCCGCGCCGAGTGTGTTGCCCTACAGCGCCGAATCCCTGGCCGACGCCCTGGCGGAGAACATCGCCGCTCCGATCAATCTGGTCGGCTGGTCCATGGGCGGCATGGTCGCGCTGGCGCTGGCGGCGCGGCATCCGGACAAGGTGGCGCGACTGGTGCTGGTGGGCACTTCGCCCGCCTTCGCCGCACGCGCCGACTGGCCGCACGGCATGGCGCCGGACGTCCTGGGCGAGTTCGCGCGTTCCCTGGCCCAGGACTATCGCGCCACCTTGCTGCGTTTCCTTTCCTTGCAGGCGCGCGGCGGCGACGCGGCGCGGGCGGTGATCGTCCAGTTGCGCGCGCGCATGCAGGCCCAGGCCGAGCCGAATCCGGAGGTGCTGGCCGCCGGCCTGGAATTGCTGCGCGCAGTCGATCTGCGCGATCAGGTCGCGCAAGTGCGCTGCCCCACACTGGTGGTGCACGGCGCCTATGACACGCTGTGCGCGCCCGAAGCCGGCGCCTGGCTGGCGGAGCATCTGCCGAATGGCCGCCTGGCCCCGCATGAACGCGCCTCCCATGCGCCATTCCTGTCGCACCCGGACTGGTTTGTCGCCACCCTCAAGGAATTTCTGCATGGATGACCGCCTGAAGCGTGCCATCCGCCGTTCCTTTGAACGCGCCGCGACGACTTATGACGAGGCCGCCTTCCTGCAACAGGAAGTGGCGCGCCGCCTGGACGACCATCTCGATGGCGTGAAAGTCGATCCCGCATTGATTCTGGATGCCGGTTGCGGTACCGGCTTTGCCTTTGATCTGCTGAAAGCCCGCTTCCCCAAGGCCCATGTCATCGGCCTGGACATCGCCCACGCCATGCTCCGTCAGGCCCATGCCCGTCACGGCCGACCGAGCGGCTGGCGTGGCATCCTCTCGCGCTTCACCGACAGCACTCGCCTCACGCCGGTCTGCGCCGACCTGGAACGCCTGCCGCTGAAAAGCAACAGCATCGACCTGGCCTGGTCCAGCCTCGCCTTGCAGTGGATGGACGATCTGGAAGCGACCTTCCGCGGCGTGCATCGGGTCATGAAGCCGGGAGGCCTGTTCCTGTTCGCCAGCTTCGGGCCGGACACCTTGAAGGAATTGCGCGCGGCTTCCAGCGGCGTCGATGGCCATCACCACGTCAACCACTTCATCGATATGCACGATGTCGGCGACGCCCTGGTGCATGCCGGGTTCAGCCATCCAGTGATGGAGATGGAGCACGTCACCCTGACCTACACCGAGTTGAACGGCCTCATGCGCGACCTCAAGGCGATCGGCGCCCACACCGTCAAACAGGGCGCGCGCAGCGGCTTGATGGGAAAAACAGTGTGGCGCCGGCTGGCGGAAAATTACGAACGCTTCCGCCAGGATGGCCGCCTGCCCGCCACCTACGAAGTGGTCTACGGCCACGCCTGGGCCGGCGCGAAAGACCGCCTGGAAGACGGCCGCCAGATCATTCAGATGAAGATGACCAGCCGGAAAGGCGGGCTGCGCTGATGCCTCATGTCTCGCGGTGTATTCACCCTTGCAAGGTGCCATATGTGTTGACGGTTGCTATGAGTGAAAGCGCTTGGCGGCGTGGCTTCCCCCTTTTTCAAAGGGGGATTGAGGGGGATTTAGCGACGTTCGCCAGCGCGGCGGCCTCAGAAATCTCCCCCAACCCCCCTTTGAAAAAGGGGGGAGTCATGGCTCACGTCCGCCTGGGAAATAAAAGGGGGGAAGCGTGTTGAACTCACCGCACGGTTTCTTCATCGCCGGCACCGACACCCATATCGGCAAGAGCCTGGTTGCCGCCGCGCTGCTGCATGCTTATGCCGGCCTCGGCTACCGCGTGCTCGGCATGAAGCCGGTGGCGGCGGGGGCGGAGCTGATCGACGGGGTTTGGGTGAACGAGGACGTGGTCATGCTGCGCGCCGCCGCTAATGTCCAGGCCGCGCCGGAGTTGCTCAACCCTTACCTGTTCCGCGAAGCGATCGCGCCGCACATCGCCGCCGAGCACAAAGGGGTGCGCATCGAGATACCCCGCATCCGCGCGGCCTATGACGAGCTTGCCGCGCGGGCCGATGTGGTGCTGGTGGAAGGGGTGGGCGGCCTGCTGGTGCCGCTGTCGGAGCACAAGGACGCGGCCGATCTCGCCGTGGCTTTGAATCTGCCGCTGATACTGGTGGTGGGCATGCGTCTGGGCTGCATCAACCATGCCTTGCTGACGCTGGAAGCCATCGCCGCGCGCGGCTTGAAACTGGCCGGCTGGGTGGCCAATCGCGTGGACCCCGCGATGGCGGCTTACCACGAGAATCTGGCCACATTGAGCAAGCGCCTGCCGGCGCCGCTGCTGGCGGAATTGCCGCATATGGAGAACGCCGATCCGCAACGGGCGGCGCATTTTTTATCCCCGCTAAAGTTGACCGCCATGCTCAACAATATAAGCAAGCCCGAATAAACTCATATATAGATCAGTGACTTATCTACACTGATTGCTTGCTTTTGGCCGATACCTGACTACCTTCAGCAGTGCGTGGCCAATTCCGAGTGAATTACTTGGTTATGGCCGTGCCCTTTGGAGAAAAGGACATGCGGCTGGGGCGACGACAGGTGGTGATGGCGTGTTGGCTAGGCTGGATTCAGCCGGCGGCGGCCGATTGGGCGCTGAATCTGCCGGCGCCGAAGTCCGACATCGCGGCGCGCATCTATGACATTCACACCCTGATTCTGCTGGTCTGCCTGGGTATCTTTGTCGTGGTGTTCGGCGCGATGTTCTATGCGCTGTTCAAGCACCGGAAAAGCGTCGGCCATGAAGCCCACCATTTCCACGAGCACACCACTGTCGAGGTGATCTGGACGGTGATTCCCTTGCTGATTCTGGTCGGCATGGCCTGGCCGGCGACCCGCGCGGTGCTGGATCAGAAGGACACCACCAATCCCGATCTCACCATCAAGGTCACCGGCTATCAGTGGAAGTGGGAATACGACTACCTGCAGGATGGTGTGAAGTTCATCAGCGCATCCTCCACCCCCGCCGATCAGATCGCCAACAAGGTGGCGAAGGGCGCGCACTACCTGCTGGAAGTGGATGAACCGATGGTGGTGCCGGTCGGCAAGAAGGTGCGCATTCTGCTGACCTCGCATGACGTGATTCATGCCTGGTGGGTGTCCGAACTGGGCGTGAAACAGGACGCCATTCCCGGCTTCATTCGCGATACCTGGTTCCGCGCCAATGAAATCGGCACTTACCGCGGTCAGTGCGCCGAACTGTGCGGGCGCGGCCATGCCTTCATGCCTATCGTCGTCGAGGTGAAGAGCGAGGCCGATTACCAGACCTGGTTGGCGGCCAAGCAGGCCGGCAAGCAGGCCAAAGCCGTCGCGGCGGTGGCGGCCGTCAGCAAGACCTACAGCGCGGAGGAACTCAAGGCGAGCGGCGAGAAAATCTACGCGGCCAACTGCGCCGCCTGCCACCAGGCCGATGGCAAAGGCCTGCCCGGCGTGTTCCCGGCCCTGGCCGGCTCAAAGGTGGCCAATGGCCCCGCCGCCGCGCATATCGACCGTGTGCTGCATGGCAAGGACGGCACCGCGATGTCGGCATTCCAGGATCAGTTGGACGATGCCGATCTCGCCGCCGTGATTACCTGGGAGCGCACGGCCTGGGGCAATAAGGGGTCGCCGGTACAGCCGGCGGATGTGAAGGCGCAGCGCAAGTAACCGGACAAAAACATGGAAGCCACTCTTGCCCCCTCCTTGCCGGATGAACATCACGCCGCCCCCACCGGGCTGTGGCGCTGGCTGACCACCACCAACCACAAGGACATCGGCACGCTGTATTTCTGGTTCGCCGCGACCATGTTCCTGATCGGCGGGCTGATGGCGATGCTGATCCGCGCCGAACTGTTCCAGCCCGGCCTGCAACTGGTGCAGCCGGAAGTATTCAACCAGCTCACCACGCTGCACGGGCTGATCATGATCTTCGGCGTGATCATGCCGGCCTTCACCGCTTTCGCGAACTGGCAGGTGCCGCTGATGATCGGCGCGCCGGACATGGCGTTTCCGCGCATGAACAACTGGAGCTTCTGGCTGCTGCCGGTGGCCGGGATGTTCCTGGTCGGCTCCCTGTTTCTGCCCGGCGGCGCGGTGGCGGGCGGCTGGACCATGTACCCGCCGTTGTTCATGCAGGGCGGCATCAGCTATGACCTGACCATCTTCGCCATCCACATCATGGGCGCGAGTTCGATCATGGGTTCGATCAACATCGCCACCACCATCCTCAACATGCGGGCGCCGGGCATGACGTTGATGAAAATGCCGCTGTTCGTGTGGACCTGGCTGATTACCGCTTTTCTTCTGATCGCGGTGATGCCGGTGCTGGCCGGGGCGGTGACCATGCTGCTGGCCGACCGCAATTTCGGTACCCATTTCTTCGATGCGGCTGGCGGCGGCGATCCGGTGATGTTCCAGCATGTGTTCTGGTTCTTCGGCCACCCGGAGGTGTACATCCTGATCCTGCCGGCGTTCGGCATCATCTCCTCGGTGATTCCCACCTTCTCGCGCAAGCCGCTGTTCGGCTATGCCTCGATGGTCTACGCCACCGCGTCCATCGCCATCCTGTCGTTCCTGGTCTGGGGGCATCACATGTTCACCGTCGGCATGCCGGCGGCGGCGCAGCTGTATTTCATGTACGCCACCTTGCTGATCGCGGTGCCCACCGGGGTCAAGGTGTTCAACTGGGTGGCGACCATGTGGCGCGGTTCGCTGACCTTTGAGACGGCGATGTTGTTCGCGGTGGCCTTTGTCTGTCTCTTCACCATCGGCGGTTTCTCCGGGCTGGTGCTGGCGATGGTGCCGGTGGACATTCAGTTGCAGGACACCTATTACGTGGTGGCGCATTTCCATTACGTGCTGGTCACCGGCGCGCTGTTCTCCATCTATGCCGGCATCTATTACTGGCTGCCAAAGTGGACCGGTCATATGGTCAACGAGACCTGGGGGCGCTGGCATTTCTGGCTGTCGGCGATCTCGGTCAACGTGCTGTTCTTCCCGATGCACTTCCTCGGCCTGGCCGGCATGCCCCGGCGCATCCCGGATTACGCGCTGCAATTCGCCGACTTCAACCGCGTCGCCTCACTCGGCGGTTTCGTCTTCGGCGCCAGCCAGATTCTGCTGCTGATCGTGATCCTGAAATGTATACGCGGCGGCGTGAAAGCCGAGGCGCGCGCCTGGGAGGGCGCCGAGGGGCTGGAATGGACAGTGCCTTCGCCGGCGCCATATCACACGTTCGTGGTCCCGCCGGAGGTGAAATGAACCCGAATGGTCCATCAGCCGAGCCTCTGGAAGCGGCCCCGAATGTAGCGCCGGCGTCTCGCCGGCCTTGTGGGCCTGATCAGATGGACGAAGCCGGCGAGACGCCGGCGCTACATGCCCGCCTCGGCTATGGGCGATCCGGGATGAGCGCCGCCGGCAACCAACGCACCTCCAGGTGGCTGGTCGTCCTGGCGCTGGCGATGTTCGCCTTCGGCTTCGCGCTGGTGCCGCTCTATGACGTGTTCTGCGATATCACCGGCCTGAACCGCGACGCGGCCCAGGCCCTGGCCAACAACACCCAGGTCGATGCCAGCCGGAAAGTGCGTATCGAACTGGTGGCCAATGTGCGGGATGAAGCGCTTTGGCGTTTCGCCGCGCCGAGTCAACCGGTGGACGTACATCCCGGAGAACTGGTGCAAGTGGAGTACGAGTTGGAGAACCTTACCAATCGGCCCCTGATCGGCCGCGCCGTGCCCAGCTACGCGCCGCTGGCCGCCGCCGCCCATTTCAAGAAGATCGACTGCTTCTGCTTCCGCGAACAACGTCTGGCACCGTATGAAACAGTGCGCCTGCCGGTGCTGTTCGTGCTGGATCGGGGTGTGGCGAGGGACATGAAAGTGGTGACCCTGTCCTACACCTTCTTCGCGCTGGGGAAACGTACATGAATGCCTGGCGCGCGGTGTTCTGGAGTTTCTTCGGCGTGCGCCGGGGCCGCGATCTGGAGCGCGATGCGGGCGAATTGAACCTGGCGCAGGTCGTCATCGCGGGGTTGCTCGGCGCGCTGGCGTTGGTGCTCGCCCTGCTTGGCCTGGTCCATCTGGTGACGCGATGAAGGAGCGGCGATGAATACCCAGCCCGGCGGTTATTACCTGCCCGCGCCGTCCCACTGGCCCCTGGTGGGGTCACTGGCCCTGATGAGCACAGCCCTCGGCGCGACCCTGCTGATCCACAATCTGGCCGGTGGCGGCTGGTTGCTGACGGCGGGTGGAGCGGGACTGGCCACGATGCTGGTCGGCTGGTTCGGCAAAGTGATCCGGGAAAGCGAGAGCGGCCTGCACGGCGCCCAGGTAGACCAGTCTTTCCGCTGGGGTATGGGCTGGTTCATTTTCTCCGAGGTGATGTTCTTCGCCGCATTCTTCGGCGCGCTGTTCTATGGCCGCATGATTTCGGTGCCCGACCTGGCCGGCGGCGAGCAGTTGCGTTTGCTCTGGCCAGGTTACAGCGGCGGCTGGCCGACCACCGGGCCGGGTATCGAAGCGGCCTTTACCCCAATGTCGCCCTGGGGCATTCCGGCCTTGAATACCTTGCTGCTGCTGAGTTCCGGCGCCACGGTGACCTGGGCACACTGGGGTCTGAAACGCGGCCGGCGCGGCCAACTGATCCTGGGCCTGGCGCTGACCGTGGCTTTGGGTCTGACTTTCCTGGGCTTCCAGGCCTATGAATACCATCACGCCTATACGGCCCTGGGCCTGACCCTGGGGGCCGGCATCTACGGCGCCACCTTCTTCATGCTGACCGGCTTCCACGGTCTGCACGTCACCATTGGTTCCCTGATGTTGTTGGTGATACTGGGGCGTTCCCTGGCCGGGCATTTCCGGCCGGATCACCATTTCGCTTTCGAAGCGGTGTCCTGGTACTGGCACTTCGTGGATGTGGTGTGGCTGCTGCTGTTTATCTTTGTGTACTGGTTGTAACCAAACACGCTGGAACGGAAAAGTAGGTTGGGCAAAGCGAAGCGTGCCCAACCTACGACGGGCTGTAGGTCGGGTTAGCGGCCTTATCGCGTAACCCGACAACGCCGCCATTGTTGGGTTACGGCGCGAAAGGCCGCGCCTAACCCAACCTACGTGTTGACGGTTAACGCAGGGCCGTAGGATGTGGTGAGCGCAGCGAACCGCATCAACCACGGTTGCGCTATTTGATGCGGTTCGCTGCGCTCACCACATCCTACGTGGGCTTACAGCCCGGCCGGTTGCAACAGACCGAGGTAATGCCCCGCCATCAACGCCAGGAACAGGACGATGGACAGGCCGATGCGCCAGGTCAGCGCCTTCACCGCGCGCTCGCCCTGGCCGCGATCGCGGATCAGATAGACCAGGCCGCTGAGCAGGCTGAACAGGATCAGGACGAGAAGGAGAGCAACGAAGATGCGCATGGATGGTGAATCAGGAATATTGGCCGTGAGTGTAGCGCCACCCCGCGCCACACGGACGCGCCGGCGGCCGGCCTGGCTGCCGACGCTCGCGGCCCTGTTCTTCGCCGGGCTGACCTTCTGGCTGGGGCAGTGGCAACTCGGCCGGGCGGAGGAAAAGCGCGCCAAACAGGCTGCTTTCGATGTGGCGGCGACCTTGCCGGCGGTGGATATTTCCGCCTTGCCCGTGTCAGCAGCCCCATTCAGCCGGGTGCAAGTGACCGGGCAATTCGCCGCCGCCTATCAGATTTATCTTGATAACCGCCTGCTTCAGGGCCGCGCCGGTTATCACGTGATCGTCCCACTGGCTTACCAGGGCGGTGTGGTGCTGGTGAACCGGGGCTGGCTGGCGGCGGCGAGTGACCGCGCCATTCGCCCTGACGCGCCTTTGACCTCTGCGCCGGTGACGTTGGAAGGGCTGCTGGTGCCCGCGCAAAGCCGCTATCTCGAACTCTCCGAGCAAGGCGTCGCGGGGTCGGTCTGGCAGAACCTGAGCCTGGCGCGTTACCGCGAGTGGTATCGCGGTGATCTGCCGGACCGGATGTTGTTGCAGACTTCGCCCGCCGCCGACGGCCTGGCGCGCGACTGGCCGCGGCCGGATAGCGGCGTCGAACGGCATCTCGGCTATGCCGTGCAATGGTTCGCGATGACGGCGGCGATCTTCGTGCTGTATGCCTATTACGGCCTCTGGAGGCGTTTTCATGCACCGACCTGACCGCATCAAGCTGCTCCTGCTGATGAGCCTGTTCGCGGCGCCGGCATTGGCGGCCTGGGTCGTCCACCAGGTCTGGCAACCGACGACCGTGGCCAGTTATGGCGAACTGCTGCCGCCCGCCATGCCCCGCTTTATCGGCATGACCGACGCCGCCGGGCAACCCGCTGATCTGGCTTCTTTGCAAGGGCGTTGGCTCTTGCTCACCGTGGTCAACGGTGATTGCGGCCCCGACTGTCGTCAACAGGTTTATCTCGCCCGCCAGGTGCGAGTCGCGCAGGGACGCGAGCAGGAGAGGGTGGCGCAAGCGCTGATCCAGGCCGATGGCGCCATGCCCGTCGAGCAAGCGGGACTGCTTGCTTACCGTGTGCCCAACTCGGCGCTGGCCGACTGGCCGGACCCGGTTCGCACCTACATCGTCGATCCCCTCGGCCGGGTGATGCTGCGCTTTCCGGTGGCGGCGGACGGCAAGGGCATGTTGCGCGACCTGCGCCAATTATTGAAAGCTTCAAAGATCGGATGACGCTGCCGCGCCCCCTACTCCTGTTCACGACCGGCCTCGCCTTCGCGGTGGTGCTCCTGGGCGCCTATGTGCGGCTGTCCGACGCGGGCCTCGGCTGCCCCGACTGGCCCGGCTGCTACGGCCAGATCTCGCCCTGGCATGCCGACGCGCGGATCGCGGATGCCCACAGCGCCGATCCTTTGGGGCCGGTGTCCCATGCCAAGGCCTGGAAGGAAATGCTGCATCGTTATCTGGCCGGCAGTCTGGGTTTGCTGATTCTGGCCATCGCCCTCCTGGCCTGGCGCCGCCTGCCGCCAGCCCACCGCGTCCTGCCCGGTGTGTTGCTGGCGCTGGTGGTGTTCCAGGCGCTGCTGGGTATGTGGACGGTCACCCAGCAACTCAAACCGATGATCGTCGCGGCGCATCTGCTGGGCGGCATGACCACGCTGGCGCTGCTGGCCTGGCTGCTGTTGCGTGAGCGCGCCGCTTCGTTGCCTGCTACGCGAGCGCCGATCCCGCTGGCGCGCGGCCTCTTGTTGCTGGTGCTGGCGCAGATCGCGCTGGGTGGCTGGGTGAGCGCCAACTATGCGGCCCTGGCCTGTCCCGATTTCCCCACCTGCCAGGGCGCCTGGTGGCCACAGGCGGATTTCGCCGCCGGCTTCGGCTTGCACCATCCTCTTGGTGGCCTGAGCGGCGAGGCGTTGACCGCCATCCACTTGCTGCATCGCCTGGGCGCCGTGCTGGTGCTGGCGGGCGCGCTTCTGCTCGCGGCGCGGCTGGCGCCGACGTCGGCGGGCGCCGCCGCCTGTCTGCTGGGTATCGCCGGGAGCCAGTTTCTGCTGGGTATGGCCAATGTGTTGCTGGGCCTGCCGCTGCCGGTCGCGGTGGCGCATAACGCCGGCGCGGCCGCCCTGCTGTTGTGTCTGGTCTGGGTCAATGTCCGCCTCTCAAGTCGTTCGCCGGGCCGCCCCAAGAACGACTTGGCCCCCTCGGGGGGCGACTCGGGCGTTTTTTCCGAGCCGGGGGCAAAGCTAAACAGGAGGTCACCATGAGCAGCCTTGCACTGCATCACGCCAGTTGGCATTTGCGCGAGTTTCTCGAACTAACCAAGCCGCGTGTCGTCGCGATGATCGTGTTCACAGCCATGATCGGCATGTTCCTGGCTTCGCCGGTTTTGCCCGATCCGCTTCGGTTTCTTGTCGCCAGTCTTGGCATTGCGCTGGCCACCGCCGGCGCCGCCGTCTGCAACTGCCTGGCCGAGCGGCGCATCGACGCGGTCATGGCGCGTACCCGCGCGCGGCCATTGCCGCGCGGCGGAGTGAGCCCGCGCGAAACCGCATGGTTTGCCGCCACGCTGGCCGGCCTCGGCCTGGGCTTGCTCTACTGGTGGGTGAACCCGTTGACCGCGTGGCTGACGGCGTTCACTTTCTTCGGCTATGCGGTGGTCTATACCCGCTGGCTGAAACCGGCGACGCCGCAGAACATCGTCATCGGCGGTGCTTCCGGGGCGATGCCGCCGGTGCTCGGTTGGGCGGCCATGACCGGGGGCGTGGGGCACGAGGCGCTACTGCTGTTCCTGATCATCTACGCCTGGACGCCGCCGCATTTCTGGGCGCTGGCGCTGTACCGGCGCGAGGAATACGCCCGCGCCGGCTTGCCGATGCTGCCGGTCACCCACGGTGAGCGCTATACCCTGCTCTCGATCCTGCTCTATACGGGCATCCTGACGGCTGTCAGCCTGCTGCCGCTGGCGGTGGGCATGTCCGGCTGGATCTATCTTCCTGCCGTTCTGCTGCTCGATGCCTACTATCTGTTCCTGGCCTGGCGCCTGTTTCGCCACTATTCTGATGCGCTGGCTCGACATGCTTTTGCTTGGTCCATCCTCTACCTGGGGCTGCTGTTCGCAGCCCTGCTTTTTGATCATTTTTTGTTGTTCCCCTTCTGATTTATAAAAAGGCTTTGCGCGGGATCACGTTTGGCTTTGATAATTCAAGACATAAATGTCTTTGGAGAGATTTATATGGTCTTGTCACGCACCAGTCAGTACGCCGTCCAGGCGCTGATCTACATCGCCACCCAGCCGCCTGGCGAGCCGGTGCTGAATCGGGATATCGCGGATCGCCTCAATGTGCCGGCCGCGTATCTGGCAAAAATTCTGCAGAATCTGTGCAAGCAGGGCGTCCTGGATTCATTCCGCGGCCGCCTCGGTGGCTTCTGTCTGCGCGAAGGCATGCATCGCACCACGTTGATGCAGGTACTGCTGCTCACCGAAGGTCCGGACTTCACCAAGAATTGCATCCTGGGCTTGAAGGAATGTTCCGACGCCACGGCCTGCCCGATGCACTTCAAGTGGATCCCGGTGAAGAAGAAGATTCTTTCGCTGCTCAATGAGATGAATCTGGACGAACTGGCCAAGGCCGTATTGACCGGCAAATACCGTCTCTCCGATTTACCCGCCGGCGCGCTGCCGCAGGCGGCCTGAAGTTTTTGAAGAAGTACCCGCGAATGCGACGCTGGCTCGTGCTTACGTTGGCGCTCGGATTGGTGTTGAGCCTGGTCGGCTGCGATCAGTCACAGAAGCCGGCGTTCCGTGGCAGTGACATCACTGGCGCAAATTTTGGCTTGCGCCTCGATTTGACCGATCACAATGGCCGCGCGGTCACGCTGGAGTCCTTCAAGGGTAAGCTGGTGGTGCTGTTTTTCGGCTACACCCACTGCCCGGATGTGTGTCCGACCACGCTCTCCGATATGGCCGCGGCCCTCAAACTGATGCCAGAAGGGGCGTCGGACAAGGTGCAAGTACTGTTCGTCTCGGTGGATCCGGAACGGGACACGCCGGAAATCCTCAAAGCCTATGTGCCTTATTTCCATCCGTCATTCCTTGGTCTGCATGGCAGCCCGGAGCAGGTGGCGCAAGCGGCCCGGGATTTCCGCGTCGTCTACCGTCGGCATGTGGAGCCGGGCGCCGAAGGCTATCTGGTCGACCATTCGGCGGGTAGTTATGTGTTGGATGGTCATGGGCGACTGCGTCTTTACCTGCCCTTCGGCCACACGCCACGGGATATCGCCGACGACCTGTTGACATTGCTCAAGGCGGATTCGGCGTGATTCGTTCTTGTCGGCCGGCGGCCCTGCGTCTATACTCGCCCGGCTTTTTTGCAGGCGTTTTTATTACCAGTTTTTGCGTTGAAACGACGTTCCGGGATGGTGCCCGGGCGGTGCGGTGACCCTAGGAGGCGTTATGTCTGCAACCAATCAGGCTGCGGCCGAGCAGTACGATTACGACATCATCAAGAAGTTCTCCATCATGGCGGTTGTGTGGGCTGTGGTGGGCATGTTCGTCGGCGTGTATATCGCGTCGGAACTGGCCTGGCCCTTTTTGAACTTCGATAGTCCCTACTTCTCGTTTGGCCGCTTCCGCCCCGTGCATACCGGCGCGGTGATCTTCGGCTTCGGCGGTTCCGCGCTGTTCGCCACCTCGTACTATGTGGTTCAGCGCACCTGCCAGACCCGTTTGTTCGCGCCCGGCCTCGCCACTTTCACCTTCTGGGGTTGGCAAGCCATCATCGTGATGGCCGCCACCTCTTATGTACTGGGTTACAGCCAGGGCCGTGAATATGCGGAGATGGAATGGCCCATCGACATCCTGATCGAGATCGTCTGGGTGTCCTATCTGGCGGTCTATGTCGGCACCCTGATGCGGCGCAAGCAGGCGCACATCTATGTCGCCAACTGGTTCTACCTCTCGTTCATCCTGGCGACCGCGCTGCTGCATACCTTCAACAACCTCGCGGTGCCGGTGAGTATGTTCACCCTCAAGTCCTACAGCCTGTTCTCCGGCACGCAGGACGCGATGACCCAGTGGTGGTACGGCCACAACGCGGTGGGCTTCTTCCTGACCGCGGCCTTCCTGGGGATGATGTATTACTTCGTGCCCAAGCACGCCGGCCGTCCGGTCTACTCCTATCGCCTGTCCATCGTCCACTTCTGGGCGCTGTCGTTCATGTACATGTGGGTAGGTACCCATCACCTGCACTGGACCGCGCTGCCCGACTGGGCTTCCACACTCGGCGCCACTTTCTCCATCATGCTGTTGCTGCCTTCCTGGGGCGGCATGATCAACGGCATCATGACCCTGTCCGGCGCCTGGGATAAATTGCGTACCGACCCGATCATGCGCTTCATGATCGTGGCCCTGTCGTTCTACGGCATGTCCACCTTCGAGGGCCCGCTGATGTCCCTGAAGGACGTGAACGCGCTGTCGCATTACACCGACTGGACCGTGGGCCATGTGCACTCCGGCGCGCTGGGTTGGGTGGCGATGATCTCCTTTGGCTCGCTGTATCACATGATTCCGCGACTGTGGAAAACCGAGATGTTCAGCGTCAAGTTGATCAACATGCATTTCTGGCTGGCGACCATTGGCACCTTGCTGTACATCACCGCGATGTGGATTTCCGGCATTTCCCAGGGCTTGATGTGGCGCGCCTTCGATGACTTCGGCAACCTGCAATACTCCTTTGTGGAATCGGTCGCCGCCATGCACCCCTTCTATGCCATGCGCGCCATCGGCGGCATGTTCTTCCTGACGGGGATGTTGCTGATGGCTTACAACGTCTACCAGACCATCCGCCAGGGTGTGCGCGCCGAAGTGGCCAGCGCACGCGCTGCCGCCGCCACCGCCTGACGCGAACGAGGTTAGGAAATGAGCTTCAAACACGAAATCGTCGAAACCAACGCCGGTGTTCTTCTGGTGTTGACCATGATGGCCATCAGCGTGGGTGGCCTGGTTGAAATCGCGCCGCTGTTCTTCATCAAGGACACGACCGAAAAGGTCGATGGCGTGCGCCCTTACACGCCGCTGGAATCACGCGGTCGCGACCTCTACGTTCGCGAGGGTTGCTATCTCTGCCACTCGCAGATGATCCGCCCGTTCCGTGATGAGCAACTCCGTTATGGCCACTATTCCCTGGCGGCGGAATCCAAGTACGACCACCCCTTCCAGTGGGGCTCCAAGCGGACCGGCCCCGACCTGGCGCGTGTGGGCGGCAAGTACTCCAATGAATGGCATGTGCAGCACTTGTTGAGCCCGCGCTCCGTCGTGCCCGAATCGGTGATGCCCAACTATCCGTGGCTGCTGGAGACCAAGCTGGATATTTCCGACGTGGGTGACCGCATGCGCGCGCTGCGCGTCGTCGGCGTGCCCTACTCGGCCAACCAGGAAGAGTACGACCGCAACGTCAAACAATTCGGCGAGAAGGTTGCCAAGACGCTGGTGATCGCGGATGCCCAGAAGAATCTGGTCGCCCAGGCGCAGGAAGGCAACTATGACGGCGATCGTTCCAGCGTTTCCGAGATGGACGCCCTGGTCGCCTATCTTCAGGTGCTGGGCACGATGGTTGATTTCAGCAAGATCAAACCCGAAGAATTGGTGAAGTTCCGCTGATGGAATGGTTTGCCGACCCGGAAAACGCCAGGCCGCTTGGCCTGCTGATTTTTTTCATCACCTTCTGCCTGATCGTTTTCTGGGTGTATGGCAGCAGGAAGCGGGGCGCCAAGCTGGAAGAGTACAAGAACATCCCTTTTCTTGATGACGACGAAGTGAAGAAGGACAAGTCCAATGGCTGACAACTCCAAAAACCCGGCGACAAACCCGGCGACGACCCAGGTGCAGACCACAGGACACGTGTGGGACGACGACCTGCAGGAGTTCAACAATCCTCTGCCGGTGTGGTGGACCTACACGTTTTACGTGACCATGGTGTTCGCGCTGGTTTATTGGGTTGTCTATCCGTCCTGGCCGATCGGCAAGGGTTTCCTGACGGGCGTCAACACCATTACCTACAAGAACGCCGAAGGCCAGGATGAATCCTGGCACTGGAATACCCGCGCCAAGTTGCTCAAGGAAATGCAGGACGCCACGCTGGCTCAGAAGCCGTATTTCGACAAGCTGACCGCGCTGCCCTACGACAAGATCGCCAAGGATCCGGAACTCAGCAGTTTCGTGGTGTCCGCCGGCAAAACCCTGTTTTCGGATAACTGCGCGCCCTGCCATCAGTCCGGCGGACAAGGCAAGATCGGCTTCTTCCCGAACCTGACCGACGATGACTGGATCTACGGTGGTTCCTACGACAAGATCAACGAGACGATCAGCAATGGCCGACACGGCTATATGCCTCCCTTCGGCGAGGCATTGGAGGCCGATCAGATCGACGACCTGGCCAACTACGTCGCCACCTTGTCCGGTTTGAAGGCGGATGCCGCGAAGGCCGCCAAGGGCAAGGAGCTGTTCCACGGCCAGACCGGCGCCTGCTACTACTGCCACAACAATGATGGCAAGGGGCGCAAGGATATCGGTTCCGCCAATCTGACCGACAAGGTCTGGCTCTGGGCCGATGTGCCCGGCGCCGCCGACGATGCCGGCAAGGTCGCGGCGATACGCAAGACCATCAGCACGGGTGTGAACAAGGGCGTGATGCCGGCCTGGAATGGTCGTTTGAGCGAGAAGCAGATCAAACTGCTGACCGAGTATGTCCACGAGCTGGGCGGCGGCAAGTAAAGCCTGGCTCGCCACGAGTGCAAGAACCCCGGCTTGCCGGGGTTTTTGGTTTTGGCGGTGCTGGATCGGCATCGCGGGTAACCCGGACGAATGAACGTCCTTCTGACTAGCCTGCCCACCGGGTCAACCGTAGGTCGGGCCAAAGGGTAACAAGCGTGCAAGAGCAACAGCCTGGCGGCGACCTTTATTTCAAACGCATCCCCATTATTCCGCGCTCAATCAAGGGCCCGTTTCGCCGCTTCAAGAGCGCCATTCTCTGGCTGAGTTTCGCGGTCTACTTCCTGTTGCCGTGGTTGCCCTGGTCACGGCCGGATGCGCCCGCGCAGGCGGTCATGTTCGATATTCCCGGACGCCGCTACCTGATTTTCAATCTGGTGGTGTATCCGCAGGACATCTTCTGGCTATCCATGCTGTTGTTCATCGCGGCGGTACTGCTGTTCTTCATCACAGCGCTGTTTGGGCGCGCCTTTTGCGGTTATTTCTGCTTCCAGACCATCTGGACCGACGCATTCATCTTTCTGGAAAAATGGTTTCAGGGCGAGCGCCCCGCCCGCCAGCGTTTGTTGCGCGAGCCCTGGAGCAAGGGCGAAAAGCTGCTCAAGGTGGGGGGGACGCGGGTCGCCTGGGTGCTCCTGTCGTTCTGGACGGCGCTGACTTTCGTGCTGTATTTCGGCTATGCGCCGGAGTTGCTGCGCGCGATATTCACCGGGGAAGCCCCCGCCGCCGCCTATATTTCCACCCTCGCGCTGAGCATCAGCACGTATGCCGCCGCCGCTCTGCTACGTGAGCATGTGTGTACCTTCATTTGTCCCTATGGCCGTTTCCAGAGCGCCATGTACGAGCCGGAAACTTTGACCGTGCATTACGACAAGAAGCGCGGCGAGGGTGAGGCGGGGAGGATTCTGGCGCGCGCGGGGCTGCGCGATCGTGGCGAGCGGCAAGGGAAGGGGCACGGTGACTGCGTGGATTGCGGCCTCTGCGTGCAGGTGTGCCCGGTCGGCATCGATATCCGCGATGGCCTGCAATACACCTGCATTTCCTGCGGCCTGTGCGTGGATGCCTGCAACAGCATCATGGACAAGATGGGCTATCCGCGCGGTTTGATTCGTTATGACTCGGAAACCAACCTGTCGAAACCTCGGCCGGAGCCGGTACGTCTGCACTGGAAGAACCTCAAGGTATTGGGCTACGGTGTATCGCTGATCCTGATGTGCGCCTATCTGTTTTACGACATCGGCCATCGCAACACCTTTGAGCACAGTATTCAGCAGATCCGGCAACCTCTGTTTGTGATGCTGTCGGACGGCAGCATCCGCAACCGCTACCAGATTCGTCTGACCAACATCTCCGGAGGCGAAGAACTCTATTCGATCAGCGCGCATGGACTGCCGGAGGGGGCGTTGGACCTGGGTAATTTCCAGCAAGTCCATATCCGCAACGGCAAGAGCGTGATTATTCAGGCCAGTGTGCAACTCGACCCCGTTCGCGCCGCAAAGCTGCATGAGTTCGAATTCCATATCCACAGCGGCAAGGGCGACACCGTGATCGACACCGCGCGTTTCTTCACCAGCAAATAACCCTTAGGCCAGCCTCGATGAACCTGCTCATTACCATTTTCGGCGGCATGCTGTTGACCGCGCTGCTCTACGGGGCGGCGCGTCTCATCAAGCTGTCCAACTTCTGGGCGGCGGTGGCGGCGGCGGGACTGCCCAGCGCGGCCTATCTTTTTTATGCGTTCTCGCATTGGGCTGGTCTGGATGTGGTGACCATGCACGTGGTCGCCTATCCGACGGTCGCGTTGCTGTTTTATCTGCTTTATGAAAGCAAGCCCGGCAAGGATCTGCATGTCCACTGGGTACCACAGTTGCTGATCGGCTTCTTTGTCGTGCTCACGGTGCTGCTTGGCGGCTTCGTCTATGTGGCCGTTAATGGCTTGCCGGCGGTGTTGGCCGAGCGACTGCTTCCCAACGCCAAGGGCAAGACACTGCATACCGGCTTTGCCGGGATCGTCGAGCATGGTGAGGAAGCGGCCAAGAGCATCGCGCAGCATCGCGATATCGATGCTCGTCTGGCAAGGCTGGGCTGGAACGTCGAAGTAGACGGGCTCGACGCCCTCAACCGCGGGCGCGGCAGCGAAGTGAAAGTATTGCTGCGCCGGGCTGATGGCGCCGGCGTCTCCGGCCAGATTGTGCGCTTCGTCCTGTCTCGCCCTGGCCAGCCCGTGTCAGCGGGCCAGCCCATGAACGAAGTCGCAAGTGGCGATTACCGCGCCAATGTCTCGCTACCGGCGGCGGGTGCCTGGCTGGCGATGATCAGCTTCTCCGCCGCGGGAAAAAATATCGTTCTGGAACACCCTGTGGGAAGCGAGTGATCGCGCGGGCTGGTCGATCCGACAAGGCCGAAGGTGGTTCGGGAGTGAAACGTCTTTAGCCGCCTGTCGGAGAGATTGCTGATCTAGTGTATACTCAGCAAGTTTTCTACGGGCTTCGCGCCCTTTTTTTATTTCCTAATCATGGATTTGCAGACACTAATCGAACCAATCCTGGCCGGCATGGGCTACGAACTGGTCACCCTGGAGCGGGCTGGCCGGGGCTTGTTGCGCGTGTTCATCGATAGCCCGAACGGCATTCTCGTGGACGATTGCGTGAAAGTGAGCAATCAGTTGACGCGCGTATTCATGGTCGAGAACGTCGATTACGACCGTCTCGAAGTGTCCTCGCCGGGAACCGATCGGCCGTTGGTCAAGGAGGCGGACTTCGTGCGCTTCAATGGTGAACGCGCGCTGGTCAAGTTGCATGCCCCGCTTGATGGGCGCAAGCGCTTTACCGGCTTGCTCAAGGGATTGCGGGATGGCGTGTTGCAAATGGATGTGGATGGTGTGTTGGTGTCGATTCCACTTGTTGAAGTGGATTCGGCTCACCTGGCGCCACTATTAGAGGGTTCAACCCGGAGGGTGCGATGAGTCGGGAAGTCTTGATGCTGGCCGATGTGCTGGCGCGTGAGAAAAATGTGGAACCCGAGGTGGTGTTCGGTGCCTTGGAAGCCGCTTTGGCCCATGCCACCAAGAAGCGTTACCTCGACGATGTGGATATTCGTGTCGAGATCGATCGCCGCACCGGTGAATACCAGGCCTTCCGTTGCTGGGAAGTTTTGCCCGATGAAGCCGGTCTGGAGTTCCCTGATCGCCAATACCTTCTGTTCGAAGCCCGCGAGATCAAGCCCGATATCGAGGTGGGCGAGTTCATCGAGGAATCCGTGGAAGCGGTGGACTTCGGCCGCATCGGCGCCCAGGCCGCCAAGCAGGTGATTCTGCAAAGGATTCGCGACGCCGAGCGCGAACAACTGCTGAACGATTTCCTGGCGCGCAACGACACCCTGGTCTCCGGCACGATCAAGCGCATGGAGCGGGGCGCCGCCATCATCGAGTCCGGGCGCATCGAAGGCCGCCTGGAAAAGGATCAGATGATTCCCAAGGAAAACCTGCGTATCGGCGACCGTGTGCGTGCCTATATGGTGCGCGCCGAACGCGCCGCGCGTGGGCCGCAGCTGGTGCTGTCACGCACCGCGCCGGAATTCATCATGAAGCTGTTCGAGCTGGAAGTGCCCGAGGTCGAGGAAGGCGTCATCGAGATCAAGGCCGCCGCGCGCGACCCTGGCATGCGCGCCAAGATCGCGGTCAAGTCCAACGACCCGCGCATGGATCCGCAAGGCGCCTGTATCGGTGTGCGTGGCACCCGCGTGACGGCCGTGACCAACGAACTCAACGGCGAGCGCGTCGACATCGTGTTGTGGGCCGCCGATCCCGCCCAGTTTGTGATCAACGCGCTTTCTCCCGCGCAAATCAGCAGCATCGTGATGGATGAAGACAAACACGCGATGGATGTGGCGGTGGACCCCGATCAGGTCGACGTGGCGATTGGCCGTTACGGCCAGAACGTGCGCTTGGCGGCTGAACTGACCGGTTGGGAAATCAATATCCTGTCAGTGGACGAGGCCGAGCAGAAACACGAGCAGGAAGCCTCGGGCATTCGCGAGATGTTCATGGAAAAGCTGGACGTCGACGAGGACGTGGCCGAGGTGCTGGTGCAGGAAGGTTTCTCCACGCTGGAGGAAGTGGCCTATGTGCCGCTGGCCGAGATGCTGGAGATCGAATCCTTCGACGAAGACACGGTCAACGAGCTGCGTTCGCGCGCGCGTGACGCCCTGCTCACCGATGCCATCGTGCATGAAGAAGAAATGGAGTCCGCCGCCGCCGACCTGATGAGTGTCGCCGGCATGGATGAAGAAACCGCCGCCCAACTCACCGCGCAAGGGGTGAATACGGCGGAGGACCTGGCCGATCTGGCCGTGGACGAGTTGATGGAACTCGTCGGCATGGATGAGGATCGCGCCAAGGCGCTGATCATGACAGCGCGGGCGCCCATGCTGGCGGGCGTCTGAACGGGGGTAGCATGAACGTCGAACAATTCGCCACTGAACTCAAGGTTGCGCCCACGCTGTTGGTGGAGCAGTTGCAATCCGCCGGTGTAACCGTCCAGGGAATCGGCGATGTCCTCTCCGACCAGGACAAGTCGCGCTTGCTGGATTACCTGCGCGGCAAGCATGGCGCCAAAGAGGGCAAGACCAAAATTACGCTGACACGCAAGCAGACCAGTGAGATCAAGACTGCCGACAGTAGCGGCCGCACCCGCACCGTGCAGGTGGAAATGCGCAAGAAGCGCACGCTGATCAAGCGAGAAGTGGGGCACGGCGATGCCGCCGCCCACGACAAGGTGGCGGAAGCGCCGGAAGAGGTACTGGAGCCGGTGATGCCGGTTGAGGTCGAGGTGGCCGAGACCGCGTCGGTTCAGCCGGAGCCGGTGGTGGAAGTGGCGCCCGAGCCTGAAGTAGATGAACCTGTGGTTGCGGCTCCGGTCGAGACGATCGTCGAGGTAGTGGTCGAGGCGACGCCGGTCCAGGAAGCGACGGAGGCGGTCGGCGCGGAAGAAGTGGCCGAAGAGAAAGCCGAGCGGCCGGTCATCAAGCGCCCGGTCTCCGTGATCGACGATGCCGAACGCCAGGCGCGAGAGCAGGAAGCCAAGCGCCACGCCACTTTGCGCGCCATCCAGGAAGCCGAACACAAGGCCAAGCAGGAGCGCGAAGCCGCGCGCCGACAGGCCGAACTGGACGCCAAGGCGGCGCTGGCGCGTGGACCGGAAGTCGCCGCGACGAGCGCCACACCCGCGTCAGCCGGTGAAGCCACGCCCGCCGAAGCCAAGCCCGCCGTCAAACCCGCCGTTAAGCCCAAGGTAGCCAAGCCCGCCGCCAAGAAAGGCAAGGTCGAACCGGTCACCGGCAAGCGCCCAGGCCTCAAGACCCGCGGCGCCACGGAGGGTGATGGTTGGCGTTCGCGCAAGGGACGCCACCACAAGAGCGAACATGAGCAATCTCAGCAACTGCCGGTTGAAGCGGTGGTGCGTGAGGTGCTGGTTCCGGAAACCATCAGCGTCGCCGATCTGGCGCACAAGATGTCGGTGAAAGCGGCGGAAGTGATCAAGGCGCTCATGAAGATGGGCTCGATGGTCACCATCAACCAGGTACTGGACCAGGACACCGCCATGATACTGGTGGAAGAAATGGGCCATATCGCCAAGCCGGCACCCACCGACAGCCCGGAGTCCTATCTGGAAGACGAGGAGTTGGCAAGAGAAGTGGAATTCCTGCCGCGCGCCCCGGTGGTGACGGTGATGGGTCACGTCGACCACGGCAAGACCTCATTGCTCGACCGTATCCGCAAGGCCCGCGTGGCGGCGGGCGAAGCGGGTGGCATTACCCAGCACATCGGCGCCTACCATGTGGAAACCTCGAAGGGCATGGTCACCTTCCTCGACACCCCCGGCCACGAAGCGTTTACCGCCATGCGGGCGCGTGGTGCCAAGGTGACCGACCTGGTGATCCTGGTCGTCGCGGCCGATGACGGCGTCATGCCGCAGACGCGGGAAGCCATCCACCACGCGAAGGCCGGCAATGTGCCGGTCATTGTCGCGGTCAACAAGATCGACAAGCCGGGCGCCAACCCGGAAAAAATTCGTCAGGAAGTCTCCAACGAAGGCGTGGTGCCGGAAGAATGGGGCGGTGACGCCATGTTCGTGGACGTGTCCGCGAAGACCGGCGCGGGCATCGACGCGCTGCTCGATGCCATCCTGCTGCAAGCTGAAGTGCTGGAACTCAAGGCGCCGGTCGATACCCTGGCCAAGGGTGTCGTCGTGGAATCACGCCTGGACAAGGGGCGTGGCCCGGTTGCCACGGTGCTGGTGCAATCCGGCACCCTGAAACGCGGCGACATCGTGCTCGCCGGTTCCGCCTTCGGTCGCGTGCGCGCCATGCTGGACGAGGACGGCAAGCCCATATCCCAGGCCGGTCCCGCCATTCCGGTGGAAATCCAGGGCCTGTCCGACGTGCCGGGCGCGGGCGTGGATGTACTGGTCCTGCACGACGAGAAGAAGGCGCGCGAAATCGCCCTGTTCCGTCAAGGCATGTTCCGTGACGTGAAACTCGCCAAGCAACAGGCCTCCAAGCTGGAAAACATCTTCGACCAGATGGGCGAAGGTGAAGTGAAGTCTCTGCCGCTGATCCTGAAGGCCGACGTGCAAGGCTCTTACGAAGGCTTGGCGCATGCCCTGAACAAGCTTTCCACAGCGGAGGTGAAGGTCAACCTGATCCACTCCGCGGTCGGTTCGATTTCCGAATCCGACGTCAACCTGGCCATCGCCTCCAAGGCCGTGATCATCGGCTTCAACGTGCGCGCCGATGCCCAGAGCCGCAAGCTGGCCGAATCCGCCGGAGTCGACATCCGTTACTACAACATCATTTACGAAGCCGTGGATGACGTGAAAGCCGCGCTGGGTGGCCTGCTCTCTCCGGAGAAGAAGGAAAACGCCCTCGGTCTGGCCGAGATCCGCCAGGTGTTCCGCATCACCAAGGTGGGCGCGGTCGCCGGTTGTTTCGTGCTCGAAGGCCAGTTGAAGCGCTCCGCCCGTGTCCGTGTGCTGCGCGACCACGTGGTGGTACATGACGGCGAGCTGGACTCCCTCAAACGCTTCAAGGATGACGTGAAGGATGTGAAGGCGGGCTTCGAATGCGGCCTGAACCTGAAGAACTTCAATGACATCCAGGAAGGCGACCAGCTCGAATGCTATGAGGTGGTCGAGGTTGCGAGAACCCTTTGAACTAGCGAGGACTGAGTGCTGAGTAGCGAGTACTCAGCACTTGGCACTCAGCACTCATCCTCCTATGGCCAATCAAAGAAACCTTCGTGTAGCCGAACAGATCCGCCAGGAACTGGCGGACATCCATGCGCGCGAAATGAAAGATCCGCGCGTGGTCGGCGTCACGTTCACCGCCGTGAATGTCACCACCGATCTGGAGCATGCCAAGGTCTGGTTCACCGTATTCAGCGGCGACCATGAGGCCGCGCGCAAGGGATTGGGCAGCGCCGCCGGTTTTCTGCGCAGCGAACTCGCGAAACGCATGACCCTGCGTACCGTGCCCAAACTTACCTTCGTCTACGACGCCTCGGTGGAGCGCGGCGCCCATTTGTCCGAACTTATCGACAAAGCCGTGGCGGAAGACCGCAAGCATCATCAGGGCGATGCGCCGGACAGCGACAGTTAACCGCGCGTTTGTTCTCGAATATCAGCATGGTTGACGAACAGGGTGCGCGGGCCGGCTCTCAGCCCGAGGGCGAGTCGCCTCGGCGTTCACGGGTGTCTGCCGCCTCGCGGGCGAACAAAATCGTCAAACGCGCCATTTCCGGCGTGCTTTTGCTCGACAAGGCCGCCGGCTTCACTTCCAACGCCGCCTTGCAGAAAGCCAAGTGGCTGTACCGCGCGCAAAAGGCCGGCCATACCGGCACCCTTGATCCCTTCGCCACCGGTCTGCTTCCCCTATGCCTGGGTGAAGCCACCAAGTTCTCGCAATTCCTGCTCGATGCCGACAAGGTTTATCGCGCCGAAATCCGCTTCGGCATTCGTACTTCCAGTGGCGACCTGGATGGCGAGGTGATTGCCGAACGGCCGGTCAACTTCGGCACAACGGCGCTGGAGCAGGCGCTGGAGCGCTTTCGCGGCGAAATCGAGCAAGTGCCGCCGATGCACTCCGCCCTGAAACATGCCGGTCGGCCGCTATATGAATATGCGCGCCAGGGCATCGAGATCGAACGGGCGGCACGCCGTGTGACCGTGTACGACCTGGAACTGGAAAACTTCGACGGCACTCATGCCAGCGTGCGTGTGCACAGCAGCAAAGGTTTCTATGTGCGCGCGCTCGCCGACGACCTGGGTGAAGTCCTTGGTTGTGGTGGACATCTGGTCGGGCTCGATCGTCTGCAAGTCGGTCCCTACCACCTGGATGACGCAATCAGCCTGGAAGCCCTGGCGGAACTCACGGAGGAAGCGCGCGACGCGCGCCTGCTGCCCGCCGACAATCTCGCCCTCGATCTGCCGCGCATCGACCTCGATCTCGAAGCCGCCTGGCAGATCAGCCACGGCCAGGCCATCTGGCGCGCCGGCCTGCATGTCGGGGAGTTGCTGCGTCTCTATGCTCCGGATGGCCGCTTTCTTGGCGTGGCGGAAGTCGATCAAGATGGTAAAGCCGCGCCGAAACGCCTTGTTTCCAGTGAATGAGGCAAGCCGGTGGGCAGACGACCACCAGCACTCTATCCCGTTCTCAGCCCCATGAATTGCTTGAGAAATTCCTTGTCCCGCGCGTAGAATGCGCGTTTTTCGTTGGAGTAGCCAAGATGGCCGTCACCACCCCTCAGAAAGCTCAGATCGTTGAAGACTATCAGCGCGCCGCCGCCGATACCGGCTCCCCGGAAGTTCAGGTTGCCCTGCTCACCGCCCGTATCAATGACCTGACCGGTCACTTCAAAACCCATGCCAAGGATCACCATTCCCGCCGCGGCCTGCTCAAGATGGTCAGCCGTCGTCGCCGTCTGCTGGACTACCTCAAGTCCAAGAATGCCGACAGCTACACCAATCTGATCAAGCGCCTCGGTTTGCGTAAGTAATTACACGCAAGCAATCCATCTGGCAGGCAGCACCCAGAAACAAGACAGCAAATATAGGAAAAAGTCAGCGTGAATCCGGTCAAGAAGACATTTCAATACGGTCGCCATCAAGTCACCCTGGAAACCGGCGAGATCGCTCGCCAGGCCGACGGTGCCGTGATCGTCAACATGGACGACACCGTGGTGCTGGTCACCGTGGTAGCGAAAAACGAAGTGAAACCGGGCCAGGATTTCTTCCCGCTGACTGTCGATTACCAGGAAAAGGCCTATGCCGCCGGCCGCATTCCCGGCGGTTTCCTGAAGCGCGAGTCGAACAACTCCACCAGGGAAACGCTGATTTGCCGCCTGATCGACCGTCCGATCCGCCCGCTGTTTCCGGATGGCTTCTTCAATGAAGTGCAGGTCGTCGCGCTGGTGATTTCGGCCAACCCGGAAGTCGATCCCGATATTCCCGCGCTGATCGGCGCTTCCGCCGCGCTGGCGCTGTCCGGTCTGCCGTTCGACGGCCCGGTGGGTGCCGCCCGCGTTGGCTACATTGACGGCCAGTATGTCCTGAACCCGACCACGACGGAGCTGAAAACCTCCAAGCTGGATCTGGTCGTGGCCGGTACCGAGTCCGCCGTGCTGATGGTGGAGTCGGAAGCCGACCAGTTGTCGGAAGAAGTGATGCTGGGCGCCGTGGTGTTCGGCCACGAGCAGATGCAGGTCGCCATCGACGCGATCAATGATCTCGCCGACGAAGCCGGCAAGGACGCCTGGGACTGGAGCGCGCCGGAAACCGACGCCGCCATGCTTGAAAAGATGAGCGGCCTCTGCGCCGACGCGCTTGCCGCCGCCTATTCGATCAAGCAGAAGCAGGCGCGCGTGACCGAAGTCGACGCCATTCGCGGCCGAGTCATGGCCGAGTTGCTCAGCCCGGACCTGGATACCACCCAGGTCAACGCGATCAAGGACATGTTCCACACCCTGGAAGCCAAGGTCGTGCGCAGCCGCATCCTGGCCGGCGAGCCGCGTATCGATGGTCGCGACACCCGCACCGTGCGCCCCATCAGCATTCGCACCGGCGTGCTGCCGCGCGCCCACGGTTCCGCGCTGTTTACCCGTGGCGAGACGCAAGCGCTGGTGGTTGCCACCCTGGGCACCGGCCGCGACGAGCAGACTATTGAATCGCTCACCGGCAATTACAGCGACCATTTCCTGCTGAATTACAACATGCCTCCCTTCGCCACCGGCGAAACCGGGCGCATGGGCGCACCCAAGCGCCGCGAAGTCGGCCACGGCCGCCTCGCCAAGCGCGCCCTGACGGCTTGTCTGCCGACCAAGGAAGAATTCGGCTACACCATCCGTCTGGTCTCCGAAGTCACTGAATCCAACGGCTCCTCCTCCATGGCTTCCGTCTGCGGCGGCAGCCTGGCGATGATGGACGCCGGCGTACCCATGAAAGATCACGTGGCCGGCATCGCCATGGGTTTGATCAAGGAAGGCAACCGCTTTGCCGTGTTGACCGACATCCTGGGCGACGAAGATCACCTGGGCGACATGGACTTCAAGGTCGCCGGCACCAAAAACGGCATCAATGCCCTGCAGATGGACATCAAGATCCAGGGCATCACCAAGGAAATCATGCAAGTTGCGCTGAGCCAGGCGAGCGAGGCCCGCATGCATATCCTCGGCATCATGGAGCAGGCCGAGGCCGCCCCGCACGAACTGAGTGCCTACGCGCCGCGCATCATCACCATGAAGATCAATCCGGAAAAAATCCGCGATGTGATCGGCAAGGGTGGCGCAGTCATTCGCGCGCTGACCGAAGAGACTGGCACCCAGATCGACATCGACGAGAGCGGCACCATCAAGATCGCCTGCACCACCACTGAATCCGGTGAACTGGCGCGGAAGCGGATCGAGGACATCACCGCCGAGGTCGAAGTGGGCCGCACCTACGATGGCACCGTGCTGAAGATTCTCGACTTCGGCGCCATCGTCAACGTGCTGCCGGGCAAGGATGGCCTCCTGCATATCTCGCAGATCGCCCACCAGCGTGTCAACGCGGTCACCGACTTCCTCAAGGAAGGCCAGGCCGTGCAGGTCAAGGTGTTGGAGACCGACGAGAAAGGCCGCATGCGTCTGTCCATGAAGGCTTTGATCGAAGTGCCGGTACCGCAGGCGCCCACCGAGCCCGCCGCCGAGTAATCGGCGCGGACAAGAAAAAAGCGGCCTGCGGGCCGCTTTTTTCTTAGATTGGGTAAGGTCTGGATTGGCGCGAATGCTTGATTTCGTGCCTTGCTAGCGCCGGCTTCCAGCCGGCTGTTCGAACAGACGCCGGCAAGGGTGCCGGCGCTACGGCAGACGCATTGCCGCGCTCAGTTCGCCCCGATCAGATCCAGGAAACCCTGCCACCAGCGCTTCCGATTTTGCGGGACGAGGTGGCTGGGGGAGAGGTCGGAAGGCGGCAATTTCGACATTACCCAGCCGGGCAGGATGCGGTGTTTGCTGGAACCGCACGAGGTTCCCAGATGATTGGGGTCGTAGATCTTGATGATGCTGGGGGCGTCGAGATTGTCGGCGTAGACGATGCCGCAGTAGTCCTCGTGATGTTCACGGCGCAGCAGTACGTCGATCTCGCGGGTGAAGGCGGCGACGTGTTCCGCGTCGGCCGGCTCGCTCGGGCGTTCCTCGCCGAGGGCGTAGAGATACCAGCCGGCCCCGGTGTCCAGGCGCTCCCAGAAGGCGGTGAGCTGTTGCCAGGACAGCAGGCTGTAGAGGGTGCCGTTGAACAGCTGGTCGAATTCGGAGTGTTGGGAACTGAGTTGGGAGCTGACTTGGGCGGTGGACTGCATGTGGCGCCCTCTAGGCGACGGTGGGGCGCGAATTGTAACTGTCTGAATCGTTTTGAAAAACCTGTAAATTCAAGGAATTGCCATGCTTAAAGCACTGTTGTTCGACGTCGATGGAACCCTGGCCGATACCGAGCGCGATGGTCATCGCCCGGCCTTCAACGCGGCATTTCGCGAGTTCGGCATGGATTGGGATTGGGATGTGCCGCTCTACGGCGAATTGCTGGCGGTCACCGGCGGCAAGGAACGGATGAAATATTACGTCGAACACTTCCGTCCCGATTACGTGAAGCCCGCCAATTTCGACGAACTGGTTGCCCAACTGCACCAGGCCAAGACCCGCCACTACACCCAGTTGCTGGCCGCGGGCGGCATACCGCTGCGCCCCGGTGTCGAGCGCCTGTTGCGCGAAGCGCGCGCCGCCGGCCTGATCCTGGGCGTGGCCACCACCACCACCCCGGAAAACGTCACCGCCCTGTTACGTTACAGCCTGGCCGAGGATGGCGCCGACTGGTTCACGGTGATCGCCGCCGGTGACATCGTCCCGGCCAAGAAGCCCGCCGCCGACATCTACGTCTGGGCCCTGCAACAACTCGGCCTGAGCCCCGAGGAATGCCTCGCGTTCGAGGATTCCGAGAACGGCATCCGTTCTTCGCTGGGCGCCGGCCTGAAGACCGTGGTGACGATCAACGATTACACCCGCGATCATGACTTCACCGGCGCGCTGGCGGTTCTGACCGATCTGGGCGAGGCGGGCGCCCCTTACCGCCGTCTCGATGTTGCTGGAGAGGGAGAGCGGGGTTATGTCGATGTGGCGGCCCTGCGCGCCTGGCACGCCCGCTGACTCGGCCGGTGTCGCTGGTAGTTTCGATGAATATCATTCCCGCTGAGGTGTGAGGAGAATCCAGGCTATACCGCCAGACGACACAGGAGCACTTCCCGCCGTGGCTCACCCTGTAGCAACGCCCACCTCGGGCGCGCAGTCCAAGGCGCTGTCCAGCTTCATATCGGCAGCCTTCCTTTGCGCCGGCTTCCTGTTGCATGCCGGGCTGGCGCAAGGGGCGGAATCGGTGGTGTTGCAGTTGCGTTGGCTGCACCAGTTCCAGTTCGCCGGCTACTACGCGGCGCTGGAAAAGGGCTACTACGCGCGGGAAGGGCTGAACGTCGCAATACGTGAGGCCGGCCCGCATCGGCCGACGCCGCTGGACGAGGTGCTGAATGGCCACGCGCAATATGGTGTCGGCAATTCCGGCCTGGTCGCGGCTTACCAGCGTGGCAGGCCGGTAGTGGCGCTGGCCGCGCTGTTTCAACGCTCCCCCAATATCTGGCTGGTTTTGGAGAAGAGTGGAATCCACACCCCACAGGATCTGGCCAGCCGGCGTTTGATGATGACCCGCAGTGTGGAAAACGCGGAATTGCTGGTGCTGCTTTCCAATGAAGGGGTCCGCATCGACCATCTGAACCTCATTCCCAGCAGTTTCAATGTCCAGGATCTGATCGACGGCAAGGCCGACGCCTTCAACGCCTATTCCAGCAACGAGCCTTATTTCCTGAAACAGCGCGGCATTTCCTACCGGATCATCGACCCGCACAGCTACGGCGTGGATTTCTATAGCGACGTGCTGTTCACCAGCCAGGACGAACTGCGCGTCCATCCGGAGCGGGTTGCCGCTTTTCGCCGCGCCAGCATGGCGGGCTGGGACTACGCGCTTGCGCACCCGGAGGAAATCGTCGACCTGATTCTCGCGAGATACAGCCGGGCCAAGAGCCGCGAGCACCTATTGTTCGAAGCCCAGGCCATCCGCGCGCTCATGCAACCCGACCTGATCGAGGTCGGCCACATGAATCCCGGACGCTGGAAGCGTATTGAAACCGCCTATGCCAACCTTGGCCTGAGCGAGACGACCCGCACACTGGACGATTTCCTCTACCGCTCGCCCAGGTCCGATTGGCGCTGGCTGATCTGGACCAGCGTGGTTCTTGCGCTGACCACGTTGGTAGCCGCCTTGATCGCGCTCATGGTCGGCCGTTTCAACCGCCAGTTGCGGCGGGAAGTGGCCGACAAGGAAATTGCCCGCGCCGCGCTCAACGATGCCAACCAGATATTTTTCAACGTGTTGGAAGGCGTCGATGTCGCCCTGTATGTGGTCGACGCCGCCAGCCTGAAAGTGATGTTCGCCAATGCCAGCGCGCGCAATCAGTTTGGCGACTTGCTCGGGCAAACCTGCCATCAGGCCCTGCTTGATCGCCTTGAACCTTGCTCGAATTGCGTGCCCGAGGCGCAGACTCCTGTGCGCGAGGCCATGCTTGGTGTCCCTCCTTGCGTCGGGAGCGACTTCGATTTTCCGCACCCCGCCACGGGACGCTGGTATCACGTCTCGAACCGGCAAGCCCGCTGGCTGGATGGACGCGCCGTCCTGGTGGGCGCGGCGGTGGACATCACCGGCCGCAAGCAACGGGAAAACGAACAGGAATGGCTCGCCAACCACGATCCACTGACGGCGCTGCCCAACCGCAGCCTTCTCGCGGATCGTCTGAAAAGCACGCTGGCGCTGGCGCGCCGGGGCCAATCGCTGGTGGGCGTGCTGTTTCTCGATCTGGACGGTTTCAAACCGGTGAACGACCGCTATGGCCATGCCGTGGGCGACGAGCTCCTGGAAGGCCTGGCGCGGCGTCTGGAGAGCCGCTTGCGCGGTAGCGATACCCTGGCCCGTCTGGGGGGGGACGAGTTCGTGATGGTGGTGGCGATCTCACGCTGCGAGGAACTTCGGGAAATCGTCCATCGCCTGGCCGACGACCTGCACGAACCCATCACCTTGAGCGAGGGCGTGGTCCAGATCGACGGCAGCATCGGCATCGCCGTCTACCCGCGCGACGGCGACAGCGCCGATGCGCTGCTACGTCAGGCCGACGAGGCCATGTACGCGGTCAAGCGAGCCGGGCGTGGCGGCTATGCCATGCGTGCAACACCTGACGCACTTTTGACGGTCACTCACTGGCGCCGCTGAGGAAGCTCGTGGCGGTGGGAGAGCCAACGTGGCGACTGCGCATTTTCATATCCGCCGCACAACAGGCTGTGGCGCTTCCGGTTCAGACATCGATCGGCCGGTAACAGAACACGAAACGGCCCAGGCCGAAGTTGACCATGAGGGCGCCGCCGCGATTACTGGCGTAGTCCTGCCAGCCGGGGATGGGGCACTGGAAGTGGCATTCCGAAACGCCATGCGGTGATTCCAGTCCACGATCGTTATCCCAGAATGACAGCAACATGGCGCCGCCTTGCTTAACGAGCAGGTGGTCGGCGGCCTGGTTGGCGAGCTTCAGGCACTGGTCGAAGTTCAGATCGAGTTCATCGGCGTTGAGGTGCAGGGTTTTCATGTTCAGGGTTCCGTGCTGGGGAGTGCGGGCGATGATAAGCCGCGCAAGACGCGCGGGCGCCAATGCTATACATTAGCGACTTCTAATATTCCGGAGCCTCGCATGAACACGGATGACAAGGCCGGCCTCGCGCAGATCGCCTACGACAAGGCGCTGAAATACGAACTGGATTACGGCTGCTGTCCGCAATGCGTACTGGCCGCCGTGCAGGAAACCGTGGGCGTGATCGAGGACAGCGTGATCAAGGCGAGCCATGGCCTATCCGGTGGCGGTGGCCTTTCCGGCGTGGGCGCCTGCGGCGCGCTCACCGGCGGCCTGATGGCGCTATCGGCGCGGCGCGGGCGTGAGCGCGACAAGCTGGACAAGGGCCGTTTCATCAACAACTTCAAGAAAGGCCAGGAACTGGTGGATCGCTTTCGCGATGAATTCGGCGGCGTCACCTGCCAGGAACTGCAACAGCAGTTCACCGGCAAGACCTACGACATGTGGAACCCGGAGGAATACAAGGCCTTCGATAGCGCGCGCGGCGAGCAATGCGCGCGGGCGACCGCGACGGTGACCAAGTGGGTGGTGGAAATGATGTAAGTCATCCCGTGCGCTGGCCTTGACGCCGCGCCCGAATGACAATGCGGCGGCATTTCCAACCTACGGCGGCATTTCCCATGACCCAAAGCATCGGCATTCTCACCTCCGGCGGCGACAGTCCCGGCCTCAACGCGGCGATTCGTGGCGTCGGCAAGGCCTGTGTGTCGCATTACGGCATGCACATCATCGGCATTCGCGACGGTTTTCGCGGCCTCATGGAAAATCGCACCATGCCGCTGGAAGGCGAGCAGCTTTCCGGCATCCTCACCCTGGGCGGCACCATCCTCGGCACCAGCCGCGACAAGCCGCACAAAATGCCGGTGAACGGCAAGGTGCAGGACATGACCGAGACCATCGTCGCCAACTACCACGCCAATGGCCTCGATTGCCTGGTCTGCCTGGGCGGTGGTGGCACCCAGAAGAACGCGCTGCGCTTGCAGCAGGCCGGCCTCAACGTGGTGACTCTGCCGAAGACCATCGACAACGACGTGGCGTTGACCGATACCACCTTCGGTTTCGACACCGCCCTGGGCATCGCCACCGACGCCATCGACCGCCTGCACAGCACCGCGCACAGCCATCACCGCATCATCGTGGTCGAGATCATGGGCCACCGCGCCGGCTGGCTGGCGCTGGGCGCGGGCATTGCCGGCGGCGCCGACGTAATTCTGGTGCCGGAGATTCCCTACGACGTGGACGTGGTGGCCGATGCCATCAAGGCGCGCAAACGCAAAGGCAAGCCGTTCAGTATCGTCGCCGTGGCCGAAGGCGCGATTTCCCGGCAGGAGTTCGCCGCGCAGATGGCTGCCGCCGCGAAAAAGAAGGACAAGAAGTCCGCCGTGGTGGAAGCGGAACTGGTCTATGCCGAACGCACCCTGCGTCTGGCGCAGCAACTCGAACATCTCACCGGCCTGGAAGCTCGCGTCACCATCCTCGGCCACCTGCAACGCGGCGGCACCCCTTCCGCCGCCGACCGTCTGCTCGCCACCCGCCTCGGCACCGCCGCCGCCGACCTGATCGAGCAACGCCAATACGGCTTCATGGTCGCGGCGCGCGGCGAATCCAGCGAGCCGGTGCGCCTGGAAGACGTCGCCGGCCAGGTCAAGACCGTGCCGCCCGACCACCCCTGGGTGGCTAGCGCGCGCGGGGTCGGCACCAGTTTCGGGGACTGAAGCCGGCCGCGCTTGTAGCGCCGGCTTCCAGCCGGCTGTTTTCATTCAGTCCGCGCGACAGGGGCGTGGCAGGATTCGGCGCCACCGCGATTCAACGCCGACCCAGCCGCGCGGCGGGAGCTTGTTCCCGTGGAAAAAATAAAGTTTTTCCCGCGATGGCCGATAGCGCCCCACCACCGTTTGAAGGGGCGCCCGACCATGTTTTTCCGATCAGGACAAAAACTCGCGGAATTGCGGGAACACTTGCAAACCCTACAGTCCGAAAACGAGACCCTGCGAGGGGAATTGACGGTGAAACGAGAGGCGCTCAATGCCATGCGCTCCGCGCCGGCCGTCATGCGGGACCAGGGCAGCCCACTGACGGGGATGGTCCCCCACATCGGCAGTTTCAGCGATTCGCTCAAGGAATCCCAGGGCTCGCTCGCCACGCTGGCCCAGGCCATGCGCCAGGAGACGGAACGCGTGGTCAAGGCCTGCCATACCGTGGGCGACAACCTGGGCATCATCGAGCGCATGGCCAACAGCCTGGAAAGCTTCACCGAGCGGCTCAATTCCACCTCGGAGGAGGTGGGCAAGCTGCACGACCGCACCGGTGAGATCGGCGGCATCGTCAAACTGATTCAGGGCATCGCCGAACAGACCAATCTTCTCGCCCTCAACGCGGCCATCGAGGCGGCGCGGGCCGGCGAGTACGGGCGCGGTTTCGCGGTCGTGGCAGACGAAGTCCGCAAACTGGCCGACCGCACCCGAAGCGCCACCAACGAGATTTCCAGCCTGGTGCAGACGGTGCAGAACGAGGCAACCCAGGTACGCGACCAGGTTCAGGTGGACCCGGAAAGCACCCGCTTGTTCAAACAGGATGGGCAGCAGGCCTACCTCGGCATGAAGGGCCTGATGGATTCCTCGGATCAGATGATCGGCACCATCGCCGCCAGCGCCCTGCGCAGTTTCGTGGAAACCGCCAAGGTGGATCACCTGGTGTTCAAGATGGACATCTACAAGGTATTTCTCGGACTCTCGAACAAGCAGGATAGCGAATTCGCCGGCCATACCAACTGCCGTCTCGGCAAGTGGTACTACGAAGGTGACGGCAAGAGCTGCTTTTCCAAACTGCCCGGCTATCAGGCCATTGAGCCCCCCCATGTGGCGGTGCACCGACACGGGGTAAATGCCGTGCGGCATTTTCACGCGGGTGAAATGAATGCCGGTCTGGATGAACTGGGCAAAATGGAAGCCGCCAGCCTGCAAGTCCTGCGCAACCTGGAAGTCATGGCGGAAAGCGGCCAGAAAGACCCCGGCATCCTGTGCGCCGAGTTGCACCTGCATTGACCGGCGCTCATGAAGAAATTCAATCTAACCAATTGATTATGTAGGGTGCGCCGTGCGCACCGATTTACTCCCGATGGTGCGCAAGGCGTACCCTACGGTGTTCCATCGGCGCAACTCGTACAACGCCTCCAGCGCCTGTTTCGGGCTGAGTTCGTCCGGGTCGATTCCCGCCAGGCGGTCGAGCATGGGGCTGGAGGCCCGTTCCGGGGTGGGGACGATCTGGGCGAACAACATGTAGGCACGGTGCGGCGCAAAGAAAATAACAACCTTGTTGTGCAACAGTGTTGTTGTGTTACTGTTTATCCAGTAAATCTGGAGACATCGCGATGACCTGCTTCGACCGCACCCAAGAAACCGCCAACCTCTGGAGACACTTCAACGAAGGCCGCAACCTGCTGATGCTCGCCCCGCGCCGCATCGGCAAGACCGTCCTGCTCAACCGCCTGCGCGATGGCGCCGCAGAGCAAGGCTTTCGCGCCATCGTCCTCGACGTGGAGGGCTTTCGCGAGGAGAAGGACTTCTTCCGCCAATGCTGCGCCGCCATCCAGGAAGAACTGAGCACCGGCGCCAGTGTGATGGTCGCCCTGGGCGAACGCCTTTCCCGCGTCCTGCACGGCAAAGCCGAAGGCGGCGACTGGCGGCAATGGCTGTTGCAGACCGACTGGCGCGAGTTCGCCGACCATCTGCTGGCTCACCTGGACGATCATGCCGACGGACCGCCCTGGCTGATCCTGGTGGACGAACTGCCGGTCTTCCTTCAGGGCCTGCAATACCGCGACGGCGACCGCGCCATCGGCGACTTCCTCTACTGGCTGCGCAACATGCGCCAGAAATACCGCCATGTGCGCTGGCTCTACACCGGCTCCATCGGCCTCGACAGCATCGCCCGGCGGCACAGCGTGGAAGGCGCACTGAACGACCTGGAACCGTTCCCGCTCAGTCCCTTCGACCCACCCACCGCGCGCGGCTTCCTCTCCGACATTGCCCGGCGGCGCGGCTGCCTCCTGGAAGAAGCGGCCGGCGAAATCATCCTGCGCCGCCTGGGGTGGCTCTCCCCCTACTACCTGGAAAAGATCGCTGAGGACGCCTGCGCTCAAGCCGGCCCAGGCGGCGTGCTCGATTCGGCGCGTGCCGACGCGGCGATGGACAACATGCTGGACCTGTCCAAGCGCACCTACTGGAGCACCTGGCGTGAACACCTTGACCGCAACTTCCCGGAACCGGAAAGGAGCCGCCTCTATAGCGTGCTGGAAACCGTGGCACGCGACGAAACCGGCGCCGCCGGCGACACCCTGCTCAGCACGCTCAGTCGGGGCGGCGGCGAGCCAGTGGGCCAGGCCGAACTACGCAAGCTGCTCGATACCCTGTTGACCGACGGTTACCTGGAAGTCAACGACGAACACCGCTACCGCTTCCGCATGAATCTGCTGCGTGAATGGTGGCTGCGCTATGTGGTGCTCTGAGGAATAGACATGGGCAATCTGATGAACCTCGCGGTCTACAACCCCGCCATCCTCTCCGACGCTGATTTCCTCACCGGCTTCGTCGCCCGCAATGATCTGACGGAAGGCTTGCAGGGCCGCCTGCGCGAAATTACCCCGAACGGACTGGCCAGGCACCACCTCATCCTCGGCCAGCGCGGCATGGGCAAGACCAGCCTGCTGCGCCGCTTGGCGCTGGGCGTGCGTGACGACCCCAAGCTCGCGGAAGTGCTGTTGCCGCTCACCTTCCGCGAGGAGCAATACAACGTCCACAACCTGCATACCTTCTGGATGAACTGCCTGGACGCATTGGGCGACTGGTTCGAGAAACATGATTTTCCGGACAAGGCCGAGGCCCTCGACCGCGACGTCGCCGCCCTGGCGCAAGGCGACCCGGACGGCGAAGCCGCGCTGGAAGCCTTCAAGCGCTGGAGCAAGGCCGAAGGCCGCCGCCCCCTGCTCCTGCTCGACAACATCGATCTGATCCTGGACGGCCTGGCCGAGCAGGACTGGAGCCTGCGCCGGGCCATGCAGGAAGCCGGCGGCATCGTCGTTGTCGGCGCCACCGCCGGCTACCTCGAAGCCACCGCCGACCCCCAGGCCGCGTTCTATGATTTCTTCCAGGTCAGCGTCCTGGAACGCCTGGGCCAGGACGAACTCCTCGCCTGCCTGCGCCGCCTGGCCGAAGCACGCGGCGAGGAAGGCAAACGGGTGCGCGAAGTCATCGCCCGCGACCCCGGCCGCATCCGCACCCTCTACGACCTCACCGGCGGCAACCCGCGCACCCTGGTTCTGCTCTACCTGTTGCTGGAACTGGATAGCGACGGCGACGTGATGAGTGACCTGGAACGCCTGCTCGACCAAGTCACCGTGCTCTACAAGGCGCGGGTGGAAGACCTCGCCCCGCAGGCCCGCGTGGTGCTCGACGCCCTGGCCCTGAATTGGAACCCCGCCACCGCCGCCGACATCGCCCGATTAACCGGCCTGGAAACCGCCGCCACCTCCACCCAACTCGACCGCCTGCAGAAGGCCGGCATCGTCGAGAAGGTGCAGATATCCACCAGCACCCGGGCCGCCTTTCAGTTGGGCGAGCGGTTCTTCAACATCTGGTATTTGATGCGGCATGGGCCGAGGCGGCAAAGGACAAGGTTGCGCTGGCTGACCGGCTTTCTCCGCAGTTTCTATTCGCCGGAGCAGTTGCGGGAAAGGGGGAAGACCTTGCTGATACGTGGGGAAGGCGGCGACGGTTCCGATTACGACTACCGGCTGGCGTTGGGGGAGGCCATTGACTCATCCGGTCTGCGTTTGCTGCTTTGTCAGTCCGCAAGAGAGGGCATGGAACGATTTGCCGCCGCCAATGGCAAACGCCTGGAAGATCTGTCTGACCCAAGCGATCTACCCGAGCCGAAGACGGGAAAGGACTGGTTCAACATGGCTTGGTGGCTAGATGTGGAATTGGCTCGATACAAGGAGGCTGAGGCCGCCTACCATCATGCAATTGAACTCAATTCCAAGGACGCTGGTGCTTGGAACAACCTGGGAATTCTGCTCATGAACCAACTGGGACGCCCAGATGAAGCTGAGGTGGCATACCGACACTCCATCGAGATCGACCCAAAATTCGCATATCCCTGGAGCAACCTAGGCGTCCTATTAAAGACCTATTTGGGTCGTCCCGATGAGGCGGAGACCGCGTTCCAACGTGCTATTGAGATTGCCCCCACTTACGCTTCTCCTTGGAACGGTCTAGGTGCTTTGCTTGCCGATCATTTTGGAAGCTGTAAGGAGGCTGAGTCAGCATATAGCCAAGCTCTGAAGCTGGATTCACGTAAGGTAACCACAGAAACCAACATGGTCTTTCTGCTCCTCAGTCAACCTGCTCGCCAAGTTGAGGCCGAGACCAGGTTTCTAATGCTCCTGCCCCGCCTGCCTGCCTATGCCGCCGGCCTGCTCACCGCCTTCCGCGCCCTGATCCAGGACAACTTCGGCGCAGCCATCACGGCCCTTAAGGCCGCCTTGGAGACCGATCACCCAGCCCTGTTCACCACCCACCACGACGACGTGCTACGCGTCCTCCGCCTAGCCGCCCAACGCAGCTATGGAGACAAGCTGCTGGCCTGGCTGGACGAACAAGGACTCAGCGACCGCCATTGGCCCCTGCGCGCCGCGTTCGACGCCTACCTGCACGGCGAGGAAAAGCTGCTGGACGTGAACCCGGAAGTGCGCGGCGCGGCGAAGCGCATCTACGACTGGCTGGATGCACCCCGCCGCCACGCCGCCAAGTCGGCGGAACCGGCCAAAACTAAAAGGCGCCAAAGGGCGGCGGCGTAGGTCGGGTTAGGCGCGTCTTTTTGCGCCGTAACCCGACATGGCATCTACAGCAACCCGCGCAACTCGTACAACGCCTCCAGCGCCTGTTTCGGGCTGAGTTCGTCCGGGTCGATCTCGCTCAGGCGGTCGAGGGCGGGGCTGGCGGGCGGTTCAGGGGTGGGGATGATCTGGGCGAACAGATCGCCCTGGCCGGAGGGGGCGATCTGCTGGTTTTCCAGCATCACCAGCTTGCGCCGCGCGGCGTTGATGACCGGCGCCGGCACGCCGGCCAGGCGGGCGACCTGGAGGCCGTAGCTTTGCGAGGCGGGGCCGTCTTCCACGGCGTGCAGGAAGGTGAGGCCGCCGTTTTTGCCGACACTTTCCACCGCGTCCAGGTGCACGTTGGCCAGGGCGCGGAATTCCTGGTTGAGCTGGGTCAGCTCGAAATAATGGGTGGCGAACAGGGTGTAGGCGCGGGTCTTCTCGGCCATGTGGCGGGCCACCGCCCAGGCGATGCTGATGCCGTCGAAGGTGGAGGTGCCGCGCCCGATCTCATCCATCAAGATCAGGCTGTGCTGCGTGGCGCCGTGCAGGATGCCGGCGGTTTCGGTCATTTCCACCATGAAGGTGGAGCGCCCGCCGGCGAGGTCGTCGGAGGAGCCGACGCGGGTGAATATCTGGTCCACCGGCCCGATCACCGCGCTGGTCGCCGGCACATAGAGGCCGCAACAGGCGAGCAGGACGATGTGGGCGATCTGGCGCATGTAGGTGGATTTGCCGCCCATGTTGGGGCCGGTAATCAGCAACATGCGGCGGCTCGGGTTGAGGTCAAGATCGTTGGGTATGAAGGCATCCACCCGTGTTTCCACCACCGGATGGCGGCCGGCCTCGATGCGGATGCCCCATTCCTCGCTGAATTCCGGCGCGCAATAGCGGCGCTCCTCGGCCAGTTCGGCGTGGCCGGACAACACATCGGCCTCGGCCACGGCGGTGGCGACCTGCTGCAAGGGGCGCAGCGCGGCGGCGAGCACTTCCAGCAGTTGTTCGTAGAGCAGCTTTTCGCGCGCCAACGCGCGATCTGAGGCGGACAGGTATTTGTCCTCGAACGCTTTCAACTCCGGCGTCAGGTAGCGCTCGACGTTCTTCAGGGTCTGGCGGCGGTGGTAATCGGCCGGCACCTTCTCCGCCTGGGCACGGCTGACTTCGATGTAGAAGCCCGACACCCGGTTGTATTCCACACGCAGGTTGTTGATGCCGGTGCGCTCCCGCTCACGCGCTTCCATGTCGATGAGAAAGGAACCGCAGTCGGATTGCAGGGCGCGCAGCTCGTCGAGTTCAGCGTCGTATCCATCGGCGATGACGCCGCCTTCGCGCAGCACCACACCCGGTTCCGGCTTCATGGCGCGCGCCAGATGGGCCAGCGTCGCTTCCGGGAAGATCAGGCGTTCGCACAGCGGCGCCAACGCCGGCCCGGCGTCGGTCAACGCGGCTTGCACGGCGGGCAGACGCAACAGGCTGTCACGCAGGCCGGAGAGGTCGCGCGGCCGCGCGCTTCTGAGGGCGATGCGGGCGGCGATGCGTTCCAGATCGGCCATGCCCTTGAGCGCCGCGCGCGCGTTTTTCGCGGCACCCGGCGCGTTCATCAAGGCGGCGATGGCGGCCAGGCGCTGCCTTAGCACGGCGCGGTCGCGTAGCGGGTGGTGCAGCCAGTGGCGCAGGAGACGGCCGCCCAGCGCGGTGAGGCAGCGGTCCAGTTCCGAAAGCAAAGTGGGCGCCGCCTCGCCGCGCAGGGTTTCGCTGATTTCCAGGGTGCGGCGCGCGGCGGCGTCGAGCAGCACATAGGCGCTGTCCTGTTCCAGGCTGAGGCCGTTGATGTGGGGCAGGGCGGCTTGCTGGGTGTGTTTCGCGTAATCCAGCAACAACCCGGCGGCGGCCTGCAAGGCTGGCATATCCTCGATACCGAAGGCGGTCAGATCGGCCACGCCAAATTGTTCCAGCAGAAGATGGCGGCCACGCTCGGCGTCGAACTGCCAGTCCGGACGGCGGCAGAAAGCGACTTTCAGGTTGACCAGGTCCGGATGCGTGTAGTCCTCGGGCAGCAGGATTTCGGAAGGATTGAGGCGGATCAGTTCGGCGCCGAGACGGTCATGGCCGATGGTCTTGGCGGCGAAACGGCCGCTGGAGAGGGTCAGCCAGGCCAGGGCGATGTGCTCCCCTCCCCCCTTGGGGGAGGGGCTGGGGGAGAGGGAAAGCCCTTTGGAGACAGGCACCACCGCCAGCATCACCGCGTCACGGCGGTCATCCAGCAAGGCTTCGTCGGTCACCGTCCCAGGCGTGACCAGACGCACCACACGGCGCTCCACCGGCCCCTTCGAGGTCTTCGGGTCGCCGATCTGTTCGCAGATCGCCACCGATTCCCCCAACTTCGCTAGCCGCGCCAGATATTGCTCCGCCGCGTGATACGGCACCCCCGCCATCCGGATCGGCTGCCCGGCCGAGGCGCCGCGCGTGGTCAGGGTGATGTCGAGCAGGCGCGCCGCGCGTTCAGCATCGTCATGGAACAGTTCGTAGAAATCCCCCATGCGATAGAACAGCAGCATGTCGGGATGCTCGGCCTTGATGCGCCAGTACTGCTGCATGTATGGGGTATGCTTAACCTCATTCATATTATATCATAGTAATCAATGAATTGCAATAGGTAGACGAAAGTTATTTTAAGGATTTCCGCTCAATTTTACGTCGAAATCCTAGTTTGTAGCTAATGCGTAGCATGGCTACATGTGCGCTACAAAAGTACGTTATCTCATTGTTATTAAATAGAAATAACGGGCGCTATATATTCGAAATATAAAACAGTGGTAGTAGCGAGGGTGTCAATGCCTTTGCCGTGAGGTTAGCCTGACGAGGGTGTATATACCTGCCATTTCAATTGCCCAGTCGCCTTGCCAAGGCAGGTTAGGTGCTGAAGTAACAATTTACAGGATGGTCGACCAATTTTCGAAATCGACGCGATAATTCCTGAAGGTCTAACGGGTATTCGGTGTTTGGTGTATGTGTAGCTGTTTGTTAAGGTGGCTACACATCCTATGAGAATGCCTCGCCCGATTGTCTTTCATGGGAAAATTATGCGGGCAGCGTTTACAAAGGTATTAATTAACGAGCTAAGTTTCGAGAATGTTCCTGTTCGAATTGGGGTCGGCAATGTTGTTATAAGTGAGCACAATACATCATCGAAGCCCTATGTGGTTTACGATAACCATCGGAACGCACCTGTAGGGTTTGGTGTTAAAGTTACGAAAAACTCTAAGGTGTATTTTGTTCAAAGAAGAATAGGTAGTCGGGTTGTTAAAATTAAGGTTGGGCATGTTAATGATTATGACCATCCCGATGATGCTCGTTTTGCTGCGCGCAGATTAATACAAGAAGCGATTGATGAATGCCTCGATACTAATTCAAAAGTTGCTGGCGTTGATGTTGAAGGCGATGAGTTGCTAGTAAACAATGATGTCAAATCTAATCTTCTAAATAGTGCTCGGGCGGAGTTTTCTAGTAAGTATAAAAGCATTGATGATGAGTTGACCAAGGCAAAAATAAGATCAGAACTTGATGGTCTTAGCGATGGAACTGTGTTGAGCGTAGAGATGGCGGCAATATATCTTGGGATTGGGGAGAAAACATTTGCAAGAATGCGGCAAAGAAAGGAAGGTCCACCGTATTTTCGGTATGAAACAGATAAGATGGCATCAAACAGAAGAGTGCTTTATAGGCTAGGCGAGTTACGAAAATACTTAGTAGAGATGCAATTGGTCAAGTGATTGACTATTTGTGTTGTCGCCACTTGCAGTTAATAGCTTTTGCCAAGATCGCTAAATACAAGTGCTAAATCATCAAAGTCAATTGACCAATATTGCTTCGTGGTTTCAGGCATATGCTCAACTAAAAAATAGGCAAGTAGGATTGTTGGTTGTTTAAACAGGTGGTGTGTATCGCGGCGGTCTTTTATTCTTTTGAATATAAATTGTTTGTTCGTAAAGTACGATTCTAGCTGTCCTAAAGTCTCTATTGGTATGCGTTCATAAAACTCGTCAATTAACATTTGGTTAGAACGCTCGGTGCCTGGGGTGGCACCAATGTTCTGCGCATAAATGTCAGAAAGTCGTCCCAAAAGTTGCCGTTGAGCTTGAGTTGCTTCATTCAAATCCTGCATGGCTTGCTCGAAGAACTCATCGGTGGCTTCGATCAAAGCCATACTTTTTGCCACTGTCCGCTTTACATGAGGCTTTGCGGTTGTTTTTGGTTTATACAGCGTGTCATGAGTCAGTTCGCTATGCGCATGTTGCAACAATGTTCTGATTTGCACTTCACAGGCGGTGTTTTCAGGGATTGTTACTTCGCCATGGCTTATTTCGTGTCTTGCATAAAGAACATAATGTACAGACTGATATGAAAACTCTAATGGTTTTGTAAGGCGCTATTCTTCATAGTCTTTGTCCTTGGATGGGTGCCAATATGATTTACAGTGTGCGCTTTCAATTATGTTACAAATCTTCTTGATGTCGCTTGTTAATAGTACGACATATCGTATGCCAACTTTGTCTGTAATATTGTTGTATGGGTCTTTATAGATCTTGCTGCGATGCAATGCTTTATCTACTAAGGAAGATTCAGTTTTAAGCCTTGGTGTTGCGGCTACCTTAAGGAAGTAATCTAAGGGAATAGGAAAGATTGTTTCGTTGAGGCGAGAATTGATCTCATTGCGAATGAAGTTAGCCCAGCCTAAATAAATTGGCTGATCAATTTTCCATTTTGCAATTATTTCAGACTCTTTCATTCCTGATTTCTAATTCTGTCATGAACAATTATTTCTGTCCATTTTGGAATATTGCCATGTTCGTCTGGCTCTCCGTCAATAGAGCGAATCCTGACATGATCTTCAAATTGGTCTGCGGGGGCGGTTAACTTGATGTTGTTGCTGAAAAATAATTTCCGCTGTCGAAGTGCGCTCTTAACCTCTGCTAAATCCTTGTGGATTGCTGTCATGGGAAATTTCTTTTGCGCCATATGCGTTGTATACGCATCCCGTAGTTCCGGGGTATGCAAATAGTTAGTTGCAAATGCTTGCACTTGGACTGTGGCGGCTTGATCTGTTTTTAGATATGTTGTCAGCGCATTCAGAAGGTCATATTTCTTTTCTTCGGACACGCTGGCTGATCGAATGAATTCCTTGGTGTACGAGTGAAACTGTTTTGTTTGGAAAGCGCTGTTTGTTGGGAAGGTTAAGCCCAAAAATGATTCATAAAAATACTGTGCAGCTCCAAGTTTGTTGCCGGTCGTTATTAGGTCGTCAAACAAAAATGCACGCCAACCATCAGTTGCTACGGGATTGGTGGAAGTCGTTGCATCTTGTTTTGAAAATGCGCCGATCTTGTAGAGCTTCGCCTGTGGGGTCAGAATTAGGTCACGAAGATACTCCAGTAGCAGGTTGCCATCTTCGCTTTCACGTTTTGTGAATCCGCCATGTGGTTCGGCTTTGATGACACACATGAATTGCTGTGCAGGATGCCCCGCAGTGCCATCAATCACTACAACTATGCCGCCTGGAATTGTTCTGGCTGTTTGGGCTGCGGCAAGTTTGCTTGCAATGATCTGTGATTTTGCAACGAATTCTGCATCATGCTCTTGAGATGCGATTATGGCTTTCGAAACAACCCATGTGCTGTTTTCTGTCGCATCACAAATGGTCATCTCAACCCCATGTGAGGCATGACCTAAGGCTGACGTGATACGTAATTGCAGTTCGTCGCGTGCGTCAGTGTCCAACTCTATAAGTTGTGAACTGTAACGAGGCTCAACTAGTTCACGTACTTCGCCACGGCGGAAAACTTCATGGATGATTAGGCGGTTGATGCTCAGGTTTTGAAAAGGCATTTGGCTTCATCTTCTTGTTGAAATAAAAACGCTCCCTTGGAACTGGGCAGGCGTACACCCCGTTCACGCTCTCCTCATACTACACCTGCCTGTCTTGGACAGGCAGGGTGCCACTTCCTCAAGAGTTGCGGTGCCCTGTGGGTTAGCCAGACTATCCGATCAGGGGCTCAAGTTGCGAGCCTGCGCGTTGGTTGGCGTTAGCAAATAGGTTATCTGGGTCATGAAATTGTGCGGCGTTAGCTTGAGCAAGCCAGACGGGACATGCTGCTGCGTCATGCGTGTCCTGCGGTCTTGAGGGTGTAAAAGAGGGGGGGCGGGTATTTTTGAAGTGATCAAGGCATAAATGGGTATCAAAGTCCGTGGACTGATAGTCCGCAAATGTTGCACTCTGGCTTCATGATTGCATCGGTCCTCAGTGAACTTGGAAACAGAATCCGCGCGGAGCGTAAGGGTCGCGGTTGGACACAAGAGGAGCTTGCGGCTAAGGCAGGTATCGATAGGTCATATATTGGTGGCGTTGAGCGGGGTGAAAGAAATTTGACGTTCACGGTGCTCTGCGGGATTTGCTTTGCACTTGAATGCGATGTGGCAACCTTGACAAAGAACCTCCCGGAGTTAAAACGATGAGGTGGTTGCGAACATTGGTCATTTTCGACCGTGGCGGTGTGGTTGCTACCCCGGATTGGCATGTAATCCATGAAAGCTATGTCAGATCAATACAGTGTATTGACTTTCCGGAGGGGGCGGGAAGTCTAACCCTTCGGCGCAAGGTCAAGCGACCTGATGGTCAATGGAGTCGCAACGGTGTTGTTTACCTTAAGCGGAGGTTCCTTGAACACATGGTTAATGATGAACATTGGCATGCTGAAGTTGGATTTAATCTCGGTAATGATCGTGTCCCTCCCGTCTTGATGCTTTATCCGGGTATGGAATCCCATCATGAACCAATAACATCTGAATTCGGGGATTTTGACCTGGTAACGACCACATCGTCAGGGATGCGCGTGGCAATCGAGTGGGAGACGGGTAACATCTCATCGTCCCATCGTAGTGTGAACAAATTAGCAATTGCCTTGTCGACTGGAAAAATACAGGCTGGTGTACTCATATTGCCAAGCCGCAATCTTTATGAGCACTTAACGGACCGTATCGGTAATATTGGCGAACTGTCTGGCTATCTTTCTATGTGGAAAAATTTGGAAGCAGGGGTTGAGCGTGGACTGCTGGCGATCAGTGTCGTAGAGCATGACGGTCTTACTGATGACGTGGAATTCCCTTACTTACCAGCAGGTAACGATGGGCGTGCACGAGAGGGTGGGGCTAAGAGGCGTTGAACAAGTTGGATTGCTTGGGAGTCGCAGCATTACATGTGCAAGCACCCTCAATGATTTCTGAAACACGATAACTCTTCGACAGTGGCTTGCCTGCCTTCCGCCGTTTTTCCAAGTCGGCATTAGTGAACAAGATGTTTTTGCTTGAGTGGATTTGTGAAAGATGTTCCCGATCAGCGTCTAGTCCATCGAATCGTTTAATAATGGATGAACAATCCAATTCGCTACCAATCCACCTGCGCCCGGTTAGCTCGGCTGCAACATAGGTTGTACCCGATCCACCAAATGGGTCCAAGACTAGTGACCCGGGGTCGCTTGCCATTGTGACGATGCGGTCCATGAGCTTGAGCGATAGAGCGTTCGCCTCACGTTTCTTGTATTTGGTATGTCTGACTGGTGGTATGTCAGTCCACACATCTGAAAGGTTTACCCCTTTAGGGTTCATCTTATCTTTATATCCTCCATAGTCCTTTAGTTCCCCGCCGCAGTGTCGGCAACAAAGAATTGGTTGACGATCAGGATGAAAGATTGCAGGTTTCTTGCCCTTTACAAAATACAGAAGGGAGTAGTGAGACGGGTACAGCCTCCCATTGATGGGTAGCGAATACTTGATGTCAACGGTAATCCAGTGGCGGAACGTGAGTCGCTCGCCTAAATAAGCACCCAAAGGAAGGTTCCACTTCGGTAGGTTCCAGAGGAACAGTGATCCACCGGGCTTCAGGGCGCGGATCATGCCGTCCAGCCACGTTTGGCACCACTCTAAATATTCATGACTTGCCTTTGCATCGTTGATGTTCGATGTGTATTGCTTACCAAGGTTAAATGGTGGGTCAGCAAATGCTAGGTCCACTGATTCGGGCTCAAGCGTACTCAACACGACCTGACAGTCTGCTTGGAAGAGACGTCCAAGGGGGGTCTGGAAAATGGGTATCATAGTCATCATGATGGCTGTATTTGAACTCTAGTGCAACCTTTGGCTTTGCGAAGGTGCGCCCTTTAGGCTTGCGTTGTCCTGATCGATAGCGATGAGGACAGCGCAAGCCCATTACCCGATGTTAGGCTGTTTGCTTGTTTCTAAGGGCTCTCCCATCGAGCTGATTCTGGTAGCCAAATTGTTCCTGCCCTAGTCACTCAGTCCCGCCTTTAATGACAGATAAATGTGGGCGTTTTGACTCTGATTGTTTATGTGGGCTGCTTGATGAGCATAACCCTGTGAGCGTTAACCCAAAGACTAATTGGTCAAGTTCGCCGACGTGAATATGTAGGGCTGAAGCAATATCGGATTTCGTTACCCCCTCTTCTCGGAGCGCAGAAAAAACTTTTGCTAGTACTTGCGAAGTCTCGCGCGGAGCTTCATTGGGTTCTTTTTTTCGGTAGCCGCGCTTCGCTAACTCAATGCAGAGTGTTCGATAGTGCCAATCTGATACTAAGCCAACATCATGAAGACGATATGCCAAAGCTGCGACCGATACCGTCCAGTAGGGTTTGAATCGGATAAGCTGCTCTACAGTTGCCATGTGTGGGGCTTTTGCCAGCACACTTGATCGAGGCATCAGAAATGACGAAGCAAAGGCGTTTGCCTCACGTTCTGCTTCTTGTCCTTTTGCGCCAGCATGCCGATGCAACACAAGGTGCCCAAGTTCATGGGCAGCGTCGAAGCGGCTGTGCTCACATGTTTTTCTCGTGTTCAAGAACATAAATGGTGTGTTGGAGTGCCACATCGAGAACGCATCGAGTTGAGCGGTATCGATGGACAGTGAAAAAACACGTATCCCTTTTGCTTCTAAGAGGTGAATCAGGTTTTTGATTGGGAGTTCTCCCAAGCCCCATAGCCGCCTTAGCGTGTCGGCTGCTGCCTCAGGACTCCCCTCTTGGCTCAAGTCAGGGAGATCCGCGAAGGGCAGGGAAAATCGGTCTTCGATCCATGAGTTCAGGATGAGAGCAATCGTTCCTGCTCCAAGTGCAGAGTCACGTTGCCCTGCCGTCATCTTGGACATCGAGCGGAAACTCACAATATCAGGGGAGATTTCTTCAAGGTCATCACCAAAGAAAAACTGCACTGGAAAGTGCAGTTTTTCGGCTAACTCCAGAAGGCGTTGTGGGTCTGGGCGAAATTCGTCATTTTCATAGGCTGTGATGGAACGCACCTCAACCCCAAGCATTTCAGCAAGTTTGGTCTTTGTAAGCCCTCTGCGTGAACGGGCAAGTGTTAGGCGAGAGGGGTTGAATTCAGCAGAAGTGCTCATGCTTTCCGCCGAACCACGACTTCTATGTCGGGTTGCTGCGGTGGGGTAACGTCAACAACTTCAGGTTCAAGTGGGATAGGTCTCAGTAGGATACGTTCGCGCCAAACGCTGATACGACCATCTAGACCCACATCCAGCGGAAGAGAAAGTTCACTTCTGACTTCGTTGCCAGCATGGTGAACCAAAAGTAACCAAGTGCTTGGCTGGTTTTCTTGCTCTTCTGAGGTTGTTGCGACAGGCTCCAGTCCAGGAAGCCAATCTTGGTGGCGGTTCACTTCGAGCGCATCAATGGTGCTAGGTCCCTTGACAGACTTGGTCGCGGGCGACTCTGTTGCTAGCCCGGTAGCTTCGTTTCCAGTCGCAACAGCGATTGCTATGTGCCCTTCTGGGTGAATTGTCCTAGAGTAATTTCTCTCGTCGCTACGTACCCATCCCATTGGAGCAAGTTGTTCTCGGAGTGCTCGGACAGTCTCACCCCATGCCACGAACGAAGGGAAGAGCGGGGGATGATTCGCTGTGCAGTCAGTGCGAGCTAAATATCCCTGCATGGCAGCAGCAACTAACACCTCCTCGGCTAACCCGAGTCGAGACAGTGCGCTGGAGGTGGAAACTGGATCGGCATGAAGGACGGTGTGCATTTGGAATCCCATGAAGTGTACTTCTTGTAATTCTTCCTCATTTGAGGGAGAAAAAAAAGAAGCAAACTGGGTGACCAGTCATGTTCGTCCAGCGATGGTTCGAGTTTTTTGGGACAAGTGAGGACGGCAGGGGTGTCCCGAAGCAGTCCCGAAAAAAATACCCCCCTCCCGCGAGAGCAGCATGGGCAAGGCTTCCAGGGCGACACCCCGGTACTGGCGCATCATCGGCGTCTGTTTTACCGACGCCTCCGCGTTATCGGGTTGGGGAGATGATTCCATGGTCGTATTGCCGGCCGGGTTTTGGGGACGCGGGATTATCGCAGCAGCAGCCAGACGATGTAGCGCAGGCATATCCCTGCCTGCTTCGTACTTCTGATCAGTCAAACGAGCCGGTGGGACGCCGGCGCTACATCAGGCGGTTCTCCTACGGCGTCACGCGCTGACCCAGTTTTCCAGCATCAGTGCGTCCACCCGTTCGAATTTCCGTGTGTTGTTGGTGACCAATATCCAGCCTTCGGCGCGGGCATGGGCCGCGATCCAGAGGTCGTTGTTGCCGATGGGCAGGCCACGACTTTCCAGAGCGGCACGGATCTCGCCGTAGTGCTCGTCCACGGCTTCAGTGAGGGGGGCGACTTGAATGCTGGTTTGCAGACGGCTCAGGGTCGCTAACGCTTTTTCCCTGGCCTGGCTTTTCTCCGCGCCGTGGCGCAGTTCCCCGAATGTCACCACGGACATGGCCAGTTCACTGGCGCTGTGCATCGCGAAGCGGGCGCGCACGGCGGGCGGGTTGTGCTTGGCGATATAGATGCAGATGTTGGTGTCGAGCAGATAACGCACGGCCATCAGAAGTCCTCCCGTTCTTGCGGCGGCATATCCAGGCGGCCGTCGGCCATGAAATCCTCCGGCAGGCTGGAAAGCGCATCGAAGATCGCCGCCGCGCTGGCCGGGCGTTCCCGCAATACGATTTCATCGCCACGACGGAAGATTTCCACCTGATCCACCTCGAAACGGAACTCCTTGGGCAAGCGCACCGCCTGGCTGTTGCCGGATTTGAAGACGCGGGCATAGGTCATGATCGGCCTCTTGAGAAAAATGTATACAGAAAGTATGTACGATCATGGGGCGGGCGACTGTGCCCCTGTGGTGGCTCTTACACACGATGAGGAAACCGCTGAACCCGTGCAACTTGGCTGGTTACGCCGCCCCAACTCAGGCTACATCACCGTGAATATTTCCAAAGCGACGAAAAAACACCCCTTCATTCCCGCCCTTGACCACCCCATTCAAGTGCGGGAGTGACGGTGATATTGGTCGCCGGCATTTGTCCTGAAAACAGACTCAGGCCGGTCAATCCTCTCCGGAAATCAAATCCGGCAACAAGGACGTGGCCAGGCTTTCCTCGTGGATCGCCAGGCCGTGGGTCTGCATCGCCGGCGCCAGGCCGGCATCCCATGAGGCCATGGCCGGCTGGCCAGACAGGCGCTGTTCCTGACGTGGGTTGAGTGGGATGGCGGCCTCATAGTCCGATGCGCCGAAGCGCCAGGGGCGCGCGCCGAAGTGGCGCAGCACATGGTTGGCGATGTGCAGGCCGGGCCAGTCAAAGTCGCCGTGATAGCGCAAGCGGGCGCCGGCTTGGTCGAGTTGGGCGAGCAGATTGCGCTGGGCCGCCGCTGGCATGCCGTCGGTGCAGACCAGCGGGGCGCAGCGCTCGCCGAGTTGGTCGGCGGCGATGGCGATGAGGTTGGGGTTCTCGCAGACGAATACGGCGCGGCCGGCGACGGCCCAGTCGGGCGGCGCGCGCAGCAGCCGGCGCAGTGAGACATAGCCGGGTTCGCCGGGCGCGGACAACGGAGGTTCGTGCCCGACGCTGGGCAGATTCAGGAACAAGGCCGGTCGCGCCAGTTCGTTGACCAGCACACCGGCGCGGGCCCAGATGTCGCGGCTACGCGCTTCGTCTTCTTCCGGATCGTCCGGCTTGGTTTCGGCTTGCCGCCAGGCAGCCAGAATCAGGGTCGCGCTCGCCTGGCCTCCGTCGAGGGCATGGGCGTCGCCCAGCGCCTGCGCCGCCAGTTGCGCCAGCGGCAGGCCGCCAGCGGGAAGGAGAGCCAGCACCCGGTCGGCGTTCTCGCACAGGCGGGCGGCGACTTCGGCTTGCCCACCGGCCAGCCGCTTGAGCAGGCCCAGCCCGGCCGGCGTGTGGAGAATGGCCGCCAGGCCGGGGTGCTTGCCGCATGCCGCCACGGCGGCCCAGCGGTTTTGTGTCTCGGCGCGGACGGCGGCGGTATCGGCGATGGGACCGTCGAGCCACTCCAGCGCCTGGCGTAGGGAGGCGGCGATGCCGGCCTCGCGCAGCGCGGCATCGAGGGCGGCCAGGTCAAGTTGGATCGAGCGGGTGTGACGTGGCGGCCGCCCGGTCAACAAGGCCAGCGCTTCGTGTTCGTGCGCGTTCAACCGATCCAGGCGCAGTACCCCGGAGGGCGCGTCTGGCGCCACCCGCTCGAAATGCCGGCGCAGGCGCCGGCGTAAGTTCGCCAAAGCGGCGCCGCCGAGCAGTTTTCCCAGGCGCGGATCGAGGCTCATGCGGATGCGTAGCGGCGGTCCGGGTCGTCTTCGCGGCGTTTGGCCTGGCCGTCCCAGCTCCAGCGCGAGACGAACACGGCATCGATGCCTTCGCGCCGTTGCAACTGGCAGATCGAGACGCCAGGCAACTCGGCGTAACAGGCCCATTCGCGTTCGCTGGTGATGACGAAGTCGAGGTCGAATTCGCGGATCAGACCCATGCAATGAGCGCGGGCGGCGTCGTCAATGCCGGCGAAGGCTTCGTCGAGCAGGATCAGCCGAGGCGCCAGCGGGTTGCAGCCCTGGCTGTAGAAACTTGCGATCGCGGCGAACAGGGGTACGGTGAGGCCCAGCGCGCGTTCGCCGCTCGATGCCGGCCCGGAAAGCTTGCGCCATTGCCCGTCTTGCAGGCGCTGCACCCGGAACTGGTGCCAACGGCGGTAATCGAGCGCTCGGGCGAGCTGGTCAATCAGGCTGCCGCCATCGTCGCGGCCCAGGTCGGCGTCGGCGCGCTCGCGTTCGGCGGCGATGCGTTGTTGCAGCATGGCGCCGACCACGCGGCGATCCTCGGCGGTCCAGATGTCGGCGCTGGTGTTCAGCAGGCGTTGGCGCGCGGCCTCCAGGCCGACCGGCGCGCCTTCGTTTTCGCCCAGCGGCTGCCATTGCAGGCGGTAGCGCACGCCGGTCGAGGTGGGGCGTTTGTCCAGTTCCTGGTTGATCGCCGCCACCTGTTTCTCGGCCGCGCGCAGCAGGCGCTGCACTTCCGAGGCGATCTCGGCCTGCAAGTGGTTTTCCAGTACCTCGCGTTCCTTGGCGGTAAGCAGCTCGCCGCGCTGGGCAATGTCGTCGGCCAGGCGGGCCGCGAGCTGGTCCGGGCGCTCGGGCCGGTTCTGGTAGACGACGTGGACGACCAGACCCCAGTCGCTCGGCTCGGCCGAGGCCTGGTGGCCAAGGGCGCCGAGAGCGCGTTGCAGCTCGGTGAGATCCTCGGCGGTCTGCCGCTGCACCCGGTTCCAGGTGGCGTCGTCGTCCTGAATGCCGGACAGGGCCTGCTCGGCGCGGCGCGCCAGGGTGAGCGCGGGCTCGATGGTCCAGATGCCGCGCGAATCCGGCAGTTCGAGCCTCGGCAACGCGGCGGCAAGCAGGCCGCTCTCGGCAAAGCGTTGCAGGCGCGCGACCGCGTTGCCGCGCGCCGCGCCGCGCTGTTCCAGCGTCGTCTCGGCGGCCTCGGCCTGGACCTCGGCGCGGGCGCGCGCTTCGCCGGTATCGCGCAGAACAAAGTCGGCCGCCTTGTCCGTGCGTTCACCCGTCTTTACCGCCTCGCGGGCAGCGGCCAGTTGCTGGAGCACGTCATCGACCCGTACGCCCACCGCATCGCGCAGGGTCTGGTAGCGCGCCTGCGCTTCCTCGGCCTCGATCCGGCTGGCGGCGAGCTGAGTCTCGTGCCGCGACAGTTGTTCTTGCGCCTCGATTTCGCGCGCCTGTTGCCGCAGCCATTCCGGCCGGGCGCTGCGCCATGCCTGCGCGGCCTGCGCCAGTCGGTAGTGGGCGTCGTTGAACCGCTCCAGCGCCACCTCGACTTCGGCCAGGCCGGCGGCCGCCACCGGCAGGCGCAGATCGGCGGCGTCGCGTTCGAGCGCATCGCGCGCGATGCGCACGGCTTGTTCGGCCGCCCGGCAAAGGGCTTCGGCGCGGCCCAGGCGCTCGCGCGCGGCCAGGTAGTCGCGTTCGCCGGCGGCGGCGGCCAGATGCGCCTGGCGCAAGGTTTGTTCCGAGGGCACGGTGCGCCATTCGCGTTCGGCCTGTTCCCGGTCCGCCGCGAGTTGCGCGTAACCCCGTTCCGCCTCGGTTTGTTCCCACGCCAGTTGTTCGAGCCGCCGCGCGATCTCGTCCAGGCGCCGGGCGCGGGCCGCGGCCCGCGCGGCGTAACCGATGTAGACGGCTTGCGGCTTGGCCCAGGCGCCGGCCAGACTGCCCAGGCGAAACCGCCCGTCGGGCGCGATCCAGGCCTCGGCCGCGCTGTTGTCGTCCTGGCCGCAGGCGACGCTGGCGAGCAGGCTTTCGACGCTGGCGGCGGCGACGGGGGTGGCGTCCGGGACGGCGGCGCGCAGCCAGCCGGCCAACGTGGCCTCGCCACCACGGGGACGCGCGAGCCACTGGCGGTCGAGCCAGGGCGTGCCGCCGGCGGCCGTGAGCAGGGCGCCGTCGGGCGTGACCCAGGCGTCGAGCAGGCCCGCGGCTTCCAATGCCGCCTCCAGGCCGGCGCGGGCGGCGGCATCGACCTGGTCGTGGAAGTCGATCAATTGCCACAGCGGCGCCCCGGCGATCTCGCGGCGGCTGTCGGCGGCGCGGGTGGGGGGCGCGGGCGGGGCGGCGTCGCGGCCGGCTGCCAGGAGCTCGCGCTCGGCTTCGAGTTCGTCCCGCTCCTGGCGCCGGGTCTGGCTTTTCCCGTCAAGCTCCTGCTGCCGGGCCGCAAACCGGGCACTGGCCTGGTGTTGCGCCTGGAGCAGGGCTTGCTGTGCTGGATTGTCGCCCTGAAGAGACGGCACCCAGTCGGTGAGGGCGGCAATCGAGGCATCCGCGTCGAAGCGCAATTGCTCCAGCGCCTGGCAGTGCGCGGCCCAGGCTTCGATCAGCGCCTCTCCGGCCCGTTCGACCGCGGCATCCGCCTCGGCGCGTCTCTCGGCGGCGCCTTCGAGATCCTCCAGCGCATCGCGTTGTGCCTGCCGCCGTTGCGCCAGCACGGTTTCGGCCTGGGCGGCTTCGGCGTGGCGTCGGCGCAGCAGCACCAGGTGCTCGCGCCGCGCGGCGACGGCGGCGCGCAACCCGGCCTGCGCGGCCTCGAATTCGCGCGGCGCCAACTCGGCCAGGCTGTCGGGGGCGAGCGCGGCGAGCGGGTTTCCGCCAAAGTCGGCAGCCACGCCGGCGGTTTCGGCCAAGCCGGCGCCTTCCCGGCGCAATGCTTGCAGAGCCTGCTCCGCCAGTTCGGCGCGCTCCGCGCTGTCCCGGCTTGCTTGCTGTTCGCGCCTTAACCGCGTTTCCGACTCGGCCTGCGCGGCCCGCGCGGTTTCCGCCGCCCGCCGCCGTTTCGCGGCTTCTTCCCGTGCGGTTTCCAGGCGATTGGCATCCTGCACGGCCGGGTCGGACAGCAGGGTGTCCAGCCGCGTGCGCCGCGCGGCCAGATCGAGTTCGGCCCGTTCCCGCGCATCTCGTGCCAGGCCTTCCGCCGCCCGCGCCTGGTGCAGCCGGGTCTGTGCCTCGTTGCGCTCGCGGCTGGCGTTGTCGAAATCGGTCTGGGCCTGGCGCAGCTCGCGCGCCTGGCGCCGCGTCAGCGTGCCGGCGTAGACACGATAGCGCAGGTCGAAGCGTTCGACCGCCCGGGCCAGTTGCTGGAATTCTTCAAGCTGGCGGCGATCCTCCTCCAGTTGGTTGAGCGCCTCGGCCACGTCCGCCAGCAGTTCCTGCGGCATCGGCGGCAGCGCTTCGGTCAGAGCATTGGAGAGGCCGGCCTCGTCGGGCTTCCGCGACAATTGCGGTTGGCGCAACTGGATCAGGGTGTCGATCAACGCCTCGTAACGTTTGCCGCCGAGATGGAACAGCCGCTCGTCCACGGCGCGGCGATAGCCGGCGGCGGTCTCGAACATCTGGCCGTGCTCCGTGATCGCCTCGCGCAGGTGTTCGCGCGCGAGCACGATCCGCTGGCTGTTGGTAAGCCATAAGTCCTGGCCGATGCGCGGCCCGTCCGGCGCGTCTTCGAGCATGAAGAACCAGCTTTCCACCTGGGCGCGGGCGGCGACCGCCGATAGTCCCGCGCCCAGAGTCAGGTAGTGCGCCCGGCCGTCCTCGGCGATGCGGCCGAATTCGATCCAGGCATAGCCGATGCGCCGCTGGTAACTGTTCATCAACAGGTTCCAGGCCATCTTCTTGCCGCTGTCGCCGTCGGGTTCGATCCGCGAAGGGCGCAGTTGCGCGTCGAACAGGAACGGTAGGGTCAGCGACAGCACCTTGGATTTGCCGGTGCCGTTGTTGCCGCGCAGGAGCAAATGGCCGTCGCGGAACCAGAATTCCTCGCTGTCGTAGTGGAATAGTTCGACCAGGCCAAGCCGCAACGGCTGCCAGCGGCCGCGCCGCGGCTCGGGCAAGGCCGGGCGCGGTGGCGGGACGGCGGGTGGGGCGAACAGGGGTTCTTCGCTCATGAGATTCGTAGCCCGGATTCCGCTTTCGCTCCATCCGGGCTACCAGTTCGGTTCCGGCTCGCTCGGCTTGGGTCGTGGTTGACCATGAATTCAGAACAACAAGCCACTGGAGCCCTTGTCGGGCGTGGCCCGGATTTCGGCGGCGCCGATCGCGTAGCGCGCGATGGCGGGCAGGGGGCGGATCGCGCCCTTTTCGCGTGCGACGAGTCGCAGTTTCTCCAGCCGGTCGAGGGCGATTTCCGCCAGCTCGCGTTCGGCGCCGGGCTCGCGCGCGGATTTGCGCCAGTAGCGGCCGTAATGGTCTTTGGCGTCGCGCAGGAAGGCGGCGACGGCATCCTCACTGGCTACCGCGCCGATACGGGCGAGGCCCGCCAAATGTTCGGCCACCAGCAGGGTCACGTGGGCGTCGGTGCCTTCGGCCGGCATGGCGACATCGCTCAGGGTACCGTCCTCGTCGGTCAGCGCCAGGCCTTCGGCGCGCTGTTCGGGTACCAGTCCGGTGGCCTCGCACAAGCGCGCCGCCATGACGCCGCGCTGATTGGCGAAATAGGCTTGCGCCTCGGCATCAAGCGCCTCGGCATAGACCACCGGATCGTCGAGCAGGCGCCGGGCGAGGCCGTGGCGCAGCGCGGTACGGCGGCCTTCGTCGCTGTCGGCCTGGTGTTCGGTTAGCAGCGCGCGCAAACGCTCGTCGAAGCCGGTCGGCGCCTCTTCGGGGCGCCAGGTCGAGGGCCCGCGCACCGCCGCCAACATGCCGGCCAGGGCGCGGCGCTGGACGTCGTAGAGCGCGTCCGCCTGTGGGCCGCCGGCGTGGATGTAGCCCTCCTCGTCGCCGGCCACCCGTTGCAATACGCCGAGGTCGAGCAGGGTTCGGCAGACGCCGACCAGTTCGCGCCGTTCGCCGACGCCGTGCAGCGTGAAGCTGAAGCCACGCGCGGCGAGTTCAGGCTCCGCCGCCAGTTGCATCAGGCGCTCGCCGAGCAGGTGCAGGGTGATCTGCGGCTCGGCGCGTTCCAGTACCGCGCAGGCCAGGCTCAGCAACACATAGCGGCGGCGGTCGTAGTTCGGCAGGCCGCGCGAGGCGTCGCCCGTGTCGGCCGGACGTTTGTAGAGCCGCGCGCCTTCGCGTTCGACATGCAGCACCCAGCCCGCCTCGCGCGCGAACCAGTCGCGCAACTTGTCAGCCTGCCGGCGTACCGCCGGGAAGTCGTCGTGCCCCGGCCCCAGCAACGGCCGCATCAGCAGCGCGCGCACGGCGCCGCGGAATTCGTCGCGCTGGCGGCGTTCCTGGAGTTCGCCGATGTGGCTGCTGGGCGGCTTCATCCGGCTTCGCGCAGTGGTGTGATGGTGATGCTGTGGTCGCGCCCCGAGAACACGCCCAGCGGAGTGGCGATGCGTGCCTGGCTGTCGGCCGCGAGGGGTTCGAGGCGGATATGTAGGAGGCCGTCGCCGCTGTGGCGTTCGATCACGGCATCCGGCCTGACCTGCTCGGCCAGAGCCTCGCCCAGCAGGTTCAGGAACAGGCCGAAGGCGTGGCCGTCGAGTTCGCCCAGTTCCGACAGGCGCGTGCCCCGGCCGGTGGCCAAGCGCCGGCGTGCCGCTTCGATCTGGCGCGATTCCTCGGCCAGTTGTCCCGCCAAGAGGGCGCGGGCGTCGCCGCGATCGTGGACCTTGGCAAGCTGGCCGCGTGGTGCCGCCTCGCCGTATTCGCGCAGGCGCGGATGCACCTGGAGGGGCGGCGCGTCGGCCCAGGGCGTGGCGGCGGGCAGGTCAGTGTCGGCCTGGGAGTTGAGCGAGAAATGGCGGGCCGGGTTGAGCGCGAAGGCGGCGCGCGCGAGTCGATGCGCTTGGTCATCGTCGGCACAGTCGGCGAACCAGGCCGCGATCGCGCGGAAATCGGCGGAACGGTCGCTGCGCCCGCTGCGCCGCTCGTTGAGCATGGCGATCGCGCCCAGCAGTTGCGGAATCGCCGAGCGCGCGCGGGCGCGCAGCAGTTCGGCCTGGGGTGGTTCGTGGCCGCTCTGGAGAAACCAGCCACGCAAGCCCCGCCAACGCTCCCGCCAGGCCTGCCGGCGGCGCCAACTTTCATCTGCTTGATCGCCGCCGGGCGCGGCATCGCGCGCCTCGCGTTCGGCCACCCGAAGCAGAACCGGGTCGATGCGCGGCGACAGTTCCAGGATCAGGCGGGCGATGCTGTCCGAGCGCCGCACCAAGTCGCCCATAAAGCGTTCGAGATAGTCGATCAGGCGGCGCTTGTAGTTCACGACCGCGTCGGCCCCGGCCTGTTGCAGCTCAATGCCGCGCGCCACGCCGGCCATGAAGGCCTGGGCGTTCTCGGCCAGTCCCTCGAAGACTCGTACCAGATCGCGCAGGGTTTCGTGGACCTTGGCCACGTCGGGCTCGCCGGCATGGAGCAGGGCTTGAAGGGCATGCAGACGGTTGCCGATGTCTTCCAGGGCGACGGTCTGGAGTTCGGCGCGGTGTTGCAAGGTCTGCGCGAACACGGCCAGCGCGACTTCCACAGCTTCGCCGCCGTGCGAGAGACGGAAGAGGAAACGGGCGCGATAGAAATCGCTCAGGCTGGAAACCCGCGCCGTGTCGGGTTGCGACTCCAGATTGCCCCAGGCGGCAAGCTGCGCCAGCGCGGCATTGATGTCCTCGATGCGCGGCGGGCCATCAGGCCAGCGAGCCTCGGCCAGCATCTCATCGGGCCGCAGTTGCAGCCGGTACTGCCGTTTGGCGGCGGCGAATACATCCATGATGGCGCGGTAGAGCGCGGCTTTCTCGGCACTGACATGCCGAAACAGCTCGGCGGCGTCATTCACGCCTGGCATGGCGCCGCCACTTTCACGCCGCAGATGCGCATTCAGACGCAGGCCGGCGTTTCAGTGCCCAGCCAGAAGCCCAGATTCTTGTCGAGGAACTCGTCCCAGGGCATGTAGTGGGAGCCGTCGCAGGAGAAGTTGAGGCCGACCAGGCCGTTGAACAGGTTGAGCGAGCCGGAGCGCAGGTAGAGGGTTTCGTCCATGAACCTGAGGTCGCGGAAGCAGCGGAAGATTTTCGGGATGGCTTCCGGCGGGACGATGGCTTTTTCCGGGTAGGGGTGGCGCGGGTAGGCCAGGCAGAGGTTGGGGTCGGACAGGTCGTTGAAGCCGTGGATGCGGTAGCTGTAGGGGTCGTCCAGCATCCACAGGGTGGCGCGCGAACTGGAGAAGTGCAGTTTGCCGTGGTAGACGCCATGCACGGTCATCAGCTCGACCAAGAGAGCCAGGACTTCGTCGATGTGCTCGTCCATCGGGCTGTTCGCGCGTTCCTGGTGGAACAGGCCGGCGCGGATGGCGGGGTCGCCGCGCATCTGCATCCAGGTGCCCGGCTGCGCATAGAGCGCCTGAGTGCCGGGCAATTCGCGCAGGTCGAAGTCGGCGCCCAGGTAGCCGAGCAGGGTGCCGTCTTCTTGTGTGATGCGCTGTACGGCCGTCAGCGAGGGGCGTTTGGCGTTGCGGCTGATGTAGGACTCGGACAGCGAGAAACGGCTGCCGGTGAGGGCTTCGGCGAGATAGGGGCGGTCGCCGCGGTCACGGCCGAAATGTTCGTCGAGCAGGCCGCCACGCGCGATGTTGGCGGTGATCTGCCGGGCCTGGTGGTCGAGCACGTAGAGATATTTGCAGTAGGGCAGTTCGATCATGCCTTCCCGCAGTCGCGTTTCCAGTTTGTCGCGCGCGGGCCAGTCTTCGCGGCAGGCGTCGGCCAGGCTGGAGAGCGAGGAAGCGAGCCAGCCTTTGAGAATGTCGCGCTGGCGTTGTATGGCTTGCTGGAGATTCGAGTTCATGTTCTTGGGGAGATGGGAGAGGGAGGTTCCCGAAGACCACGTTTGCCGCCGTGTCGCGGGAGGGATTGCGCCTGCCCGCTGTTGCCACGCTGTTGCCACGATGTGGCCTGTCTCCCGCTCCCCCCGTCCCGGGAGAGCGGGAATCGCGCGGGAATTACTTCTTCTTGCCTTTGGTGGCCTTGACCGGATTGGCGGCGGCGGTCAGCGCGGCACCGGCTTTGAAGCGCACCACTTTTTTGGCGGCGATCTTCATTTCCTTGCCGGTCTGGGGATTGCGGCCGGTGCGGGCGGCGCGATCCTGGACACTGAAGGTGCCAAAGCCGATGAACTGCACGCTTTCACCCTTGGCGACTGCTTCGGTGATGGCTTCGAGGGCGGCGCTGATGATGTCGCCGGCGGCGGCTTTGGATGCGTTGGCTTTTTCGGCGACGGCGTTGATGAGTTCGGTCTTGTTCATGCATGTCTCCTGATGATGGGAAAGGGGCCACGAGCGAGCGGGCGGCCGTAGTCTAGTGCAAGCTTGGCGCCCGCGGGCCATGACTTCCGTACTTCTTGGCACATTTCAACCATTTAACCAGCATTGTTATATTTTCGACGGGCCTGGTCGATCATTCGAGACGATTGAAATGCAGCCAATGTTCGACTTTCTCGATTAGCTGGCCGGCGACGATGGGTTTGGTCAGGGTGTCGTTGATGCCGCCGAGGATGGCGGCGTGTCGCGGGTCTGCTTCCTGGGCATCACCGCCGAGGGTGATGATCGGCATCATCTTGTCGACAGAGCCGGTTTCACCCGCGCGGATGCGGCGAACGATTTCCTGGTCGTCCAGGTCGGGCAGGCGGCAGTCCAGCAACAGCAGTCGGTAGGGGTGTTGGGCCAGCGCTTCCAGCGCGGCTTGGCCGCTGTCGGCGGTATCGACCTGGTGGCCGGCTTTATGCAGCAGCACCTGCACCAGTTTCTGGCTGGGGCCGCTGCTTTCCGCCAGCAGGATGCGCTTCGCCGCGGCGGGATGCCGTGGCGTGCTCGCGGGCAAGAGCGCCAGCAGGGCGCGGGCCAGGTGGTCACGGCGCACCGGCTTGGCGATATGGGCGGCGAAACCCGCTTGCAGTAGTTGCGCGCCGCTACCGCGCTGTCTGGCCGAGATCAGCGCCAGCAGCGGGATGTGCGCGCTGTCCTGGGTGGCGCGCAGCTTGCTCGCCAAAGTAACGCCATCCATGTCCGGCATGAGGTTGTCGATCACGATGGCGTTGACGGGCCGGTGGTCGCTCAATTCGGCGCGGAGCAGGGCCAGCGCTTCCATGCCGCCGCTGGCGAGGAGCGGCTGGCAGTTTATTTCGCGCAGCATTTTTTCCAGCACCAGCCGGCTGCTGGCATTGTCGTCCACCACCAGGATGCGCTGTCCGGCCAGGCTGGCAAGGCGCGGAATGGGCGTGGCCGCGCTGTCCGTGGTTATGAATGGCAGCGTGAACCAGAACGTGGAACCGCTGCCGACGTGGCTTTCCACCCCGATTTCACTGGTCTTGCCATTGGCGTCCTCGCCTCCCATCAGATCCACCAGGCGCTTGACGATGGACAGCCCGAGCCCGGTGCCGCCGAATTTCCGGGTCATGGAGCTATCGGCCTGGGTGAACGGGGTGAACAGGATGGCGAGCGTTTCCGGCGGCATGCCGATGCCGGTGTCCTTCACCTCGAAGCGCAGGCGCGCGCGCAGGTCCGGCAGGTGGTCGAGCAGGCGCGCGCTGATGGAGACTTCGCCGGCCTGGGTGAACTTGACGGCGTTGCCGAGCAGGTTGAACAAGACCTGGCGCAGGCGCCCCGGGTCGCCGCGCAGATGTTGCGGCACGGTCGGCTCGATCAGGCAGATGAATTCCAGGCCTTTCTGTTCGGCGTTCAGGGCCATGAGGTCGGCCACTTCGTAGATCAGCGCGTGGAGATCGAAGTCGATGGCCTCGATGTCGAGCTTGCCGGCGTCGATTTTCGAGAAGTCGAGAATGTCGTTGATCACGTTCATCAGCGATTGGCCGCTGTGCAGGGCAATCTCGGCATATTCGCGTTGTTCCTCGTCCAGTTCCGTGCTGAGCAGCAGTTCGGTCATGCCGAGCACGCCGTTCATCGGGGTGCGGATCTCATGGCTCATGTTGGCGAGGAATTCGGATTTCGCCCGGGTGGCGCGTTCCGCGACGGCTTTCTTTTCCACCAGTTCGTCCATGGTCAGGCGCAGCACCTCGGTGCGTTCCTGGACGCGCTGTTCGAGTTGCTGGTTGAGCGTGCTCAGCGCGGCCTCGGCCTGGTTGCGCTGCTCCAGTCCACTCTGCAGCGCTTCCAGCAGGGCGTTCATGTTGTGCACCAGTTCGCCGAATTCGTTGTCCGCGTGATATTTCGGGATCGGCAGCGGGAGGCTGGCGGGGGCGGCGGGGTCGAGTGAAACGATACGGTGGGACAAGGCCACCAGCGGCTTGATGATGGTCCAGTAAAACACCACGGCCAGCAGCAGACTCAGCAGCGCGGCCCAGAGGATGCCGAGCAGGGTCTTGGTGACGGCCAGCGCAATGAAACGCTGGCCGATCACCGCCGCGTCCAGTGTGACTTCGAGTTGCCCGACCGCCACGGGGCCGCGCGCATCGCTGTACTCCAGGCTGATATGCCGCTGTTTCATGCCGGCCAACAAGCGCTCGCCCAGCCAGGAAATTTCCCGTCCACTCTCGGCGCGACTGCGTTCGGCGAGCACGGTGCCGAAGTTGTCGCGCAGCAATACATGGGAAATCTCGTCGCTATTGAGCAGTCCCGCCGCCACGTTATCGGCCTGATTGGTATTCAACTGGAAAGCGGCTTCCGCCGCGCTGGCGCGCACCAGATCGAGATTGCGGGCGGTGGACTCGCGTACCTGATCGCGCCAGTCATGCCAGGTGGATACCAGCTCGATGGCACCCGTGCCCAGGCCCACCAGCAGCGCGACCCCCAGGGTGATGGCCAGTTGCCGCGCGGCCAGTCCGCGCCACAAAGGGATGCCGCGCAACAGCCGCGCGAGTCTGCCCATGCCGTTATCTTCGTGGTCGCGGGTCAAAGGGGGTGGTTGCCATCAATTCCCCGTGACCCCTTTCTCGACGCCATGCTTCAGCTTGAGCGCGGCGATCAGGTCGCGGTTCTTGCGCATCCAGTCGTTGAAGTCACGCACGATCTCAGGGCGCTTGATGGAAGAGAGATGGTAATTGTCGCGGCTGAACGGAAGGTTGGGATTGAACACCAGGGCGCCGGGCTGGTTCAGCACATGGTCGAGTTGGTAGTTGATCACGGCCACGCTGGCGTAGACCCCGTCCACTCGGCCCGCCAGGGCTTGCCTGACCAGGGCGTCGAGATTGAAATTTTCCGACAGCGTGGTTTTCCCTGGCTTGATCCGGTCCAGCCAGGCCCAGGGCGTGAAGCCGCCCATGGTGCCGAGTACCTTGATTTCATCCGCGCCGACCCCCTGGTGTCGCGGGAGCACGCTGGTGCCATCGAGCACCGCCGCGACCGGGTCGCTGTAGGCGATGGCTTTCCCGGCGCGCGCGTCCTTCTTCCAGTTGGGATTGTCGGGAAACTTGAAATCCACCTGGCCGCCGAGGAAAGCGGCATACAAGCGCGGCACCGGCAGGGCGCGGTACTCGATCTGGAAGCCGCGATCGCGCGCCCAGGCATCGAACAGGTCGCGCGCGAAACCCGTGTAGGCACCTTTCTCGAAGGCATAGGCGGGCAGGTAATACTGGTTCTCCACGCCGATTACCAGCACCTCTTTCGCCCCGGCCAGCAAAGGCCAGAACAGCATGGCAAGCAGCAAACGGCGAGAGAGGCGGCGCATGGGCGATTTCCCGGAATAGGCGATGGCACGGGCTAATATAACGGCCCTCTCACCCACGGGCTTTAATGGAATGTCGAACTTTTCCGGCAAGAATGATGCGATGCGACTGGCTCACCTGTTACTGACCCTCGCCTGCCTGACCCCGTTTCATGCGGTCGCTCTGGAATGGTCGGCCACGGAAATCGAGTTTCTGCATAGCTCGCGTTTCCGCGAGCCGGGCAACACGAACGATGTCAGCAAAAATATCGTCACGCTCCAGCACGCGAATGGCTACAGCCTGGGGCGCAATTTCATGTTCGTGGACCTGACCAAATCGGGGAGTCAGGAGCGCGATTTCAGCGGCAACCCGGAGTCGCCCAGCGAGATCTACGGCGAGGCCTACACCACGCTGTCGTTGTCCAGACTGAGCGGGAAGCCGCTGGTTGGCGGGCCGCTGCGCGATGTCGGCCTCACCGCCGGCCTCAACATCGGTAGCAAAAACAGCCAGTTCAACCCCGAACCGCGGGTCTACCTGGCGGGCGTTACCGTGGATTTCGCCGTGCCGCGCGGCTTCTTCAATGTCGACCTGCTGGGTTATTGGGATCACGGTTGCAACAGCCTGGGTTGCCCCGATTACCGTTCCACTTATCAGATCACCCCGTCCTGGTCGATTCCCTTCAGCCTGGGCGGCGTCGATGGCGAGTTCGCCGGTTTCATCGACTTTATCGGTTCACGCGGTGCCGGCACGGTGCGTCAGGTGCTCAGCCAGCCGCAATTGCGTTTCGACATCGGCAAGCCGCTCGGCCACAAAGGCCAGCTCTACGCCGGCATCGAGTACCAGTACTGGCGCAACAAATTCGGCAACAGCGGCGTCAACGAAAGCCACCCGCAATTGTTGTTGCTGTGGAAGTTCTGAGGCGCACCCCCTACTGGGCGATATAGATATCCGTGGACAGGCTGAAGTCGTTGTACCAGGGGCGGCCGTCCGGGCCGACCGCGACCAGATCGGCGACGACGCCGCTGATGGCGTCGAAACTCCGGTTGCCGGAGTTCCATTTCGCTAGCTGCCAGAGGCTGGTGACCGGGTCCGGCAGCACGGCGTAGACGCTGCCGTCGGCCCCGGCGGCGATCGCGTAGGCCCGGCTCGCCGGTGCTCGCGGCCGGGGTTCCAGGCGGCCGCCGACCACCTGGAACAATTCGAAGCCGGGGGGATTGGAGATCACCCAGACGTCGTTGGCGCTCCCCGCCGCCAGCCGCCAGAAGGGGCCGTTCAACAGTTTTGCGAAAACGGCGGCGTTGGCCGCCTTGCGGTAGAGGGCGCCGGCGTTGTCCAGCACATAGACCGCGCCATCGGCGCCCACCGCGAGATCCTTGTTCTCTTCGGTGCAGGGCGGGCGGATGCAAAAAGATCTGCGCGGGCCCGGCAGGTTGAAGGTCTCCCAGGTCTTGTCCGGGCGCAGTCGGAACACGCGGCCGTCGGTGGCGCCGCTCAACACCCAGAGGGCGCCGTCGGGGCCGCTTTGCATGGTCTGGTATACCTCCGGCGGCATCGGGCTGAAGGTCTTGAAAGTCCTGCCGCGATTGTCGAATTGCCACCAGGTCGCGCCGGTGTAGTCGCGGGCGTAGGCGATGCCGTCGGCACCGACCTTGAGGCCGTCGTAGTTGGGTGGCGTCGGGTAGCTTTTGAAGCGCATGCGCTTGTTGAAAACGAAGGTGGTGGCAGTCGACGCGGCGCCGGTCGCCACATCCAGGTCGGCGCTGGCCAGGGTGTCGCCGTGGGTGGTGGTGGCGACCTGAAGGTCTTCGCTCTCGTCACGCGGGAAAAACGCGGCGGCATAGACCTCGCCGCCGGCGGTGACTACCCAGGGCCTCCCCTTTGGCCCCACGGCGACTTGCACTGGCGTCTGCCCGGCCACGGGCACATCGCTCCAGTCGCCGGAGTCCACCTTGCGCCATTCCATGCGGCCATTCTGGGTGGCGATGAAAACCGAACCGTCCGGGCCGATGGCCAGACTGTTCGCCTTGCGTTCAAAACGCTCGCAGGGCAGATGGGCGCAACGCACCACGCCGCCGTCGTCGAGCAGCCCCCAGGGCGTGCCGGTGGGGTCGACGGCGATCCGCGCGGCGCTGCCGTCGCGGCGCAGGAAGCCGGTGATGGCCGGGTCGTACCGCCACAGCACGGCGGCGGCGTCCACCGTGAATACGCTGGCATCGGCGCCGATGGCGATGTCCACCGCGCTGCCGCGCACCTGGCGCCAGTCGATGCCGTCATGGCGGTAGATGCGGCCGTAGCGGTTGACGCCCCAGGGGTGGCCGCCAACATCCACCGCCAGCCGCGTGAAGCTGCCGGGAAAATCGAGGAAGCGATGCTGTTCATTGTTCCAGCGGTGCACGCTGCCATCGGCTGCCAGGGCGAACACGCTGCCCTCGGCGCCAATCGCAATGCTGGCGGCTTGAGCGCGGGTGTCGACGAACTGGATCGGGCTCGGGTCGGTCAGGCGCCCAGGGCCGCCCAGGGCCGCCAGCGCGGTACGCTGCTGTTTCGACTTGCGCGGTGCCAGTTGCGTCTGGCCGCCGGGCAATGGGGTGCGCGCCTCCCGTTTGGCCGCTGGCGGCGGGGCGCTGCTGTAGATGGCGCCGGTGGCGGTAGCGGCCCATAGGGTGCCGGGCGCGCCCGCCGCCAGCACGGCGAGTCGCTCCGGAGCCGCGATGGCTTCCCAACGGCCGGCTTCCTCGCGCCACAGCCAGGGCTGGCCTTGCGGGTCCAGGATGAATACGCCGCCGGAGCCGGCCGCCAGTTCCCGCGCGCTGCCGGGAAGGGTTTCCCAGTCCTTGCCTCGCAGACGACGGATCGCGCCGTCGGCGCCGAGTAGCCAGGGGCGTCCGTCGGTCTCGACGGCGATGCGCCGGCCCTGGCCGGGCACGCTGTCCCAGTCGCCGCCGCGTGGGTTGTAACGGGCGATACCGTCATCGGCCAGGATTACCCAGATGTTTCCGTTGCCGTCCACCGCCAGTTCGCGGGCCTGTTTGCCCAGGGGTTCCCACCACAACCCGTTGTGGCGCACCACGGCACCGGACGGGTCGATGCCGCACGGGTGGCCGTCCGGGCCGACGGCGACGCGCAACAGTTGTCCGGAGAGATGGCCCCAGTTGCCGCTTTCGTGGCGCCAGTGCCAGATCTCGCCGTCGCCACCGAGGGCGTAGGCGTCGCCCTGGGGAGTGGCGGCCAGGGCCGTGGCCGCGCCGGAGACCAGATGCCAGTCCGCGTGGATCGGGGCGGCCAGCAGCAGCGGGAGGAGGCAGCGCGCGAGTAGCGCGATCATGGCCGTCAGAGGAACAGGCGGTCGATGGCGGTGCTGAGGCGCTGCTCGTTGCTCTCCCGTTTCTCCCAGCGCACCGGCTTCAGGTCGCTGGCGCGGAACTCGCGGAAGTAGTCATCGCCGCGCAGGCGTTCCATTGCCTCGTCGAAGCTGGCGCGCGGCCGGAACCAATCCTGGTGGCGTTGTTCCAGACGGGCGATGTCGCGTTCGTACTCGTTCATCCGATCCAGGGTCGCCTTGCGGTCTTCGGGCGACTGGGCGCTGTAGATGGGCCGGCGCGGGGTGAGCAGGATCAAGATGGATTTCTGGTATTCCTGCGAGTTGTGCTGCGAGAACAGCAGGTTGAGGCCGGGAATCTGGCGCAGGCCGGGAACGCCGTTGGCGGTGCTGGTGGTGTCCTTCTCGGTCAGGCCGGAGAGGATCAGGGTCTCGCCGAATTTCATCACCACGTTGGCGTTGACCACCGTCTTGGTGGTGTCGAGGCGGTACTGGAATACCACGGAGGTGCTGGGGTCGGTGAGGAAGGTGCGCTGCGCGGTGATCTGGAGGCGCACCCGGCCGTCGGGCAGAAAGTCCGGGCGCACGGCCAGCTTCACCCCCACTTCCTTCTGGATTGATACCGAGTCGCCGGCCCCGCCGGAAACCGCGGCGGCCGCCACTTCGGTGCCGGAGAAGAACTCCGATGTCTGCCCGGCCAGGGCCACCAGGCTGGGCTTGGCGATGACGTCGTCGTGCGTGTTGATGGCGTTGGCGATGTTGAGGGAATAGGTGATGGCGGGAATGCGGATGCTGCGGGTCAGCGACTTGGTGACGGAATCCTGGGTGGGGTCGGTCAGGTTGCGCGTGGTGGACCAGGAGCGGCTCACCCCGGGCGTCTGGGTCAGCGGGTCGCCGAACTGTAGCTTGAGACCGTTGAGCAGATTCATGCCGTAGGAGTCGCGGGCGTCTTCCTGGGTGCTGATCAATACCACGTCCACCACCACCATCTTGTCGTCGATGAACGGCGTGGCGCCTACGCCGCCGCCGCCGGCTTGGCCCCAGCCCGGCGTCGCCTGGCCGGGCTGCGCGAAACCCTGGGGCTGGCCGAACCCTTGCGGCTGTGCGAATCCTGTCGCCTGGCCGAATCCTGGCGGTTGGGCGAACCCCGGCGCGTTGCCCTGGGGTTGCGCGAAGCCGGGGGCCGGGGCATTGCCCGGCGTTACCTGGAAGCCCGGCAGCACGCCGAAGTTGGTGCCGCTGTCGGCCACTCGCAGCGACATCGCCGGCAGGGCCGTGGCGCTGGCCTGGGCGTAATAGTTGGCCCAGTCGCGCAGGCGAGATTCCACCCGAACGGCCTCGCCGGGGGCGACTGCGCGCAGGCGGGCGGTAAGGTTGGCGGCGGCATGGTCGTCATTGAGCGAGGCCTTGGTCATGATCTCGGCGCGCAGGACGTCCGCCTGTCCGGCCCGGCCCGGCGCCAGCTTGCCCAGTTGCGCCAGGGCGCCTTCGGCGATGCGAGGGTCGCCGGCCAGGTAGCTGGCCACCGCCAGATCGTAGAGCAGGTCGGGATCGTCGCCTTCGCCGGCGGCGGCCCTCGCCAGGTGGCGTTCCGCCTCGGCGTATTTGCGTTGGTCGAGATAGCACAGGCCCAGGTAATAGTCGGCCTGCCAGTTGGCGGGATCGAACTGCAATGCGAGCCGGTAGCCTTCCTCCGCCAACTCGAATTTCCCGCTATCACCGTCCAGCGCCTGCATGTGGTAGGTCAGGGCGTTGAGCAGGTGCAGTTCCGATTTGGTGATGGACAGCTTCAGCGCGGCGCTGAAGATGCGCGAGGCGGTGGCGTAGTCGCCGTCACGGAACGCGTTGAGCCCCGCCGCGATCACTTTGCGCTCGGTGCTGTCGGCCTTGGTTTCGGCGGCGGATGCCATGGCCATGCGGATGCGCGGGGCTGTTGCCTGCGTGCCCGCATTCGGCCCGCCCAGGGTTTGGCAACCGGCCAGGAGCGCGGCGGCCAGCGCCAGCGCGAGGGGATTGCCGAAGAGCGGGGGCTTCATGCGAGTTCCTTGTCGTTCATGTCGGTGGGAGAGGCGGGCGTCGGACCTCAACGCAGCGTTGCGGTGCCCAGCACTGCCTGGCCTTCCGCCTGGTATGCGTCGACCGACCAATACTGGCCCGAGGCGGGGTTGAACGCGCAGGTGGTTAGGGCGCCTTTGCAGAGAAGCTTGTTGTGGCCCCGATTGCCGCGCTCGCGGAATTCGTAGTAGCCCGGTTTGCAGCCCTGGGTTTCCGCCTTCAGGGTGTCGCCGTCGGTTTTGCTCAGCGTGATGTTGGAACAATTCGACGTGGTGACACTGATGCTGATTTCCCGGTCGGCCTGCTTCAGGTTCTCGGAGCGGGCGCCGGCCATGAGCACATAGATACCTGGGGTGCCGGGGGCGCTCAGCGCGATGGAACTGTAGGCATAGGTGAATGGAGACAGCGGCTGGATTTGCCCGTCCGGCTTGCGAACGCCGAAGTAGTAGTGTTTCAGGGGCTGTTCGCAACGGGCGGAACGGGTGCGCAGGGTCAACGGAGCGCCCGCCTCGATGCCGGAGGTGGCGCTTAACGCGCGGCCTTTGCCATCCACGGCTTCCACGTCGAAATCCAGGCATGGGCTGGAGGTCACATTCACTTTGGCGCTGCCGACGATCCGCTTGCCATATTTCTCCTGGGCTTCGTCAGCGACCCAAATGGTGTATTCGCCTTCTTCCTTGGGGGCTTGCCAGATCGTGGCGGGCAGCGGCGAGACCATGATGACCTTGCCGATGCCGTTGGGACCCTGGGCGGTATAGGTGAAAAGCGGGATGTGGGCGCAGGCGATCGGATCGGGGTAGCTGGTGGTGATGTCGAAGACCGCGCCAGGACGAACGCGCTCCTCCGCCTTGACGGCGAGCGAGGCGCAATTCGCCACTGGCGGGGCGTCGATCACGGTGAGTGCGCAGTCCGCATTCACCACCACGCCGTTGCCGACTTTCACCGGGTCTCGGTTGGCGCAGGCACCGGGGCCGCCGACCGAGACCTTCTGAAGGCTGGTGCCGGCCTTGTAGCCGTAACTGGCGGACTGGCCGGGCGAAACGTCCTGGGCCATGCAGACGAAGGTTCGGCCATCGGAAACACCGGCGCAGCCGGCCGCGGTCCAATAGACACGGATGGCCTCTTTCATGGTGTTGTTGACGCCGACGTCATGATTGGCGAGGGCGCCGCCGGCGGCGAGGCCCGCAAGCAGGGCGGGCAATAGCGGTTTTACGATGGACACGGCTGGCTCCTGGCGAGAAGGGTGGCGGGCGTTCGATTACTTGATGCACTGGTCGCTATCGCTGATCGTCATCGTGTCGTTGATGCGTGAGGCATATCCATCCGCAGCCCAACGCTGGCCCTGGCTGGTGGGACAGCTTGCGGAGGTCCAGGTCACGAGGTGAAGGCTGGTCAGGGGCGGGAAGGCGTAGCTGTCTGATTCGCCCGGTGCCAGGGTCACTGCCCGACATACAAAGGTGACGCCATCGACGACGCCGGCGCAACCGGCCGCGGCCCATTTCAATTTGATCGCCTCGCCACGATGGTTGACGACCTTGCCTGGCTTGTCCGGAGTGACCGAGAGGGAACAGTCCCCCCGCACCACGACTCCGGTGCCCACGTCGACTGCTTTCCCGCCATCGCAGGCCTTGGGCCCGGCCACCGCCACGCGGCGCAGGCTGGTGCCGCCCTTGAAGGTGTAACTGGCCTGGCCGCCGGGGCTGACCATTTGGGAATCGCAGACGAAGGTTTTACCGTCGACGATGTGGGCACAGCCGGCGGCGGTCCAGTAGACGCGGACAGCTTCTTTCATCGCGTTGCCGACCGGGACGGTGTCGGCGGCGAAGGCGGCGCTGCTCAGGATGGCCGAGGCAAGCTGGAGCGTAAACAATCGTTTTTTCATGGCGGGTTTCTCCTCTGCTGATGATGGTTGGGTGGCGCGATGGCCACGCCACGAACCGTACAGAAGCAGCGTTGAAACAGCGTTGAAAGCTCAGTCGGCCGCGATCCGTTCGAGGATGGCCCGCGCGCCCTGCCGGACGGCGAGGGTCACGGCGGCGTCGCGCCAGGCGTCCCCGCGGTCGTCGCCGGCTTCCGCGCAGAGCGCGCGCAGGCGCAGCAGTTCGGCCTCGACGTAGTGATCCTGCCAGTAGGCGCAACGCGCCAGAGCGTGATCGAGTTGTCTGGCGCACTCGTCCAGATCGCCCAGACGATAAAGGCCGTCCGTGTACATGGAGAGGATGGTGACTTCCAGGCTGGGCAGGGCCTGGGCAATGAGGTCCAGGCTTTGCCGGGCCAGCGGAATGCCGCCGGCATCGCGCGCGGCGCAATGCACCCAGGCCCGCATGACGGCGGCGACGCCGCGCCAGATCGTGAAATCGTGGCGATCGGCAAGGACGATCAGGGCGTCGCTGAATTGCCGTACCCGATCGACCTCTCCGCGCAGCAGTTCCAGGCGCGCCGCGCAGGCAAGGGCGAACGCCCGCGAGTAGGGATGGCCGAGTTCGCCGGCCAGGTCGAGGGCGCGCGCCTGGGCGTCCGTGGACGCATCCGCCTCACCCTGTAGCCACAGCGTCCAGGACAGGAGCGAGAGGCTGGTGACGCCGGTGTCCTCGATGAACTGGCTGGTCAGGTCGTCAGGGCGCTCGTGTTCGTAGATTTCGACCGCGCTTTCCAGATGGCCGCGCGCCGTGGCCAGGTTGCCCAGCCAGAGGTGGGTGTTGCCATAGGCGTAAGCGGTTTGCAGGCGGTGCAGCGGGGATCGGCTCTCTTCCGCGATGCGCTGGAGTTTGTCGACGTAGCGCAGCGCGCCCTGGTAACCGTCGCTGGAGCTGCCTCCCAGCCAGAGGCCGTAAAGGGCGAGAAAGACTTCTTCGGCGTCGTCGCGGGCGTCGCCGCGCTCCAGCACCTGGCTGAAAACCGCGCGGGTTTCCGCCGCGCCATAACCGCGCAGCGCGACCGTGGCATTGCCTTCGGCCAGCAGCAGGCGCAGCGCGCGGCGGTCGTGCTCACGCGAGGAGGGCAGGCGCTCCAGGAGTTCCCGGGCGGCGCGGAAATGGCGCAAGGCTTCGTTGTGGGCCGCCAGGGCGAGGTCGCTGTAGGCGGCGCGCTCCAGCAGATCGATGGCGCCGGCGAGGTTGCCGCCTCCGGCTGCATGGTGCGCGAGCCAGTGCGGCTGCCGCTGCGCCAGATCGGGCAGTAGCGCCGCCGCGGTGGCGTGAATTCGCCGATGGGTCTGCCGCCGCTCGTCGCTGGTCTGGCTGTGATAGAGCGCGTCGCGGATCAGGGCGTGATGGAAGCGGCCCCGGCTGCCGCTGCTCCGTTGCATCAGACCATGCCGTTCGAGGCCGCGCAGTCCGGCGTGGAATGCGTCGTCGCTGAGTTCCGGAAACAGGTCGCGCAGCAGTCCGAGGTCGAACTCTTCTCCGAGGGCCGCCGCGCCCTGGGCGATGCGGCGCAGTTGGGTGTTGCGCGAAATGGAGAGCAGCAGGCTGTCTTCCAGGCCGGACGGGGGGGCATCCAAAGGCCAGCCCACGACACTGGCCTGCGCCAGTGCCTCAAGGTAGAGGGGGTTGCCGCCGGCATCGGCGACGATACGCTCCATGACCGCGCCCTCGGGGGGCGTGGGTAGACAGGCTTGTACCAGCGCGCGGCTCTGCTCGGGATTCAGCGGGTCCGGCACGATGCGCGGAAGCTGCGTCTGCCAGGTGTCGGCAAGCGGTGGGCGGGCGGTGAGCAATAGCAGGCAGGGCAGGTCGGCGCCACTGGCGAGCAACCCTTCCACCAGTTGCAGGGTGGAAGGGTCGGCCCAATGCAGATCTTCAACGACCACCAGCATCGGGCTTTGCCTGGCGACGTGGGCCAGCATGGCGAGTAGCGCGTCGCGCAGGCATTTCCGGCGCGAGGAGGGCGACCATTCGCCGCCTTCCAGCGGCAGGCCAACCAGCCAGGCGATCATCCGCCGTTGTTCCTCATCGAGATGCGGGTGGCGGTGATCCAGCCAGCGCCGCAGTTTGTGCCGGCGGGCTTCGTCGTCATCGCCGGGGTGGATGCCGGATTTGCGCTTGACCATTTCCGCGATCGGGGCGAATGGCGCTTCGCTCTGATTTTGCAGGCATTCGATAACCACCCCCTGGGTTGGGTCGGCCAGGTTGCCAAGCATCCAGCGGGCCAGGCGGCTCTTGCCGCTGCCGGGCGGGCCGCCCAGCAGCGCGGCGCGCAGTCGGCCGCGTTGGGCGGCGCGCCATAGCCGGCGCAGTTCTCCACGTTGGCGTTCGCGTCCGATCAGGGGAGGTTCATTCCGCAGCGGGCCGCCGAGGGGGTTGACGATGCGCCAGGCCTTGATGCCACCATGCAGGTACAACTCGGGGCTGCGCTCCAGCGGCGCGAGATCAAGCGCCTTGAAGCGGCGCGCGAAATCGTTGGTCGCCAGGATGTCGCCGGAGCGCGCGCTGGAGGCGAGTTTGATGACGATGTCGCTGTGCGTGCCGAGCGCATCCGGGCAGTTGGAATCGGGATCGAGCAGCATCGCGCCCTGGTGCAGGGTGTAGCGGAACTGGATGTCGGCGGGGAAGTCGAGGTCGCGCAGGGTGCAAGCCGCGCGCAGGGCACGCTGGCAGGCATTGGGAAGGCCATCCGGATAACCGAAGAAAGCGAGGATGCTGCCGTCGGGGGTCGGGCAGACATGCGCGCCCTGGCGTCGAGCCGTTTCGGCGGCGACGCCACGGGCCCGCCGCAGGGAAGGGAGATGCTCCGCCCCGGCGGCGCCCAGGCAGCGGATTTCCGCGTAAAGCAGCGCGATCGGCCGGGTTCTTACCGGGGGCGGCGCGGCGGGGGTGGCGGGGGTGGCGGCGCGCGGCGCAACGAACGCGACTGCGGAGCCGAGTTGGCTGGCCAGCGCGCGAACCTCGGGACACGGCAGCGTGTCCAGTTCCCGCCGGTACAGTCCGCGCAGGTAATCGTAGTGGGCCAGCGCGGTACCGGCTTGCCCCCGTTCCGCGAGCAATTGCATGAAACGCAGATGAAAGGTTTCGTTCCACGGGTCGATCGTCGTCTGTGCCTGGGCCAGGGCGAGCCGCCGCGCCGAGTCGCCGTCGCATTGTTGGAACAGACGTTCTGAAATGGAGAGGACCTGTCGGTGGCATGACAGGCGTTTCAGATCGAGCCACTCCATGAATTCCGGGACGTCGGGCAGCGCGAATCCGGCCATCAATTCGCCGCTGTAACCGCTTACCAGTTCGCACAGGGATTGCTCCTCACCATCGCGGACAGACTCCTGGCGCAGCAGATCGGTATCGAGGAAATCGCCGGGCGTGGGGGTGAACCAGACATGGTGGCGGTCGCCGCCGATCCGCTCTTGCCCGATCAGGCGGCGCAGGGCATGGACGGCATTACGCAGATTGGTCCGGGCGGTATCGGAATCCTGCTCCGGCCAGAGCAGGGTGGTGAGCAACTCCCGATTATGTTTGCTCGATTCCAGAAGCAGGTAAACCAGCAGGGCGAGCACTTTGGCGTAGGGAAACCGGAGCGGTTCGCCATGGCGTATTTCGGTCTTGCGCAACAGACGGACCTCCAGGAGCGGTGGCGGGGAGGTCATGTCTGTCAGGTTGGCGAGTGTTCGCTGCTTCTCTTGTTCGGCTATGGGCCTGGTTCACTACGCTAGTAGCCAGCCACGGGTAACAGCGTATTAATGGCTCGCGCCTTCCTGCGCCTGCGCTTCCGTGTCGAACTCGGCGCGGACCACGTCGAGCGCGTCCTTGAGGGTTTCCTCGGAAAGTTCGTTGAGGCTTTCCGCCAGCACTTCGGCCGCGTCGATGGTGTCCTGATCCTCGGGCAGATTGTCGGAATCGAGGTTGGCGACCAGCACGGCGGCGGCACCGGCTACTTGCAACAACCTCTGCCGCTCGGCCATCAACAGTTCGATCTCGTCTCGCAGCAAGCGGACTTCCTGGTCGTTCAAAGCATGGATGGTCATGGAGAGCCTCGTCGAGTTGTAGGGAATGGTCTTGCCTCCTGCGCGTCCTGACGGGACGGGCCGCCCCGAAGGGCCCAGGTCGATCTTGGGAGGTGCATGGGATAATACCGCGCCCATCATTCATCCTGATACCCGCGCCGTGCTTCGACCTGTCCATCTCGACTCCGCCCTGATCGGCCAACCCTTGCCCTGGGATGTGTATTCCGAGTCCGGCGTTCTGATCGCCGGCGCCGGCCTGGTGCTGGCCGATGAGGCGCAATTCAACCGGCTCGCCACGCGCGCGCTGTTTCGCGAAGGGGAGGGCGGGGAGGCGGCCGACGCGCCGCTTGGCCGTTTGGTCGATCTGGCGAAACAAGCCGAGACCTGTCTGAAGCATCCCGAGGCGGGCGCCATTCAGGTCGTGGCGCGCGATCTGCTCGCCCTGCGACGCGCCGATGTCGATGCCTGCCTGGGTTACTCCTGCCTGGCGCCGCTGGCGCGCCCCAGCGTGAGCCATGCCTTGCGCGTGCTCTTCGTCGCCGGCTTGCTGGCGGAGCATCTCGATTTCAGCGACGCGGAACAGGAGAGCCTGGCGGCGGCCGCGTTGACCATGAATGCCGCCAGCCTGGATCTGCATGACCGCCTACATGCTTATGCCGGCGTGGTGCCGGAGGCCGATCGGACGACGTTGCGCGGCCATCCGCAAGCTAGCGTCGCCTGGCTGGAACGGGCCGGCGTGAGTGACCTCTTCTGGCTGGACGCGGTGCGCCAGCATCACGAGAACATGGACGCCAGCGGTTATCCCGGCGGCCTTCCGGGCAGCGCGATTTCACTGGCCGCGCGGGTGTTGCGGGTGGCGGATTTCTATTGCGCCAAGATCAGTGGCCGCCATTACCGGCCGCCCAAGTCGGCCAGCTTCGCCTTTCAGGAATTGTTCGGCCGGGAAAGAGCCCATCTGGACAGCCAGATCGCCGCGCAGTTGTTGCGCCGCATGGGCATCTATCCGCCCGGTACCCTGGTGCGGCTGGCCAATCGCGAGACCGCCTGCATTGCGCGCCGCGCGCCGAATGGCGCGGCGCGCTGGGCGGTGAGCGTTCTGGACGCGCGCGAACGCATGCTGGAACCACCACAGACGCGAGATATTACGTCGCGCAATCACGCCATCATCGGCACGGCCGACCGCCAGCCGGGATGGCCGACGATCAACTGGATGGCGGTCTGGGGATATTGATGAATCTGTTGCCTTATGTTTTTGATGCCACGCGTGAGAATTTCGACCAGATGGTGCTGGGAAATTCCGCGCGCGGACTGGTGCTGGTGCATTTCTGGAGCCCCAAGGCCGGCCCCTGCCTGGTGCTGATGCCGCGCTTGGTGAAGCTGGCCGCTGAGTATGGCGGACGTTTCCTGCTGGTGATGGCGAATACCGAGGAGTTGGGCCGGCGGGTCCGCGACCTCGGTGTCACCAGCGTGCCGACGGTGAAGTTCTACCTGCGCGGCGAGGTCGCGCACACCATCCATGGCGCCGAGCCGGACAGCACTTTTCACGCGGCATTGAGCCTTTTCCTGGCCGGCGAGCATGAGCAGCAGCGCATGGCGGCGCTGCGCGCGCACCAGGAAGGGCGCACGGAGGAGGCCATCGCCATGTTGGCGCGGGCCGCCGTGGAAGCGCCGGAAGACTTGGCGGTGGCCCTGGATCTGGCCAAGTTGCTGACCCTGGACGGGCGCCCGGACGAGGCGTTGTCATTGCTCTCGGTCTTGCCCATCGCGGCGCGGCGGCGGGCCGACATCGCGCCCCTGTTGATTCATCTTGAATTGATTGTCGCGGCCGCTGTGGAGACCGATCCGGTGGCCCGCGCGGATACGCCGGAAGCACATTTGTCCGAGGCCGCGCGCGCCCTGCTCGATGATCGGATGGAGGACGCGCTGGAACAGTTGCTGGAGTTGGCCCGCGTGGCACCCGATTTCCGTGACGACATCGGCCGCCGCGGGTTGATTTCCCTGTTCGCCTTGCTCGGTGGCGATCACGAACTGACCCGGCGTTACCGTTCGCGTCTGGGCGGCTTGGCGACATGAATGTAGCGCCGGCGCTACACGGCTGGCGCGCGGATTTCGCCGCCACCGCGCCGTTTCACCATGTCGCTCACCTCGCCGACCCTCTGGCCGGCGCCGATTGGCCGACTTTGCGGCGACTCAATAGCCTGGCTGAGGCTCAGGGGCTGCTTAACGCGGCTGGCCTGCCCTTGCGTTTCGCGGCCCAGCAGGTGCGCCGCGGGCAATGGGATTACGAAGCGGGCATCCTGGCCAGCGGCGTGGTGCCCAGCCGCGAGCGCAACTGGCATGACCTGCTTAATGCCCTGACCTGGCTGACGTTTCCCCATGCCAAGGCGGCGCTCAACGCGGTGCAGTGCGGCGAATTGGGGCAAAGACGGGAAGCGGCGCGTGGCCCGCTTTCCGATGCCGCCACCCTGTTCGACGAAAGTGGCCTGCTGCTGTTGGGCCGTGACGATGAGTTGGCCGAGTTGTTGCTGGCGCGGCGCTGGCGCGAGGCGTTTGTGGTCCGTCGACAGGCCTGGCAAGAGGCGCGCGTCTATGCCTTCGGCCATGCGCTGCTGGAAAAACTGCTGGCGCCGTGGCCGGCTATTACCGCCAAGTGTCTGTTTATGCGGGTGGAGACTTTGCCCGATGCGGGGCCGCCGCCGGCCTGGCTGGATGCCGCCCTGGCCGCGACGTGGCGTGATGGCCGCGTCAGCCGTCCCGCCGATCTGTTTCCCCTGCCGGTGCTGGGGGTGCCCGGCTGGTGGCCGGCCAATAACGACGCGGCGTTTTACCTGGACAGCAAAGTGTTCCGGCCCTTGCCCGGTGTTGCAGATGATGTAACCCAATCGGCATAGAATGGCGCCTCTTATGTACCGGAAAATAACCTAACAAATGTCCGGCGGTATTTCGGCTCGTGACCACGACAGTGGCATGCTCGCGCACATGGTCTCGGCCAAGCTGGCGATCGCCACCCTGGCGCTGGCCCTGGCTTTCGCGGTGTTGCTGGCGACCCATTTCTGGCAATTGCATGAAGCTTTTCAGGAAAGCTTGCTGGCCAAGGTGCAGATCACCGCGATCCGCGCCAGCGATGCGCTGAAGCTGAGGGAGCGCCAGGAGGCCACGGAAATCCTGCAATCCTTGCGCGGCGCGCCGGAGATTGTCGCCGCCAGCCTGTTCACGCCAGAGGGTTTTCGCCTGGCCGAGTACCACCGCGATAACCGAGAAAACTCGCCGGAACTCGATACCCAGGGCACCTGGTGGACCATGATTCAGCGCCAACCCTTGCTGGGGAATGGCCAGATCATTGGCCATCTCGTGGTCAAGGCCAGCCTCGACGCGATGGCGCGGCGTCTGGCCTGGTTCTTTGGTATCGGCCTGGCCACCGTGTTGATCGCACTGGGTGTGGCCTGGAGCGTGTTCGTGGGATTGCGCCGCAAGGTCAGCGATACCGAGGCGGACTTGCGCCGCATGGCTTGGTACGACCCGGTGACCAAGCTCCCCAATCGCAATCTATTCATGCAGCGCCTGCGCGAAGCCGTGAGCGATGCGCGCGAGGAACGGCGCGGCATGGCGGTGCTGTTCATCGACCTGGACAACTTCAAGCTGGTCAACGACACCCTTGGTCATGAGGCCGGCGACGTCCTGCTGGTGACCGTGGCGGAACGTCTGCGTGGTTTGCTGCGGGCGGGGGATTCGGTGTGCCGCCTGGGGGGCGATGAGTTCGTCATCCTGTTGCACCCGTGCGGACGCAGCGAGGCACAGACGGTGGCGGAACGCGCGCTGGAAGCCATCGGCCTGCCGGTACTGGTCTATGAACAGGAAGTCTATGTCGGCGGCAGCATCGGCATTGCCCGCTTTCCCGAAGATGGCATGGATGCCACCGCCCTGCTGCGCTGCGCGGATACGGCGATGTACCAGGCCAAGGACAACGGCCGCAACAACTTTCAGTTCTATACCTCGGACATGAATCTGAAGGCGTTGCAGCATTTCGCCATCGAGACCAGCTTGCGCCGCGCGCTGGAACGCAATGAGATGCTGCTCTACTACCAGCCGCTGGTGGATGTGGAAACGCGCGCCATCGTCGGTGTGGAGGCCCTGTTGCGCTGGAAATCGGAAGAGTTCGGTACTTTTGCCTCCAGTGATTTCATCGCCATCGCCGAGCAATCCGGGCTGATCAACCAGCTTGGCCACTGGGCGCTCAAAGCCGCCTGTCGCCAGATGCGGGAATGGCGCGACTCGGGGCTGTCGGGGCTGACCGTGGCGGTGAACCTGTCGCCGCGCCAGTTTCATAACGGCGATCTGATGAAACAGGTACGCGACGCGTTATTGGAAAGCGGCCTGGAGCCGGGCGCGCTGGAGCTGGAAATCACCGAAAGCGTGTTGATCAAACACAACATGGAAGCCATCGAAAAACTCACTGAATTGGCCGACCTGGGTGTGAAATTGGCGATTGACGACTTCGGCACCGGCTATTCCTCGCTGTCCTATCTCAAGCGTCTGCCCATCCACCGACTCAAGATCGACAAGAGTTTCGTGCAGGAGAGCCATATCGACCCGGACGACGCGGCCATCGCCACCGCCATCATCGGCATGGCGGCGGGCCTGGGCATCGAGGTGACGGCGGAAGGTGTGGAAAACGAGGAACAACTCGCCTTCCTGAAACAGGCCGGCTGCCAGATCGTGCAGGGCTATTACTTTGGTTCGCCGCTACCGGCGGAGGATCTGGCCAAACTGGTGCGGCAAGTCAGGGCGTAGGTCGGATGTGGCGCGGCATACCCCCCTTTCCCAAAGGGGGGCAGGGGGGATTTAGCAACGGTTGTGCAGGCGCCACGCCTGGAAAAAATCCCCCCCAGCCCCCCTTTGGGAAAGGGGGGAGGAAAAGCCGGTTTACGGCATCTCCCCTCGCGCCTCACTCCGCATGCACCGTCACCGGCGGCGTATTGCACGCCTCGCCCGGCGCGGCCGGCACTTCGCGGATTTCGAATTGCAGGGTTGCCAGGTCGGCCAGGATATAGGTGGGCCTGGCGCCGACGCCGCCCACCGTGCCGGGGTTGAGCAGATGGGTGATGCCGCCCTTGATGTTGCTGACCTGCTGGATACTGGCGCGGTGGTCGTGGCCGCAGCAGACCAGATCGTAGTCGCCGGTCAGCGACAAGGCCGCCGCGTAATGCGGGTAATGCACCAGAAACGCGGTGCGCCCGGCCAGATGCAGCACGGCATCCTGGCCGTGGTAGCGCACCATGCTGTCCGACTCGTGGCTGAGTTTGCTCATGGCGTAGAGGTCGCCGGTGTTGTTGCCGTGGATGACGTGTACCGGCAATTCGAACTTGCGCAGCACGCGCAAGGTGGTGGGCGCGACCACATCGCCGCAATGCAGAACCGCCTCGGCGCCACGCGCCTTGGCGTCTTCCACAGCCTCTCCGAGCAGGCGGCGGTTGTCGTGGCTGTCGGAGAGGATGCAGACCTTCAAGCTGGATGCCTCAGAACATCGGCTTTTCGGGCGCGGCCTTGTAGCGATCGACGCCGGCGATGATTTCGCCGCGGGCGTCCTCCAGGCCGAACCAGCCATCCACTTTCACCCACTTGCCCGGCTCCAGATCCTTGTAGTGCTCGAAGAAGTGGGAAATCTGTTTCAACAGTAGTTCGGGCAGGTCTTCCGGTTGTTTCACGGCGCTATACATGCTGCTGAGCTTGTCCACCGGGACGGCGATGACCTTGGCATCCACTCCAGCCTCGTCGGTCATTTTCAGCACACCCACCGGGCGGCAGCGCACCACCACGCCGGTCAGCAGCGGAATCGGGGTGACCACCAGCACGTCCACCGGGTCGCCGTCTTCGGACAGGGTGTGCGGCACATAGCCGTAATTGCACGGATAGTGCATCGCCGTGGACATGAAGCGGTCGACGAACATGGCGCCGGTCTCCTTGTCCACTTCGTACTTGATGGGTTCGCCGTGCGCCGGGATTTCGATGATGACATTGATGTCATCGGGCACATTGCGGCCGGAGGCGACGCGATCGAGGTTCATGGTGGGTCTGTCCTGTAAATTGATGCAGCGCCGCATTATAGCGACAGACTGCTAGAATCGCGCGACCTAGCCCCTTTTCCGGAACGCCATGCCAGACGAACTGATTGGTGAAGTCGTGATACGTGGCATCACCACACAGGGGTGTACTTTCCGCCCCAGCGATTGGGCCGACCGACTGGCCAGCATCGTCGGCCATGTCGGTCGCGACAATCGCCTGAATTACTCACCCGATGTGCAGCCAGTGACCCGCGCGGGTGTGCGTTGCGTGGTGGTCAACCAGAAACTGGCCACGCTGGATGCCCGCATTTTCAAGTTCCTGCTGGATTTCGCCCATGAGAACGACCTGGAGGTCGTCGACGGACGCAAGGTGATGCGCTGAACGCGCCCGAGTGGTGACAAAAAGGCGGCACAAAAAAATCGCCCGGCATGCCGGGCGATTTTTTTTGCGGATCCGGTACGACTCAGGCCATCGCCTTGATCGCGGCGGAGAGGCGACTCTTTTGCCGGGAAGCCTTGTTCTTGTGCACGATGCGCTTGTCGGCGAGGCTGTCCATGACGCTCATGTTGGCTTGCAGGGCGGCCTGGGCGGCACCCTTGTCACCGGCTTCGATCGCCTTGCGAACCTTCTTCACAGCGGTCCGGTAAGCCGAGCGCTGGGCCATGTTGTGCAAACGTAGCACCGTGTTTTGACGGGCGCGCTTCTTAGCCTGTGCGCTATTGGCCATACGAGACTCCTTGAATTCTGCTGGAAAAATGAAACGCGCATGATACTGACCTGTCGCGACTCAGGCAAGCCGAAAATGCGCATTGGGGCGGTAGGTTGGGCACGCTTCGCTTTGCCCAACCTACGTCGGTAAAGCCCAGGCGCGGATGCCGTGCTCGATGCCGGCGGCGTCAAGGCCGCATCGCGCCAGAAGGACGGCGGGGTCGCCATGCTCGACAAAGCGGTCGGGCAGGCCTAGGTGCAACAGCGGGATGGTGATACCCATCTCGGCAAAAGCTTCGGCCACGGCGGAGCCGGCACCCCCCATCACGGCGTTTTCCTCGACCGTGACCAGACGCGAGTGGCTTTCCGCCAATTGTCGCAACAGTTCCCGGTCCAGCGGTTTGACGAAGCGCATGTCGGCGACACTGGCGTCGAGCGCGTCCGCCGCCCGCATGGCCGCGCCAAGCGGAGCGCCGAAGGCCAGGATGGCAATGTCCTTGCCACTGCGCCGTAGCACGCCTTTGCCGATGGGGAAGGTCTCGAACGAAGCCGAGATTTCCGCGCCCGGCCCGGTGCCGCGCGGGTAACGCACGGCGCTGGGGCCGTCGTGGCGATAGGCTGTGCTGAGCAGGCAGCGGCACTCGTTCTCGTCCGAGGGCACAGCGATCAGCATGTTGGGGATGCAGCGCAAAAAGGTGAGGTCGAAGGCGCCGGCGTGAGTGGCGCCGTCGGCGCCGACCAGGCCGGCGCGGTCGATAGCCAGCAGCACCGGCAGTCCTTGCAGGGCGATATCGTGGATCAACTGGTCGTAGGCGCGTTGCAGGAAGGTGGAGTAGATCGCCACCACCGGCTTATGGCCTTCGCAGGCGAGGCCGGCGGCGAAGGTGAGGGCATGCTGTTCGGCGATGCCGACATCGAAATAGCGTTCCGGGAAGCGTTGCGTGAACTCGGTCATCCCGGAGCCTTCGCACATGGCCGGAGTAATTCCGACCAGGCGTTCATCCACGGCGGCCATGTCGCACAACCACTGGCCGAACACCTCGGTGTAGCTTGGGCGTGGCGCCACCTTGGGTGTGACGCCCACTTCCACCTTGAACTTGCTGACGCCGTGGTAGAGGCAGGGATTGGCTTCGGCGAGGTCGTAGCCCTTGCCCTTGCGGGTCACCACATGCAGGAACTGCGGGCCTTTCAGCGCGCGGATGTTGATCAGCGTCGGAATCAGGGCATCGAGATCGTGGCCGTCGATGGGGCCCAGGTAGTTGAAGCCGAATTCCTCGAACAGGGTGCCGGGCGTAACCATGCCCTTGATGTGCTCTTCGGCCCGCTTGGCCAGCTCATACATGGGCGGCAGGTTGGACAGGATCTTCTCGCCGCGGCTGCGCAGGTTGTTGTAGAAGCGGCCGGAGAGCAGTTTGGTGAGGTAGCTGTTGAGGGCGCCGACGTTGGCGCTGATCGACATGTCGTTGTCGTTGAGGATGACCAGCAGGTTGGCATCCATCGCTCCGGCGTTGTTGAGGGCTTCGAAGGCCATGCCGGCGGTCATGGCGCCATCGCCGATCACCGCCACCACGCGCCGCTCCTCGCCCTTCAGGCGGGCGGAGACGGCCATGCCGAGGGCGGCGGAAATCGAGGTACTGGAGTGGCCGGCGACGAAGGCGTCGTAGGGGCTTTCATCCCGCTTCGGGAAGCCGGAGAGGCCATCGGTCTGGCGCAGCGTGTCCATGCGCTCGCGCCGCCCGGTGAGAATTTTGTGCGCGTAGGTCTGATGCCCGACATCCCAGACAATGCGGTCTTCCGGCGTGTCGAACACCTTGTGCAGCGCCACGGTGAGCTCCACCACGCCCAGGTTGGAGGCGAGGTGGCCGCCGGTCCGCGCGACACTTTCGATGATGAACTGGCGCAACTCGTCGGCTACTTCCTTGAGTTGCGCGCGACTCAGCGACTTGAGGTCGGCGGGGGAGGCAATGCTTTCGAGCAGTGGCATTTTCAATAGCTGCGTTCGACGATGAAGCGGGCGATTTCCGCCAGGCGCTGGCCGGCGGCGCCGAAAGGCTGGATGGCCTCCAGGGCGTCGTTCAGCAGTTCATGCGCATAAGCGCGTGCTTCTTTCACGTTCATCAGGGTGAGATAAGTCGCTTTGCCCTGGGCGGCGTCCTTGCCGGCGGTCTTGCCCAGCGTGGCGGTGTCGGTCTCGGCGTCAAGTACATCGTCCATCACCTGGAAAGCCAGGCCGATACAGCGCGCATAGCGTTCCAGGCTTTCCCGCGCGCCGGTTTCCAGGGCGCCGCCGGCAAGCGCGCCAAGCAGCACGGCGGACTGGATCAGCGCGCCGGTCTTGTGGATGTGCATGAACTCCAGTTCGGCCAGGTCCAGCGCGCGGCCGGTGGCAGCCAGGTCGACCGCCTGGCCGCCGGCCATGCCGCGTGAACCGGAAGCGCGCGCCAGCAGGCGCAACATCTCGACCTGTACTTCGGCGGCGGTGGCCGCGCCGGGATGGGTGAGCGCCTCGAAAGCCAGGCTTTGCAGGGCGTCACCCACCAGCAGGGCGGTGGCTTCGTCGTAGGCCACGTGGCAGGTGGGTTTGCCGCGGCGCAGATCGTCGTCGTCCATGCACGGTAGGTCGTCGTGCGTGAGCGAATAGACGTGAATCAACTCGACGGCGGCGGCGGCGTGGTCGATCCGCGCGGGATCGCCTCCCACCGCCTCGCCCGCGGCATAGGCCAGCATCGGCCGCACCCGTTTGCCGCCGCCGAGGCAGACATAACGCATGGCGGCATGGAGTTTTTCCGGCGCGATGTCGGCGTCCGGCAGCAAGGCGGCAAGCACGTTTTCCGCGCGCGTCTGGATGGCGCGCGACCAGGCGGCAAAATCAGTCATGACCTTCTCCCGTGTCCATGCCCTTGAGCACGCCGTTATCGAGCACCTTCACCTGCTGATCGGCCGCGTCCAGCGTCTTCTGGCAATAAGCCGCCAGCTCGCTGCCCCGCTTGTACGCCGCCAGTGCCGCTTCCAGATTGAGGCGTCCGGACTCCATATCCGCCACCAGCGTTTCCAGGTCCTGGAGCGCGGTTTCGAAATCTTTGGGCGGTGCGTTTTTATCTGTTCTGGCCATGGCGGGTGATTGTTGAGTGGTGGGCCCCCCGAGAGTCGAACTCGGCACCAATGGATTATGAGTCCACTGCTCTAACCAGGCATGAGCTAGAGGCCCGTCGGGGTTGCCCCCGAGTAAACCGGTTTATTCCAGGAAGCTGCGCAGCCGCTCGGAACGCGAGGGGTGGCGCAGTTTGCGCAATGCCTTGGCTTCGATCTGGCGGATGCGTTCGCGGGTGACATCGAATTGCTTGCCGACTTCTTCGAGGGTGTGGTCGGTGTTCATTTCGATGCCGAAGCGCATGCGCAGCACCTTGGCCTCGCGCGGGGTCAGGCTGTCGAGGATTTCCTGGGTGACGAACTGGAGGCCGCTGTACATGGCGGCTTCAGCCGGCGCCAGGGTGGATTGATCCTCGATGAAATCGCCCAGATGCGAGTCTTCGTCGTCGCCGATCGGGGTTTCCATGGAGATGGGCTCCTTGGAAATCTTCATGATCTTGCGAATCTTGTCCTCGGGCATTTCCATCTTTTCCGCCAGGGTGGCCGGATCGGGTTCCAGTCCGGTTTCCTGCAGGATCTGGCGGCTGATGCGATTCATCTTGTTGATGGTCTCGATCATGTGCACCGGAATGCGGATGGTGCGCGCCTGGTCCGCGATGGAGCGGGTGATGGCCTGGCGTATCCACCAGGTGGCGTAGGTCGAGAATTTGTAGCCGCGCCGGTATTCGAACTTGTCCACGGCCTTCATCAGGCCGATGTTGCCTTCCTGAATCAGGTCGAGGAATTGCAGGCCGCGGTTGGTGTATTTCTTGGCGATGGAGATCACCAGGCGCAGGTTGGCCTCGATCATCTCGCGCTTGGCGCGGCGGGCCTTGGCTTCGCCGGTGGACATCTTCTTGTTGATGTCCTTGAGTTCCTTCACCGAAATGCCGGCGCGGATTTGCAGGGCCGTGAGTTTTTCCTGGTGTTCGTTGACGTCGAACTGCAAGCGCTCAAGCATTTCGTTGTTGCTCGATTTGGCCGCGAGTTCCTGCACCACCCATTCCTGGGAGCCTTCGTGGCCCGGGAAGCTGCGGATGAAATGCTGGCGCGGCATGCCGCACTTGTTGACGACGATGTCCATGATGCCGCGTTCGTGCGAGCGCACTTCCTCGACGATGCTACGCACCGAGTCACACAGGTTGTCCACCTGGCGGGCGGTGAAGCGGATGCCCATCAGGTGCGTGGAAATCTCTTCCAGGAGTTTCTGGTACTGCTTGCTGGTAAAACCGTATTTGGCCAGCGCGGCCTGCATTTTGGTGTGGGTCTTGCGGATTTCCGCGAAGCGTTCCAGGGCGTCGATCTTGAGTTGCGCCAGATTGGCCGCCGCGACCGCCGCGCCGCCATCATCGTCTTCGTCATCTTCGCCTTCGCTGGCCTCGGCCTCTTCGCCGCCCATGTCCATGACGATGTCTTCGCCGGAACTGTCGACGAGACCGTCGATCAGGTCGTCGATCTTCATCTCTTCCTTCTCGACCTTGGTGACCAGGTCGAGAATTTGCGCGATGGTGAGCGGGCAGGCGGAAATCGCCAGTACCATGTTCTTGAGGCCTTCCTCGATGCGTTTGGCGATTTCAATTTCGCCTTCGCGGGTGAGCAGGTCCTTGATGCCCATCTCGCGCATGTACATGCGCACCGGGTCGGTCGTGCGGCCGAATTCGGCATCCACGCTGGAGAGGGCGGCTTCCGCTTCCTCGACGGCATCCTCGTCCGCCACCGGGGCGGGCGACTCGGACATCAGCAGTTCTTCGGCGGCGGGCGCCTGATCGAAGACCTGGATGCCCATGTCGTTGATCATGCTGATGACGCTCTCGATCTGCTCGGCGTCAAGAATTTCGTCGGGCAGGTGGTCATTGATTTCGGCATAGGTCAGGTAACCCCGTTCCTTGCCGAGCATGATCAGGTTCTTCAGAAGGGTGCGGCGGGTCTCCGCATCAACCTTGACTTCCGGCTTCGCGGCGGCCTGTTCGGCCGCGCTGGCCTTGCCCGCGGCCCCTTTCTTCTTGGAGGCGGCAGTGGCCGGTTTGCTTGGTTTGGGAGTCATTTTGACCGTCGTCGCCATTGTGGGATGCTCCGTGAGTATCTGCGGAAAAACGCGATAGTATACATGAACTTGGGCATAGTCCGCCCAGGCTTCGCCTGCCGCGTTGGACAATTCAGGTGGGGTCGGGTTTCCGCCGTTGCAAGGCCGCCAGCAGCCTAACTTTTTCCTCGGGAGTGAGTTCGCTCGGCTTGCGCCCCGAGAGTTCCCGCGCCTGGGCGCGGCCGGCCTGGGCGGAGAGGGTGTTCAGCGCGCCCTGGAAATCGGCCTCCACGTCGTAGTCTTCGTCCCAGGCCAGGAGCCCGGCGGCAGCGTGTTCCAGCACGGCTTGCTCTTCACGCCCGCGAAAGTGTTCGACGATGTCGCGCGTGCTCAGTTCCGGATGCTCTCGCAGGAGGGCGACCGCCGTGGTCAGCGCCATCGCCTCCGGGCGTTCGCTTTCCGGCAGTTCCGCCATGCGGGTGGCGCGCGTGGTGTCGTGCAGCACGGCCTGCAAGGCGATCTGCCAGGCGGATGGCTGAACGGCGGCGCGGCCCTGTGGCGGACGTTGTGGCGCCGCGCCGCGTGGCCCGCGCGCGGCGCGCGGTGGTTCCAGGCCGGTCAGGCTGGCGAGGCGTTGTTGCAACATGCGCTTGAGCAGGGGCGCCTGGCCGAGTTTGTCGAGGTACGGTTCCATGAGCTTGGCCAGACGGACCTGGCCTTCCTGGGAACCCAGGTCGGTCTGCGCCGTGAGCTCGGCAAACAGGAAATCGGACAATGGCATGGCGCCGTCGCATAGTTTGCGGAAGGCGTCGGCGCCCTGGTCGCGGACGTAGCTGTCCGGGTCTTCGCCCTCGGGCAGGAACAGGAAGGACAGGCGCTTGCCATCCTGGATTTGCGGCAGGCTGTTTTCCAGGGCGCGCCAGGCGGCTTTGCGGCCGGCGTTGTCGCCATCGAAGGCGAACACCACGTCGTCGGCCAGGCGCAGCAGACGGGTGGCCTGGTCGGCGGTGATGGCGGTACCCAGGGTGGCAACGGCGTTCTGCACGCCGTGCTGATCCAGCATCACCACGTCCATATAGCCTTCCACCACTACCACCCGGCTTTCTCCCTGGATGGCGCGGCGGTGCTCGTAGAGGCCGTAGAGTTCGCGCCCTTTGTGGAACAGCGGGGTTTCCGGCGAGTTGAGGTATTTCGGCTCGCCGACGCCGATCACCCGGCCGCCGAAGGCGATGGCTTGGCCGCGTTCGTTGCGGATGGGGAACATCACGCGGTCGCGAAAGCGATCGTAGCGTTTGTCCTCGTTGGTGATGACCAGGCCGATTTCGGCCAGCAGCGGATCGGCGTAATCCGCCATCGCCTCGCGCAAGCCCTGCCAACCTTCCGGTGCGTAGCCGATGCCGAAGCGCGCGGCGGTTTCACCGGTGAGGCCGCGCTTCTTCAGGTAATCCACCACTTTCTCGTTGCCTTTCAGGCCTTTGCGGTACCAGGTTGTGGCGGCTTCCATGCGTTCGAACATCTTCTCGCGGCGGCTTTCTTCTTCCGGCGGGCGGCGGCTGCCGTCATCCGGCACCTGCATGCCGACCTGGCCGGCGAGGTCCTTGACCGCTTCCACGAAGGGGATGCCGGCATGTTCCATGAGGAAGGTGATGGCCGTGCCGTGCGCGCCGCAGCCGAAGCAGTGATAGAACTGCTTGGTCGGGCTGACCGAGAATGAGGGGGATTTTTCGTTGTGGAAGGGGCAGCGCGCCTGATAGTTGGCGCCGGCCTTCTTGAGCGGGACGTAACGCTCGATGACGGCGACGATGTCCGTGCGGTCGAGCAGTTGCTGGAGGAAGTCCTGGGGAATCATGGTCCGCCCGATTCTACGGCAGGCAGCGGGAAAGGCTGCTGTAGACCAGGTTGCCGGAGGCTACCTGGTGTCCATCCTCATACTTCTTTATGGGGGGGGCCTACGTCAGGTAGTCGCTGCGCGCCAACCTGACCTACCGCCTAACTCAGCGCGCTCTTCACCAGTCCGGAAACGCTGTTCATGTCGGCGCGGCCGGCCAGTTTCGGCTTCAGCCAGGTCATCACGCGGCCCATGTCGCGCGGGCCGGCGGCGCCTGTTTCGGCCACGGCCTGTTTGACCAGCGCGGCGATTTCCTCGGCGGCCAGTGGTTGCGGCATGTAGGTGGTCAGGACTTCGATCTCGAACGCTTCCTGATCGGCCAGATCCTGGCGCCCGGCGGCCTGGTACTGGCTGAACGAATCCTTGCGCTGTTTCAGCTGCTTTTCGACGATGGCCACCACCGCGTCATCGTCGAGTTCGATCCGCTCGTCCACTTCGCGCTGCTTCATCGCCGCCAGCAACAAGCGGATGGCGCCCAGGCGCGCTGAATCCTTGGCGCGCATGGCGTTCTTCATGTCATCGCTGATTCGCTGCTTGAGGGACATGGCGTGATCTCGAGGAAGGGACAACAGCGGTGGCAAAGGCGGTGCAAAAACAAACGAGCCTGATAAATCAGGCTCGTCACCAAGTCGGGTAATCCCGGCTCAGTACATCTTGGGCGGCAGGGTCTGGCTGCGCAGACGCTTGTGCTGGCGCTTCACGGCGGCGGCGAGCTTGCGCTTGCGCTCCTGGGTGGGCTTCTCGTAGAACTCGCGAGCACGCAGCTCGGTCAACAGGCCCATCTTTTCGATGGTGCGCTTGAAACGGCGCATGGCAACTTCAAACGGCTCATTTTCTTTAAGGCGAACGCTCGGCATCTAGATTCCTGGTTGCGGGAGGGCAAAAAAAGATGCGAGATTCTATATCAACCCTTGTCGACGTTTCAATAAAATTGCCGGCTCATTCTTTCATGGACTTGCCATGCTCGTTCTCGGCGTCGAATCTTCCTGCGATGAAACCGGCCTGGCCCTGTTCGATACCGAGCGCGGCCTGCTGACGCATGCCGTGCACAGCCAGGTGGCGATGCACGCCGAATATGGCGGCGTGGTGCCGGAACTGGCTTCGCGCGACCATATCCGCCGGGTGATTCCGCTTACCCGTCGGGTCCTGGACGAGGCGGGGCTCGCCTTGAGCGATCTCGACGCCATTGCCTACACCCAGGGGCCGGGCCTGGCCGGGGCCTTGCTGGTGGGGGGCGGCTTCGCCAATGCGCTGGCCCTGGCGCTGGGGATTCCGGCCATCGGTGTGCATCATCTGGAAGGCCATCTTTTGTCGCCCCTGTTGGCGACGCCGCGCCCGGAATTCCCTTTTGTGGCGCTGCTGGTTTCCGGCGGTCATACCCAGTTGATGCGGGTGGACGGCGTCGGCCGCTACCAGCTGCTTGGCGAGACGGTGGATGATGCCGCCGGCGAGGCCTTCGACAAGACCGCGCAGTTGTTGGGCCTGGACTATCCTGGCGGCCCTGCGCTGGCGAAACTGGCGGAAGGCGGCGAGCCGTATCGCTTCAAACTGCCACGCCCGATGCTGAATTCCGGCGATCTGGATTTCAGTTTCTCCGGCTTGAAGACGGCGGTGCTGACGCTGGTACGCAAGGAAGGCGAGGCGGCGCGGGTGGATGTCGCCGCCGGCTTCCAGGCCGCCGCCGTCGATGTATTGGCGGGCAAGAGCCTGAAGGCGCTGCGCGAAACCGGCTTGCATACGCTGGTGGTGGCGGGTGGCGTCGGCGCCAACCGCGCCCTGCGCGCGCGCCTGGATGCGGAAGCGAAACAACGTGGCCTGGCGGTGTTCTACCCGCCCCTGGAGTTGTGCACCGACAACGGCGCCATGATTGCCTATGCCGGCGCGCTACGCCTCGCGCACGATGCGCCGGCCGATGGGCGTTTCACGGTGCGGCCGCGTTGGGCGTTGGGTGAGCTGACAGCGCCAAGGTAGGGCGGATGACCGCAGGGCGATCCGCCGATGTGCCGTGGTATTTGTCGGCATCAACTTCAGTATTTGTCGGAACCGCCTTCGGCGTTCCGACCTACGGTTTGAGTATCGGCTGCCCGATCAGGCGCAATGCCTCGTGCGGGAAAATCAGCACCAGCGACAAAATTCCCAGGATGGCGAGCACCAGCAGGGTGGAGAAGATGCTGGCGGGGCGCAGCCAGCCCCAGTAGCGGGCGGCGAGGAACACCATGTCTTTCTTGTGTTCGGTCATGCGCAGCCAGCCGCGCAGCACGGACAACACCAGCCAGACGCTGTAACCGCCGGCCAGCGAGCTCAGCGCGATACGGAATACCGTGAGCAGATCCCACTCGCGCACGCCCTTGTAGAACAGCGAGACGGCGCCCACGCCCAAGGCCGCGCCGGTCGCGAGCACGATGTTGATCAGCAGGCGACGACGTTCGCGCGCCAGATCCTGCTGCCGCTTGATGAAGAAATCGTCGATCTCCGCTTTGAAATATTCGGTCTTTTCCTCGACCAGCCCGGTGATTTCATGGCGCATCACGGCAATGCGCTGATCCAGGACATCGGACAGCTTCACGGCGGCGTAATCCACCAGTTCGCGCACGTCGTCCTTGGTGAACTGGCGCTGGCTGTGCAGTTCATGGGAAATCTTGTCGAGTTTCTGGTCGATTTGCTGGCTGGCGTTGTCCACCACCTGTCCCAGTCGCTCCCCGGCGCGGTCGACGGCCGCTTCGGAGGCGGCGATCAGGTTGTCGCGGGCGTAGTCGATGGTTTTCTCGAACATGGTCATCTCTTTTTGAAGGCCGACTCTTCGCCGGAGAGCAACTTGCGGATGTTGCTGTGATGGCGCACCAGCACCAGGCCGCAGAGCAGGGCGAGCAGGCCGGTTTCCGGGCCGCCGCCGAGCAGCAGCCAACCATAGAACGGTGCCAGGGCGGCGGCGACCAGGGCGGAGAGTGAGGAGATGCGGGTGATGGCGAAGACGATCGCCCAGGTCGCCACGGTCAGGCCACCGAGGCGCGCATCCAGCGCCAGCAGGACACCGATCGCGGTGGCCACGCCCTTGCCGCCCTTGAAGCCGAAGAACACGGGGAAGAGATGCCCGAGGAAGGCGGCCAGCGCCGCCAGATAGGGGGTATAGGCCGGCAAGCCCCAGGTCGCGGTGGCCCACTGTGCCAGCCACACCGCGACATAACCCTTGAGCGCGTCGCCGATCAAGGTCAGCGCGGCTGCGGATTTCTTGCCGGTACGCATCATGTTGGTGGCGCCGGGGTTGCCGGAACCATGGCTGCGCGGATCGGGTAGGCCGTAGACGCGCGCGACCACGATCGCGAAGGAAATCGAGCCAAGGAGATAGGCGGCGACCAGAAATAACGTGAGTTCAGTCAGATGAGCAGTCATTTGCGTAAAATGCGCGGCCATTTTGCGAATATCGGCCGGGGGTTGGATGGACATACTGTTTCTGCGGGATTTCCGCCTGGAGCTGATTATCGGGCTCTACGAATGGGAGCGCAAAGCGCCGCAGCCGGTGATGATCGATCTGGAGATCGGCCTTTACGACCACAAGGCCGGCCATACCGACCAGATCGGCGACACCATCCACTACGGCCAGGTGGCCGAGCGAATCCAGGAAAGTGTGGCGCAACGCGAGATTCGTCTGGTGGAAACCCTGGGCGAGCACATCGCCGAAATCGTGCGTGGCGAGTTCGGCGCGCCCTGGGTGAAAGTCACCGTGCGCAAGCTCGCGATCCTGCGCGGGGTGAAGGAACTGGGCATCATCGTCGAGCGCGGCTCGCGGATTTGATCCGGATTGCCCTTAGCCGGGACGTGGAGGTTGGCCCAACATGTAGCGCCGGCGTCTCGCCGGCTTCGTAGGCCAGATTAGAAGAACCAAGCCGGCGCGACGCCGGCGCTACAGTCCTGTGGCAACAAATAACCATCTGGAGTTAATCGTCCACCAACCCGGTCGGCAGGCCGTCGATGCTGCGGGCGTTCTTCTCGCGGCGATAGTCGGCCATGCCGTCCTCGCCCTTCTTGCGCGCCCATTCCGACAAGGTGCCGCGTTCGCCGGCATAACCCATCAGCGGCACCCCGGCGCCGCATGAGGTCTGCGCCGATTCCACTTCCATGAGCACGATCTGGCGCGCGCCGGGATGCGCCGGAAACAGCGCGCGCAATTCCGCCCAGCGCTGGTCACGCGGCAACACATTTTCGCCCTGGCCATAGACGCGCAGGAGCAGGGCATCGGCGGCGAAGCTACAGAACATCATGGTCATGCGCGGGGCGGTGCGCAGATGGGCGGCGGTTTCCGCGCTGCTGCCGGTGAGGTCGAGATAGGCCAGGGTGTGTTCATCGAGCACGCGCAGGCTGTCCAGGCCCTTGGGCGAAAGGTTGATGCGAGCGCCCGGAGCGGCGGTGGCCACGAAAAAGACATGTTGTTTCTTGATGAAGGCCGTCAGTTCCGGCGTCAACGATTCGTAGAATTTCGCCATTTCGCTTCCTTGAGCAACCTACGCCAACTCATTGCGGCGCATGAATTCCAGCAGGATTTCCAGCCGCTTCACGCCATCGTTCATTTCCAGCATCGCCTGGCGCGCGCTGGCTTTCAGCGGCAATACCTCGGCCAGGCGGAAGCCGACCCAGGTGGCGTCCTCCTGAATTTCGTCCAGACCCGAATCCGGCACCCGCGCCGCCAGGGTACTTAAAAACGTGAGCGCGCCACGGCAATGGGCGGGAACCGGCATCCGCGCTTCATCGTCCTTGTCGCGCACCTGGCCGATCAGGAGTTGGTTGGCTTCCAGCCGGGTGTTTTCCACGACAAATCGCCCCTCGCCACGCGCCTCGACCCGCATCAGGCCGGGGCCATCCATATCGGCCGAGACGATGCGCGCGTGGCTGCCGACCGTTTCCGGGAGCGCCGCCGGCCCCACCTCACCGCCTTGCTTGATCAGGCAGACGCCGAACGGCCGCGATTCACGCAGGCAGTTGGCCGCCATGTCGAGATAGCGCGCCTCGAATACCTTCAGGCGCAGGCGTCCACCGGGAAACAGGACGGTGTTGAGGGGAAACAGCGCCAGTTCGTGACCCAGTGTTTGCGGCGTAATGAGGCCACGTAGCCGCGTGAGTGGAACGCTGAGCGGGTTACTCATGCGCGCCCCAGGGCTTCATCAGTTCATGCGCGATGCCGAGGTGATCGAGGACGCGCGCGACGATGAAGTCCACCACCTGCTCCACGCTGGTCGGGCGGTGGTAGAAGCCGGGATTGGCGGCCAGTATCGTGGCGCCGGCTTCGGCCAGCGTGGTCATGTTGCGCAGGTGAATGAGCGAAAATGGGGTTTCGCGCGGCACCAGGATCAGCGGCCGCTTTTCCTTGAGCATCACATCGGCGGCGCGCTCGATCAAGTTGTCGGCTAGACCCTGCGCGATGGCCGCCAGCGTGCCCATCGTGCATGGGCAGATCACCATCGCGGCGGCGGGATTGGAGCCGGACGCCGCGGGCGCGAACCACTCTTCCTTGCCGTAGGCCGTGAGGTGCCCGCCGTGTTCACTAAAGCGAGTATTGAAAAATTCAGCCACCTCGGCGTTACCGGCGGGAAGCTGAAGGTCGAGCTCCTGCTTTGCGACAATGCGCGCGGCCTGCGAGATCAACAGGTCGACCTGGCAGCCGGCGCGTAGCAGGCATTCCAGCAGGCGCAGGCCGTAGGACATGCCGGAGGCGCCGGTGAGGGCGAGCGTGATGCGGGTCATGGGAAGTCGCGAGTAAGGGGTGAGCCATTGTAGGTTGGGCGCGCTATGTTTTGCCCAACCCGCGTGCTTGCGACAGCAGATGCGCCGCCGCCAGGCCATTCACCAGGCCGGTCACCCAGGCGGCGGTGAGGAACAGCGGCATCAGGCCGAGAATGCTCGCGCCCGGCAGCAGCCAGGCATCCACGACCAGCAGTTGCGCGCCGATGTGGGCGAAAGCGGCCAGCACGGACAAACCAATCGGGCCGAACCAGCGTGTCGGCAGACGTATCGCCAGGGCCAGCAGCAGCAGGCTGGTAACACCGCCGGATAGGCTCATCACGAAAGCCGGGGTCAGGAACTGGCCCAGCGCCAACGCCCCGGCGACGATGCGCAGGCCCGCCACCCAGGCCGCCGTGCGCCAGCCGTAGCGATACAACACCACCAGGGTGACGATGTTGGCGAGGCCGGGTTTGATGCCGGGTATCGGCAGCGGGATCGCTGCTTCCACCAGGGTCAGGCCGATAGCCGCGGCCGCCAGGGCGGCCACCCGGCGGTCTTCAGGACTGGCACGGAGTTCGAGTTGCATGGCGCGATGGTAAACGCACCGGGGGGGGCTATGGCCAACCCCGGTCAACGGCCTTCCGTGCGCCCCTTGCCGGCGAGAATGCGGGCCAGTTCGCGGTATTGTTTTCGCGCATCCGGTTCCATCGCACGGTATGCAGAGACGATCTCCTGTTCGTCCCACACCCAGGAGGGCGGTGTGGTGGGCAGCGGCTCCGAGTCGGCCAGGGCGAACAGTTGATAGACCTTGACGCCCAGCGCCGCCGCCACGGATTCCAGCGTTTCCGGACGCGGCCACTGGCTATCGTTTTCCATGCGCGAGAGGCTGGATTTGGTGATCCCGACGCGTTCCGCGAGTTCGTCCAGCGACCAGCCGCGCTGCACCCGAAGCTGTTCAATCGTGTTGCCAATTTTCATGTGAGCCGCGCCTATCGGTTTTTTGAAGTCGGTCGGGAGTCGTCCCGCTCTATTCTGGTTCTGGTCATATTTTTCATATTTCCGCTGATTCGCCATGCTGACTGTAAGTTGCATTGACTGCAACACGCCGCTGGCAACAATACGCCTAAACCGCATTCCGCAACATGATATTGACATGTGTTGCGTGTTGCGGAACACTGGCGGCGCATTGCAGGCCGAGTCGCTGATGGGTTTGCTTGAAAATTGAGCCCGGCTACTGGAACAACAAGAAAAAAGGGGTAAGGGATGAGTCCGTTGAGAAAAGCCCGTCTTGAGCGGGGGTGGTCAATCTACGAATTGGCCGACGCGGTCGGTATATCGGCTGCCAGCATTTCCCGCTTGGAGCGGCGCGTCCAGAGTACTTCTCCGACGACCGCCGCCAAATTGGCCGCTTTGCTGGGCCTGACATTGGCGCAAGTATTGCTGCCGGAGTCGAACGAACAGAATGTTGTTCAGGTCGGGGAGGGCGTTAGCGCGGATGGCAAGGTGATGCCATGAGCGCTCTGCTGGTTGGCCTGTTGTGTTGGCTGGGGGTGGCGATCGTGGCTGGCGTGGTGATCGGACGTTTTATGCGACTGCCCGAATCCAACGATCCGTCTGAGGTGGCGCGGGAAATAACCGGCCTTGCGAGGTTGCCAGGTTATGGCGGGGAGGGCGGCGCGGGGAATACTCGGGCCGCGGAGCCAATCCAGGCCCAAAGCCATTCGGAGCGTAACGACGCGCTTCAGTAATTGAGCGTGTCGTAACCCGCCGCCGCGTTTTCCACGCTGACCCGATTGGGCAGGCAGACGGCGGCCCCACCGGGGGGAATCCAGCCTTGCCGCACACAGAGTTGGCGCGGGCTGGGGTCGCTGGCGACGCGCACGCGGCCGTTGTGGATTTCGACGCGGCTGACGCCCAATGGACCTTTGATTTCTATCTGATGATTCAATCGCAAGCTGGTGTCGCTCGCCACTTTGCCGTCCAGGCGCACGATGACGCGCCCTTCAAGACTGCCCACCTGACGCATCCACAAGCCGCTTACCAGGGCGAGTCCGGCGAGCAGTATCAGCCAGTCGCCGGGGCGTGGGTGGATCATTGCCGGAATCAGGAAAGCTCCCGATGTCGGATCAGTACCTGCTGGGCATCGCGAAAATAGTCGGCCAGGGTTTCCGCGAAATAGACCGAGCGGTGCTGGCCGCCGGTGCAGCCCAGGCCCACGGTGAAGTAGCTGCGGTTGTCCTTGATGTAGGAGGGCAACCACTTGGCGACAAATGCGCGGATGTCTTCCAGCATGTTGGCCACCTGTTCCTGAGACTGCAGGAAGGCGATGACCGGCGCGTCGCGGCCGGTCAAGGGTTTCAGGTAGGGGTCGTAGTGCGGGTTGGGCAGGCAGCGCATATCGAACACCAGGTCGGCGTCCATTGGAATGCCGTGCTTGAAGCCGAATGATTCGAACACCAGGGTGAAGCCGGCGCTGTGCAGGTTGAGGAAATCCTTGATCCAGTTGCGCAGCGTGTTGGCGGAGAGGTCGCTGGTGTCCATCAGGTGGGCATTGCCGGAGATACGCGACAACATCTCGCGCTCCTCGCGGATGCATTCTTCCAGCGAGCGTTCGCCGGTATTCAAGGGATGGCGTCGCCGCGTTTCCGAGAAGCGTTTGACCAGGGACTCATCCTTGGCGGTAAGGAAAATGATCCGCAGATCGACCTTGTCGCGCAGGCGTTCCAGTTCATCAGGCAGGCCGACCAGGCTGCCGCCGCTGCGCGAGTCGATGCTCAGCGCGGCATCCTGAACGCCCAGCAGGCGCAGGTACTCCACCGCTTCAGCCAGCAAAGCGGCGGGCAGGTTGTCAACGCAATAGAAGTTGGCATCTTCCATCGCCTTGAGCGCGACACTTTTTCCGGACCCTGACAGCCCGCTGACGACGACGACTCGCATCTATCCAAAGTACTACTGAAAAGGGTTACGGAATTATCCGGATATTGGTTGTTGCATGTGGCAATCCGGTTTCCTTACCCGGGTTTTTGTGTGGCGCGGTCGCGCGAACGCACGCGAGCGGATTTTCGATAAAGCGCATGGGTGGCCGACGCTTGCTCGCGTACCCGCTGTCTCAGTTCCTCCGGACCCAGCACCTCGCAATCCGGGCCGTATTTCAGGATGTCCATGAGCAACTCCCGATCATCGCTATAGGGCAGTTCCAGGAGGTAGGCTCCATCCGGTTCCAGGCGCCCTTTCTGCTTCGGATGCCACTGTTCGGACACCACCCAGCGCGCACGCTCCGGGCTGAAGCGGAGCCTGGCCCATTGCACCCGCGCGCCGGAAAAAATGCCGTAGCCGGCGCCGAGCGCCTTGTTCAGGGTTTTATCGACCAGGCTACGAGCGGGCTTTTCCAGGATTTCCGCGCGTTCGATGGCGTCCACGGAAAAACTGCGCAGGCTTTTGCGTAAATGGCACCAGGCATCCAGGTACCAGTTCTCGCGGTAGTGGACCAGGCGTTGCGGCGAGACTTCACGCTCGCTGACTTCGTTGCTGCCGCGCGCATGGTAGGTGATCAGCAGCCGCTTGCGCCGCAACAAGGCGGAACCGACCCGCTCGAACTGGGCAAGATCCATTTTTCGCGCCGCCATACCGATGATGCGCACCCGTTGGCGAACCTCCTCGGCGCTATCGTCGGCCGTGCCCATGAGGCCATTGAGGCGGGCCATCAGCGGCTGCACATGAGGGCCCAGCAGGCCGCCCTGATCGAGGTTGGCGAGCAGATGTCGCATGGTCAACAGGGCGTGGATTTCCCGAGCGTTGAACCACAGGCCGGGCAGATCGAACCGCCCGCCGGCGCGCGCGTGGCCCGGCTCGGTTTGCCCGGTGTAGCGGTAACCGCCCGCCTTGCGGTCCCAGACGATGGGGGCGTTGAGGCGGTCGCGCAGGTAGAGCAGGTCTCGCTTGAGCGTGGCGCGCGAGACTTCCAGTTCGGATTGCAGATCCTCGAACGGCACCACGCGGCGTTCAGCGAGCAGTTGGTCGATCTTGTAGAAGCGCTCCGTGCGATCCATCCGGAAATCCCCGCTGAGGTCATGCGATGCGGCAGGGTATCACTCATTTTCCGGGAAAACCGGCTCAGCCCGCTCTGTCAGAGGCTTTAAGACTGGCTCACCTGGTGAGCTAGTGGTGCCGGCATCATGTCGCCACACTGAATTTCTGGAGACCGACATGTTTGCGACCGATCTGACCGCCCGCCTTTCCCGCGTGATTTACCCCGTGATGATCACGGCCGGCGCCACCTGGGGCGCGACCGGGGAGGCGGGCATGGGGCTGGCGGCGCTGGCTGTGGCGGCGCTGGTGCTGGGGGCGGCTCGCGTGTAGGCCAGGTTGGCGCGCGGCGACTACCTGGCGTTCGTTCCATTCATCCGGAGATTTGAGGGGGGCGTCAGGTAGCCTTCGGCAACCTGACCTACGCCAAGCGCTCGCCAAGACTGGGTCAGGCTGCTAGACCCGGAACTGATTCACCAGGTTTTCCAGTTCCCGCGCCAGACCGGCCAGTCGTTCACTGGCGCCGTGCGTGTCGTGGACATGGCTGGCGGCTTCGCGGGTAACGGCGCTGATGTCGCCAAGCTTCTGGTTGATGTTGTCCGCCGCGCTGCTTTGTCCCATCGAACTGGTCGCGATCTGGGCGTTCATGCGGGTGATGACGCCCACCGATCCGGAAATGGTGGTGAGTGCTTCCGCGCTTTCCCTGACGCTTTTCACGCTGGAATCGGTCTTGTCTTCCGCGCTCTGGATGGCACCCACGGCTTCCTTGGCGCGCCCCTGCACCATGACGATGATGCTTTCGATTTCTTCCGTGGCGGACTGGGTACGCTGCGCCAGGGTGCGTACTTCGTCGGCGACCACGGCGAAGCCGCGCCCTTGTTCGCCGGCGCGGGCCGCCTCGATGGCGGCATTGAGGGCGAGCAGGTTGGTTTGTTCGGCGATCTCGCGAATCAGGCCAATCACCCGGCCGATGTCGCGGCTATCGGTGTCCAGGCGCTGGATGACCTGTACGGCCTGTTCCAATTGTTCCGACATGGCGGAGATGGCGCCCAGGGCATTGGTCGCGGTTTTCACGCCGCCCAATGCCTCACCGTCGGCCTGGAGGGCGGCGGCCGCGGCTTCCTGGATGTTGTGCGCCACTTCCTGCACGCTTCTGGCGAGCTGGGTCAGGGTGACGGCCAGATGCTCGGTGTCGCCCAGTTGTTTGTCGACGCCAGCCTGGGTGCGGGTGGTGACCGAGACCAGATGGCTGGCCACCTGGCTGAGATTGCGGGTGGCGCCACCGACCTGGCGGATGATGTCGGCGAAGCGTTCCATCATGGTGTTGAAGGCATGCGCCGCGCGGGCGATTTCATCCTTGCCGTCCACGGGAATGCGCAGGTTCAGGTCGGACTCCTGTTCCACCCGCGTCATCAGCGCGGTCAGGCGGTTGATCGGCGCCGCCACGGTGCGGCGCAGGGCGAGGATGAGCAGCGCCATGCCGATGAAGAACAGCACGGCGTGGATGCCCAGGCTGGCCAGGCCCGCGTTGCGGATGCGCGCATCCAGCGGCGCCAGGTCATAGCTGATACGCACCACTCCCAGTACGCTGCCGCTGGGGACGCTGTGGCAGCCCAGACAGTTGACCCCACGGGTTTTTTCGCTGGCGCGGAATGGCCGTACCAGGGTGAGCTGGCGACCCCGCCCAGTTTCCTCGATGCGCGCGATTTCCTTGCCCAGCAAAGCGGCGCGATCAAGTTCGTCGCCGGGCATTTCCTTGCTGTCGGCCGGGCCGTACTGGCCGATCACGGCGTCGCCACGGATGACGCGCGCTTCCAGCACATGGGGTAATGCTTTGATCTGCCGCGCGAGTTCGTCGCGTGTCGCCATGCCACCGGTCAGCATCAGTTTGTTCAGCCCGTCGAAATAAGTGTCCGCCACGCCGCCGACATGGCTACCGACGAATTCCTCCGCCAGGCTCTTCTGTGCGTAATAGGTGTGTAGCAGCGAGGTGGTGAGGATGACCAGAAACAGGCCCGCCGCGAAGGCGAGGATTCGGGCGGTGATGGTGCCGGTACAGAACGCGAACAGCTTCACGGGAGTCTCCATCCATGCTGTAGGGATTTGCCGCCTTATCGGCGGCGGGAGTCGAAACTTGAGCTTGGCCAGGGGGCGAATGGACGCGGTAGGGTGGATAAGCGATAGCGCATCCACCATTCTCGCGACGCAGTGGCCTCCCCCTTTTCCAAAGGGGGAATGGGGATTTAGCGACGTTTGCCTGAGCCGCCGCCTCAGAAATCCCCCCTAACCCCCCTTTGAGAAAGGGGGGAACCGCGCCCCCACTTCCTCAACGGCCAACGTGAACGGAACCGAAGCGCCCGTCAGTTCTGGTTGTAAAAGCCGCCGGACTTCAGGTTGTGCTGGATGTTCGGCAGCCTGACCGCGCCTTCCACGGTGCAGAAGTAGTGATAGAAAAGCTCGCGGCGAAAATCGTTGAGACTGCGACCCTGGATCGGCTCCCACTTGGCGTAGCGGTTGCGCGCCCACTCGCCGCCATCCTTACGGCCGAAGGCATAGAGCTTGCGTTCGCCGGTTGTGCAACGCATGCCCTCGAAACTGATGGTTTCCGCGCCGGAGGGGCTTTTCACCACCATGCTGTAGCGCACCACGCCGTCCTCGCTGGCGCTCAGCGAAGCGTAGTCGACGAAGAACTGGTTGCTGGAGCGGGCGCCCAAGGTGATGGGGATGAAGTTTTCCGGCTTCGGATAGGGCGGAAGCTGGTGTTGCAATTCCTGCCACTTGGCGGTGTCGTCGAAGGCATATTCGAAGTCGCCCCATTTGTTGCCTTCGCCCCAGACCAACGGATCGGCGGCGTGGGCGGGCAAACAAAACAGGGCCAGGAACAGAGAGAGGGCGCGGTGCATTTCAGGCTCCATAAAATTCATGCTTGTAATCCCTTGGGCAACGGGAAATTGACGTTTTCCTCGACGCCCGCCAGGGGCGTGAGCGTGCTGGCGCCGAGTTCACGCAGGCGCTGGATGACGCCTTCCACCAGGACTTCCGGGGCCGATGCGCCGGCGGTGACACCGACATGCCGCTTCCCCTCCAGCCACTCCGGCCGCAACTGACCGGCGTTATCCACCATATAAGCGGGCGTGCCGGCCTTGGCCGCGACTTCGCGCAGGCGGTTCGAGTTGGAACTGTTCGGTGAGCCGACCACGATGACCACGTCGCATTGCACGGTCAGCGTTTTTACCGCGTCCTGGCGGTTCTGGGTGGCGTAGCAGATGTCGTCCTTCTTGGGGCCGCGTATTTCCGGGAAGCGCGCCCGTAGCGCCACCACCACACGGCTGGCATCGTCCACCGACAACGTGGTCTGGGTGACATAGGCCAGTTTCGCGGGATCGGCCACGTTCAGACCGGCGACGTCTTCCGGGGTTTCCACCAGATGCATGCCGGCGTCAGACTGACCCATGGTGCCTTCCACTTCCGGGTGGCCCTTGTGACCGATCATGACGATCTCCAGGCCGGCTTCGCGCATCTTCTTCACTTCCACATGCACTTTGGTGACCAGCGGGCAGGTGGCGTCATAGACATTGAAACCGCGCGCCTCGGCCTCGCTCCGTACCGCGAGCGACACGCCGTGAGCGCTGTAGATCAGGGTGGCGCCGGCCGGCACGTCGGCCAGGTCTTCGATGAAGATCGCGCCCTTGGCCTTGAGGTCATCCACCACGAATTTGTTGTGGACGACTTCATGTCGCACGTAAATGGGCGCGCCGTATTTTTCCAGGGCGCGTTCGACGATGGTGATGGCGCGGTCGACGCCGGCGCAGAAACCGCGCGGATTGGCCAGCAGGATGGTTTTAGGCATGGTTATTTGGGTTCGATGGCGAGGATATGGACTTCGAAGTTGATCGGCAGCCCGGCCAGCGGGTGGTTGAAATCGACACGCACGCTGTCGGTGTCGATCTCCAGCACGGTGCCGGTTAGCGTCTGGCCGTTGGGCAGGCTGAAATCGACGTCGCTGTTCACGGCGAGTTCCATGTCGGCGCCGAGGTTGGCACCGAGGTTGGCATTGAAGTCGCCACGCGGCAGGTTATGGATCATGGCCGAATCATGCGAGCCGAACGCCTCGCCGGGCGCCAGATCGAATTGACGGTGGTCGCCGACACGCAGGCCGAGCAACAGGGTTTCCAGGCGCGGGTCGATTTCGCCGTGGCCGAGGGTAAAGGTCTCCGGCCCTTCGGTGAAAGTGTCGACCAGAATTTCGCCCTGGCAGGACAGGCGGTAATGCAAGGTGGCCTGGTCACCCAGGCGCAGCGGCGCGGAATTGGTCATGGCGGTGGCAAGACAAGCGAACAGCGCGCGAGTTTACCGCTCACCAAGTCCTCAGTCCGAAATCCGCGGGCGCCATGCTCGAACGGTGATGCCGCGGAAGCGCTGCTCCGGCTCCTGGCCTCTAAGCAAAAGGCGCAGCCAACAAAAAAAGGGCGCGATAAAAGCCGCACCCGTTAGTGAATTATTGGATTACGGAGGGCTAGAAGAATTGCTTGGCGAAGTTGGCGATGGCGATGGCGAGGAGTACTCCCATCATCCATTTGAGCAGCGCGGTTTCGTGGTCAAGCTTGGCTTCGAGTCGCGCAATGTCAAGTTTTGTTGCAAGTGCCGTATCCAGAGCTTCAGCGAATACTTCTCTCTGAGCTTCCGCAAAGGCTTCAGCCTGCGCCTCGGTAAGCCCGGCCTGTTTCAGGCGGTTAGCGAACTTCAGTGTGTCAAATGTGATGGCTGACATGATGCTCTCCAATATCGGAGCCGAGTGTAGCAAAAACAAAACGGGCGCGGCTTGCGCCGCGCCCGTTTACAGACTTCGGATCAGACGGTTAGGTCAGATTAGAAGCTGGTGTTCACGCCCATGGTGAAGACCTTGACGTCCTTGGCGGTCGTGTAGTTGTCGCTGTTGTAAGCGGCATACACGTTGGTGCGCTTGGACAGGTTGTAGATCGCGCCCAGGGTCCAACGCTTCAGGTCGTCATCCGAACCAGCAGCGGTCTTGCCCAGGATGCCGCCGGCGGCGCCGGTATAGGCTTGTTCGTTGTTGAACTGGCCATACTGAGCGGCCAGGGTGATGGGGCCCATGCCGTAGGTGACGGAAGCCAGATGCGCCTTGTCGGTCTTCTGAGCGGCGGTGAAACCGTCGTTGGAACGCTCGTAGGTGTAGCCCAGGCCGATGTCGCCGATTTTGTAGGCGATGTTGAACTTGGTGGCTTTCGCGTCATTGGTGCCGCCAGCAGCCAAGTCTTTCTTGAAGACTTCGTGGCCCAGGGTGGCTTTCAGGGGGCCATTGGCGTACACGCCGACCATGGAATAGGCATCGTTCAGGCCATTAGCATTGACCGTGCCGGTCTGCTCGCCAGGAACGGTGGCAACGGCGAAGTGGAAGCCAGACCATTCCGGAGATACATAAGCGACGGTACCGGCGGCGCGGTTGTCGAAGCCGTTACGGCCGATGATGCCGGTGCCGTTCTTCTGGGAGTCGGCGGAGGTGTCGGCGAACACGTCAGCGGAACCGCCCAGCTTGTAGGGGGTGTCATGACGGCCAATGATCACGGTACCGAAGCCGCCAGCCACGCCGACAAAGGTATTGCGCAGGCCGGCGCCACCGAAGGCGGTATCACCAGCGCCGCCAACGGCGTTATCCAGAGGGCCAGTGGCGGAAGAGATTTGCTGTTCGATTTGCCAAACAGCCTTCAGGCCGCCGCCGAGGTCTTCAGAACCCTTGATGCCGAAGCGGGAAGTCTGGTCGTTGACAGTCCACTTGTTGGCGTTGACGGCGTCGGAATTGACGTGATCCAGGGAATAACGCAGCGTGCCGTACACGTCAACGTTGGAGGAAGCAGCGAAAGCGGGAGCGGCAAAGGCGCCAGCAACAGCCAGAGCGATGAGAGACTTTTTCATGTGTGAAACTCCTATCAGGTTGGTGAAACGCTTCTGCCCTGCGCGGCGGCTTGGTTTCCCTTGCCTCCGCCCTCCTCAGCATTGAGAAGGGGGCCTTAAAAACCTCTCGCGCGAGAAGTTGGATCGCATTCTGCTCAACTCTTAATAGGAGGAGCAAATCCGGATTCACTATTCAAGTAATTTCTCAAGAGTGTTGTTGCGGGGCCGCAACAGGATGTTGCGTGTCGATGAAAAAAGTTGTGGAAGCCTGCGTAGGATGTGGTGAGCGATAGCGAACCGCATCAAATGGCGCGATCGTGGGCGATGCGGTTCGCTATCGCTCACCGCATCCTACGGGCTACGCAGCTATGAGCTTGCGCGGTCGATGGGAGATGTTCTTAATTGAAGTGGCTGCGGGCTGGGTGCATGGCGCGGCCGTGGGTGATGCGGTTCGCTATCGCTCACCGCATCCTACTTGCTGATTGGCTCATGCCGCACGCCTCTCCGGCAGGTGTACATCCAGGACGATTTCGGCGTAGGGCGCGTGAACTCGCCCCTGTGCATCCTTCTCTACCGCCATCCAGGCGCTCAGTTTGTCCACGTCGTTATGGACATTCTTGTAATCGCGACCAACCTGCCGCGCCAGTTCCGCGATGCTCATGGGGCCGCCCGCGCGCAACGCCGCCAGTAACTCCCAACGCCTTGGGGTAAACACCGCCAGCATCTGGCCCATGTCGCTGAAGCCAACGGCGAAATAAGGGGCTGGCTCTTCACCGCGCTCCAGCTTTTCCATGACGCGGGCGGCACGGTCCAGGGTGGATTGAATGCCTTCCCCCACTTTTACATTGAGAATGTGCTCATGCATCGCTTAGTTCCTTGATGTCATTCATGAAGTCGGCCATCAGGCGGGCCGGGCTGGTGAAGGGATAGGGGAATTCCAGCTTGCCCAAATGCTTGTGGTCGCCCTTGCCGCGTTCGTTGTCATAGCCGAGAACCCGCTCGCCATTTACCACATAGACCAGACGGTATTTGTAGGGGTGTTCGATCAGGCTTCGTCGCCACGATCATTCGCTTGCAATTCCGGATTCCGGCTCCATCTGCCGCGCTATCGCTCCACGTCGGGGCGTTTTTTTCAAGGAGATGTCGTGAGTTTGATCATTGAAGACCTGAGCGTGGGTGAGGGTGCCGAGGCGGTTGCCGGCAAGCAGGTGACCGTGCATTACACCGGCTGGCTGACCAATGGCGGCAAGTTCGATTCCAGCCTGGATCGCGGCGAGCCGTTCGATTTTTCGCTCGGACGCGGCCAAGTGATTCGTGGTTGGGATGAGGGCGTGGCGGGGATGAAGGTGGGCGGCAAGCGCAAGCTGACGATTCCGCCGGAAATGGGTTACGGCGCGCGCGGCGCCGGTGGCGTGATTCCGCCGAATGCCACACTGGTGTTCGATGTGGAGTTGCTGGCCGTCAACGGCTAAGCGTTCCGTCTAAATTCCGTGGCAGCCTTGCGTAGGTCAGGTTGGCGCGCGGCGACTACCTGACGATTGCTCCGTCAAACTAGAAGTTGAGGGTGTGGATCGTCAGGTAGCGATGGAGCCGCAACCTGACCTACGGGGGCTACCCGGCCTACTTCTTGCCCTTCACCCGCTCCAACCCCGCTTCGATGCTGTCGCACAGGGTTTTCAATATCTGGATGCGGGCGTGGTATTTGTTGTTGGCGGGCACCAGGGTCCAGGGCGCGATTTCCGTGCTGGTGCGGTCGACCATGTCGCAAACGGCCTGTTCGTAGTCATCCCAGCGCTCGCGGTTGCGCCAGTCCTCGTCGGTGATCTTGTAGTGCTTGAAGCCGGTCTTTTCGCGTTCCTTGAAACGCTTGAGTTGTTCCTCGGCGCTGATCGATAGCCAGAATTTCACGACCACGATGTGGTGGTGGGCGAGTTGCGCCTCGAATTCGTTGATTTCGTTGTAGGCGCGCAGCCAGTCGTATTCCGAGCAGTAGCCTTCCACCCTTTCCACCAGCACGCGGCCGTACCAGGAGCGGTCGAAGATCGCCAGGCGGCCGCGCCGGGGGATGTGGCGCCAGAAGCGCCAGAGATAGGGTTGCGCTTTCTCTTCGTCGGTCGGCGCGGCGATGGGAATGATCTTGTACATGCGCGCGTCGAGGGAGCCGGTGATGCGGCGGATGCTGCCGCCCTTGCCGGCCGCGTCGTTGCCTTCGAATACCGCGACGATGGAGAGCTTCTGGAAGCGCGGGTCGCGGGTGAGGACGTTGAGGCGGCCTTGATAGGTTTCCAGCTTTTTCGCGTAATCCGCCTTGTCCAGCGTCTGGCTCAGGTTCAGGGATTTCAGGATGTCCAGATTGTCCACCTGCGGCAGGCTGGGCAGGGCGGGGATGGAGTGTGTCTTGCCGTGTTCGGAGGACAGGCGCAGGCGCATGGCTTCCAGCACGATCTTGCCCAGCATCAGGCTGCGATAGCGTTCGTCGCTGCCTTCGATGATGTACCAGGGCGCTTGCGCGGTACTGGTCAGGCGCAGGGCTTCGGCGCTGGTCTTGCGAAATTTGTTGTAGAGGCCGAAATGATGCCAATCGCGTTTGGTGACCCGCCAGCGCGTGCGCGGGTCTTTTTCCAGCGCCTTGAGCCGGCTGGCTTGAAAGGGTTTGGACAGGTGGAACCAGAACTTGAGGATGAGCGCGCCTTCGTCGCTGAGCATCTTCTCGAAGCGGACATTGCGTTCCATGGCTTCTTCCAGATCGACATTGCGGATGTCGCCGTAGACCCGGTTGAGGATGGGCATGCTGTACCAGGAGCCCTGGAAGATGCCGATCTTGCCGCGTGGCGGCAGGGCGCGCCAGAAACGCCACATCGGGGGGCGGTCGAGTTCCTCGTCGGAGGGTTCTCCCATGCCGTGGGTTTCGATGTGGCGCGGGTCCAGCCATTCATTGAGCAGGTGCACCGACTCGCGGCGACCGCCGCCGTCGACGCCGCTGATGATGACGATGACCTGGAATCCGTTGCTTTGGACCAGTTCGTCCTGAGCAAGCAGTAGCGCCTCGCGCAGGGCGGGCAGTTCCTTTTCATAGGTAGCCTTGTCGACCTTGTGGCCGATTTCCGCGGATTCGAACATGGTCTTGATCCTTGATGAGCCGCTTGCGCAATGGCGCTATAACGGCCGCGACGGAGGAGACTTTAGCTTTGGCTCTTGGATTGTGTTGGTTGTTGAAATGGTTGCGGTCTTTCTGGTAGCCAGACGCTTGCGCTATGGGGGGATGTAGCGCGGGCGTCCCGCCCGCGGGTTTGGGGCAAATGCAGGCGAGACGCCCGCGCTACAGGGGCTGCTTTTCGGTGATTTCCATTTCCACCCGGTTGCGGCCGCTGTGTTTCGCCCGGTAGAGCGCGTGGTCGGCGCGCGCGAGGATGGTGTCGGCATTGCTGTCGCCACGGGCGAACAGGGCGACACCGATACTGACGCTGTAGCGGACCATGCCGGTGGCGGTTTCGACCGGGGTGTCGTCGATCATCTGGCGCAGGCGTTCCGCCAATTCGCGCGCGCCTTCGCCATTGGTATCGGGCAGCAGGATGGCGAACTCCTCGCCGCCCAGGCGGCCGAGGTGGTCGCTGCGCCGCAGGATATGTCGCGCGCTGGCGGTAAACGCCTTGAGGACCGCATCGCCCGCGGCATGGCCGAATTCATCGTTGACCAGTTTGAAATGGTCGAGATCGAGCATGAGCAGCGCGGCGGCTTCGCCGTAGCGTTGGTGGCGCGCCAGTTCCTGTTCCAGTTGCTGCAGGAAGTGGCGGCGGTTGTGCGCGCCGGTGAGCGAGTCGGTGGTGGCCAGGAGACGCAACTGCCTGGCATGGGCCTGGCGCTCGGAGATGTCCTGAAATACCACCACCGCCCCCACGCGGGCGCCGTTCTTCAGTACCGGGGTGACCGTGAGGGCAACCGGAAAGCCGCCGCCATCCTGGCGCCAGAACCATTCCTCTTCTTCGTGCCGTGGGCGGCCGTCGGCCAGCGTCAGCGCGATGGGGCAGTCGGCGTGCGGATAGTCGCGGCCATCGGCATGGTGGTGATGGAAGAGAAGGTGCTGGTCGCGTCCCAGGACGTCCTGACCGTTGATGCCGAGCATGCGCAGCGCGGCAGGGTTGATGAAGGTCGCATGGCCTTTCAGATCAACTCCATAGACGCCTTCGCCCAGGCCCATGAGCAATAACTGGAAGCGCGCTTCGCTCTCGTTCAGCGCGACCGCTTTCTGTTCCACCTGGAGTTTCCAGCGGCGCTGCGTGTCGCGCAGCAGCCAGAGCAGCAACATCTGGGCAATGCCATAGCCGAGCAGGGCTTCACCGGCCAACGCTTCCTGCGCCTGGTGGTGGCGTTGCACCAGGCTGCCCACATCGCGCCAGATCAATACCGAGCCGACCGCCGCCCGTTTGGCGTCGAGCACGCCGAGATAGTCGCGCAAGGGAATCCGGGAGATATGCAGGACGCTGTCCCCGTAGTGCATCAGCCAGGAAATGGGTTGGTCATGATAGGCGTGGAGGGGCAGCCCCCCCAGCCAATCCTTGAGTTCCGGGCGGGAACTGGCCTCCAGATAGCAATCGCAGCCGTTCTTCTGGCGCAGTCCCGCGCGGTATTCCCGCCAGACCGAGGATTCCACGTGTTCGGGCTTGAGCAGGACGGCGAAGCCGGCGCCCAGTTGCCGGTCGAGCAGGCCGAGCTGCGCGGTGAAGGCGGTGCCGGCTTCGAGAGAGCCGATGTAGCGGGTGGTGCCGTCGGCGGCGCTGATTTCGACCGGCACCACGCCGCGAACACCGGATTGCACACGTCCGGTTTCAAATCCGGCGCGCGGCTGGCGGTCGCGATTGGTGTCTTCGATGATGTGGCGCAGACCATCCATGCGGTCGCCATATCGCTCCGGCGCATGCACGCGCAGAAAGGAGAGCACGCCCGGGCCGAGATGGAATTGCAGTTGCCGCACGCCGAAGCGGGTCTGCATGTAGTGCCACTGTGGTTCCACACGGGCGAGCAAGGCGGCGCGCGCGCGCGCCGCGCGTTCGCCGCCGGCGCCGCCACCTTCGGCCAGCACGGCGGCCCGGCCCTGGTCGAACAATTGCTGCACTTCGGGGTCCGCCGCCAGCAGGCTGGCAAGCGCGACCATCTTTTGCTCCAGGTTGCCTATGGCGACAGCAAACGCGGTTTGCAACCGGCCGGCATCCTGGTCTAGCTGAATCTGGAGTTCATGCTCGCGATCGCGCCATACCAGCGTGGTGATGGCCGCGAAAACGAGGAGTAACAGGCCGCTGGCGAACCAGGTAAGAAGACGAAAGTGCATGGCGCATTTTGAACCAGGGCGCGCTTTGTTTCATCAGGGGATTGCGCCGGGCTGCCGATTTTTTCAAAGGTGCTTTTCGCGTTAGCCTCTGATGCGGTTGGTGCGGTGGTTCCCCCCTTTTTCAAAGGGGGAATGAAGGGGATTTAGCGACGTTTGCCTGTGCGGCCGTCTCAGAAATCCCCCCTAACCCCCCTTTGAAAAAGGGGGGAACCACCGAACCAAGCGCATCACCCGTTAACGGGAAAAGAGCCTTGGGAAAGGTGGAGGCGACTTTGCATCAGCGGCTAGCCTATGGCGCCGGCACGGGTTGTTGGGCCCATTCACTTTGCCCGATCTACCTTGTGTCAGCGGGCTCGAACACCAGCGACAGTGAATTCAGGCAGTAGCGTTGTCCGGTAGGCAGAGGTCCGTCGTCGAAGACGTGGCCGAGATGGCCGTCGCAGCGGGCGCAGCGGATTTCGGCGCGGATCATGCCGTGGCTGGTATCGCGGATCGCGCGGATGTGCGCGGGATCGTAGGGCTGGGTGAAACTGGGCCAACCGGTGCCGGATTCGAACTTGGCTTCGGCGCGAAACAGCGGCAGTCCGCACAGGCGGCAGTGATAAACCCCCGCGTCCTTGTTCTTCAGCAAGCCGCCGCAGAACGGGGGTTCGGTGCCCTGGTGGAGCAGGACCCGGCGTTCTTCCTCGGAGAGGCTCGCGGCAAGCTTGGCTTTTTCCTCGGCGTCGAGCGGGGTCAGGTCGTAGCCGGAGGCGGAATGGCGGGTATCGTTGTTCATCAGGCACTCCTGTTCAGTGCTTGCGCGCGACCATGAGAAACACCGGGTAGGCGCGGGTTCCCGTTTCCTGTTCCTTGACGATTTCGAACACCGTGTCGAAGCGAACGTCGCCATAGCCGGCGGCCTCGGCCTGTTGCCGCAAAGTTTCTCGGGTGAAGCCATGGTGCACGTCGACTTCGATGCCGTGGAAGGAACCGTCCTCCTGGTCGAGGTCGGCCACGCAGAGCCAGCCGCCGGGGTTCAACAGGGCATGGAAGGTGGCGAGGATGTCGGCGGTGTCCGGGATGTGGTGCAACACCATCGAGCTGAAGATCAGGTCGTAACGTTCTTCAGGGAGTGGCGCGTCGGTCAGGTCGGCCTGGCGCGCGGTCATGTTGCTCACGCCCAGCGCGGTGATCTTTTCGCGCAGCACTTCCAGCATGCCGGCGGAACTGTCCTTGAGGGTGATATGGCCCAGCGCGTCTTTCAGCGGAAAGCTCAACATGCCGGTGCCGCAGCCGTAATCGAGCGCGCGCATGTTCGTGTTCAAGGGAATGGCCGCCTGTATCGCGGCGGCGATCTTGTCGGCGCGGTCCTGAAATACCGGGTTGCCGTCCCAGAGGCGTGCTTTGCTGTCGAAGTCGATCATGGCGTGCGGAATGAGAGGTCTTGGGGCGGCCGATTATCGGCCCGTCGCGGCTTCATGTAACCCGCCGGCCATCGGAATGCGCTAGGCTGCACGCCTTGGCCGTGTAGGTCGGGTTAGCGAAATGACCCGACGCCCACTTACGGAGAGACCATGACTCACGAATTGCAATCCATCCTGGCGCGCCACCAGTTCGCACCGACGCAGCTCCTGCAAGTCTTGCGCGAAGTTCAGGAGCACTACTCCTGGATCGCCCCGGAAGCCCTGGATTATGTGGCCGATGGCCTCGGCCTGCCGCGCGCGCGCGTGGAAGGCGTGGCGGGGTTTTACAGCTTCCTCCACAGCGATGCGCCGTGCCGCTATCGCCTGCTGTTCTCCGACAACATTACCGACCGCATGCTGGGCAACCAGGAGCTGATCGCCTACTTGTGCAACAAGTTGTGGGTTGAACGCGGCCATATTTCCGAAGACGGCCTGGTCAGCGTGGATACCACCTCTTGCACCGGCCTGTGCGATCAAGGTCCGGCGCTACTGGTCAACGGCTGGGCGATTCCGCGTCTCACCCACGAACGCCTCGACCAGATTACCGAATTGATCCTGGGGAAGACGCCGGTCGAACAATGGCCGCGCGAGCTGTTCGTGATTGAAAACAACATCCACCGCGCCGACATCCTGCTGGACAACCCGATGGAGCCGGGGGATGCCTTGCGCGGGGTCATTTCACGCGGCGGCGGCCTGGAAGCCGCCGCCAATGCCCGTTCCTGGCGCGAGGGCATCCCCGCCGCCGAACAAGGGCAGCTCGCCATCCTGGACGAGATCAAGAAATCCAACTTGCGTGGCCGTGGCGGCGCCGGTTTCACCACCGGACTGAAGTGGGAGGCTTGCCGCAACGCCTCCGGAGATCACGCAAAGGAGCAACGTTATGTGGTGTGCAACGCCGACGAAGGCGAGCCCGGCACCTTCAAGGACCGCGTGCTGCTCACCACCCAGGCCGATCTGCTGTTCGAGGGCATGACGGTTTGCGCTTATGCCATCGGCGCGACCCGGGGGTTTCTCTACCTGCGCGGCGAATACCGTTATCTGCTGGAGCCGCTGAACGAAACTTTGGCGCGGCGACGCGCGGCGCGCTTGCTGGGCCGCGACATCCTGGAACATGGCGGCTTCGACTTCGACATCGAAATCCACCTCGGCGCCGGCGCTTATGTCTGCGGCGAGGAATCGGCGTTGATCGAATCCCTGGAGGGCAAGCGCGGCATTCCGCGCAATCGGCCGCCTTATCCGGTCACCCACGGCTACCTGCAACAACCGACCACGGTGAACAACGTCGAGACCTTCTGCGCCGCCGCCCTGATCGCGGCCGGTGGAGACGAGTGGTACCGAAGCGTCGGCACGGCGAAATCGGCCGGTAGCAAGGTGTTGTCGGTGTCCGGCGATTGCGCCCGCCCCGGCATTTACGAATACCCCTTCGGCGTGACGGTGCGTCAGGTGCTGGAAGACTGTGGGGCGGAGAACACCCTGGCGGTGCAGATCAGCGGCCCCTCCGGCGTGTGCATCGCCGCCGACGAGTTCGACCGCCGCATCGCCTTCGAGGATCTGGCCACCGCCGGCGCTTTCATGGTGTTCGACGCTTCCCGCGACATGTTCGAGGTGGCGCGCAATTTCGCCCACTTCTTCGCCCATGAGAGCTGCGGTTTCTGTACCCCGTGCCGGGTCGGTACCGCTATGTTGAGCACCACGATGGACAAGATCGCGAATGGCCACGGCACCCTGTACGACCTGGCCGAGATCGAGAAACTCGACCGCGTGCTCAACCAGTCCGCCCACTGTGGCCTCGGCCACACCGCCTGCAATCCCACCCTGGATACGCTGAAGCGCTTCCGCCCCACTTACGAACGGCGCCTGAAGTCACAGGATTTCGAGCCCGCCTTCGATCTCGACGGCGCCCTCGCCGCCGCCCGCCGCATGACCGGCCGCGATGACGCCGGGGCGCATCTGAGCACGGAGGAGGCATGAATCCAACCTACCCCGCAGGATGTGGTGAGCTTGCGAACCGCATCACTCACGCACGATGCGGTTCGTTCCTCGCCACTGCCTACGCATGGAGTTCCCATGACTGAAACCTTCCAGCTCGACGGCGAGGACGTGCCCTTTGCTCCCGGCCAGAGCGTCTTGCAGGCGGCCCTGAGCGCCGGCCGCTACATCCCGCATCTCTGTTACCACCCGGAATTCAAGCCACACGGCAGTTGCAAGGTGTGCACGGTGAAGGCCAACGGCCGCACGGCGGCTTCCTGTACCCTGCCGGCGCAGGCCGGGCTGAACGTGGAAAGCGAAACCGGGGAGATGAACGACCTGCGCCGCACCCTGGTGCAAATGCTGTTCGCCGAGGGCAACCATTTCTGCCCCTCCTGTGAGAAAAGCGGCAATTGCACTTTGCAGGCCTTGGGCTCCGACCTCGGGGTGATGACGGCGGGCTTCCGCCACTTCTATCCGGATCGCCCGGTGGACGCTTCGCACCCGGATTTCCTGCTCGATTTCAACCGTTGCATCCTGTGTGAACTGTGCGTGCGCGCCTCCTGCGAGGTGGACAACAAGTGTGTGTTCGCTCTCTCCGGGCGCGGCTTGACCAAGCATCTGATCGTCAACGCGGCCTCCGGCAAGCTGGCCGATACCGACGTCGCCCTCACTGACAAGGCGGTGTCGGTCTGTCCGGTGGGCGTGATCCTGAAAAAACGGGTCGGTTTCGCCGTCCCCATCGGCCAGCGCCGTTACGACCAGCGACCGATCAGTGAACAGGCGCTCGACGACGCCCCGCGCCCATCCACCGCTTCCGGCGCTTGTGCCGCCTGTGAGGGGACATCATGAGCAAGAAGCTGAAAGTCGCCACCACTTCCCTGGCCGGCTGCTTCGGCTGCCACATGTCCCTGCTCGACATCGACGAACGCCTGTTCGATCTGCTCGAACTGATCGAGTTCGACCGCTCGCCGCTCACCGACATCAAGCACTGTGGCCCCTGCGACGTCGGCCTGGTGGAAGGGGGCCTGTGCAACGCGGAAAACGTCCACGTCCTGCGCGAGTTCAGGAAGAACTGCAAGATTCTGGTGGCGGTGGGCGCCTGCGCCGTCACCGGCGGCCTGCCCGCGCAACGTAACCACCTGAGCCTGGCCGACTGCCTGCAAGAGGTCTACGTCACTGAAATCAGCCTGGAGCATGGCGGCATTCCCAACGACCCGGAACTGCCCTTGCCGCTGGACAAGGTGCACCCGCTGCACGAGGTGGTGAAAGTGGATTACTTCCTCCCCGGTTGCCCGCCCTCGGCCGACACGATCTGGAAATTCCTCACCGATCTGCTGGCCGGCCGCACGCCCAGCCTGGGGCCGGAACTGATTCGCTACGATTAGGGGAGGGCGCCCACAGTGGGCGCTTGATTTATGGAGCGGGTGATGTAGCCGGCCAAGGCTTGCTAAAAAGCTCAGGCGAGTATTGCGAATGTAAATGGGAATGAATATCATTGCCCCTGTCGCAATTTCTCGTTATCCGCCATGAAATATCTTGCCTTGCCCCTGTTGCTGTTCCCCCTGACCGTCCTGGCGGCGGATGCGGAAGTTACGTTGGCCATCAAAAACAACCGCTTCATACCCGCTGAGCTCCATGTTCAGGCCGGCAAGAAGATCAAGCTGGTGGTGGAAAACCAGGATGCCGCCGCCGAGGAGTTCGAGAGTTACGAATTGAATCGGGAGAAGGTCATCGCGGCCAATTCGCGTGGCACCCTGTTCATTGGCCCCCTGGCGCCGGGGCGCTATCCGTTCTTCGGCGATTTCCACCAACAGACCGCGCGTGGCGTGGTCGTTGCCGAATAAGGAAACCTTGCCATGTTCGCCGCCTCTATCATCGTTTTCCGCGAAGCGCTGGAAGCCGCCCTGTTGATCGGCATCATAGCCGCCGCCACGCGTGGTCTGGACGGCCGTGGGCGCTGGATCGGTATCGGTATCGCCGCCGGACTGGCACTGTCACTGGTTGTGGCCGGGCTCACCGACGTCATCGCTCAGTGGGCCGACGGCGCCGGCCAGGAATTGTTTAATGCCGCCGTGCTCGGTGTCGCCGTGCTGATGCTGGCCTGGCACAACATCTGGATGGCCAGCCATGGCAAGGAGATGGCGGCCCAGGCCAAGCAGGTCGCGCACTCGGTGGTTTCGGGTGGCGCGGAGCTCTCCGCCATCGCTCTGGTTATCGCGTTGGCTGTACTGCGCGAAGGCTCAGAAACCGCTTTGTTCTTGTATGGACTCGCCGCCAGCGACCAACTCGGCGCCATGGAAGTGCTCTCCGGTGCCGGCCTCGGCCTGCTCGGCGGCGCGGCGGTGGGTGGCGCGCTCTATGCCGGTCTGGTGCGCATTCCGCTGCGCTGGCTGTTCGGCGCGACCAGCTTGCTGGTGCTGCTGCTGGCTTCCGGCATGGCCGGCCAGATCGCCAGGCTGCTGATCCAGGGCGACATCCTGCCCTTCTCCGGCCGAGCGCTCTGGGATACCACCGCTCTACTGCCCGTGAATTCGAGCCTGGGCAATCTCCTGCACGTGATGATGGGTTACGAAGCGCGTCCCAGCGCCATGCAGGTGCTGTTCTATGTCGCGACCTTCTGTCTGATCCTGCTCGGCATGCTCTGGTCAGGCCGTCCTCCGGCCCAGTCCAGGCCCACCTCCCACTCCCCGATTCAATCCGCCTGAAAGGTATTTCCATGAAGCGTCAATTTGCGGCCGCGTTGGCCGCCACAGCCTCCCTTTGCCTGCAAGTCGCTCACGCCGGCCCATCCGACTATATCTACGAGCCGAAAGTGGAACACGGCGAGAAGGAAATCGACTTCAAGTATGGCCACGCCGGAAATCGCGCGCCGGGCGACAGTCTGCAAGCCGCTTCCAGCCTGGGTCTGGGCTATGGCGTGGGGGAACACTGGTTCACCGAGTTTTATGTGAAGTGGGAGCAGCCCGCGGCGGGGGACATGAAGTACGAAGCACTGGAATGGGAAAACAAGTTTCAGCTCACGGAGACCGGTGAATACCCGGTGGACATCGGTTTCATCGCCGAAATCGAGCGACCAAAGGATCACGACGAAGGCTGGGAGGTGCGGGTCGGGCCGCTGTTTCAGACCGAATTCGGCAAGTTGCAGGCCAATGCCAATCTGCTGTTCACACATCATTACAATGCCGCGACCCCAAGCCCCACTCAGTTCGGCTACCAGGTGCAGTTGAAATATCGCTGGAAGCCGGAGTTCGAGTTCGGTCTGCAAGGTTTCGGTGACATGGGCGACTGGGATCACTGGTCTGGTGGTCGCCAGCAATCGCAGCGTTTTGGCCCGGCCGTGTTCGGCAAGATCGGAGTGGGAACGCACAAGGCCGTGCGCTATAACGCGGCACTGTTGTTCGGCGCGACAGACGGCGCGCCGAAACAGACCTTCAGGTTACAGACGGAATACGAATTCTGATTTGGCGCTGGTCGTCCGCCCCTGGCGCCGGAGGGTGGCGCCATAGCGCCGATACGCGGATGCGAGAAGCGGGGGTTAAACCTTGATACTTGGAATTTCGGCCAGAGCGGCCGGTCAGGCCAAAGCCCTGACGCCACCATTCATTTCAAAATGCCGCCTACACAGAGCGAACCGGACGCAGAGCGGACGTGGTGCACGAAATGGTTGTTGGCCGCGTCGGTGCTAGCGCGTGGGACAAGCGTCCTGGCTCTGTTTGGCGCGGGATGGGTTCCTACAGGGTGGCCGGTTGGATGACGTTCACCCGCTCCGGCAGGGCGGGCCAGACGCCCTTGTCCACCGCGCGGGCGGCGTCGAACAGAGCAGCCAGCTCTGCCGTCCGTAGTGGGGCAGGGGGCGTTGCAGGGCTCGTAGTGCTTCGCCATCCCTGATGGCGATCACCGCATAGGGGCGCCCGTCGCCATCCCGCGCCGTCCACATCTGTGCGCTGTGGGAAGCGCCCAGTCGCGCCCGCGCCGGTGGCAGTCCGAGGCGGGCCAGCAGGCTATCGACCCGCGCCGTCTGGCCGATGATGAGGATGGGTTCGTTGCCGGGTAGCCTCGAAGCAGCCGCGCGCAATGTTTGCGGCCGCGCGTCCAGCAGCCGTTTGGCGAGGGTGGTGGCGGCTTCGGCCAGGTCTTCGTCGCCCTCCGCCAGGAGCAGGTCGACCCGGGGCGCCATTAATATTTCCCGCAGGATGGGGGGGAAGCGATCCCGCGCGACGCGCCGCCAGAGCCGGTATTCCGGGTCCAGATCCACCGCCTGGACCGGCACGGTCCCGGGCAGGCAGGCGCGGGTGCTGGTCTCCTGAATAACCAGCCAGCGGTTTTCAGTTCGCTCAGGGTGGTCCAGGCTCAGACGCAGGGGGTACCAGCAAGGCGTATGGGGGATCGGCTTGTTCCAGTTTCAGTCCCAACTTGCCGTCGGCCCATTTCGCCGGGCCGAGCTTGAGTCGCGGCGCCCCCGCGCGTTGCACCCATTGCCGGAAGAAGGCGCCCAGGTCGCGGCCCGCGGCCTGGGCGAAGGTGTGTTCCAGGTCGGCCCAGCCGGCGCGCTGGAAACGGTGGCGTTGCCAGAACAGGCGCAGCCCCCGCTCGAAGGCTTCCTTGCCGATCTCGTCCCGCAGCATGAAAAAAACCATGGCCGCTTTGTCGTAGCCGATGATTGAGGAGATGCCGTGGTGGCGGGCGGTGAAGGCGGCGAGTGGGGTGTCCTCCGCCTCCGGTACAGCGGCCAGGTCGCGCAGCCAGCCCAGTCGTGCCTCCCGCGCCGCCGCCGGCGACTCGTCTTCCTTGTAGGCATAGTCGGCCATGAAGGTAGTAAGCCCCTCCGACCAGTTGCCCGTCGCTCAGTCCGGGATAACGCCGTTGCCCCACCAGTTGTGCAGCACTTCGTGGCCGAGCGAGGTGGCGCGGATGAAGGGTAGGCGCGGTACATCGCGGCCCAGGTAGGTGAGACTGGGCATGCCGAAGCCGGTGGGCAGCGGGCTGGCCACCACGCTGAAGGCGTCGAAGGGATAGGGGCCGATGAGCTTGCTGTAGCGGTCGATGTAGCGGGCCGAATCATCCAGGTAAGCCGGCGCCAGATCGGCCATGTCGGCGTAAAACCAGGTACGCAGGCGCAGCGGTGGCAGGCCCGGCCGGTCGATCAGGCGCTCGCTCACCACATAGGGCCCGGACATCAGATCAATGCCCTCGGCGGCCTGGGCAAAGACGTATTCGGCCCGGTAGCCGTTGTCTTCCGATGCGCTGACCAGGGTGCCGGGCGCCAGGCCCTTCTGGCCAGCCGGCAGACGCAGGCGCAGACGGTAGCTGAAGGGTTTGCCGGGGTCGGGATACCAGCCGCTGGAAGCGGGTAGAAAACTGCCCCGGGCATCGGCCATGGGGGGCGGATGCGCGAGAACCTCCTTGTGGTCGAGGTCGGGCAGCGGGCCGAGAACCCCCTGATAACGCATTTCGAGCCGGTGCGGACCGGCGCCGGCCAGATCCAAATGGAGCACGGCTTCGGCGCGCGCGGGAAGCGCCAGCGCGTGGCCATCGATGGCCAGCCGCGTCAGCCGCAGGCTGGGCAACAGACGGAGGTCCAGGCTGTTTGCCTGAAGGTCCAGGGTCGCCTCGGCGGCCAGGGTCCGCGTGTCCGGGTCCAGGCTCAGCTCCAGATCCAGATGCGGCGGGTTCGCGCCCCATGCCGGGAGCGCGCTAAGGAACAGCAGCAGGGCGCGCGTCACTGTTTCACCGGGCGAGTGTTGTTGGTGTCGGCGGGAAAACGCTATTGCGGCAGGGATTCCAGCAACTCGTTCATCTTGTCGAAGCGTGGCTTCTGCACGCTCAACGCCATGACGCGGGCCTTGAGGCGGCTGCCGGACATCAAGGCCGGGATGATTTCGTCGTCGCGGGTCTTCTTGAACGCCTCCCAAACCGTCTTGAACTGAGCCAATGTCGGCTGGGCGCCGCGCAGCGATTCATTTTTCAAGGCGGCGGTAAGGCGGGTATCCAGATCCTTGCTCGATCTGAGGGCATCCTCATAGCGCATTTCCAGGACCGCGCGGTCATCCTCGCTCAGCATGGACATGGTTTGCTGCCGGGTCGTGGTCAGTGTGGACTTGATGTCGGCAACCGGGCCGGCCTGGGCCGGACAAGCGACAAGCAACCAGGTGAAGGCGGCCAGCAAGGTGGCGATGGTGTTTTTCAGCATGATCTCGTTGTTGTGATCGGGAAGAACGGCAGTTTACTTACAATTTACCGCTCAACGGCCAACTCACCTCGCGCGGGGGCCGCCTGGTCGCGGCGGTGCAATCGGCGCCGGAATACAAGTTCTACGCACTGCCCGGCGGCCCGCCGTTGCGGCCCGGCATGGTCCGGGTGGAGGCGGGCGGCGGCGCCATCGAAATGGAGATATGGGACTGCCGGCGAGCGAATACGGCTCCTGCGCCGTTGGGCATCGGCATGGCCAGGCTGGCGGAGGGTGGCCAGGTGCAGGGCTTTGTCTGCGAGGCGGCGGCGCTGGCCGGCGCCGAGGACATCACCCGCTTCGGCGGCTGGCGCGCCTATCTCGCTGGGGTTCGACAATCATCCGTGTGCGCCGCGTAGTTGTGTCGGTGGCGGCTCGTATGCATCACTGATGCATGCGGTGGAAGGCGCCGCGCTTTTCCACCCTACATGGGTTGCCATGTTGATGCCGTGGATGATTTTTTCGGCCAAGCACCTTTAAGTTCAACCCAAGCCTGTCGAATGACGCTTGCCGGCAGGCTGTTGCCGCAGGTAATACCGATCTCTTGACGTCACATTTTGGCTGTTGAAATCAACATTCCAAAGCTGAGATGCCAGGGCTTCAACAGTTGATTTCGGATATTCATTGGTGCCGGCCGGCCCCGCGCCTCGGTTTCGCGCCGTGATAGGCTCGCCGCGATGGGCATCCGATTACGAGGAGATAGCATGCGCCACTTTTTTCTGCTTCTGATCCTGCTGGCCGCGCCGGCCTGGGCCGGTGACATCGAGATTCGCAAGGCCACCCTGCGCTCCGGCGATATCGACATTCCGATGGAAGTGGCGGTGCCCGCCGGCAAGGGGCCGTTTCCGCCGGTGCTGTTCATCCACGCCAAGCGCGGCTACGACGAGAACGAGCGCCGCCACATCACGGAACTGGCGGGGCAGGGCTATCTGGTGGTGGCGCCCGACTGGTTAAGCGGTCGGATGATCGAACGCTGGCCGGCGGAACATGATCCGGCAACCGAGAAGGATGTCGAAATGGCGCTGAATTACCTGATGGCGCTGCCCGACGCGGCGAAACAACCCGTGGGCATCGTCGCCCTGTCGCGCGGGCCGTATTACGCGATCCGCCTGGCGGCGAAGCGCGGCAAGGACATCGCCGCCATCGTCAGCTACTACGGCCACATGCAGAACCCCAACGCGCCGGAGCCGGACCAGCTGTTCCGGGTGGCGCACGAGGTCATGGAGATCACCACGCCCATGCTGTTCCTGATCGGCGAGGCCGATTTCGAGCTGCGCCGCATCAACGGCGGCCGCGCCTTCTATGCCCTGTGGGAACGCGGCGTGCCGGTCGAATATCAGGTCTACCCGATGGCGCGGCGCGCCTTCGATTTCCGCGCCGACCAGACCCCCGAGGAAAAGATCGCCACCCGCCACGCCCGCCAGCGCGCCGACCAGTGGCTGCGGCGCTGGATGAAGCTGGACCAGCCGGCTAATCCGGAGCCGGGCCCGGCGGAAAAATAGGATCCGTGTCGGGTTAACGCGCGACGCGGCTTGGATTCCCTCCTTTTTCAAAGGGAGAGTAGCGTAGTAATCGGCCCGCAGCCGCAAATCGCGCCGAAAAAGCACGGCCGGTGCGCCGTGTGTAGCGCGCCGGCTTCCAGCCGGCTTCTTTGCGGTAAAAGCAGCTGGACGTTTTTAAAGAAGCCGGCTGGAAGCCGGCGCTACATGTGCGTCCCGACCCGATACGATCACCCCGCCGTGCCCGCGTAAGATGCCGTGGTCACGGTTTCATCAAGAAGGTTATGTCCATGCGCCATTTGCTTTGGGTTTCTCTGATCAGCCTGGCATTGACCGGCTGCGCCAGCCTGTCGGATCGGGACATGCCCAAGGTGGATGTCGCCGGCATCGAGGCCATGCCGAGCCAGAGCATGGAACTCCGCCTGGCCGTCACGCTGCGCATCCTCAACCCATCCGAATATTCCATTGAATACAACGGCTTGTATGTCGAAATGGATGTCCAGGGCATGCGCTTCGCCAGTGGCGTCAGTAACCAGAGCGGCACCATTCCTCGTTACGGCGAAAGCGTGATCAGCGTCCCGGTGACCATCTCCGCCCTGGCGATGGTCCGTCAGGTCATCGGTTTGGCCGGGAAGGAACGCGCCGTTCCGCTCACTTACGAGGTGCGCGGCAAGGTTGCCGGCCCGGTATTCAACTCTCAGCGTTTCACCTCGCGTGGCGAGTTCAAGCTGCCTACCACCCCGGACGGGAACAGCAAGCCCTAAGTGGCTGTCCGGCGATGGGGTAATGCCTAACACCAGTCTATTGTTGGCGCGAATGACGGTTGCATCCGGCGGCGGCCTCCGGTCCAAGCCGGTCACGGCTGAGCTGGTATTGCAGGCTGCTAGTGTGCGAACACTCGCCGAACGTAAGGCTCAGGAACCCTCCCGGCCGCTCACCGCTTGCACCTGTCTGGCCGGCCGGAAAGTTTTCGGATCAATGTCGAAGGTCCAGTGATTGCGCCAGGCAGCGCGCACCATGTTGGGGTATTCCGGTTTGCCGAGGCTGCCGTTGTAGCGGCCCAGCGCCCGGAACAGGTTGCCGCGTTCGATATCCAGGTAGTGGCGCAGGATGGTGGCGCCATAGCGCAGGTTGGTGCGCAGGTGGAACAGGTTGTGCTCGCGGGTGCCGATGGTATCGACCCAGAACGGCATGACCTGGGTGAAGCCGCGCGCGCCGACCACGGATACCGCATATTTTTTGAAGCCGCTTTCCACTTCGATCAGGCCCAGCATCAATTCGGGGTCGAGCCCGGCGCGGGTGGCTTCGTAGTGCAGGGTGTTGAGGAAGTCCTCGCGAAATTCGGTATCCGGTATGCGGCGCTTCAGGCGCTGCGACATTTCCGTCAGCCAGGCCTGGACATAGGGCGTATCGGCGAAGGCCGCGCTTTCCACAGCGGTATCGGACACCGCCTTGGAAAGCTGCGAACGCACGCTGGCGGACATGGGCTCGTACTTCTGCGCCCCCGCCCAAGCACTACCGGCCAGAAAGGCCAGCAATGCGAGACCTACTTTCAATCCGTATTTCGACATCCTTTGACCTGCTCCTCAATGAACTTGGCTGCATCAATCTGAGCAATCTTCGTGCCGGCGGAATCACGCCGACTTTGATATTCCAACATACCTTCCTTCAAACCGCGGTCGCTGACCACCACGCGATGCGGCACACCAATCAATTCCATGTCCGCGAACATCACGCCGGGGCGCTCGTCGCGGTCATCCAGCACCACATCGATGCCGGCGGCGACCATTTGAGTATAGAGCGCTTCCGCCGCTTCCCTGACCGCCTCGCTGCGCTTGAGGCCGAGCGGGACGATGGCCAGTTCGAACGGGGCGATGGATTGCGGGAAGAGAATGCCGCGTTCGTCGTTGCCCTGTTCGATGGCGGCGCCGACGATGCGGGAGACACCGATGCCGTAGCAGCCCATGGTCAGCACTTGGGACTTGCCGTTGTCGTCCAGGAACTTGGCGTCCAGAGCCTGTGAATACTTGGTGCCCAGTTTGAAGATATGGCCGACCTCGATGCCTCGGCACAGGTCCAGCGTGCCCTGGCCGTCCGGGCTGGGATCGCCGACCACGGCGTTGCGGAGGTCTGCCACCTGGGGTTCCACCAGGTCGCGGCCGAAATTGACGCCGACCAGATGCTGGCCGTCTTCGTTGGCGCCGCAGACGAAGTCGCTCATCGTCATGACCGAGCGGTCGGCGAACACCGGAATGGTCAAGCCCACCGGGCCGATGGAGCCGACACCGCAGCCCAGAACTGTCCGAATCTCGCCGTCACTGGCGAATTCCATGGGATTGAGCACGCCGGGCAGCTTGCCGGCCTTGACCTCGTTCAACTGATGATCGCCGCGCACCAGCAGGGCGACCAGGCCTTCTTCGCCACGCACGATCAGGGTCTTGACGACCTGGTCGGCGGCCACGCCCAACGCGGCGGTGACTTCCTCGATCGTGTGTTGGCCGGGCGTGGGCACCTTCTGCATTTCCCGCGTCGCGGCGGCGCGCGGCGCGGCGGGCGCCATGGCCTCGGCCATTTCCACGTTGGCGGCGTAGTCGGAGTTCGGGCAGAAGGCGATGGCATCCTCGCCGGAGTCGGCCAGGACATGGAATTCGTGCGAGCCGGAGCCGCCGATGGCGCCGGTGTCCGCCGCCACGGCGCGGAACTTCAACCCGAGGCGGGTGAAGATGCGCGAGTAGGTGGCGTACATGACCTTGTAGGTTTCATCCAGGCTGTCTTCGTTGGGGTGGAAGGAGTAGGCGTCCTTCATCATGAATTCGCGCGCGCGCATGACGCCGAAGCGGGGGCGGATTTCGTCGCGGAACTTGGTCTGAACCTGATAGAAGTTGACCGGCAACTGGCGGTAGGAGCGAATCTCGCGGCGGGCGATGTCGGTGATGACTTCCTCATGGGTGGGGCCGAAGCAGAAATCGCGCTGGTGGCGGTCCTTGATCTTCAGCATCTGCGGCCCGAACACCGCCCAGCGTCCGGATTCCGCCCACAGTTCCGCCGGCTGCACGGCGGGCATCAGCAACTCCAGCGCGCCGGCCTGATTCATCTCCTCGCGCACGATGGCTTCCACTTTTCGCAGCACCCGCAGGCCCAGCGGCATCCAGGTATACAGGCCGGAACCAAGGCGGCGGATGAGGCCGGCGCGCAGCATGAGTTTGTGGCTGAGCAGTTCCGCCTCGGCGGGGGCTTCCTTGCTGGTGGAGAGGAAAAATCGGGAGATGCGCATGGTAGGCTTTGAGGTCCGAAATAGAAGCCCGAATGGTAACAAATGCGACTGTTTTCCCGTCAGCGCAAAGGTGCGCAAGAACCTGTCCAGATCAGCGAACGTCATGGGGTGCGTTATCTCCACCTGGGTGGACCGGCGGTGCAGAGCGCGATGCGCATCAAGGAGCCGTGGGCGCTGGAACTGGAGTACACCCGCGCCATGCTGACGTTCCTGCTGTTTCAGCCGAATCCTCGGGACATCGCCCTGGTCGGGCTGGGTGGCGGCTCCATCGCCAAATTCATCCATCGCCATCTGCCGGAAACCCAGCTCACCGCCCTGGAGATCAATCCCGACGTGGTCGCCGCCGCGCGCGCCTATTTCCTGTTGCCTGCCGATGACGAACGCCTGGACGTGCGGGTCGGCGACGGCGCCGCTTATATCCATGCCAACGCGAACAACCAGGATGTGTTGTTGATCGATGGCTACGACGCCAAGCGCATCGTCGAGGCGCTATCCAGCGTCGAGTTCTATCAGGCCTGCAAGGCCATGTTGCGGCCGGGTGGCGTGGCGGTCTTCAATTTGTGGGGCTCGGACGAATATTTTCCGCGCTACTACGAGCGCGTCGCCGCCGCCTTTGGTGAGCACGTCCTGCAACTGCCCTCGGAAAAGAAGGGCAACATCATTGTTTTCGCCTTCAAGAAACCGCTGCCGAACGCGGGGTTTGCGTCACTGGAACGCGCCGCCGAGAAATGGCAGGCCGCGCTGAATCTGGAGTTCCCGGATTTCGTCGCCCGCATGCGGCACTGGAATCCGGTGGGGGAGCGCGGATTCGTTTTGTGACTTGGCTTTCCATCCCCCGCCCAGGATGGGAAAATCGCGGCAATTATGTAATTTGGGGACCGCCATGATCGACAAGGACGGTTACCGGCCGAATGTGGGCATCGTCATCTGCAATACCCGTAATGAAGTGTTCTGGGGCAAGCGTGTGCGGCAGAACTCCTGGCAGTTTCCGCAGGGGGGTATCAAGCATGGCGAAAGCCCGGAACAGGCCATGTTTCGCGAACTTATGGAAGAAGTCGGGCTGGCACCCGAGCATGTACGCATCCTCGGGCGCACCCGCGACTGGATGCGTTACGACGTGCCGCGCGACTGGGTGAAACGCGAATGGCGCGGGCATTACCGGGGGCAGAAGCAGATCTGGTATCTGCTGCGTCTGGTCGGCCGTGAATGCGATGTGAGTCTGCGTGCCTCCAGTCATCCCGAGTTCGATGCCTGGCGTTGGTGCGAGTACTGGGCACCCGCCGCGGCGGTGGTGGAATTCAAGCAGGATGTCTATCGACTGGCGCTGAGTGAGCTCGAACGTTTTCTGACAGCCGATGCCCACCATCATCATGTGCGCCATCCGTTCTGCCTGAACATGCGCGCGCAAGGTGTCGGCAGGACATGAACGAAAACAATAGCGAGAGAAAGCCATGACCCATGCCTACAACCTGATCCCCACCTCGCCCTTGCAGAAAGGCGCCACCTTCCACAAACCGCGCCAGACGCTGCCGGAACAAGTGAGCGCGGACGAGCCGGCGCTACAGGTGATGACTGATTTCCAGATCGTCACCGCCTACACCATTTTCCCGCTGGAGACCATCGAGGACGCGCGCGCCAAGATGATCCACCGGGGCGTGCGCATGTTGCTGGTGGTGGACGACCTGAACCATATCCTCGGTCTCATCACCGCCACCGACCTGACCGGCGAGAAGCCCATGCAGGTAGTGCAAAATCAGGGCATCCGCCATTCCGACGTGATGGTGAAAGACATCATGACGCCGCGCGAACGTCTGGAAGTGCTGTGCATGGACGAGGTGAACAAAGCCCGCGTCGGCGACATCCTCGCCACCCTGAAAGCGCATGGCCGCCAGCACGCGCTGGTGGTCGACCGTACCGCGGATCGCAGCCAGATGTTGCGCGGCATGTTCTCGATTTCGCAGATCGGCAAGCAACTGGGCGCCCGCGTGGAAACCATCGCGGTGGCCCGGACCTTCGCGGAAATCGGCGCCGAACTGGCCAGATAGACGTGAAACTGGCGGCCCGCGCCCAGAGTCTGCCCGGTGACGCCGGACAGTGGGTGCGGGGCGGCCCGCTCTGGCAACGAGTGCCCAAGCGTGACGCGGACGGCCATCCGTATAACGACTTCATGATGTTCGCGCCGCGACTCAATCGACGTCCCGCGCACGAACAGGAAAGCGTGGCGCTGCTGGTGCGTGGGGTATTGGACCGCTATGCGGATCGGGTCGTGTTCGCCGAACTCAATCTCAAAATCAACGTCCTCTGGGTCTCGTTGGAAAACCGGCCCGGCCTCATGTCGGAACTGGTTGCCGCGCTGCGCATCAAAGTCCCGGAATTCCATCTTGTCGGTCATAACCCCCATGCGGGGGCATAACAGGAGGCTTATTTTGTTCAAGCGCACCGCCGTTGCACTCTCGCTGCTCGCCCTGTCATCCATCGCCGCCGCCCAGCAGCCCGCCTCCTGGCCCTGGCAGGCGGTTCAGGTCTGGGCGGTGCCTGCGAACGGCCAGGCTGTCCCTTTCCCCACGCCATTCTGGCTCTGGGTCGTGCCGCCAGCTACGGCGCCCGTGGCGGCGCCGGTGGTCAAGAGCCAACCCGCGCCGACTAGCCCCGCCGCCGTGGTGTCGCCCGCCGCCAAGCCGCAACAAGTCGAAGTAGTCCCGGCTCCCGCGCAAATTGCCGCGCCAGCCGTGATGCCGGCAACGGTACCTACTCCAGTAGCCGTCCCCGCCACGGCAGTGGTCAAGCCTGTGGCGCCGGTCGAGCAACCGGCGGACAAGGTGGTCGCGACGCCTTTGCCCCCCAGCGCGCCAGTTGCGCCGGCCGCGACGCCGACACCTGCCGCCCCGCCCGCCCCCGCCACGGCAGCGGTCAAGCCTGTGGCGCCGGCCGAGCAACCAGCTGACAAGGTGGTCGCCACGCCTTTGCCTCCCGTGCTGTCCGTCGTCCCGGTCGAAATTCCCGCCGTGTCCGCCAGCGTCGAGGTGTCCCCGACACCAGTCAAGCGGGCTCCGCTCGCAAAAAAAATCAGGAAACCCGTCGCCGGGGCTCCCGCGCGCCCAGTGCGAAAACTTTGCTTCAAGGGCGGCAAACTGGATGTTTGCCAATAGGCGTCCCCGCCCCGCATAGCATTTGAGTAAAATGCTCGGGTAAATTCCCGCGGGTCTTGAAACGGCGCCGAGCGCCTTCATCTTGGCTCCACGTTCATTGTCCGCGAGCTTGTGATTGCGCGCGGACAAACAGATTTCCTTCCACCTCAGAGGCTAGAACCATGTCGGTTTCCCAACAGCAAGTGCAGGACGCGCTCAAGGCGCTCATCGATCCCAATACCCAGAAAGACTTCATCAGCGGCAAATCCGCCCGCAACATCAAGGTGGAAGGCGACAACGTCACGCTGGATGTGGTGCTGCCGTATCCCGCCAAGATGGTCATGGGCAGCATCAAAACCATGGTGGAAGACGCGATCAAAGCCGCCGGCGCCGCCAGTGCCAGCGCCAACATTTCCTGGAAGATCGTCGCGCACAGCGTGCAGAAGGGCGTGAAGCTGATCCCCGGCGTCAAGAACATCATCGCCGTCGCCTCCGGCAAGGGTGGCGTCGGCAAGTCCACCACCGCCGTCAACCTGGCCCTGGCCCTGGCCGCCGAGGGCGCCAGCGTCGGCATGCTGGACGCCGACATCTACGGCCCCTCGCAGCCGACCATGCTCGGTATCACCGGTCGCCCGGAGTCGCCCGACGGCCAGAATCTGGAACCCATGCTCGGCCACGGCCTGCAAGCCATGTCCATCGGCTTCCTGATCGACGTCGAGACCCCCATGGTCTGGCGTGGCCCGATGGTCACCCAGGCGCTGGAGCAGTTGCTCAACCAGACCAAGTGGAAAGACCTCGACTATCTGGTCATCGACCTGCCGCCCGGCACCGGCGACATCCAGTTGACCCTGGCGCAGCGCGTCCCGGTCACTGGCGCGGTGATCGTCACCACCCCGCAGGACATCGCCCTGATTGATGCACGCAAAGGCTTGAAGATGTTCGAGAAAGTCGGCGTGCCCATCCTCGGTGTGGTCGAGAACATGAGCCTGCACATTTGCACCAACTGTGGTCATGAAGAGCGCATCTTCGGCGAAGGCGGCGGCGAGCGCATGTGCAAGGACTACGGCAACGAATTCCTCGGCGCCCTGCCGCTGGACATCCGCATCCGCGAGGAAACCGACTCCGGCAAGCCCACCGTGGTGGCGGAACCGGAATCGCGCATCGCCGAGATCTACCGCGCCATCGCCCGCCGCGTCGCGGTCAAGGTCGGCGACCTGGCGGTGGACCACTCCTCCAAGTTCCCCAGCATCGTGATTCAGAACACCTGAGACTCGGGTAGCCGTAGGTCAGGTTGCGGTTTCATCGCTACCTGACGATTCATCTTCAAACTACCAAATGGAGAGCACGATCGTCAGGTAGTCGCTGCGCGCCAACCTGACCTACGGCGGTATTTCCATGCGCAGATGTGGCTAATCGGCCGTGAACGGTTAGTAGCCGGTAGCTGGTAGCATATCGACCGCGCCTTCGGGCGCGGTTTTTTTGTAACCGGCAACCCGCTACAGGCTGACTATGAGCATCAAATCCGACAAGTGGATCCGTCGCATGGCGGCGGAATACAACATGATCGAGCCATTCGAGCCCGGTCAGGTCAAGAGCGTCAACGGCGAGAAAATCGTCTCCTACGGCACATCCAGCTACGGCTATGACGTGCGTTGTTCCAGTGAATTCAAGCTGTTCACCAACCTCAATCACACGATTGTCGATCCCAAGAATTTCGATCCGGATTCGTTCGTGGATGTGAAGGGCGATGTCTGCATCATTCCGCCCAACTCCTTCGCCCTGGCGCGCACCGTCGAATACTTCCGCATTCCGCGCAGTGTGCTGACCATCTGCCTGGGCAAGAGCACTTATGCCCGCTGCGGCATCATCGTCAACGTCACGCCGCTGGAACCGGAATGGGAAGGCCATGTGACCCTGGAGTTCTCCAACACCACGCCGCTACCGGCCAAGATCTACGCCAACGAAGGCGTGGCGCAGATGTTGTTCTTCGAGTCGGATGAGGTTTGCGAAACCTCTTACCGTGATCGCGGCGGCAAATACCAGGGCCAGACCGGCGTCACACTGCCGAAAATCTGATCGCGCGGTTGGGGGTGGCGCTGGCTTCCAGCCGGCGGCTTTTAATACGGTCGGCTGCCGTTGCAGCGCGTGTAACGCTGCAACGGCACCTCTGCTACCTCCCCCTTTTGCAAAGGGGGAATGAGGTACCGAAGGGTAGGGGCTTCATCAGGGATTTAGCGACGTTTACCTGGGCAGCCGCCTCAGAAATCCCCCCTGCCCCCCTTTGGAAAAGGGGGAAGCCGCTACGCCAACCGCATCACCAGGTAACACGATCAGCGCCTATTCAAATGTCGCCGTTATACAGCCGGTAGCAGTTGCGGCCGGCGTCCTTGGCGGTGTAGAGCGCCTTGTCGGCGCGTTGCAGCATGCTTTCCAGGTCTTCACCGCTGTTGGCGAAGTGGCCGCCGACGCTGATGCTCAGGCGCACTGTCGCGCCATCCGCGTCTTCGATGTGGCCGCTATCGGCGATGGCGGCGCGTATCCGTTCGCCCAGAGTGTTGAGGTCGTGCGCATCGCTGGCCTGGGTCAGCACCAGGAACTCGTCGCCGCCCCAGCGGGCCACGCTGTCGTAGGGGCGCAGCATGGCGTGGATCAATCCCGCCACCGCTTTTAACGCGGCGTCGCCTTGGCCATGGCCGTGCTGGTCGTTGATTTCCTTGAACCGGTCGATGTCCAGCAAGAGCAGGCCGATATGGCTGTGCTCGCGCCGTGAGCGGCTGATTTCCGCCGCGATCCGTTCGCTCATGCCGCGGCGGTTGAGCAACTCGGTGAGCGGGTCGGTTTTCGCCAGCCGATCCAGCGCCTCGGTGCGCTCCTGTACCTTGCTCTCCAGGTCCCGCCGGGCTTCCCACTGCGCGCGCGCCATGCGCTGGAAGTGCTCGATCAGGCGGGCGATTTCACCCTGGCCGTGGGCGGGGGGGAAGGGTTCGCTGTGATGCCCCTGTTCCGCTTCGCGCATGGCCAGTTCCAGGTTTTTCAGGGGGAGCAGGACCTGACGACTGAGCACGAGGTTGAACAGTGCCAGCGCGGCCAGCAAGGTCAGGCCATAGACCAGGAGGATGCCGCTGAAGCTGCTCAGCGGCACCAGTACATCGAGGTCGAGCAGGGTGATCTCGTACCAGTCGATTTCCGGCAGATAGGCCACCCCGGCCAGATGGCGCCTGCCCTTGACCTCGACGAAGCGGCTGATCACCGGGATTTTTACGCTTTCCAGTTCCTTCATCGCGGCATAGATCGCATCGCGGTCTTTCTGGCGCTCGAACAGGAGGTCCAGGGTTTTGCGCTCCTGTGCCGTTTTGCTGATGCTGGCGAAGTCGATCAGGCGCTGGTCACGGTGCGCCTGGATGGCGCCGTTATGGTCGACGAACAGGCTGGTCATGCCGGGTTGAGTTTGGTCCACCACGGCGTGTATGAATTCGGTCAGGTCCAGGCCGGTGCCGGCCACACCGAGGATGGCATTGCCGTCGCGCACCAGCACGTCGATCCACAGCTTGGTAACGCCCAGATTGATGTCGGGATTGACGTTGATGTGGAGGTCGCGCTGCTGCCGCACGATGTCGTAGAACCAGCGGTCTTCCGGTTTTTTTGGCGAGAGCGTGTAGCGGTACTGTTTGCCGGCGAATTCGTTGTTCGCGTTGTTGTGGTAGTAGCGGCCGGAATCGAGCAGGGCAACGAAGTAGCTGTGGTCGGAGAAATTCAAGCGGTAGTTCTCCATTTCCGCGAAGGCGCGGCGGGCCGACTCGGGGTCGGCCGGGTTACGCGCCCAGGCCCGAATTTCCTGTGAATTGGCGAACTGGCGCGACAGGGCGATTTCCCGAACGATGGGTTGCAGCAAACGCGATTTGTCGTAGAGCACCTGCTTTTCCGCGTAGCGGATCGCCCATTGCGCGACGATGTTTTCCGCGAGCTGCCGTGAGGCATACCAGGCCGCGGTAGCCGAGGCGACGACCAAGAGGCCGGTGAGCAGAAGGAAGCGGGGCTTGAGGTTCATGGAAAGTTCGAATCGATACCAGCGGAAGTGACGGCGGCCCGGGTGGGGAGGCGCGGATTATCGGCATGGATGCCGGCTTGGACCAAGTACAAATATTGCAATTGGTACGGAGCCCAACGAATCAGCGCGAATGTCCGGTTTCATGCGGGTGGATCAGCAGGCGATGCACGCCCCAGGCCGCGACGCCGCACAGGGCGAGCAGCCACGTCAGCGGGCGGGCGCTGCCGTCGTGCAACAGGCTGACGCCGGCGCCGGCCAGAGTGGCCAGGCCGAACTGCAGGGCGCCCATCAGCGCGGAGGCGGCGCCGGCGCGCTGACCGTGTGTCGCCAGTGCGTTGGCGCTGGCATTGGGGACGATGAAGCCAAGGCTGGATACATAGAGAAACAGCCCGAGCAGGAGCGCCGGCAAGCTGAACAGGCCGTTGCCCGCGAGTACGGCCAACGCGATACCGGACAGCGCCGGCAGCCACAGGGCGCGGCGCAAGAGGCGGCTGGGTTCGTGTGTTTTCAAGGCGCGCGCGTTCAACTGGCTGGCGATGACGAAGCCCAGCGCGTTGGCGCCGAAGGCCCAGCCGAAATGCGCGGCGGGGATGCCGCCCAGCTCGATCAGCACGAACGGCGAGCCGGCGATGTAGGCGAACAGCCCCGCCATCGCCAGGCCGCCACTGAGGCTGTAGCCGAGGAAGGGGCGGCTGGCGAAGAGGCCGCCATAGGCGCGCAACACGCCCCCCAGGTTCAGCGGCGGCTCGTGGCGAGTGGCGTGGCTTTCCGCCAGGCCGAAGCGAATCGCCAGCAGACAGGCGAGGGCGAAGGCCGTCAGCAGGTAAAAGATCGCGCGCCAGCCAAACAGGGTGCTTACCCAGCCGCCCAGCAAGGGCGCCAGGATAGGCGCCAGCCCCATCACCAGTATCAGCATGGAAAACGCGCGCGCCGCCTCGCGCGCGGCGCAACGGTCGCGCACCACCGCGCGGGTGATGACCATGCCGGCCGAGCCGCCCAGCGCCTGCAACACGCGCCAGAGGGTGAGCGTGGTGATGTTCTCGGCCAGGGCGCAGCCGAGCGAGGCCAGCGCGAACACGGCCAGCCCGACATAGAGCGGCGGCTTGCGCCCGAAACGGTCGGACAACGGCCCCCAGAACAGTTGTCCGACGGCCATGCCGATGAAGAAAGCCGCCAGGGTCAGTTCGGCGTTGCCGGGCGTGGCCGCCAGCTCCCGTTCCAGGCTGGGAAAGGCCGGCAGATACATGTCGATGGACAACGGGCCGATGGCGGTCAGCGCGCCCAGAATAATCAGCCAGCCGGGAAAAGCCCGGCCATGCAACGCGGAGTCGCTGTTCATGTGGTGGCTTTCATATGGCCGACCCAGGCTGACAGCATGCCGATGGCGCCGTATTCGATATGGTCATTGAGCAGCGTCAGGTATTCGCCGGCATCACGCGCCGCCGTGACATACAACAGCGGCAGGAAGTGTTCCGGCGTCGGCACGGCCAGGCGCGCGTCGTCGTCGTCCAGTTGGCAGAGGCCAGCCAGGTCATGCTCGCGCAACTGCCGGCACACGCGGTTGTTGAAACGCTCCGCCCAGGTGAAACCGCTCTCACCGCGATGCCAGTCCATGCGCCGCAGGTTGTGCACGACATTGCCGCTGCCCAGGATCAACACGCCCTCGTCACGCAAAGGGCGCAGGCGCCGGGCCAGCGCGAGATGCGCGGCGGCGTCGCGCCCGCGATCGAGGCTGAGTTGCATGACCGGGATGGCGGCGGTGGGGTAAAGATGCGCGAGGATCGACCAGGCGCCGTGATCCAGCCCCCATTCCTGGTCCAGCCGCACCGGCTCCGGCGCCAGCAGTTCCGCCACTCGCCGCGCCAGGTCGGGGTCGCCGGGCGCGGGATAGCTGAATTCGGCCAGGCGGCGGGGGAATCCGCTGAAATCGTGAAGGGTGCGCGGGCACGGCATGGCGGTTACCGCCAGGCCCTCTGTTTCCCAGTGCGCCGAGATGACCAGAATCGCCCGCGGGCGCGGCAAGCGCGCGCCCCAGTCACGCCAGGCGCGGCTGTTGATGTTGTCTTCCAGCGTGTTCATCGGGTTGCCGTGGCCGATGAACAGGGCGGGATGCGGCGCGCTCATGAGGCGGGGCGATCCAGATCCCGATCCGACAGCGAAACCGGGTCTTCACGCGGTTCCAGGTGGGTGGTGACGTGGATGTGGGGCAGCGCGTGGCGGAGGTCGGCCTCGATGCGCTCGCACCAGTCATGGCCGATCTGCACACTCCAGGCGCCGGGCACCAGCACATGCAGGGTGACGAAGGCGCGAGCCCCGGCCTGGCGCGTGCGCAGGGCGTGAAACTCCAGGCCACGCCGGCGAAAATCGGCCAGAACCTGTTCGATCACCTGGAGTTCGGCCTCCGGCAGGGCAATATCCATCAGCCCGGCGGCGGAGCGGTGCAGCAACTGCCAGCCGGCCCAGACGATATTGGCCGCCACCAGCAAGGCGATCACCGGGTCGAGCCAGAGCCAGCCGCCCAGCCACACCAGGGCGACCGCGACAATCACGCCGACCGAGGTCCAGACGTCGGTGAGCAGGTGGTGGGCATCCGCCTCCAGGGTGATGGAACGGTACTTGCGCCCGACCTTCATGAGACTGCGCGCCGTGGCGAAATTGATGATTGAGGCGATGACCGAAACCGCCAGGCCAATGCCGACATCCTCCAGCGCTTGCGGATGTTGCAAGCGTTCGATGGCGGTGTAGGCGATGCCGATGGCCGCCAGGACGATGAGCAAACCCTCGAAGGCGCTGGAGAAATACTCCGCCTTGCCGTGGCCGTGAGGGTGGTGCTCGTCGGCGGGTTGCGCCGCCAGCGACAGCATGGCCAGCGCCATCAAGGCACCGGCCAGGTTGACGAAGGATTCCAGTGCGTCGGAGAGCAGGCCCACCGATCCGGTCAGCCACCAGGCCGCGCCTTTCAGCAGGATGGTGGCCAACGCGGCGGCGATGGACATCCAGGCGTAGCGTTTCAGGTTGTGGGGGGGCATGGGAGCGTGATTGAAATCCAGTCCGCATTCTCGCAGGCGCCGCCGCTTTTTATCGCGAATTGTCCATTGGCCGAGGCGACGCGGGCGGCTTGAAATGTAGCGCCGGCATCTCGCCGGCTTCGTGGGCCTGATTGGAACGTCGCCGCTCTGAGTTACCATCGCGCGCCATGTCCGCCGATAACTTTTTCCTCCCCCTGGTCATTACCGCCGGCGAGCCCGCCGGTATCGGCCCCGATTTGTGTGTGTTGCTGGCGCAATCACCACCGCCAGGGCGCCTGGTGATCATCGCCGACCACGATGTGCTGCGCGCGCGCGCGGCGCAACTCGGCCTGCCGTTCGCCGTGCCGGATTACGACATCGGCCTGGATGTGCCGGTGTGCATCCAGCACATGCCCGCCGCCAAGCCGGTGCGGCCCGGCCAGCTCGACGCGGGCAATGCCGCCTACGTGCTGGAAACCCTGCGCTGGGCGGTGGCGGGCTGCGCCCACGGCGAGTTCGCCGGCATGGTCACCGGGCCGGTGCACAAGGGCATCATCAACGAAGCCAGCTTCCCCTTCAGCGGCCACACCGAGTTCCTCGCGGAATTGACCGACACCCCGCGCGTGGTGATGCTGCTGGAAGGCGGCGGCATGCGCGTGGCGCTGGTGACCACGCATCTGCCGCTGAAAGACGTCGCCGCCGCCATCACCCACGAGTCGCTCAAGGAAACACTGCAAATCCTGCATGCCGCCCTGCGCCGCGATTTCGGCGTGGTCAGCCCGCGCATCCTGGTGGCCGGCCTCAACCCGCATGCCGGCGAAGGCGGCCACCTGGGGCGCGAGGAAATCGACATCATCGAACCGGTGCTGCGCGAACTGCGCGGCAAGGGCATGCACCTGACTGGCCCGTTGCCCGCCGACACCCTGTTCCAGGCCAAATATCTCGAGCAGGCCGACGCCGTGCTCACCATGTATCACGATCAGGGCTTGCCTGTGCTCAAGCACGCCAGTTTCGGCAAGGGCGTCAACATCACCCTCGGCCTGCCCATCATCCGCACCTCGGTGGACCACGGCACCGCCCTGGAACTGGCCGGCCACGGCCGCATCCGCGACGGCAGCCTGCGCGCGGCGGTGGACAAGGCGCGCGAGATGGCCGCGCATCGTGCCGCCGCGCCGCTATGAGCGCGCGCACCTCACCCCTCTTCACCAAGGCGCCGCACGCGTTAGTTGGTGTGGCGATTCCTTCCTTTCCCAAAGGGGGGGCAGGGGGGGTTTCCGAGGCGGCAACTCAGGCAAACGTCGCTAAATCCCCCCTAGCCCCCCTTTGGGAAAGGGGGGAGGCATGAACCCCACCCCCCTGCCCAGGGCCAAGAAATCCCTCGGCCAGCATTTCCTGGTGGACAACCACTACATCGCCCGCATCGTCGCCGCGATTCGCCCGGAAGTGGGCGACACGATGGTGGAAATCGGCCCTGGCCCCGGCGCGCTCACCCGCCCGCTGCTGGACAAACTGGCGCATCTGCATGCGGTGGAATTCGACCGCGACATGGTCGCCCGCCTGCGCGAAGAATTCCCCGATGAACGACTGACCCTCCATCAGGCTGACGCCCTCGACTTCGATTTCACCCAGTTCGGCGATGACCTGCGGGTGGTCGGCAACCTGCCTTACAACATTTCCTCGCCGCTGCTGTTCCACCTGGCCGAAGCCGCCGCCCAAATCCGCGACATGTGCTTCATGTTGCAAAAGGAAGTGGTCGACCGCATGGCCGCCGCGCCCGATACCGCCGATTACGGCCGCCTCTCGGTGATGTTGCAGGCGCGCTTTCGAGTGGAAAAAAAATTCGTGGTGCCGCCCGGCGCGTTCCGGCCACCCCCCAAGGTGGATTCCGCCATCGTCCGGCTCATCCCGTTGCCGCCGGAAGCCGTGCCCTATCGCGATGCCCGCGTCTTCGCCGATGTGGTGGGGCGCGCCTTCGGCCAGCGCCGCAAGACCCTGCGCAACACGCTCAAGGGGCTTGTCGATCTCGCCCTGTTCGAGGAACTCGGCATCGACCCGATCCGGCGCGGTGAAACCCTCTCCGTGGACGAGTTCGCCCGGCTGGCAAATCGGTTGTCATAGTCCAGTACCGCCGCGTAGGTCAGGTTGCGGTTTCATCGCTACCTGACAGTCCACCCTCAAACAGCCAGCTAGACTGACGAGCGTCAGGTAGTCGCTGCGCGCCAACCTGACCTACCCGGGCTGGCTCTGTTTGCCCGTTACCCCGAGGCCAGCCGATGCGCCGCCCGCGTCGTCTCCGGCAAACGCCAGCGACCGGTACAGGCCAGAGTCAACGCGATGGCGGTTTCCAGGCTGACGCGATGGCCGCCTGAGATATACAGCGGCTTCACCCCCGGCCGTGTGCGCAGCACCGCGCCGATCACTTCCCCGTCATCCAGCAGCGGCGCCCAATCGCCCTTGTTCGGGCCGGGTTCGTCATGGGTGCCGATCAGCCGGGATTTGGCGACGCCCAGGGTAGGGCGGTCGAGCAGCACGCCCAGATGGCAGGCGATGCCGAAACGGCGCGGGTGCGCGCGTCCCTGGCCATCGCAGAGAATCACATCGGGCAGTTCCGGCAATTGCCGCAGCGCCTCCAGCACGGCCGGCAGCTCACGGAAAGAAAGCAGGCCGGGCACGTAGGGAAACTCGGTGGGAAGGCGCGCGATGGCGCCGCGCAGCGGCGCCAGATCGGGAAAACGCAGTACCGCCACCGCCGCGCGGGTGATCTCGCCGCCTGCCTCGAAGCCTACATCCACCCCCGCCACGCTATGGATTTCATCCGGCAAGCGGTCGCCGGTCTCCACCCGCGCGGCCAACTCGCGCTGCCGTGCAATGGCCTCGCGCGGCGAGAGATTCCAGGGATGTTCGATGGCAAGGCGCATGTAGGCATTATGATGGCCGGCGAATCAACCGAGGAGCGCGCAGGTGACCATCCCACAACGCATCGTCCCCGTCCTGGCCGGCGGCGGCACCCGGCTCGCGGCGCATGTCGGCGTCCTCACCGCCTTGACCGATATGGACATCGGCTACGACCACATCGTCGGCGTCTCCGGCGGCAGCACGGTCGCGGCCCTGGTGGCGACCGGCATGGCGATGGACGACATCAAGGTGATCCTGCGCGACGTCAACTTTGCCCACTATCGCGGCTATTCCCTGTTCAACCTGATCCTGCATGGCGGCCTCTCCACCGGCAAACGCTTCGAGCAATGGATGGACCAGCAATTGGGCGGCGTCCGCTTTCGCGATCTCAAGAAGAACCTGCATGTGGTCGCCACCGATGTGCGCTCCGGCCGGCCCGTGGTGTTCAACCGCGACAACCACCCCGACATGTCGGTGGCGCGCGCGGTGCTCTATTCGATCTCCATTCCGCTGCTCTTCCCCTTCCACCATCATGGCAACCACATTCTGGTGGATGGCAGCATCCTCGCCGAAGACAGCCTGTTCCGCGACTGGGCCGGCGACCTCACGCCGGTGGTGTGCTTCCGCCTGCGCGACAAACGCATCGCCGCCGCCCACCCCTCGCGCAAGATTTTTCCCGTGGCCGACTATATGTTCATGCTGGTGCGTACCTTCATGAGCACCATCTCGCGTGAATACCTCTCGGAATCGCTCTGGCTGAACACGGTATTGATCGAAACCGAAGGCATGTCGCCGCTGGAATTCAACATGACCCTGGAACAGAAACACGCTCTGTTCGACCTGGGCTACGCCACCACGCGGGAATTCCTGCCGCCCAAGTTGGCGCGGGCGGGGCGGGGGTAAAGGGCAAAGCGAGTAGGTGAAGCGCGCCCTCCTTCCCGAGGCTTGTTTCGCGCTGGTCATTCTGGAGAAGCAACCGGCTAATGGCGCCCAACCATCCGCTTCCGTGGACCGCCCGCGGGAAGGCGGCCGCTGAACTTGCGCTATGGGGGAATGAGGGGTCGGGACTTTATCTGGATTGGCGGGGTTTCCTGAGCTGCCGTTGCGGAAATCTCTCCTGGCCCCTGGGAAAGGGGGAGGCCACTCGCCCAGGCGCTTCACCTATGCCTTCGACGCGTTTCAGCGGACTTCCAGCATCAGGCGTTTCATTTCCCTTACCGCGTTTTCCCAGCCGACAAACAGGGCCTGGGCGACGATGGCGTGGCCGATGTTGAGTTCCTCGATGCCGGGGAGGGCGGCGACAGCCTGGACGTTGTGGTAATGCAGGCCGTGGCCGGCGTTGACGCGCAGGCCGAGGGCATTGCCGGTCGCCACGGCGGCGCGGATGCGTTCCAGTTCATGGGCGGCTTCGGCTTCGGTTTCGGCGTCGGCGAAGCGGCCGGTGTGGATTTCCACCACCGGCGCGCCGGCTTCGACAGCGGCTTGCAGTTGTCGGTCGTCGGCGTCGATGAAGAGGGAGACGCGCACGCCGGCGTCGCGCAGGGTGTGGCAGGCGTGTTTGACCTGTTCGAGATGCCCGGCGACGTCGAGGCCGCCTTCGGTGGTGAGTTCCTGGCGTCGTTCCGGTACCAGGCAGGCATCCTGTGGGCGCACCTGGCAGGCGATGCCGAGCATTTCGTCGGTGATGGCCATTTCCAGGTTCATGCGGGTTTGCAGCAGGCCGCGCAGGATGTGCACGTCGGCATCCTGAATGTGGCGGCGGTCTTCGCGCAGGTGCAGGGTGATCAGGTCGGCGCCGGCGGATTCCGCGAGCAGGGCGGCCTGAACCGGGCTGGGGTAACGGGTGCCGCGCTGCTGGCGCAGGGTGGCGACGTGGTCGATGTTGACGCCGAGACGGATCATAGTTTTTGCAGGTCGATGAGTAGTTGCCGGGTTGCGAGCGGTTTATCGCCCAGGTAATGGGCGAGGAGGGTGCGCATGAGCAGTTTACCTTCGGCTAGCGTCGCGGGCTGGCTGAAGTCCCGGGCCGCCAGCGCCAGGAGTGAGCGGCCGCTGTAACGGGTGGCGTGCGTCGCCGGAATGACGCCTGTGCCAACCTCGTAGCCGTAGTGGGCGTCGGGATTGAGCGCGCCACCGGCGGCGAGGTGGCCGAGTGATTGCGCGTAGCCCAGTTCGGAGAGCAGATCGAGTTCGAAGCGGCGCAATACCGGCTCCACTTCCGGTTGGGTATTCAGGTCGGCGAGCGCCAGTGTGTAGTGGTCGAACAGGGCTTCATGGGCGTCGCCGTCCGGCAGCAGGCGCAGCAACAGTTCGTTGAGGTAGAAGCCGCACATCAGGGCGTGGCCGCGCAGCATCAGGCCGCCGCCTTGCCATTCCGCCGCGTGCAGGGTGCGCAACTGGCTCTTGCCGAACCAGGACAGGGTGAGCGGCTGGAACGGGATCAGGCGCGCTTTCAGCGCCGCTCCGGCGCGCCGCGCGCCGCGCGCCACCAGGCCGAGGCGGCCGTGATGGCGGGAAAAGATGTCGACTATCAGGCTGGTTTCGCGCCAGGGGCGGGTATGTAGGACGAAGGCCGGGTCGCCATCGACGCGTTCACTCACAGGGGCTTACTCATACCCGAATTGTTTGATCAGCCGCGCGTCGTCGGCCCAGCCGCCTTTTACCTTCACCCAGAGGGTGAGGAAGACTTTGCGGTCGAACAGCTTTTCCATGTCCTGGCGTGACTCGGTGGCGATGCGCTTGATGTGTTCGCCGCCGCGCCCGAGCAGGATCGGTTTGTGCGCGTCGCGGTCCACCCAGATGACGGCGCCGATGCGGAACAGGTTCGGCTCCTCGCTGAATTCCTCGATGGTCACCGCTACCGCGTAGGGGATTTCGTCGCCGGTCAGGCGAAATACCTTCTCGCGCACCATCTCGGCGGCGAGGAAGCGGGAACTGCGGTCGGTGATGTCGTCCTCGGCGAACCAGGGCTCGCCCTCCGGCAGGTAGGGTTTGACGATCGCGGGCAGGCGTTCGGCATCCTTGGTCTTTTCGGCGGAGAGGGGCACGATTTCGGCGAACTTGTACTGCTGCGAGAGCATTTCCAGATAGGGAAACAAGACGGTCTTGTCCGCCACCGTGTCGATCTTGTTGACCACCAGGATCACCGGCTTGTCGCGCGGCAGCAGCGGCAGGATGCGTTGATCGGCGGGCATGAACTTGCGCGCTTCCACCAGCCAGAGCACCACGTCCACTTCCGCCAGCGCCTGGGTCACCGAGCGGTTCATCGCGGTGTTGAGCGCGCTCTTGTATTGGGTCTGGAAGCCGGGGGTGTCGGCGAAGATGAACTGGGCGTCGGCCTCGGTGCGCACGCCGAGGATGCGATGCCGCGTGGTCTGCGGTTTGTTGGAGACGATGCTTACTTTGGCGCCGACCAGGGCGTTGACCAGGGTGGACTTGCCGACATTGGGGCGACCGATGATGGCGATGACGCCGGTGCGGAACGGTGTGCTCATGCGGGTCGCGCCTTGTTGATGGAGGAGCTGTTCTTGACGATGGTCTTTTTTCCTTCCAGTTGCGCCAGCGCGGCCTCAGCCGCCACCTGTTCCGCCGTTTTGCGGTTGCAGCCCTGGCCTGTCGTGGTGATTTTCAACGCCGCGATCTGGCATTCCACATGGAACGTCTGGGCATGGGCCTGGCCGCTGGTATCGGTCAAGGTATAGCGGGGCAGGCCGTGGCGCCGCGATTGCAGCCATTCCTGCAGGCGGGTCTTGGCATCCTTGCCCTGCACGGAGGGGTTGATCGCATTGATCCGTTCGTTGAACAGCCGCTCGATCATGGCCCGCGCGGTTTCGAAGCCGCCATCGAGAAAGGCGGCGCCGAATAATGATTCCAGCGCATCGGCGAGGATGGAGGGACGGCTGGCGCCGCCGCTTTTCAGTTCGCCCTCACCGAGTCGCAGATAGCTTCCCAGATCGAGATCGCGCGCGATTTCGTGGAGCGATTCCTGGTTGACCAGATTGGCGCGCAAACGCGACAAACGGCCTTCCGGCAGATCGGGAAAACGTTGGTAGAGCATCAGGCCGACCACGCAGTTGAGTATCCCGTCGCCGAGATACTCCAGGCGTTCGTTGTTGCTGGCGCCGTGGCTGCGATGGGTCAGTGCCTGCGTCAATAGATTGCGCCCGTGCCAGGTATGGCCCAGGTGCGTCTCCAGTGGTTTGCAGGCTGCGGGCATGAATACGGGTTGTTTCGGACGCGGGATCAGTGGCTTGGCGTTTCGCCGGAACTGGCCTCGGCCTGGAAGTCCATGCACAGATGCACCGGCCCCAGGAAGGGGGTTTTCGCCGAGAAGTTGGCGGAAAGCCGCACGCCGCCGGGAATGTGCTCGATGAACAGGTCGGAACGTTTCGCCAGGGTGACGTTGTTGAAGCGCAATTGTTTGTCGAACTCCGCGCGGATGTTCTCGTCGCTGCTGTTCTGGATGCTGGGCAGCGCCACCAGGTTGTTCAGCGCCTTGCCCACCAGCCAGTAATCCATGTAGGCGGGCACCACGCGAAAGGCGCTATAGACCGCCAGGCTCAACAACAGCATGAAAAACATCAGGCCACCCAGTGTGGCGCCGGTTTGTCGTTTCATGGTGACGTCACTCAAGGCTGTGGCCGATGCGTTGCGGCAGCGAGAACGATTTCAGGGAGTTGAGGAAATCGTCGAAGTTCCACCAGATGAAAAAGGCGCGGCCGACGATGTTCGCGTCCGGCACGAAACCCCAGTAGCGGGAATCGTTGGAGGCATCGCGGTTGTCGCCGAGCATGAAGTAATGCCCGGCCGGCACCACACACTTGAAGCCGGTCTCGTTGTAACTGCAATTGCTCCGGTGCGGGAAATCGCCCTCGACCTGATGCACCACCACCGGCGGCATGTCGCGCTGGGTCATGGCGATGTGGTTGTGCTCGCCCAGTTGTTCGCGCCAGGTATCGCCCTGGACGATGTTGAAGCCGCTGGCGGTGTACTCGTATTTGCCGTTCAGGAACATGTCGGTCGGCTTGCCGTTGAGGATCAGGTGCTTGTTGCGGTACTCCACCACATCACCCGGCGTGCCCACCACGCGCTTGATGTAATCCAGCGAGGGATCGTTGGGGTAGCGGAACACCATCACATCACCCGGTTTCGGGTTGCCCAGTTGCACGACCTTCTTGTTGATCACCGGCAGGCGGATGCCATATTCGAACTTGTTCACCAGGATGAAGTCGCCGATCAACAGGGTCGGCAGCATCGATCCGGATGGAATCTTGAACGGCTCCACCAGAAACGAGCGCAGCACGAACACGATCAGGATGACGGGAAAGAAGCTCTTCGAGTAATCGACCAGCAGCGGCAGCTTGGCCTCGGCCGCGCGATGCTTGGCGAGGAAGAGATGATCGAGCAGCCAGATGATCCCGGTGATGACCAGGGCGAGAAACAGAATCAGGGCAAAGTTCATGTAGGGAGCGCGCGCGGGAAGATTTCAGGGGCGGGCGAGATTCTACCGGGAATCGCCAGTCATCCCCACCACGCGGCATGGCGCCGGCAAAAGGGGGGCCGCCACTGGATCGGGGGTAGGGATGCCGCCGCGCGACTTGCGTCTCGTGCAACCCGGTACATACTTGCCACTAGAGTTGAAAAATATGAATAAGGGTAAGCACTGAGCCGGGATCTGACCCGCGCGCATGTCGTCTGGTTGAGGTTGCTTCGATTTGTGTACGGGACTGGTAAAGCCTGGGCTGGCTGAATTTGGTCCTTGTGGCTGTTTGAGGGGGCTATATGAAAACACTGGCTTTCATGTTGTTGTCCGTGGTGTTGCTCATCCCGGTTTCGGCGCAATCCCTCGTGAAACCGAAAACCGAGGTCAGCGCCTCCAGCAAACCCGCCATCGCATCGCTTGCGCGCGGTGAGACCTTCATCACGCTGGGGCAGACCGCGCACTTCATCGTGCCCAGGCTTTCCTGCGCGGAAGAGGTGGGCAAGAAGGAACTCTGGCTGGATGGCATGGATACCGGGGTACGGGCCATCGGTTGTGACGCCGAAAACGAAATGCTGTTGTTCAACGTCAGCCGTGATGGAGCGGGCGTAACGAACAGCATGCCGGATGTCTGGCTGACTTTGCTGCGTCGCCCGTTCGCCGCCGACACGGGCAAGCATTTCGAGCGCGAGGTCGGTATCAGCCTGCGCGAAAACGGCAAGGTGCTGGCCATCGCCCAGGGCAAGCTGAAGTTGCTCGACAAGCCGCGAGTCTGAAAAGGGGCGGCCATCCTGCTGGTGGTTCTCGCCATGTTGCTCTACGGCATATTCAAGTCCGGCCTGATCCGCGACTCCGGTCTGCCGCCGGATGGCAAGAAGGAAAACCGGCCCTGCAGCCTGGCGCGGGTGCAGATGGTGTGGTGGTTCGCCATCGTGTTTCTCAGTTATGTGGTGCTCTGGCTGTTGATGCGGGAGCTGCCGAGCATCCCGGCTTCCGCTTTGGGGCTCATCGGTATGGCTGGCGGCACCGCCCTCGCGGCGGCGGCGGTGGACAAGGGGCGGCCGGTGCCGGTGACGAAGGGCTTCTGGTTCGACATCAGCACGGATAAGGACGGCGTGACCTTGCCCCGTCTGCAACAGATCGCCTGGACCAGTCTGCTCGGCATCGTATTCCTTTCCCAGGTGGTGACCCGGCTGGCGATGCCGGATTTCGATGCCTCCGTGCTTGCCTTGATGGGAATCAGCGCGGGGACTTATCTGGGGTTCAAGGTGCCGGAGACACAGGAGGGATGAGGGGTGACAGCCGCCGCGCAGCTCGCGGCTAACGACGAAGGCAAGTCGGAGTGCGGAGCAAAATCGTGATTCCAGACTACGAGCTACTTCTCCCCCACCTGCAATATCGCCAGGAACGCTTCCTGCGGTATCTCCACGTTCCCCACCTGCTTCATCCGCTTCTTGCCTTCCTTCTGTTTTTCCAGCAGTTTTTTCTTGCGCGAGATGTCGCCGCCATAGCACTTGGCCAGCACGTTCTTGCGTAAGGCTTTCACGGTTTCGCGGGCGATGATGTGGGCGCCGATGGCGGCCTGGATGGCGACGTCGAACATCTGGCGGGGGATCAGTTCGCGCATCTTCGAGACCAGCTCGCGGCCGCGGTATTGCGAGGTGCCGCGGTGGACGATCAGCGCGAGGGCATCGACCTTTTCGCCGTTGACCAGCACGTCCAGCTTGATCAGGTCGTCGGCGCGGAATTCCTTGAATTCGTAATCCAGCGAGGCGTAGCCGCGTGAGGTGGATTTGAGGCGGTCGAAGAAATCCAGCACCACTTCGTTGAGCGGGATGTCGTATTTGATCATCACCTGGCGGCCGAGGTATTTCATGTCCACCTGGGCGCCGCGTTTCAGGTTGCACAGGGTCATGACGTTGCCGAGGAACTCCTCGGGCACCAGGATGGTGGCGGTGATGATGGGTTCGCGGATTTCCTCAATCTTGGATAGGTCGGGCAGGCGCGAGGGGTTTTCCACCTCGATCTGGGTGCCGTCCTTCATGATCACCTGGTATTCCACCGACGGCGCGGTGGTGATCAGGCTCTGGTCGTATTCGCGTTCCAGGCGTTCCTGGACGACATCCATGTGCAGCAGTCCGAGGAAGCCGCAACGGAAGCCGAAGCCCAGCGCCTGCGAGGTTTCCGGCTCGAAGCGCAGGGCGGAGTCGTTGAGTTGCAGCTTGGTCAGGGCGTCGCGCAGGCTGTCGTATTCGTGCGATTCCACCGGGTAGAGGCCGGCGAATACCTGCGGCTGGATTTCCTTGAAGCCGGGCAGGGCTTCGGCGGCGGGGCGGTTGGCGAGGGTGATGGTGTCACCCACCTTGGCATGCTTCAGATCCTTGATGCCGGCGATGATGAAGCCGACCTGGCCGGCGCGCAGTTCGACTCGTGGAAGCGACTTGGGCGTGAATACGCCGAGGGTTTCCACCTGATAATCAAAGGCACCGGCCATCAGACGGATCTTGTCCTTCTGCTTCACCACACCGTCTACCACCCGCACCAGCATGACCACCCCGACGTAGTTGTCGAACCAGGAGTCGATGATCAGCGCCTTCAGCGGCGCGTCCTCGTCGCCGGCGGGCGGCGGGATGTATTTGATGACGGCTTCCAGCACGTCGATGACGCCGAGGCCGGATTTGGCCGAGCAGTGCACCGCGTGGTCGGCGGGGATGCCGACGATGTCCTCGATTTCCTGGATCACTCGTTCCGGATCGGCGGAAGGCAGGTCGATCTTGTTCAGCACCGGAAATACTTCGACGCCCAGTTCCACCGCCGTATAGCAGTTGGCCACGGTCTGCGCTTCCACGCCCTGGGAGGCGTCCACCACCAGCAGCGCGCCTTCGCAGGCCGAAAGCGAACGGGAAACCTCGTAGGAAAAATCGACGTGGCCAGGGGTGTCGATCAGGTTGAGCTGGTATTCCTGGCCGTCCTTCGCCTTGTACAGCAGGGCGGCGGTCTGCGCTTTGATGGTGATGCCGCGTTCGCGCTCCAGGGCCATCGAATCGAGCACCTGCGCCTCCATCTCGCGGTCGGCGAGGCCCCCGCAGGAATGGATGATGCGGTCGGCGAGCGTGGATTTGCCGTGGTCGATATGGGCGATGATGGAGAAGTTGCGGATGTTGCGCATGAAGAGATCGGGGCCCGCCAGGGCGCCCCCCTACTAAGAGTGGGCGCGGATTTTAACCGAAAGACCCGCGCGCTTCGCGGCCGTTGGCAAGCAAGGTGGCGCCCGCGCCCGAGTTGGTGCAGGCTTGCGGCAATTGCGTACAGGAGAGCCTCATGAATCTTGAAACCGCCACCCACCCGGAGGGCCTGCGCCGCGTCGCCATTGATCCGATTTCGCGTGTGGAAGGCCATGGCAAGGTCACCTTGTTGCTGGATGAAGACGATCACGTCCAGCAGGTGCGCCTGCATATCGTCGAATTCCGTGGTTTCGAGAAATTCATCCAGGGCCGTCCCTATTGGGAAGTGCCGGTGATGGTGCAGCGCCTGTGCGGCATCTGTCCGGTGTCGCATCACCTGGCGGCAAGCAAGGCGCTCGATCAGATCGTCGGCGCGCACAAGCTCACGCCCACCGCCGACAAGCTGCGCCGGCTGATGCACTACGGCCAGATCCTGCAATCGCACGCGCTGCACTTCTTCCATTTGTCTTCGCCTGATCTGTTGTTCGGCTTCGACTCCGAAGTGGCCAAACGCAATATCGTCGGCGTCGCCGCCGCCTATCCGGAAGTGGCGCGCCAGGGTGTGCTGCTGCGCAAATACGGCCAGGAAGTGATCCGCCATACCGCCGGCAAGCGGGTGCATGGCACCGGCTCGGTGCCGGGCGGGGTGAACAAGAATCTGAGCCTGGCCGAGCGCGATGAGTTGTTGAAGGACATTTACCAGATCATCGGCTGGAGCCGCGACGCGGTGCATATGGCGCGCCACCTGTTCGAGCAGAACCTTGAGCAATACAACGCCTTCGGCCGCTTCCGCGCCCACACCCTGAATCTGATCCGCGCCGACGGGGCGATGGACCTTTACCACGGCGGCCTGCGCGCGCGCGATATGGATGGCAAGACGCTGTTCGATCACCTCGATTACAACCACTACTGGGAACATATCCTGGAAGAGGTGAAGCCCTGGTCATATATGAAATTTCCCTTCCTGCGCGAGCTGGGGTCGGAACTGGGCTGGTATCGGGTCGGGCCGCTCACCCGGGTGACGCAATGTGATTTCATTCCCACGCCGCTGGCCGAGCGCGAACGTCAGGAGTTCATGGCCTTCGACGGCGGCAGCGCGACCGGCGCGACCTTGGCCTATCACTGGGCGCGCATGATCGAAATGCTGCATGCCGCCGAGGCGATCAAGGAGTTGCTGCACGACGCCGACCTGCAAGGCGACGAGTTGGTGGTCAAGGGCGAACGCCAGGAACGCGGCATCGGCATGATCGAAGCGCCGCGCGGTACCCTGATCCACCATTACCGGGTCGACGAGAACGACCAGGTGGTCCGCGCCAACCTGATCGTCTCCACCACCCACAACAACCAGGCCATGAACGAAGCCGTGCGCCAGGTGGCGCGCCAGTACCTGGACGGGCGCAAGCTGACCGAAGGCCTGCTCAACCACATCGAAGTCGCCATCCGCGCCTTCGACCCCTGCCTTTCCTGCGCCACCCATGCCCTGGGCAAGATGCCGCTGCAACTGGAGTTGCTGGACGCGGAAGGACGGGAGATCGACCGGATGACGCGCGACGCACCCTGTAGCGCCGGCGCCCCGCCGGCTTCGTAGGGCTGATCAGATGAACGAAGCCGGCGGGGCGCCGGCGCTACTGGTCATCGGCATCGGCAACCCCAGCCGGGGTGACGACGCGCTCGGGCCGCTGCTGATCGAGCGTTTGGAAACACTCCGCCTTCCCGACGTGGAGTTGCTCACCGATTTCCAACTGCAAGTGGAATACGCCCTGGATTTGCGGGGACGCGGGCAGGTGGTGTTCGTCGATGCCAGTCTGGAAGCCCCCGCCCCCTTCACGTTCAACCCCGTCGTGGCGGTTGCCGATGCCAGCTACAGCAGCCATGAACTCTCGCCCGGCGCGGTGTTGCACGCTTACGAAAAATTGTTCGGCGAACCGCCGCCGGCCTTCGTGCTGGCGATTCGTGGCGAGGCGTTCGAGTTGGGCGATGACTTGAGCGCGACGGCCCGCGCCAATTTGGAAGCGGCGCTGGCCTTCATGTCTCAACGTTTTTCCGACACCTTGCCTTGAATTACCGGCACAATCGCCCCGCCTATGCCGTTAATGGTACATAAGCAGTTGTTAATATTAAGTTTTTCGGATAACAGGAGACCAGAATGAATGCACACCGCCTATCCCTCGCCGTCGTATTGACGGCGTTCAGCGCGGGCTGTTTCGCCGCCGACGCAGCCGCCCCGGCGAAAGCCCCCATGCCCAGCGGAACCCAGGAGTGGATTGCCTATCTGGCCGATTTCACCCGTAATGGCGACATGCTGGCCGACCCGAAGAAATTTCTCGCCGCGCTCTCCGTGGTGTCCGAGCCGCAATTCCTGCTTGATGCCGTCAAGGCCATGATGGAGCCCAATCTCTACTTGCAGTCCACCGCCAGCATGATGGACCCGCGCGCCTACAGCAACTTCGCCAAGGCGATGGACCCGGCCGTCATGGCGGCCTGGACCACCGCGCTGATGGACCCGCAATTTCTCTCCGCTACCCAGACCGTGGTGGTTGATCCCAACAAGTTGATCCGCTGGGCGATGGCGCCGCTCGACCCGAAACTGCTGGCCCTGGCCGCCAATGCGCTGAACCCCAACGTCTATCTGCGCTGGGCCTCGGCGCCGCTGGACCCGCGCGTGATGAACATGGCCACCGCGCCGGTCAACCCCAACTGGTATGGCGGTTGGCTGGGTGGCATGGCCAATCCACAGGCTTATGGCCCGACGGTGGGAGCCATGATGAACGCGCCCTATGGCGCCCAGCCGGTTCCGATGCTGCCGATGTTCGTGCCGCCGGCCTACAAGTAGTACGGGCGCCCGGGGACAAGACTGGGCGGGGATTCCCCGCCCTTTTTTATTTCCGAATTTCGCCTGAAGCGCGGGCCGGTTCGGGGTAACAGAGCCGGTCAGGGCAAGCGATGCGTGGACTTCAAGGCCGCGCGGACCTGGCTACCCGGAAGCCGACCAGCCCATTGAGCAGCTTGGCGCTACCTTCGCTGCGGTAGGCCGCGCGGGTGTATTTCGCTTGATAGTGTTTCCAGGAACTGCCGCGCAGCACATAACCGGCGGTAGTGCATGCGCTGACCCAGGCGCCGCCATCGACAGGCGCGCCATAGTAGCTGTCGTGATAACAATCCTGTACCCACTCGTCCACGTTGCCGCTCATGTCATAAAGGCCGAAGCCATTGGCTTGTTTACCCGCGACCTCGCGTGGGTGCCAACCACCGTTTTCATAAAACCATCCCACCGCGCTGGCGTTATTGCCGCCGCAGTAGTCATGTCTGCCACCAGCCCGACAGGCGAACTCCCATTCCGCTTCACTGGGTAGGCGGTAAGTGCCATGGTCGCTCGCCGGTTTGGTTTTGTTCAGCCAGTTGACGAAGGCTTGGGCATCCGTCCAGGAGACCCATACCACCGGCGTATTGTCTTCGTAAGCGTTGGCTCTCATGAACTTGTCATTCACCAGCCTCAGACGACCGGTGGCCGCGATGAATTTCTTGAACTGGCCCAGCGTGACCTCGGTGCGTCCCATCTGAAAGGCCCCCACGTGGACCTCATGCTGCGGGGTTTCGCTGTCCTCCGCGTTCGGGTCGGAAGCGCCGCACTCGGGGGAAAGAGGCTTAAGGCCGATAAAGCTGCGTTTCCTGTTTTCGTCTCGCGCGGATTCCGCGAGTTTGCATGAACCCATCAGAAACTTGCCGGCGGGAATGTCGACAAAGCGCATGCCGACGTGGTTGGTGAATTCGCCAGCGTGGGTCGCGGTGGCGACCAGGCAAATGAGCGCGAACGATAGCAGCGGCGATAGCAAGAGGTCGGACGGGAAAAGCGATCTCGGATAGAAGGCGGTGCGGGTCATGGGAGTCGTCTCATGGAGTCGTCGGCAACGCAAAGCGTGCCGGTCATGTTATCGGAACGCGGCGTGACATCGTTTGTCCGCCAGAAACCGTATATCCATGATGCGCACGAAAAAAGGCGGCCAAGGCCGCCCTTGCTTCGTCGCATGGCGCATCAATCGCGTTCGCCCATGAGCGCCATCAGCAGTTGCAGCAGGTTGATGAAAATGTTGTAGATGTCCAGATACACCGACAGGGTGGCCATCACGTAGTTGGTCTCGCCGCCATTGACGATGCGCGAGATGTCAAACAACAGGAAGCCTGAGAAGAGCAGCACGGCGACGGCCGACAGGGTCAGCGCCAGGGCCGGAATCTGAAAGAAGATGTTCGCCAGGCTGGCCAGAATCAGCAGGACGATGCCCACCATCAGGAATTTGCCCAGGAAACTGAAATCCTTCTTGGTGGTGGTGGCGATGCCGGCCAGGGTCAGAAAGATCGCGCCGGTGCCGCCCGCCGCCAGGCCGATGATTTCCCCACCGTTACGCAAATGCAGCGCCACTTGCAGGATCGGCCCCAGCATCACGCCCATGAAGCCGGTGAGCAGCAGCAGCAGAACCACGCCCATGCCGCTGTCTCGGTTGGCGTTGATGCCATAGAACAGCCCCATCATCACCGCCAGCATGCCGATGGCGAACATGAACGGATGCTGCGCGGCGAAGGCGAAATTCAGGCTCATGCCGAAGAACGCCCCGATCACCGTCGGGATCATGGTCAGGCCCAGCATCATGTAGGTGTTGCGCAGAACCTTGTTGGTCTGCTCGACGGCGATCGTGCCGTCCATACGCACGACATTGTCGAATCGGGTTTGCATCGTGGAGTCTCCACTGGATTGAGAACGGGGGTAAGACTAAGGGCGGATGGCAAGAGTTTCAATGGCTACGGCAATATGGCGAAGCATTTGCGCGCTCCTGTAGAATGCTCGCTTTTCGTGTAAATCCCTTAATCATGGCGCTAATTGTCCAGAAATACGGCGGTACCTCGGTGGGCTCCATCGAGCGCATACGCAACGTCGCGGAGCGTGTCGCCAAGTTCAAGATGCTCGGGCATCAGGTTGTGGTGGTGCTCTCCGCCATGTCCGGCGAGACCAATCGGCTCATCGCTCTGGCTCGGCAGATACAGAAAGAACCGGACCCGCGTGAAATGGATGTCCTGGTTTCCACTGGCGAACAGGTCACCATCGCCCTTCTGGCCATGGCCCTGAAAGACCTCGGACTGAAGGCCAGGAGCTACACCGGCTCGCAGGTGCGCATCGTCACCGACGACGCTTATACCAAGGCGCGCATCCTTTCCATCGACGAAGCGCGCATGCGCGCCGATCTCGATAGCGGCCACGTTGTCGTGGTGGCTGGTTTCCAGGGCGTGGACGAGGCCGGCAACATCACCACCCTCGGCCGCGGCGGTTCCGATACCACCGGCGTGGCCCTGGCGGCGGCGCTGAAAGCCGACGAATGCCAGATCTATACCGATGTCGATGGCGTCTACACCACCGACCCGCGCATCGTCCCGGAAGCCCGCAAGCTGGATACCATCACCTTCGAGGAAATGCTGGAACTCGCCAGCCTCGGCTCCAAGGTGCTGCAAATCCGCTCGGTGGAGTTCGCCGGCAAATACAAAGTGAAACTGCGCGTGCTCTCCAGCTTCCAGGAAGATGGCGAGGGCACCTTGATTACTTTCGAGGAAGACAGCATGGAACAACCCATCATCTCCGGTATCGCCTTCAATCGCGACGAAGCCAAACTGACCGTCCTGGGCGTGCCCGACAAACCCGGCATTGCCGCCCTCATCCTCGGTTCCGTGGCCGACGCCAATATCGACGTAGACATGATCGTGCAGAACGTCGGCGCCAATAACACCACCGACTTTACCTTTACCGTGCATCGCAGCGAGTTCAAGCGGGCGATGGAAGTGCTGAATCAGGTGAAAGATCAAATCGGCGCGCGCGAAGTCGTCGGCGATGACAAGATCGCCAAAGTTTCCATGGTCGGCGTCGGCATGCGCACCCACGCAGGTGTGGCCAGCAAGATGTTCCGCGCGCTGGCCGCCGAAAACATCAACCTGCAGATGATCTCCACCTCCGAAATCAAGATTTCTGTGGTGGTGGAAGATAAATACATGGAACTCGCCGTGCGCGCCCTGCACCAGGTGTTCGAGCTGGACAAGGAAGTGGTCTGATCCTGGGCGGACGGAGTCGGGATGGCTTGCATGATTCCCGAACCGGCCGCCACCAACGACTACCTGCCGGCACACGCGGCCCTGCTGATCAACAGCTACCGCCTGTGGACCGGCAAGGCGTTGCTGGATAGCGAGTTACCGCCACGCGAGGCGGCACGCGCGCTCTACCACGCCCCCTTCGTCGTGCTGTCGCACGACAGCACCCCCGACCCCCGTTTCACCTACGCCAATCTGGCCGCTCAGGAACGCTTCGAGATGGCTTGGCGCGAGATCGTCGGCCTGCCTTCTCGCCTCTCCGCCGAATCGATGGCGCGGCCGGCGCGCGCGCAACTTCTGGAAACCGTGGCGTCACAGGGCTACATCGACAGTTACAGTGGTGTGCGCATCGCCAAAAGTGGCCGGCGCTTCATGATCCGCAACGCGACGGTCTGGAATCTCAGCGATGCCGACGGCCAGTTTCAGGGACAGGCGGCGATGTTCTCCGACTACCAGGACATCGCGGCGCCTGAAAGTCGGTAGCAAGCCGTTATTTCTGCCGCTTCCGCCTTTCCGACATTGCCTTGGCCGCGCCGCGCAGGTATCCTTGCCCGGCTTTTTCGGCCCCGGCCGAAACAAGCATGGAGACGTGGCCGAGTGGTCGAAGGCACACCCCTGCTAAGGGTGCATCTGGGCAAAACCTGGATCCAGGGTTCGAATCCCTGCGTCTCCGCCAAGACATCAGCAGTAGCGCGGGTTCCCGTGCCACTGCACCAACTACCCATCAAACTACCCAGCAATTGATTCCAATCTTTCGCCCCTCAGTTTCCGGATGAACGAGGCGCGCTTGATCGTCCTGGTTCCAACCTTCTCGGGGTCGGGCGCGTACTCGATGGCGCCGGCCGTGTAACCGAGTAGAACTGGATGGCTACCAAGTGCAGCGATGCGGACCAGGTGCGTCCACAGGTCGCTAGGTGTGGCGGTGGGATGGTTGCGGCGGTATTCGCTGGTGATCTGGTATAGGGCGTTCATTTCTTCCTCATGGTTCAAGGACGGCACGATAGAGGTAGTAGGCGGCATGCCGCGGGTGTGGGTACTTCTGGATAGCCCCACGTTCGGCCAGGTAGCGCAGCGCCCAGGCCACGGCGCCACGGCCGTAGCCGCTGCCCTGGCGCAGTTCATGGCACGTCAGGTAACGCGGGTATGCGGCCAGCAGCAGCACATGGGTTCGCCAGGTTGCGGAGCCCCATTCCATTCCCACTGGGAATGGGTTGGTAGGCCTCTTGCGCTCGATCTGCGGCGGGTTCATGTGCTCAATCTGCGCGGCCATCCATGAAAAAGTTTTACTCATGCTTTCCTCTGATTGAGTTCGTCCAGCCAGTCCCAGCCCATCGGCGGCATCCTCACTTTGACCAGGAAGCCCTGCTGCTTCAGCCGAAACGCCGCGGCATAGGCGGCTTTCTGGCCGGTAAAGCTTTCGTCGTTGTCGGCGAAGATCGTGATTTGCTCCACCCCGTTGGGTGGCTCGAATGTCTCGATGCCATTGGCGTTGATGCAGGACCACACCGGCACCGAAAACAGCGCAGAGGCCGCCAGGGAAGTTTCAATGCCCTCGGCAATACCCAGGCAAGGGACGACACGCGAAAGCCTGATGGCTGATTTCGTAGATTGCCTGCCGGGCATTAGCTTCCTGGGCGACGGCACCGGAGCCTTCATTCCGTCCTTTATGTAGGTTCTGTGCAGCGTCACGCCGGAACCATCCGGCGCCTGGACAAGCGCCACCATCGCCGGGAACGTGCCGGTGATGCGCTCGCCGTCGTGGTAGACCAGGCCAGGGTGGAGACGAAGCGATGCGGGCGGCGCATCCAGGACGAGCCCTCGTCCAGCAAGGTATCGCATGGCCTCGTCGCCCTGGGTAAGTGGCGCCGACTCACGCCATACCCGCTTCGCCCTTTCGATCTTCGTGGCCTCGTCGGGCTCGGGCTTCGCCTGGCGCCCTGGCTTGACCACCCCGGCAACTGCCTCGACCTCCTGCGCTGCTGCCCGGAAGTCGCACCCGCGCATGGCCATCACGAGCTTGATGCCGTCCCCGGCGCCACAGTGCGAGCAGAAGTACGTTCCGCGGCCGTCCTTGTCATCGAAACGGAACCGGTCGCGGCCTCCGCAGACTGGGCACTCCGTGTGCTTGCCGGAAAGCTGCTTCTCGGTGACGCCGAACGACGCCAGGATGCCGGGCCACCGGCCCATTGCCACCTCACGGACGCTGATCATGGCTACCCCCTTGCTGCTTGGCGTAGCGGATCTGACGCGACCGAATCCAGTTGCGCATTTCCTGACTCGGCGGGCGCGGTATTTCGGCTAGACCGCGTGGCCAGACACCGAACAGTTCGCGGTACTGGTGTGATACCCAGCCTGCGGAGTAACGGTGCTCCTTCCGGATTTGGAGAAGCTGGCTGTAGGCGTCCTGCTTGTCGATCTTGTCGGCGCGCTTCCTGGCGAGCGGCTTTAGATCGCCATCTACCGTCTGCACGTCAGATTGACGCTCCGGCGCAAAGCCGCATGCGGGGCAGGCATGGACTTTCGCCGGCTTCATGTAGCTGCACGATGGGCATTTCTTCGGCTTCGGTTCTTCCTTGTCGGCGCTGGCGCTGGCCTTCTTCGGTGTGCCGTCGTCCAGATCAAGTGGTAAATCCTCGGTCGGATACCCCAAGTGGGCGGAACTGCCGGAGTGGTCCAACACGATGGCGCGCTCCTTGCCTGGGTACGGCCGCAGCACCCGGCCGGCCATCTGGATCCACCTGGTCAAACTCTTGGTGGGCCGGGCCAGGACCATGACGCCGCAGGCCGGGAAGTCCCACCCCTCGGACAGGATCGCCACGTTTGAAATGATGCGGGTCTGGCCGCTGGTGACCCTGGCCAGGATGTCCCGCCGTTCTTCCTCAGTGGTGCGGAAGTCGATGTGCTCCGCGCGGATTCCGGCCGCGTTGAACTGCTCAGCAATGTGCTTGCTGTGGGCGATGCTGCTGGCGAACACCACAGTGGGCAAATCACGCCCCAGGCGGCGCCAGTGGGTAACGATGTCACCGACAAGAGCAGGCTTGTCCACGGCCGCAGCCAAGTCTTTCTCGTTGTAATCGGCCTCGCCGAATGCGTTGCGAACGGTGCCGACGCCGGACAGGTCCGGGTCGCTCGGGGCGTAGATGTCGCAGTCCACCAGGAAGCCCAGTTCGATCAGTTCCCGGATGGTGGCCGCCTTCACGATGCGCTCGAACAACGGCATGCCGCCCAGTTCCGTGTAGCTCTTGCCCAGGCCCTTGGCGAATGGGGTTGCCGTCAATCCGATCACGGGTAAAGCGGAGTGGGCGAACATCACCTTCCGGTAATCTGCCGATCCCGCAACGCCATGAGCTTCGTCGACCACGATCACATCCACGTCGGGCAGTCCGCGCCGGGCGACCGTCTGGATGCTGCACACCAGCACGGGCGCATCAAGGTGGCGGGTGTTCTCGCCCTGGATCACGCCCACGACCAGCCCGGCCTTGGACAGGCGGCGCTCGGCCTGATCGACCAGGCCGATGCGGTTGGCAACAAAAGCCACCCGCTTGCCCTTGGCGATGGCGGAACGGATCAGCGCGATAGCAATTTCCGTTTTCCCTGATCCCGTTGGCGAGTACACGATCTGGCGGCGGATGCCATCGGCGAAGTTGGCGCGGGCCTGGGCGATGGCGTGGGATTGGTAGGGTCGGAGTTTCATGACACACGCCCAGCCGGCCAATCCAGGTTTTCAGCGCCCACCGCGTTGCCGTCGTGGCCGCCTATTTCTTCAGCAGCGCCGCGCGCATGTGTATCACCAAGATGAAGCCGCTCACCTTGGCTAGGGGGTTTGGGTTTACTGCTTACTGCTCTCTGTTTACTGTTTACTGATTCGGGGAAGTCTTCGGGGAAGGCTTCCTTGAAGGCTTTGAGGAAGCCTTTCGACAAGCCTTCCGCATAGCCTCTCAGCCCAGCAATGGCGCGGGTTTTAAGCTCGCATTCTGGTATGTACTCGACCTGTTTTGACCAGTTGCGTAGGACGTTCGGGGACTCCGCCGACTGGTACCTGAGGAAGTTCGGGAGATAGATACAGCAGGAATTCCGATCATGCTTCGCCATACCTTGCGCCAAGGCTTCGCCGAAGGCTTCCGCGAAGGTTTCCAGTTCCATTTGCAACTCCGCAGCGAGACCCTGCGGTGTGGCACGCATCGCACCAAGCGCGGTCATTTGCGGATGGGTGACGAGGAACAGGAAGATCAGCTTGGCGCTGTTGGACAGGCCGGAGAACTTGGCATCGTTCCAGATGCGCACGTCGATTTTGCGGTAGTGGGCCATGTCACGCTCCCACCACGTTCGTTCCATGCGCGGTACGATCTGATCCGAGGTTGCCTGCCTCTCTGCCCTTCGCGCCCAGTCCGACCGCCGTCGGCTGGGCGTACTCATATGTTTTCATGTCACACCCCCGCACGGGAGTGGATGGCTGACTTATTGCGCTTCCTGCCGCCACAGCGCGGTGTGTTGCATTCGGGCTTTACCGCGTTAGCAATCATCTTTGCAACCGTCGCGCGGATGGTGCTGATCTTCCAGGCAGGACGGCGACCCACCCAAGCATCCGGCGGCGGGATCAAGCCATTGTTTTCATCGCGGATTTGTTTGCTACGGCTGACACTTCCGCGCGCTTCCTGGAACGCTTCACGGAAGGCGAGCGCATCGTCGCCAAGAACATTCGATTTCATGTAGATGCCCCAACCCATCGTCATGACTTGCGGGGGGACGATGGAATACGTAAAGAAACGCAAATCATGGGGAGCAACTTACATACCTGCGTTTTTCAGCAGGCTAGTGCAGGTATTGAAGTTCTAGGATTGGCGCGGCTTCCGGGGCGAAAGCGCAGGTGAATTGCAGGTGTGCGGTGCAGGTGAAGTGCAGGTGGTAAATCCGTTGTCAGCGTGTCTCGTATTCGCTGGCTTTTTCCCATGCGTCCCTGAATGGAGTCAGTCTTGGCGATCTGAAAACAAAGTCGAGACTTTTCGCGGGAACTCTTTTATCAAGCAGTCCAACCGCTATAGCAACCGGATCCCATACATCTGCATGTTTTGCTTTTATCAGCCATGGCCTCGGTGATTTGAACGCGGTTTCCCAATAATTAGGCTGCGTACCACGAGGCCGTACCGATGAGAAGGCTGTAATCGTTTGCTGTGTCGTCAGGTATGGCGGGTGCAAGGCTTGTCGCGTCGGTGCCTGGCCTCCCTTCACCATGCCGTCAAGAAGCCCAATTTCATTTGCTCGGTCAAGCCATGGAATGGAAATTCCCTTCTGTTCTGCCCACTCCATGAAATGGGTGACGGGATACCGACTATCACCATGCGGTCCACTTACCCAAAGCCGACGCGCACGGGTTAGCTGCTCCTCGATGCCACGCAAGAATTCCTGTTTTTCAAGTTGCTGCTCATTGGCTACGAAATGACCACCTATGAAGACATCATCATCAATTTGCGAAACCTTGGTAAGGTCCACTGTTGGTGACGTGATGCTGAGGTAGGTTATCGGCTCTGAAAGCAACCTGGCGTTTCGAATATGAACCCTGTTGATCTTGCCGCCGTCCTCTCGTTGCCATCCATCCCACTCGACAGAGGCACCCTCCGGGCTAATCCCCATCAACAGCAACAGGCCCTCATCTACTGCCCAGGTATCCAATTCCAACCATTCACGAAGTTCGGTGTCATATCTATCCACCTGCCGCTTTGCCATCATCTTGGTCAGGTCGGCAATGAACGCTTCGGATGATTCTGTCATTTCACGCCTCCGCGTTCGCGTATGTCCGCCGCTGGTGTTTCTTCTTGGCGGCTTGCGGTGTGATGGTATCGGCGCGCAGTTTCAGCCCCAGTGCCTTGATGACCTTCATCACCGTGGCGAATTCTGGATTCCCCTCATCGGACAGCGCACGATAGAGCGATTCGCGGCCCAGGCCTGCATCCTTCGCAACCTGGGTCATGCCTCTGGCACGGGCAATGGCGCCGAGCGCAGAGGCAATGACGCGCGGGTCGCCGTCTTCCATGGCGGCATCCAGATAAGCGGCCATATCCTCTTCAGCTTCAAGGTACTCTGCCGCGTCATAGGGGCGGGTATTGGTCATTGCGTTCACCTCATAATCCTTGCGCCAGTTCGATGGCCGTCTCGATGTCCTTCTGCTGGGTACGCTTGTCGCCACCTAGCAACAGGATCACCACCACATCACCCCGTTGGGTGAAATAGAGCCGATACCCTGGCCCATAGTCGATCCTCAGTTCCGAGACACCATGGCCAACCGGTTTCACGTCGCCATGCAACCCCAGCCGCAGCCGGTCGATCCGAATTTGAATCCTCGACCTGGCCTGCCTGTCATTCAGCTTGTGCAACCACTTGGAAAAGACTTCAGTCTGGCGAACTTCGATCATGGGGGTAGGGTAGCCCATGGAATACAAAACAACAATCAGATGAACTACACAGACCCAACACGAGGCGGATACCAGCCTCGAATCTGAGGCGTGGCCCTGTCGAAGAAAGCCGCCGATTTGTTGGGTAGATAGATGGGTACAAGACGTATAAGGCCACAGTCGTAGTGATTGCTGTTGATCACGGCGGAGTACTCCTCCGCCCATGCGTGCTAATGTGGGGTTTCCTGACTGCGGGAACTCCCGCCTTTCACCCGGCCCAGTGCCGGGTTTTTTTCGGCATAGGCCGGAAGTAATCCCAAAACTTCCGGGTTTCCTGCCATGCGTGCTGAAGTGTGCGCATGATCAACCCAGCACAGCCCACCAACGCCGCCAAATTCCTGGCAAAACGCGACAGCCTCGCCCCATACCTGGAGCGCGTCGCGCCACGGACACTGCAATCCCTGGTCCGTGCTGGCGACCTCGACGGCGCCAAGAGATACAGCGATTTCATTGACTCGCCTGAAGGGCGGAACCACACCAGCGCATGGGCCACGGCGATGGACCGCACCGCGGCGGGCGACTTCGACGGTGCAATCCCTGTGCTGGCCGGCCTGTACGGGCCGCACGCAAAGGCCACGCGCTTGGGCGATGGGCAATGGCGCCTCGACTTCCACGACGCCGACGGCCAGGTGACGACATCCCGCTCGTTGCCCGCCCAGGAACTCGCAACCAACGCGGTGGCCGAGTTGGCGCCACATCGCATCACCAAGGAGAACACCACCATGACCCGAACCGATACCAATGCCGGGTTCCTTGCGAACCGCAGGACCAACGTACAGCAACCACCTACCCCGGCGCCCGCACCTGGCATCACCCCGGTAGTTCCAGGCCAGGCGCAAGCACTCGATCCCGCCGCCCCCATCGCCAACCCGGCCACGGCAGGCCAGGCGGAATTCCTGCGCCAGCAAGGCGTGACCCAGGACAAGGTGGTTAACCACGGCGCCGGCGTAAGCCAAAGTGCCGCGCAGGTCATCGAGCGGCAAGGCAAGTACGGCGGCGGCAATGGCCTGTCCTACCAACTGTCCGGCCTGGGCGACCAGAACAGCATGTACGCCAGCGCGTCGAAGCCGGGCGGCAAGCTCGACACCTTCACCGGCGCCGGCACGGGCAAGGCATCCAGCCCCGGCAGTTTCTCCGGCAACGTGGTCCCGGCAGCGGCAATCAGTACACCGGACTTCAGTGTTACTGACGCCCTGCGCCAATCCCTCAACGCCGCCGCCGACCGGGGCGACTGGAAAGCCATTCAGCAGCACTACGCCAACAAGGGCGAGACGTTCAACGGCAAGGCGCCGCCGCTTCCGTACAGCGCTGGGGTGATGAAGGCACTCAGCAGCATCGAGTCCGACCGCGCGGTGACAGCGAATAACGCGGCAACCATCGCCGAAACCAAGCGCCACAACTTAGCGACAGAACAAGTGCGTGGCACGAAGGATGCCTCCCCTGCCCAGGTGCTCACTGCGGAATGGCTGGTGAGCAACGGCGTGGCAAAGGACGCGGCGGCAGCCTGGGAACTGGTAGGAACCTCCAAGGAGAAGTCTCGGGAATCGGCAATCCAGGACCTGGCGGGAAAGCTGATGGCCAACCTGTCGTACCAGCGCGACCCCGCGAAGGCGACCACGGACGCCACCACCATGGTGGATGCAATCCGCGCCAAGCCAGCCCAGTCCGCGAAGGCGACGAATACCCCGCGTGCCCGTTTCGATGCTGACCCGGCAATGTCCGGGTATCGATTCGGCGAACCGACTGGTGCGCAGGGCTGGAAGGTCTACGACGCATCCGGCGCCCACGTGGGCTTTTACCGCTGACCGCCATGCCATTCACCCCCCTCGAATCCAGTAAGCGCCAGGTACAGGGCTTCGTGCCGCTGGAACCAGATCAACCCGAAAACGGCGCCGTGAAGACCCTGCGCGCCATCGGCCAGGTCTACCCAGTTGCAGAAACCGCCGCCAACCTGGTGACCCAGGCCGTGGCCCTGCCCGTGGCCGGCGTTGCCAGCCTGGGTGCCATGGCGACCAATGCACTCGGCATCACCGATGCGGACCCCGCCGCCGTGGTCCATGACGTGGCCGGCGCTCTGACGTACCAGCCCCACACAGACCTGGGGCAACACCTGACCGGCGCGGCGATGTACCCCTTCGCCAAGCTCCAGGAAGCGGGCCGGGCGGCGGGGAATGCCACCCTGGACCTGACCGGCTCGCCGGTGGCGGCGACCGCAGTTGATACCGCAATCCAGGCGTCTCCCATGGCCGTGGCGCCGGCTGCCAAGGCGATCAAGGGACGGGTGAAGAAGCCGGTGCCAGTTGAAGAAGGCACCAAGGCACCCCCTGATGTGGTTGAAGGCGTGCCTGGCTACGACGTGACTTTCATCCCAGACCAGCACATGGAGGTGGTCAATGCCAAGACAGCCAACCCTGTACAAGCGGGAGCGCAACGCCTGGCGGGTGATGAAACGCCGCTGCCTGGAACCACGGTTCAAGGATTTTCACCGGTACGGCGGGGCGGGGATCTCGATCAGCCCGCGGTGGCTGGACTTCAGCCACTTCCTGGCGGACCTGGGGCCGGCGCCGACGCAAGCGCACTGGCTGGGGCGCCTGGACGTACTGGGCAACTACGAACTGGGGAACTGCCGCTGGACGACGCAACCAGAGCAGGAACGCCGCCGGGTGTACTGCCGGCGAGTGGCCTTGCGCGGGCAGACCGTGACGGCGGCGGAAGCGGGGCGATTGCCCGGCCAGCCGACGCGGAACTCAGTGCTGCGCCGGCAGGCGAGCGGCTTGCCCTTGGAGAATCCGCCGGCCGCGAAGTTGTACCGGGCATCGCTTTGGCTGACGCACCAGGGCGAGACCCTGCCGCTGCCGGAATGGGCACGGCGGATCGGCTTGCCGAACAGCGTCCTATGGGCGCGGATCAAGCGCGGTTGGTCGATGGAGAAGGCATAGATGCCGGGACGATTCAACCGCTGGGGCGTCTATTCGGGCGCCGCGCCGACACCTACACCGACGCTGAACTGAGCCGGTTCGCCACCGAGTACGAATCGCGGACCATCCGCGCCGATATTGCCGCAGAACAAGTGCGCCGCAGTGCCGTGGTTCTCCGGGAGGACTTCCGCGCCACTGCCGACGAACTCGCCGGGACCAAGGGCGCCCGTTTCGAGCACCTGGCGGAAACGCCGGAATCCCTGGAACTCGCCCAGTTCCTGGCGGACAACGCCGACCGGTCGGAACGCATCGCTGAACTCGGCCAACGCATCCAGGAGGAAGTGCACCGTGAACAAACAACCCCCAGTACCAGGACAGCAGTACCCGGCGACCAGTTCGCTATTGGCGAAGGTAAACGGCAATCCGGCCCTGCGCCGCGCCATCAAGAGGGCGATCAAGGCCATGAAGCCGCCAAGCTGAACATGGCCCCTGGCATCAACTACGTGCCCTTCATCAACGATGCCAGCCTCCCCGCCAGCAAGGCCGCCACGGTGGCCGATCTGCCGACACCGATGCGCAGGGAACACATCATCACCAGCTTCGCCAAGGCCATCGGCGCCCACGTCTACGAGGGCCGCATCAAGGGCGGCAAGATCCTCGGCTTCTTCCGGCCCAGGAATGAGGAAGTCCGAATCAAGCGCGCCAACGACATCGAGACCACCTCGCACGAACTGGCCCACATGATCGACAGACGCGTCCCGGCCATCTCCAACGCCTGGCGCACCGACAAGGCCCTGCGCACCGCTCTGGAATCCGTCAGCTACAACCGCAGCAGCGTGAAGGAGGGGTTCGCAGAAGGCGTGCGGTTGTGGATGACCCAACCTGACGCCCTGGAAACCAAGGCGCCGATGGTGAAGGTGTGGCTCGACGGCTTCGTCGGCAGCAACAAGGAATATGGCCCCGCCATGAAGCAGGCCCAGGCAGATATGGTGGCGTGGTTCAACCAGGATGCCCTGCAACGCGCCCGCTCCAAGATCGGCAGCGACACCCCATGGAGCGAAGCATTGGACGGTGTGTGGGACAAGTTCCGGCAAGCCACCGTTGACGACCTGCACGGCGTCTATCGCATGGAGCGGGAATTGACCGGTGGCATTGGTCCCCGCGGCCCCTACGAATCCGCGCGCCTGTCCCGTGCTTCGGCCTCGATTGCCGATGGCGCAGTCCGCTACGGTGCCCCCAGGGTGAAGCCCGATGGTTCATTCGAGTTCACCGGCAAGGGACTGGAACAAGCCCTGGCGCCTGTCGCCGAGCGACTGGACGATGCCTTGCTCTACTTCGTCGGCAAGAGCGCCAACGAGTTGATGCAGCAGGGCCGGGAACACCTGTTCACCCAGGCCGAAGTCGACGCCATGCTGAAGCTCAAGACCCCCGAGCGCGAGCAGGCATTCCGCGACTACCAGGACTGGAACAAGGGTGTGCTGGACTTCGCCGAATACCACGGCGTGCTGAATCCCGCGACCCGGAAGCTCTGGCAGCGGGCGCAGTACCTGCCCTTCCAGCGGGTGGGCCAGCCGGGCGCCTACAAGGCCAAGCCTGGGGACTGGTCCGGCATCAAGGCCCTGACCGGCGGCACCGAGAACATCCGCGAGGTGTTGCCCAACATGATCGGCAACGCCGCCCAGTTGATCGATCTGGCGGTGAAGAACGACGCCCGCAACCGCATCGCGGCCCTGGCCGAGAACCGCAAGGGTGGCCGCTTCATGGTCAAGATTCCCGCCGAATCCCGGCCAGTGACGATCAGCAAGGACGCGATCATCGACGGCATCCTGAAGGCGATGGGCCTCTCCCGTCGAGATCCCCGTGCGCAGGCCATCATCGCCGACCTGGAGAAGATGCCAGGCGTGCTGGAAATGATGCAGGGCAACCAGCCCCCGGCCGGCGGCAATGTGGTGGCCGTGCTGCGCGGTGGGAGGAAGGAATGGTACGAAGTCGGCGACCCCATCCTGTACCGCGCCCTGGCGAGCATCGACCGTCCCTATCAGCACTGGCTCATCAACTGGCTTGGCCTACCCAAGCGGGTGGGGCAGGCATCCATCACCCTGACCCCGGATTTTTGGGTGGCCAACATCGCCCGCGACACCATCATGGGATCCGTCATGAGCCGCGCAGGCTTCCGCATCGGCCTGGACTCGCTCAACGGCATGCGGCTGCGCATGACCGGCGACCCGGTTTACAAGGACTACATCGCCAACGGTGGCGGCCTGTCCTCGATCTACCTGGACGAGCGGCAACTTCGCTCCAAGCTGGAAAAGTTCTATGGCCGCCAGGGCATCGATTACCGCACCGTCCTGGATACCCCGGAAAAGCTCCTGGGCTTCGTCGAGACCCTGGGCGACGCCTTCGAGATGTCCACTCGCCTGGGTGAGTACAAGCGCGCCCTGGTTCGTGGCGAGCATCCCCGGCATGCGGCCTACCTTGGGCGCGAGGTATCGACCGACTTCGCCATGCGGGGCGATTCCCCATCCCTGGGCGTGGCCTATGACACCGTGATGTTCTTGAAGCCTGCCGTGCTGTCCTGGGATCGTCTGGCACGCGGCCTGGCCCATGACACGAACCGCGGCGCGATCGCCATCAAGGCCGGCATGATTGCCCTGGCATCGGCCGCCCTGTACTTGCAGAACCGGGGCAACCCGCGTTACGACGACCTCGAAGACTGGAAGAAAGACACCTACTGGCACTTCTTCATCGGCGAACGGCACTTCATGTGGCCGAAGATTTGGGAGGTAGGCGCCCTGGCGTCCGGTGCCGAGCGTATGGTGGAGAAGACCATCAACGAGGATCCCGAGGGCCTGGGCAAGGACTTCGCGCGCATCTTGGCGCATACCTTCTCCGTCAACGTGCTGCCGCAGATCGCTGCGCCCGTGGCCGAGCAGGTGGCGAACAAGAGCTTCTTCACCGGCGCCCCCATCGAGACCCAGGGCATGGAGGACGTGCATCCCTGGATGCGAACCAAGCCGGGCACGTCGGAGACCATGCGCGCCCTGGGTGAGGCCACTTCCGGCATGCCCGAGGCCGTGCAAGTTTCCCCGGCACGTGCCGAGGCCCTGCTACGTGGCTACCTCAACACCTGGGCGCAGTACGGCCTGATGCTCTCCGACTTGGCCTTTTTCCAGAACCAAGCCCCGGAAAAGCGACTGGATGAACTGCCAGTGATCCGCCGCTTCTACGCCCAGGACCCGGCCAAGCACACCCGCTACGAAGCCCAGTTCTACGACCTGTTGGGCGAGGCCGTGAGGATGCGCGGCACCATCAAGGCCCTGGACGAGCAGGGCCGGCGGGAAGAAGCCGACAAGCTCATGGAGAACCCCATGGCCGGTGAAGCCGGCTACTTGGAGAAAACCGCACGGGTGGCTGGGCAGATCAGCAAAGAAATGGCTGCGGTTCGCCGCAACCACGGTTTCACCCCCCTGGAAAAACGCGAGCAACTGGACGCCCTGACCGGCGAACGAAATGTGTTGTTGAAACAGGCCGTGCAAGACGCACGCCAAACCAAAGGAGCACCGACGAAATGAGCGCAGTAAAAGATTTCATCACCCAGCAACTTGCCGCCACCGGCTGGGCACCCTACCACTATGCCGCCGCGATGCGGTTGCGGCCGGACAAGTGGGCAATCGGGCTTGATTGCCGTTACGAATTCGCCCGTAGCAACGCCAAGCCGGAACTCCCTGGCGTCGAGTCCTACATGGTCAATGTGGAGAGCATCGGCCTGGTGGAAGTGTTGGCCCGCTGCCCCGACAACCTCGCCGAGCGCATGCACCTAGTGCTTGGGCTCAACGTGACGATGCACGAAGGTGCCAAGCCGGAAGAACCGGCCCGCATCGTGACCATGGAACCCGAGCAGATCAGGTACGCGAAGGCCCGGATCGAGAAGCTGCGCGCCCTGGCGATGCAAGAACCGCCGGCGCATATATGCAGCCTTCGCAGCGACATCCTCGCCGCACGGGCGGAACTGGAGCGGATGCCAGCCGAAGATGCCAAGACAGAAGATAACGAAGCACCGGTAGCCAATACGGTGGTATCCAATCCGGTATCCACCACTACCCAGGAACCCCACGAACCGGCCGGCACCCTGGAACGCGCGAAGTCCCTGCTTTCTGAAACGCTCAAGGTGGGTGCCCGGCCTGCCGGTGAAGTCCTGGACGCTGCCGCAGGTGCCGGGATCAGCGAGCGGACCATGCAGCGCGCGGCCGACGCCCTGGGCGTGGTGAAGACCAAGGGCGGATTCGGTAGTGGCTGGATGTGGGCGATGCAGTGATGAACGACCGCCAAAGGATTTTCGTCGCCGAGTACGTGCGGGACCAGAACGCCACCCAAGCGGCGATCAGGGCCGGGTACTCGCCCAGGACGGCGTACTCAATCGGCGAGCGGTTGTTGAGGAATGCCCAAATACGCGCCGCCGTCGATGCCAGGCTCCAGGAAGCCGCTGAAAAGGCCGGGCTGTCGGTGGAATTGGTGCTGGCCAGCATCGTCCGGGAACTGAGCTTCGACCCCGCCGACATCTTCAATGTGGATGGCAGCATCAAGCCCCTCCATGAAATGTACCCGGATACCCGCAAGGCACTGAACTCGGTGGAGACTGTCCAGGTCGGCAGCCCGGATGCCCCGGTCTTCATCCGCAAAGTGAAGTGGAACCAGCCCAATGCAGCGCGCGAGCAGGCAATGAAGCACCTGGGCATGTTCCTGCAGGACAATCGTCAGAAGCCGGCCGAGGTCATCCGCGAAATCCGGCTGGTGGCGCTCCAGCCGAAAGGCAAGGAAGCGGAATGAACCCGAAACGGCACATTGGCTGGTTTTCCTGTGTAGACATAGGGCAGCCCCACCCGTGCAGGGAAAGCGCCGTGGCTGTATTCCTGGAATGCCGTAGGGGAATCGCATGACTCCCAAGCGGTCCGCATTCATCGCGGAATACCTGATTTGCCATAACGCCAGCGAGGCAGCACGGCGGGCTGGGTATTCGGTGAAGACGGCATACAGCCAGGGTGAACGGCTGTTGAGGAATGTTGAGGTTCGCTCCGCCATCGACAAGGGCATGAAGAAGCTGGCGACGGGCCTGGAAATCACTGCGGAACGGGTACAAAAGGAACGTGCCCGGCTGGCCTTCTTCGACGTGTCCAAGCTGTTCGATGCCGAAGGGAGGCCGCTGCCGATCAACCAGATCGATGCCGACACCCGCGCGGCCATCGTCGGCATCGACGTGGTGGACGGCGAGCTTTCGACCGTCAGGAAGTACCGCCTGGCGACCAAGGACGCGAGCCTTGCCGCCCTGGTGGAGAACCACCGACGCGCCCTGGAAACCTCCAGTCTGGAAACACGGCTGGAAGCCATCGAGGAACAGTTGAGGACAAGGACGTGAGACCCATTGCGCGCCGAATCAGCACCATCGAGGCCAGCATGGCACCGCCAGCCCTGGCGCCCATCCTCTTGGACGCAGACTCACCGGACCTGGCTCGGCAACTGATTGAGGCGAAGGCAACCGGTTCCAGGGTGATCATTGCTCACCGGGATTGGGAGCGGCGCCGGGTGGTGGTCGACATGCGCGCCGACATTGCCGGCTTCACTCGTTTGGCTGCCCTACCATCGCGTGAGGGGCGGCGCAGCCTGTTTGAGGATGCCTTGCACGGCGCAACCCATGGCGGCGCCCGGATATTCGGCCCGGTTCCCGTGACCGCGCAGGTATTCGAGCCCTACGCCTACATGGATGAGTAGGCGAATTGGCGCCGGGTATAGTGGCGTTGTCACCGGCCACCACAACCGAGCGCACCATGAGTGAAATCGAGCTACCCGACTCCGATCTGCTGCTGCTGATGTGCGTTTACGAGGAAGGCTTGACCAACCCCGGAGAGTTTGCCGCTCGCCTACGCGCCGCGATGAAACAGCGGGGCGAATCTCCTGCTGACGACAATGAAGGCGCCAAGTGGGCCGCTGAGTGGGAATGGCTGAGACAGGAAGCCGACACAGCGCAGGCGGCCCTTGTGCGGTTGCGTAGTGGTGGCATATCCCGCCTTGCGCGTACCGGCTCACTCTCTCAAGAGTGGTGGGACGAGACGATAGCAGAGCAAGAAAAGCAGATACAGCAAGCCAGGATGCCGGAGTCGCGGGAAGACGTGCAGACGTGGATGGAAATGCTCAAGTACGAAAGGGCGCACCAAGAGGACTCCCCGTTGTTCACCCAGGAACCGGTGAGCGAATGACCAAAGAAAACCCGGCCGAAGCCGGGCTTAAATGCTGAGCATTGACTCACTTTCGCTTCGTCGGTGCCACGACACTACGAATGGACATAACGCGGCGGTGCGCCTCGCTCAGCAGCCAGTCGAATGACATCCCAGCGTTCTCGGGTTTGGCGGCCAGGGCCTTGATGAAGCGATCCAGGTCTTCCTTCATGAAGTAGCCTTCTTCGTCGTAGTCGATGCCAGCCGCCTTCTGCATGGCGTAGAAGATGGCAAGCTGTTCGTCGTGACTGTCTGTCGTTTCCGCTTCTTCTCCTGCCTGGCCATCGCCCACCCGATGACCTCTGCTGCCTTCCAGCGCCGCTGACCGCGCTTTGATTCGCCGGTCGGTGGAAGCGGGATGGCGCCTGGGAAGTCGGGCCGGCAGGCGCAGTGCTCAAGGACGTCGGTCACGGGGGCTCCTGGATTACTGATCTCCATCGGTGCATTCCCGCTCGTTCAGTTTCTTGAGCGCCTCCAGGTGTACCGGAGAGAAAAGCCATTCTTGCGGGCCTCCCACTTGCACCGACGAGAATCCGCCAAGTTTCTCGGCAGCCATATCAGCCGAAAACCCCAGGACGCCGGCCAAGCTTGCGACGGCGCTTATCAGGAGGGCTTGCGTGTCGCCGTCACTATTGATGGCCTCAAAGCAGAGCTCCCTTATTTCCTGCGCTAGTGTTGCGTTGTTCTCGATTGTGCGGAGTGCATATTCGAGTTCAAGAATGCTACCGTTCGTTTCAGCCATGATGATCTCCTTCGTAGATCGTGGTGGTTAGGGGCGGCCGGTGTGCAATCACCGGCATCCCCGCTTGCCTGAGTCCGTCAGGCGGCGGTATTCATCCTGATCGGCACCACGTTGGCGCCTTCCCGCTGTGTCGTGGCGCAATACTTCGCCCACGCCTCCATGAACCTGATCCGCTTCTTGAGCCCGTCGCCACGGCGATACGCCTGCTCCGTGGAGTCGCCAACCCGGTGAGCCAGGGACAGTTCGGCCAATTCCCTCGGGAAGTTCGTTTCATCGCCGGCCCAGTCCCTGAAGGTGGAGCGGAAGCCGTGGGCGGTCAGATCGCCGCGCCCCATGCGCCGGAGTACCGCGGTAAGGCTCATGTCCGACATTTGCCCCTTCCGCCCAGGGAACACCAAATCCGTGCCAGCGATGCGCGGCAAGGCTTTCAGCAGTTCCAGTGCCATCCCTGGCAGCGGCACCCGATGTTCGCGCTCCATCTTCATGCGCTCGGCGGGAATGATCCACATGCCGGAATCCAGGTCGATTTCGCTCCAGGTCGCGCCGCGAACCTCTCCAGAGCGGGCAGCGGTCAGGATGGCGAATTCCAGGGCGCGGGCACCCATGCCATCCATCGCTTGCAGGGAAGCCATGAAGGCGCCCATCTCGCGGTAGGGAAGTGCCGCATGGTGTTCAACCTTCTGGATCTTCGACGGTGCCGCCAGCAGGTTATCAAGGTGGTCTTTCCACCTGGCCGGGTTCTCGCCTTCCCGGTATCCGCGGGTCGTCGCCCAGGACAGGACTTTTTCAATCCGTCCACGTAGGCGGGTGGCGGTTTCGTTCTTCGTCTTCCAGATCGGTTCGAGAATCTTGAGGACCAGGCCGGTATCAACCAGGGAAACGCTCATCCTGCCGACAACCGGGCCGGCGTAGGTGTCCAGGGTGTTGCGCCATTGCTGCCGATGCTTGGGGTTCTTCCACCCGTCCTCGTGGGCCTCCAGGTAGGCATCAACGCAGTCGGCGAAGGTGATGGCCTTGGCCTTGGCTACCAACCTTTCTTGGCGATCCCTGCGCTTGGTTTCCACAGGGTCAACACCTGAGCGAACCTGCTTGCGCATTAGGGCGCATTTCTCGCGGGCTTCTTCCAGCGTGAAGTCGAGGTATGAGCCGAGGCCGAAATCACGGCGCTTGCCATCGACCATGATCCGGAGAATCCAAGACGTGCCGCCGTTCTTGCATTGCAGGTAGAGACCACGGCAACCACCCACGGCGTGCATGCCCTCGACCTTGGAGGTCTTCTCCACTGCTTTGGCGCTCAACGCTTGTGAAAGTCTGCCCATCATTGCTCCCAACACGGCACCCGTCAAGGCTACCCGTAAAATTACCCATCAATATGGATTGGATTTAATGATGGGTAAAGAAACGAAATGACACAAGCTATTTTTTCGTGTCCTGTGTAAACAGTGGCTTATTGGCACATATTGAAACGGTTTGGATGCGATATATGGCGGCCTGCGTCTCCGCCAGTAACACCGCTTAGCCCGCATGTGGCTAGGCAACTGGGCTTGTCGTAGGACAGCGTTTTCCCAGTGGTGTTACAACGTGGTGTATCAAGCACCGGCAGCATTTTTTTCAAACTTTTTTGAAGAGATGCTGACATGAGTTATTTGGTATTCCACCACGGTTCCTACTACTTCCAGCTACGCGTTCCCGGCGACCTCAAGTCGCGTCATGGCGCTGTCGTCCGCGTCAACCTGCAAACCCAGGAGTCCGCGCTCGCCAAAGTGCTGGCCTTGCGTCTGGCCAGCGACTGGCTCACCCGTTTTGATGCCGACCGTGCCATAGGCGTGCAGTCCGTTCCCTTGCCCACGAGGGACACTCCGGCGCCCACATCGCGGACGACTCCGCAGCCCCCTCCACCGCCGCCCGAACCCAGCATCGCCGCGATTGAAGTCGGTCGCTCCCCGCCGGCCTCTGACTCGCCTTCGATGGATGACCTGTACCGCATGTGGCAGCGCCTCGACAACGACCGGGCGCCCTCAACGATCAAAGAGGTGCAGGCCGCCGTACGTAGTTTCCGACGTGCTTGCAAAACCCCGCCGCTGGCCCTGACCCGCCTCGACCTCTCGCAGTTCCGCGACAGGCTGCTCAACACCGAGAAGCTCGCCCGCCAGACCGTGAGCAAGCAAGTCGGGATGGTTTCGACACTCCTTCAGGTGGGCTACGATGCCGGCCTGCTTCCGCAAAACGTCGCCCGTGGCTTGAAGATTCCCAAGTCTGATGTGCCGGTTTTGATACGTCGCGGCTTCACAGCGGAGGAACTGGAACGCCTCTTTGCCCTGCCGATCTACCGAACCGGACGGCGACCGGCGGGAGCGGGTGGCGAAGCCTGCATCTGGATGCCGATGATTGCCCTCGTCACCGGTGCCCGCCTGGAAGAAATTGCTCAGATCCGGACCATTGACCTGACTATCCATGTCGAACACGGTCCGCTCCTGCGGGTGACCGACGAGGGCGAAGGCCAGCGCCTTAAGACTGACGGCTCGCGTCGCACCATCCCAGTGCACCACGATCTCATCGCTGCGGGATTTATCGACTACGCAGAAGCCGTGCGCGATGCAGGACATGTCTGGCTGTTTCCCGCCCTCGAAGCCGACCATGACGGTCGCCGTGGGGCGAATTTTGGCAAATGGTTCCTGCGCCAGCTCCGTTCTCCGCAGGGGCTCGGCATTACGGATCCGCGTCTGGTTTTTCATTCCTTCCGCCACGGCTTCAAGACCATGTGCCGCGCCGCCGGAATATCCGAGGACGTCCATGACGCACTCACCGGGCATGTGTCCGGAGCAGTAAGCCGACGCTACGGCGAGATGCCCGTCGCCCCATTGGTCGAAGCGATTAACAAGATTCACCTTCCAGTGCGCTTGCCGCAAATCCGGGAAGGAGTTCGTCATGACTGAGCAATACAGCAGTACCTGTGATGAGTTCGATCTGTACTTCGAGACCGTCAATTTTCTGGAATCCAGCGGCTGCACGTCCTACTCACGGCTCGCTTTGATGAATCCGGAGCTTTGGTTGCGGCTGCGCTTGACACCGTCCGTGCGGATGCGTGTAGCTGTCAGACAAGGTTGGCCTCTCGGCGGGAGTGCCGGCTTGCATAAGCCGGATAGTCAAGAGGGGCTCTATGCCGCTATGAATGCCGTGCTCAACCTAGGCAGCAATGATCCTCACCTCATCTGGTTCGAAATGCCGATGCAGTGTGTAACCCTGCATCGCGCAGGCTGGCTGGATACACTGCTGACCAGCCTCGGCATCAACTCACGGTTGCCGGAAACAAAGACATCGCATGGCCTCCATCCCAGCATCTTCGAGTATTTCCCGGGAGTACGAGAATTACTGGATAACCGTCCGGCGGACGGGTGGGCTACCCGAGGCGGCAGGGTGATGCGCCTTGCAGAACTGATGCTGACTCGTTACCTCGAACTCCATGAGATGGTTTTCGAGGTCGTGCCCCGTGTCCCGGGACAGTGCAATTTCGTCTCGGTTCAGGGACAGGTGATCGGTTTCAAAAGCGATGTCGATTTCCAGGATTTGCTTCCCGCAGCTAAATGCGAAGCTGTGATATTGGATGACATGCTGCTCCGCATTCCAGGAGACATCTTTGCCTTCGCCTATCACATTCGCGCCACTCTCGTTGATGAGGGGATTGTCGCGAAGTCGCGGTTTGTCTCTTACGGTGATCTGCTGAGTCCCACGGTCTCGGGAAATCACCTGACCAGGTAGCTCAACACATCCTGGCCCGCGCCTCGGCCAACACCCGGCCGGGGCGTGTGCTCAGTGCCAATTGATTCAGTACCGGCGCTACGGCCATGAGGTCGTCCGCTCCCAGCAACTCGGCAGGGTCGTAGTGTCTGTCATGAATATCCAAATCCACATGCCCCAGATAGCGCCGCCGCACACGCGGATCAACGTCCGCGCGCCGCAACGCACGCCCCACCGTGTTGCGAGTGCTCTGAAGGACCACCCGGCGATTGGCAGTGACATTCTTGCGCAACGTTTTATTGAGGCGCTTGCTTTCCGCATTGCCAAAATGCCCATGCCTATCAGCCCTGGCATCAGGGAACAACGGCCCCTGGGCTTCGAGTCGACCCTCCAACCAGTCTTTCAGCTCAGGCATGCCCTCAACTTGGATGGGAAGGTCACGCACCGACGCCAGCGTTTTCAATGCCGACTCCTCCCACAGAGAGACGACATAACCCTTGTCTGTGCGGCGAATATCAGATGCCGCCAACTGGAGCACTTCTCCGAGACGAGCACCAGTGAGCAGCATCAACTCCAGCAGGCGAGCATCGTTAGGATGCGTCTTATGGGTTTCCACATACTGCCGGAAGCTTGCCAACTGCTCGGGAGAAAGCGGATGCCTCCTGGCCCTGTTGAGGTTCGTCGCAGGACGCTCCTTCTTGCAAATAGCGGCGGCTGCCGGCGAGATCGGCTGCAACAGGCCCACAAGTATCGAAAGCTTGTCGACGATGGTCGTCGTCGCATTGCCATCCTTCCGCCAAAGTTCCAGCAGTTGCGACACATCCTGTGGCTTGAGACATTCGACGGGCCGCTCCCCGATGATCTCGTCAAGCTGGCTGGCGATTCGTACAAATTTTGCATGAGTTTTTGGCCGCACCAGTTTTCCGATAGACCCCAGGCGCATGACGCGGTGTTGTTCGAGCTCCCTCGCACGCGTGCCAAAAAAACGCACCAAGGGAAGCAGGGATTCTGGTGCAACCTGGATCGCGTTCAGAGGCATCTCACCCTCCAGAACCGCCATCCGTTCCCCGGAAAATCGTACGGATTCGGCGGCGAAGACTTCGGCCCATTCCGCTATTTCATGAACCTGTGCCTTGAACCGTACCCCAAAGCGTTCGGACAGCTCATCGAGTGCTTGCTCAGCGTCGCTACTCGAGCCACGACTACAGGCGCGTTTCGCCAGACCGAACGCATTTCTGGCGGCCAAGAGTTCGGCTTCCCATTCCGCCTCGCTCAATTGCCGAAGTTCGCCAATCCGCTCCTCCAGTTGGGAAATTCGCGCGGCACGCCAGGTGGCCGCAGCGCGTCCCTGCGTATCCGTATCGAGCTTGAGTGTGATGATCTCCAATTGCCTGACGGGGATACGGATGCCTCGTGCTTTCTGGAATTTCGCTTGCCATTCCTCCGCAAGTGCAGCGCCCTGGCGTTGTGCTTCTCCCGCAGAGACTCGGCCCAGCGCGATACGGATCAGGGTGCGGTTTCCGAACCGGCTTCGCACCTCGGCTGGAATGCGAATCTGAAAGACGTAGCGGGACCGCTTCTTCTCGTGAGTGATGTAACTGGTGTGACGCATGGCAAGCCTCGGCTCCCAGCCACGCCAGCGGCAGAATGTGGTGGAAGCGCATCGGTGAGTTGACCACTGGCCATGTGTATAGCTACTTCTGCGTTTTGCCCGGGGGCTACTCCCCACGATTTGTGATGAAAGATGGAGTTGAACCGATGCCGTGTCCGAGTCGGAGCGCTTGTTTCCAGGAAAACGCTATACAGCTGGCAACCTGTGTACCGGATGGGGTCGAGCATGTGCCGCCCGGGTTGCCGCTACCTGTCGACCGGCTCCTTGATTTGCTGGTCGAGCGACTCCTACAAGAGACGGGTGCGACGTCCGGCGATACTCAGGGGAATACTCCACAATGACTTCGCTCCGCTGTGCTACGTATGCGCGCTATTCTTTCGATTCGCAGAGCCCAACCTCCATTGACGACCAACTGACCCGCTGCCGTGACACGGCGGCGAAGCAGGGGCTAACAGCCCATGAAGGCCTCGTCTTCAAGGACCAGGAGGTGTCCGGCTACAGCGCAAAACAGGCGCTGAACCGTCCGGGTTATCTCGCCCTGATTGCCGCCTGGGATGCCGGCCAGTTCGATGTCCTGATCGTCGATGAGCTCAGCCGCCTTGCTCGTAACCCCCGGCAACAGTTGGAGCTTTTTGAGCGCTTGGATACTGGCCGGGTGCGGCTCATTACGGCCAATGGCATCGACTCCAGCATGCCGCAATGGCGGCTCCTATTCGGCATCCAGGGGTTAATGGCCCAGGAAGAAAGCCGCAGCACCTCATTCCGCGTGAAGCGCGGCATGTTGGGCCAGTTGCAACGCGGTTTCATGATTGCGGCACCGGCCTTTGGCTATATCGGCGAGCGAGTCACCGAGGATGAACGCGAGCTTGGCACCCGGTGGGTCATCAATGAGATCCAAGCGGCTATCGTGCGAGAGATGTATGAACGCCGTGGCCGAGGGGAGTCTTACGCTCAGGTTGCATCCTGGCTCAACAGTAGTGGCGTGCACCCGGGGCGCAGCGCACGGGTATGGCGGGCGACGGCAGTGCTGAGAGTGCTGGGTAATCCCATTTATCGCGGCGAGTTCCAGTGGAATGGCAGCAGCAATACCCGCCATAAATGCAAGAAAAAGGGGGTGACACCTCAGGTCGAGGCGTTTTCCCGCCCCGCACTGCGTATTGTGGACGACGAGGTCTGGGATGCCGCACAGCCTAAGCACGAAGGGCAGCGCAGCGGCTATGGTGGTGGCCGCAATGCGTTCTCGGGCTGGATCGCCTGTGGCTACTGCGGGCACATGTTATCGGCGTCTTCGCAGAACAAAGCGATGTCCTGTGGGACCTGTGCGATGCAGCGTTTATCCGGCGATCCGGACGCCCCAGCATCAGTGCCGACGATTTCGCTGACGGCGCTGAAGGCGGTCACCCGATTTGCGCTGGCGCGGGTACTCGATGAACAACGGATGCAGGAACTGCGAAGACGACTGAAGGCCAGGCTCGAAGCTGGGCCTCAGGCGGGACTGAAGCGGTTGCGACAAGGCAGGGATCAAGCGGCACGGGAAGTGCAGCAGATGTTGAAGCTCATACGCCATGCCGCCAACGATCAGGACGACCTCCTCATGCAGGAATATGGCGATGCGCGTGCCAACTTGCGAAAGGCACAATCCGCGCTGACCTCAGCAGAACAGTCAGGTACATACGTCACCGCCAGCGAGGTTGAGGCGCAACTGGCGGTCGATGCCAGCACGGTGACCGAAAAACTGCTCGACGACACACTGCCCCCCGAGCAGGTTCGAAGCGTACTGATGCGGCTCTTCCCAAGGTTTGTCTTCCTCGGCAGGGAAAGCAGCTACATCGCCAATTTCGAAATCGAGTTCGCGCCAGGCGCGGTGCTGGCTTGGCTGAGCAACACCGCTCAACTTGATGCAACGCAAAGCAGCCTCCGCATTCGCATCGCAGGCAGCGCGAGGAGGCCGGTGGTCTGGCAGCTCACTGAACTTCCCTTGGCTGCGCCAGTGGTTGAGCCAATGACCATAACCGAGCCCTTGGAAGCCGTGGTGTAGGGCACGCGAACCCACGCTAATCCCAAGCTCAACAGGGATGGCAGGTGCTTCGTAAGCAAGCACATATTCATCCTCTTCTGGGAACAAAACAGGACAAATATGTACTTGATTCCGTGTGGGCTGGTGGCTCCACTGATGCCCATCTATCTCGACATCGAGAGGGTGCTTTTGACTCGCAAGAGCCGTTTGTCATGGATGGCAGGTTACAGAGGTTGAGCCTTCATTGACGCGAGGATTGTCGCCGCCGGCTTATCAGCCTGACCGGGTGTTTGGCCGAAATTTCAAGTATCAAGGCTGTGCGTTTGCCATTCGTTTCTGTGAACTGGCGCTATCGACCCGTTTCAGTCATTGCCGCCAGCGAAGAGCCGATGACTGCTCAGGGGTGCCTAGCCGACGGAGTTCGATTGTGGGGCGGCAGGACTGCCTAACACAGTCACCCTGCGTTCGCCGGAAATGGCGGCCCTGGTTTGGCAGGAGGTTCTGAAACTGGGCGAATCGCCCAGGTGGCGGTGGCCCTGAAGCGTTACAGCGGGCGACGTGAAGTGTTACTACCCCCTGGAGTGACCACCACAACCCTGCCGGAGCCGCAGGAACCCACGGTCTTGCAGGCTGCCTTGGCGAAAGGGCACGTCTGGCAGCGCATGTTGGATGACGGCAGGGTGAAATCCATCGGGCAAATCGCCAAAAAGGAAGGCGTGGCGACCGCTATGTTGCCCGGTTCCTGAACCTCACGACGCTGGCCCCGGAGATTGTCGCGGCGATTCTGGATGAGACGTTGCCGGAGGATGTGACGCTGGCGGATTTGAGCCTTAACCCGGCTGTGGTGTGGGAGGAGCAGCGGGGAGCGATGGGGGTGGCAGGATGATATAGGCGGGCAGGGAGCGCGAATCCCCCGATTGCAACGCACAAGCGACTTTCCAACCGAGCTTGCAAGTAGTATTCGGGGTTTACCAGCACCATTGCTGCCTGACAGCAATTGGCGAAGCTGGATAATGGTCAAGGCGCTGTTCGTGGAATTGCCCTTAAGTAAAACTTTGGACTGCCGATAAGGGCTTCTGGACCCAGAATCTTCGGAGGGAAACGCGAAATGCAAGCCCAGGTTTTTAGTATTCCCCCCCCGCCCCCCGCCCCCCGCATTTGGCATTTGGCATTTGGCATTTGGCATCTGACATGGCCTCGCCGGAAACTATCCTCATGGTTGACGACGACCCAGGCAACCTGGGCATTCTCGGCCGGCTGCTGAACCCGTATTACCACGTCCTGGCCGCCCCTTCCGGGGAGCGCGCTTTGCAGATCGCCGCCGGCACGCCGAAGCCGGACCTGATCCTGCTCGACGTGATGATGCCGGGCATGAGCGGTTACACGGTGCTCGACCATCTGCGCGAAAACCCGGCAACCCGCGAGATTCCGGTGATCTTCGTCACCGGCATGGATAGCGATGACGACGAGGCCGAAGGCCTACGCATCGGCGCTGCCGACTACATCACCAAACCCTACAGCCCGGCCATCGTCCTGGCGCGGGTGCGGACCCAACTCGAACTCAAGTGCACCCGCGACTGGTTGCGCGACCAGAACGCCTGGCTGGAGGACGAGGTGGCACGACGCATGCGGGACGTCCTGCTGGTGCAGGACATCACCATCAACGCGCTGGCCGAACTCGCCGAAACGCGGGACAACGAAACCGGCAACCACATCCGCCGCACCCAGGAATACGTCCGCATCCTGGCGCAACGCCTGCAAACGCACCCCCGCTATTCCAGTTACCTGACCGACAAGACCATCGAACTGCTGGCCAAATCCGCCCCGCTGCATGACATCGGCAAGGTCGGCATCCCCGACCATATCCTACTCAAGCCCGGCAAATTGACGGCGGCGGAGTGGGCCGTCATGCAGACTCATAGCCTGCTGGGCGCCCGCGCCATCGAACGGGCAGTGCGCAATGCCGACGCCCGCATCGACTTTCTCGACATGGCGAAGCAGATCGCCCATTTCCACCATGAAAAATGGGATGGCAGCGGCTATCCGGAGGGGCTGAAAGGGGAAGCTATCCCGATCCCGGCGCGTCTGATGGCCCTGGCCGACGTGTTCGATGCCCTGATCTCGCGGCGCGTTTACAAACCCCCGATGCCGATTGAAGAGGCGCGGGACATCATCATCGGCGAGCGAGGCAGCCATTTTGATCCCGATGTCGTGGCTGCCTTCCTCGCCGATTCCGATGCATTTCTGGTCGTGGCCGAACAATATCGTGAGCCGTCCTGATGCAAACAATCGGCTAAGCCTCTCTTTTCGATTTGCTGATGACGAACAATTACTTACTTCGGACTACCGGCCTTGTGGTGTCCTATATGGCGATGGCATGGCTGGGGTTTTCTATTGCCATCATTGAAGGCACGGTGTCACCTTTCTGGCCGGCATCCGGTCTGGCCGTTGCTGCGCTCGCCTTATGGGGCCCCCGACTTTGGCCGGCAATTGCCGTTGGCGCCTTTTCAGCGAATTTCCTGATTGCCGGAAACCCGATAGCGGTTGCTGCCGGCATCGCTGCCGGTAATACCCTGGAGGCCCTTGTTGGCGCCTGGGTGCTGCGCCGACTGAATGTGCGGGGTGAATTGTCGTCTGTGCGTGACGCGACGGTATTGCTCGCGGTCGTGTTGCTAGCCCCCATTCCGTCAACCATGGCAGGTGCCTTCAGCATGTACCTGGGCGGCATGGCACCCTGGGAGAGCTTGCCTTGGGTCTGCTTGGTGTGGTGGGTGGGAAATACCCTTGGCGCTTTCATCGTGCTGCCCATGATGCTGGCCTGGGCCGGTCAGGGTGTTCCGGGGGATTACCCGAATCGCCCCGGCGAATTTGCCGGATCGATTATTCTGGTTGTCACGCTATCAGCGCTGGCTCACTTCTCCGGCCACACCTTGGCGAAACTTGGCGTGCCTGTCGTTCCTCCAGCGCCCTTTATATTCCCGCCCATTGTCTGGGCAATGCTACGCCTGCGGCCCCGTGATGCGACACTGGTCTTTGCAACTGGCTGTGTCTGCGTCGTCTATTCCACCTTAACCAAAATTGCCGGCGGGCAGGATATTGGTCCGCTCCTGTTCCTCCATTTAGTCTTGATGAGTGTGGGTGGGGGATGGTTGATCCTGTTCGGCGCCATTACAGGGCGCAAGCAGGCAGAAATGTCCTTGCGCGTGTCCGAGGAGAAATTCTCCAGTGTCTTTCACGTCAGCCCCGCTGCCATGTCCATCACCCGGATAGCTGACGGGAAATTCCTGGACGTCAATGCGTCCTTCCTGCGGCTGTTCGAATATGACCGGGAAGAGGTGATCGGACATCGATCCACCGAATTGAACATGCTGACAGCGGCGGAACGTTCACGGCTCATCGAAACGCAGTTGGTCTCGGGGGGGCTGAGGAACACGGAACTGTTGGCGCATGCCAAGACCGGCAAACCGGTCAATCTGATGTTTTCCTCCCAGCCGATGGTACTGGACGGGGAACCCTGCCATATCACGGTCATGGTTGATATCACCGAGCGCAAACAGGCCGAGGCAATGGCGCGCGAAAGCGCGCAACTGTTCAGCGCCACCTTCGACCAGGCTGCCGTCGGCATTGCCCGGGTGGCCCTGGATGGCGGCTGGCTGGAGGTCAACCAGAAGGTTTGCGACATCGTCGGCTACACGCGGGAGGAACTGCTGTCGCTCACCTTCCAGGACATCACCCACCCTGACGATCTGTCGGCAGACCTGGATTACTTGCGGCAGATGCTGGTCGGCACGCTTCAGACCTACAGCATGGAGAAACGCTACCTCCGCAAGTCGGGCGAGATCATCTGGATCAATCTCACGGTTTCACTGGTACGCAACTCGGACGGTTCGCCCAAGTACTTCATCTCGGTGATCGAGGACATTGATCGGCGCAAGCAGGCCGAAGAGCAGCTCCGCAAGCTTGCCCAGGCGGTGGAGCAAAGCCCGGAGAGCATCGTCATCACCAATCTGGCGGCCGAGATCGAGTATGTGAACGAGGCCTTCCTGCGCGTCACCGGCTACGCCCTCGAGGAGTTGCTGGGTCAGAACCCGCGCATCCTGCACTCCGGCAAGACGCCGCAGCCCAGCTATGAAGATCTCTGGGCGGCGCTGACTGCGGGCCGGTCCTGGAAGGGCGAGTTCGTCAACCAGAAGAAGGACGGCAGCGAGTACAGCGAATTCGCCATCATCACCCCGATCCGCCAGCCGGACGGTCGCATCAGCCACTACGTGGCGGTGAAGGAGGACATCACCGAGAGGAAACGCTTTGGCGAAGAACTGGACCAGTATCGCCATCACCTGGAAGACCTGGTGGAGACTCGCACCCACGAACTCGAACAGGCCAAGGCAGTGGCCGAGGCGGCCAGCGCGGCCAAGAGCGCCTTCGTGGCCAACATGAGCCACGAGATCCGCACCCCGCTCAACGCCATCATCGGCTTTACCCATCTGTTACGTGGCAACGATGCCGACCCGGCGCGGCAACAGAAGCTCGACAAAATCCTCGATTCCTCGCACCACCTGCTCGCGGTTATCAACGACATCCTCGACTTCTCCAAGATCGAGGCCGGCAAGCTGGCCCTCTCCGTTGCTGATTTCGCCCTCGAACGCCTGCTAGACAACGTGGTTTCCATGATCGGCCCCAAGGTGCGCGAAAAGGGGTTGACGATCTCGCTAGAGCGGGACGAATTGCCACCGGTGTTGGTGGGCGACGCCACCCGGCTCTCGCAATCGCTGCTGAATTACCTCTCGAATGCCGTCAAATTCACCGAACGGGGCGAGATCGGCGTGCGCCTGACCCGTGTGGCGGAAACGGAAGACAGCCTGCTGCTGCGCTTCGAGGTCTGGGACACCGGTATCGGCATCCCCCCGGACCGGCTGGGCGATCTGTTCGCCGCCTTCGAGCAGGCCGATGCCTCCACTTCGCGCCGCTATGGCGGCACCGGCCTCGGCCTGGCCATCACCCGGCGGCTGGCGCGCCTCATGGGCGGCGAGGCGGGTGCCCAGAGCGTGCCCGGCCAGGGCAGTACTTTCTGGTTCACCGCCCGCCTGGGCAAGAGCACACGCAGCGTGAAGGAACTGGCCGAGGCATCCGCCGCCAGCGAAATGGGGCAACAAGCCCTACCGACCGGCGCCCGCATCCTGCTGGCTGAGGACAACAAGATCAACCAGGAAGTGGCGATGGAACTCCTGGCCCAGGCCGGGCTGAAAGTGGAGGTCGCCAACAACGGCTTCGAGGCTGTGGAGCAAGCACGCGGTGGTGGCTACGAGCTGATCCTCATGGACATCCAGATGCCGGGCATGGACGGGCTGGAGGCGACTCGCGCCCTGCGCGCCGAGGGGCTGACCCTGCCGATCCTGGCGATGACCGCCAACGCCTTCGACGAGGATCGGGATCTGTGCCGTGAGGCGGGCATGAACGACTTTGTCGCCAAACCGGTCGATCCCGGGCAACTGTTCGCTACTCTGTCGCGCTGGTTACCAAACAGTGTGATCGCACCCGCCGTTACCTCGGCCGCCGCGCTTCCTGGCGAACTGGCGGCCATCCCCGGCCTAGACATCGAACGCGGTCTCAAGGTGCTCAACGGCCATCTTGCCACCTACCGGCGTCTGCTGCGCCACTATGCCCGTGACCATGGCGACGACATGGCTCGGCTGCGCGAGTGCATGATCCGGGGCAACCGGGACGAAGCCAGACGGCTGGCGCATACACTGAAAGGCAGTTCCGGCAATCTGGGCGCAACCGGCGTGCAGCGCCAGGCCGGCGAACTGGAGGCTGCGATCAAGGAGGGTGGCGACGCGGCGGACATCGACCGACTGGCCCGCGCACTGGACAGTGATTTCCAGAACCAGGCCGCAGCCATCCGCGCGGCCCTGCCGGAGGCGGCCCCGGCCGCAGCCACGGGCGCGGTGGATTGGCCGGCCGTGGCCCAGGTACTGGCCGAACTGGAAACCCGGCTTACGGAATCCAGCACGCAAGCCAACCAGCTCATCGAGGCCCACGCCGCGCCGCTCAAGGCCGCGCTTGGCCCCCTGGGCGCGGAACTGGAACAGCATGTCGAGCAGTTTCTCTACCAGGAAGCGCTGGAGACGTTGCGGCGGGTACGGCGGGAACACCCGGAACTGGCGACGCCATGACCCCGAACGCTTTGCCTGTAGCGCCGTTATGTCCTGCAGGGACGGTATCCATTAGGGCTCGCCGGCTTCGTTGGCCTGATCGGAAAAATCAAGACGGGTTAACGGTTACTCAGAAGGTAACTGAGAAGCATGGATGGGGGGAACTTCATGGCCGTGAACTCACCTCACAGACTTCGGTTTATCTTTCCCCACCCAATGCTGAAAACAAAATAGCTTAAATATTGAGCATGTTAAGTATTTGAATATAAAGGAATGTGCCTTCCGGACTTCGTGACTTGATCGTCCGGAAGAAAGAGAGAAGAGAGCGAGATAAACCGCAAAAATGGGGAAAAACAGGGTGCCGGCGGGGTGCCGAAGTCCGGAAGCAGAAACGAAAAACCCCGCCAACACTGGCGTGTGGCGGGGTCGGTCGTTATTGCAAGATACTGTTTTTACTACGTTTAATGGTGGAGCAGAGGCGAATCCAATCGTCGTCCGCGCGCACTCGTGCATCTTCTTTCAGCAAGTTCCAGTACAACCCATATGGTGGGAAGCCGACCAGAGGGCGTTCTACTTCCTGCTTGTCCCAACTTCGCCCGCCATCGGCAGGTAACTGATGAACACCGGCCGTCCAGAAATGCTTTCTTTCGGCGCAGCGAATGACCGCAACTGGCCGAAAGCGTGAGTTCAGACGCGTTCCACATTGCAGTCATTCGCCAACAAGTCCACGGTGGCGGCGAACGGCTCTTTTTGGCCGGGACGGAACGGTCCGATGCACACGGTCCCCTAGGCCGCCTTAACATAATGCCGTATTTGTTCAGCACTTTCCTAGTTGGCCTGCTCCCGAAAGGGTATCAGACCATTACCTACGCCGACAAAAAAGGGTAGAGTGGCGAAGCTGCTGGTGTTACAGGGTGGTGTTACATCGTTTTGGTTTGTGCAAAATAACCGTTAAAAATCAATCGGTTATGATGCATCCTGACGAATCCCTGCGTCTCCGCCAATACACATTTTCCCCTTGATTTGATTGAATAATTGCTTGAGTCAAGGGGGCTATTGTTCTCGCTGGCACACACGAAGCATCCCGAGGGCATGGCGCGGACGGGCCTCTTCAAGCGTGGCGGCGCCTATCGCTTCCACCTCCGCATTCCCGCCGACCTGGTTTCCCGCTACGGTAAACACGAATGCCTGGTTTGTCAGGACAACCTGCGCGCCAGTCGCCGATGCGCGTACCCGCCGCACCGTTTTTGCCTAGACCGCGTGTATGATCAAGCGCACTTCAGGGCGCTTCAATCGTCTTGATCGTTTCAGCGCTGTCCCGGGAATGGCCCCGGGCGTCCGGGTCATGCCACCCTGAGCACTCCGATCCAAGTCATCTTCACCCTGGCGTCCTGCCTCGTGTCGCAACTACCGCTCGCGGAGCGGTTGGGAGAACGGCGTGGGATCAGCGTGGAAAACCTGCATTACCAATTCCTTCAGTCTCGGGTGTCGGATTCGGACACTCCTGGCAAGGCTGTTTTCGGGCGGAAAAGGCATACCGGGCGTGGCGGGCAAATCGGGCGACGATGAGCCGCCGCTGCGGGCGGAGTTGTTCAGTACCGATCAGATGGCGCGGCACGGCGTGCGCCTCGCGTCCACCCACCGCTTGACACCGGGTCGCGTGCCGGACCAGTTGCTGTCACGGCTGGCCGCGAACGAGGGCGTGCTGATCGAGACCTGTGAACGGCTGAAGGGGGTGGTCGCGGCGAAGAACCGCATCACGCCGGCCGGGGAATGGTTGCTCGACAATTTCTATCTCGTCGAGGAACAGATCCGCACCGCCAGGCGCCACCTGCCCAAGGGTTACAGCCGGGAACTGCCGGCCCTGGCCGGGGGGGCTTCCCGCGGACTGCCGCGTGTCTATGACATCGCCCTGGAGACTATCGCTCACGGAGACGGGCGAGTGGACCCGGACAGCCTCGGCCGTTTCGTCGCGGCGTACCAGACGGTCACCCCGCTGCGCCTGGGCGAGTTGTGGGCCATCCCCATCATGCTGCGCCTGGCGCTGATCGAGAATCTGCGCCGCGTCGCGGTGCGCATTGCCGCCGGCAGGATCGAACGGGATGTGGCCGTCGTCTGGGCGGATGAATTGACCCGGACCGCGCACCAGGACCCGAAGAGTCTGATCCTGGTAATCGCGGACATGGCGCGCTCGAATCCGCCCATGACCGCGCCGTTCGTGTCGGAACTGGCGCGCCGCCTGCAAGGCCAGGGCCCCGCCCTGGCCTTGCCGCTGACCTGGATCGAGCAGCAACTGGCCGAGTCGGGTTTGAGCATCGCGCAGTTGGTGCGCTCGGGAAACCAGCAACAGGCCGCCGACCAGGTCAGCATCAGCAACAGCATCGGCAGTCTGCGCCTGCTCGGGACCCTGGACTGGCGCGAGTTCGTCGAGTCCCTGAGCGTGGTCGAACGGACCCTGCGCGGCGATCCCGGCGCGGCTTACGCGGCGATGGACTTCGCCAGCCGCGACCGCTATCGCCATGTCATCGAGGCGGTCGCGAAGGCCAGTGGTCTCGGTGAGGGGACGGTGGCGAGCCAGGCCATCGAGATGGCGCGCAATAGCGCTGTCCAGGTGGGGGAGAGCGACAGAAGCGCCCATGTCGGCTACTACCTGATCGACCATGGCCGCGACGAACTGGAACGGGTGGCCCAGGCGCGCCTGCCACTGGCCATGTCATTGCGCCGCGCGGCGAGCCACGCGCCCTTGTCGCTGTATCTGGGCACGATCACGCTGCTCACGTTGCTCCTGGCGGTGGGGCTGTTGGCGTTGGCGCGGGCGGAGGGTTTGCCCGATTGGCTTTTGCCGCCGCTGGGCATCCTCGCGCTTCTGGCCGGCGGCCAGCTTGCGAGCGCGCTGGTGAACTGGCTGGCGACCTTGCTGGCAGCGCCGCATCCGCTGCCGCGCATGGACTTCTCCAGCGGCATTCCGCCGACCGCGCGCGCCCTGGTGGTGGTGCCGACACTGCTGACCAGCCCGCGCAACGTCGAAAGCCTGATCGAGGCGCTGGAAGTCCGCTTCCTGGCCAATCGCGACGGCAACCTCTTGTTCGGCCTGTTGACCGACTTCGGCGACGCGGCGACGGAGACGCTGGCCGGAGACGCGCCGCTGCTGGCGCTGGCGCGGGAACGAATCGAAGCCCTGAACGCGCAATACACGGCGCCTGGCAACCCCAACGGCAATGACCTCTTTTTCCTGTTTCATCGCCCGCGCCGCTGGAACCCTCACGACAAGCTCTGGATGGGTTACGAGCGCAAGCGCGGCAAGCTGGCGGACCTGAACGCCCTGCTACAAGAAAATGACATCACCGGCTTCTCCCTGGTGGTCGGCGCGACCGCGTCGCTCGCCGGGGTGAAATACGTCATCACCCTGGATACCGATACCCAACTGCCGCGCGACGCCGCGCGCCAGTTCGTCGGCACCATGGCGCACCCGCTCAACCGTCCGGTCTACGACGCGACTCTGGGCCGGGTGACCGCGGGCTACGGCATCCTGCAACCGCGCGTCAGCGTGAGCCTGTCCGGCACCAGCCAGTCGCGCTATGCGCGCTTGCATGGCGGCGAGCCGGGCATCGACCCGTATACCCGCGCCGTCTCCGACGTCTACCAGGATGCGTTCCAGGAAGGCTCCTTCATCGGCAAGGGCATCTACGAGGTCGCCGCCTTCGAGCAGTCGCTCAAGGGGCGCTTCCCCGAGAACCGCATCCTCAGTCACGACCTGCTGGAAGGGTGTTACGCCCGCGCCGGACTCTTGAGCGACGTGCAGTTGTATGAGGAATACCCGGCCCGCTACGGCGCCGACGTCAACCGCCGCTACCGCTGGATCCGCGGCGATTGGCAACTCGTGGCGTGGCTGTTGCCCTGGGTGCCCGGCCCCGATCGGCACTACCGCAAAAATCCCCTCTCCGCGCTGTCGCGCTGGAAGCTGTTTGATAACCTGCGCCGCAGCCTGGTGCCGGCGGCGTTGACCCTGCTGTTGCTGTTGGGCTGGACGCTGATTTCGGCGACGGCTGTCTGGACCCTGGCGGTGCTCGGCATCGTCCTGGTCCCACCGCTGCTGGCCACCCTGCTGGATGCCTTGCGCAAACCGGATGACATGCGCCCCGGCCAGCATCTCGCCGCCGCCACTCATGGCGCCGGCCAACGCTTCGTCCAGGCCGGCTTTGCCCTGGCGACGCTGCCGCACGAGGCTTTCTACAGCCTGGATGCCATCCTGCGCACGCTTTGGCGCCTGCTGGTCACAAAGCAGCGACTGCTGGAATGGAACCCCTCCGGCGACCAGGAAAGGCACAGCCGGAGCGACCTCGCCGCCTCGTTCCGCGCCATGGGTTTCGCCCCCGTGCTGGCCGTCGGCGGCGCCATTACCCTGGCGCTGGAGAATCCGGCCGCGCTGTGGGTGGCGAGTCCCATCCTGCTCCTGTGGCTGGTCTCCCCCGCCATCGCCTGGTGGAGCAGCCTGCCGCTGGCCCGCCGCGAGGCCAGGCTGACTAGCGAGCAGACCCGTTTTCTCGGCCGCATCGCGCGCAAGACCTGGGTCTTCTTCGAGACCTTCGTCGGCCCCGAGGATCACTGGCTGCCGCCGGACAATTACCAGGAATACCGCGAGGCCACGCTGGCCCACCGCACCTCGCCCACCAACATTGGCCTGGCGCTGCTGGCGAACCTGTCCGCCCACGACTTCGGCTACATCCCCACTGGGCAGTTGCTCGAACGCACCAGCAACACCCTGGAAACGATGGCGGGCCTGGAGCGCCACCGTGGCCATTTCTACAACTGGTACGACACCCAGTCGTTACAGCCGCTGCATCCCGCATACATCTCGACGGTGGACAGCGGCAATCTGGCGGGCCATCTGTTGACCCTGCGCCCGGGACTGCTGGCGCTGCTCGATCGTCCGATCCTTGCGCCGCGTTGGCTGGACGGCGTGGGTGACACCGTGGAAATACTGGCGGCGGCCACAGGCGAGGCCGCGTTGGCCAAATTACGGCGGGAACTGGAAACCGCGCACGCATCGCCGCCGGCCACGTTGTCGGCGACACGGCTCCAGCTCGACCGCCTGGTGCAAGCCGCGGCGGCGATCGCCGCCGACCTGGCCGATGCAACCGAGACCGAGGCGTTCTGGTGGGCCGGGGTGTTGGAGCGGCAATGCCGGGCCGCCCGTGACGAGCTGGTGTTCCTCGCGCCCTGGACCGACCTGCCGGAAGCGTCGGAAAGCTTCGGCGATCTCCCCGAGATCAACGCCATGCCGACCCTGCGCGCCCTGGCGGGGCTGGATCTGGCCCTGTCGTCGCGGCTCGCGGAGCGCCCGGAGGCCTCGCTGGCCGAACTGCGTCGGTACTTGGCGCTAGGCGGCGCGCGCGCCCAGGAGCGCATCGCCACCATCCAGCGCCTGGCTTTGCAAGCCGGCGAACTCGCGGATATGGAATACGGCTTTCTGTATGACAAGGAATCTCGCCTGTTGAGCATCGGCTACAACGTCGATGAACGGCGGCGGGACGCGAGTTTCTACGATCTGCTGGCCTCGGAAGCCCGCTTGAGCGTATTCGTCGCCATTGCCCAGGGGCAGTTGCCGCAGGAGAGCTGGTTTGCCCTCGGGCGACTGCTCACCAGTGCCGGCGGCGAGCCGATTCTGCTGTCCTGGAGCGGCTCGATGTTCGAGTACCTGATGCCGCAACTGGTGATGCCGAGCTATGCGCACACCCTGCTCGATCAGACCGCACGGGCAGCGGTGGCGCGGCAGATCGAGTACGGCCAGCAGCGCGGCCTGCCCTGGGGTATTTCCGAATCCGGTTACAACATGGTGGACGTGCATCTCAACTACCAGTACCGCGCCTTCGGCGTGCCCGGCCTGGGCCTGAAGCGCGGGCTTGGCGAAGACCTGGTGATCGCGCCCTATGCCACTGCGCTGGGGCTGATGGTGGCGCCGGAGGCGGCCTGCCAGAACCTGCAACGGCTCAGCACCGCCGGAGCGGAAGGGCGCTTCGGTTTTTACGAGGCCATCGACTACACCCCGGCGCGGCAACGGCGCGGCGAATCGCATGCCTTGCTGCACTCCTACATGGCGCATCACCAGGGCATGAGCCTGCTCTCCCTGGCCTATCTGCTGCTGGATCAGCCGATGCAGAAGCGCTTCGCCTCCGACCCGCTGTTCCAGGCCACCCTGTTGTTGTTGCAGGAGCGTATCCCCAGGGCCTCGGCGTTCTACGTCCACACCGCTGAACTCGCCGGCGAACAGGTCGGCACGGACATTCCGACGATGCCGGTCCGCGTGCTGAACAATCCCGATACGCCGGCTCCGGAAGTGCAGTTGCTGTCCAACGGCCGCTATCACGTCATGCTCAGCAACGCCGGCGGCGGTTACAGCCGCTGGAAGGACCTGGCCGTCACCCGCTGGCGCGAAGATGGCACCCGCGATTCCTGGGGCACATTCTGTTACCTGCAAGACGTGGAGAGCGGTTCGACCTGGTCCACCGCGCACCAGCCGACGTTGCGGCGCGGGGAAAGCTACGAGGCGATTTTCTCGGAAGGGCGCGCGGAGTTCCGCCGCCGCCAAAAAGGAGACGACTTCGATTTCGACCTCCATACCGACATCGTTGTGTCGCCGGAAGACGACATCGAATTGCGCCGGGTGCGCATCACCAACCATTCCGCCACGCGCCGCGCGCTCGAGGTCACCAGCTATGCGGAAGTGGTGCTGGCATCCGCCGCCGCCGACGCCCTGCATCCGGCGTTCAGCAATCTCTTCGTGCAGACCGAGATCGTCGCGCCACGCCAGGCCATTCTCTGCACCCGCCGCCCGCGATCCCGCGACGAGCAATCGCCCTGGATGTTCCACCTGATGGCGGTACATGACGCCGAGGGGGCCGAGCTGTCCTACGAGACCGACCGCGCGCGCTTCATCGGTCGCGGCCGCACGCTCGCGGCACCCCTGGCGATGGATGCCGGCGTGGCGCTGTCCGGCAGCCAGGGCTCCGTGCTGGACCCGGTGGTGGCCATCCGCTGCCGGATCACCCTGGAGCCGGGGCAGTCGGCCCTGGTCGACCTGGTCTACGGCATCAGCGACAACCGCGAGGTGGCGCTGAGCCTGGTCGAGAAATATCAGGATCGCCACATCGCCGACCGCGTCTTCGAGCTGGCCTGGACCCATGCCCAGGTGCTGCTGCGCCAGATCAACGCCATTGAAGCGGACGCGCAAATCTATGCGCGCCTGGCCAATTCCATCCTTTATACCTATGCCGCCTTGCGCGCCGACAGCAGCGTGCTCATAAAGAACCGGCGCGGACAATCCGGCCTCTGGGGCTATGCCATTTCCGGCGACCTGCCCATCGTCCTGCTGCGCATCGGCGACCTCGCCAACATTGAACTGGTGCGCCAGCTCATCCAGGCCCACGCTTACTGGCGTCTGAAGGGATTAGCGGTGGACCTGGTGATCTGGAACGAGGACCGCGCCGGTTACCGGCAGGTGTTGCAGGAGCAGATCCTGGGCCTGGTGGCGGTAGGCCTGGAGACCCAGGTGATGGAGCAGCCGGGCGGCATCTTCGTGCGCTCGGCGGAGCAGATATCGGAAGAGGACCGCATCCTGTTCCAGACCGTCGCCCGCATCATTCTCAGCGACAGCGGGGGAACCCTGACGGAACAGGTCAACCGCCCCATTGCCGCGCAAGGTCGCGTGCCGCGCCTGATACCGAGTCGTCCCGTTCAGGAAGAGACGCCCGCCTCGGAACCGCCTCGGCGCGAGCTGATCCTGGGCAACGGCATCGGCGGCTTCACCTCGGATGGGCGCGAGTACGTCATCACCACCACGCCCACCCAGACCACGCCGGCGCCGTGGGTGAACGTGCTGGCCAATCCCCAGTTCGGTAGCGTCATTTCGGAGAGCGGCCAGGCTTACACCTGGGGCGAGAACGCCCACGAGTTCCGCCTCACGCCCTGGCATAACGACCCGGTTTCCGACCCCAGCGGCGAGGCCTTCTACCTGCGCGACGAGGAAAGCGGCCGGTTCTGGTCGCCGACGCCGCTGCCCCGGCGCGGTGCTTCGCCTTATGTCAGCCGCCACGGATTCGGCTACAGCGTGTTCGAGCACAGCGAGGGCGGCATCCACTCCGAATTGTGGGTCTATGTGGCCCAGGACGCGGCGATCAAGTTCTCCGTGCTCAAGGTGCGCAATACCTCCGGCCGGCCGCGGCGGCTTTCCGCCACGGGCTATGTGGAATGGGTGCTGGGCGATCTGCGGCCGAAATCGGCCATGCACATGACCACCGAAGTCGAGCCCTACAGCGGCGCGCTCTATGCGCGCAATCCGTACAACACCGAGTTTCCCGACCGGGTCGCCTTCTTCGACGTGGACGACGCGAACCGGAGCGTGACCTGCGACCGCGCCGAATTCATCGGCCGCAACGGCAGCCTGGAGAACCCGGCGGCGCTGGCGCGCACCCACCTGTCCGGCAAGGCGGGCAGCGGCCTGGACCCCTGCGCCGCGATCCAAGTGGGCTTCGACCTGGCCGACGGCCAGGAACGCGAGGTCATCTTCCGCCTCGGTCTGGGCGGGATGCCGGGTGGCGATGATATAAGTCATCAGGTGCATCGCTTCCGTGGCGCCGACGCCGCGCGGCGAGCCCTGGACGCGGTCTGGCAATACTGGAACCACACTCTCGGCGCGGTCCAGGTGGAGACCCCCGACCAGTCGCTCAACGTGCTCTCCAACGGCTGGCTGCTCTACCAGACCCTGGCCTGCCGGATGTGGGCGCGCAGCGGCTATTATCAGTCTGGCGGCGCCTTCGGCTTCCGCGACCAGTTGCAGGACGCGATGGCGCTGGTGCACGCCGAGCCCCGCTTGTTGCGCGCGCAACTACTGCTATGCGCCGGCCGCCAGTTTCGCGAAGGCGATGTCCAGCACTGGTGGCACCCGCCGGCCGGCCGCGGCGTGCGCACCCATTGTTCCGACGACTACCTGTGGCTGGCCCTGGCCACCTGCCGCTATGTACTGAGCAGCGGCGACACCGGCGTGCTGGATGAACCTGTGGCGTTCCTGGAGGGCCGCCCGCTCAACCCGGAAGACGACTCCTACTACGACCTGCCCGGCCGTTCAGAGACCAGCGACGGCCTCTACCAGCACTGTGTGCGCGCCATCCGCCACGGCCTGCGCTACGGCGAGCACGGCCTGCCGCTGATCGGTACGGGCGACTGGAACGACGGCATGAACCGGGTCGGCATCGGCGGCAAGGGCGAAAGCGTGTGGCTGGGCTTCTTCCTCTACGAAGTGCTGCATCAGTTCAGCGCTTTGGCGCGCCGTCACGACGATCCCGACTTCGCCGAATTCTGCGCGACCGAAGGACTGCGCCTGGGCGAGAACCTGGAACGGCACGGCTGGGACGGCGCCTGGTATCGCCGCGCCTGGTTCGACGACGGCACGCCGCTGGGTTCCGCTGCCAACGCCGAATGCCGGATCGATTCCATCTCGCAGAGTTGGGCGGTGTTGTCCGGGGCGGCCACCGGGGTTGGCAACCTCGACCGCGCGCTCCAGGCCATGCAGGCGCTGGATGAACATCTGGTGCGACGCGACGCGGGGCTCATCCAGCTCCTTGATCCCCCCTTCGACCAGAGTGATCTGGACCCCGGCTACATCAAGGGCTACGTGCCGGGCGTGCGCGAAAACGGCGGCCAGTACACCCACGCCGCCATCTGGGCGGCCATGGCCTTCGCGGCTCTGGGCGACAGCCGCCACGCCTGGGAGCTCACCACCCTGATCAACCCGGCCAACCACGCAAAATCACCGGAGACCATCGCCACCTACAAAGTGGAACCCTACGTCATGGCGGCCGACGTCTACGCGGTGGCGCCCCATACCGGCCGCGGCGGCTGGACCTGGTACACCGGCTCGGCCGGCTGGATGTATCGACTCATCCTCGAATCCTTGCTCGGGCTACGGCTGGAAGTGGACCGGCTGCACGTCGCGCCCTGTCTGCCCGCGCATTGGCGGGGGTTCAAGATCCACTACCGCTTCCGCGAGACGGTCTACCACATCAACGTCACGCAACTCGGTGCCGACGCGGATGAAGACAGTGGTTTGACGGTCGATGGCGTCGAGCGGGACGCGATTCCTCTGGTGGATGACCAGCGGGAACATGCGGTGGAGGTGAGGGTGGTGGCACGGCTCGGCGCTAACGGCGAGGGGTCATAGAAAGGTGTTCTGAATATATAAACCTTGCTTATCTATGAGGTTGTGGGTACGGTGGGCCGGCAGTTATTTCAAGTTGTAGTTTCAGTTCCGCAGTCACAGCCCTAGCAGCCTGCCGGGCTTTGGTCGTCGATAGCGAAAAGCGACCCCAGCGAGGCCAGTTTTTGCCGGATTCGCAGCCGCATAGTCGAACTATGGGGCAAGAAGCTGGTGAAAAATGGGCCGCTGCGGTCGCTTTGCAGCCGACGATTCCAAAGCTCGACAGGCTGCTTAGTTGGCACCGTTACTTCAGTAGCTCCTACAGCCTTTGATGTCGCCGCACCCAACCGGGTGAGAACCCGGATTTTTTGTTTCAAAAAGGAATGTAGATGGCTACCGGAATTGTTAAATGGTTCAACGACGCCAAAGGCTTTGGCTTTATCACCCCTGACGAAGGCGGCGAAGATCTGTTCGCTCATTTCTCCGAAATCCAGGACAGCGGTTTCAAGTCCCTGACTGAGGCGCAGCGCGTTTCCTACGAGGTCAAGACCGGACCCAAGGGCAAGCAGGCCGCTTCCATCAAGCCCGTGTAACACCCTCCGCCCGTGGCAACCCGGATGTAACGGGTATGCCCTCCAGGCAAGGTACAAAGGGGCCGGATCATCGATCCGGCCCCTTTGCTTTTTTCGTGGTGTCATCCGCCCCGGGAAGGTCAGAGCCTTGTGAAATGCCAATCAATATGAAAAGAAAAAGGGTAGGGAGCACGGATCGTCATGCGCTCGCTTAACCCAACGCCTTCGCCACCGCATCGTCCACGCTCCAATTGGTCAGGGCCGAGGCCGGCAGGTTGGGAATCGCCGCGCGGGTAAGCACGGCCCGGGCCGGGTCATGCAGGCGCGCGAGGAGTAGCGCGATCCCGCGTTCATGGGCGAATCCGGCCAGTTCCATCAGGGACTCGATGCTGCTGCCGTCCAGGTCGGGTGAGTCTTCCAGGCTGAGGATCAGGGTCTTCACCGCGTCCGGCGCCTCAATCTGTCGCCGGACGATGGCCAGCATTTGCTCGACATTGGCGAAGAACAGCGGGGTCTCGGGCCGCATGATCAGCACGCCGGGAATTTGCGTCGCCTCGGGGTGCGCCGCGATGTCCACGAAATCATGGCCCTGCCCCAGGCGTCCGAGTAGCGACACCTTGTGCTGGGAAAGATCGCGCAGGGTCATCAGCAAGCTGGCGCCCACCGCCGCCAGCAGGCCATCCAGGATGCCGAGGAGCAACACGGCGGCGATCGCGAACAAGACGACCATGCGGTCACGTCGCCAGTGGAAATAGACCCGAAGCGCGGCGGGATTCAGGGTGTGGCTGACGGCGTAGATGACGATAGCGGCCAGCACCGGCTCCGGGGTGAGCGCCACATAAGGCAGCAGGGTCAGCACCACCGCCAGGACCGCCAGCGCGGCAATCCAGGCCGCCAGCCGGGAGCGGGCGCCGGCGGCCTCGTTGGCGGAGGTGGCGGAGTAACCGGCGCCGACCGGCATACCGGCGAACAGGCCGGAAGCCAGGTTGCTCAGCCCCAGGGCAAGCAGTTCACGGTCGGCGGCAACGGGGTCGCCATGTTTCAGCGCGAAACCGCGCACGCTGCCGTAAGACTCCGCGTACAGCACGAACAGCATGGCGAAGGCCAGTTCGCCCAGTCGCAGCCATTCGCCCCGCGTGAGGGTGGGCACGCTCGGCGCCTTGAACTGGAGATCGATGTTGCCCACCAGCGTGACCCCATGCTGATCCAGGCCCCAGAGCGTTTGCGCGGCGACGCCCAGAACGATGACCAGCAAGGAGGCCGGGATGCGTCGATACGGTTTCAGCAGAAACAGCAATGCCAGCGCGGCCAGCCCCATGCCGACGCCGGCCGGGTGCCAGAGGCTGAATTGCTCGAAGAGATCGAGGCCGTAGCGCAGGATGTCGTCGTGCCGCGCGTGCACACCCAGGATATGAGGCAGTTGCCTGACGATGATGACCAGGGCCAGGCCGAAGGTGAAGCCGCGCAGTACCGGCTTGGCGATGAACGCCGAGATGGCCCCCATGCGCGCAAACCCCGCCACCAGAAAGAACACCCCGGTGAGCAGAATCAGACCAGCGGCCAGAGCCAGTCTGAGCCCGGCATCGCCGCCCGCCAGGGAGGCGGTGGCGGCGGCCAGCACGGCGGCGGAGGAAGAGGTGGCCGAGACGACGGCGAAGCGGCTGCGGCCTACCAGGCCATAGCAGGTCAGCCCCGCCAGCAGGGCGATCACGCCATATTCCGGCGGCAGGGCCGCGATGCTCGAATAGGCGACCGCCTCGGGCACCAGCAATCCAGCCACGGCAAGCCCCGCCACCAGGTCGGGCAGCCAGGATGCGGCGGCGGGTTGAGGGTCGGTCGGGGACATCGTGGGGTGATCGCCGGATCGAGGTTCCAGAGTGAGGAGGCGCGGGTAGTATCCACTTCCCAAAGCGAAGCGCCATAGATCGGACCTGTCCCGGCGGTTGGCTGGAAAATGGCGAGGTGAACGAATGGATGTGGCGCTGACAATACGCAGGTTCAACCAGGGCCGGGATCCGGAACGGCTTGCCATGAAGTACACCAAGATGCGGGCGAGCCCCTTTGTCTTTCTGCGCGGCACTTGCCACTTGTTTCAGCAACGCCTGCCGGTTGAACGGGTGCTCGATGAGTCGCCCAAAGTCTGGGTCTGTGGCGATCTGCATCTGGAGAACTTCGGTAGCTACAAGGGCGACAACCGCCTTGCCTACTTCGACATGAACGATTTCGACGAGGCCGCCCTGGCACCCTGCGCCTGGGATGTGGCCCGCTTCATGGTCAGTGTTCGGCTCGGCATGGCGGAGTTGAAGGTGGACGCGTCCGCCATCGCCACCTTGTGCCAGGCGTTTCTCGACAGCTACGCGCGCGAGCTCGCGACCGGCAAGGCGCGCTGGGTCGAGCGGGAGACCAGCGAGGGTTTGATCAGGGAGCTGTTCGACACCATCCAGTCGCGATCCCGCCCCGAATTTCTCGATACCCGCACTCAGCGCAAAGGCAAGCGGCGCCTGCTGCGGATCGACGGTGAAAAGGCGTTGCCGGTCAGCGACGCGCAACGGCAACTGGTCACCGCCTTCATGGAGGACTTCGCCGCAGCCGAGGACAAACCAGATTTCTTTCGCGTTCTCGACGTGGCGCGCCGGATCGCCGGCACCGGCAGCCTGGGCGTGGAACGCTATGTGATCCTGGTACGTGGACGGGGCTCGCCGGACGGCAATTTCCTGCTCGACCTCAAACAGGCTTTGCCTTCATCCCTGATGCCCACCCTGAAGGTCAAACAACCCGAGTGGAAGAGCGAGGCGCACCGGGTCGTGGCCGTCCAGCGCAGGGTCCAGGCGGTGTCCATGGCCTTCTTGCGGCCAGTCCGGATGGCCAAGCAAGCCTACATCCTGCGCGCCCTGCAACCGAGCGAGGATCGCGTCGCCTTGCGGCACTGGAATGGCAAACTCGCTCGCCTGGAAAACGTCATGGCCAGCATGGGCGCCACACTAGCCTGGGGCCATCTGCGAGCGGGCGGACGGGATGGTTCGGCGATCGCGGATGAACTGATCGAATTCGGCGCGAAATCCCGATGGAAGCGCCGAGTCACACACATCGCGGAACTTTGCGCGGAGCAGGCGCGGCGTGACTGGTTGGTTTATACGCAGGCGTATGACGATGGCTATTTTGCCGGGGTGTAGTCTTTTTCCAATGCCCCATGAGTGCCCGCTTGATTGGCTGGCACTCTGGCGAATGGCGGCTCAACCTGGGAACCGTTGTCGCTCTAGCAGCCTGTCGGACTTTGGTCGTCGATAGCAAAAATAGGCCCCGACGAGCTCAGTTTTTGTCGGATTCGCAGCCGCATAGTCGAACTATGGGGCAGCGGAGTCGTTGTCGCTTCAGCGACATTACGAATCCGGCGTACCCCTTGCGGGTGCAAGAAGCTGGCGGGAAATGGGCCGTCGCGGCCGATTTGCAGCCGACGATTCCAAAGTCCGACAGGCTGCTAGCGATCGATCATCAACTTCGTGAGTACCTTGGCTATGGCGCAAGCAAACGACTTTCATGAAATTCTGGATTTCTGGTTTTCGGCGCGGATCAGCAAGTACTGGTTTTCCTCCACTCCGGCGCTGGATGATGAAATCCGGGCGCGCTTCGAGGGACTCTGGAAGCGCGCCGTGTCCGGTGAGCTGGATGACTGGGCGGACACCCCGGAAGGCACTCTGGCGCTCGCCATCGTGCTGGATCAATTGCCCCTGAACATGTACCGGGGCAAACCGGCCGCTTTCTCCAGCGAGCGGCGGGCCGTCGCGCTCGCCAAACAGGCTGTGGCGCGCGGTTACGACAAACAGGTGCCGAGTGATCGGGTGTTGTTCCTCTACCTGCCGCTGATGCACAGCGAGAACCTGGATGACCAGGATCAATCGGTGAACCTTTTTCGTGAGTCCCAACTCGCGGCCAATCTCTATTTCGCCGAGCATCACCGCGGCATCGTTCGCCGTTTCGGCCGCTTTCCCCATCGCAACGCCATTCTCGGCCGGGAGAGCACGCCCGAGGAACTGGCCTATCTCGCATCAGACGGGGCTTTCAAAGGCTGACTACTCACGCGAAGACAGTCCGCCAGATCGGCCCGGCGTTGCAAGAACACCCCCTCCAGGCACAAAGGGGACTAGGATGGCGGACCCGTTGACACCGGGTCCGTTGTTTCGAGTACGCCCCACCCCTCACTGGAGTTCGCCATGAATCGTATGCCCATCCTGTTCGCCGCCCTGGCCTTATCCGGACTTGCCCAAGCTGCCGATACACCCGCCGCCGCGCCCGCCGCCACCGCGCCTGCCGCGCCCGCCCTCTCCGCCACACCCACCACGCCCCAGGCCTGGGCGGGGAAGATGCTCGACCCAACCCAAAATGCCGCCGCCTTCAAGGACCCCGCCGCATTCGCGCAGTGGAGCAATGCCATGATGAATCCGGCCACCTCGATGGCCATGATGCAACAGGGCATGGACCCCAACACCAGCATCCGCATGCTCTCGGGCATGATGAATCCCGCCGCCATGCAGAACTACATGCAGTTCACCGACCCCTCCATCGCCATGAAATGGATGGCCGCCGGCCTGGACCCCCGCCTCCTCAACGCCTTGATCAGCCAGGGCATCAACCCCAGTAACTACCTGAACATGATGATGGCCCCCATGAGCCCGCAGATGATGAACATGGGAACCCAGATGTTGAACCCCGCCATGTACGGCAACTGGATGGCCGCGCCCACGAATCCCGCCGCGATGAACGCCATGATGGCGCCCATGAATCCCAATATGTATGGCAACTGGATGGGCGCGGCCATGAACCCGAATACCTATGGCCCCATGGGCCAGATGATGGCGATGCCCAGCGGACCCGTCGGCGGCATGCCCACCCTGGACCCGGCCACCTTGATGAAGTTGCTGCAGATGATGCAATCGCAGATGCCGGCTCCCGCGCCGGCCGCGAGCAAGTAATCCATGTGGCGCGGGCTTCCAGCCTGCGTCACGGCGCCGGGTCGACAACGGGCAGGCTGGAAGCCTGCGCTACAAAAGACCAGCCGCAAGGCTAAGACTCGACCGTCCACACTCCGCTGTGGATAAACCGACGGCCGCAAACGGCCGTCGGTTTTTTTGCCCTGAGCCAGTCTCAGGCACGCCCCACGAATCATGATGTTGGAAGGGCTTTGATCAGCTCAGCCCGTCCTTCTCGACCTGGAATTCCCATGCAAATCGAAAGCTTCATCACCGGCAAGGACGCCTCGCTGGAATCCTCCATTCAGTCCATGCAGGCCAAATTGGCGACATTGGGTTTTCATATCGAGGAACGCTCCTGGCTGAACCCGGTGGCCAATGCCTGGTCGGTGCATATACGCGATCGCGATTGCCCGCTGCTGTTCACCAACGGCAAGGGCGCCTCCGAAAAGGCCGCGCGGGCGAGCGCGCTGGGGGAGTTTTTCGAGCGTCTCGGCTGCAATTACTTCTGGTCGCATTACTACCTGGGCGGCACGCTGGCAGAGCGCGCCTATGTCCACTACCCGCAAGAACAATGGTTTCCCATGCCGGATGGCGGCGCCTGGCCGGAAGGTTTGCTGGACGCGGATCTGCGCGCTTTCTACAACCCGGAAGACGCCGTGCCCGCAGGCGCCTTGGTCGATCGCAATTCCGGCAACGCGGCGCGCGGCATCTGCGCCTTGCCCTACCAGCGCCAGCGCGACGGCGCCACGCTGTGGTTTCCGGTCAACCTGATCGGCAACCTGTATGTCAGCAACGGCATGTCGGCCGGCAATACGCCCGCCGAGGCGCGGGTTCAGGCGCTGTCGGAAATCTTCGAGCGGCACGTCAAATTCCGCATCATCGGCGAGGGCCTGTGCCTGCCCGACGTGCCGGAAGCGGTGATCGCCCGCTACCCGAAAATCGAAGCCGGCATCCGTGATTTGCGCGCCGCCGGCTTCGGCATCCTGGTCAAGGACGCCTCGCTCGGCGGCCAGTATCCGGTGATGAACGTGACCCTGCTGAATCCGCATGACCAGGGCTGCTTCGCCAGCTTCGGCGCGCACCCCGACTTCGAAGTCGCGCTGGAACGCGCCCTCACCGAACTCCTGCAAGGCCGCGCGCTGGATGCGCTGGGTGACTTCCCGGAGCCGGGCTTCGACCTCGACGAGATCGCCGACGCGCAGAACCTGGAGATTCATTTCGTCGATTCCAGCGGCATCATCAGTTGGGAATTCCTCCGAGCGACGCCGGATTTCGACTTCGCAGACTGGAATTTTGGAGGTAGCACGGAACAGGAATTCGCCTGGCTATGCGAGGCCATTCACGGCGACGAGCGCGATGTCTACATCGCCGATTTCGATCATCTCGGTGTCTACGCCTGCCGCATCCTGGTGCCGGGCATGTCCGAGATCTACCCGCTCGATGACCTGGAATGGAACAACAACAGCGTCGGCAACCAATTGCACCCGGCCATCCTGCATCTGCCGCAACTGGAAGACGGAGAAATCCGTGACTTGCTCGATACGCTGAACGAGCTTGGCCTCGACGATCAGCGCCCGGTCGCCGCGCTGATCGGCCTGGCCGCCGACGCCGGCTCGCTTTGGCAAGACCTGCGCGTGGGCGAACTGAAAGCGCAGCTTGCCCTCGCCATTCGGGATGTCGATGCCGCGCGCGAAGGTTGCCAGTGGGTGCGTCATTTCGAACAACTCAATCCCGCGCGCAGGCTGATTTATCGCTGCATCGAAACACTGCTGGAGATGGCGCATGCTGATAGCTACAGCGACAGCCTGCTGAGTCTGTACGGCGCCGATACCCTGGAAACGGCTCAGGCCATGCTGCGTGGCGAGCGGCGCTTCTTCGGCCTGCAAGCGCCCGGCCCGGACTTGGCCGGTTGCGAGATGCACCAGCGCCTGCTGGCGGCTTATCGCAAGTTGCGGTTCAACGAGGTACCGGCGGGGAAGCAATAACAAAGGCGCCGTTCACGTTAACGGGTGATGCGACAGAAAACGCCTGAGGAGGTGGCCTCCCCCTTTGAAAAAGGGGGGGAGCCGCCGCGCCAACCGCATCACCCGTTAACGAGAAAAGCGCCTTTGGAAAATGGGGAGGCCCCCTAGGTCTTTCCGTCGTATCGACGGGCACCGCGAACAGCGCCGAAATAAATCAGCGCTTCCGTTATTCTCGACCGTCACGAGCGATCTCACTGGGGTAGGCATGGCGAACATTCTTCCCGATGGTTGGCGGGCGCTGGAGGTCACCGGCGCGGCGGCGCGCGAGATCGAGACGCTGTCCACGCTGGCGGCGGCTTTGCCGGACGCTTACACCGTTTACCACGCGGTGCATTGGACGCATCTGGAACACGGTTTCTCGGTGTATGGCGAAATCGATTTCGTGGTGGTCAACCCGGCCGGCGATGTGCTGTTGATCGAGCAGAAGAGCGGTTTCCTGATCGAGACGCCGGAAGGTTTGGTCAAGCGCTACGCGGAAAAGGAAAAGCGCGTGGCCGTGCAGATGGCGCGTAGCGTTTCCGCCCTGCGCGCCAAGTTGCATGCGCGCCCCGGCTGCCAGGCGGCGCATGTGGACTATCTGCTGTATTGCCCGGATTACACGGTGCGCCAGGTGGAGACGGCGGGCATCGCGCCGCAGCGCATCGTCGATGCGCGGCGCAAGGCACAACTGGCTGCACTCATCCAGAGCATCCTTCCCGATGGCGAACGCGCGCCCCAGGCCACGGAAGTGCACCGCTTCCTGCGCGGGGTGTTGCAACTGGAAACCGATGTCACCGCCCTGGTCGGCCGCGCGCGGGCTTTGGTCACCCGGGTATCCGGCGGCCTCGCGCACTGGGCGCGACAACTGGAGTTCACGCCGCACCGTTTGCGGGTGACCGGCACCGCCGGGTCCGGCAAGACCCAGTTGGCGCTGGCTGAATTCACCGCCGCCCTTGATCGTGGGCAGCGCCCGCTTTATGTCTGCTACAACCGGCCGCTGGCGGACCACTTCGCGCGCATCGTCGCGCCTCTCGGTGCGTCCGACGGTTGGGTGGGCACGTTTCATATGTTGTGCGACCAACGCCTGCGCGAGCAGGGCAGCGTCCCCGATTTCACCCAGCCCGACGCTTTCGAGCGGTTGGTCGAGCAGGCGGCGGCCTTGCCGCTGGGCGTGGCCTGGCAGTTCGATTGCGTGATCATCGACGAAGGTCAGGATTTCACGGAAGCCTGGCGCGACCAGGTGCTGCGTCATGCGCGCCCGGATGCGCGCCTGCTCTGGCTGGAAGACCCGTTGCAGAACCTCTACGGCCGCGCGCCGGTGCCGCTGCCGGGCTGGGTGACGCTGCACGCGCGTGGCAACTACCGCAGCCCACGCCCGGTGGTGCGCTTCCTGCAAGCGCTATTGCCGGAAGGAGCCGCGATAGACGCGGCGGGACCGCTCGGCGCGGGGGGGCTGGAGGTGCTGGTGTATCGCGACGCGGCGGAATTGAAGGAGCGGGTGAAGGAGGCGATCCGCCTGTGCTACGGCGCCGGCTACAAGCGCGACGATCTGGCGCTGCTGAGTTTTCGCGGACGCGAGCAATCGCTGCTGTTTCCCTATAGCCAATTGGGGCCGCATACCTTGAGAACCTTCACCGGCCGTTATGACCTGTTCGGCCATCCGCTGTTTTCCGAGGGCGATGTGCTGTTGGAGACGGTCTACCGCTTCAAGGGCCAGTCGGCGGCCGCCGTGGTATTCGCGGAAATAGACTTCGAGACGCTGGACGAGAAAGCACTGCGCAAGCTGTTCGTCGGCGCCACCCGCGCCATGATGCTGCTGGTGCTGGTGGTGTCGGAACGGGCGGCGGAGCAATTTCGGATTGCGGATTGCGGATTTCGGATTTGATATATGCGCGCTTGCGCGCGTCCGAAATCCGAAATCCGAAATCCGAAATCCGAAATCGAATTACTCTTCCGATTCCGCGATGGCGATGCGTTGGCGCTCGGCAAATTCTTCGGAGGAGTGGACGCCACGCAGTTTCAGCGTGTGATTGCGCACGGCTACTTCGACCAGAACGGCCAGGTTGCGGCCGACCGCTACGGGAATCCGCACCTCGGCGATTTCGATGCCGAGAATGTTGCGGCTGCTCGCGGCCATGTTGAGACGGTCGATTTCCTGCCATTTGTCGGCCGGACTGAGTTGGATGATCAGCTTGAGGTTCTTTTTGTGCTTGACGGCGGTTTCGCCGAACAGGCGGCGGATGTTGAGCACGCCCAGGCCGCGCACTTCCATGAAGTCCTGCAACAGCGTGGGGCAGCGGCCTTCCAGGGTGTCGGGCGAGACGGCGAATACTTCCAGGGCGTCGTCCGCCACCAGGCGATGGCCGCGGGTGATCAGTTCCAGCGCCAGTTCGCTTTTGCCCACGGCGGGGTCGCCGGTGATCAGCACGCCCAGGCCGGAGACTTCCAGAAATACGCCATGCAGCACCGTCGAGGAAGCCAGCGCCTGGGTCATGATGTGGGACAACAAGCGCATCAGGGCCGGGCTCTGTTCGGGTGAAGTGAACAGCGGTGTGGCGGTGCGGTCGGCGATGGCAATCATGCCGTCAGGCACCGGCTCGCCGTTGGCGACGACCACGGCGGCTAGCTCGGTGGAGAACAGGTTGTCGATGGCGAGCGTCAGGTCGGAGGGGGAAAGGCCGCGCAGGTAGTCCATTTCCGCGCAGCCCATGACCTGTACCCGGTTGGGATGGACGTAATTCAGGTGCCCCACCAGCGCCAGCGTGGGTTTCTGCACGGTGTCCGAGTTGAGCATCTTGTCGCCGCCGCTGCGGCCGGCAAGCCAGGACAGTTGTAATCGCTCCCCGGCCTGGTGAAACAGTTCCGCGACCGTGACGTGGTGTGTGGTGATGTGTTTGTCTATGGCGTCCATTCGGTGATCAGCCGGTGCAGGGTGGCGGCATCCGGGGCGGCGCGCAGCTTGGCGCGGAACGTCTCGTCCGAGAACATGGCGGCCAGTTCGCCGAGGATTTGCAGGTGCACTTCGGTGGCGGTGGCGGGGGCCAGCAATATGAACACCAGATCAACCGGTTCGCCGTCCGGCGCGTCGAAATCGATAGGGGTTTTCAGTCGCAGGAAAGCACAAGCGGTTTCGTTCAGGTGCTTGATGCGGCCATGCGGTATGGCGATACCGTAGCCGAGGGCGGTGGAGCCGAGTTTCTCGCGTGAGAACAGGCTTTCGAATATCTCGCCGGCGGGGACGTTCTGGCTGGTTTGAACAAGTTGGGCGGCTTGCTCGAACAGCCGCTTCTTGCCGGTTGTTTCGCACTCGGCCTGCACATTGGCAAGCGTGAGTAGGGGGGTTATCAGATTCATATCTGGGCCTTTAAAAGGCGCCGACGGATGAAAGCGGCGACTGTAAAACAACCAGATGGGCGGGGGTCGGTTTGCGGCGATTGCAACGTGTGCTCGAAGCGGCAACGTTGCAATCGTGAGCTAGTTCGCTCCTGACTTGTCTGGCCAAGATCGCCATCTTTCACCCGGCGGGGTTATTCAGCTTCGATGCTCTGGCCTTTGACGCCACCGGATTCGCGATGCACGTTGCCGGATTTTTCCTTGTGCTTAAGGATCTGTCGGTCGAGCTTGTCGGCCAACGCATCGAGCGCGGCGTACATGTCGGCATCGATGGATTCCACATAGATATCCTTGCCGGGCACATGCACGTTGGCTTCCGCCTTCTGTTCGAGTTTGTCTACCGAAAGGATGACGGAGACGTCGATTACCTGGTCGAAATGCCGGGTGACACGGTCCATCTTCTCTTCCACATAGCCCCGGATGGCGGGGGTCACATCCAGGTGATGGCCAGTGATGGTGAGGTTCATGAAAAGCTCCTTTCTGGTTTGGTGTTGACTGCGGTGGTAAATGCGGTGGTGGCTACACGCGAATCACATGGATTTGCGCTGGTTGGCGGGAGGAATGCTCAGTAACTCCCGATATTTGGCGACAGTGCGCCGGGCGACGACGAAGCCCTGCTTGCTCAGCAATTCGGATATGGCGCTGTCCGAAAGGGGTCTGGCGCGGTTCTCCGCGTCGATGAACTGCTTGATCAGCGCGCGCATGGCGGTGCTGGAGGCGGCGCCGCCTTCCTCGGTCGCCAGGGAGCTGCCGAAGAAGTACTTGAATTCATAGAGCCCGCGCGGGGTCATCATGAATTTCTGTGTGGTCACTCGCGAGATGGTGGACTCGTGCAGTTCCACTGTTTCGGCGATTTCCTTGAGGGTGAGCGGGCGCATGGCGACCTCGCCATGCTCGAAGAACATGCGTTGCCGATCGACGATGGCCTGGGAGACTTTCAGTATGGTTTCGAAGCGCTGTTGCACGTTCTTGATCAACCAGCGCGCTTCCTGCAACTGGGTGGACAGCGAAGCGCCGCCCTCGCGGTTGTTGCGCAAGATGCCGGCATACATTTCATTGATGCGCAGCTTGGGCATCGCGCTTGCGTTGAGGCTGACCATCCATAGCCCCTTCACCTTTTTCACGAATACGTCCGGCACCACATAGCGCGTGTCCACCGCGGCATAGGCGGCGGCCGGCCGCGGCTCCAGCGAGGTGATGAGCTGGCGCAGATGCATGAACTCCAGGTCGTCGAGACTGAGGAGCTTCTTCAGCTTGCCGTATTCGCGGTCGGCCAGCAGGGTCAGGTGCTCGCGTACCAGGGTTTTCGCTTGCTGGAGATGCGGTGTGTCTTTCGGGAAGGTGTTGAGTTGCAGCCACAGACATTCGCCCAGATCGCGCGCGCCGATGCCGATCGGTTCGAAGCTCTGCAACAACCGGAGCGCGGTGCTCAGTTCGAGTGGATCGATCTCCAGTTCTTCCGGCAGGAGTTCGGCCAGTTCTTCCAGCGAGGCGGTGAGGTAGCCGTCCTCGTCGAGCGCTTCGATGAGGAAGGCGATCAATTGACGGTCGCGCGTGGTCAGCGGTGTCAGGCCGAGTTGTTCGACCAGGTGCTGGCGCAGGCTGGTGGTTTCGGCCTGCTGAAAGCCGTGTTCGTCGTCGTCATCGTCCGGCGCCGGTCCTACCGCGCGGTCGCCCCAGGCCATTTCCTCGTAGACGTCGTCGCGTTCCTGGCGTGCCGCCTCGTCAGCGGGTGCGTCACCGGATGGGCCGTCGAAGCTGTCCTCGCCGTCCAGTCGTTCCAGCAGCGGGTTGTCTTGCAACATCTGCGAGATTTCCTGGCCCAGTTCCAGCGTCGAGAGCTGCAACAGCCGGATCGATTGCTGCAGTTGGGGGGTCAGGGTGAGCTGCTGGTGCAGCTTGAGCTGTAGGCTCTGCTTCATGGGTGAAGCGGGAGTTGTGGTAAGTGAAGGGGAGCGTGGATGGGGAAAGGGCCGAGTGGAATGGGGGCGCGACGGAATGCCCGAGCGGCCGCCCAGGCCGCGATCTGGCCTACAGCGGGATTGTCATGCGGGGAGGTATGCCGAAGGATCATGGTCGATTAGAGCCGGAAGTGCTCTCCCAGGTAAACCTGGCGGACGTTTTCATTGTAAATGATTTCATCGGGTGTCCCGGCCGCCAGGACTTCGCCCTGGTTGAGGATGTAGGCGCGGTCGCAGATGCCCAGGGTTTCGCGCACGTTGTGATCGGTGATCAGCACGCCGATATCGCGACTGGTGAGGAAACGCACGATCTTTTGAATATCTATCACGGAAATCGGATCGATGCCGGCGAAGGGTTCATCGAGCAGAACGAAGCGTGGCGAGGTGGCCAGCGCGCGGGCGATTTCCAGGCGCCGCCGCTCGCCGCCGGACAGGCTGGCGGCGTTGGCGTCGCGCAGATGGGTCAGGTGCAGATCCTCCAGCAGGCTTTCCAGTTGGGTGCCGGCCTCCGCGCTGTCCAGGCCCTTGAGTTCCAGCATGGCGGCGATGTTTTCGGCCACGCTCATGCGGCGAAAAACGGAAGGCTCCTGCGGCAGATAGGACAGCCCGAGACGCGCGCGGCGATAGACCGGAAGACGGGTCAGGTCGGCGCCATCCAGGCTGATGCGTCCGGAATCCGTGCTGATCAGACCGACCAGCATGTAGAAACAGGTGGTTTTGCCGGCGCCGTTGGGACCCAGCAGTCCGACCACCTCGCCGCTTTCCACCTGGATCGAGGCGTCGTTTACCACCAGGCGCGATTTGTAGCGCTTGGTCAGGTTTTCCGCCTTGAGCACCGATTTTGACGCTGATGGAGTCACACTCACTGCCGGCTCAGGGTTTAACAGTGGGAGCGGTATTGCCGCTCTTCGGGCGAATCACCGCGCGTACCCGCCCCGGGCTGCCGGTGATGCTGCCCTGGGCCTGGAAGGATTCGGTCTTGCCATCGTAGTTGATGAGGTTGCCGCGCAAGTCGTCCTCGCCGCGCTTCAAACGCGCCTGGCCGGTCAGTCTCAGTTTCTCTGAACGCCCGTCATATTCCAGACGGTTGGCCCAACCTTCGGCATATTCGTCTTTGCCTTCCATTTTCTGGCGGAAATACACGGGTTTTCCCGTGGCGTCGCCGCTGGAAAAGCCCTGTTCGTCCTGGCGCACGTCGATGCGCTCGGCGGTGATCATCAGCGTGCCCTGGGTCAGCACGACATGACCTTCGTAAATGGCCAGTTTCTGGACGTCGTCCATGCGTACGCTGTCCGATTCCAGGTTGGCCGGCTTGCTCTTGTCGGCCTTCTCCGCCCAAGTGGGCAGGCTGGCCGCGAGCAGCAGGGAGAAGAGTAAACAGGTCTTAGTGTGTCTTTTCATAAAGGCCTCGAACGCCGCCGGTGAGTTCCAGCTGCTTATTGTGGTCATTCAGGTACAGCCCTCCCGCATGAATGACCGATTTCCCCTGGCGCAGGGTAACGGGTTTGTCGCTGCTCAGCAGACCCGCATCCGGCACCACGCGAAGATGTTCGCCGGTCAGGATGAAGGCGCTTTGATCGCGCGTGGCGCTTCGCGTGGCGCGCACATCGCCGAGAAAATGCACGCTTTCGCGGTCGCCGAACATCAGGCCGCGGCGCGAGCTGACATCCACCGGTGCCTGGCCGGCGGTGGTCAAGCGGAAGCGCGGCTGATCCAGTTCGGTGGTGTCGTCGTCCATGTAATGGATCATGCGCTGAGCGATGAGGCGATGACGTGGCCTGCCGCTGATATCGAACGCCTGTACCTTGAAATGCTCGACGATGTAGTCCGGGTCATGGGTGAAGCCAGCGTTGTCCAGCACCTGAGGATGTTCCGCCACCTGGTTCAGCCAGGCGCTCATCAGCGTGAGCAACGCCGCGAAGCCGATCGGCAGCCAGTGCACATGTTGTCCGCCGGTCATCCTGGATTCCTTGGTTGAACGCGGGCGCAACCAATCTGAGTGCGTGACCGAAGGCGCGCCGGCCAGCAAACATGCGGGCACACAAGGGCTAAGGAGTGGTCAACCGAGGAATCCAGGATCATCGGTCGTAGAGCGCCAGTTGCGCGGCCCAGGTGCCCTGGGCGCGCATGATCAGTTCGCAGGCTTCGCGCGCGGCGCCACGCCCGGCGCCGGCCCGGGTGATGTAATGGCTGCGCGCTTTCACCGCGTCCGGCGCGTCCGGCACGCTGATCGCCAGGCCGCAACGGCGCAGCACCGGCAGATCGACCACGTCATCGCCCATGTAGGCAATCTGTTCCGGCGTCAGATTGACGCTGGCGAGCAACTTGCCGAAGGCCTCCAACTTGTCGTCGGCGCCTTGAAACAGATGCACGATACCCAGATTGCGCGCCCGGAACAGCACCACCTGGGACGTGCGCCCGGTGATGATGCCGGTCTCCACGCCGCTGGCGCGCAGCATCTTGATGCCGTGGCCGTCGCGCGAGTTGAAGGCTTTGTATTCCTGGCCGTCGTCACCGAAGAACAGGCTGCCATCGGTGAGCACCCCGTCCACATCGAACACGATCATGCGTACGGCACGCGCTTTTTCCAGGACATCCCGTTCTTCCATTTCTTGCCGGCTCATACCACTCCCGCTCGGAGAAGGTCATGCATGTTGAGCGCGCCTTTCAGCTGTCCCGCCGCGTTGATGGCAAACAGGCCGTTGACCTTGAACTGTTCCATGATCCGTACCGCTTCCACCGCCAGGGCGTCCTCGGCAATGGTGCGTGGGTCGTGTTTCATCACATCGGCGATCATCGCGCTACGCACGTCGACATCGTTGTCCAGCAGGCGGCGCAGGTCGCCGTCGGTGAAGATGCCGAGCAGGCGGCCATCGTGGTCGGTGATCGCGGTCATGCCGAGGCCCTTGCGGGTCATTTCCAGCAGCGCTTGTTTCAGGCTGGCGTCCGATTCGACCACCGGCAGGCCCGCGCCGCCGTGCATGAGGTCGCGCACATGGACCAGCAGGCGCCGGCCCAGCGCGCCACCCGGATGCGTGCGGGCGAAGTCTTCCGCCGTGAAGCCGCGCGCGAACAACACCGCCACCGCCAGCGCGTCGCCCAGCGCCAGCGCCGCCGTGGTGCTGGCGGTGGGGGCCAGGTTGTGCGGACAGGCTTCCTGCGCGACGCTGGCGTCGAGGTGGATGTCCGCCTCGCGCGCCAGGGTGGAAGCGGGGTTGCCGGTCATGCCGATCAATTTGGCGCCGCGACGCTTGATCAGCGGCACGATCGCGGCGATTTCCGTGCTCTCTCCGGAATTGGAGAGCGCGATGACCACATCCTGCCCGGTGATCATACCCAGGTCGCCATGACTGGCCTCGCCCGGATGCATGAAGAAAGAGGGGCTGCCGGTGCTGGCCAGGGTGGCGGCGATCTTGCCGCCGATATGGCCGGATTTGCCCATGCCCGACACCACCACGCGGCCACTGCATTGCAGGATCATGGCGACCGCGTCCAGGAAGGATTGGCCCAGGTGATCCTGGAGTCGGCTGACGGCGCTGGCCTCGATTTCCAGCGTGCGGCGAGCAAGCTGGAGGATGTCGGCGGGGGTGGCGGTTGAGGATGTCATAATCGGCCGGGAGTATAGCCTCCTACCCCTAGCACACTCCATGCCCAGTACCCTTGAACTGACTCTGATTCTGCTCGCCAGCGGCGTTTTCGCCGTCGCCTGGCTGAAAGCGATCGGTATGCCGGCGCTGGTCGGGTATGTGCTGATCGGCGCCGCCATGGCGCCTTTTCTGCCCCGCCTCAGCCATGATTCGCCGGCCAGCCACCTGGCGGAGTTCGGGGTGGTGTTCCTGATGTTCTCGATCGGCCTGGAGTTCTCCCTCTCACGCCTGAACACCATGCGCCAGGCCGTGTTCGGGCTGGGCGGGCTGCAAGTCATCATGACCATGTTCATCGTCATGGCCCTGGGACTGTTGTTCGACCTGCCCTGGGAGCAGGGGCTGGCCCTGGGCGGCGTGCTCTCCATGTCGTCCACCGCCATCGTCAGCAAACTGCTTTCGGAGCGAGACGAACTGGGCAGCGAACACGGGCGCCTGATCCTCGGCGTGCTGCTGTTCCAGGATCTCGCCGTGGCGCCACTCATCATCTTCGTGCCCGCCCTGGCGCAAAGCGCCGGCCTCGGCGAGGCGCTGCTGTTCGCCAGCCTGAAGGCCGCCCTGGTGCTGGCCGTGATCCTGGTCATCGGGCAGCGGCTGATGCGCCCCTGGTTCCATTGGGTTGCCGAGGCCAAGTCGGCCGAGTTGTTCATGCTCAACGTGTTGCTGGTCACCCTGGGGCTGGCCTATATCACCGACCGGGCCGGCCTCTCCCTGGCCCTGGGCGCCTTCCTCGCTGGTGTGCTGATCGCGGAAACCGAATACCGCTACCAGGTGGAGGCCGACATCCGCCCGTTCCGCGATGTGCTCATGGGGCTGTTTTTCGTATCCATCGGCTTGATGCTCGACCTCGGCGTGGTCGCGCGGCATTGGGGTGAAGTGCTGAGCATCATGCTGGCGCTGGTGGTCGGCAAGTTGCTCCTGGTGGCCCTGTTGGCCGGTCTTTATGCCCGTTCCTGGCCGATCCTGCTGCGGGTCGGCCTGGGCCTCGCGCAAGCCGGCGAATTCGGTTTCGTCCTGCTGGCGCTGACCCTGAACAGTGGCCTGATCGGCATTGAACTGCATCAGACCCTGCTCGCCGCGATGGTGCTCTCCATGCTCACCGCGCCGCTCCTGGTGCTGTACGGCAATCGTCTGGCGAAACGCCTGGAGGGTGGTTCCTGGGTGGAACAGGCGCGCGGCGTGCATGAAATCGCCGCGCGCGCCTTCGGCATCCAAAAGCACGTCATTCTGTGCGGTTACGGGCGCAGTGGGCAGAGCCTCGCGCGCCTGCTGGAATCGGAAAAAGTGCCCTTCATCGCCCTCGACGACGACCCGCGCCGGGTGCATGCCGCCGCCCAGGCCGGCGATCGCGTGGTGTTCGGCGACGCCTCGCGCGCCGAAGTGCTGATGGCGGCCGGCGTGCATCGCGCCCGCGCCGTGGTAATCAGCTTCGCCAACACCCCCTCCGCCTACAAGGTGCTTTCCGCCGTGCAGCGCCTGAAGCCGGATGCGCCGGTCATCGTGCGCACCGTCGACGACAGCGACCTCGACGCCTTGCGCGCCGCCGGCGCCGCCGAAGTGGTGCCGGAAGTCATGGAAGGCGCCCTCATGCTCGGCTCGCAAACCCTGCTCATGGCCGGCGTGCCCCTCGCGCGCGTGCTCAAACGCATCCGCCAGACGCGCGAGGCGCGCTATGGCTCCATGCGCGGCTATTTTCGCGGTCTCACCGACGATCTGGACGATGAAAGCGGCGGCGAGCGCCTGACCTCCATCATGGTCGCCGCCCGTCTCGGCGAGAAAGGCAAGACCCTGGCCGAACTTGATCTGGACAGCCTCGGCGCGGCCGTCGTCAACCTCCGCCGACGCGGCACCCACGGCTTCGAATTCAGCCCGGACACCCGCCTGGAAACCGGTGACATCCTCATCCTGCGCGGCGAAGCCGAAGCCCTGGCCGCCGCGGAAATGCGCCTGGCGGAAGGGTAGGCCGGGGAGTAAGCCCCCCTCTTTTGAAAAGCAAGTAGGTCAGGTTGCGGCTTTATCGCTACCTGACGTTTGTCCCACCAATTCGGATGTTTGATTGTGGATCGTCAGGTAGCGATAAAGCCGCAACCTGACCTAGGGCGGGCGCGCCATAGCAAACGCAAACGCCCCGAATTCGGGGCGTTTGCGTGGGTGCTGAAAGCGATTATTTTTTGCCGGCCTCGGGCTTGGCTGTGCCCGCGGTCAATTCACCTTTCAACTTCGCCACGCTGGCTTTGCCGAAACCCTTCACATCGGTCAGCGCATCGATATTCTTGAACGGCCCGTTTTTCTGGCGATATTCCATGATCGCCTTGGCCTTGGCCGGGCCGATCCCCTTCACCGCTTCGAGTTCGGATTGCGTCGCGCTATTGATATCCACCGCCGCCCAGGCTGAAACCGACAGCAACAAGCCGACAAGCAAGCTCCCGAGAAACTTCTTCATGATGCCTCCGTTAATGTTTAATACGCCGGGAATGGCGCGGTAGAAATCTACTATGGAGACGCACAAAAAGAAATGGGGAGGACATAAGTCGCGCCCGCGAGGGGCGTTACCCGCCGCGCACCAACCTGGCGGTCCACGATCCTGGGGAATTGTGGATCTGCGGATGCGGCAATGGCGGCGACGCAAGGCTGTCGGAGACCTGGAAAAGCGCTTCTTCGCGTCACGACCTCTAAGGCGGGAGCCGTATGCGGTAATGCCTCATGTACGGATCTGTGCGGGGGGCGACAGGTAACTGTCGCCCCTGCCGCAACCGCGGTAGGGGCAGAAAATCTTCCCCTTTGGCAAAGGGGGATGCCACTCCCTCAGCCGCTGGTTACGACCCGGTCGCGCCCGGCCTGTTTGGCGAGATAAAGGCGGCGGTCGGCGAGGTTGAGCAAGTCGGCGGGGGGCAGGGGGGTGTCGTTTTCGAACAGGGCGACGCCGATGCTGCACGTGATCGCGCCGATGGGCAGGCTGCCCAGGCAGCTCTGGCGGGTCTGACGCACGATGCGTTCGGCCACCTCGTGGCTCAAGGCCTGGTCGCAGCAGGGCAGCAGAATCAGGAATTCCTCGCCGCCGAAGCGCACCACGATGTCCGATTCGCGCACCCAGGTGGACAGTTGCCGCGCGAGATCCTGCAATACGCGGTCGCCGACGGGATGGCCGTGGCGGTCGTTGATGGCCTTGAAATGGTCCACATCCAGCATCATGGCGGCGATCGGATAATGGTGCCGCTGCGCTTGGCGCTGCTGATGGTCCAGCCAGTCCCACATGAAGCGGCGGTTGAACAGGCCGGTCAGCGGGTCGCGGTTGACGTCGTGTTCCAGGCGCTGTGCCACATCGGTGAGTGCTTCGGTGCGCAGCACGCTGCCGGTCACGTCGATCACGCTGATCAAGGCCAGGCGTTCGCTGTCCCGCTCGTAGGCCTCGATATGCACATGCTGGCGCATCAGGCCGAAACCGTGCCGCGCCAAGTGCGGCAAGTCGATGGGAATCAAATAGCGATGCAGGGCCTGCGAGAGAATCTGCGGCCCGCCGTTGCGCAGAACCTGTTCCACAGCCATGTGGAAGCGTGGATTGCGGAAGCCGGGAAACAGGTCTTCCAGCCGCTGTGAAATGGCGCGGGTGTCGGGAATGCCGGTGTGCTCGACCAGCCAGCGGTTCCAGTCGCGAATGCGCATCTGGCCGTCCAGCACCAGAACGCCGATGGGCAGGGGATCGTAGGGTTTGCCGTGCATGGTTGTCGGCGTCAATCCGCCGCCAGGATCAGGGCCTGCACCGCGAACATCACCTTTTCCGCCGCCGCCGCCGACAGTAGCAGCACGATCGATCCTTCCAGATCGCGTCGCGCGGCGGTCAGGCGGGTGTGGATCAGCAGCGCCGGTTGCTCCTCGCGATCCGGCGCCGTGTCGTTGAATAGATCCTGGGCGGTGGCCTCGGCGAAGCGCGGCATGGAGACGTCGATGCGCAGTTCCAGCATGTCGGCCATGGCGCTGACGCAGGAGGAAATGAGGATGTTGCCGATCTCGGTCATCGCCTCGTGTTCGAAGGCGCGCAGGTCCAGGGCATGCAGCGGGGCGGCGTGCCCGAGCAGCTCCTGGAACAGGAGATGGCTGCCGCTGGAAGGCAGCAACAGGGCGATGCGGCCGGTTAATTCGCCGGACATGCGCTGGTAGACACAGGACATTTCGCCGCTCTTGCCGTCGAGACACTTGCCGCTGGCCTCGCTCGCGCTACAGAGCTCCACGCGCGGCACCTCGATACGGATCGGTTCGTTCAGCAGGATAGATAGCTGGCGCGCGGCCCGACTGATGCCGATGTTGCCCAACTCGGTGAGCACGTCGCGTTGCGCGTCCGATAAATGCATCGTTCTCTGCCCTACGTGGCGGTCCGCAGCACGGTGGCTATCTTGTCGCGGCTCACCGGCTTTTCCAGCACCCCGGCGAAGCCCGCCGCGCGCGCCTCGTCGAGAATCGCCTGCTGCACATTGGCGGTGAGCAGGATGCAACACGGGTCGAGGCCGACCGCGCGCAGCTTGCGGGCGATCTCCACGCCATTGCAGTCGGGCATGTTGTAGTCGAGGAAAACCACATCCGGCCGGACTTCCCGCGCCACCCGCAACGCGCTTTCGGCATCCTCAGCCTCGTGCACGACGTGCCCGCTGTCCGCCGGCATATGGATGCGGAACAGCAGGCGCGAGGTGGAGGAATCATCCACCACCAGCAGGACCAGCGGCCGTTCGCCGAGCGCGCAGGGAGAGAGCTCGTCCAGGCTGGCGCGCTGCATCAGGGTCTGCATGCTGTTGAGCATCTCGCGCATCGGCATCTCCGGTTGGTCTCCGGCGAGGAGTTCGATCAACGGTGTCTTGCGGCACTGCTCCACCAGCGCGGTGACCGCCTGGGTGAGCAGCGCGTGGGTTTCCTCGTGCTGGCCGCCGCGCTTCAGGTGGCGCAGCAGCCGCGCGTAGCCCGCCACCACCCGGCTATAGTGTTCCAGCCAGGGCAGATCTACCGCGCGCGCGCCGCCGTGCAGGCTGTCGAATTCCTGATGCACCTGATCGTAGTCGCAGCCTTCCGGCCCCTGTTCCAGGCTGGCGAGCGCCCGCGCCAGGCGTTCTCGCGTCTCCTTGCAGAAGACGTCCAGGAGCGCTTCACGCGACAGCGGGGGGTCTTGGGGTTGCGGCATCATCAACTCCTTGCCAGTTCGATGAGATGGGTGGGAATACGCGCCAAAGGTACCACCTGATCCACGCAGCCGGCGGCGCGCGCCGCGCCGGGCATGCCGTAGACCACGGAACTTTCCTCGTCCTGCGCGAAGACATGGCCGCCGGCCCGATGCAGGGCGACCAGGCCGTCGCTGCCGTCCGAGCCCATGCCGGTGAAGATGCCGCCGATCGCGGTCGCGCCACAGCAGCGCGCCAGGGAATGGAATAGGGCGGTGGCGGAGGGCCGGAAACGTTCGACCGCCGGCTCCGAGGACAAGCGCGTATGCAGGCGGCCATCGTGGCGCGAGACTTCCAGATGGTGGGCATCCGGCGCGATATACACGGTGCCCGCCCGCAAGGGTTGGTTCGGCTTGGCCAGACACACCTCCAGCAGGGTTTGGCCGCGCAGCCAGTTCACCAGGCCGCCGACGAAACCGGGCGAGATGTGCTGCACCACCAGGAGCGGCAGCGGATAGCCGACGGGCATTCCCGCCAGCAGGGTGGAGAGCGCCTGTGGTCCGCCGGTGGACAGCGCCAATCCGACCACCTCATGGCGGGCGCCGGCGCGGCGTGGCGTCGGTGCCTGGAAGATCGCCGCGCTCGGCCGCGGAGGGCGCCGGCGCACCACTTTCACCTCGGCCATCGCCCGCACCGTCTCCACCAGTTCGCGCCGTATCCGTTCGAAATCGGGGTGGCTCAGGCCGCGCGGCTTCTCGATCACCGCCAGCGCGCCTTCCTCGATGGCGCGGAAAGTGATGCGCAATTCCTCGTCGTCCACGCTGGAACTGATCACCACGATGGGCAGCGGCTGCGTCGCCATGATCATGCGCGTGGCTTCGAAGCCATCCATCACTGGCATGCGGATATCCATGGTCACCAGGTCCGGCTTCAACTCATGCGCCAGGGTCACCGCCTCGCGGCCATCGCGCGCGCGCCCGACCACCCGCATGTCCGGCTCGGCCTGGAAGATTCCCTTGAGCAGGGCGGCGACGACGTCGGAATCTTCGGTAATGAGGATGTTGATCATGCTGGCGATTTCGGATTTCGGATTTCGGATTTCGGATTTGCCTTTGATCGTGTGCTGCGGATGGTGGCGATGATGATCGCCAGCAGTTCATTGGCCTCCGCTTTCAAGGGGGCGATGGTGGCCAGAGGCAGGAGATTTGCCTCTTCCATCAACTCGAGCCAGTAAATACATTCATCCGCCTCTTCTTCCACGATACCCAGTTTGGCAAGGAACTCCGCCCGCGACCTGGCCCGGCAAGCCGCACGGTAATTCGCTCCCACCGCTGTCCCCGCCCGCATCACCTGACGCCCAATTACCGTGGAAGACATGGATTTCGGCATCCCCTCCACCAACCGAATCACCGCCAAGGCAAACCGGCGTGTACGCAACTTCAACGTCTCTTTATCCATTCACCCTCCACTCCGAAATCCGAAATCCGAAATCCGAAATCCGAAATCCGAAATCCGAAATCATAAGAGTTGCTCCACCACTTCCAGCAGTTCCCGTGTTTCGAAGCTGCTTTTCACGACATAGGCGTCGGCGCGGACTTCCAGGCCGCGGCGACGGTGTTCCTCGCTGCCCAGCGAGGTGACGATGACGACCGGGAGATCGGCCAGGCGGGCGTCGCCGCGAATGCGGCGGGTGAGCTCGAAGCCATCCAGTTCGGGCATTTCCACATCCGTGATGAGTAGATCGAAGCTGCCGTTGTGCAGCGCTTCCCAGGCTTGCTCACCGTCGGCGGCGACTTGTACGCGGTAGCCGGCGTTTTCCAGGATGCTCTGTTCCAGAGTGCGGGTGGTGATGGAGTCGTCGGCGACCAGGATGCGCGGCGCCGGACGTGCTTCGGCATGAGTATGTGATACCACGCGGCCGCTGGCGCCCAGGGCGCTGGCGAGCAGGTCGGCCACCGCCAGCACCAGCAGGATGTCGCCGTCGCGCCCGAGGGTGCCGCCGGCGATGTGGCGCACCGCGACCAGGGGCGGCGCCAGCGGTTTGACCACCATTTCGCGCTCGCCCAGGACGTGGTCGACGCGCAGCGCCACGCGCTGCCAGCCGCGCTGGATCACCACCACGCTGATGAGTTCGGCATAGTCGTCCAACGTGCCGCGTTGCCCGAGCAGGCTGGCCAGATCGCGCAGCGGCACCGGCGTGTCGTCCACCGTCACCGCCTGGCTGCCCGCTACCTCCAGAATCTGCGCCGGCGTCAGTTCCAGAATGCGTTGCACATACAGGCTGGGCAGGGCGAATACCTGGCCGGCCGCGCGCACCAGCAGGCCGTGGTCGCTGGCCAGGGTGAGCGGCAGGCAGAGGCGGAAGCGGGTGCCGCCGTTCAGTTCGGTATCCACCGCGATGCGACCGCCCAGGGCTTGCAGGTTCACCTGCACCACGTCCAGCCCGACGCCGCGCCCGGAGATCTCACTGACCTGGTCGCGGGTGCTGAAGCCGGGGCGGAACAGATAGTCGAGCAGGGCGCGCGAGGATAGGGCGGAGATTTCTTCCTCGCTGGCCAGGCCAAGCTCGCGAATGCGGCCGCGCACCCGGGTGCTATCGACACCGGCGCCGTCGTCGGACACCGTGATCACCACCGACTGTCCTTCCCGCTCCAGACGCAGGGTGATCAGGCCGGTCTCCGCCTTGCCCATGAGGCGGCGCTGCGTCGGCGCCTCGATGCCATGGTCCACGGCATTGCGCAGCAGGTGGATGAGGGGGTCGCGCAAGGCATCCAGGATGGCGCGATCCATTTCCAGGCGTTCGCCCTCCAGCACCAGTTCCACACGCTTGCCCAGGTCGCGCGCCAGTTCTCGCACGGTCAGAACGAAGGGTTTGAGCACGCTCTCCGCCGGCACCATGCGCAGGTCGCGCACGTCCTCGCGCAGGCCGCTGGCCAGAGGGCGCAACTGCGCCACGGTGGCGCGCAGGCCGCGCTGCATGGAATCCGCCAGTCGCTCGATTTCCAGGATCAGATCGCTGGCCTCGACTAGCAGGTGGCGGTCCAGGGAAATATCGGATTTCGGATTTTGGCGATTTCGGATTTCGGATTGCGGATTGCGGATGTGCTCTTGCGAGTTCAGTTGTTCCCAAAGCTGTTTCAGGCGTTGCGCCAGATCATGCTGGTGGCGGCTCGCCTGGTAATGGTCGTCGACGCGGATGTTGCTGGCCTGCAACTCTTCCGCCAGATCGGCGATGCGATCCAGACGCGCCACCGGCAGACGGATGGTGTCCGACAGCGGCCGCGCCGACGTAGCCGCCGGGGTGGCCGCGCTCGCGGGGGGAGGCGCGGCGCCGGCGGCCACCGCGCGCACGCGTTGCAGGAGATCGGCGCTGGCCTGGCCGACGGGGGTGTCCGTCGCATCCGCCTCGGCCAGACCGCGCATCCCTTCCACCGCGGAGAGGCACAGCTCCACCAAACCCGGCTGGCTTGCCACGGTCTCGCGCTTGAGCGCGGAGAACAGGTCTTCCAGGGCATGCGCCAGTTCCGCCACCCGTTCCAAGCCGACGCCGCGCGCCGCGCCCTTGATGTTGTGGGCGGCGCGAAAAATCGCGTCGAGGAGCTTCGCGCGCGCCTCGCCCGTGGCCCCCTGTTCCAGCGCCAGCAAACCATCGACGATGGCCTGCAGGCGTTCTTCGAGTTGGGCGCTGAAGGTTTGCAGCAGTTGCCGCATCAGGCGCGGGTCGATGTCGGAGCGGGGCATTAGATTTCGGATTTCGGATTGCGGATTTCGGATGTGGGGTGCGCGCTTGCGCGCGCCCTGCGGGTTTCAAATCCGAAATCCGAAATCCGAAATCCGAAATTGAGCAAATCCGACATCGCTAGACCTTGTACAAGCTCGCCACGGCCGACAGCCGCTGCGCGAGGTGGGAGAGTTCGTCGGTGGCGGCGCGGGTCTGTTCGCTCGCGGCGACGAAGCGGGTGGTGACGGCGTGTATGTCGCCCATGGCGGTGGCGATCTGTTCGATGCCGGCACTTTCCTGGCGCACGGCGGCGACGATCTGGCGGCTGCCCAGGCTGGTGTCGCGCACCACGCTTTCCAGGCCGCGGATCGCCTCACCCGCGCGCTGTACCAGAGCGAGGCCATGCACCACACCCTTGGCGCCGTCCTCGGTGGCCATGACCGCGCGGTCGGTGGCATGGCGGATTTCTTCCAGGATGTGCTGCACCTGTTCGGTGGAGGCCTGCGATTGTTCCGCGAGCTGTTTTACCTCGGAGGCAACCACCGCGAAGCCCTGGCCGGCCTCGCCGGCGCGGGTCGCCTCGATCGCCGCGTTGAGCGAGAGCAGGCGTAGTTGCCGGGCGATGCCGCCCACCACCGAGGTGATCTCGCCGATGCGCTGGGTCTGTTCGTTGAGGGACAGGATGGTGCGGGCGATGGCGTCCACCTTGAGGTTGACATCGGTGATGCCGACGATGCTTTCCTCCACCACCAAGCGCCCATGCTCACCTTCGCTGCGCGCCCGCTCCGCCATTTCACCGAGACGTTGCGCCTTCTCCAGCGTTTGCCCGGAGGTGGCGCGGATCTGTTCCAGGCTGGTCATGGTCTGGCTGACCGAGGCGGCTTGTTCGCTGGCGCCCGAGGATTGCTCTGTCACCGCGCTCTGCATCTGTCTGACCGTCACCAGCAGGCTGGAGCCGGTCTCGCGCACCCTGCCGGCGAGGCCGGCGAGGCCGGCGGCCATATGGTTGAGGCTGCCGGCGAGGTGGCCCAGGGTGTCGTCGCCTTCCGCCAGTCGCCCGGCCAGGTCGCCGGCGGCGACACGTTGAGCGAAATGCTGGATTTCCAGGCTGTGCCGTTCCAGTTCCGCGCTCGTTTCTCGTTCGCGCTTCAGTTGCCGCGCCTGATCGGAAACCATGTGGGCGAGCTGGCCACGCAGGGTTTCCAGGCCGCTGGCCAGTTCGCCCAGTTCATCGCGGTTTTTCGGGGGCAGGGAGACATTAAAGTTGCCCCCGGCGATGCCATGCATGGCGGTGAGCAGCCAGCGCGAGTTGCCGCTGACGTTGCGCGCCACCCGCACGATCAGCCACAGGCTGAGCGGAAGCGGCAGCAGCGCGAGCAGCACGATCATGAGCAGGCGCTGGCGGCTGCCGGCTTCCAGTTCGCGGGTCATGTCCGCGAGATAGCGCGCATAGGCGGTTTCCACGTCGTGCAGGCGCTCCATGCGGCAACTGGTGCCGTCGAACCAAACTTCCTGGCTCGGCCGCGACCCGGCCCGGCTGTCGCGCAGGCCGGCGCGCAACACGGACAGATCGCGCACGCAGTCGGCCTGTTTGGTGTCGCGCCAGGCGAGGCGCAGGGGTTCCGGCGCCTGCGCCTGGAACTGGTCGAGCAGCAGCGACTGGTTGGCGGCCAGCTCGATCAGGCGGCGCTCCCGGTTCGGATCGGTGTCCCCCGCCAACCAGCGGCTACCTTCGGCGCGTTCCTGGCCGGCGGTTTCCTTGGCCTGGATCAGCCAGCGGTAGGCGGTGAACTGGCGCGAGACTTCGACATCGGTCGAGTAGGCGGCGAGGCCCTCCAGGGTGCCCAGCAGGGCGCGGATCGCCAGAGTGTAGGTTTCCACTGCGCGCGTGACGGGCAGTGCGCGCTGATCGACCTCGCCGCGTAGGCGGGTGAGTTCGCCGCGCCGTACCCTGAGTTGGTCGGCCGGTAGTCCCAGATCGTGTTTCGCGACGGGCACCTTGAGCGATTCCAGCGCCTGCCAGGCTTGATCGGTCGCCGCGCGCTGGCGCCCCAGTTCCGCTTCGAAGCGGCCGCCCTGGTTGGATAGGAGCAGGCTGGTGCGGCCGCGTTCCGCTTGCAGTTCATGCACCAGATCGCCGATCGCGATGGACAGGGTGCCGGCACGCGCCAGCTCCGCCATCCCAGCCTGCTGCCGCGCCTCCTGCCAGAGTGCGTGCCCGGCGAACAGGGCGAGGGCGAGCAGGGGCAGGACCAGTACGGCGACCAGCTTGCCGCGCATGGTAAGGTTTTCCACGTGGATCATGTTCGTCTCCTCGGGTTTGCTCCCCTCTCCCATCGGGAGAGGGGCTGGGGGTGAGGGAACGGCGGTTGCGATGACGGGGACGTTGCTCCCTCTCCCCCAGCCCCTCCCCCGGTGGGGGAGGGGAGAAAGGCGGGCTTCATTCCGTCCGCCCCCGGTTGCTATCCAGCGCGCGCGACTTGGCTTCGATCACGTCGAGCAGTTCGATGATGCGGGCCGACAGGGCGCGTACCCGTGCCATGACCTGAGCGGCATTGGGGTGGCGGCCGTGGTTCTGCTGTTGCACCACGTCATGGATCAGTTCATGCAGTTCCCGGTGCGGCGCGTCCAGGGCGAGCATTTCCGGGATGTGGCCGTAGCGTTGCAGTCCTTCACCGTCGTACCAGCGGCCCAACTGGCAGTGGTGGTGGGAAACGGCTTCTTCCTCGGCGAGCGTCTCGCGTCCGGCCAGGAAGGCTTCCAGCCGGGCCACCCAGGTGTGATGCAGGGTGCGCGCGCGGTCGAAGTCGAAGCGGGCGCCGCCCACCTGGAACAGTTTCACCATGTTCTGCAACAGGGCGGCGTAGTCGGTGAGCTGGTCGGTGGCGGCCTCGGTCTGGTGGGTGGCGGCGACGAACTGGCTGGTGACCTGGCTGATGTCACCCATGGCGATGCGGATCTGGTCGATGCCGGCGGCTTCCTGGCGCACGGCGGCGACGATCTGCTGGCTGGCCATCGCGGTGTCGTGAATCACCCGGTTGAGGCTGTGCAGGGTTTCGCCGGCGCGGTCGGCCAGATTGGCGCCGCGGTCGGCGCCCTCGTTGCCTTCCTCCACGGCGCGCACCGCGCGCGCGGCGGCGTTGCGGATCTCCACCAGGATGCCCTGCACCTGAGTGGTGGCCTGGCGCGACTGTTCGGCCAGGTCGCGCACCTCTTCCGCCACCACGGCGAAACCACGCCCGGCGTCGCCGGCCTTGGCCGCTTCTATCGAGGCGTTGAGGGCCAGCATTTTCGATTGCGAGGCGAGTTCACCGACGGCGTTGGTGATGTCGCCGATCTGTTGCAGGCGTTCGTTGAGCACGCCGATGTGGCCGGCGATGGCTTCCACCTGGCCGCGCGTGTGGCGCATGGCGTTCACCGCCGCTTCCACGGCGGTCAGGCCCTGGTCGCCCTCGCTGCGGGCGCGGTCGGCCACTTCCTTGAGGGCGCTGGCCTTTTCCAGAGTCTGTTGCGAGGTGGCTTTGATCTGTTCCAGGGTCGCGGTGGTTTCGTTGACCGAGGCGGCCTGCTGCGCGGCGCCACTGGACTGGGCGGTGATGGAGGCGCGTACCTGTTCCACGCTGACCAGCATGGCATTGCTTGATTCGGCGACTTCGCTGGTCATTTCCGCGAGGCGGTCGGTCATCTTGTTCAGGTTGCCGCCCAGGCGTGCGAGGTCGTCATCCCCGGTCGCTTCCACATGCGCGGTCAGGTCGCCCTGGGTGACCCGGTCGATGAGACCGTTGTAGGCGGCCAGGCGTTGTTCCAGCTCCTCCTTGGACAGGCTGACCACATTGAGTTCGGCGGTGAGGCTGTGGATATAGGTGTCGATGGCGAGCTGGGCGTCCAGCGACAGCATCTTGTTCAGCGCCAGCACGGCTTGCAGGGCGCGTCCGTGTTGCCAGCGCCAGTGCTTGAAGATGATGGGGGCGAGCAGCTGCATGTAGACGGAATAACTGCCCAGGTACCAGCGCGGGGTGAGGCCGATCTTGTGATGAATCACGCCCACGCGCAGGCGCCGCTCGAAGTAGTCCGGCCCCACGTCGCCCTTGAACAGTTCCAGCAGATAGGCGCGCTGCGTGCGTTTCAGACGCTCCATATTGGAGCCGACGCCGTGGATCAGTTGTTCCAGTTCCGGGTAGTGCTGGACGTTGACATAGAAGCCATCCACGACGGCATCGGCATGGCGCTCGATCACCGGCGCCAGTTCCACCAGCAAGGCGAGATCCGCCTCGGTCAGCCCGATGAAGGCCTTGTAGCGCGCCTGTTGCGCCGCATCCAGGCCCATGAGTTCGCATAGATTGGCGCTGGCGGCATCGGTCAAAAGTTTGTCGATCATGAAAAGCTCCGTTTATTTCGGATTTCGGATTTCGGATGTCGGATGTGGAAGGTTTGGCGCGGCGCAGCCGCGCGAGGAAAAATCCGAATTTCGAAATCCGACATCCGAAATTGCTTCACCGTCTGTCCCGCCACTCCATCGCATCGCCGCTGATGTTGTGGAACAGGTCGGCGTCGCGGCCGCGCACGGCGTTGGCGGGGATGTCCAGGCGGGCGGGATCGTGTTCCAAGATGTCCAGGAAGACGGCAATGATTTCCGGGTCCCAGAAGCCACGCGCGGTTTCCTCGCGCAGGATGCGGATGACGTCCTCGCGCGGCAGGGCGGGCTTGTAGGGGCGTTCGCTGGAGAGGGCGTCGTACACATCCACCACCTGAAAGATGCGCGCCAGCAACGGGATGTCGTTGCCGGCCAGGCCGGAGGGGTAGCCGCCGCCGTTCCACTTTTCATGGTGGTAGCGAATGATGTCCACGGTGCGCCGCATGGTGCGCAGGGCGCTGCACAGATAGGCGCCGGTGGTCGGATGTTGGCGCATGACCGCCCATTCCGCCTCGTCCAGTTTGCCCTTCTTGAGCAGCACGGCGTCGGGGATGGCGACCTTGCCGATGTCGTGCAGGATGCCGCCGCGGCGCAGCGCTTCCAGGTCGTCATAGGGCAGGCCGAGGGCCTCGCCCAGCACCACGGAGAGATGCGAGAGGCGGTCGCAATGGTCGCCGGTGGTGCCGTCCTTGGCCTCGACCACGCGCGCCAGCGCGAACAGCACCGACTCGGTGTCGTCGAGGCGATCGGTCAGGCGCTTTTTGTCCACCGCCGCGCGGACCCGCGCGGTCAGTTCCACCGCGTTGAACGGTTTGGTGATGTAGTCGGAAGCGCCTACTTCCATGCCATGCACCACATCGTCCGGACTGCCCAGGGAGGTAAGCATGATGATGGGCAGGAGGCGGAATTCCTCCTGTTCGCGCAGTCGCCGGCAGACTTCGATGCCGTCGAGGTCGGGCATCATCACGTCGAGCAGCACCACATCGGGACGCAGGGCGGCGATGCGCGTCAGGGCGGCCTCGCCGCAATCCGCCTCCAGCACCTCGAACTCTTGCGCGCCGAGCACCGCGCGTATCAGAGCGCGATTGGTGGCCATGTCGTCCACCACCAGAATGCGGGCCTGGCCGCCGCTTGCGTGATTGCTTTGCATTGCGTTCATGAGTGTTCCTCGATCCTGATTCGCGGGTGGCCCAGCAGGGCTTCCAGATCCAGCATGGCCAATCGGCCGGCATGAATGCCGGTAATCCAGTTTTCTTCACCGGCGGCGGCGCCGGGTAGGGTGGGGCCGAGCGACTCGGGCCGATAGCGGTCGTTGCCCAGCACCTCGGCCACGCGCAGGCCGACGCTATAGCCGGCGGCGCTGACCATCACCAGCCGGGTTTCTTCGCAGTTCTCGCCACTTTCCGCGTTTCCCGCCTCATTTCCCACCTCATTTCCCACCACGCGCAGGAGGCGCGCCAGGTCGAGCACGGCAAGCAGTTGGCCGCGCCGCGGCATCACGCCGGCGACGAAAGAGGGCGTGCCGGGTACCGGGGTAAGGCCGCGCGGCCGCACGATTTCATCCAGCCAGCGATAGGGAATGCCGTAGTGTTCCCGCGCGCCCAGCCGCACCGCGAGAAACAGGTCACCGCGCGGTGTCTTCCTGGCCTGGTCGGTTTCGCTCGCCAGGCGTACCGCGCGGCGATGCAGGACGGCGCGAGCGTGGGGGGAGTCTGGAATTTCGGATTTCGGATTTCGGATTTCGGATGTGCCGATTTCGGATTTCGGATTTCGGATTTCGGACGTGGTCATTTGCGGTAGCCGGTATCGGATTCGTACATGCGCAGTTCGTGACGCAGGATGGCGGCCATCCGCTCGTGGTCGCGACCGGCGGCATCGTGCAGGCGGCGGTCCGGCCGCGCCCGTTCGGCGATGGCGAGGGCGTTTTTCATCGACTTGATCCCGCTCTCGCGCGCCCCGCGCCGCATCTGCAACAGCGCGAGCTGGTAGTGCGCTTCCACGAAGTTGCGGTCCAGGAACAGGGTACGGCGCAGGGATTCCTCGGCGGCGGGCTGGCGGTGCAGTTCCAGGAGGATGAGCGCGCGCAGGAAATGGCCATGTTTGTCGTCGGCCGCGAGCGCCAGGCTGGCGTCGCAGGCTTCCAGCGCTTCGCGGGCGCGCCCCAGGTTGGCCAGCGCCTTGGCGCGAAATTGTCGCGGCAGCGCGCTGTCGTCGCCCCGCGCCTGGCACTCGGATATCGCCTCCAGCGCTTCGCGCCAGGCTTCACGTCCAAGCAGGCCGATGATGTTCTCGTAGCTGGACGCGGGCGCGGGCGCGGCGGTTGGGGTGGCATGGGAGACCGGTTGGGGAACAGGCTGGGGCGGTATTCGCGGCCACGCCGCTTCGCTGATCCGCGCCGGCTCGACCACCTGGCTTTGCAGATAGAAGGCGTTGTCCAGGCTGTGCAGGGCAAACCCCGCCAGCGTGCCGCTGTCGATCAGGTCGGAGGCCCCCAACAGCAGATGGCCGCCGGGCACCAGGCAGGCGTGGAACTTGCGCATCACCTCGGCAACGATGGCCGGGTCGAAATAGATGAAGACGTTGCGGCAGAGGATCAGATCCAGCGCGTTGGTTTCGCTCAGCATCGACGGAAAACTGTCTTCGCGCAGGTTCAGGTAGGCGAAGTGGACATGGTCGCGCAAGGTCGCCGAGATCGACCACACGCGGTCCTTTTCCTGGCGGAAATGGCGCTTGCGGGCGGCTTCCGGGGTGGCGCGCAACGACCATTCGCTATAGCGCCCACGCAGGGCGCGCGCCAGCGCCTCGGAGTTGATGTCGGTGCCGAGCAGGTGCAAGTTCCACTGTTCCCGGTCGGGCAACTGTTCCGCCAGCAGCATGGCCAGGCTGTACAACTCCTGGCCGTCGGAACTGCCCGCGCTCCAGATGCGCAGGGAGAGGCTGTTTTCCGCGCGCCGCCGCGCGATCAATTCTGGCAGCCATTGCTCGCGCAGCCAGGCCATCTGTGCCTGGTCGCGAAAGAAATAGCTCTCGCCCACGGTGATGCCGGCAATCAGGTGTTCATGTTCCGGCGAGCTTGCCCGCGCGGCGCGCAACGCGGCCAGATAGTCCGCCGCGTCGCCATGGCCGAAGCGGGAAAGGGCATCGGCCACGGTGCGACGCAGGGTGTCCAGCTGGTGGTCGAGAATGCGGATGCCGGTACGCTCACGCACCAGCTGGCAGAGCTGCTCTTCGATGGCGGGAGGCAGGGCGGTGGCCGGCATCAACCTGGATTCCGACACAGGGAGAGCAACTCATCGTCGAGGGCGAGCGGCTGCGACAGGCCGGACAGGTCGATGTCGAGAATGCGCAGCGCATCGAGCAGAAGGGCGGTGCCGTCGCGACTGGTGACCGCCGAGAGCACCGGCGGCAGGCCATCGCGAAACAAGGCGTCGCCACGCAGGGCCGAGCGCGGCACCGCCCGCACCCCCCGCACTTCATCCACCACCAGGCCGGCGCGCAGGCTGCCGACGGCCGCCAGCACCACCGGCGTATCCAGCGCGTAGTGCGCGGCGGAGGGGAGATTGAGACGGCACGCCAGATCGAGAATCGGCACCGCCTCGCCGCGCAGGTTCATCACGCCGAGGAGATAGTCCGGCCCTTCCGGCACCTGCTGCACCTGCATTAACGGCAGCAGGCGTTCGACATCACTCAGGCGCAGACAGAAACGATGTCCCGCCACCGCCATATAGAGGAGGCGATGCAGAGTGTCGTTGTTCGCTACGCTGTTCACGGCCGGGTATACCCCAGAAAAAGTCCCGACTATTAGCGGCGAACAGGGGAAGAACTTTAGGGGGAAAGTTGCGCCAGTGGCGTAGCGGATGCCGAAGGCGATCCGCCGGAAGGTGGCACGTTCGATCTGGCGGCCTTCTTCCGGCGATCTGGCGTCCCACCTTCCGGGGATCTGGCGCTTCACCTTCCGGGGATCTGGCGTCCCACCTTCCGGCGGAACCGGCTATCGCCGTTCCGCCCTACGGTGTTACGCGGGTTTGCGGAAGCTGTCCCAGATCAGGAGCGCGGCTCCGACTGTGATGGCGCTGTCGGCCATGTTGAACGCGGGAAAGTGCCAGGCGCCCAGGTAGAAATCGAGGAAGTCGATGACATAGCCATAAAGGACACGGTCGATCACGTTGCCGACGGCGCCGCCGAGTATCAGCGCCAGGGCGGCGGAAAACAGGCGACGGCCGGCGGTTTTTTTCAGGAGATAGATGATGACGCCCGTGGCGATGATCGCGATGCTCAGGAAGAACCAGCGCTGCCATCCGGGCTGGTCGGCGAACAGGGAAAACGCCGCGCCGCTGTTGTGGACGTGGACCAGGTTGAAAAACCCGGTGAGGGGGATGACGTCGATATAGGCGTCGAGCTTGTCGATCACCGCCAGCTTGCTGACCTGGTCGAGGAGTAACACCACGGCGGAAAGCCAGAGCCAGACGAGACTGGAGCGGTTCACGGCCGCTCCCTTGTAGCGCAGGCGTCTCGCCTGCCAGCCGGCGGATGCAGGCGAGACGCCTGCGCTACATTTCGCGCTACATCAGGCGTGCTCACGTTGTTCCCCTTCGCCATAAAGATTGCTCACACAGCGCCCACACAGGCCGGGATGCTCGGCAACGGCGCCGACGTCTTCGCGGTAATGCCAGCAGCGTTCGCATTTCTCGTGGCTGGAGGCGCTGGCTTCGACGCGCGTTTCGCCTTCGCCTGGCAGCACGCGCGCGGCGGAGGTGATGAGCACGAATTTGAGATCGTCGCCCAGGCTGGACAGCAAGGTGTAGTCGTCGCCTGACGCAAATAGCGTGACTTCGGCTTGCAACGAGGAGCCGACCTGGCCCGCCACACGCAAGTCCTCGATGTGCCGGGTGCACAGCGCGCGCAGTTCGCGGATGCGGCTCCAGCGCGTGAGCAGCGCGTCGGCGTCGGCTTGTGGCGGCAACTCGTGCCACAGGCTGAGAAACACGCTCTCCGCCTGGCATTGCGCTTGCAGCGCCCAGATTTCCTCGGCGGTGGCGGAGAGGATGGGCGCCAGCAATCGGGTGAGTGTGTGCAGGATGTGCCACAGCGCGGTTTGCGCTGCGCGCCGGGCTCTGGAGTCGACGCCGCAGGTGTAGAGGCGGTCTTTCAGCACATCGAGGTAGAAGGCGCCGAGGTCTTCCGAGCAGAAAGCGTGCAGACGCTGCACGGCGGTATGGAAGCTGTAATCGCGGTAATCGGCCAGCACTTCTTCCTGCATCGCTCGGGTGAGCGCCAGGGCGTAGCGGTCGATTTCCAGCATCTCGCCCACGCCCACGGCGTTTTGCGGCAGTTCGAAATCGGCGGTATTGGCGAGCAGGAAGCGGAGCGTATTGCGGATGCGCCGGTAACCATCCACCGCGCGTTTCAGAATTTCATCGGAGATGGTCAGCTCGCCCGAGTAATCGGTGGAAGCCACCCACAGGCGCAGGATGTCGGCGCCGTAGGTATCCATCACCTTCTGCGGCGCGATCACGTTGCCCTTGGACTTGGACATCTTGTGGCCCTTGGCGTCGACCACGAAACCGTGGGTCAGCAGTGCCTTGTATGGCGCGTGGCCGTCGCTGGCGCAGCCGGTGAGCAAGGACGACTGGAACCAGCCGCGATGCTGGTCGGAACCTTCCAGATAGAGGTCGGCCGGGTGCGCCAGACCTTCGCGCTCCTTCAGCAGGCAGGCGTGGGTGACGCCGGAGTCGAACCAGACGTCCAGGGTGTCTTTCACCTTGGCGTAATCCTCGATCTCCTCGCCCAGCAGTTCGGCCGGATCAAGACTGAACCAGGCTTCAACGCCGCGCTGTTCCACCCGCTTGGCCACGATCTCCAGCAGTTCCGCCGAACGCGGATGCAGTTCGCCGGTTTGCTTGTGCATGAAGAAGGTGATCGGCACGCCCCAGTTGCGCTGGCGCGAGACGCACCAGTCCGGGCGGTTCTTCATCATCGCCTCCAGCCGCGCGCGGCCCCAGGCGGGGAAGAACTCGGTTTCCTCGACGGCGCGCATGGCGAGATCGCGCAGGGTGACATTCCCCTCTCCCTCCGGGAGAGGGGTTAGGGGAGAGGGAGCCCGGGTGGCATTGTCGGAAAGGGTTGCCTGGGCAACGGTTGTTCCCTCATCCCCAGCCCTTCTCCCGGAGGGAGAAGGGAGCAAACGGTCCATGCCGATGAACCACTGCCGCGTCGCGCGGAAGATGATTGGCGTCTTGTGCCGCCAGCAATGCGGGTAGCTGTGCTTGAGGTGGGCTTTCGCCAGCAGGTGGCCGTTCTCGGTAAGGGTTTCCAGCACCTTCTTGTTGCCGTCCCACACCGAGAGGCCGCCGACGATGGGGGTGTCGGCGTAGAACTTGCCGTCGTCGCCGACCGGGTTGGCGACTTCCAGGCCGTATTTCAGGCCGGCGATGTAGTCGTCGTGACCGTGGCCGGGGGCGATATGGACCAGGCCGACACCCGCTTCCGTGGTGACGAAATCGGCCAGGATCACCGGCACCTGGTAATCATAAAAGGGGTGGCGCAGTTGCAGGCCGGCCAAGGCCGCGCCCTTGACCTGGGCCACAGTTTCCACTGTCTCGAAGCCATAACGCTGGATCGCCGCCTCGGCCAGGTCACGCGCCAGGATCAGCAGGCCTTTCGGGGTGCGGATGACGTCATAGGCGAAGTCCTCGTGTACCGCCACCGCCCGGTTGGCCGGCAGGGTCCACGGGGTGGTGGTCCAGATCACCGCATAGGCGGGGGTGTCCAGGTTGGCAATGCCGATACGGCGGGCCAGGTCGGCCATGTCCGCCACCGGGAAGGCCACGTCGATGGCCGGCGACACCTTGTCTTCATATTCGACTTCGGCTTCCGCCAGCGCCGAGCCGCAATCGACGCACCAGTGCACCGGCTTGGCGCCCAGGTAGAGATGGCCGTTGCGCTGGATTTTCCCCAGTTCGCGGATGATGTCCGCCTCGAACTGGAAATCCATGGTGCGGTACGGGTGTTCCCAATCAGCCAGCACGCCCAGGCGGATGAAGTCAGCCTTCTGCCGTTCCACCTGAGTGGCGGCGTATTCGCGGCACAGTTCGCGGAACTTCGCCGGCTCCATGCTTTTGCCGTGGGTTTTTTCCACCACCAGTTCGATCGGCAGGCCATGGCAGTCCCAGCCCGGTACATAGGGCGCGTCGAAGCCGTCCAGGGTTTTGCTCTTGACGATGATGTCCTTGAGGATCTTGTTCACCGCGTGGCCGATGTGGATGTCGCCGTTGGCGTAGGGCGGGCCGTCGTGCAGGATGAACTTGGGCCGCCCGGCGGCGGCGGCGCGGATTTTTTCGTAGAGCTTGTTCTCCTGCCATTGCTTGATCCAGCCCGGCTCGCGTTTGGCGAGATCGCCGCGCATGGGGAAGGGGGTGTCGGGCAGGTTCAGGGTGTTTTTGTAGTCAGGCATGATCTTCGGGGGCGGTAACGAAACCGATGGAACGTTTCTTGGGTTGTGGGGGCGCGGTCAGTTGACGGAGGGTGTCGATGACGCCGGCCAGCGCCTGGTCGTGGGAGGAAACCTTGCGTTCCAGGTAATCGAGTTTTTCCGCGATCTCGCGATGGCTGGAAAGCCAGTCGCGCAACTCGATGAAGGCGCGCACCACGAACACGCTCATTTCCACCGCCTTGGGCGAGTTGAGAAGGGTCGCGGCCATGATGGCTCCGTGTTCGGTGAAGGCGTAGGGCGCATGGCGACGACCACCGCGACCAGGCGATTCGGCGTTTGAGGTCGCAATTTGCGACCTCAAAGAATGGAACTCTTCCGCTGTCAGTTGAAACATGAATTCCACCGGAAACCGCGCCAGGTTGCGTTTGACCTGTTCGTTGAAGCGCTTGGTCGGAACCCCATAGAGTTCAGCCAGGTCGGCATCCAGCATTACGCGCAGCCCGCGCACGATCAGAATGCGCTCGGCAAAGGGGACGGGAACCAGTTCAGACATTCAACAATTCCCGCGCCTGTTGCGCGTCGAGGTCGATCTGGGCGATCAGGGCGTCGAGGTTGGGGAACTTGGCTTCGTCGCGCAGTTTGTGCAGGAATTCCACGCGCAGGTGCTCGCGGTAGATCGAACGGTCGAAGTTGAACAGGTGCACTTCCAGGGTCGGGCGGCCGTTGGTGTGCACAGTGGGGCGGGTGCCGAGACTGGCGACGCCGGGCCAGTCGGGCGAGTTTTGGCCACCTCGCAATCCCTGCACCCGTACCGCGAAGATGCCCTTCAATGGCGGCTTGTTGTGCTTCAACTGGATGTTGGCGGTGGGGTAGCCGATCTTGCGGCCCAATTGGTCGCCGCCCACCACGCGGCCGGAGATTGAATAGGGGCGGCCCAGCAATTGCGCGGCCATCGCCATGTCGCCTTCCGCCAGCGCCTCGCGCACGGCGGTGCTGGAGGCGCGTTGGCCGGCGGCTTCGACGGTGTGCAGGGCTTCGGCCTGAAAGCCGAATTCGCGGCCCATGCGCTCCAGCAGGGCGAAATCGCCCGCGCGTTTGGCGCCGAAGCGGAAATCGTCGCCCACCAGCACATAACGCGCTTTCAAGCCTTCCACCAGGATGCGGCGCACGAAATCCTCGGCGGAGAGCGCGGCGAAGGGTTTGGAAAAACGGCAGACATGGACGTGCGCGACCCCGAGGCCACGCAGGATTTCCAGCTTTTCGCGTAGAGATGTCAGGCGGGTGGGGGCGGAGTCCGGCGTGAAGATTTCGCGCGGATGCGGCTCGAACGTCAGCACCGTGGGCGCGGCGGCCACCGAGGCGGCGCGCGCGGTCAAGCGCGCCAGCATGGCCTGATGGCCGAGATGAATGCCGTCGAAGTTGCCGATGGTGACGGCGTTGGGGCGGTTGGCTCGATGTTGCGTATCAAACCAGCCGTGGGTCATCAACATAAAGGGCTTACTCCGTGAACCAGCTTGTGCTGGACAAGCCTTGGAAGTGTTGGAAATCGGCCAGATTACGGCTTACCAGGGTCAGGTTGCGGCTGGCCGCCACGGCGGCGATCTGGCCGTCGCGAAAAGGCGGCATCAGCCCGGCCGCTTCCAGGCGCGCCCGCTCGTTCGCGTGCCAGAGGGCGGCATCCAGGTCGTAGGGGAGGATCGCCATGCCGCAGTCGATCAGGCCGCTGACGAAATCCCGCAATCGCGTTTTGCGCGCGCTCTCGGGCAGGCGCGCCACGCCATAGGCCAGTTCGTGCATCACCACGGCGGTCGTGGCGCAGGTGGCGCGATGGCGCGCCAGTTGCCGCATGACTCCGGCGTTGGTCTCGGCCTTGGTGAGTTCCGACAGCACGTTGCTGTCCAGGAGAAAGCTCAGGCTTCCCATGCGAAGTCCGTGCCCGGCGCGCGGTCACGCGCGGTGTCGATTTCACTGTCGGAGAGGCCGCGCCAATCGTCCGGCAGATCGCCGCGCCAGTCCTGCACGAAATCCAGTAGATCGCCGCGCGGCGCCGAGTGCTGCCGCAGTTCCTGGTATTCGACCTCGGAAAGAATCACCGCCACTGGCCGTCCATGCCGGGTCAGATGCACGACTTCACCGCCCTCGACCTGATGCACCAGGGCGGTGAAGGTGTTTTTTGCTTCCGTGATGGGGGTTTCCAACATGATTGCGCGGTTAATCTGGCTATTGGGTGGCCATTTTAGGCTTCGGGAGAAGTGCGTGGCAATGGCGCTACAAAGGCACGCTGCCCGCCGCCGGTCGATGACCTTGCTTATCCTTCCGTTGCGACGATCAGATCCTGCAACTCGCGCAGTCTGTGCAGCAATTCATCGCGCAGGGTGAACAGTTCCGGTAGCCGCCCGCGCGCAACCTCGCGGTCGTCGGCGCGCAGCAGGGCGAGCAACTCGTCGCCCAGGTCGTGTACCTGATGATGCACCGGCTCGATGGCGATGAACTCGGGCAGGGTGCCGTAACGAACCTGGCCCGAGCCGTGATACCAGCGGCCGAAGCGGCACAGTTCCGGTTCCAGCATGAGGGGAGGGTTCTTGCCAGCGCTGTTTCCGTTTCCATTTTCGATGTGGTCGGCCAGGTTGTCGATCCAGTCGCGGTGGTTGTATTCGGCGAGCAACAGGGCGAAGTCCTCGCGGTGCCAGCGCCGGAAGTTCTCCTCACTCCAGGCATGGGGGGTGTCCCACTTCGCGATCCAGTCGGGCAAGTCGTCGGCCGGCATCGGCCGGGCGATGCTGTAGCCCTGGGCGACCGCGCAGCCGAGTTGTAGCAGCAGCAGGCCGGACTCCAGGTTTTCCACGCCCTCGGCGACAATGTCGCGGCCGAAGGCCTCGGCCAGGGCGATGACTCCCTCGACGATGGCCAGGTCGTCGGGGTCGCGCAGCATGTCGCGCACGAAAGACTGGTCGATCTTCAAGGTATGCACCGGCAGGTGTTTCAGGTAGGTCAGCGAGGAATAGCCGGTGCCGAAGTCGTCCAGGGCGAAGTCGCTGCCCAGTTTCTGGCAGGTGCGGATGACCTCGGAGACATGGGCCAGTTCTTCCAGAGCGGCCGTCTCCAGGATTTCCAGTTCCAGTTGCCGCGGAGAGACATCGGGGTACGCGGCCAGACAGGCCATGAGCTTTTCCAGGAAATCGGGCCGCTGGATATGGTGGGCGGAGATGTTCACGCTGACATGGATGTCCAGTCCTCGTTCTCTCCAGGTGGCCAGTTGGCTCAAGGCCTTTTGCAGTACCCATTCACCCAGGGCGATATCCAGTTCGGTATTTTCGATCACCGGCAGAAAAACGGCCGGGGTGAGCAGGCCGCGTTCGGGATGACGCCAGCGGATCAACGCCTCGGCGCCCACCATCTCGCCGCCGCGCATGTTCACCTGGGGTTGATAGAACAGCTCGAATTCCTGGTTTTCCAGGGCCAGGCGGATGCGCTCCTGGGTTTCCCGGTGGGTGCGCGCGCGGCGGTCGCCTTCCACGTCGTAGAAGGTGTAGCGTCCACGCCCGGCCTGTTTGGCGGCATACATGGCCTGGTCGGCGTGGCGGAGCAGGGTGTCCGGGTCCTCGTCGTCGCTGGGATAGAGGCTGACGCCGATGCTGGCGGACAGGCTGGCGACCTGTCCATCGATCAGGGTCGACTGATTGATGACGCCAAGCAGCCGGTTCAGGGTGGCCTCGCATTCCTCCACATCGCCCAGGTCTTGCAGCAGCAACACGAACTCGTCGCCGCCCAGGCGCGCCACCGTGTCGCCGCTGCGCAGGGCTTCGCTCATGCGCCGGGCCATTTCCACCAGCAGACGGTCGCCGGCCTCGTGTCCGTAGGTGTCGTTGATTGGTTTGAAGCCGTCCAGATCGAGATAACCGACCGCCAGGAGGTTGCCGCTACGGCGCGCCTGGGCAATGGCCTGACGCATCCGGTCGGCCAGCAACACCCGATTGGGGATGCCGGTCAGGGCGTCGTGCTGGGCGAGATGCTGCAACTGCTGTTCCTGTTGCTTGACCAGGCTGATGTCAGTGAACACGCCGAGGTAATGGCTGATGGCACCCGCCGGGTCGCGTATGGGCGAGATCGATAGACGCTCGGGGAACTCCTCCCCCGTCTTGCGGCGGTTCCATATCTCACCGAGCCAGTGCCCCTCTTCGATGATCGTCCGCCACATGGTTGCGTAGAACGCCGGCTCGTGGCGCCCGGATTTGAGCGCGCGCGGCGTTTTGCCCAGCACCTCCTCGCGGGCAAAGCCGGTGATCTGGCTGAATGCCGGGTTGATGTCGACGATGTCGCCGGCGGCATCGGTGATCATGATGCCTTCGCGGGCATGGTCGAACACGCTGGCGGCCAGACGCATGCCCTCCTGGCTATGCTGGATGGCGCGCGTCATCTCGTTCAGGCTATGCGCCAATTCGGCGGTTTCGTCGGTGCCGCCTTCCGGCGCGCGCCAGGTGTAGTCGCCCGCCGCCAGGCGCCGGGCACCTTGGCGGAAAACGCTTAGTCGGCGCACCACCAGCAGTTGCACCAGCACCCCGGCCAGAAGCAGGGCCAGGGCCACCACGGCAAGATGAATGGCTTGCTCATGCCACCAGAGGCCGAGGATGCGCGCCTCGGTTTCCGCCGCCGGCAATTTGACGCTGAGAATGCCGCGCAGGTCGCCCACCTGATAGCCGTAGGCCAGTTTGTAGCCTCGCCGGATGGCAGCCGGTGCGTCCTCGACCTTGCCGTGACATTTCAGACAGTAAGGTTCGGTCCAGATCGGGGTGGTGTAGTGGTAATAACGCTGCCCTTGCGGGTTGCTGTAGCTGGTCAGTCTTTCCTTGGCCTCGGGATGGGCGCGGAAATAATGGATCGCGGCCATTTCCAGCGTGTCCGCCTGGTTGCCTGGATTGCGGGCACGGTCGCTGACGTTGTTGAAACGCACGCCACGCCGGTCGAACGACTGGAAGTCGTGGGCGATGCGCGGCATGGCATGGGCGGGCAGGAAGCCGACGCTGCGCGCATCGAGTTCCAGTCCACTGGCCAGAAATTGGCGTTGATAGGTGCGCCGCACCGCCATCAATACGCCATGCAGGGAACGGCCTTCCTCAAGCAGGGCGGCTTCCACGCTTCGCCGGCTGTGCTGGTAGCCGAACCAGGCCATGACCGCCAAGGCGGCCAGCAGCGCGACACCGATACCGAGCCAGATTTTGAAGACGAGTCTCATGCCTGGCCGCTCATATCTTGAAGCGACCGACCAGACGTTGCAGTCCAGCCGCCAGCGCTTGCGGGCGCCTGGCTCCCGCCGCGTTTCCCAGCACGGTCGCGGTGTTCCACCGAGCCATCTCGGCGATGTTTTCCATAGGGCGCGAGAGGTTGCCGAACCGTGTTTCGACCCGGTTATTCATGTCCGTTCCCTGATTGCCCACCCAGCGTTTTTTCCGGGCGGCCGATGTGATAGCCCTGCGCCAGTTCCACGCCCATTTCCCGCAGCGCCTCCAGCACTTCCCGCGATTCCACATGCTCGGCGATGACCCGGATGCCGAGGTTGAGCGCGAGCTGGTGGATGCTCTGGACGAAGGCGTGATCCTTTTCGTTGTCCAGCATGTTGACGACGAAATCGCCTTCGATCTTGAGGAAATCCAGGGGCAGGCGCCGCAGGAACTGGAAGGAGGAGAAGCCGGAGCCGAAGTCGTCGATCGCCAGTTTGAATCCGGCCAGTTTCAATTCAGCGACCAGATGCTCCAGGGTGGCCAGATTTCTCAAAGTGTCGCGCTCGGTGATCTCGAACACGATGTGATGGGGATCGATGCCGCACTCGGCGACGATGCGTTTCAGATTGACCAGGAAGTCGGCCAGGGCGAGGGCGCGTGGCGACAGATTGATGAAAATCAGGCCGCCATACTCATGCACGGCCGCCGCGCGCAACGCCTTTTCCATGACCATGGTATCCAGCCGGTGGATGACGCCGGCCTTCTCGGCGTATTCGATGAAGCGCGCCGCTTCGATGTGTTTGTCTTCCAGCAGCAGACGGGAGAGCACCTCGTGGCCGATGATGTCGCCGCTGTGCAAATCCATGATCGGCTGGAAGAACGGTTCGATGCGGCCTTCGTTGACCGCGTTGACCACCAGCGCGGCGGTCTCGGTCATGTCGCGGAACACGGCGGCGACATCGTCCTCGCTGGGGGCGCCGATCTGGTTTTTTCCGGCGCCCTTGGCCTTGAACATCATGGCGTCGGCGAACAGGAACAGATCGCGGGCGTTGTCCGCGTGCAGGGGGTAGACGGCCATGCCGATGGAAGCGCCACCGGAAACGCTGCCGCCGGGCACTTCCACACGCATGGCGTCGATGGCCTCAAGCATGCGCCGCGCCACGGTCGCCGCCATTTCCGGCATCACTTCCGGCAACAGGACGACGAATTCATCGCCGCCGTAACGGGCGAAGATGTCGCCCGGGCGCAGCACTTGTTTCACCGTGTGGGCGAAGGTTTGCAGATAACGGTCGCCGGTCGCGTGGCCGTGGCCGTCGTTGATCAGCTTGAAGTTGTCCAGGTCGAGCACCAGCAGGCCGAAGCTGTAGCCGTGGCGCCCGGCGCGCGCCACTTCGTATTCGAACAATTCCCAGAACACGCGGCGGTTGTAGAGGTCGGTGAGGGGGTCGCGGGTGGCGTAGTACTCCATGTCGTGGGTGTATTTGTGGATCGCCTTCACCGAGCCGACCACGTTGAGCATGGTCGAGAGAATGCTGTCCATCACCAGACGCAGGGTTTCGTCATGCACCGCCGAGGCATGCACGCCGATGCCGACGATGCCGCCGATCTTGGGCTGGTCGAGTATCAGCGCCTTGGTTTCCAGCACCACGGAACGGTGATCGAGCACCAGTTCCTCGCCACCGCTGGCGGGCACATGATGGTGCAGGCTGACCTGGGCCAGGCCGGAGAGGCGCACGTCGGCCGCCACCACGGCGCGGACGTGGTTTTCCATCGTTTCCCGCGTGGCTTGGGAGGGCGGTTGGCTCCAGAAAATTTCCAGGTCGAATATCTCGTCGCCGACCTGGAACACCGAGAACAGCACATGGGTGGGCATCACCGTATTGATCTCGGCCAGCAGACGGGCGATGTACTCGCCCCAGTCGCGCACCACTTCCGAGGTGATGACGAATTTTTCCAGGAGACCGATTTCGAAGCGCAGCACATCCTTGTCCACCGCCACCGCGCGCAGTTTTTCCACCAATAGGCCGAGGTGGTGGAACAGGCGGTTGAGTTCCTCGAAACCGAGGTCGCGGCCACTGAACTCGATGTTGCGCAGGTCGGAGACGGCGCCGATTTCAGCGACGGCGGCATCGACGATTTCGATCGACTGTTCGAGGCGGCGGTTGACCCGCCATACCACCAGGGCGGCGCCCGCCAACAACAACGGCGCCGCGAGCAGCAGCCAGCGCAGCAATTCTTCATGCGCGCGGGTGAGCAGGGGGGTGAAATCCTGCTTCACTTCGATGACGCCCAGCACGTCGCCTTGCCTGGCGCCGGCATGGCAGCGCAGGCAGACCGCGCCAGCCAGGAGCGGCTTGAGGTGGCGCACGCCGCCGGGCGGCGATTCGGTCAGCGGCCGGCCATTCGCGAAAACCGCGCGCAGGCTTGCGTCCAGCGGCGGCTGCGCGATCACACCGTAATCAGCCGCCGTCACCGGGCCGCGATAGATTTGCAGTTCGGTAGCCGCCGCGTTGCCGGCTGAGTTGCCAGCCAAGTTGCCTGAACTCCCGGCGCTATCGCGCATGGCGACGATGAATGCTTCGGCCTGCTTGCGGCTCCAGCCGGTGCTCATGACCTGGAGCATGCCGGTAAAAGCGGTCCGCGCCAGCACTTCGGAGGCGGCATGGGCGTTTTCCCGGACGCTATGGTCGAGGATGCGGCTGACGGTGTAGTAGCCGATGCCGAAGAAACCCAGCGCGACAGCGGCGGATGCCGAGAGGATGAAGGTTCGGATACGCATGGCGGGTTTTCCGGACAAGTTGGTTTGTATGGGGCTCATTGCATCGGTACCGCGTGGTGGTTCGGGGGCGTCACGGTGTGCGAGTTCCCCCCTTTGCAAAGGGGGGCTAGGGGGGATTTCCGCAATGTTTGCTTACGCGAAGGTCGCCAAATCCCCCTCAATCCCCCTTTGGAAAAGGGGGAAGCAGTTCGGTCCACGCCCATTCCGGGCCTGCTCGCGGCCATCATGGGCTTACCTCTTCCGTCACGGCCTGGTCCAGCGCCGCCAGCAATTCATCGCTATCGACCGGTTTCAGCAACAGGTGGTGGATACCTTGTTGTTGGGCCGTCGCGGCGTCTAGGCCGTCGCTGTAGCCGGTACACAGAATGGCCGGCAGGCGCGGGCGCAATTCATGGAGCGCGCCGAGCAGTTCGCTACCGTTCATGCCGGGCATGGTCTGGTCGCTGATGACGGCGGCGAATTCATCCGGGGCATCGCGAAACACGGCGAGCGCCTGGCGCGGGCTGGTAAAGCCACTGACGCGCCACCCGACGGATTCCAGGCAATTTCGCAGCAGCTTCAGAATGGCGCTTTCGTCGTCCACGATCAGGACATGCCCTTTGCGCTGGTCGATGGCGGCGCCAAGAGGTGTGGCCCGCGCCGAGGTGGTTTCGCCGACGCCGGGCAAGGCTGCCGGCAGGAGGATATGGAAGGCGCTACCCTGGCCGACTCTGGATTCCACAAGAAAATGCCCGTCGGCGCGATGCACCAGGCCATGCACCATGGCCAGGCCCATGCCGGTGCCCTTGCCCGCCGGTTTGGTGGTGAAGAAGGGCTCGAAAATGTGGGACAGGGTTTCCGGCGCGATACCCTGGCCGTCGTCGGCCACCTTCAATTCGACATAGTCACCCGTGAATTTCTCGTGGCAGGCGAAGCAGACCTGCTGTTCCAGTCGGCGCCGGGCCAGGCTGATGCCGATATGGCCCTTGCCGTCGAGCGCGTCGCGGGCGTTGATGACCAGATTGATCAGAATCTGGTGTAGATCGACCGGGTCGATCGCGATGTCGGGCGCCTTGCCGTCGATCTGGGCGTCGATGCGGATGCCGGCCGGGATGGTGGCGGTCAGCATTTTCAGCGCTTCCCGGATCAGGGGTTGTGCCGCCAGAGGCCGCGCCGACCGGCCGGGTTGGCTACGACTGAACGCCAGCATGCGCGCCACCAGGTCGCGCGCGCGTTCGCCGGCGGTGACCACCTCGCGCAGGTATTCGGCCAGTTCGCTGTTCGGGTCCGGGGCATGGCGGCGTAGCGCCAGTTTGGTGAAGCCCAGCACGGCGGAGAGAATATTGTTGAAATCGTGAGCGATGCCGCCGGTCAGTTGGCCCAGTGCCTCCATTTTCTGGGCCTGCTGGAGCTGCGCCTGGAGGCGTTCCTGTTCCAGTTGCAGGGCCTTGTTTTCGGTGATGTCCACGATCACGCCATCGAGCCAGACGGGGCGGTCTTCGCTGTCGCGGATGGCCTGGCCCTGCTCATGCACCCAGCGCCAGGTGCCGCCGATGCGCCGGATGCGGTAGGCGCGGGTATAGGGGTGGCGATGGGTGACGCCTTCGGCCACCGTCCGTTCGAGATCGGCGAGATCGTCCGGATGCACGAGTTCGCCATAGCGCACCGAGTGATCGAGAAAGCGTTCGGCCGCGATGCCGGTGATCTGTTCGATCTGGCGGCTGATGAATTCCACCTGCCAGGGATAGGCGATGGCGCAGCGGTAGACCACACCGGGAATGTTGTCCACCAGGGTCTGGTAACGGTTGCGACTGTCCAGCAGAGCCTGTTGGGTGCGCCGCGCCTCGGTGATGTCCTCGCCCGCGGAGAGCATGCCGATGACGCGGCCGGATTTGTCGGATATGGGGGTGTGGTGCCAGGCAATCAGGCGCCGCTGGCCGCTGGCGGTGAGCACCTGGCTTTCCTGGAATTCGCCGGAGGTCTCGCTGGCAAGGTGGCGGGTGAAAATGGCGTGAACCTGCTCACGGTCTTCACCGGGCAGCCATTTGTCGAACCAGTTGCCGCCGACGCATTGATGCGGCGCGCCGCAGCCGAGTACTTCGCAGGCTTTACGGTTGGCCAGGGCGATGTTGCCCTTGCTGTTGATCGCAACCACCATGACACCGACGATGTCCAGGTAGGCCTGGGCGCGATCGCGTGCTTCGGTCAGCGCCTGGTCGCGTCGCGACAAGGCCTCGGCCATGCGGTCCACCTCGTGGGCGAGTTTGCTGGATTCTTCGTCGCGCGAGCGTTCCGGCCGCGTGCGCGCGGAAAGGTCGCCGTCGGCGACTCGTTGCACGGTGGAAATCACCGGTTGCAGGGTGTCCAGAAGGAATGTCGCGCCGATCATCCAGCCCAGAGCCAGGATGAGCGCCGTCGCCAGGATCGGAAACAGCAGTACGGGTTGTTCAAGCGTGCCCGCCGGCAGTCGCAGGGTGACATAGACAAGCGCGGCGGCGGCCGGCAGCGCCGCCGCCAACATCAGCAGCAGAAGACGGACGCGCAGGCTGTAAGGTTGGTGGTTCAAGAGAGCACCGTATTTTCGTGCATCCACGACAGCGCGCCGGTACGCGTGATGTCGTCGAAGAGGGACTGACCGAGGTCGTCCATGTCGGCCGCGCGCGGCTCCAGGTCGCGCGGTCGGTGACGCAGCAGTTCCAGAAATGCACTGGTGAGCTGCGGGTCGCGCCAGCCTTGTTCGGCCTCCCGCTCCAGAATGCCGGCCACCTCCAGCGTGGCCAGCGCGGTCTTGTAGGGGCGCTCGTAGGCGAGGGCGTCGTGGATGTCCACCAGTTGGAATACCCGCGCCAGCAGGGGAATGGCCTCGCCATGCAGACCATCGGGGTAACCGCCACCGTCCCAGCGTTCATGGTGCGAACGGATGATCTCGGTGGCCGGGCGCATACGCCGCATGCCGTTCACCAGGCGTTCTCCGATAACGGTATGGCTCTTCATCACCGCCCATTCAGTTTCATTGAGCTTGCCGGGCTTGAGCAGAATTGCGTCGGGGATACCCAGTTTGCCGATGTCGTGCAGTACCGCGCCGCGGCGCAGAATCAGCAGGTCTTCCGCCGCCAGCCCGAGCGCGCGGCCGAACACCAGCGCATTGCGCGCCACCCGCGCGACGTGGTCGCCGGTGTGATGGTCGCGCGCCTCGGCCATGCGCGCCTGCGCGAACAGGATGGATTCGGCGTCTTCCAACTGGTCGGTCAGCCGCTTGTGAGCGACGGCGGCATCGACCCGCGCCATGAGTTCGAGGGGATCGTAGGGTTTACGGATGAAGTCGGTGGCGCCCAGGCCCAGAGCCTGGCTGATGTCGTCGCCGCCACTGCCGTGCGCCGTCACCATGATCACCGGCAACAGGGGTTCGTCCATGATGTTCCGGATGTGGCGCAGCACGGCATGGCCGTCCATTTTCGGCATCCGCCGATCCAGCAGCACCGCGTCGAAATCTTCACCGTGTAGTCGCTCCACCGCCTGGAGGCCATCGACGGCCAGGACGACCTGGTATTTCGGCGCGCGTAGCGTGGCTTGCGCCAGGCGTAGCTGAGCGGCATCGTCGTCCACGACCAGGACCTTGTAAGGCTGGATTTCGTGGCCGGGTGATTGGGTCATGGCTGGCGTACCCGGTTTTGAAGTTCGAGCAGGGCCAGCAGCTTTGCTTCGTCCAGTGGTTTGGGCAGGCAGGTTTCCGCGCCCGCGGCGAGGATGCGCTCAATGTTTTCCGTCGTGGGGTAGCCGGTTATCGCGATGACTCGGATGTGCCGGGTGCTGGCGTCGGACTTGATCTGGCGGCAGACCTGGAAGCCATCCAGTCCGTCCATCATCAGATCCAGCAGCACCACGTCCGGGTGAAAGGTATGCACCAGATGGCCGGCGCTGAAGCCGTCGCCGGCGGTGGCCGTATGGGTGCCGGCGATGTCCTTCAGCAAGGCGGTCAGGTAGCGGGTGAGGCTGGTCTCGTCGTCGACGATGAGAATGCGCAAGCATTCGCCGGCGGAATGGGGATTGATCTGGTCGCGCTCGCGCTGGAAGTTGTCCACGTCCTCGCGCAGGAAGCGTCGGTGTCCACCGGCCGTGGTATGTGCCTTCAACAGTCCTTTGTCCGCCCAGACACGCAGCGTGGCCGGCGCCACCATCAGCAGGGCCGCTGCTTCGTTGGGAGTGAGATAGGGTTTTCCGGATGCCACGCTTGCCATGACGATGTCCCTTGCGACGCGTGCCTAAAGAGATAAAGACACTGAGGTCAACATAGGTTAATTGTGAAATCCGGGTCAAGCGATTTATGCGATTCGCGCGATTTACATGATTTAACGCTACGGTTCAGCCCGAATAACCGTGGCTGTTGAGAAACTCACCCAAACGCTTGTCGGTATTGAGGATGTGGTTGATCAGCCAGTTGTTGAGGAATGACAGCAGTTCTTCCCGCGACACCAGGTTGCCGTCGCGCAGACCGTTGCGCAGCGCCACCACCTGTTGTGAGAAGGCGCGGTGTTCCTGGCGGTGTTGTTCCGCGTCGGCGCCGCGCAGTCCGGGGTAGTCGTATTCCCGCATCAACGATTCTTCGGTATCGAAGTGGTAGATGGCGTAGCTCAACAGATCGCGCGTGATCTGTTCCAGCAGCTCGCGGGTGACGTTGATGGCCAGGCGGGCGTTGGCTTCGTTGAGGGTGTTCACCAGCACCTTGTGTTGTTCGTCGATGCGATCCACGCCGGTGAGGTAGTTATCGCTCCAGAGGATGGGCTCGTGGCTGATCATCCTAGAAACCTCAGTTGACCGCTTTTCAGCCTTCGGAACGCCGCGTGTCGGCTGGCCTGAGTGCCTTCGGTCACGGTCACCGATTGGGTGCGCCCACTACGCGCCCGAGTGCACGGTTTTCGGGCCGCCTGGCTGCGTTGCTCCTCCTTGCGGGGGGCGGCCCCGCGCGTCGTCGCGCCTTGCCAGCCGACCCGAAAACCGTACACACGGGCGCGTTCAACTGAGGTTTCTAGGATCATGGGGTCTCCGGGGTTTGGGGAGGGGTTTATTGGCCGGCATCGGAATATTTCACCGCGTTGCGAATCTGGCCCAGTTCGTCACGGAATGCTTCCGCCGCCATCAGCAATTCCGACTCGATCCGGCGGCTACCGGCAATGTCGTCCTGTTCGGCGAGTTGGACAAGGGCTTGCGCCAATTGGTGGATATGCTCATGCCGGGCTTCGGCGGCGCGGAACTCGGGCAGGTGGCCATAGCGGCGGCCGCCTTCGCCGTAGTACCAGCTGCCGAAGTTGCACTGGCGCCCGTCCAGGGGCGGCGGGGCGCCTCGGTTGCCGGGGTTCTGGCGCATCCAGCTTTGCAGGCCGCCCAGCCATTGGCGATGGCTGACTTCGGCCAGCACCAACTGGAAGTCATCGCGCGCCAGACGCTTGCTGGCGCTTTCCAGCCAGCGCGGATCGGGTTGGAAGTGCTTCAGCCATTCGAGGGTGTTGTCGCCCGACATCGGCCGCGCGATGCCGTAGCCCTGCACCAGATGGCAGCCCATTTCCATCAGCATCAGGGCATGGTCGGCGGATTCGACGCCCTCGGCGACGACATGATGGCGGAAGGCCGTGGAAAGGCCGATCACGCCTTCGACGATGGCCAGGTCATCCGGGTCCTGCAACATGTCGCGCACGAAGGTCTGGTCGATCTTCAGGCCGTTGACCGGCAGGCGCCGTAAATAGGTGAGCGAGGAGAAGCCGGTGCCGAAATCGTCCAGCGCGAAATGCACACCCAGTTCGGCGCCGATGTGGATCAGGCGGATGACGCTGGCGAAATCGTCGAGCGCGCTGCTTTCGAGAATTTCGATGGTCAGGCGCCCGGCCGGCAGGTCGGGGTAGTCGGCGAGCAGGTTCCGCAGTTGTTCGGGGAAATTCGGGTCGCGCAGTTGCTGGACAAAAACGTTGATGCTGACCGGCGTGCCCTGCCCGGCCTGGTGCCATTCGTTGACCTGGCGCAGGGCCTGGCGCAACACCCAGGTGCCGACGTGGCGGGCCAGTTCGTCATTGCTTTCCACCAACGGCAGAAATTCCGCCGGACTCATCAGGCCCAGCAGCGGATGGTTCCAGCGCAACAGCGCCTCCATACCCACCACCTTGCCGACGCGGCAATCGACGATGGGCTGGTAGAACAGGGTGAGCTGATTTTCCGTGATGGCTTTTTCGATCTGTTCCAGTGCCGCGCGGTTGTCCCGTTCCCGCTGTTCCAGCGTGGGGTTGAACAGAAAGTAACGGTTCTTGCCGGCTTGTTTGGCCAGGTACATGGCATGGTCGGCGTGGCGCAGCAGGGTGTCGGCGTCGCTCGCGTCGCTGGGGTACAAGGTGACGCCGATGCTGGCCGAGATGTTGATAGGTTGCTCGGCCAGGTCGTAAGGCAGGGCTAGAACGGCAAGCAGACGCGAGAGGGCTTCATCCACCTCCTTGAGGTTGTTGAGGCCACCCAGCAGCAGGACAAACTCGTCGCCACCCAGGCGCGCCACGGTGTCGTCGCCGCGCACGCTGTCCTGAAGTCGCTGTGCCACGCTGATGAGCAACTGGTCGCCCACCTTGTGTCCGAAGGTGTCGTTGACCGGCTTGAAGCCATCCAGATCCAGCATGCACAGGGCCAGCAAGTGGCCGGTGCGGTGGCCGTGCGCCAGGGCCTGGTGCATGCGGTCGGCGAGCAGACGGCGATTCGGTAGACGGGTCAGGGGGTCGTAGTGGGCCAGGTCTTCCAGATGTTGCTGGTAGGCATGTTGTTCCGTGGTGTCTTCGGCAATGCCGGCGACGCGCAGCAACTTGCCCGCCTTGTCTCGGATTGGAAAAGCGCGCGCCGAAATCCAGCGGATCTCGCCATCGGAACGACGAATACGGTAGGGCGGGAATTCGATAGTTTGCCAGTCGCTCCTTTCGTCACCCGGAATGCGTGACCGTAGCGCCGCGCGATCTTGCTCGATCACCGCGTCGAACCAGTCCATGTCACCTGAATACAGATTCTCGCTGCTGTACCCCCAGATGCGCTCGTAGGCCGGGCTGATGTAGAGCACTCGCCGCCAGTCGGGCGAGCTGATCCAGAACACCGCGTCGATGTTCTCCGCCAATTGGCGAAAGCGTGTTTCGCTTTCTTCCAGGTTCCCGGAAAGGGCCGCCTGGCGGTTGCTCTGGCGGGTCATCAAGCCGAGAAACAGGCTGATCAGCGTGGTGAGCAACAGGCCGGAGAAGAGCACGGTGAGCGCTTCGTTGCTGTCGGTGTGTTCGTGGAAGTCCTCGGTGACGCTGACTCGTAGCGTCCAGACGTGTCCCGGCATGATCAATGGATAGTCGCGTTTGAGCCACTCACCAGCGCGGATGCCGGGCGCCGGCCGGCGGCTGATATGGTGCTGGATCACGCCGCCGTCACTGTCCAGTAATTGCACGTCGAGGCCACCCGGCGTGAGCTTGCCCAAGGTGTTCTCCATGAGGACGCCAGGACGCAACAGCAGGATCACGAAGCCGCGCAATGCGGCGGCGCGTTCGTCCGCTGTGGTGAGCGGCCGCGAGTGTCTGAATACCGGTTGGTAAACGGCGATCGCCAAAGGCCCCTTAGGATCCTGCACCAGGGCGAAGGGGGGCGTGCTCCATTGTTTGCCATAACGTATGGCGGCCTCCATCGCCGCGCGGTTTTCCGGGCGCGCGTAGGTATCGAGACCAATCGCCTGACGGTTGCGCGCTTCCGGTTCGCTGTACAGCACCGGAAAATACAACGCGCGATTCGCGGCGCTATGCGGGTCCAGCGCTTTGGGCGAGACGTCGTAGAGCCCCCGCGCGGCATAGCCCGCATCGCGCAAACCTTGTTCGACCGCTTGCCGCTCGCTGCCCATGATCTTGGGCGCCCAGTTGAGCGCCATGATGTCAGGGTTGCGTTCGAGAATCGGCGCGGCCATCACGCTGAATTCGTTGCGGGTGACGTCCTCGGAGGCATCGAACAAACCACGCAGGCTGGTCAGAATGTTCAGTGTCTGATCCAGCGTGCCCTGCAAGCGCAGCACGCGGTCGTTGGTCAGAAGGTCGAAATGTGCCTGGATTCGGGATTGCTCGCGGCCCTGACTGTATTGATAGGCCAGGGTGGTTAACAGCAAGCCGAGCAGCGCGATGGCGGCGACCCAACGATAAGCCGCGACAGGTTCTGATCCCGTGTTCACACCACCCCCGGCGCGGGGGCGGCTGACAGCTTGCTACGCCGCGTGCCGCTTGAATTGCTGCATTCGGAAACCGAGCAGCCAGAGGGTCGCGAAATAGGCAACCACTCCGCCCGCCACCAGGCCGGAAAGATGAAGCATGCGTTGGCGAAATCCATATTCGAGCCAGAGGGATTCTTTATCCATGCCCAACCAAAGTAAGACCCCCATAACGGCAAGCGCGGCGAAAAGCTTAAGGAGGAATCCGTACCATCCCGGCCGCGGCTGGAATATCCCCTGGCCACGCAGCTTGTGGAACAGGATGCCGGCATTCAGGCAGGCACCGAGACCGATGGAAAGCGCCAGTCCGGCGTGCTTGAGCGGCCAGATGAACATCAGGTTCATCGCCTGGGTGGCGAGCAGGGTGAAGATGGCGATCTTCACTGGCGTCTTGATGTTCTGCCGCGCATAGAAACCGGGGGCCAGCACCTTCACCAGAATCAGCCCAACCAACCCGATCGAATAGGCCACCAGCGCCATCCGCGTCATTTCCACATCCTGCGCGGAGAAAGCGCCGTAATGGAATAGCGTGGTGATCAGCGGCACCGCCAGGATGCCCAGCCCCACGGCGGCGGGCGCGGCCAGCATGATGGTCAGGCGCAAACCCCAGTCGAGCAGCTTCGAATATTCGCCAGGGTCGTTGTCGGCATAATGCTTCGCCAGCGAAGGTAGCAAAATTGTGCCCAGCGCCACGCCCAGCATGCCGGTCGGGAACTCCATCAGGCGGTCCGCGTAATACAGCCAGGACACGCTGCCGCTCTCCAGAAAAGAAGCGAACACCGTGTTGATGAGCAGTGAAATCTGCGCGATGGAAACGCCGAACGCCGCCGGCCCCATCAGATAAAGAATGCGCCGCACCCCCTCGTCCTTCGGCGCCCAATCCCAGCGCGGCAGCATGCCGAGTTTCTTCAAGGCGGGAATCTGCAAGGAAAGTTGCAGGATGCCGCCGACAAACGCGCCCCAGCCCAATGCCAGCACCGGCGGATCGAAATACGGCGCCGCGAACGCCGCCGCCAGAATCATCGCCACATTCAACAGCACCGGCGTGAAGGCCGGCACCATGAAACGGCTCCAGGTATTGAGAATGCCGCCCGCGAACGACACCAGCGACATGAACAGAATGTAGGGGAAGACGATGCGGGTCAGCTCCACCGTCAACTGGAACTTGTCCGGATGGGCCGAGAAGCCGGGCGCCGAAACCAATACCACCAGCGGCGCGGCGATGATGCCCAGGATGGCAACGACCGCCACCACGACAAACAACACCGTCGCCACGCGGGCGATCAGGAGGCGAGTCGCCTCCTCGCCGCGCCGGTTCTTGTACTCCGCCAGGATCGGCACGAAAGCCTGGGAAAACGCGCCCTCGGCGAACAGACGGCGCAGCAGATTGGGCAGCTTGAACGCGACGAAAAACGCATCGGTCGCCGCCCCCGCGCCGAACGCCCGTGCGATGATGGCATCGCGCGCAAACCCCAGAATGCGGGACAACAGGGTCATGGAACTGACCGAGGCAAGGGCTTTGAGCAGGTTCATCGGAACGCCGGATTGACAGGACGCGGCATGGTAGCGAAAGGAGATCATCCGGGATAGCCAACCCCCTTGCGGCCCGGACGGATTTATATATAATTCGCGCCTCTTTCAGCGCCTGTAGCTCAGTTGGATAGAGTACTTGGCTACGAACCAAGGGGTCGTGGGTTCGAATCCTGCCAGGCGCACCATGCACTGATGAATGTGGGCACCGTAACCGCGGTGCCCATTTTCATTTCTGCCACCGCTTTTTCAAGCCGGGGCACGCTACCACGCAGGGTCAGCTGGCCCACCTCTACCCGAATATCCGTCACCAGGTAGCGAAGCAACTGCTTGCCATAGCCCAGGTACGGGTCCAGCAGCATCGCCTTCATCCGCTCCAGGGCATAGGCCACCTGCTTCGGCGACACTTTCCGGGGTGACGGCTGTTCGTGCTTGATGCCGGCCATCTCCACGAGGAGAGCTTCGCGCTCGTCCTTCAAGGCATTCACCCGCACCTGCAAGGTACTGTCCAAAGCCACGATGCCCTGCTCGATGGCGCGGGACAACTGCTTCAACCGCTCCTGGTCTTCCGTTTCCGTGGACTGCCGGTGCTTCATGTGCTCACGCAGCATCTGAGTCACCCGTTCCGGGGTCAGCACCCGTTCCACCATCCTTTGCAACACCAGCTGGTCGATGCGTTCCATGGGCAAGTTGGGGGTGGCGCAGACACTCGGCGAGGTGCTGATTTTGTGGCTGCATTTGTAGTAGCGATACCGCCCGCTCTTGCCGGTGGCCGTGGTCATGGCGCCGCCGCAGGCCTCGCACTTGATGAGGCCGGCCAGCAGAACCGGCGAGGTGGCGTTCCTGGGTGCTTCCTTCCCTTGGGAGTGCTGGTGCGGGTCCATGGACTCGCGCTTGCGCCGCACCGCGTCCCAGGCCTCCTGACTGACGATGAACGGCACCGCCGAGCGTATCCACTCGCTTTCGGGACGGACCTGGCCGGCGCGGGAGTCGCGCATGTTGAAGCAGTACTCGCCGCGGTAGGTGTCGCTCGACAGCACCTCCTGCATCTTCTGGATTTGCCAGGGCCGACCGCGCATCAGCAGGCCCTGCCCGTTGAGGTGCTGGGCGATGGCCTTCATGCCCATGGGCTTGCCGTCCAGGCCGTTGAGGTAGAGGTCGTAAATCTTCCGGACGACGAAGGCTTCGCCCTCGTCGATCTTTAGCTTCTTGCGTACCTTGCCGCGGCTGCCCATCACGTCGGTATCCACCGCCTTGTAACCGAAGGGGGCACGGGAGCCGTTGAAGAACCCCCGGCGAGCATTCGCCTTCATGGTCCGGCTGGTGTGCTTGGCGTTTTCCTCGGAGAAGTGGCCGTCGAACGCCGAGATGATGAGGTTCATCAAGCGGCCGTTGGCATCGTCTGCGGTGAGTTGGGTGATGGAGATGAGCCGGGCCCCCACCTTCTTTAGTTGCCGCTCATAGAGGCCGCAGGAGATCGCGTCGCGGAAGAAGCGCGAGCGGGAATGGACGATGATGGCCTCGAAGGGTGCCGGCTTCATGGTGGCGTCGTCCATCATGCGGCGGAACTCGGGGCGGTTGTCGTCGGTGGCGGTGAGGCCGCCTTCGACGTATTCCCGGGCGACGGACAAGCCTTGTTCCTTACACCAGGCCCGCATTTGCTCAAGCTGGTCCGGGATGGACAGATCCGCCTTTACCTGGCGGCCGGTGGAAACGCGTGCATAAAGGGCTACAGCCATGATTTCACTCCAGTTCGAACAGTTCGTTCCAGAAAGCATCCAGCATGCCGGCGACCACGCGGGTGGCGGCTTCCGGCAGTTCATCCGCCTCGGAGGCATAGGACAGGTTCAACAACACATCCCGGCCGTCGGGCAGGGTCCAGGTCAGGGTATCCGCCATCGAGTTGGCGGCAGAGTGGGTACGCATGGAGGGTCATCCCATCGGACCCCCGTGTATCTTGAAAAATCGGTTTCCTCGACATCAACTTCAAACGTTTCTTGGCCTCGTCACGGGGCGGTTGCACAGATTTCTGCCCGCGTGAAACCAAGGCATCGGTGAGTATAGGAAAATCGCCGGATTGCCTCACCGCAGGCATGCCAAAGCTGGCCGACCTGCCGACTTATCCGGCATTCGTCAGGCTGCCGTGGGGAAGAACTCCTGGATGGCCCCCCAGGGTTCCCTCGGCCGCCATATCAGGACCGCCTGGTGATAGGGCGCTTCCACGAAATCGGCGTCGACAGCATGGATCGGCGTGCGTTTACCCGTCGCGGGGATAAAGCAGTCATGCGGATCGTCGTTGAGCGAATTGTGAAGTCGGCAGATGAGAGGGCGCTGCGCATAGATGGCACACCGGCCATCGACGAGAAACGGGCAGGCTTGCCCAAGGAACGCCAACGCTGCGTGCAACGCCACCGGAGCTGGCCGGCAGCCCAGCTTTCGTGCCTGGCACTTCGCCGCAGCGGCCATGGCCGCTGCCTCATGCTGGTAGATCATGGTTGGCATGTGGCAGCAGTGGCTGCATCCCGGCCTGCATGTCACGCTGGCTTCCAGCATTGCCTTCATCTCGTCCGCTAGGCGATAGAGCTTGGCTGACTTGATGGCGAAACGGGTGTTCTCGTTGAGGATGCGCTCCGCACGGAGCGGGATGTCCATGAGTTCGGGATGAGCGTCGAGGAGAAGCTGCAAGCGGCGCTCGGGGCCGGTTTGGGGATTGTCCGACATGGAAGGATAGCCAATGGATACTCATAGTCATCATACGCTACTCAAAGTCTGTAGCCATATAGTCATCATCTGGCAATCCTTCGGCCATGAATGGCCGACCCGAACTTGCCGCCCGTCTCCGCTTCGCCCGTGCGATGAAACGGCATCGACTGGCACTCGGCCTCTCGCAGGAAACGCTGGCAGAGCTGACCGGGCTGCACCGCACCTACATCGGGTCGGTTGAGCGCGGCGAGCGCAACATCTGCATCGACAACATGGAACGCATCGCCCTGGCGCTCGGTGTCGATCTGGCTGGCCTCCTCATGAATGTTGACACCTGAAGCCAGCGGCCAATATCGGATGTTTCAGTACCCGCCAACCGCCCGCGGTCGGTTGGCGCCCCGTTTAAGGTCGGGGCCACACCTGAGAATGGCGTATCGCAGCTACGCCGAGAACTGGGCGGCACCTGCCGCCAAGTGATGTCCATCCTTCCAATCGATGCGTTTCGCCCCGCCAAGGGCAAAACAGCCTGATTCCCCACCGCCGCCAAGCGGGGGAAACCGGTACAAGCAATCGCGCCGCCAGGCACGTCAAGTCTCAATTACCCCTGCCGTCTTTCAGCCGCCGGTTGCCCGGCCGTCGTTCATGCGCTTCGACCGCATCGCGCAAGAACTTTCGACGCCTACTCAACAGCGCTCCCCCTCTGGTTCATCCGTTTTATCGCGGATTGGCGTGTCGTTCCGGTGCCACCCGGAACCGCCCCAGAGGTTCCCACGTTAGCGTGTCGCTACTGCGAACCACACCGCCACCGTCTCACAACTGCCCCTAGCCGTATGGCTTTGGCATCCCATTTCAGCCCGCCGATGTTCCATAGCGCGTGGCTTACTCAGAGCAGTGCTTCCAACTGTGGTCGCCGAGGACTGAGGCCCCGGCCATGGCTGTGTGACTCTCCCAAACGCACCCCTGACGGGTGCGGTTAGACGCTTGAGCTATCCTGCGATCTCGTTGGCTTGCGCCCCCGAGTACCACCTGGTCCACCTTTCGGCTCCCAGGCTCATCCCCCTCGCGGAGAATGCGTGCAGCCCACGTCTTGGGCACAGGTTGCACCGTTGCCGGCACCCCCTGGGCGGGTCTGACGTCCTTTTGCGAGGACTCCCGCTTTCGCTTCACGCAGGGTTGGCCATGTCGCCATGGCTCCCGTTTCCGTGTCGCCCAACTTCGTTTCCCGGATTGGGTCGAACAGGGTTTGCACCCTGAGCGCCCGTTGCAGCCGCGCCAGCCCTATTAGAGGCACGCGGCTACGGGAGTAATGCTGCCGATCTTGGCAAATCGGCAGAGAGACACTTGCAGGGGGGCGGTTGGCGCCTCCCCCCGCGGTTTGGCGGCGAAGACGTTGGCGCGTCCCAATGCAGGTTCTGTTGGTTGCTGGCCTGCCCGAGTATAGGCACGCCGCGCAATTTGCCCTGGGCACCCCCCCTCCGGGCGTCCCCATGCCCCGTTGCCCTTCTGGAACATCAAGTAGTGTGCTTCGACTGCGTTCGAAGCACATTGCAAAAACAACGAATTAGCAAAAATCGCGGCCTGCCTATACTCCCTGCCGGCAGATGCCGGCTCATTGGAGACGGACATGCTGTTCCCGAAACTGGTGCCGGCCGGCGCCGCCTACGTCAAGATTCCCAACTCGAAGCGCGCGGCGATGCGGGTCATCCTGGAAACCGCGCAGCGCGGCAGCCGCTACTGGAGCGCCGGCACGGTTCCTCCGGAGAAGGCGCTGCGCTTTGCCGAGAAGATGGCGAAACGGTATCGCGCCAACGCCAACCAGGCACAGCGCGCCTATGCCAAGGCGAAGGGTCGGGCGAACACCAGCCTGGTGATGTATCCGGAGGACACCGGGATGCTGCGCTGGTGGTTGCTGGCGACGCCGGGCGAGGGCGCGGTGCACACCCAGGAACAGCTCGCGGACAGCCACGACAAGCGCACCCTGCTGACCTGGGGCGAGCAGTACGAACTGGTGCATGAACAGCGGCCGAAGAGTCACGGTGGCGGGCGCGTCTGGACCTGGCGGCTGACGCCGCAACGGTATGCCGAACTGGAAGCCGCCATGCGCGACCTGGCGGCTTCGCCGGGGCGACCCTCCGGTGCATCCAAGGAAAGGAGAGATGGCCTCGACGCCCTGGTGCAGGCGGTGATGCGCATGCCGGGGTTCCACGGGGTGCGGCAACAGCAACTGGCATTGCTCCAGATCGGGAGGGAAACCTGGACACGCACGCATGCCGCTTTGGATTCCTTCCCGTGGCCGGAGAAGGTGCCGTATCTCGACAAGGGTTTCGCCTGTTACCACGCGCCTGATGCGTTGCGGCTGGATGTGCTGCTTGGCACATGCAAGCATCGGCTAGAGCGCGAAACGGAATACTGAAATCAATTGCAGAACAATCGGCGGCCTCCCCGGCTGTAGTATCGCGAGCATTCTCTCGGGGGAGGGCAAACATGAAGGCATGGGGAAAGTTGCTGCTGGAACGGGAAAGTGGTGCCGTTCTGGACCGTCTATCTTTGGCTGACCACTGCATCGATGTCGCGAGTGTGTTTCGGGCCTTGTGCAACCTGTCGGCCATCCGCCGAAATCTGAATAGGGAAGCGGGCCAGCCGCTCAGCGAAATCCATCTGGATCGCCTGGCCGTCTTTGCCCTGTTACATGACCTGGGCAAGTGCAATTGGGGCTTTCAGGCCAAGGCCAATCCCAAGGCAAGGCGCACCGCCAGCCATATCCGCGAAGTCTCGCCGCTGTTGTTTGTCGACGACTTGCGTGAGCGGGCCGTCCGGGCACTCGGCCTGGAAGACATGGTGGGCTGGTTCAACGAGCCCGATATGGACTTGTTTCACCTCCTCCTAGCTGCCGTTTCCCACCACGGCGAACCGGCATTCACGCAAGATTTGAGCGGTTCCATTGAGGTCGACCGCTGGGCCGGCTTCTGGCGCGAGCATGACGGCTACGACCCGTTTGCCGTCTTGGCGGAACTAGCGCAAACCGCGCGAGCGGCCTTCCCTCAGGCGTTCCAGGAGCAAACCGACCCAATAAGCCTTACTCCGGCACTGGAACACCGTTTCGCCGGCCTGCTCATGCTGGCCGACTGGCTGGGTTCCCATCGCGAGGCTTTCTTCCCCTTCCACCAGGAAGGCAGCCGGATTCCCTGGGCGAAAGCGCAAGCCGCCAAAGCACTGGCCGCAGTCGGTCTGGAGGTAGGAAAAGCCAGACAGCATCTGGCGGCCGGATTGCCGGCCTTCGAACAGGTATTCAACCTTCAGGCCGAAGCCAAGCCGCTTCAAGTGGAGCTGGCCCGCGCCGACCTGCCGGCGCTGCTCATCGCGGAATCCGACACCGGTTCCGGCAAGACCGAGGCCGCCCTCATGCACTTTCTTGCACTATTCGCCGCTGGTGAAGTGGACGGCCTCTATTTCGCCCTGCCGACGCGGGTGGCGGCGCGGGAGCTATACACACGGGTAAAACAGGCCATGCAGCAGGTGTTCGGGGACGACTGCCCGCCGGTGCTGCTCGCTGTGCCCGGTTATGCGCAAGTGGATGGCGAACCGGCAACGCACTTGCCGGCAAGCGCGGCGCTCTGGCACGAGGCGGACATGCTCAGACGCGAACGAGCCTGGTCGGCGGAACGGCCCAAGCGTTTCCTCGCCGCGCCGGTGGCCGTGGGCACCATCGACCAAGCGCTGTTTTCCGGCATCCAGGTGCCCCACGCCCATCTACGCGCCGCCTGTCTGGATCGCTCGCTCCTGGTGGTCGACGAGGTGCATAGCTCGGACGTCTACATGCGCTACCTGTGCCGGCGCGTGCTGGCCCGCCATCTGGCGGCCGGCGGCCGGGCGTTGTTGCTCTCCGCCACCCTCGGCAGCGCCGCCCGGGCGGAATACCTCTCGCCAGGCAGTCGCCCGCCGGCCCCGGAAGGTTTCGACCTCGCCGCCGCCCAGCCCTATCCCGCACTGTGCGCGCCCGGCATGGCCCTACGCCACCTGCCCGACCCGCTGATGCGGGCCAAACGGGTGCGCATCCAGCCCCTGGCCATTCTGGAGTCTCCGGAGGATCTGTTGCCGGAGCTGCGCAAGGCCATAGCGGTCAACCGGCGGGTGATGGTGGTGCTCAACACCGTGGCTCGTGCCCTGGCACTGGCCCGACTGGCAGACGACGACCCGGTGCTGGCGCCTGCCCTGTTTTCCGTAAACGGCCAGCCCTGTCCCCACCACGGCCGCTATGCCCGCCCCGACCGGGAGTTGTTGGACAAGGAGGTCAGCGGGCGCATGGGCAAAGGGTCGCCCGCTGGTGCCATCCTGCTCATCGGTACCCAGACCCTGGAACAGAGCCTGGACATCGACGCCGACTGGCTGGTGACCGACCTCTGCCCGATGGACGTGCTGCTACAACGCATCGGCCGCCTGCATCGCCACGACCGGGGCGCGCGGCCGGCGGCGGTATGCAGCGCCCTGCTGCCCAAGGAGGCGGACTTTTCCACCTTCCTGAAAAACAACGGGGAGATGGCCCGCGGCGGCCTGGCCGGATTCGGATTCGTCTACGAAGACCTGCGCATCCTGCAACTGACTCGGGACTGGGCCGCCGCTCAGCCGGAGATCGAAATCCCCCGCGACAATCGGCGCCTGGTGGAAGCCGCCACCCATCCTGAGCGGCTGGCCACCCTGACCGGGGCGAAATGGCAGGCCCATGCCGGGCGACTGGAGGGGGGAGGCATTGCGAAGAACAAGGCGGCCCACGACGCCCTGATCCCACAAGAGCACTTCGGCGAGTTCCTGTTCCCGCATGACCTCGAAGCCCATCTGACCACCCGCCTGGGCCTGAACGACCGCGCCATTTCCCTGGGCGGAAGCTACCCCAGCCCCTTCGGACAGGTCATCGACGAGATCAATATTCCCGGCCATCTCGCGCCGGGCCTGGCAATTGAGCAGGCTCATCTGGTGAGCCTCACGGGGAGTAGACTGCATCTTCATGTCGGCCCCCTGGTTTTTCGCTATTCCCGTTTTGGACTGGAGAAACTCGATGAATCTGCTGCTTGAACCACTGTTCCGCGTCCGTTTGTCCGAGCAGACGACGCGAGCCAACCTGCCGGAACTCCTGGCCCTGCTGGGCGAGGACCGGGTGGACAGCCTGCCCGGCCTGCAACGCCACCAGGAAGATGCCTTCCACATCTTTCTCTGTTACCTGGCCGGGGCGGTGCTGGATCGCCAGGGCCGCGCCGAACCGAGACAACCCGCCGAATTCTGGTTGGACGGCATCCGTGCCCTCACTCATGCGGAAGGCTGCGACAACGACGATGCCTGGACCCTGGTGGTGGACGAACCGACCCGGCCCGCCTTCCTGCAACCACCGGCGTCGAACCGGACCGTGTTCACGAAAGACTACAAACCCAAGGCCGCCACGCCGGACGCCCTGGATGTGTTGCAGACGGCGAAGAACCACGATGTGAAAGCCGCGCGCGGTGACCGTCAGGAAGCCGAAGCCTGGTGTTACGCCCTGCTCACTCTGCAATCCCAGATCGGCTTTCTCGGCGCCGGCAACCAGGGCATCGCGCGCATGTATGGTGGATTCGGCAGCCGCCCCTGCGTGACCTGGCAACAGCATCGGCGGCCTGGTGCCCGCTGGTTGCGGGATGTATCGGTGCTTCTCACCCAGCGGAAGACGCTGTTGGAAGAGCCCTATCCCTACCTGCCCGACGGCAAGGTTCTGTTGTGGATTCCTGCTTGGGACGGCCAGACCAGCCTGGCCCTCGCCGCCCTCGACCCCTTCTTTCTGGAAATCGCCCGGCGGATTCGCTTGGTCGCCGCCGGCAGTGGCTGCCAGGCGCTGGCGGCCACAGCATCCGCCACCCGTATCGCCGCAAAGGAACAAAGAGGCAACCTGGGTGACCCCTGGATACCCATTAACAGCAAGACCGGCGGCGCCCTTACCGTGCCGGCGGCAGGCCTCACCCCCGACCTGCTGCGCAACCTGCTATTCGACGATGGCGGCTTTAGCCCGGCGGCCATGCAGGCGGCGCCAACCGGCCAGGGTGCCGGCTGGTTTGCCGCCGCCGTGCTGGTGCGTGGCCAGGGCACCACGGACGGCTTTCACGAAGCCGCCATTCGGGTACCTGAGAAAGCCCGGCCGGTGGTTTTCGGCAAGGGGGCGGGCCGGGATCGATTGGCGGGCCTGTCGAAGAAAGGCCTGGAGACCGCCGCCACCATCCAATACAAGGCACTTCGCCCGGCGCTGTTCGCCCTGATGGAAGGTGGTCCTGAATCCATCCATCCCGACAAGACCGAAATCAGCCATTGGGTGGACAAGGCCGCCGCCAGCTACAGCCATGATTGGTCCCCCCACTACTTCGACTGGCTCTGGTCCACCCTGGACCAGCCCGACGATACCGCCGCACTGAAACCCTGGTTCGAGCAACTGCGCACATTGGCGGAAGCCACCCTGGAGCAGGCCTTCGCCCGGGTGCCCTTGCGCAGTGGTCGCAACTACCGGGCGAAAACCCGCGCCCGGGGCATGTTCTTCGGTTCCCTGTTTAAACACTTCAAAGAGCACATGGAGGCAAAACCATGACCACCCCTGAACCCCACTGGCCATCGACCCAGGTTCCCAGCCTGGCGCGAACTCTGGCCGATCCGCACTTTTCCAACGGTGAACGCGCCGCGCTCAAGCGCATGGGCCTGGAAGGCCCGGCGCCGCTGGCCCTGCACCGCTTCATCCTGCGTCATGTGGAAGAGTCCTGGCAGGGCGAACACTGGACGCCCCGCTGGCGCGCGCTCATCTGCGCCCTGGCCATCCAGCGCGACGGCGGTTTCGACCCGTCGCGACCCTGGGGCCAGGCCCTGGCCGAGGCCCGCTTCGCCGAAAGCCGGCTGGAACGCCTGCTGGCAGCCCAGGGTGACACCCTGTACGCCCTGGGCCTGCGCGCCGCCCGCCAACTGGCGGCCAAGGGCCTGGCCTGCGATTGGCGGCAACTGGCCGAACTGATCTTCGCTTCCGACCCGGATGTTCGTGAACGCATCAACACCCGCATTGCCCGCGACTACTACCGCAACTTGAAAAAGGACTGACGCCATGTTCCTGCAAATCCACACCCTCACTTCTTTCGCCGCCGCCCTGCTCAACCGCGACGACGCCGGCCTCGCCAAGCGCATTCCCTTCGGCAACGCCGAACGCATGCGGGTGTCCTCCCAATGCTTGAAGCGGCATTGGACAGGAAACCTTCGAGCCCTCATCGAGCAAAAAACAGGCAATTGGGAAAAATTCGAGCGAGGTTGGAGAACTCGGAATTTCTTCGACCGCGCCGTTTTGCCGGCAGCAAGCGACGCATTGAAGGCGATATTTCCAGATCAGCCGAAGCGCAACGAAATCGCTATAGCGGCAACCTGGGAGTTGGCTTGCGGTTGTTTTACGAAGGCAAAGAAGAAGAAAGATGTCGAGAAACTGCTTGAGCCGGCGAAGCTTGCCGATCCGCTGGAGATGCCTGAATCTATGGAGATAGACATTGAGAAAGGCGAAGTTATTCCAAGTCCGAAACAACCCGCTCTATTTGGTCGGCCAGAGGCGGATTTTTTTGTACGTCAAATTATTGAAATTGCGGAGAAGGCCAAAGGTGATATTCCGCAGATTCGGAAAGCAATAAGGGAACTCGTTCTTCTCAAATGGCGTGAGCGAGACAAGGCTAAAGACGCAGGAACGATGGTCGATGCACTTATTCGTACAGAGGCCGGGCAACCACTGTTTGCAGGAATTGAAGGTGCTTTATTTGGCCGTTTTGTTACATCGGACATCCTGGCTCGTTCCGATGCAGCGGTGCATGTAGCACATGCTTTCACGGTGAATCCGCTCAATACCGAGGTGGACTACTTTACCGTTGTTGATGATTTGAACCTTGTGGATGAAACCGGTGCCGCCCACGCCGGCGACATGGAACTCGGCGCCGGCCTGTTCTACGGCTATGTGGTGGTCGATGTCCCACTGCTCGTTTCCAACCTGTGCGGCTGCGACGCGGCGAAATGGAAGGAACAGCCGGCGGAAGCCTTGCAGGATGCCCGTGAGGTTCTGGAACGCCTGGTCCAGGCCATCGCCACCGTCAGCCCCGGCGCCAAGTTGGGTTCCACGGCCCCCTACGCCCGTGCCGAACTCGTCCTGCTGGAAACCGCCGCTGCCCAGCCCCGCACGCTGGCCAATGGCTATCTGCAAGCCCTGAAGCCCAAGGGCAACCCGCTGCAACAGGCGGTGGATGCCCTGGGCCAGCATCTCGGCGCCCTGGACGCGATGTACGGCTGCGACGAACGGCGTTTCGTCGCCTCCACCCAGGACACTGCCAGCCTCAAGGACATTCCCCGCGCAGCGATGAAAGACACTGTGCGGGCGGCACTGGATGAGCTATTCGGAGCTGCGTGATGGACGCCCTGATCCTGCGTTTCGACGCGCCGCTGATGAGCTTCGGCGGCGTCATGGTGGACCAGCACAACGTCACCGACCGCTTCCCCGGTCTTTCCCTGTTCGCGGGACTACTCGCCAATGCGCTGGGCTGGCAGCACCGCGACGGTGAACGCATCGGCCAACTGCAAGAGCGGTTGCTGGCGGCCTCCCGTTGGGATATTCCCGGCGAAGCCATCATTGACTACCACACGGTCGACCTGGGCCAGCCGAAGATGCGCGAAAAAGGCTGGACCACGCGGGGTGAGCCGGAACACCGCGACGGTGGACCCGACGCCAAGTTCGGGACCCATCAGCGCTACCGCCACTACTGGGCCAATGGCGTGCTCACCTCCGCCCTCGCCCTCACGGCGGCGGAGCAAGCCCCGACCCTGGACGACCTGGAAGCCGCCCTGCGCCGACCCGCTCGGCCACTGTTCCTCGGCCGCAAGACCTGCCTGCCCAGCGCCCCCATCCTCATTGGCCGCCAAGCTGGTGACGACGTTTTGTCCATCCTGCAAGGCGTGCCTCGCGCCGTCTGTCCGCAACGGCTGGATCTGAAACCCATGCCGGCCCGCTGGTCCGCGTATTTGGGGCAGGCGGATGAAGCGCAAATCCACCCCATCTATGACCAACGCGACTGGAAAAACCAATGGCACGCCGGCAGCCGTCAGGTCGCCGAAGGACTGCTCCCGGAGGTAAACGCATGTACATGATCGAACTTCCACTGGACGCCGCCGCCCTGACCCGCTTCGCCTGGCGCCAGGGCCATGCCGGCGGCCGCAATCCGGGCGACGAAGACTTCGGCTACGCTGCCCACGCCTGGCTTGCTGCCACGCTGGGCGAACAGGCGCCGCGCCCCTTCCGGCTCATGGAAACCCGCGCCGGCCTGCGACTCCTCGGCTATGCCGAGGTCGGTGCGGAAACGCTGGCGCAACAGGCGCGCGAATTCGCCCTGCCGGAGGCCCTGGCGGTCTGCGACTGGACCGCCGCCGCCGGCAAGGCCATGCCCACCACCTGGGCCGCCGGGCGACACTTGGGTTTTGAAGTGCGCGTCTGCCCCATCATTCGCGGCGAACGAGAACGCGACGCCTACCTGGTGGAAGTGGATCAAGCCAAAGCCGAGGGCCGCGAGCCAGCCAGCCGCAGCCAGGTCTACATCGACTGGCTCCGCCACCAACTCGAACGGGACGCCGCCGCCCAGGTGGCAGCAGAAGCCGTAAATCTTGTCGGTTTTCGTCGGGTGCAGGCACTGCGCCAGTCCCGTGCCGACCAGGGCCGTAAGCGCCACAGCATAGAGCGGCCGGACGCCCTGCTGACCGGCGAATTGCGGGTAAGCGATTCGGACGCCTTTGCCCGCCTGCTGGCTCATGGCATCGGCCGACATCGCGCCTTCGGTTTCGGCATGTTGCTGTTGCGCCCGGCTGGCGGACGGGCAACCTGACATGGCCGGCCTGCTCGCCGGCCGCCTCGGCTTGGCCGATGCGCGCATCCCCCATGTAGATCGTCATGGCCTCATCTGGCTTTCCCGTGGCCGCTTGTTTGTCGAGGATGGCACCCTGCGTTTCATCTGTGCCGAATCGGTGGATCTGGAAGCCGGCGATTACGCCATTCCTTACCAGCATGTGTCCCTGATCCTGCTCGGCCCCGGCTCTACCGTCAGCCACGATGCCCTGCGCATCCTGGCCAGGCACGGCACCCTGCTCGCAGCAGTAGGGGAGGGCGGCACCAAGTTCTACACCGCCCCACCCATGGGTCAGGGCCATAGTGAAGTGGCCCGCGCCCACGCTCGCCTGTGGGCGGACGAAAAAGTCCGGCTCGATACGGCGCGCCGAATGTACGCCTTCCGCTTCGGAAAAATCCTGCCGCACCGCGACATCTCCGTGCTGCGCGGCATCGAGGGCGCCCGCATGAAGGAGACCTACCGTATCGAGGCCGATCGCTACCGTCTGCCCTGGGAAGGCCGCCGCTACAACCGTAGCCAGCCGGAAGGCGCCGACATCCCGAACCAGGCTATCAACCACGCCGCCACCTTCGTGGAATGCGCGGCCGACGTGGCGGTGGCCGCCGTGGGCGCCCTGCCGCCTCTGGGCTTCATCCATGAGGATTCGAGCAATGCCTTCACCCTGGACATCGCCGATCTCTACCGGGCTGAAGTCACCATCCCCCTCGCATTCCGGGTGGCGCGCCAAGCGTTGGACAATTCGGGTTTGAATCTGGAGCGGACGCTGCGCAAGGAAGCAGCGGTAGAGTTTCGGCGCGGCAAGCTCATTCCGAAAATGATCGACCGAATCAAGGAGCTGCTCGGTGTCCATGACACTGGTGGTAACACGGAACGTCAGTGACCGCGTGCGGGGTTTTCTCGCCTCGTCCCTGCTTGAACTGGCGCCGGGCGTTTATAGCGCACCGCACATTTCCCCGGCGGTCCGGGAACGCATCTGGGCGGTATTGGCGGATTGGTTTCTCCAGGAAAAGGACGCTTCCGTCGTCATGGTGTGGGCGGACAACACCACTCCTAGCGGCCAATCCGTGCGAACCCTGGGGGTTCCACCCATCGCAGTTGTTTCAGTGGACGGCCTCCTGGCTACATTCCGCTCGCCTGCTCTTTAAAAATACGAGATAGTTCAACAGGTTATGTTCTAGAGCTTCCCCCGCCCACGCGGGGATCGACCTCAAGAGTGAGTTCTGGGATGCCATGATAAAAAGCTTCCCCCGCCCACGCGGGGATCGACCCGTTAGAAGAACTAACAGAAACATAATAACCAGGCTTCCCCCGCCCACGCGGGGATCGACCCTCATCACTTTCTATTTGCAAGGATTCTTCATTGCTTCCCCCGCCCACGCGGGGATCGACCTCGACCAAGAAAGCCCAGGCGCCCTGTTCACGGGCTTCCCCCGCCCACGCGGGGATCGACCCAAAGACCTGTGCCATTGAAAGTGCCTGGACATGCTTCCCCCGCCCACGCGGGGATCGACCTTTATCGAACACGAGGTTCTGGTGCGGCGGTTCGCTTCCCCCGCCCACGCGGGGATCGACCCAAATCCCCGGATACGTGATCGCCCAAATCAGGGCTTCCCCCGCCCACGCGGGGATCGACCCGGAGCAAGTAACCATATTCCGCTTGCAGCCTAGCTTCCCCCGCCCACGCGGGGATCGACCGTCCGGGCGCGCCGGTAATGAGATAGAGCGGCAGCTTCCCCCGCCCACGCGGGGATCGACCCCAGGGGCTGCAACATCACCCGGCCAATCGAGAGCTTCCCCCGCCCACGCGGGGATCGACCTGGAGGGCAGTGCAAGAGCGATGCGCCGGTCTCGCTTCCCCCGCCCACGCGGGGATCGACCTGTCTCGTAGGTCACCGCCGCCGCGCCCATGTCGCTTCCCCCGCCCACGCGGGGATCGACCGTCACAAGACCGAAGCCCAGAGAGAGCATGACAGCTTCCCCCGCCCACGCGGGGATCGACCTCAAGTGGTGGTCGCTCCGAAGCCGGCTATTTGGCTTCCCCCGCCCACGCGGGGATCGACCCCCCGAGTTCTGTAAATCTTCTGGGCTTCATCAGCTTCCCCCGCCCACGCGGGGATCGACCTGATGAGTAAGCCATAGAAGGTATCAGGTAACAGCTTCCCCCGCCCACGCGGGGATCGACCCCTGCGAGACGAAATTATCGCCGTTGCGATATGGCTTCCCCCGCCCACGCGGGGATCGACCTGTCACCAGCAATTCCAGCGAGCGGTCTCCGCGGCTTCCCCCGCCCACGCGGGGATCGACCTGATCGAAACACCATTCGTTTTCTGCTGAGTGGGCTTCCCCCGCCCACGCGGGGATCGACCCGTCGTAGAGTTTTCTATCACGGCATCCCAGAGGCTTCCCCCGCCCACGCGGGGATCGACCTGTACTGGTGCCGATACAGCGGGCCGGCGTCGAGCTTCCCCCGCCCACGCGGGGATCGACCCCGATCCGAGGATACAGAGGGGTGCATCATCGTGCTTCCCCCGCCCACGCGGGGATCGACCTCTCTCCTCCAGTCACCACGTTGCCGCCCCCTGGCTTCCCCCGCCCACGCGGGGATCGACCCATCAGCGCTTCACCAGCATCAGCACGACGACCGCTTCCCCCGCCCACGCGGGGATCGACCGGCGGCGCGGTGGCCTTGGTCGTCGTGCTGATGGCTTCCCCCGCCCACGCGGGGATCGACCTCTTTCAGGCGGTTCAGCGTCTGCTCGGCCTGGGCTTCCCCCGCCCACGCGGGGATCGACCCTTGTACAGGAGGTAACAGGCCGCGAGGCCGATGCTTCCCCCGCCCACGCGGGGATCGACCCTTCCATGCGGTTTTAATACTGCCGACGCGCTGGCTTCCCCCGCCCACGCGGGGATCGACCCGTCCGGACCGTCAGCGCGTCGGCAGTATCAAAGCTTCCCCCGCCCACGCGGGGATCGACCCGCCGCCTCTTGCAGTTGCGAGAGGTCTGATTCGCTTCCCCCGCCCACGCGGGGATCGACCCCTACCAAAGAAGGCCACGGTTTGCCGCGCCGCGCTTCCCCCGCCCACGCGGGGATCGACCCGCAAAGAGGCCATCCCATGATCAAAATCGAAAGCTTCCCCCGCCCACGCGGGGATCGACCCAGAGAATGAAGGGAGATTAGTCACAGCCGGAAGCTTCCCCCGCCCACGCGGGGATCGACCCGCCGCGCGCTTCCTGGCCGACCTGATCGCGGTGCTTCCCCCGCCCACGCGGGGATCGACCCGCCGTCCCCGCCGTCACCAGCGTCTCGACGTGGCTTCCCCCGCCCACGCGGGGATCGACCCGTCACGGCCATGACGTGGTACGACTATCGACTGCTTCCCCCGCCCACGCGGGGATCGACCTGATGCGCGATGGCAAGATCTTCCGTGGCGGAAGCTTCCCCCGCCCACGCGGGGATCGACCTGGTGCAAAACTGCCTTGTAGGTGTTGTTATCGGCTTCCCCCGCCCACGCGGGGATCGACCCAAGGCGGCGCCCGCAAAGGCGCGGGCATCGCTGCTTCCCCCGCCCACGCGGGGATCGACCCGAAATAGGCACGGTCAGCCCTCCACCACAACCGCTTCCCCCGCCCACGCGGGGATCGACCCGGGTCAGGCTGGCCGGTGAACTGGAGCGCGCCGCTTCCCCCGCCCACGCGGGGATCGACCCGATGATCCGAGAGGACGCCCAAAGACGACGAGGCTTCCCCCGCCCACGCGGGGATCGACCCGGGTGCAGAGGAATTGGGATTGCTGGTGGTGGGCTTCCCCCGCCCACGCGGGGATCGACCCACCTGCGCGGCATGGTCCCATGTCCCCGGCTGGCTTCCCCCGCCCACGCGGGGATCGACCCTCATAAGACTGGCCCGGCAGCAATTTGACGCCGCTTCCCCCGCCCACGCGGGGATCGACCCGTACGGCACCTGTTTGGCGATCATCACGCCACGCTTCCCCCGCCCACGCGGGGATCGACCCTCTTGTCAAGCACGATCAACCCCCCGCGAAACGCTTCCCCCGCCCACGCGGGGATCGACCCCAGGTCAGCCGGGGCGGGCGCTCCAGGTCGCGGCTTCCCCCGCCCACGCGGGGATCGACCAACGCGGGCGGAATCCTGGATTTGGCGCTGAAAGCTTCCCCCGCCCACGCGGGGATCGACCCTGAGATGCCTGCGTAACCGTCAAGTCGGAAAAGCTTCCCCCGCCCACGCGGGGATCGACCCACCTCTTCACGAAGCATAGTGCGGCCCTCAGCGCTTCCCCCGCCCACGCGGGGATCGACCCAACACGACAGAATCATTCACCACGGCACTCAAGCTTCCCCCGCCCACGCGGGGATCGACCCGATACTGGATGCGGGTGGCGTGCCAGTAGAAGGCTTCCCCCGCCCACGCGGGGATCGACCCATAGGTGCGATCAAGACCGAAAGGGCGCTGGAGCTTCCCCCGCCCACGCGGGGATCGACCTGTCTCACCCATGAGACAAAGTCCGGGTGTTACGCTTCCCCCGCCCACGCGGGGATCGACCCGTAGGCCAGCCGCGCCGGCCCTGGCCGCTGGCGCTTCCCCCGCCCACGCGGGGATCGACCCTGTACGGAAGGAGATGTGAATGGAATTGGCGAGCTTCCCCCGCCCACGCGGGGATCGACCCGGCGCCGAAGGCCAGCACCGCACCTGCTTCTGGCTTCCCCCGCCCACGCGGGGATCGACCCTGCTCGACGTGCGATGCAGCGACAAACAGGAGGCTTCCCCCGCCCACGCGGGGATCGACCTCCCGATGGATTCCATGAGGTCGAGGGTGTCGTGCTTCCCCCGCCCACGCGGGGATCGACCCGCGCCTGCGGCGCCGGTAACGGGTACGGGGGAGCTTCCCCCGCCCACGCGGGGATCGACCTTCCGGCGCCGGTAACGGAAGCCGGCCGGGCCGGCTTCCCCCGCCCACGCGGGGATCGACCACGCCGCCAACACTGACCGCCTCGCGCTCATGAGCTTCCCCCGCCCACGCGGGGATCGACCCGGGAATCGCCGCACCAGGTTGGGCAGCATCTGGCTTCCCCCGCCCACGCGGGGATCGACCCATAAGGGGCAACGCAAGAATTGGCAGCGATACGCTTCCCCCGCCCACGCGGGGATCGACCCAAATCCTTGCGGAGACGGTAATAAGTCGCACGGCTTCCCCCGCCCACGCGGGGATCGACCCTCGATTTTCACTGCGCCCGTTGTGGTGAGCAGGCTTCCCCCGCCCACGCGGGGATCGACCCTGAACCTGAACCGGCTTGATTGCCATGCGCTGGCTTCCCCCGCCCACGCGGGGATCGACCTGGACAAGTCTGCGCGACCAATGGAGATGAACTGCTTCCCCCGCCCACGCGGGGATCGACCCTTAGGGGCGACAAATGCAAGAAGATTTGTTTGGCTTCCCCCGCCCACGCGGGGATCGACCCTGTGCAGATACCCGAGCAGCTTCTGAGTAAGTGCTTCCCCCGCCCACGCGGGGATCGACCCATGACCGGGAGCACGGTCGCGGGATACGACAGGCTTCCCCCGCCCACGCGGGGATCGACCCGCCACCCGCTCGGCGTTTCCGTGCCCGACACGGCTTCCCCCGCCCACGCGGGGATCGACCCCAGCGGCGACCCGCTTCGCCCGGCCACCAGCAGCTTCCCCCGCCCACGCGGGGATCGACCCGGTGCGCACCATGGCCGCGTCTGGCGACATCCGCTTCCCCCGCCCACGCGGGGATCGACCGAACTGGACGACATCGTAGACCGGATTGTGGGGGCTTCCCCCGCCCACGCGGGGATCGACCCCAACACCCTCACCCTCACGCTACTCAGCGGCAGCTTCCCCCGCCCACGCGGGGATCGACCCCCAGATCATGCGGATCACCGGCATAGAAGTTGGCTTCCCCCGCCCACGCGGGGATCGACCCCTCACAGTCTGGTCCGAGGGCGAAACCGCGACGCTTCCCCCGCCCACGCGGGGATCGACCCGCGGTGCCCTACCGCCGGCCCGGCCAGCCGTGGCTTCCCCCGCCCACGCGGGGATCGACCCTATGTCGAGGCCAGCAACGCCGGCGCGGTCAGGCTTCCCCCGCCCACGCGGGGATCGACCCCCATGGAGTGGATTGTCGATGGCCTGATTCAGGCTTCCCCCGCCCACGCGGGGATCGACCCTCAAACGGGATCGGGTCGAAATCCGGCCCGCGGCTTCCCCCGCCCACGCGGGGATCGACCCCTGTAAGGGGCGCGCCATGCCTATCGGTAAGCGCTTCCCCCGCCCACGCGGGGATCGACCCGTACGGCACCTGCTTGGCGATCATCACGCCGCGCTTCCCCCGCCCACGCGGAGATCGACCTTCCTCGACCGATTCGACGGTACGCGGCCCACTGCTTCCCCCGCCCACGCTGGAATCAACCTCAGGAATGAAGCGGCTCTCACCGTCGCCAAGGGACTCCCACCATAGGCCTTCTGTTTCACATCAAATGAATGGTTGAGCACAACTCGATTCCAACCGCATCGCCATCTTCCGACCATGCACCGGGGAAGTCGGTAGTGGTATCAGCTCAGACCAGTGCCCACCATCATCCTGCCGGGCGCACCAGAAGAAACAACGGCTTAGATCGCAAGATCTAGGCCGTTTTGCTTTTCGGCTCTCCGCCCGGAAATTCCTCCCCGAATTTCGCGTGGCCTGGGCGAAGCAGTCGGTCGGATTGGGGGGCGTGGTTTTTCGTCATGACTCGGCCTCTGGCTCTGATCATCCCGTCCGTCAGCGCCCCTCTTGATGCCTACTCCGACATTGCTCCGCCTGAAGGCATAGCATCGGGTTCATGCGCTATCTCATGTTCTTCATCGCAATCCTTTTCACTCCCATGGTCAGCCAGGCGGAAACCCTCGTCGGCCGTGTGACGGCTATTACCGACGGCGACACGTTGATGCTTTTAGTGGAGCGCCGGCAATACAAGGTGGGTATCGCGGGCATCGCCGCGCCGGAGCGGGTTCAGTCCTTCGGTATGGCGTCCCAGGCCAACCTTGGGCGGATGGCATTCCAGCAACAAGCCACGGCGGACTGCCCGAGGCGGGATCGCGAGGGCGGATTACGCTGCAAGGTATTCGTGAATGGCCAGGATGTGGGCCTGCGCCAGCTCGCCGATGGCATGGCCTGGTGGCATGGGAGCAACGCCGATAACCCGCTCCCGGAGGACCGGGCAAGTTATGAGCAGGCGGAAACCATGGCGAAGCTCCGGCGCCTGGGGCTCTGGTCGGAGCGCAATCCGACACCACCGTGGGACTGGAAAAAACGGCTGAGATAGCGCGGCCCGCGGTTCACGAGCCCGGTATCTGGCTCGCCCGGCATGGGGTGACAATTCAGGGTAAGCACTCACGCAATAATCAATGTGATACCTAACCGTCAAGTTGGGTGTTCTACGTCGGGCCAGCGGAGGGCTTGATAAGCTTCTTGCCAACCAACATCGTGCGTCCGATTCCCTGGGACGCGACCCCGTCCCACACGTGCCATGCCACTCCAAGGCATCCAATCAACAAAACTTGAGCGCGATGCGTTCACCAGGGTGAATCTTCAACAAAAGGCAAAGCGACGCGGCGAGCCGTGTACGGATATTCATGCCGCGGCCACCACGTAGAATCGCCGCCACCTCGTCACCCTCCCCATTACCTGTATCCGTAGGCATCAGGGCGGATAAACCTAGAAAAACATGAACCACCAGGCCCTCTCCTCCTTCATCTGGTCGGTCGCCGACCTGCTGCGCGGCGACTACAAGCAATCCGACTACGGCAAGGTCGTCCTGCCGTTCACCGTGCTGCGCCGTCTCGATTGCGTGCTGGAAGCCACCAAGGCCGCCGTGCTCGCGGAGTTCGCGGCCAAGAACAAGGCGGGGTTGAACCCGGACCCCTTCCTCATCCGCCGCGCCGGGCAGTCGTTCTACAGCACCTCGCCGCTGGACCTGGGCAAGCTGCTGGGCGACCAGGACCACATCCGGCAGAACCTCTACGCCTACATCCAGGGCTTTTCCCCGGCGGCGCGGGACATCTTCGAGCGCTTCGACTTCCATACCCAGGTGGAACGCCTGGCCAAGTCGGGCCTGCTGTATCTGGTGACGGAGAAGTTCGCCAATATCGACTTGCACCCGTCCGCCGTGGACAACAACCAGATGGGCCTGGTGTTCGAGGAACTCATCCGCAAGTTCGCGGAAATCTCCAACGAGACCGCCGGGGAGCACTTCACCCCACGCGAAGTCATCCGCCTGATGGTGAACCTGCTGTTCATCGAGGACGACGACGTGCTCACGCCCGGCAACGCCGTGGTGCGCACCATCTACGACCCGACGGCGGGGACGGGCGGCATGCTGTCGGTGGCCGGCGAATACCTGCTGGAACACAACCCGGACGCGCGCCTCACCATGTTCGGCCAGGAACTCAATGACGAGTCCTACGCCATCTGCAAGGCGGACATGCTGATCAAGGGCCAGGACGTGGGCAACATCGTGGTGGGCAATACCCTGTCCGACGACGGCCACCGCAACCGGAAATTCGACTACATGTTGTCCAATCCGCCGTTCGGCGTGGAATGGAAGAAGGTCGAGAAGGAAGTGCGCAAGGAGGCCGCGGAAAAGGGTTTCGACGGCCGCTTCGGCCCCGGCCTGCCGCGCGTGTCCGATGGCTCCATGCTGTTCCTGCTGCATCTGATTTCCAAGATGCGCCCCGCTGTGGAGGGCGGTAGCCGCTTCGGCATCGTGTTGAACGGCTCGCCCCTGTTCACCGGCGGCGCCGGCAGCGGCGAGAGCGAAATCCGCCGCTACGTGCTGGAAAACGACCTGGTGGAAGCCATCATCGGCCTGCCCACGGACATGTTCTACAACACCGGGATTTCCACCTACGTCTGGATTCTCTCCAACAAGAAGACGGAGGACCGCAAGGGCTGGGTGCAACTCATCGACGCCGGCAGCTTCTGGCAGAAGATGCGCAAGAGCTTGGGCAGCAAGCGCAAGGAACTGTCGGACGAACACATCGCCACCATCACCCGCCTGTTCGGCGACTTCGCCGAAGCCGAGTTGGCCACCGTGCTGGATGCGAACGGCAAGGAAATCGAACGCAAGGTGCTGTTCACCGGCGAACGCCCCCGGCCGCCCCCGATGGCGGCAAGGTCAAGGTGGCGCCCATCTCGCGCGTGTTTGAGAACCGCGAGTTCGGCTATACGACGATCACGGTGGAACGCCCGCTACGCGACGACGCCGGCAAGGTGCTGCTGGGCGAGAAAGGCAAGCAGAAGGGCAAACCGCAGCCGGACAGCGCCTTGCGCGACACCGAGAACGTACCGCTGAGCGAAGACGTACAGGCTTACTTCAAGCGCGAAGTGCTACCCCACGCCCCGGATGCCTGGATAGACCCCGACAAGACCAAGGTGGGCTATGAAATCCCCTTCAACCGCCATTTCTATGTGTTCGAGCCGCCGCGCGACCTGCATGAGATTGACGAGGACTTGAAGGCGGTGACGGCCCGTGTCATGGCCATGCTGGAGGGGCTGTCGGAATGACAACAACACGCGCATCCCATAGAGCACGATCGAAAATAACAATCATGCCTGGATATGGCGTTTGCTATAGTCGCGGCAACAACACCCGCCACGCCTCTCAACGATGCGCACCAGGCGGGTTTCTCGTTTATGGGGTCGGAAATGGCGTTTTCTAAACCGGCCCTCACCGTTGATGAACAAATAGACCTGCTGGCCCGGCGCGGCATGACGATCCCGGACCGCGCGCGGGCCAGGCATTACCTCACCCACATCAACTACTACCGTCTGCGCGCCTACTGGCTACCCTTCGAGACGGCGCCTACGAACGGCGATGACCACGCCTTTCTGCCCGGCACCAACTTTGAAACGGTGCTGGACACCTATGTTTTCGACCGCGACTTACGGCTTTTGCTGCTCGATGCGATAGAACGCATCGAAATCTCCCTGCGCACCACACTGGCCCAGACGCTAGCTGTTGCGTCCCGTGTGATTATGTACCCGTTCGCAGTTGGCCGCTGTTTCGAGCCCGCGAACTGATGCCGCAGCTTATTGCCTCGCTAACCGAAGAGCCGCACCCATGAGCCAAGTCCACCCGCTAGCCCGCACCACGCCACGCACCCGAGCCGAGATCAATGGCTCATCAGCCTCGATTGGCGAACTCGCCAAGCGTCCTGCCCACGCTGAAGCTTTCCTCCAGCGCCGAAACCGTTTGTCAGCCCATCGTAGCGAACAGGCCGATGGGTGGGTTGCTCCACCAGTTGGTCTTCGCCGTAGGGGTGGATGCTCATAACAAGGGCAGTACCGCAAAAGCCAGAATTTTTCGCATGACAGCGTCCACCCGCCTGGAATGAAGTTCGTCATAGGCCACGAGGCCAGGCAACACGTTCTGGAAATCCGGCATCGCCGCAAGATCGCCAAACTGTGCGGCAAGGTAGGCACGCAAGCCCCGTTCGCAGCCAGAGATGTTCGCCTCGATGGAAGTGCGCCCTTCAACGACATTGATGATGTCTTCGAGATCGTGGCTCATGAGCGGGTCGCCCTGGCCCCGCGTCTTGAATGCTTCGAATTTCGTGGCGAGGAAGGCCGGTGCTGAAATCAGATTGATCGTCTTGCCGCTCGGCAAGACCAGACGCGTTGCCGAAGCCGCCGCCAGCGGATACCAGCGATTGGAAAAACCCAGCACCGTCTCGTCGGTCGGCATCAGGTCCACTTCCACCGGCCCCAGCCGCCAGCGGCAGATAGGCGCCTCGGACGAGACATCGCGCGTGAAGCCGCGCTGTGTGAATTGCTCCTCCAGCGCGTAGTAATTGCGTAGCGCCGCTACCTCGACGATCAGGTCCACATCAAAGGTGACCCGAGGCGGTGGCGCGGTTGGCGCATCGATCAAAAGACTCGCGGCGCAACCACCGACCAGCACCAGTTCGTCGCGCAGATCGCCCAGCGCCGCCGCAACGAGTTCAACTCGCTGAATATTCGGGTCGGCGGGATTCACAAACGTTCCTCGAACAGGCGTTGGGCCAAGGCCCGTTCGCGTGCATTGCCGGCGCGGATGGCATCGAACAGCGCCAGATGTTCGTACAGCACGGCGTTGCGCAGCGCGGCTGCGGGCACCGACGGATAGAGTGGAATCAGGGCCATGCCACGCGCGCTGCCCTCGATGGCGGGCCAAACCGGCGCCGGATCGGCCGAGGGGGCGATCAGCGTGTTCAAGGGCGCCGCTGCGTGTGCGGTCGGCACGCCAGCGACCAGCGCACCGCGAACCGGCGGGAACGCATACTTGGCGCCATGAAGCAGAAACTCCTTGAACGCCGGCGTCAGAATCCTCGGCCGGCGCGCCTCGAAGATCAGCAGGCGCGCCGCCTCGGCTCGCTTCAGCGCGCCATGCACTTCGGACATGGACAGCCCGGTAAAGGCCGCCAGATCAGGGTAGGTCGTTGCCTGATCGCGGCAGGCGGCCAGGGCCAGCAGGAGATAAAAATCCTGCGGCTTGAGTACGAGCTGGCGGTTGGGGGCTCTGGGCATGCTTTCGATCGGTTGTTTCGCATTTCGCGAAACACGAAACTAATGGATGGGTAAGAGGCTGTCAATACCATTCCGCCTCAGGCTGCGAGGTGGCTTCCACGTCGATCTGGCCGGAGAGTAGACGGGGGAGGAGGGTTTGGATTTGGAAAACGAGCATCTGATGTTGCGCGAGGCTGTCGGCAATCAGGGTGGAGAACCTATCTGCTGCTTCGCATTGCGCATGCGCGTCTGGTGCGGCTGCCAACCCGAACAGATCGGCAAACGACATGTCCATGAATACCTGGAGCAGTCGATGGCCGAAACTACTCGACGTGACCACTACTACGCAATTTGTCTGCTCTGGGAAATGATGGGGCGGCCTACACCTCCATCGAACTCTGCGGTGGTGTGTGCTCCGAAACTGCCCAGCAACAGGCCAGGTGATCTGGAGAAGGAACGTCTTGTGCCGCACCGTGGCAGCATTCCCGCCGAAAACGATTTGTGAAAGAGGTCTGCACATTGATGCCGGCGTGAAAAACGGACCTGCCAGCCATCGGACGGTCACGATTGACACCGGCGTCCCATGCAACAGACATGCTCATTGTCACCTGTGGTGGGCAATCACGAGTACAGGTCATTCAGTTGGGCTTCTACCTCTCGGTAGCGTGGCGTCAGGTGGTGGGGCCGCGTGCACAGCTGCGTATAGCAAAGCTCGTCGCTCCGTTCTTTCCCGAGAAGTGAGTTCATTGCCTTGGCACATGGCCTGAACATGGGCGGCATTTTGCGCGAGCTCAGTTGCATGGCGCGTCTCGGCCTGTTCTCTCGCCATTTGCCTGTCGATTTCCCGGGCTACTAGTCCCGGTACCGGTTGCTTCCCAGCCGCCTTAAGCGTGATTACTGCGGCTTCGATTTTTGCTGGAAACTGGCTTGCTTCCAGGCGTTCGGCTTCGGCTTCATCGTCAGGGGTCCAGGTGATGATGCCGGACGGCCGCACTCGGCGGCGCTTCACCCGCTTGTCTATATGTGGTTGTGGCACAGGGGTGTTTGCCGGTTTTGAACTGCACACAGCAGCATGGCCGGAGACCGGGGGGGCTGCAACACTGCATGCTGCTGCAGGTAGATCTAGGTCGTGGCTTTGGACAGCACCTTGCAGGTGCGGGTGAATGCCTTGAAGGACGAGCGAGAAGCCCTCCTCGTGGAGATGGCCGGCATCAAGCACGAACAGCCGTCACCCCGGAAAGTGTCGCCGAAGCAGGTGGCCTATGCCCTGGAGCGGATGAAGGCGATGCTGCTGGACCCGTACCTGGGCTATGGCAAGCAGTTGCTTCGCTACCTGGTGACGGACATCCGTGTCGAGGTGGATCAACTGACCCTGCGCGGCAGCGTGCCACGGCTTGAAAAAGTGGTGGCGGAAACGAAAATGGGCACCGCGGTTACGGTGCCCACATTCATCACTACATGGTGCCCCCGACACGAATCGAACGTGTGACCCTCCCCTTAGGAGGGGGATGCTCTATCCACTGAGCTACGGGGGCGTCGCGGCGGGCGATTCTACCGCAGCCGGGGCTGGCCGGAACCGGGCTTGATGCGGGTCTCGACTCAGTTCCCGCTTGTGACTGCCGGCATCGGCGCCAATAATCCAGACATAGCCCTCCGATAATCGAGTTCACCATGAGCCATCTGACAAAAAAAGACCGCCTTGCCATTCGCGCCGCCCTGGAAGCGCAGCGCGCCAACTTTCTGCGCGGGTTGAAAACCGCGCTGGAGGAAAACGGCCAGACTCAGTTTGCCGAAGTGCTGGGGCGCAGTTCCGGCGATAGCGCCGATGAAGCGCTGGCGGTGACCTTGGGCAATCTCTCGGCCGCGCGCATGGATCATGAGGTGCGCACCTTGCAGGCGCTGGAAGACACGTTCAAGCGCCTGGATGCGCTGGATTACGGCTTGTGCGAGGACTGCGGCGGCAAGATTCCGGCGGCGCGGCTGGTCGCCAATCCGGTCGCGACCCGTTGTATCGCCTGTCAGGAGCGTTTCGAGCATACCCACGCCGGCCAGGCGCGCGGTTCCATGTGATCGCGCGCCGGCGCGCGATCCCCGGATAAATCCCCCTTGTAGCGCCGGGTTCCTGATAAAGCCCCTACCCTCGGGAAGCCAACTGCTTTAACAGACGCCGGCAAGGATGCCGGCGCTACAGGGTGTGTTCCTTCGGCGCGATGTGCGGCAACAGGCGCCGCTGTGTCGGCCGGGTGGTTCCGCGAGATCGAATGAACGGCGCTTAAGCTTTGGTTTTATTCGCCGTTATAGGTGCTCCCGTTTCGATGTTTCGGAGTGCCCATGGCGCGTTTTCTCAAATACTGTTTCGTGCTCGCCTTGCTCGTGGCGGCGGGGTTCTCTCGGGCGGATTCCTTCAAGATCGGCGTGGCGCCGCATACCAGCGCGCGGGTGATTGTGGCGCAGTATCAGCCGCTGCGGCTGTTCCTGGAGGCGGCGCTGGGGATGCCGGTGGAAATCGTGACCGCGCCGGATTTCACCGAATACGCGCGCCGCGCCATGAACCAGGAATATGACCTGGCCATCACCACCGGGCACCAGGCGCGCATGTTGCAGACCGATGCCCGATACCTGCCGCTGCTCACCTACCAGGCCGATTTCAAGGCCATCGCCGTGGTGGCCGGCAACAGCCCCGCGCGCGCCGCCAAAGATCTGAAAGGCGGCACGGTGCTGGGTCTGAGCACGACTTCCCTGGTGACTCTGTGGGGGCTGCACTGGTTGAAGGATATGGGCGTCAAGGATGTGAACATCCGCTACGTCAGCGCCGCCGACAGCGTGGCGCAGTTGATTCTGTCCGGCGAGGCGGTGGCCGGTTTCATGTCCACCGCCAATTTCAGCAAGCTGGCGCCCGATGTTCAGGCGCGCCTGCGGGTGCTGGATGAAAGCGAGGCGATGGCCGGCCGCGTCTATCTCCTCAACAACCGCGAGGTGGCGCGCCAGGCGGGGGTGGACAAGGCTTTGTGGGCCTTCGCCGAAAGTATCGAGGGGAAGCGTTATTTCGAGTCCAACAAGCTGGACGGCTACCGCAAGCTGCGGTCGCGGGAACTGGAGAAGATGGAACGCTACGCCGACGAGGTCCGCCAGGTTCTCCATAAAGCTGAAAAATGACACTCTGGCGTCCGCGCTTGCGGACTGTTCGCGCTCGCCTGCTGCTGGCCGCCATCGCGGTGGAGGCGGTGATGCTCACCTTGCTGGTGAGCAACAGCCTGCGCCTGTTGCAGGACAGTCTAGGTGCGCAGGCGGAGACCCATGCGGCGCAGATTGCGCCGGTGTTCAACGCCGCGCTGGTCGCGCCCCTGGCGCAGAGTGATTACGCCACGGTGCAGGCGATCCTGGATGAAAGCCGGGCGGTGGAGGGCATCGAATATCTGGCCGTGCTCGACCGCAAAGGCAAGCTGGTCGCGATCAGCGGCTGGCCTCGCGCCAAGGCACTACCGGCGGTCGACCCCAGGTTCAGCCTGGATCAGAAGGAGCGTATTCCGCGCTATGACGTGGCGCGTCCGATTCAGCTCTCCGGACAGCCACTGGGCACCCTGCGATTTGGTCTGGATCTCAGCCATATCATCACGGCGCGGCACCAGCTCGTGACCCAGGGTGTCGCCATCGCCCTCGGTGAAATCCTGCTTTCCGCCGGGCTGCTGGCGCTGCTGGGGTATTGGCTGACGCGGCATCTCACCGCGCTGACCCGCGCCAGCGAAGCGGTCGCGCGCGGCAATTACACGCCGGACCCGGTGATCGAGGGCAACGACGACGTCGGCCACCTCGGCGCCGCTTTCAACGCCATGTCGCGCGCGGTGGGCGAGCGGGTAGGCGAGTTGGTGGCGACGCGCGACGAGTTGATGACCCTCGCCTATACCCTGGAACAGGAACATGCCCGCCTGGCGGCGCTGTTCTCGGCGATGGATTTCGGCGTGCTGTTCCTCAACCCGGCCGAGAGGGCGATCTACGTCAACCCCGGTTTCCGGCAACTGTGGAACCTGCTCGACGATTTCGACATCCAGGGGCGGGAGGTGGCGCATCTGTTGGCCCTGTCCGAGTCGCCGCCGATGGACCCGGAACAAGTGGCGCGCACCCTGCGCGAACACGATCGTCATGCCGAATTCCAGCGCGCGGATGGCCGCGTCATCAGCGCGCACAGCTATCCGGTGGTCATGAGCGACGGCCAGGCCATCGGCCGGCTCTGGACTTTCGTCGATGTCACCCTGTCACGTCTGAATGCCCAGGAGATGCTGGCAGCCAAGGAAGCGGCCGAGGCGGCGGGCGCGGCCAAGGCCTCGTTCCTCGCCACCATGAGCCACGAAATCCGCACGCCCATGAACGGCATCATCGGTATGACTCAGCTGGCGCTGGATACCGATCTCGACGCGGAACAGCGGGAATACCTGACCTGGGTGCATACCTCGGCGGAAAGCCTGCTCGGCATTCTCAACGACATCCTGGATTTCTCGAAAATCGATGCCGGGCGGCTCGATCTGGAACAGGTGCCGTTCAATCTGCATGAAATGGTTCAGCAGACGGTCGGCCTGTTCACCGCGCAGGCGGGTGGCGGCGGGATCGGCCTGAAGCTGAATCTGGATGCCGGCTTGCCGCGGCTGCTGGTGGGTGACCCGATACGTCTGCGCCAGATACTCACCAACCTGCTCTCGAACGCGCTCAAATTCACCCACCAGGGCACGATCAGCGTGCGGGTAGCGCCGGTCGTGAACGCGGCCAAGGTACCGGGGCGGTTGGACCTTCAGTTCAGCGTGGCCGACACCGGCGTCGGTATCGCGGCGGACAAGCTGGAAATGATCTTTTCCCCGTTCTCGCAGGCGGATAGCTCGATTACCCGTCGCTTCGGCGGCACCGGCCTGGGCCTGGCCATTGCTCAGCGCCTGGTCGCGATGATGGATGGGCGTCTCTGGGTGGAAAGCACTCCCGGCCAGGGCAGCCTGTTCCAGTTCACCGTCGCCCTGCGCCAGGCCGAGAAACCCGCCGGAACAGCGCAGCCGGCCGCCATTGCCGAACCAGGCGCCGGCGCGCATGTGCTGGTGGCGGAAGACACACCGGTGAATCAGCGTCTGGCGCAAACCTTGCTCAACAAGCGCGGTTACCGGGTCTCGCTGGCCAATGATGGGGTGGAAGCGTTGGCCATGTGCCAGGCGGAAGCCTTCGATCTGGTGCTGATGGACATGCAGATGCCGAATATGGACGGCCTGGAAGCCACGGAAAAAATCCGCGCATGGGAACAGGAAAGCGGCCATCGCCGGGTGCCCATTGTCGCCATGACCGCCAACGTGCGGGATGAGGATCGCCTGCGTTGCCTGGCGTCCGGCATGGACGATTTCATCGGCAAACCCTTTCGCGCCGATGATCTGATCGCCATGGTCGCGCGCCACATCCTGTAACGCCCGCGCGCTCCGGCGAGACGCCGGTGCCACAGGGGAGCGATAATCGCGCCCCTTATCCGTCCGCCGTCCCCGCATGCCCCTCGCCATACTCGACAAACTGGAACTTGCTTTCGGCCATTGGCCGCTCATGGATGGCGCCTCGCTGGTCATCGACAAGGGCGAGCGCATCGGCCTGATCGGGCGCAACGGCGCCGGTAAGTCCAGCCTGCTGAAAGTGGTCTCGGGGGCGATTCGTCCCGATGCCGGCGAAATGTGGTTGAAACCCAGCCTGCATCTGGCCTTCGTGGCGCAGGAGCCCACTTTCACCCCCGGCCACACGGTGTTCGAGGCGGTGGCGGAAGGCGCCGGGCCGGCGCATGGCCTGCTCGCCGCCTATCACGCCGCCGCCCATCAGTCGGTCAGCGGCGCGGCCGACGACCTGGCGGAACTGGCGCGGTTGTCGCATGAACTCGATGTGCACGATGTCTGGCGCCTGAACAGCCGCATCGATGAAACCATCGCCCGTTTCGACCTGGCCGCCGACGCGCCGGTGGAAACGCTCTCCGGCGGCAACAAGAAGCGCGTCGCCCTGGCGCGCGCCCTGGTTTCCGACCCGGAACTGCTGCTCCTGGACGAGCCGACCAACCACCTCGATTTCGCCGCCATCGAGTGGCTGGAAAACATGCTGGCGGACTTCTCTGGCGCCCTGTTGTTCGTCACCCACGACCGCGCCTTTCTCGATCGCGTCGCCAATCGCATCATCGAACTGGATCGCGGCCAGTTGCGTCCCTACCAGGGCAATTTCTCCGACTACCAGCGCAAGAAGGCGGAACAACTGGTGGTGGAAGCCGCGCAGAACCGCAAGTTCGACAAGTTCTGGAAACAGGAAGAAGTGTGGATACGCAAAGGGGTCGAGGCGCGTCGCACCCGCAACGAAGGCCGTGTGCGGCGTCTGGAAGCTTTGCGCGGGGAACGCGCGGAGCGGCGTGAACGCCTGGGCCAGGTGGGCTTCGCCCTGGATGCCGGCGGCCGTTCCGGGCAGTTGATCGCCGAGTTCGAGCACGTCAGCCACGGCTACGGTGACAAGGTGCTGATCCGCGATTTCACCACCCGTATCCTGCGCGGCGACAAGCTTGGCCTGATCGGCCCCAACGGCGCAGGCAAGACCACGTTGATCAAGCTGATCCTTGGCGAGATCGAACCGAATTCCGGCCGCATCAAACACGGCACCCGCCAGGAAGTGGCGTACTTCGACCAGTTCCGCAATCAACTGGATGACGACGCCACCCTGATCGACACCATCTCGCCCGGTTCCGACACCGTGGAAATCGGCGGGGTGCGCAAACATGTCATCGGCTACCTGGAGGAATTCCTGTTCCCCGCCGAACGCGCCCGCGCCAAGGTCTCCGCGCTCTCCGGCGGCGAGCGCAACCGCCTGTTGCTGGCCCGTCTGTTCGCCCGCCCGGCCAACATCCTGGTGCTCGACGAGCCGACCAACGACCTCGACATCGACACCCTGGAACTGCTGGAACAACTGTTGCAGGACTACAAGGGCACGGTGATCCTGGTGTCGCACGACCGCGCTTTCCTCGATAACGTGGCCACGCAATCCATTGTTTTCGCGGGAGAAGGTGAGTTGCTGGAACTGCCTGGCGGCTATTCCGATTGGCTGGGCTGGCGCGCGCGGCAAGAAGCGGAAAAAGCCTCCGTCGCCGTCGCCAAGGGGGGCAGGCGAGACGCCTGCGCTACAGCGGAGGCACCCGTCGCCGCGAAGGCGAAAAAATCCGGCCTGAACTACAAGGAACAGAAGGAACTCGATGCGCTGCCTGGGCAAATTGCCGCCCTGGAGGCCGAACAGGCCGACCTGGCGCGGCAACTGTCCGACCCCGCCGTCTACGCCGACCACAGCCGCGCCGCGAGCCTGAGCGCGCGCAGCGCCGAGATCGACGAAGCCTTGCTGGAACTGCTGGGGCGCTGGGAAGAACTGGAGGGGAAAATGTAGCGCCGGCGTCTCGCCGGCCCGCCCGTTGCAAAGCGAGCCGGCGAGATGCCGGCGCTACACTGTCCGTCATGTCGCAAATCCACCTTCTCCCTGACCTCCTCGTTTCCCAGATCGCCGCCGGCGAGGTGGTCGAACGCCCCGCTTCCGCCGTCAAGGAGTTGCTGGAAAACAGTCTGGATGCCGGCAGCCGCGACATCCGCCTGGACCTGGAGGAGGGCGGCATCAAGTTGATACGCCTGAGCGATGACGGCAACGGCATCGCCGAGGACGACCTGAAGCTGGCGCTGACGCGACATGCCACCAGCAAGATCGCCAGCCTGGATGATCTGGAACGGGTCGCCAGCCTCGGCTTTCGCGGTGAAGCCCTGGCCAGCATCGCTTCGGTGGCGCGCATGACCCTGACCAGCCGGGTCGCGCAAGCCGCCCACGCCTGGAAGGCCGGCGCCCTCGACGGCAAGTTGCATACCCCGGAACCCGCCGCCCTGGCGCGCGGCACGGTGGTGGAAGTGCGCGACCTGTTCTTCAATACCCCGGCGCGGCGCAAATTCCTGAAAAGCCCGCCCACCGAATTCGCCCATTGCGACGAAGCCCTGCGCCGCGTCGCCCTGGCGCACCCGGAATGCGCCTTCACCCTCGCCCACAACGGCCGCATCAGCAAGCGCCTGACCGTGGCCGACTGGCAGGCCAGGGCGCTGGACATCCTCGGCGAAGACTTCGCCGCCGCCGCCCGCACTCTGGACGAAGCCGCCGGCCCGCTACGTCTTTATGGCCTCGCCGGCCTGCCCGCCTACTCACGCTCCGGGCGCGACGCGCAGTATTTGTTCGTCAACGGTCGTTTCGTGCGCGACAAGCTGCTCAGCCACGCCGTGCGCGAGGCCTACCGCGACGTGCTGCACCACGAACGCCACCCGGCCTATGTGCTGTTCCTGGAACTGCCGCCGGAAGGCGTGGATGTGAACGTCCACCCGGCGAAAACAGAAGTGCGCTTCCGCGACGGGCGCGGTGTGCATCAGTTCGTTTTGCATGTGCTGGAGCGGGCATTGGGAGCGGGCAGGGAGAAAGGCGTCGAGATGGGCGCGGGTTTTTCCACTCCCCCCTTTTCCAAAGGGGGGCCGGGGGGGATTTCTGAACCTTTGCGGGAGTCGGACGCTACAAATCCCCCCCCCGCCCCCCTTTGGCAAAGGGGGGCGCCCGCCAGATCGGCCGCTTACTCGCCTTATGCTGGTCGCGCGCCTGCCGGCCATTCGGCCCAGGAACCCGCCCCCTACTACCAGATGGTGGCCGAGGCGCTGGCGGACACATCCGCAATCCGAAATCCGAAATCCGAAATCGAATATCCGCAATCCCGGATCGCGGACGCCCCGCCGCTGGGCTACGCGCTGGCCCAGCTTTCCGGCATCTACATCCTGGCCGAGAACGCGCATGGCCTGATCGTGGTGGACATGCACGCGGCGCACGAGCGCATCCTTTACGAGCGGATCAAGACCGCGTTCGACGCCCGCGCCGTGGCCAGCCAGCCTTTGCTGATCCCGGTGGTATTCGCCGCCACCGGCCTGGAGATGGCGACCGCCGAGGAAGCCGGGCCGGCGCTGGCTGAAATGGGTTTCGAGATCGCCCCGGTGTCACCCACCCACCTGGCGCTACGCGCGCTACCGGCCATGCTCAAGGACGCCGACGGCGAACGCCTGGCGCGCGAGGTGCTGAAGGACATCCACAAATTCGGATTGAGCGGCGCCATGAACGCGCGCCGCAATGAACTTCTCGCGACGCTGGCCTGTCATGGCGCGGTGCGCGCGAATCGCAAACTCAGCGTGCCGGAAATGAACGCCCTGTTGCGCGACATGGAAGGCACGCTGCGCGCCGACCAGTGCAACCACGGCCGCCCCACCTGGTTCCAACTTACGCTGTCCGACCTGGACAAGCTTTTCATGCGAGGACAATAGCCATGAGCAAACCTTTCCCCATTCCGGTGCGCCCGGCGGAAGAAACCGCGGAAGGGCTGGAAACCTCCGCCTGTGCCGGCGCCGAGCCCTATGCCCTGATGGTGCTGGGTGATTCCATGTTGCCGGAATTCATCGAGGGCGAAATCATCGTGGTCGAGCCGGAAGGCCTGGCAAAAGACGGCTCCTATGTGGTCGCCTTCGTCAACGAGGAATACATTTTTCGCCAGATCGTGCAGCACCCGGAGGGCTGGATGCTGAAGCCGCTCAATCCGATCTACCCCAACATCCCGGTGGAAGGGCTGTCGGTGGTCAAGGGCGTGGTGATCATGAAGAAGAAGCCGGGCAAGCGCAGCGAACAGAAGTCCTACGACTGAGGACGGATCACACCGTGCGCGCCGCGCAAATCCGAAATCCGAAATCCGAAATCCGCAATGGCCTTCCTCCCGCCCTCTGCCTCATGGGTCCCACCGCCAGCGGCAAGACCGACCTGGCGGTGGCGCTGGCCGAACGGTTTCCGGTGGAAATCGTCAGCGTCGATTCGGCCCTGGTCTATCGCGGCATGGACATCGGCACCGCCAAGCCGGATGCCGCCACCCTGGTGCGCGCGCCGCATCACCTGATCGACCTGATCGACCCGACCGAAAGCTATTCCGCCGCCCGTTTCCGCGCCGATGCCGTGCGCTTGATGCATGACATCACCGCGCGCGGCCGCATTCCCCTGCTGGTGGGCGGCACCATGCTGTATTTCAAGGCGCTGAAGGAGGGACTGGCGGAACTGCCGGTGGCCGCCCCGGAATTGCGCGGCGAACTGGAAGCGCGCGCGAAGGTGGCGGGCTGGCCGGCCCTGCACGCGGAACTCGCCCGCCTCGATTCGGAAACGGCGGCACGTCTGGCGCCCAACGACTCGCAGCGTATCCAGCGCGCCCTGGAGGTCTGCCTCACTAGCGGCGAGCCGCTCTCCGTTCTGTTGGCGCGGCAGGAACAAGCCGCCGATCTACCCTGCCGTTTGCTGGAAATCGCCCTGATGCACGATGACCGCGCCTGGCTGCATGAACGCATCAACACGCGTTTCAAAGCCATGCTGGAAGCCGGCTTGGTGGATGAGTTGCGGGAATTGCGCGAACGCTGGCCGCTCAATCCGGAACTGCCATCCATGCGCTGCGTCGGCTACCGCCAGGCCTGGCGCTATCTGGAAGGGGAAATCAGGGGAGCGGAATTGTTCGCCAGCGGCGCCGCCGCCACCCGCCAACTCGCCAAGCGCCAGATCACCTGGCTGCGTGGCTGGGAAGGGGCGACCACGCTGGATTGCCGGGCGCCTGATCTGCTGGATCGGGTGAGCGGGCTGATCGAACGGTAGGAGGACCGCTCGCGGGCCGAATGCGCGGCGTGTGATTCGCCTACAAGTTGCAGAAGGTCAGGGCGAAATCGACGTCGCGGTCGCAGGGGCGGGGCTTCTGCGCGCGGTCGGGAATCAGGAAGCGGATGTTGACGGCGTATTTGTTGGCGCTGACTTCCGGGGTGCAATCGCTGTCCAGGGACAGGCGCAACAGATGCGCGCTACGGCCGCCCAGCATGAGCTGGAATAACCCCTGGCTGGCGGTGTGGCGGCTGCGATGGCCACTGTCGCGGAGCAGACGCAAGACCACATCGACGGCACTTTTCAAGGGCAACAATGGACCCAGCCATTCCATCAGGTCATTGGTGCGGTCGGCCTCGGGCAGATTGAGCCAGTTGTGATAGGCGGGCAGGTCGAAACTACAGGTGCCGCCGGGGATGCCGGCGCGGCCCTTGATTCCGGCCAGCCATTCGTTGTCGCGCACATGCTGGCCGATCTTGCCGCTCATGCCACGCAGGTCGGCGAGCGCGGTGGCGATGCGGGCCAGGACTTCGTCGAGGCGGTCGGCGTCCACGGCGGGGTTGCTGCGCAGGTCTTCCAGGCTGGTTTTTTGCCGATCCAGTTCCTGAATCAGTTCACTTTTCATCTCGGGCCGGCCGGTGACATCGGTAAGTTCGAACACCGCCAGGAGCGCGGCATGGTGCGCGCGCGCGTCGCCACCACGGACGAAATACAGCGTCTTGCCGAACAGATCCTCAAGACGCAACCAGGTGCGGATGCGTTCATTGAGGGGAAATTCGTAGACGGTCACCGGAACGGCCCGAGGAAAAACATGAGGGATGCGCGCCAAAGGCTTGAATTGGCTGCGATTTTGCAGCCTGCCCCGTGCAATGGCAATGAAGCGGACAGGTTTTTTATTGCATTTTGCCAGTGTGGGCGAGGTAGCTCTGATGCAGATGCCTGACCTGGGCTTCCAGTTCGGCCAGGCTGGAACGGTTGGCGATGACGTCGTCGGCGATGGCGAGACGCGCCACGCGCGGACTCTGTGCCGCCAGGATGGCCCGCGCCTGTTCCCGGCTGACACCGGGGCGGCTGGCGGTGCGTTCGATCTGCTGTTGCTCGTCGCAGTCCACCACCACGATGCGATCCATGTCCCGCCGGTAGGCCGCCAGGTTCTCCACCAGCAGGGGCACGATCAGGATGACGTAAGGGGCTTGCGCGACGGCGACCAGGTGTTGCGCTTCGCGGCGGATCAGAGGGTGCAGGATATGTTCCAGATGCCGCCGCGCGCCGTCGTCGGAAAAAACGCGGGCGCGCATGGCGGCGCGATCCAGGCCGCCATCGGCGGCGATCACCGCGTCGCCGAAAGCGGCGACGATGGCCGGTATGGCGGCGCCATTGGCGGCGGTGAGGTCATGGGCGATGACATCGGTATCGACCAGCGCCGCGCCAAGCTCGGCGAACAGGCGGGCCGCCGTGCTCTTGCCGGAACCGACGCCGCCGGTGAGACCGACGCAATAAGGGCGGTTCATGGTGATCGGGGAAACTTGCGCGCGCTGACGGCGTCGGCAAACCTCACCCCCCTTTCCCAAAGGGGGGCAGGGGGGATTTGCACGCACGGAGCGGCTCCCGACTTGTCAGAAATCCCTGATGAAGCCTCTACCCTTCGGTACCCCAGCCCCCCTTTTCCAAAGGGGGGGGTGACCAGCGCATCTTGGTGCTTCATCCCAGCCAGAAGCGCAGCAGGTCGTCGCCCCAGAACAGGGCGATGAGCCCGCCCAGCACCAGCCAGGGGCCGAAGGGGATGGGTTTGGCGCGGTCGTGGCCGGCGAACAGGATCAGGCTGATGCCGACAATGGCGCCGGAGAAACTAGCGGCGAGCAGGATCGGCAGCAGCAGCTTCCAGCCCAGCCAGGCGCCAAGGGCGGCAAGCAGTTTGAAGTCGCCGAAACCCATGCCTTCCTTGCCGGTAATCAGTTTGAACAGGTGGTACACCGACCACAGCGACAGGTAGCCGGCGATGGCGCCGATCACGGCTTCCGGCAAGGGCACCAGGCCGCCTTCCAGGTTGAATAGCAGGCCGGCCCAGGCCAGGGGCAGGGTGATGTTGTCGGGCAGCAGGCGGGTGTCGAGGTCGATGAAGGCGAGCGCGATCAGGCTGGCGAGCAGCAGGCAGATGGCCGGCGTGGCCCAGGTGGCGCCCCAGCGCCAGGCGACATAGCCGAACAACAGGCCGGTGAGCGCTTCGACCACCGGGTAGCGCGGGGTGATGGCCATGCCGCAGGCGCTGCAACGGCCGCGTAGCACCAGCCAGCTCAGGATCGGGATGTTTTCATACCAGGTGATCTGGTGCCCACAGCGGGGGCAGGCCGAGCGCGGTTTGACCAGATCGTAGGGCGCGGCCGGCGCGGGTTCGGCGCCGTCGAGCCAGGCGCATTGCTCGCGATATTCCCGCTCCAGCATGATGGGCAGGCGATGGATGACCACATTGAGGAAGCTGCCGATCAAGAGGCCGAGGATGACGGCGAGGGCGATCAGCGCGGCGGGCTGGCTGGAGAACAGTTCGAGCATGGCGGGACGGCGGTAAAGAAAAAGGCTGTTTTACCGTTACCTGGTGATGCGACAGAAAACGCCCGAGGAAGTGGCCTCCCCCTTTTGCAAAGGGGGAATGAGGGGGATTGAGCGACGTTTGCCTGTGCGGCCGTCTCAGAAATCCCCCCTAACCCCCCTTTGAAAAAGGGGGGGAACCACCGCGCCAACCGCTAGGTAACGGGAAAAGAGCCAAGAAAAAAGCCGGCACGGATGCCGGCGCTAGAGTTAAACCACCGATCCCATCTTGAAGATGGGCAGATACATGGCGATGACGATGCCACCGATGAGGGTGCCCAGGATCACCATGATGAACGGTTCCATCAGGCTGGAGATGCCGGCCACGGCATCGTCCACTTCACGCTCGTAATAGTCGGCCACCTTGGACAGCATGGAGTCGAGCGCGCCGGATTCCTCGCCGATGGCGACCATCTGGATCAGCATGTTGGGGAATACCCCGGCGCCCTGCAACGAGTTCGCCAGGCTGGAGCCGGTGGCGACCTGGCTGCGGATCTTCTGGGTGGCTTCCATGAAGACATGATTGCCTGCGGCGCCGGCGACCGAGTCGAGCGCTTCCACCATCGGTACGCCGGCGGCGAACATCGAGGCGAAGGTGCGCGACCAGCGCGCTACCGTGGCTTTTTCGATGAGCGGGCCGAACACGGGAATTTTCAGCATCCAGGCATCCATCCGGGCGCGAAAGCCCGGGCTGCGTTTCCAGGTCTGCATCAGCGCGAAGACGCCGCCGCCGACGCCGAGGATGATGAGATACCAGTAGTTCACGAACATGTCGGATATGTGCAGCACGATCATGGTCAGCGCCGGCAAATCCGCCCCGGCTTTGCCGTAGAGGTCCTTGAACGCGGGGATCACAAACAACATGATGCCGGCGGTGATGACGAAGGCCACGATCAGCACGGTGATCGGGTAGAACAGGGCGGATTTGATCTGGCCCTTCAAGGCCAGCATCTTTTCCTTGTAGGTGGCGACCCGGTCCAGCACGGAATCCAGGATGCCGGCCTGCTCGCCGGCATGGATCAGGTTGCAATAAAGCCCGTCGAAGTATTGCGGGTGCTTGCGGAAGGCGGCGTTCATGCTGGTGCCGGTTTCCACGTCGGATTTGATGTCGCCCAGCAGGCGTTGCAGTGCCGCGTTGCTGTGGCTGCGCGCGGAGATGTCGAAGGCCTGCAACAGGGGCACACCGGCCTTGAGCATGGTGGCGAGTTGGCGGGTGAACAGGGTGATGTCTTTTTCCGTGATGCGCTGGCTGCGCGCGAACAAGCCTTGCTTGCTCACCTTCTGCGCGTTGATGCCTTGCCGGCGCAGCGTCTGCCGCACGAAGGCCTCGCCGGGGGCGAGCATCTGGCCCTTCAATTTCTTGCCGCTCTTGTCTGTACCTTCCCAGAGGAAAGGCACCTCGGTCGTTTTGGCCTGCGCCATGCTTGTCTGTTTCCTTATTTACTATTTATTCATTGGTGACGGCGAGGACTTCTTCCAGGGAAGTCAGTCCTTGCTTGACCTTGAGCAGGCCGGCCTGGCGCAGGTTGAGCACGCCCTCCCGTTCGGACTGCTGGGCGATTTCCAGGGTGGAGGCATTCCTCAGGATAAGTCGGTGGATTTCCTCGCCGACCGGCATGACCTGGTAGATGCCGACCCGGCCCTTGTAGCCGGTCTGCTTGCACAGATCGCAGCCTTTCGCCGTATACGCCTGCCAGGAATCATCGAGATCGGACTCGGCGAAGCCGGCGCTCAACAGGGCTTCCGGGGGGATGTCCACCGGCTGCCGGCAGTTGGGGCAGAGGCGCCGCCCCAGGCGCTGCGCGGTGATGATGTGCACGGATGCGGCCACGTTGTAGCTGGGGATGCCCATGTTGATCAGGCGGGTCAGGGTCGCCGGCGCGTCGTTGGTGTGCAGGGTGGAGAGCACCATGTGGCCGGTCTGCGCGGCCGTGATGGCGATGCCGCCGGTTTCGTGGTCGCGAATCTCACCGACCATGATGATGTCCGGGTCTTGTCGCAGAAACGCTTTCATGGCCGTGGCGAAATCCAGGCCCGCCTTCTCGTTGACGTTGACCTGGTTGATGCCGGCAAGCTGGATTTCCACCGGGTCTTCGACGGTGGAGATGTTCACCCCCGGCTGGTTCAGGATGTTCAGGCAGGAGTACAGCGAAACGGTCTTGCCGGAGCCGGTGGGGCCGGTCACCAGCACCATGCCGTAGGGGCGCGCGATGGCGTCGGTGAGCAGTTTGAGTTGATCCGGTTCGTAGCCCAGTTTCTCGATCCCCATGGTCGCGGAGGTCGAATCCAGGATACGCATGACGATCTTTTCACCGTACAGCGTCGGCAGGGTGGAAACCCGGAAGTCGATCGCCTTGTTGCGTGACAGGACCAGCTTCATGCGACCGTCCTGGGGGACGCGCTTCTCCGAGATGTCCAACCGGGAAATGATCTTGATGCGCGAGGCGATCTTTTCCTTGATCGCCAGCGGCGGCTGCGCGATTTCGTAGAGCAGGCCGTCGAGGCGGTAGCGGATGCGGTAGGTTTTTTCGTAGGGCTCGAAGTGGATGTCGGAAGCGCCGCTGTTGATGGCGTCCAGCATCATCTTCTGCAAATACTTGACCACCGGCGCGTCGTCGATGTCCACCGCCGCCGCCGTGGTGGCCGCGTCCAGGGCTTCCTCGTCGGTGAATTCGAGGTTGAGATCCTCGGTTTCGATGGTCTTGAGGATGCTGTCTTCAGTCACCGAGCCGTACTGGTCCAGCCAGCGCCCGAGCTTGTCATCCTCGACCACGACCGCTTCGACGATCAGGCTGGTCTGGAACTTGATGTCATCCAGCGCTTGCAGATTGCTCGGGTCGGAGAGCGCGACAAACATGCGGTTGCCGCGTTGCGCGATGGGCAGAACCCGGTGTTTGGCGAGTAGCTTGGGGTCCACCGGCCCCTTGGGCAGAATCGACGGGTCCAGCGCATCCAGGTTGAAGAAGGGCAGGCCGAAGGTAACGGCGGCAAAAGCGGCGATCTGGTCGGCGCGAAAACGTCGCGTGCGCAACAGATGCGCCAGCGAACTCTCGCCGGAACCGCGCGCCTGATTCTGCAGCGTCTCCCCCTCTTCCTGCGTCAACAGGCCCTGGGTGACCAGAGCCCGGCACAAGCCGGTGAGATTGGCGCTGACGGTTACCGCGACCATGCTGCTAGCGCTCCCAAAATTTCATTAACTCGCCGGATGTTGCCCATCAGGGTAGGAAATGTAAAGCAATCATGGGCTTGAATTCCCGGTCGCGCGGCGCGCGCCGATGCGCGCGGTTTTCACCATGCGCCCGTGTACCTGCACGATTTCCATCGGGTAGCCGGCGATCATCACGCTCACCCCGGGCTCCGGCATCGCTTCCAGGCGGTCCAGGATCAGGCCGTTGAGGGTGCGGGCGCCATCCACCGGCAGTTCCAGCTTCAGTTTGCGGTTGAGTTCGCGCAGGCTGATGGCGCCTTCCACCAGATAGCTGCCATCCTCCTGGGGCAGGCCGGGTTCCTGGCCGCCCGGGCGCAGGCTGGCGAATTCGCCGACGATTTCTTCCAGGATGTCCTCCAGCGTGACCAGACCCAGGAGCTCGCCGTATTCGTCCACCACCAGGCCGACCGACTGGCGGATGGCCTGAAACTGTTCCAGTTGGGTATAGAGATTGGTGCCGGAAGGGATGAAATAAGGCTCGCGTAGCGCCTCACGCAACGCCGCCAGGTCGAAATCTTCCTCGTGGATATGCGCCAATACCCGGCGCACATGCAGCATGCCCACCACGTTGTTGGGCTCGCCTTCATACACCGGCAGGCGCGAGTGATGGCTGGTGGCGAGTTGATGGATGATTTCCTCCAGGCCGCCATTGATGTCGATGGCCTCGATCTGGCCGCGCGGGCGCATCACGTCATCCACCGTGATCTGTTCCAGATCGAACAGATTCATCAGGATGCCGCGATGCTGCGCCGGCATGAAATTGCCTGATTCGGTCAGCAGGGTGCGCAGTTCTTCCACGCCCATGCTGTTTTCCGTCGCGGAGGGTTTCAGACGCAGCAGCCACAGCAGACGTTGCACGAACAGGTTGACGAACCAGATCGCCGGATAAGTCAGCCGCAGCATCGGCGCCAGCACGAAACTGGCGGCCGGCGCGATGCGGTCGGGGTAGGACGCGCCGATTACCTTGGGCGTGACCTCGGAGAACACCAGAATCAGGAACGTGACCGCCAGGGTGGACAGGGTCAGGGCCATTTCATTCTGGCCGAACATGCGAAATGCGATGATGGTGACCAGGGAGGCGGCGGCGGCATTGATCAGGTTGTTGCCCAGCAAAATCACGCCGAGCAGCTTGTCGGTATTGGATAGCAGCCATTCCGCCAGCTTGGCGCCGCGATTACCCGCTTTGGCCAGGGTGCGCAGGCGATAGCGGTTCACCGCCATCATGCTGGTTTCCGACATCGAGAAGAAACCGGACAACACCAGCAGAACAACCAGAACGCCGAATAGCGCCCCTAAGGGAATCGAGTCCAAGACGTTACGGGGAAGTAAAAGTGGGGTGAGTGTAGCAGCGCCCTAGCGCGGGCTGTAGCGCCGGCGTTTCGCCGCCGCCACTGTTCAGCGCTCGAACAGCGCGATCGACTCCACATGCGCGGTGTGCGGGAACATGTTGGCGACGCCGGCCGCGCTCAGGCGATAGCCTTTCTGGTGCACCAGCACGGCGGCGTCGCGCGCCAGGGTGGCGGGGCTGCATGAGACGTAGACGATGCGATGCGGCGCGCCGTCATCCGGCAGGGATTTCACCAGTTCGATGGCGCCGTCGCGCGGCGGGTCGATCAGGATTTTGTCGAACTGGCCCCCGTTTTTGCACAACTCCGCGTAGGACTCCGGCGTCATCTGGAACAGATCGGCGACGCGGAATTCGCTGTTGCCGCTCAGGCCGTTGCTGGCCGCGTTTTCGATACCGCGCGCCACCAGGCCGGCGGCGCCCTCGATGCCGAGCACGCTGGCGCCCTTGCGGGCGATGGGCAGGGTGAAGTTGCCGAGGCCGCAGAAAAAGTCGGCGATGCGCTCGCCCGGCTTCGGATCGAGCAGGCGCATGGCGCGGCGCACCAGCATGGCGTTGATGTCCTGGTTCACCTGGGTGAACTCGGTGGGGCGGAACGGCATCACCAGGTCGAATTCGGCCAGGCGGTAATCCAGCGCCGGGGCGTCAAGCGGGTGGAAGGGGACGGCGGTGTCCGGACCCTTGGATTGCAGCCAGAACTGCACCTGGTTGGCGTCGGCGAAGGCACGCAACAGTGTCTCGTCCTCCGGTGTTGGCGGGTCCATCACGCGCAGCACCAACACATCCACCGCGTCGCCCGCCGCCAGTTCGATCTGCGGCAGGCGGTCGCGAATGGAGAGGCTTCCCACCAGCGCGCGCAGGCGCGGCAGCAGACGGGAAATGCGCGCCGGAAGCACCTCGCAGCCACCCATGTCGGCCACATAGCTGCTGCGCTTCTCATGAAAGCCCACTAGCACGCCGCCCTTCTTCGCCACATGGCGCACCGACAGGCGCGCGCGCAGGCGGTAACCCCAGGTCGGACCGTGGATGGGGGAGAGCATGGTTTCCGGCTTCACCTTGCCGACGTGGGTGAAACAGTCTTCCAGTACACGCTGCTTCGCCGCCACCTGCGCGGATTCTTCCAGATGCTGATGCGAACAGCCGCCGCAGATGCCGAACCAGCGGCAACGCGGCGTCACCCGGAAGGTGCTGGCCTTGAGAATGTCGGTGGCCTGCGCCTGCTCGAAATTCGGTTTCTTGCGGTAGCTGCTGTAGCGCACCAGTTCGCCCGGCAGGGCGCCTTCGACGAAGATGGCTTTGCCATCGACGTGGCCGACACCACGGCCTTCGTGGTCGAGAGATTCAATGAGGAGGGGTTCGGACATGGACATTCGGAAGTCATTCCAGCAGTGGGTATTCGCGCCTGCCGCTCCGCCAGTGGCGGCGGGCGGGGCGTCGTGGGTCGAGTTCAGGCCGCGAACAGGCGCGCCAGTTCGGCACCGGGGTCGGGCGCCTTCATGAAGGCTTCGCCGACCAGGAAGGTATCGACCTCATGCCCGCGCATGAGGGCCACCCCGGCGGGGGAAAGGATGCCGCTTTCGGTAATGACGATGCGGTCTCGCGGAATGTGCTCCATCAGGTCGATGGTGGTTTCCAGCCGGGTTTCGAAGGTACGCAGGTTGCGGTTGTTGATGCCGATCAACGGGGTTCGCAGTTGCAGCGCGGCCTCCAGTTCCTCGCCGTCGTGGCTTTCCACCAGGACGGCCATGCCGAGGGCGTGGGCGAGGGATTCCAGTTCCAGCATTTTTGCGACATCGAACGCCGCTCCCTCTCCCCCGGAGGGGGAGGGGAGGTGGAAGGCCGCCACGATCAGCAGAATGCAGTCGGCGCCCATCGCGCGGGCTTCATAGACCTGGTAGGGGTCGATCATGAAGTCCTTGCGCAGCACCGGCAGGGCGCAGGCGTCGCGCGCTTGTTTCAGGTATTCCGGGGCGCCCTGGAAATAGTGCCGGTCGGTGAGCACGGAGAGGCAGGCGGCGCCGCCCTTTTCATAGCTGGTGGCGATTTCGGCGGGGTGGAAGTCGGCGCGAATCACCCCCTTGCTGGGGCTGGCTTTCTTGATTTCGGCGATCACGGCGGGGCGACCGGCGTCGATCTTCGCGCGCAGGGCGGCGGTGAAGTCGCGCGCGGGCGGTGCCCATTCGGCGGCTTCGCGCGCCACTTCGAGCGGTTCGACCTGTTTGGCGGCGGTGATTTCCTCGGCCTTGGTGGCGAGGATTTTTTCCAGGATGTCGGACATGGCGGGTTTCCAGTTAGGTAGCCTGGATGCAGCGTAGCGGAATCCAGGGAGTTCGCGCGTCAGGTTCCCGGATTCCGCCGCGCGGCATCCAGGCTACGTGGGCAATATTCATCAAATTTCTACCACCCGCGCGCGCGGCGCGAGGGCGGTGAGTAGTTCGTAGGCGATGGTGCCGGCGCTCGCGGCGACGTGTTCCGCCGGCAGGTCGGCGCCCCAGAGGGTGACCGGGCTGCCGACATGAGCGTTGGGCACGGGGCCGAGATCCACGCTCAGCATGTCCATCGACACCCGGCCCAGGGTGCGGGTGAGGTGGCCTTTGACCAGGATCGGCGTGCCGGTGCCGGCATGGCGGGGGTAGCCGTCGGCATAGCCGCAAGCGACGGTGCCGATGCTCATGTCGCGATCGGCGACGAACGTGGCGCCATAGCCGACCGCCTCGCCTTTCCTGATGCGTTGCACGGCGATGAGGCGGGATTCCAGAGTCATCACCGGCAGCAGGCCGAGATCGGCGCCGGTTTGATTGGCGAAGGGTGAAATGCCATAGAGCATGATGCCGGGACGCACCCAGTCGGCGTGGGTTTCCGGATAGCGCAGGAGGGCGGCGGAGTTGGCGAGGGTGCGGGGATAGGTTCCCTCCCCCCGCGGGGGAGGGCTGGGGAGAGGGAACAACGCCAAATTAGCCGAAGGTGCTTGCTTAACGCTCGCGCCCTCTCCCCCGGCGGGGGAGGGGAGACAGGCGCGAAAAACCGCCAACTGCGCCGCCACGCCCACGGCCGGATCATCGGCGCAGGCGAAGTGGGTCATCAGGGTGATGCCGCCGATTTGCGGCGTGGCGCGCAGGGTGGCGAGGATTTCCGCGACGCGGGCGGGGCGCACGCCGAGACGGTGCATGCCGGTGTCGATCTTGAGCAGGACGTCGATACGGTGTTCGAGATGCGCGCGCGCCAGGGTCGCCACCTGATCCTCTCGGTGGATCACCGGGCGCAGGCGCAGGTGGGCGATTTCCGGGAGTTCGTCGGGGTGGAAGAAACCTTCCAGCAGAACGATGGGGTGGGTGTAGCCCTCGCCGCGTAGTTGTGCGGCTTCTTCCAGGGTCAGCACGGCGAAGCCATCCGCCGCGCGCAAACCCCGAGCCACCCGGGTAAGACCGTGGCCGTAGCCGTTGGCCTTGATCGCCGCGAGGACTCTGGAGCGCGGCGCGGCGGCCTTCGCCACGCCCAGGTTATGGGCGAGGGCGGCGAGGTCGATGTGGGCGGTGAGGGGGCGGGCCATGATTGTGAAGAGCCGGCTGGAAGCCGGCGCTACATGCCCCCGGCGAAGTTTTCGAAGCGGGTGTATTCGCCCAGGAAGGTCAGCCGCACCATGCCGATAGGGCCGTTACGCTGCTTGCCGATGATGATTTCCGCCGAGCCCTTGTCCGGGGTGTCGGGGTTGTAGACCTCGTCGCGGTAGATGAACAGGATCACGTCGGCGTCCTGCTCGATGGCGCCGGATTCACGCAGGTCGGACATCACCGGGCGCTTGTTGGGGCGCTGTTCCAGGGAGCGGTTGAGCTGCGACAGGGCGATCACCGGGACATGCAGTTCCTTGGCCAGGCTCTTCAGCGAACGCGAAATGTCGGAGATTTCCGTGGCGCGGTTCTCGCCCTGGCCGTTGCCGGACATCAGTTGCAGGTAGTCGAGCACGATCAGGCCAAGTTGCCCGCCCTCGCACTGCCGCGCCAGGCGGCGCGCGCGGGCGCGCACTTCCATCGCGGTGAGGCCGGGTGATTCGTCGATGAATATCTTGGCTTCGTTGAGGCTGCCCAGGGCATGGGTCAGGCGCGGCCAGTCGTCGTCGGTGATGCGGCCGGTGCGCAGCTTGTGCTGGTCGAGGCGGCCGACCGAACCCAACATCCGCATCACCAGTTGCGCCGCGCCCATTTCCATACTGAACACGGCCACCGGCAGGTTGGAATCCAGCGCCACGTTTTCCGCGATGTTCAGGCTGAACGCGGTCTTGCCCATCGACGGGCGGCCGGCGACGATGATCAGGTCGCCCGGTTGCAGGCCGGAAGTCTTGGTATCCAGATCGCTGTAGCCGGTGGCGACCCCGGTGACTTCGCTGGGGTTGTCGCGGTTGTACAGCTCGTCGATGCGGGTGACGACTTCCTTCAGCAACGGTTGCAGCGCCAGGAAGCCCTGGGTGGATTTGGCGCCGGCTTCCTTGATGTCGAAGACCTTTTTTTCCGCCTCGTCGAGGATTTCAGTGGCCGAGCGGCCATTCGGGTTGAACGCGGAGGTGGTGATCTCGCCGCCCACTTCCACCAGTTTTCGCAACACCGAGCGCTCGCGCACGATCTCGGCATAGCGGCGGATGTTGGCGGCGGAGGGGGTGTTCTGCGCCAGCGCGGCCAGGTAGGCGAGGCCGCCGACCTCGTCCAGCTTGTTGTTCGATTCCAGGGACTCGGCCACGGTCACTACGTCGGCCGGCTTGTTGTCGTCGATCAGGCGGACGATCTGCTTCCAGATGTGGCGGTGGTCGGCGCGGTAGAAATCCTGCTCGTTGACCAGGTCCGCCACCCGTTCCCAGGCCTGGTTCTCCAACAACAGCCCGCCCAGCACGGATTGCTCCGCCTCGACCGAATGCGGTGGCAGTTTCAGGGCGGTCAATTCTGGATCGAAGTCGGACATGGGGGGATTTCTTAAAAGAGGCGGCATTGTAATTGCGCGGGGCGATTCAGCCTATTTGCCCGGGCCGTTGAGGGAACGGACGGTTTGCCGACCATGCCATAATCCACCGAGACTTATGACTGGAGGCCAGTGTCATGCAACCTGCTTTTGTCGACTATTACAGCGAAACCGACTACCTGTCCGCCGAACGCGCGGCGCCGATCCGGCACGAATACGTCGCTGGCGAAGTGTTCGCCATGGCCGCTGCGTCGAAGGTGCACGGCACCCTGGCGCTGAATGCCGCCATCGTCTTGCGCCAGCATCTGCGTGGCGCACCCTGCCGGGTATGGATGGCGGACATGAAAGTGAGGGTGAAAGCGGATTCCGCCTATTACTACCCGGATGTGGTGGTCACCTGTGATGCGACGGATCTCGGCCCGGATGCGCCCAAGGATTACGTCGAAGCGCCGAAGCTGGTGCTGGAAGTGTTGTCGGATTCCACCGAGCCGGTGGATCGGCGCGAGAAACTGCTGTCTTACCGCCGCCTGGAAAGCCTGGAGGAATACGTGTTGATCGACCAGAACAAGGCCTGGGTGGAGGTCTACCGGCGCACCCCGGCCGGCTGGGTGCAGGAGGTTTATGAGGCGGGAGCATCCGTCCGCCTCGCCAGCGTCGATCTGGCCGTGCCGCTGGCCGATCTGTACGCGGATAGCGGAATCGAGATGGTCGCGGTCTGCCCATCGTAGGCATTTGCCGTCGCGGGAAATAAAAAAGGCCGCGTAAGCGGCCTTTTTTAAACCCTCTCCCCCCGGGAGAGGGCGGGGTGAGGGAGCAACGGTAGCTTGCCGTGAAGGCAATCCAGGCGAGGCTCCCTCCCCCTCCCCCGGCGGGGGAGGGGGGCGGCATTACGCCGCGCCCAGCACCGCGACGGTGATTTCCACCTCGACGTCGCTGTGCAGCGACAGGGTGATGGGGTAGTCACCAATGGCCTTGAACGGGCCATCCGGCAGACGCACTTCGCCGCGCGCGACGGGGAAGCCCTGCGCGGTCATTGCTTCGGCGATGTCGATGTTGGTCACGGAACCGAACAGGCGACCGTCGACGCCAGCCTTCTGGCTGATCTGCACGGTGTAGCCGGCCAGTTTCTCGGCGCGAGCCTGGGCGGCGGCCAGCTTTTCGGCGGACAGTTTTTCCAGTTCAGCCTTGCGTTCGGCAAAGGCGGCGATGTTGACCTTGTTGGCGCGCTTGGCCATGCCCTGAGGAATCAGGTAGTTGCGTGCATAACCATTTTTAACGCTGACCACGTCGCCCAGATTGCCCAGGTTGGTCACTTTGTCCATCAGGATGATTTCCATGTCTTAGTCTCCTGGGCTCAGTCGTTGTGTTGATCGGTGTACGGCATCAGCGCCAGGAAGCGAGCGCGTTTGATGGCGGTGGAAAGCTGGCGCTGAAACTTGGCTTTGGTGCCGGTGATGCGCGCCGGGATGATCTTGCCGTTCTCATTGACGAAGTCCTTGAGCACGTCGGTATCCTTGTAATCCACCTCTTTCACGCCTTCGGCGGTGAAACGGCAGAATTTGCGGCGACGGAACAGAGCCGCGCCATTGGGGTTCTTGGGACGGGGTTTGCGCTTGATGAACGCCATTTTTAACTCCTCAATCTGGCCCGCTCTGCGGGCTGAACAATTCAAATTCGGTCACGTGCAATTCGAGCGTCGGGTACTTCACCCCCTTGCGGTCGAGAAAGCCGGAGAGCCTGATCTGTTCGCCTGTCGGCAATTGGGCCAGTCTCCGCGCCGTGTCGCCGAATGTGACGACCTCGGTTTCTATCTCTACCGCTCGGTTCCGTCCGCCTTCCTGTTGCTGCGAGGTATGTGCCACGCGCAAGCGGAGGGTGGGCAAGCCGGACGGGGTGTAGCGCAGGCCATCACTACCGGCCAGGCGCGCCGTCAACTCGAATCGGTTGCTGTCTTCCGTGCTCAGGCCGCGGCCTCAACGGCCGGAGCCGCGACTTCGGGTTGAGCGGACTGAGGGGCCAGCAGATTGCGGGCCTTCTCTTCCTTCATCATCGGCGAAGCGGCGGTCACGGCATCATCGCGCACGATGGTCAGGTGGCGCAGGATGGCGTCGTTGAAGCGGAAGCCGTGCTCCAGTTCGTCCAGGGTTTCCTGGTCGATCTCGATGTTCATGAGCAGGTAATGGGCCTTGTGCATCTTCTGGATGGTGTAGGCCAATTGGCGGCGACCCCAGTCTTCCATGCGGTGAATCTGGCCGCCCTTGGAGGCGATGAGGGTCTTGTATCGCTCGACCATGGCGGGCACCTGCTCGCTCTGGTCGGGATGGACGATGAATACGATTTCGTAGTGGCGCATTGAAACTCCTTTTGGTCTTCGGCCCTCCTCGTGCGTCCGAGGTAGGGCAAGGCGGGGTGGATGAAAACGACCGAGCCCGCCTGAGATTTCAAGCGGGCTCGGAAGGGGCGGCATTCTATTTACAAATCAGGGGGATAGCAAGCTGTTGGGTTACGTCGACATGAAGGCGTCGGCTAACTCAACCTACGCTTCAATCCGTGCTTCAGCCGGCAGGTCGGGTTAGGCGCGTCATTTCGCGCCGTAACCCGACAGCAACGCCAATCCAGCCCGATTGGGCCGGGCGACCTCCCAGTCCGCGACCGGACCCGGGACAAGCTGAAACAGAGGATGTGGTTGGGGCCGCGTTAATGAGATGAAATTTTCGAGCCATGAAGGATCGCGAACATGCAGTTTCGCGATGAGATGTCCCCATTCGTACTCGAGTTGTCCACAAGTGGCCACAATCGGCGTGGCATCCCCGTCAGAAATGATCTTTGTCGCGTCGAAATGATAGCCACGCAGGGTGGCTTCTGTTTGAACGGCACGCAAATAGGATGCGATCGAAGCCAAGGGTGATGGTGATTCGCGAAAGCGTATGAGTTGGGGATGCCGTGTATAGCCACGTGTTTTTCCGCCGAGAACCGCCTGGGCCAACAACGCCTCGCGCCAAAGCGCGACCAGGCCACGCGAGTCCAGGTAACAAGGATGTAGTGACCACAGGCGCAAGGACTGGACCTCTTGATTATCTCGTCACCCCGCTGGACGCCGGGGGGCGGGCTGTCGATTTCGCTGGATTCCGGCTTCCGTCGGAATGACGACGGTGGATGTATTCAGCGCCTCTATCCGTTACGCCACGCAATCCACGTAGTACCGCGTCTTGCCGTTGTCCTTCTCTTTCACCAGGCCGTGCACGTCGGTTTCGAAGCCGGGGAATTTCTCGTTGAATTCACGGGTGAATTTCAGGTAGCGGACGATGGTTTCGTTGAAGCGCTCGCCCGGGATCAGGAGCGGGATGCCGGGGGGGTAGGGGGTGAGCAGGATGGAGGTGATGCGGCCTTCCAGGGCGTCGATTTCCACTCGTTCTATGTCGCGGTGCGCCATTCGGGCGAAGGCGTCGGCGGGGCGCATGGCGGGGACCATGTCGGATAGGTACATCTCGGTGGTCAGGCGGGCGACGTCGTTAGCCTTGTAGACCTCGTGGATGGCGGTGCACAGCTCTTTCAGGCCGGTGCGCTCGTAGAGCGGATGCTTGGCGACGAAGTCCGGCATGATCCGCCACAGCGGCTGGTTGCGGTCATAGTCGTCCTTGAACTGCTGGAGTTCGGTGACCATGGTGTTCCAGCGGCCCTTGGTGATGCCGATGGTGAACATGATGAAGAACGAGTAGAGCCCGGTCTTCTCGACGATGACGCCGTGTTCCGCCAGGTATTTGGTGAGGATGGCGGCGGGAATGCCGGTGTCGGCGAAGTCGCCGTCGACGTCGAGGCCGGGGGTGATGATGGTGGCCTTGATCGGGTCGAGCAGGTTGAATTCCGGCGCCAGGTTGCCGAAGCCGTGCCAGCGCTCGCCGGCGCGCAGCATCCAGTCCTCGCGGTCGCCCATGCCTTCCTCGGCCAGTTCTTCCGGGCCCCAGACTTTGAACCACCAGCCGGAGCCGGCTTTGCTGGCCACATCGGTTACCACATCATGTTCCATCTCCGCGCCCACTTTGCGCATGGCGCGGCGGAAATCCAGTGCTTCGGCGATGGATTCTTCCACCAGGGCGGTGCCGCCCGGCTCTTCCATCATCGCCGCCGCCACGTCGCAACTGGCGATGATGGCGTACTGCGGGCTGGTGGAGGTGTGCATCAGGAAGGCTTCGTTGAACACGTCGCGGTCCAGTTTTCGGTTCTCCGATTCCTGCACCAGGATCTGCGAGGCTTGCGAGAGGCCTGCCAGTAGCTTGTGCGTCGATTGCGTGGAAAACACCATCGAATCCTTGCACCGCGGGCGGTTCGCGCCGATCGCGTGCATGCCGCGATAGAAGGTGTGGAAGGTGGCGTGCGGCAGCCAGGCCTCGTCGAAATGCAGGGTGTCGATCTTGCCGTCGAGTTCCTTCTTGATCTCTTCGACGTTGTAGAGGATGCCGTCGTAGGTGCTCTGGGTGATGGTGAGCACGCGCGGCTTGGCGTTCTTGTCCGGGGCGAAGGGGTGGGCGGCGATCTTCTTCTTGATGTTTTCCCAGTTGAATTCCGAGCGCGGAATCGGCCCGATGATGCCGTAGTGATTGCGCGTGGGCATCAGGAACACGGGGATGGCGCCGGTCATGATGATCGCGTGCAGGATCGACTTGTGGCAGTTGCGGTCCACCACCACGATGTCGTTGGGCGCGACCGTGGAGTGCCAGACGATCTTGTTCGAGGTGGAGGTGCCGTTGGTCACGAAGAACAGGTGGTCGCACTTGAAGATGCGCCCGGCGTTGCGTTCCGAGGCCGCTACCGGGCCGGTGTGGTCGAGCAGTTGACCGAGTTCGTCGACCGCGTTGCAGACATCGGCGCGCAGCATGTTCTCGCCGAAGAACTGGTGGAACATCTGCCCGACCGGCGACTTCAGGAAGGCGACGCCGCCGGAGTGGCCGGGGCAATGCCAGGAATAGGAGCCGTCCGCCGCGTAATGGGTGAGCGCGCGGAAGAACGGCGGCGGCAGGGAATCCAGATAGGCCTTGGTCTCGCGCACAATCAGGCGGGCGACGAACTCCGGCGTGTCCTCGAACATGTGGATGAAGCCGTGCAGTTCGCGCAGCACGTCATTCGGGATATGGCGACTGGTGCGGGTCTCGCCGTAGAGAAAGATGGGAATGTCGGTGTTGCGGTGGCGGATTTCAGTCACAAAGGCGCGCAGCTCGGCGATGGTTTCGTCGGTTTCCCCTGAGGAGAAATCATCGTCGTCCACCGACAGGATGAAGCCGGAAGCGCGGCTCTGTTGTTGCGCGAAGGAAGATAGGTCGCCGTAACTGGTCACTCCCAGGATTTCCATGCCCTCGTCTTCCAGTGCCTTGGCCAGGGCGCGAATGCCCAGCCCGGATGCGTTCTCGGAACGGAAGTCTTCGTCGATGATGACGACGGGAAAGCGGAAACGCATGGTGGTACTCCTGAGCGGGGGATGGCGGACAGCGCGCGAATTATAAGAACGCGGCCTGAGCGGCGTGTTAAATCTTGGCGCGCGGGTCGATGCCGAATCAGCCTGCCCAGGCTTCCAGGAACTCGAACCAGTGGTCGGCGCCGATTTCTTCCAGGCTGGAACGCACCAAAGCAATTTCCTGCTCGTACTGGGCGGGGCTGAGGGCGCCGCGCATACGCTGGAAACGCAGGTAGACGAGGTAGGTGTTGACCACGTCGGTTTCGCAGTAGTCGCGGATGGCGGCGATTTCGCCGCGTTCGTAGGCGGGCCAGACGGCGGAACCGTCCATGCCGAGTTTGCCGGGAAAGCCGTAGAGCTTGGCGAGATCGTCCAGCGGCGCGTTGGCGCGGCCGGAGAACATCGCGATCACGTCCATCAGGTCGAGATGGCGGGTGTGATAGCGGTTGAGGTAGTTGTTGTATTTGAAATCGCGATTGTCATCGCCCCAGTCCCAGTACTTCGGCGCGGTAATGCCATGCAGCATGGCGCGGTAGTGCAGCACCGGCAGATCGAAGCCGCCACCGTTCCAACTCACCAGTTGCGGGGTGTATTTCTCGATGCCGTCGAAGAAGCGCTGGATGATCTGGCCCTCGTCGGCGTCCGGTTCCGAGAGCGAGAACACGCGAAAGCGGTCGCCCTCGCGCAGGGTGCAGGAAATGGTGACCACGCGTTGCAGGTAGTGCTGCAGAAAATCGGAGCCGCCAGTCTGCTGCCGGCGCATCAGGAAGGCCATTTCGCCGACCTCGTGGTCGCTGGCTTCCGGGCCGACATTGTGGAGACGGCGCAACCCGGCAATGTCGGGAATGGTTTCGATATCGAAGACGAGAACGGGTGTCATGGGGAGGGGGCGTAAAATTCGGGCGATTTTATCCGCTTTGCCCTCTCCCCTTTTCACTTCCCATTTCCTGTGCTTTCCGATGCAAACCCGCTGGCATTTTTCCGACTCCGATACGGCCTGGCTGGCCGAGGCGCTGGCCTTTGTCGGCCGCGCGGAGCGGGCGGCGCTGACGGCGCGCGGCGAGTTCCACATCGTTCTGGCCGGCGGCAACACGCCGCGCAAGGTCTATGAGGCACTGGCGCGGGAAACGCATGATTGGCCGCGCTGGCGGGTTTGGTTCGGCGACGAGCGTTGTTTGCCGGCCGATCATCCGGAGCGCAACAGTGTGATGGCGAGCGCGCTGCTGGAGCGGTTAGGTGTTTTGAACCCCCCTTTCTCAAAGGGGGGCAGGGGGGATTTGCCGACGTCAGCGGTGGGCACGGGTATAAATTCCCCCCAGCCCCCCTTTGAGAAGGCTGTTTTACCGTTACCTGGTGATGCGACAGAAAACGCCCGATGGAGTGGCCTCCCCCTTTTTCAAAGGGGGAATGAGGGGGATTTAGCGACGTTTGCCTGTGCGGCCGTCTCGGAAATCCCCCCTAACCCCCCTTTGAAAAAGGGGGGAACCACCGCACCAACCGCATCACCAGTTAACGGGAATAGAGCCTTTGAGAAAAAGGGGGGGGGCCAGGTGCATACCATTCCCGTTGAACTTGGCGCGCGCGCAGCTGCGGCCGCCTATGCCGCCGAACTTGCTGGTGTCGGCGATTTCGATCTGGTGATTCTCGGGCTGGGCGAAGATGGCCATACCGCCAGCCTCTTTCCTTGCCACATTTCTTGCCACACTCCGGGCTATGTCGCCAAACCGGAAGCCGATGCCCTGGCTGTTTTTGACGCGCCGAAACCCCCGCCCGAGCGCGTCAGCCTTTCCGCCGACCGCCTGTCGCGCGCCCGCCACGTCCTGTTTCTGGTGAGCGGCCTCGGCAAACGAGAGGCCTTGCGCCATTGGCGCGCCGGCGCCCCCCTTATTCCCGCCGCCACCATCCAGCCCGAAGCCGGGGTGGATGTGTTGCTGGCTCCCGATCTTTCCACTCCTGGAGTATTCCCATGAAAACCACTTTGCTCGCCCTGGCGGCGCTCACGGTCTTGTCCACCGCTCAGGCCGCGGAGGAACGCCGTTCCACCGCGGCCGATCAGACCGCCCTGGCGGTGACCATCTACAACGGCGATCTGGCCCTGGTGAAGGACGCGCGCCGCGTCAAGCTGAACGGCGGCGAGAACCAGTTGGCCTGGCGCGACGTTTCGGCGCGTATGCAGCCGGAAACCGCGCTGTTGCGCAGCCTGGACGGGCGCAAGTTGACCCTGCTGGAACAGAACTTCGATTTCGACCTGCTCACGCCGAGAAAGCTGCTGGAAAAATCCGTGGGCGAGGCGGTGCGGGTGATCCGCACGCAGCCGGTCACCGGTGTGGAATATGCCGAGAACGCCCGTGTGCTCGCGGCCAACGACGGCGTGGTGTTGCAGTTCAACGATCGGGTCGAGGGCGGCATCCCCGGCCGCATCGTTTTCTCCAGTGTGCCCGCCGACCTGCGTGACCAACCCACCCTGTCGATGCTGTTCAGCACCGACGCCCCTCCTGTTGCCCCTTCGTACCAAGGCAGCACTGGTACCGAGCATGGCCTGGAACTGTCCTATCTCACCGGCGGCTTGACCTGGAAGGCCGATTACGTCGCAGAACTCTCGGCCAAGGAAGACCGCATCGACCTCAACGGCTGGGTCACCCTCACCAATACCAGCGGCACCAGCTACCCCAATGCGCGCTTGCAACTGGTGGCCGGCGAGGTGAACCGGTCGCAACCGGAACGCATGCGTACCGAGTTGATGATGAAGACCATGGCGATGGCCGACGCCGCCCCGCAAATGCGGGAAGAAAGTCTGTTCGAATACCACCTCTACACCCTGGACCGGAACACCACCCTGAGCGACAAGCAGACCAAACAAGTGGCCTTGCTGTCCGCGCAGAAAGTGGCGGTGGACAAGGAGTTTCGCCTGGTCGGCGGCGACTGGTACTACAACGGCCAGTACGGCGACCTGGGCAAGAAAATGAAACCGAGCGTGTTCATGGAGTTCGCCAACCAGGGCGAGAACCTCGGCATTCCGCTCCCCAAGGGCGTGGTGCGGGTCTACAAGAAGGATGGCGCCGGACGCGCCCAGTTCATCGGCGAGGATCGCATCGACCATACCGCCAAGGGCGAAACGGTGAAGCTGAAACTGGGCGAAGCATTCGACATCACCGCCGACAAGAAGCAGACCGACTTCCAGAAGTTGGCCGCCACCTACAACAGCCGTGGCGGCCTGATCGAGTCCGGTTACCAGATGGAAATCCGCAACGCCAAGCGCGAAAAAGTCGTGGTGACGGTCATCGAGAACGTGCCCGGTGAATGGCAGATGATCCAGGAAAGCCACCCGCACAAGCGGGAAAGCGCCAACAGCGCCGTCTGGCAAGTGCCGGTGCCGGCGGAAGGCAAGACCGTGCTGACATGGCGCGTGCGAGTGAAATATTGAGCGGAAGGCGATCTTGTAGCGCCGGCTTCCAGCCGGCGTTTTTCAGGGATGCCGGCGCAATAGGGCTGTGAACAAGGAGCGAGTCGTGAACAGTGAGCAGGTCATCGTCACCGATCTGGCCCAGTTCGGCTGGTGCGTGGTGCCCGGATTTCTCGACGAAACCGGGACGGCGGCCTTGCGCGCCGAGTGCCTTCAGGCGCATGCGGCCGGCGCCTTCCACGCCGCCGGAATCGGGAGCGGCCAGGCGCAAGTGCATTCGGAAGTGCGTGGCGACCATGTCTTATGGGTGGATGAAACGAATACCGGCCCGGCATTGCACGAATTGCTCGACCGCTTCGAGTCACTGCGCCAGGGGGTGAATCAGGAACTGTTCCTTGGTCTGCTCGACCTGGAAACACATTTCGCCATCTATCCGCCCGGCGCCGGCTACCAACGCCATCTCGACCGCTTCCGTGACGACGACCGGCGCAGCCTGACGGTGATTCTTTATCTCAACGAGCCGGACTGGCGCGAGGAAGACGGCGGCCTGCTGCGCTTCTGGCCGGACCCGGAAACCGCGCCGCTGGAGATAGTGCCGGCCGGCGGCACGCTGGTGACCTTTCTCTCCGACCGCTTCTGGCACGAAGTATTGCCGGCCACCCGGCAACGCCTGTCGCTGACCGGCTGGTTCCGGCGCCGCTGAAACCGGCGGCTTTCGGCCCGCTAGTTTGTAGGATGTGGTGAGCGCAGCGAACCGCATCAAGTACGGCCGCCTTGCATGGTGCGGTTCGCTGCGCTCACCACACCCTACGTCCGCTGGTTCCGGCGCCGCTGAAACTCCGCAACTGCCCACACTCAACTGCCTACTCCCAATCGTGGGTATGCCAATGGCGATGTTCCACGCCGCCGTGCCGGTGCCGGTGCGCATGTGCCAGGTTGGCGGCGACCAGTTTTTCGCTATCGCCCAGGAACGGTTCAATCGGACCGTCGTAGAGCAGGCGATGATCTTCGCCCAGCACCAGCGTGCGTGTGCCCAGTTCCGGCGCCAGGCTGAGGTTGTGGGTGGTGGTGAGCAGGGTGATCGGCAGGTCGGCGAGAAAATCCACCAGCCAGCCGGTAGAGCGCGGGTCGAGGGCGGCGGCGGGTTCATCAAGCAACAGCAATCTCGGTTCCACCGCCAGCAGCGCGGCCAGCGCGACCTTCTGTTTCTCGCCGCCGGAAAGCGTGAAAGGCGGTCGTTTCAGGAACGCCGTCACCCCCACCAGATCGGCCCAGTGCGCCACCCGCTCGTCGATGCTGGTTAGCCGCATCTGGCGCGGCCCAAAGGCGATTTCGTCGTAGACGGTCGGGTTGAACAGCATCACGTCCGGGTTCTGGAACAGCAGGGCGACTTCCTGGCGAAAGCGTAGACGCAGGGCGCCGTGCTTGAGTTGATCCGGCGTGATGTGCTCGCCCTGGTAGAACACCGTGCCGGCACGCGGCGCAACCAGGCCGTCGAGGATTTTCAGCAGCGTCGATTTGCCGCTGCCGTTACTGCCCAGCAAGACCGCTTTCTCGCCGGCCGCGAGGCTGAAGCTCACGTCCAGCAGACAGGTTTTTTCGCCGTAGTGGTGTGACAGGCCTTCGACTCGGATCATCGAAACATCCCCCGCGATTGCATGGCCTGCGCCGATTCATGCGCGTTTGCCAGCGCCCGGTCGAGCAGCCAGGCGGCGGCGTGGGCGGCGGCGCGGTAGCGGGCGCGCAAGCCGGCCGGGCGCGGGCTGCGGCTTTGCAGGCCGAGGCGGAATTCCGCCAGCGTGCGTTTCAGGCCAAGCGACTGGCTCACCGCCAGCACCAGCAGGAACGACAGGCGGCGGGAAAACGCCAGCGCCTGGAACAGATTCACGCGTTCGATGAACAGGAAGGTGAGCAGGGCCATCAACAGCACGCGCAGATTGACTGTGAGTAGCCAATCCAGCGGCAGGGCGCGCGATTGCCACCAGGCCTGGCCGAGGTAGGCCAGCGAAACCGTGCCGCTGAAACTGGCCGTGGCCAGCAATGCGCGGCGTGACAGGCGAACGGCATCGCGCCCGCATAGCAACAGCACCGCGAGCAGGCCGCCCGCCAGCCATGACGGCGCGGTCAGCCAGGAGGCGGTGACCAGGGCGAGCAGCCAGGCCGCGAGCTTTCCGCGTTCGCTCATATCGCCAGTGCTCCAGGCCGGCGGGACGCCGGCGCTACAGCCGCGAGCTTGCCGGGTTCAGTCATGGCGATAGCGCAGGCGCAGGCGCTCGATCTGACGAACCCCCAGCAGGGTCAGGGCGCCCTCGCCAAGGCCGAGCAAGGCATGGGGGATCAGCAGGGCGGGCAGGGTGACCGACCAGCCAAACGGGAAGTAGAGCGGCGCGCCGGCCGCGTCATGGGCAAGCAGTGGCTGCGCGCCCAGGGCCAGGGCGATCAGCACGGCGGGCAGGAAAAGGCCGATCCAGCCGGCCAGGAACAACGCCAGCCCGGCATGCAGGTGGCGCAGGGCCAGGAACAACCCGCGCGCCGCCACCGCGCCGGCGAAACCCATCGCCAGCGCGTTCAGGGGCAGGGTGGTGACGCCGCCATCGCCGAATAACAAGGCCTGGATGGCGAACACCAGCGAGGCCGCCATGAAGGCGTTCCAGATGCCGAACGAGGCCGCCAGCAGCCCCACCCCGGTGACATGCGCGCTGGTGCCGCCGGGCAGCGGCAGGGCGACGAAGGACAGCGCGAACGACGCCGCCGTCAGCGACGCCAGCCAGGGCAGGGTGGATTCGTCCAGATCGCGCGCCACCCGCTTCGCGCCGTAGGCCCACAGCCCGGCGGCGAGGCCGTAGAGCGGCAGGTACATCTGCGGGGCGATGAATCCGTCGGGGATGTGCATGGCGGGATGGCTGCGGCGTTAGCGTGTGTAGTGCCGGCTCCCAGCCGGCGTCTTTACGGCGGCAAAGCGTTTTTTCAACGTGCTGTTCGCGTTGGCCGTCGATGAAGTTGGGACACAAGTTCCCCCCTTTTTTAAAGGGGGGCTAGGGGGGATTTCTGGGGCCGATGCACTGGCAAACGCCGCCAAATCTGATGAAGCCCCTACCCTTCGGTACCCCTCACTCCCCCTTTTGGAAAGGAGGAAGCCACTCCTCCGAGCGCTTCCATATTGATCAGCGGCCAGCGCAAACAGCACACATTTCAAAGATGCCGGCTGGAAGCCGGCGCTACAGGGGGCGGGCAACATGTCTCAGAACATCGCTGATACGGTGACCACGAAGCGGTACTTCTCCTTGCCTTCCGAACCTTGCAACACGCTGCCCGGGGTGGCGTCGAGTCGCGTCCAGAGCGGCTTCTTCACGGCCAGGCCGACGCTCATGCTGTCCTTGTAGAGGCGCATGCCGAGTACGCCATAGAGGATGTCGCCGCCGGTGTTCGGGTCGCGGCCGCCCACCGTGCTGTCTTCATCCTTGCCCAGGTTTAAGTAGTTGAGTTCGACGTTGCCATCGAGACGAAAACGGCTTGCCGGCAAGGTGATCAGGCGATGCGCGAGGGCGGCGTTGACGCGGGTTTCCGTGGCGAATTTCATGCTGTTGCCATCGTCGTAGCGGTAGCGCTGGAAACGGATCTGGTTCACCTCGAACACCGCCGTGCCGTCGTCGCTGAATTGCCGGGTGGCGGTCACGCCATAGTTGAAGCTGGCCTTGCCGAAGCCCAGCGATTTGCCGGGGGCTATCGTACCGTCGGCGAGACGGTGATTGGCGTCGCCGCTGGGCAGGCTCATGCCGAAATTGGCCGTGAAATGCCAGTCGGCCAGGTCGTCCAGGCTCTCGCCGGCGGGCACCAGCTGGATACGCTCGTCGTATTTGAAGCCGATCACGGCGGCCAGAGAGAGATCGGTGGGGCCGCGTGAGTCCAGGCCGCCGGCCTCGTCCACTTTCACGTTCCAGGGTTGGAAGGCGTAGACGGAGAGCCAGGGTTTGACACCGTAGCCGACCCCGGCCAGCCAGTAGGCGTTGTAATCCGTCTCCGCCGTGAGCGGGTCGTAGGTCTTGAATTTGGCGTAATCCAGCTTCACCAGCCCCAGCCACTTGCCTTGCGGCAGGGTCGCGGAACTGGAGGTTTCCACCGGCGCGCCGGGGCCTTCCAGGCCGGCCGCGCCGAGCGAGGCGACACCGTGGTGGGCGAAAGCGGAGTTGGCCGCGAGCAGGAGCAGCGAGCAATAGCGCGCCTTCAAACCTTCTTCCTCCGCGCAAACAGCATCAGGGAGCCGAACAGGCCGAGTATTACCGCGATGCCGACGACGATGCGCCCGTAACGTTCATAGGCCGGTTTGTCCGCCGACTCGATCTTGGCGGCGGCGTCCGTCTTCAGGGTGAAATCGAGGCCGTGGCCGTCCTCGGAAAACGCCTTCACCCGCCAGTCTCCGGCGCGATCCGGGAGAAAGGCGATGCGCCCCTGGCCATCGCTGCGGCCGACCTGATACGGCAACTTCTCGCCGGCGCGATAGACCTCGTAGCCCTCGAAGCTGAAGGGCTTGTTATCCACATAAAAGAGTCGGACCACTACCGCCTGAGCGCCGCTCACCGTGTATTGCAGATCGTGGGCGGCGGCGGCTTGCGCCAGGCAGAGCAAAGTGGTGGTTATCGCAAGGCTAAAGGGTTTGCTTCCCCCTTTTGCAAAGGCGCTTTTACCGTTAACGGGTGATGCCACAGAAAGCGCCCGAGGGAGTGGCTTCCCCCTTTTCCAAAGGGGGAATGAGGGGGATTTAGCAACGTTTGCCGGAGTGGCCGTCTCAGAAATCCCCCCTGCCCCCCCTTTGGAAAAGGGGGGGGCCTCCGTGCCAACCGCATCACCAGTGAACGAGAAAAGCGCCTTTGGTAAAGGGGTGAACAGATGCCGCCGTGCTCGCCGTGAATGCTTCGTTGTTTTCATCGGATTTCAAATTGCAGGCTGCTGGCGTGCACGGCCTTGTCCGCCCTGGCGTCGTTCAGGGGCAGGTCGAGGCTGGCTTGGATGAGCTGGAAACCTGGATTCTGCAAGCGGATGTTGATGTGGCCGTCGCTGTCGCTGACACCGCGCGGCTTGCCGAAATACGCCACGGTCACACCCGCGGCCGGCTTGCCCTGGAACCAGACGGTCAGACGCAATTTGTCGCCGGCTTGCAGTTTCAGGGGGTTGTCCCGGGGTACCAGTTCGAGTTGTCGGGTCAGAGCACGATCCAGGCCCGCGTCCCACTGGTCTATGCGTTTGACGCCTTCCAGGGACAGCCAGCTTTCGATCACCGCGCCGGCTTCGTTCTTCGCCAGATTCCGGGTGCCGTAGGGCGTTTTGCTCCAGTAGCCGCTGGAGGTGAAAAACCAGCTTGCCGCGCAATCGCCCTTCAAGGTAGCGGGGTAACCCCGGCCGAGGTCGGCGGCGATTTCCTGTCCGGCCGCGTTGAAACAGGCGGCCTGCTTGACGATTTCCGGCTTGTATTCCAGCGTTTTCGCGCCTTCGTGCCCGGAGCGTTCATGGCCGTAAGCGAGGATATGGCGCGCGCCGTCGCGTTCGATCCAGAGGTCATGCGCCAGCACCGTGCCTTGCTGCAACAGGAGGCTGGCGAGAAGGAAAACGCGAATCGACATGGTGGGCGGCGTGAAAAACGCGAACGCCCGAACAATAGCGCATCGGTATTACGAATACTTAATACTTCTTATTTTTCCGGGCGATGAACCGCCGGGGGCGGAAAAACGCGGCTCAATCGCGCGCCGGTTCCATCACCGCGTCGAGATTGAGGTTGTCGCAGTACTCGAAGAAATCGCCGCGCAGGGTCGGCAGGTGCATGTCGCCGGGCACGCCGACGGTCATGTTGACCGAGAACATGGGCGTGCCGGTGTGCGGCGCCGGGTAGGTGTCGGTAGTGAGTTCTTCGATATTGATGCCCTGGCGCGCGAAGAAATCGGCCAGGCTGTGGACGATGCCGGGGTGATCCATCGCCACCACATTGACGCGGTAGGGCACCAGCGGAGTCGTGCGTTCGGCCGGGCGGGTGCGTTTGTGGATGATGGACAGGCCGAGTTCGGTGCCGACCTGTTCGAGCCGGTCTTCCAGCTTGGTCAGCGCGTTCCAGGGGCCGGAAATCAGCATCAGGATGGCGAACTGGCCGCCCAGCACCGCCATGCGCGATTCCTCGATGTTGCCGCCGGCTTCCACGATGCGGCTGGTAAAGCGCTGCACCAGGCCGACCTTGTCTTCGCCGGAAGCGGTGATGGCCAGATAGTCGATATTGCTCATGGGGATGTCCGTTCAGGTTGCTCGAAGTAGGGGGATTGTAGCCAGTGCGCCGCGCCCGGCCTATCGCGCCGCGCGGGTAACCGCCGTTTCCAGGACAATGCGCGCATGAGCCCCCTGATCGACAGCCATTGCCACCTGGACGCCGGAGAATTCGCCGCGGATCGTGACGCCGTGTATCAGCGGGCACTGGCGGCGGGGGTTTCGATCCAGGTCGTCCCCGCCGTTACCCGCGCGAATTTCACCGAGGTCGAGGCGACCTGTCGCCGCTATCCCGGCTGTCTGCCGGCCTGGGGCATGCACCCCATGTATATCCACACACATCAGGCCGATCATCTGGCTGACTTGCGACACCAGATCGAGGCTTGGCGACCCGTGGCCATCGGCGAAATCGGCCTTGATCTGTTCGTGCCGGGGCTGGATCGGGCGACCCAGGAATTCTTTTACGTTGAGCAACTCAAGATTGCGCGCGAGTACGACTTGCCGGTATTGCTGCACTGCCGCCGCGCCAACGATGAAATTCTCAAACAGTTGCGAAAAATTGGGGTGAAGGGCGGCATCGCCCACGCCTTCAGCGGCAGCCGGCAGCAGGCGGAGGCCTTCATCAAGCTGGGCTTCAAACTCGGATTTGGTGGTGCCTTCACCTGGAGCCGGGCGACGCGGTTGCGCGCCCTCGCCTTCGAACTGCCGCTGGACGCCATCGTTCTGGAAACCGACAGCCCGGACATTCCCCCCGCCTGGGTGGGCAAGGGGCGCAACGAACCCGCCGAGGTGGCCGGCATCGCGGTGGCGCTGGCGGAACTGCGCGGGACGACGCTGGAAGAAGTGGCGCGGCGCACCACGGCAAATGCGCGGGAAGTGCTGGGGTTGACCTTGTAGCGCCGGCGTCTCGCCGGCTTCGTAGGCCTGATCAGATAGACGAAGCCGGCGAGACGCCGGCGCTACATAACACCCCCAGCCCCGCCGCTCGCCCGCTGGCGAAGCAGGCGGTGAGCAGGTATCCGCCGGTGGGCGCTTCCCAGTCGAGCATTTCGCCGGCACAGAACACGCCAGGCAGATCGCGCAGCATCAGGTGTTCGTCCAGCGCTTCGAAACGCACGCCGCCGGCTGTGCTGATGGCTTCGTCGAGCGGGCGCGGAGCGATCAATCGAAGCGGCAGCGCCTTGATGGCAATGGCGAGTCGCGCGGGATCGGCATAGGCCTCGGCCCCCAGCACTTCGCGCAACAGGCCGGCCTTCACGCCGGTAATGCCGACGCGGCTTTGCAGATGGCTGGAAAGCGTACGCGAGCCGCGTGGGTGCGAAATTTCTTCGGTCACCCGCTGCAATGATTTGCCGGGCGCCAGGTCGAGGTGGAGGAGGGCGCCGCCTTCGGTTTCGATGTGGTCGCGCAGGGGCGCGGCGAGGGCGTAGATCAGGCTGCCTTCGATGCCGGTCTCGGTGATGACGCATTCGCCTTGCCGGCGGATTTCCCGGCCTTCGCCATCGAGGCAGGAAGCAACCACGGTTTTCAGGGGATGCCCAGCGAAGCGGGCGCGGAAGTGCTCGCTCCAGGCAATGTCGAAACCGCAGTTGGCGGGCTTGAGCGGCGCGATGTCGATGCCGCGTTGTTGCAGCAGCGGCACCCAGGCGCCATTGGAACCCAGCTTCGCCCAACTGCCGCCGCCCAGGGCGAGGATGACGGCATCGGCTTCCACGGTCTTTTCGCCTTGGGGGGTGGCGAAGGAAAGATGCAGGCTGGAAGCCTGCGCTACATCCCACCCCAGCCAGCGATGCCGTACATGAAAGTTCACGCCCGCCCCGCGCAGGCGATGCAGCCAGGCGCGCAGCAAGGGCGCGGCTTTCATTTCACGCGGAAACACCCGCCCGGAGCTGCCGACGAAGGTTTCGATACCCAGCCCTTCCGCCCAGGCGCGCAGGTCGTCGGCGCCGAATCTGTCGAGCAGCGGTTCGATGTTGGCGCGGCGGTTGCCGTAGCGGGAGAGGAAAGCCTCGCGTTCTTCGGAATGGGTGAGGTTGAGGCCGCCCTTGCCCGCCAGGAGGAATTTGCGGCCGACGGAAGGCATGGCGTCGTAGAGGTCGATCTGGATGCCCCCCCCTTTACCAAAGGGGGGCTGGGGGGGATTTGTGGTTGTGGCGGCGAGAGGCGATTGTAGAAATCCCCCCCCGCCCCCCTTTGATAAAGGGGGGAGTGACGAGGTGCCTTCCTTTGACAAAGGGGGGAGTGACGAGGTGCCTTCCTTTGATAAAGGGGGGAATGACGAGGCATCCCCCTTGGGTAAAGAGAGGAGTGACAACGCCTCCGCCGCCATCAACCCGGCCGGGCCGCCGCCGATGATCGCGACCCTCACAGCTCGCTCCAGTGCGCCAGGTTGAATTGCAGTGAACGGCTGCCGTTCCATTCATTTACTTCCGGCCGGTACACCGCCTGGATGCGTTCCGGCAGCGGCGTGTCGTGGAAGAACAGGATGGCGTCGCCGCTCACGCCCTTGCCGGAGAGGCGCAGCTTGAGGTGTTTCTCGCCCACCAGGCGCTGGCTCTGCACGGTGAATTCGCCGTGGAAGGCGGGGGCCGGGAAACCCTGGCCCCAGACCGCGCCGCGCAATGCTTCGGCGTTCTCCAGCGTGCATTCCTGGGGTGTCAGTTCGCCGTCGGTTTCGATCAGTTTTTCCAGGTCGGCGGCGGTCAGGCTCGCGCGCGCCACGGTTTCGAAGGCGGCGGCAAAGGTGTCCAGGGTCTCCCGGCGCAGGGTGAGGCCGGCCGCCGCCGCGTGGCCGCCGAATTTCAGGATCAGGCCGGGATGGTGGCGGTCTACCGCGTCCAGGGCATCACGCAGATGCAGGCCGGGAATCGAGCGGCCGGAACCTTTCAGTAGGCCGTCGCCGCCGTCGGCGAAGATGATGGTCGGGCGGTGATGCCGCTCCTTCAGGCGCGAGGCGAGCAAGCCGACCACGCCCTGGTGCCAGGCCGGGTCGAACAGGGTGAGGCTGGCGCCGTCGCTGACTTCGATGCCGTCGAGCAGGGCCAGGGCCTGATCCTGCATGTCGGCCTCGATTTCGCGGCGATCGCGGTTGAGACGGTCGAGTTCTCCGGCCAGTTTTTTGGCGACACCCTCGTCAGCGGCCAGCAGGCATTCGATGCCCACGCTCATGTCGGCCAGGCGCCCGGCGGCGTTCAGGCGCGGGCCGATGACGAAGCCGAGGTCTTCCGCGCCGGCGCGCTCGATCTTGCGCCCCGCCGCCGCGAACAGGGCCTGGATGCCCGGCCTTGCCTGGCCCTTTTGCATGCGCGTCAGACCTTGCGCCACCAGCAGGCGGTTGTTGGCGTCCAGGCGCACCACGTCGGCCACAGTGCCGAGGGCGACCAGGTCGAGCAGTTCGGCCAGATTGGGTTGTGGACGGTGATCGAAGGCGCCGCGTTTGCGCAACGCCACACGCAGGGCCATCAGAACATAGAACATCACCCCCACCCCGGCCAGGTTCTTGCTGGGGAAGTCGCAGCCGGGCTGGTTCGGGTTGACGATCAGCGCTTCCGGCAGCGTGTCGCCGGGCAGGTGGTGATCGGTGACCAGCACTTCCATGCCCAGGCGTTTCGCTTCCTCGATGCCGGCGTGGGCGGCGATGCCGTTGTCCACGGTGATCAACAGGTTGGGCTTGTGCTCCGAAGCCAGCCGGGCGATTTCCGGCGACAGGCCATAGCCATACTCGAAGCGGTTGGGGACGATGTATTCGATCTTGGCGCCCAGCGCGGTCAATCCGGTGACCGCAGCCGCGCAGGCGGTGGCGCCGTCGGCATCGTAATCGGCCACCACCAGCAGCTTCTCGCCACGCGCGATGGCATCCGCCAGACGCGCCGCCGCCGCTTCGCAATTTTTCATCGCGGCATAGGGCAGCAGTTCCGCCAGCTTGTGTTTCATCTGCTCCGGCGCTTCCACACCACGCGCAGCAAAGAGTCTTGCCAACAGCGGCGGCAAGCCGGATTGGCGCAGGGCCTGAGCGGCGGCTTCGGAATAGGGGCGAGGGGAGAGTTTCAGCATGTTCAAATATTCGATCGCGCTGTTTTGCGGGTGTCGGGCGGCTGGCTATTATGCGGGCCATGGCACATTTCCTCCCCCTCTCCCGTGTCGCCCGTCTGGTGGGCGAGTCCCGTTCCGCCATCCAGCGCATGATCCACGACGGCGAACTGGCCACCTTCGACGGCATGGTCGACATGAACGAACTCCTGCGCGTGTTCCCCGACGTGCAATGGGAGGACGACGGCGAATTCAAGCGGGTCGAGGAAATCAAGGCCAAGGCGTTTTCCCGTCGGGTCATGGAACGTACCCTGCCGGATAAGGAAGTCCTGGCCGAGCGCTTGTATGAAATGAGCAAGGAATTCGCCGCCGCCAAGACGCTGTTGCTGCATTACGACGAGGTGCTGCGTTTCCTCGACGACAAACTGGACGACGTCGCGGAGGCGGGCGCGGGCAAACAGTCCGTCCAGCAGTCGATCGTCGTTCTCAAACAATGGCTCAGACAGGAACTCGAAGCGACGCCCAAGGAAACCGAGCGCGCCCAGGCCCTGTTGGCCCAGGAAAATGTGATGCGCATCATGTCCGCTCAGGTAACCATTCTTCCCGCGGGCCACGAGTTTTTCGTGGATGGCAACGACACCCTGCTGGAAGCCGCCCTGCGCGCCGGCATCCCGCTCAATTACGGGTGCAGCAACGGCAACTGTGGCGAGTGCAAGGCGCGCCTGGTTTCCGGCCAGATCAAGAAGGTGCACCCGCACGATTTCGTGCTCAAGGAGACGGAAAAGGCCGATGGCGCCTTCCTGCTTTGCTCCTATTCAGCGGTCAGCGATGTCGTGGTGGAAGCCGGCGTTTCCGGCGCCGACGACATTCCACCGCAGGACATCCCCACCCGGGTGAAGGCGGTGGAAGTCATCAACGAACGCATCGTCGCCCTGCACCTCACCGCGCCGCGCAGCCAACGCCTGCATTTCCTCGCCGGACAGCGGGTGACGCTGATTTCTGAAGGCACGGGCGGCAACCTCAGCGGCGAGTATTACGTGGCGAGCTGCCCCTGCGAGGACCGCCACATCGAGCTGCATATCCGCCGCGACAACCGCCCCTTCGCGCGCCATGTGTTCGAGGATATGGCCAAGGAAGACGTGGTGCGCATCGAAGGCCCGCACGGCCGTTTCGTGATGAAACTGGATTCGCGTCGACCGGTGATTTTCGTCGCCTGGGAAGACGGTTTCGCGCCGATCAAGAGCCTGGTGCAACATGCCATGAGCCTGGAAATCGCCGAATCCATGACCCTCTACTGGGCGGCGGACACGGCCGGCGTCGGCCACTATCAGGAAAATCTCTGTCGCGCCTGGGCCGATGCGCTCGATGAATTCACCTACCAGCGCCTGGATGCCGCCTCCAGCATGGCCGCCAATGTTGAAGCCATCCTCGCCCATCACGCCGATTTGACCCGCGCCGACATCTACGCCGCCGGTCCCCATGCCTTCCTGCAAGCCCTGCAAACCGGCGCCCTGGAGCGTGGCCTGTCGCCGCTGGGCTGGCATGGGGAGGCGATTGAGTAGTTGGCGATGTAATCGGTCATCGGGCCGAAAGGTGTGCCGAAGAAACTCAGTAGCGTGCGCCGTGCGCACGGCGCACGCCACGAAATCAATGGGTTGCGATGTGTTTCTTGAGAGCCTGTATTGGCATTTCTCTTCCCCTGGCTCGCTTCGGGTGGATAACTGATTCGGTCGAAAATTGGAATCCAGCGTTGTATTGACCTTGGTGGCTGAGGCCGATCCTACAAAAAAACGGAACGCTATTGCGTTCCGTTTTTTTTTTTGGACGGCCAATTGATTCGGATTATTTTGGAACTGCATCAGGCTCGGAGTTCAGCTTGTACTCGATCCCGACATCAGCCGGCATTTTCATCTTCACGACTTTGATGAAGCCATAATCCATTTTGTCGTGGCAGTCGCTGCATTTTCCCATAACCTTCGAGTACGCTGATTCAAAGCCCTTTTTGTCCTTGGCCTGGATCGCGGTATTGACCGGCGTGAAGCTTTCTTCATAAAACTTTTTCCAGGATTCATACTCTTTCGGCTTGGTGAGCGAAGCGGGTTTCATTGCCGCGTTCATGTATTTCGACATATAAGCCGCCAGCGCCCAGTTTCCGCCCTCAACGGCGAAATACATATTCTGGAAGCGATCGCCGACTTCCCGCATCGGTACCGCGAATTTCGGAATGACCCCCTTGATTGCATCGATCTGGCCTTGCGTGTCTCCCTCCGCCATGGCGGGTCCGCAAATGATCATTGCCAGGGTGCTGACGACCAAAGTGTTGACAAGTGATTTACGATTCATGACGTCTCCTCGACGAGTTAAATGATATGACTTTAATAATTATCAGCTGGTGTAATAGGTTCGTGTCTGGTTATCAATGCATATCCATTTCTCCTGTTTTCGCTGCGAATTGGTTGCTTGATTGACTTTTCGAAAAATTATCGCGTTCGTCAAAAAGTGCGTTGATAGGCCAGGTAATAGGAAAACTGGTTGGTGTCCGTTGCATGCTGAATTCCCTTGCCCGCCGAGAACAGGAAATGATCGTGCTCGGTAAAGTTATACATGCCTCCGAGGTTGTAACCTGTGTTGCTCACACCGCCCACCGTGTCCGCTGTTTCATGGAAGATTTCGCCACCCAGCGTCAGGCTGTCGCTGATCTTGCGCTGAAGCAACCATCCACTGAACCAGTAATTCTTGTTTCCTGTTCCAGGGTTGATCCAATAACCGCCGCCACCATAAGTTGTCCAGTAGCCAAAGCTTTTCTGTAGCCATATCGGGATGAAGGTTTGGGTATGCCCGCTACCCAATCCCTTGTTTTCATTGCCGGTCGGAAGTACAACGATCGGGAAAGTGCCGATCATCGGCCGCCACCCTTCATCGTCCTCATGGACAAATCGGTATTTCACGCCGATCTCGGTATCACCATAGCCACGCTGAGTTGTTCCCCCGGCTGGTTTGTCGAATACCGAAAGAGGAATAATGATGTGAAGATGCACATCCTCAGTCGGGCCGTAGTTCATTTCGATGGCGGGTAGCAAGCCTGAATTTCCACCAGCTGCGCGCATGCCTGTGGAAAGAAGATAAAACTCACCATGCCCTTTTTCCACCGGTTCCGGATCATCGGTACGAAATGGGGGGCCTGCGTAGGCGGGGCCGGCCATCAGCAATAACGCTGTGGAACAAAGCGCAGCGGCGGTGGTCGCCAATTTGGCTGTGCCAATCATGTGGACTGATTTATTTTTCATGGAATTGCGCTTTCTCATCTTTGTGTCTCCGATTGTGGAAAAGCGGTTGCTTTCCGGTATCGACGTACCAGTGAGTGGGCACAATACGAAAAAACTCGGCCCACGCTGGAGGAAAACTCGGATTTCGTTGATCTCAATCAACATGTCCAGGTGTTTATGGAGAGTGAACGGCTGGAGTGGCGCAGCCGGAGAGATTTATCTGTATCAGCAGATTGCTGTTCAACACCTGGATCAGGCGGCCGCGAACCAGAATTGCGCCTTCCCTGCCCAGCAATTGCAGGACGCGAGAGAGCGTTTCATGGGTAAGACTCAATTTGGCGGCGACTTCTCGTTTGGTGGAGGGCAACTGGATTTCAAAGGCTTCGGCGGAGGGGTCGGGCCGCTGCTGCAGCAGGTAGCACGTGACGCGTTGCAGGCTGGAACGATGCGCGCAGCTCTCCATGTCTTTCATCAGATCCACCACCCGCCTGGAGACGGCGTGCAGCAGGCGCCCGGCCAACTCGCCATCCTGTTGCGCCTGGCTCAGTAAGGTATGGCGATCCACTCGCAGGAGGTGGCTGTCGGCCTTGGCCACGGCGCTGGAGGTATAGGGCTCTCCCAGAACCAGGGAGGCGATGCCGAAGCTTTCACCTTGGCCCGTCAGCGAAACCACTTTTTCCGTGGCGTTGGGCAGCGGCAGGTAAACCTTGATCTGGCCGCTCACCACCACGAACAGCGCGGTGGCCGCTTCGCCCTTGCGGAACACCGCCTCACCCCGGGCCACGGTCACTTGCTGGGCGCCGCCCGCCAACTGGCTGAGGGTGCCGAGTGCCAGGCCGTGGAAATAGGTCAGCCGACTCATCATCTCGGTGACCTGATTCAGGGAAAGCACGATGCCGTTCATGGGCCGGGTTCCATGGGTGGGGATACCCTTAATTAGGCAACCATCGTGCCAGCAGCACCGATCAGGCCTTGGCGAAGCGTGGCTTGATGGGCGCGCGCCCTGGCGCGGCTGTGTTATCTGGGAATATGTTTTTCCGTGTCGCGGACGAAGTCCTGAATATCGTCTCCTTGAAGAAGAAAACGTTACCCCATGGTTACGTTATGCCGTCAAAAAATAGCCTGGTGTTACTTCAGGGTTACGTCCGGATGGGTACCACTGGGCGCTGCCGCGTCCAGCTTCGCCGCATCCACGCGCGCTACGCCCAATCGACGCATCTTGTCCCACAGCGCCTTGCGGGTGATGCCCAGGTGGCCGGCGGTTTCCGTGATGCGCCAGGCGTGCTGTTCCAGCATGTAGGTGATGTAGCCGCGCTCGCTTTTCGCCAGAAAATCAGTGAGACGCTCCGGACTCGTGGCCTCCGCTGTGCTGGCCGGGTCCAGGCCTGGATACTCGGAGAGGGATTCGGCTGAAACCAGCGCTTGAGCACCCAGGATGCAGGCGCGCTCCAGGCTGTGCTTCAGTTCGCGAATGTTGCCCGGCCAGGGGTAATCGGTCAGGGTGCGTTCTTCCATCGGGTCCGGCTGACGCGGTGGCAAGCCCTTGCTGCCGCACAGCTCGGCCATGAAGCGCGCGGCCAGCCAGAGGATGTCTTCCTTGCGTTCACGCAGCGGCGGCACATGCAGATGCATGACGTGGACACGGTAATAGAGGTCTTCGCGGAACTCGCCCTTGCGCACCATTTCTTTCAGGTCTTGATGGGTGGCGCAGATCAGCTTGATGCTGACCGGGATGGACTTCTCGCCACCCAGTTTCACCACCTGGCGATCCTGAATGACGCGCAGCAGCTTCACTTGCATGGTCAGCGGCATGTCACCGATTTCATCAAGAAACAGGGTTCCACCGTCGGCCTGCTCGAAAACGCCGGGTTTGTCGCGGATGGCGCCGGTGAAAGCGCCTTTTACATGGCCGAACAACTCGGATTCCAGCAGGGTTTCGGGAATGGCGCCGCAATTGACCGCCACGAAGGGTTTACGGCCCTCCGGGTCGAACTGCCGGTGCAGTGCTTGAGCCACCCATTCCTTGCCGACGCCGGATTCGCCGGTGATCAGCACCGTGTCGGCATGCTGTGCCAGGCGCGGCAGGGTTGCTTCGATGCGGCGCATGACGGCGGAAATGCCCAGCTCTCCAGCTTCCCGCGCCGAGGGTCGGGCGTGTTCGGCCCGCTCGGCCAACTCCCGCACCTTGCCGAGCAGGGCGCGGATGTCCAGTGGTTTGCTGAGATAGTCCTCGGCACCCAGCTTGAGTAGTCGCACGGCCTGGTCGATGGCGCCATGCGCGGTGATGAACAGAAAAGGCGGCAATTCCAGGCCGCTTTCGCGCAGGCGTTGGAATAGCGTCTCGCCGCTCATGTCCGGCAGGCGAATGTCGCTCACCGCAACCGCGTAGCGTTTCTTGCCCAGGCCCCGCATGGCGGCTTCGGCGCTCTGGAACCAGTCGCAGGCATAGCCTTCCAGATCCAGTCGCTCGCTCAGGGCCTCGCCCATGATGGCGTCGTCTTCGATCAGGCAGATGCGTTGTTTCACGGGGTTTTCTCCAGTGGTAACCAGACTTCGAAACGGACTTCGCCCTGTTCACAAGTGGCGGCGATATGTCCTTGAAGCTGTTTCACTATTTGATAGGTCACCCACAGTCCCAGGCCATGCCCCCCTTCCCGGCCGCTGACGAATGGCTCGAACAGATGTTCCAGGTGCTGTGCCGGGATAGGCTCGGCTGTATTGATTACGAGCAGGCGCAGCCCGCCTTCCGAGGGTTCCAGCACGACGCTGATGCGGCCTTCTTCCACCGTGGCCTGGACGGCGTTGAGCAGCAGGTTGATGAGGATCTGGCGGCAGGCGGCGGCGGGCGGGGTGCCGGACTCGGGCAAGGCCGCCCGCCAATCGAAGCGCTGGGATTTTTTTACTACCTGGGGATGGATCAGGGTGCGCACGTCTTCCAGATCCTGCTGTGTCAGGGGCCGGCTCTGGTCGCGGGTCTGCACCAGCAGCGCGGCGGCCGTTCCCTGGATTTGCCGCAAACCGCGTTCCAGCATGCCCATGGTCTTGGCGACCTGGGGCGAGAGATCGCCCCGTTCTCTCAGGGTATCCAGAGCCATGAGCATGCCGCCCAGTGGGTTGTTGACCTCGTGGGCGATGCCCGAGGCGAGGCGGCCGATGGCGGTCAGGCGTTCGCTTTGCAGAATTTCTCGTTCCAGTAGGGCTTTTTCCCTCATCTCCGACTGCATGGCGTCATAGGCAAGGAAGAGCTCTCCCAATTCGTCCCGGTAGGGATAACTCGCGCGCGGGGCTTCTTTCTCACCGCCCCGCACGGCCTTGTCCATACGCCGGGCCAGATCCACCAGCGGCAGGGCCAGGTGGCGACCCCAGTACCAGTTGATCGGCAGGAGCACGGCCAGTACCAGGAAACCGATCAAGGCGCCATGCCAGGCCAGATCACGGAAGCGGGGCAGGAACACGTCTTTGGAATAGGCCAGCACCAGGGTGCCGACCTGGGCATATTCCTGCTGGATGGGAAAGACGTAGAAGTGGCGATGCGTCGAGGAAAAGTCGTGGATGGCTAACTTTCCGGGGGAGCGCTGGACCAGGGCGTGTGCCAACTCGACATAGTCCGGCCCCAAACTGTCCAGATCGGCCAGCATGGGTAGCTTTTTCGGCGAAGTGGAAACGATGACCTGCCTGAGCGGGCTGACCACGAAAATGGTTTCCGCCTGAACTGGATTGCCGGGCATGCGGTCGTGTACCGCCGCATTGATCTGCTCGAAGGCATGCCAGATGTCATCGTGCAACAGGTACGGAAACAGGGTGATGGCCAGCGTGCCACCCAACCCCTCGGCACTGATGCGCACATCCTCCTTTAGGTCTTCGTAGGCCTCGAACATGAGCGCCGCCGACGCAACGGCGACCGACAGCACGATGAGCAGGCTGCCCCAGATCGGAATCTTGTAACGGAAGCTGAGATCGTGCAGCCGCATCGACCCGTGCTCAGGTGCCGCGCGGGCTGCGCTTGCACACCCCACAGCCAGGTTTGTTCACGACGCTCCCGCCTCGCCGAAGGTGCGCATCATCTCCGCCACGGCGTCGTAGAGATGAAGATCGCCCTTGATGAAGCCGTCCAGATTGATGCGCTTGAGCAGCGCGATGCCCTCCGCGTCCTGGTGCATGGTGAGCAGGAGGTCCCGCATTCGCAGCAGCAGCGCCGGGCTGACATCACGTTGTGCCACGAACGGCGGAAAACCATATTCCGGCGAGCGCTGCACGATACGGGTAAGCCGTGTCAGTTCGGGATCGATTCGTTCCAGGGATTCCCAGACATAACTGTCTACCGCCCCGCCTTGGGCCAGCCCCAGGGCCACCGCTTCCACCACTTTCTTGTGCGACCAGGTAAAGAAGGTCTTGCGAAAGTAGGTTTGCGGATTCGCACCCATCGTGTGTATCGCAAACCGGGGATAGAGGTAACCCGAGTTGGAAAGTGGGTCGGCGTAGGCGAACACGGTGTTTTTCAGGTCTTTCAGGCCAGCGGCTTGCCTGTTGCCGATCGGGACGATGATGTAGGACCGGTACAACGGCTGTCCCTTGTAGAGCGGCACGGCGACCAGGCGCACCCGGTCTTTCAGGGCGAGAAACGGGTAATCGCTCACCCAGGCGAAATCCATCTTTCGGAGCCGCAGCAAGTCCATGGTTTCCCGGTAGCTGTCGTGCTGTTTGAACACCACCGCCATGTCCAGGCGGCGTTCCATATAGCGACGCCAATCCTCCAGCAAGGCGTACTGGTCGTGCACAAACGCGGGGGTAAAACCAATGCTGATCAAGGGCCGCGCCTTCGCGGCCGTAGCGGTGGGCAGCATGGCTCCCAAGGCCAATCCGCCCAAACCCGCCAGAACACGCCGACGCTCGGGGTAACCGATGGGTAACCTGTCTGATTGCTTGACCATGGACTGATCCAGTTGCTTGACGGCGATCAGCGTAGCACCGACAGGCTGCTAGCAGCCTGTCGGACTTTGGTCGTCGATAGCTAAAAGCGACCCCGGCGAGGCCGGTTTTTGCCGGATTTGCAGCCGCATAGCCTCGCTATGGGGCAAAAAGCCGGTGAAAAATGGACCGCCGCGGTCGCTTTGCAGCCGACGATTCCAAAGTCCGACAGGCTGCCAGGGCGCGCCGAAAGCGGAGGGCACGATAGGCTGGCCGCTATTGGGCAGGCAGTTCGTGGAAACACGGGGAGGCGCCGTCAATCCGGCCAGCATGGCCTATGTCACCCAGGCCAAGACCGCTTCCCAGCGACCTCGCTGGGAACGCTCCTCCGTGCCGGTAGCAACAGTTCAAGGCATGCAACACGGTAGCCACAACGCAGTGACGTAGCGCGGCCGATATTTCCTACAGCAGATTCCGTACACCCATAAAAAAAGCCCGCCGGCAGAGCCGGCGGGCCAAATCGCTTGGGAATCGAGAGGAGACCCGTTACTCAGTCAACAGCATCGGTCACTCGGCCTGCACTTGCAGTGCGGGGCGGGTTTCCCGTTTGCCGATGGTCAAGAGGTCCCAAGCGAGCAGCACAAAGCCGGCGGCGAATATCCAGCCACCAATCTGACGCCAGAACATGCCTTGCATGAACCAGCGGTGTTCCTGAGCGGTGAAGTAGCCCATCCAGGTCGAGCCTTCGATGGCGCGTTCGATCTGCGACTGCTCGTAACCGGAAATCAACAGGGCCATGACCATGGTGATCATGCCGGCGTGGAGCAGGAAGATCGCCCACTTCCACTTCCAGGCACCGACCAGGTTGCTGCTCATGTACACGTCACCACGCCATTTCTGGAGGGCGATGTACAGGAAGGCGATGACCATGGTCGCGTAGGCGCCGAAGAAGGCCAGGTGGCCGTGCGAGGCGGTCCACTGGGTGCCGTGGGTGTAGAGGTTGATTTGCGGCAGGGTGTGCATGAAGCCCCAGACGCCGGCGCCGAAGAAGTTGCCGAACGCTTGCGCGATGATCCAGGCCAGGGCCGGGTTGTTGGTGCTCTTCAGCTTGTGATGGCCGGCATCGAACACCGCGTGCACCACCATCGCCACCAGGGGGATGGGTTCCAGGGCGGAGAAGAAGCCGCCGATGGTGAACCAGTACTCGGGGGTGCCGATCCAGAAATAGTGGTGGCCGAGGCCGAGGATGCCGGAACCGAACATCAGCGCGACTTCGATGTACAGCCAGGTTTCCACGATCTTGCGACGCACGCCCATGGTCTTGATCAGGCCGTAGGCCATCAGACAGCCAACCAGCACTTCCCAGGTCGCCTCAACCCACAGGTGAATCACCCACCACCACCAGTGTTGGTCCATGGAGATGTTGGGGGTGTAGTACATGCCGGCCAGGTAGATACCAGCCAGGGCAACCAGGTCCATTACCAGCACGCCACCGATGTTGGTGAACTTGCCCTTGGCGAAGGTGGCGCTGACGTTGTAGAAGAACGCCAGCACGCAGACCACGATGCCGATGTCGGCCCAGCGCGGCGCCTCGATGTACTCGCGGCCCTCGGTAATCAGCCAGATCGATTTCTGCTCACCGGGTCCGACCTGGACAAGCAGAAACACCAGCACGACGACGACGACGGCGAGGGTGAATATCCAGAAAATCAGATTCGCCAATCCTATGCCGACCACCGGCACGCCGGCCTCTTCCTCCAGCATCCAGTAGACCGAGCCGATGAAGCCGAACAACAGCCAGACCACCATCGCGTTGATGTGCAACATGCGGTTGATGGAAAAATCCAGAATGCCATAGAGGAAGTCCGGATAGAGGTATTGCAATCCGGCCAGCAGGCCGAACAAGACTTGTGCGCCGAACAGGGCGATGGCGACGGTGAAATACTTCATCGCCAGTTTCTGGCCACCGTTCATGGTGGCGGTTGAAATGCCTATAGCTGCCATGTTGACTCTCCTTATTGTTGGGCCGGGGCGGCGTCGGCGGCCGGGGCGGCCGCGGGCGCGGCGGGTTCAGCCACAGGCGCGGGCGCGGCGTCGGCCTGGTCGATCGGCTTGAAGTTGCTGGGGAAGCCGTTGGTGTCGATCGACGACATCCACTTCAGGAAAGCCACGGTGGCGCGTGCTTCTGCCTCGGTGATCTTGAGGTTGGGCATCCTGCGGCCGGAGGCGTTATGCAGCTTGTCGGTCGGGTTCATCAGGAACTCCACCATCGTCTGCTCGCGCGTTTCCTTGGAGCCCCAGGCCGGGTCCAGCCAGGACTTGGTCAGGTCCGGCGCGAAGTAGGCGCCGTTGCCCAGCAGGGTGTGGCAGTCCATGCAGTTCTTCGCCTGGGTGGTCAGCTTGCCATGGCTGACCAGGGCTTCGGCTTCGGTTTCGGTCAACATCTTGCCGAACAAAGGTTCCTCGGGGCCGATGACCGGCACCTGGAAGTTGCGCTTTGCATCGAACACATAATCGATGCGGTGATTCAGTGCATTGGCGTAGGCCGGCACGCGTTTACTACCGGCGGTTATTTGTTTCACCGTGTCGAAAGTGAGAAAGATGAGTACTACAAACGAGCCTGCCGTAACCCAGATGGCTGTCTTCCGCCAAAAGGATTCGGATGCCCACCACAACGCCTGCGTCTGTGACATGGTCATGCCTCCTGCTATTACCGCTGTTGATAAACCTAGATGGGAGCCTTCAGTTGCGCATCGCCGTGCTCATCCGCGTGCGTTCCCACACACAGATGCCAGATGGCATGCGGGGCGGCCAGGTAGCCGATCAGCATGAGTGAGACGATGAAGGTCCAGAAACCGTTATGGAAGAGGTTGGCGGCGAACGCGAGCGTGATCACGGAAATGAACAGGCCGGCGTAGGCGGCATAAGCCAGCATCATCAAGCGGGGCCGAGATTTGACACGCGACCAGGCGAACAGCAGGGCATAGGAAGCGCCGAACAGAATGACCGAGGCGGCGCTGAAGAAAACTATAAAAAAGTTGGCGAGCTTCACGGGTTCCAACATGGCAGGTCTCCTGGATTTCTAAGTTGCGGCGGATGGTAGGTGGCATGGACATGTATTGCGTTTGATATAGGTCAACCGCGACAACCATATCCGTAAAGCCAGTTGATATTGGTCAAGGTCACTACCCCCGCACCCCACCGTATCGTTACCCCCCACGCAAGTCGGGTTTTTTCCAGCCACGTTTGGAGGGCATCAACATGAAGCAGTTAGTTAAAGGTTTGGCACTGGCGGTTTTGCCGCTGGCGGTTTCCATGGCTTGGTCGGCGGATGACGTCAGCAAGACCAACACCCCCACGACCACTTATTTGCAGGGCGGCGGTTCCAGCCTGGCTGGCGTCGAGATGTATCAGTCCACCGACCCCAATGCACCGCCCATGACCAAGGCCGAATTCGATTCCGGCCGCCAGATCTATTTCGACCGCTGCGCCGGCTGCCACGGTGTGTTGCGCAAGGGCGCCACCGGCAAGCCCCTGTTGCCCAAGGACATGCAGAAACTGGGTACCGAAACCCTGAAGGTGTTTGTGAATTACGGCACCCCCGGCGGCATGCCCGGCTTCGGCACCGCCAATGAGTTGAACGACAAGGAAGTCGAGTTGATGGCGCGCTATATCCAGCAGACGCCGCCGACACCGCCGGAATGGGGCATGAAGGAGATGATGGCGAGCTGGAAGGTCATCGTGCCGGTGGACAAGCGCCCCACCAAGAAGATGAACAACATCGACATCGACAACATCTTCTCCGTCACCCTGCGCGATTCCGGTGAAGTGGCCCTGATCGACGGCGACAGCAAGAAAATCATCAGTGTCCTCAAGACCGGCTTCGCGGTGCACATTTCGCGTATTTCCAAGTCCGGCCGCTATCTCTACACCACCGGACGTGACGGCCTGATCAACCTGATCGACCTGTGGATGGAAACGCCGGCCACCGTGGCATCCATCCGCACCGGCTCGGACGCCCGTTCCATCGAAACCTCGAAGTACAAGGGTTTCGAGGACAAGCTCGCCATCGCCGGCACCTACTGGCCGCCCGCCTACGTGATCATGGACGGCCCGACCCTGAAGCCGCTGAAGATCATGTCCACCCGCGGCTATACCTACGACGAGCAGGAGTACCACGCCGAGCCGCGCGTCGCCTCCATCGTCGCCTCGCACATCAAGCCCGAGTTCGTGGTGAACGTGAAGGAAACCGGCAAGGTGCTGCTGGTTGACTACTCCGACATCAAGAACCTCAAGACCACCGAGATTGAGGCGGAGCGCTTCCTGCATGACGGCGGTTGGGATTCCACCAAGCGCTACTTCATGGTCGCCGCCAACATGCGCAACACCGTGTCGGTGGTGGACACCAAGGAGGGCAAGCTGGCCGCCAACGTCAAGGTCGGCGTCAAGCCGCACCCGGGCCGCGGCACCAACTGGGTCGACGTGAAATACGGTCCGGTCTGGGCCACCGGCCACCTGGGCGACGATCGCATCGCGGAGATCGGCACCGATCCCAAGAAGCATCCCAAACAAGCCTGGACCGTGGTGCGCTGGCTGAAGAACCACGGCTCCGGCTCGCTGTTCCTGAAGACCCATCCCAAGTCTCACCACCTCTGGTCTGACGCGCCTTTGAACCCGGATCTCGCCACTCGCCAGTCCGTCTCCGTGTTCGATCTGAAGCATCCGGAGAAAGCGGCCACGGTCATCAACATCGCCAAGATCGCCGGTATCGAGGAGGCGCGTGTCGCGCATCCGGAATACAACGCCAAGGGCGACGAAGTGTGGCTGTCTGTCTGGGGCCCGAAGGACAAGGAATCGGCCATCGTGGTCATGGATGACAAGACCATGAAGGTGAAGGCCGTGATCAAGGACAAGCGCCTGGTCACCCCCACCGGCAAGTTCAACGTCCACAACACCCAGTACGACGTTTATTAATCTGACCTGACCCGAGGTACGGCGGCCCGCCGCCGTGCCTCGGTCAATCCCATGAAAACGCATCCCTGGCTCACGATCCTGTTTTTCTGTTGCGCGCTCCCCGTTCAGGCCGATGGCCTGTCAGCGGCTCGACAGCAGGAACTCACCCGCTTCGTACGCCAGGAATGCGGTTTTTGCCACGGACTCAGACTCACCGGCGGCCTCGGTTCATCCCTCACGGCTGAGGCATTGAAAGACAAACCCGCCGAGGCCTTGATCGCCACTATCCTTTACGGCCGCACCGGCAGCGCCATGCCTGGTTGGGCGCCATATCTGTCGGAAGCCGACACGCAATGGATCGTGGGCGCACTGTTGAAAGGATTTCCGGAATGACCTCGCGAAAATTGTTGCTCACCCTTTTGGCCGGCATTGTCCTCGTCCTCCCCGCCCTCGTAACCCACGCCGACGAGCGCCACGCCAACGAGTGCCAGGCCAAGGTAGTGCGCGGCAGTGGCGACCTCGGCCTGATCATCGAGCGCGCTCGTGGCTCGATCCAACTGGTGGACACGACCCAACGCTGCTTGTTGCAGCGGGTGGAAGGCCTCGGCGACACCTCGCATGCCTCCGCCGTGTTTTCCCGCGATGCGCGTTATGCCTTTGTATTCGGCCGCGACGGCGGTCTGACCAAGGTGGATTTGCTCACCGGCAAGATCGTCAAGCGCGTGATGCAGTCCGGCAATTCCATCGGCGGCGCCATTTCACAGGATGGCCGCTGGATCGCCGCCGCCAACTACGTGCCGGGTGGCGTCAAGATTTTCGATAGCGAAACACTGGAACAGATCGCCGACATCCCCGCGTATTCCGAGGAAACCAAGGCGCTGTCGCGGGTCGTTGGGCTGGAAGACAGCTTCGGCAACCGTTTCGCCTTCTCCCTGTTCGATGCCGGCGAGATCTGGCTCATGGATCTCTCGGAAGACCCCCGGAATCCCAAGCTGACCAAGTTCAAGAATATCGGCAACCAGCCCTACGATGCCCTGATCACCGGGGATGGCCGCTGGTATGTGGCTGGCCTTTATGGCGAGGATGGCGTCGCGGTGCTCGATATGTGGCACCCGGAACGTGGTGTGAAGCGCGCCTTGCCGGAATACGGCAAAGGAGAACAGAAGCTGCCGGTCTACAAGATGCCGCACCTGGAAACCTGGGCCGCGTCCGGCAACCTAGCGTTCATTCCCGGCGTCGGGCGGCATGAAGTCGTGCTGGTGGACCTTGCTACCTGGAAGCTGGTGGACCGCATTCCGGTCGCCGGGCAACCCGTGTTCGTCATGAGCGACCCCACCGGCCGTCACCTCTGGGTCAACTTCGCCTTCCCCGACTACGACACGGTTCAGATCATTGACGTGGAAAGCCGGCAGATCATCCACACCATGAAGCCCGGCAAGGCCGTGCTGCACATGGAATTCAGCCCACGCGGCGAACAGGTCTGGATCTCGGTGCGCGATGCCAACCGGGTGGACATCTATGACACAGAAACCTTCAAGAAACTCGGCGAGCTCCCCGTCGACGCTCCCAGCGGCATCTTCTTCTCGTCACGCGCGCACCGCTTCGGACTGTGACGATTTCGGATTGGAGAACACCTTGTCCCTAGATGCGCTCGATTTCCACCTGGTCAATGATTGGCAACGCGACTTTCCCCTCGTCTCGCGGCCCTACGCGGAACTGGCGCACCGCCTGGGCATCTCCGAAGCGGAAGTGATTTCACGGCTGCGGCAGCTGGCTGAAAGCGGTACCGTTTCCCGCATCGGCGCGGTTTTTCGCCCGCATACCCTGGGCTGGAGCACGCTGGCCGCCGTGGCGGTGGCGCCCGACCGGATCGAGTCGGTGGCCAAGTCCATCAGCGCTTATTCCGAGATAAACCACAATTACGAGCGTGAACACGATTTCAACCTCTGGTTCGTCGCCACCGCGCCGACCCGCGAGCGGGTGGCGCAAGTGCTGGATGAAATCGGTGAACTGGCCGGCGGGCCGGTTCTCGATCTGCCCATGCAGGAAGATTTTCATATCGACCTGGGCTTTGATCTGCTCCCCTCCCCCCCGGGGGGAGGGGCCGGGGGGGAGGGAGCGGCGCGCATTCAACGCGCAACGCCAATTCAAGCGTCATTCCCTCTTCCCAGCCCTCCCCCGAGGGGAGAGGGTGCAAGGCGTCCCCACCTCGACCCAACCCGCCGCCGCAACGAACCCGAGGAAATTTCACTCGAACCGGCCGACTACACGCTGGCCTCCGCGCTTGAGGGCGGACTCACCCTGAGCCCGCGCCCCTACGCGGCGCTGGCTACCCGCCTGGGCTGGCGCGAGGAGGCGGTATTGACGCGGCTCGCCCGCCTGATCGACCTGGGTGTAATCCGCCGCTTCGGCATCGTGGTGCGACATCGTGAACTGGGTTACCACGCCAACGCGATGGTGGTGTGGGACGTGCCGGATGCCGAGGTGCCCATCGTTGGTCGCGCGCTGGCTGGCCAGCGCGCCGTCACCTTGTGCTATCAGCGCCCGCGTTGCCTGCCGCACTGGCGCTACAACCTGTTTTCCATGCTGCATGGGCAGGATCGCGGCGCCGTGCTGGAGGAGTTGGCGCGATTGCGCGGCAAACTCGGGCTCGATCACCTCGTCTGCGAACCCCTGTTCTCGCATCGCCGCTTCAAACAATGCGGCGCCCGTTATTCCGCGCTGGCAAAGGTGGCGTGAGGTGGCGGGCGTCAGGCGCAGACCCAAGCATCGCAAGGGATCGCCGCCGCCGGCCACGCCGGTGTTGGACGCGACGCCCGCGGGGCCGGTGCCTCTGGACGAGATCGAACGCCGCATCATCAATGGCCTGCAAGGCGGCTTTCCCATCCGCGAGCGGCCTTTCCTGGAAGCGGCCACGACCCTGGGGCTGGGTGAAGATGAATTGATCGAACGTATTGAACGTCTGTTCAAACTGGGCGTGCTGACCCGCTTCGGCCCGCTGTTCAATGCGGATCGCCTGGGTGGAATCAATGTGCTGGCCGCCATGGCGCTGCCGGAAAGCGACTTCGACCGCGTCGCCGCCTTCGTCAACGCGCAACCGGAAATCGCCCACAACTACCGACGCGAACATCAATTTAACCTCTGGTTCGTGGGCGCGGCGGAAACTCCGGAAAAAGTGGAAAGCACTTTTCACTACATCGAGTCGGTGAGTGGCTACCCGGTCTATCGCTTTCCCAAGGAACGGGAATTTTTTGTGGAACTGAAGTTACACGTGTGAATGAGCACTGAGGCTCGTTTGCCAGGAGAAGAGCATGACTGAAGCAACGCTGTACACCCGCCTGGGTGGCTATGACGCCATCGCCGCCGTCGCCGGCAATTTGCTGCCACGCCTGTTCGGCGACGCCCTGTTGGGCCGCTTCTGGGAACACCGGAGTGATGACGGCCTGCGGCGTGAAGAACAGCTGCTGGTTGATTTCCTGTCCAACGCGGCGGGTGGACCGATGTACTACACCGGCCGCGACATGAAGTTGTCACACAAGGGCATGCGGATCAGCGAGGCGGATTGGAGCGCCTTTATGGGGCACCTCAGCGCCACCCTGGATGCCTTCAACCTTCCCGCGCGGGAACGTGGCGAGGTGCTGGCCTTCATCGACAGCACCAAGGCCGACATCGTCGAGTGTTGAGTGCCTGACTCATGACCGGCCTGACCACCAACCGCCAAGCGGTGCCGGTAGACGCCCTGGATTTACGCCTCATCACCGCCACGCAAAGCGGCTTGCCGCTGGTGCCACGTCCTTATCACGCCATCGCCGAGCAGATCGGCCTGTCCGTCGAGGAAGTGATGGCGCGGCTGACGCGCATGCTGGAGACCGGCGCCATCCGCCGCATCGGCCTGGTGCCCAATCATTACGCCCTCGGCTATCGCGCCAACGGCATGTCGGTCTGGGATGTGGCGGATGACCGGGTGGTCGAGCTGGGCGAACAGATTGGCAGCCTGGTTTTCGTCTCTCACTGCTACGTTCGCCCACGCTGCCTGCCGCTATGGCCCTACAACCTGTTCGCCATGCTGCATGGCAAGTCACGCGAAGAAGTGACCGCCTACGCCGAGGAAATCCGCGCGCTGCTGGGCGAGGCCTGCGGCGCCTCGGACATCCTCTACAGCCGGGGCATTCTGAAAAAGACGGGGCTGCGTATTACATAAAAAAACACCAACCACCACAGGAGAGTGCCATGTTCGAGTTTTTCAAACGCTGGTTTCAGTCTGGTCCGGCAAGCAACGAAGCGGCGGCGGCCGAATCCGTCCCCACGGCGACCGCGCCGGGCACCCATATCCGCTACGACCCGCTTCTGGTCAAGCATCTGATCGAAGACCACCGCCGCCTGGAAGGCCTGTTCGGTGGCATCGTCGCGGCCAGCCAGGCGCGTGATGTCGATCTGATGACGCGGAATCTGGGGCTCTTCGGCAACGCCATACGCGACCACCTGCTTACGGAAAACGTGCGTTTCTATGTCTATTTGCAGCACACTGGCGGCGAGGAACAGGCTGCTGTCGTGCATGGTTTTCAGCACGAGATGCGCGGTATCGGCAAGGTGCTGACCGCGTTCCTGTTCCGCCACAGTGAACGTGAAACTTGGGACGACTTGGCCTGGTCCGACTTCACGCGGGAACTGGATGAAATCGCCCAGGTGCTGACCCGCCGTATCGCCACCGAAGAAAGTTCGTTGTATCCACTCTACCAGCCAACCATGTAGCGTCGGCATTGTTGCCGGCTCTAATAATCCCGCCGGCCAGGATGCCGACGCACCAGGAGTAAACGATGTTCCGCGTCACCCAGTTCATGCAGGAACTCGTCAACCCGACACCGCTCGGGCCGAAACGCGCACCCCCCGGTCCGGTGGTGATCTGGAACCTGGTGCGGCGCTGCAACCTCACCTGCAAGCACTGCTACTCGATTTCGGCGGACAAGGATTTCGCGGGCGAGCTCGGAACCCAAGAGGTGTTCCAGGTGATGGACGACCTCAAGGCATTCCATGTGCCGGTACTCATTCTTTCCGGCGGCGAACCGCTGCTACGGCCGGATATTTTCGACATCGGCCGCCGCGCCAAGGCCATGGGTTTCTATGTCGGCCTTTCCAGCAACGGCACCCTGGTCGATGAAAAAAACGTGAAGGACATCGCCGCGACCGGCTTCGATTACGTCGGTATCAGCCTGGATGGCCTCGCCGCGACCCATGACCGCTTTCGCCGCAAGGAAGGTGCTTTCGACGCCGCCCTCAACGGGGTACGCCTATGCCGCGACGCCGGCGCCAAGGTCGGTATCCGCTTCACCCTCACCCAGGACAACGCCGACGATTTCCCCGCCTTGCTGGCGCTCACGGAAAACGAAGGCATCCACAAGTTCTACCTTTCGCATCTCAACTACGCGGGACGTGGAAATAAAAACAGGAAGGATGACGCCCACCACCGCACCACCCGCGCCGCGCTGGATCGCTTGTTCGAGCGCTGTTTGCAACAGGTTCAGGACGGGCAGCCGCGCGAATACGTCACCGGCAACAACGATGCCGATGGCGCTTATCTGCTGCGCTGGGTAAGTGAACGTTTCCCGGAGAAAGCCGAACACATTCGCCAGAAGCTTGTGCAATGGGGTGGCAACGCTTCCGGCGTCAACATCGCCAACATCGATAACCTCGGTGTGGTTCACCCGGACACCATGTGGTGGAACTACCCGCTGGGCAACGTGCGCGAGCGGCCGTTCGCGGAAATCTGGAACGACCTCTCCGATCCGCTCATGGCGGGCCTGAAACACTCGCCACGCCCGGTAACGGGACGTTGCGCCGCCTGCGTGCATTTGCCCATCTGCAACGGCAACACCCGTGTGCGCGCCTGGCAGACCACAGGCGATTTCTGGGCGGAAGACCCGGGCTGTTATCTCGGCGACGAGGAAATCGGCGCTACCACTTCAACGGCAGGAGCCGAAGCATGAAAACCCTGATCACGATCTTGGCCGCAACACTGGTGGGCATTGGCCTGGCGCACGCCGACCCCGATCCGGAGAAACTCTACGAAACCCACTGTCTCTCCTGCCACGCGCCGAATCGACTGGGTGGCATGGGGCCGACGTTGCTGCCGGAATCGCTGGCGCACCTGAAGAAACCGGAGGCCGCCAAGATCATCGGAGAAGGCCTGCCGGCGACCCAGATGCCGGCGTTCAAGGATCTCCTGAAGCCAGACGAGATCAAGGTTCTAGCGGCGTGGATCTACACCCCGCCGACGCTGCCGCCGAAATGGGATGCGGAGGACATCAAGGCCTCACGCATCGTCAATCTCGATGCCGTTGATCTGCCCGCCAAGCCGGTATTCAAGGCCGATCCGATGAACATCACCCTGGTGGTGGAGCATGGCGACCACCACATCACCGTGCTGGATGGCGACGTGATGGAACCCATCATTCGCTTCCCTACCCGCTATGCCCTGCACGGCGGCCCCAAATTCACCCCGGACGGGCGCTTCGTCTACTGGGCATCGCGCGACGGCTGGATCACAAAATTCGACCTGTGGAACCTGAAAGTCGTGGCTGAAATACGGGTCGGCATCAACACCCGCAATGTCGCGGTGTCTTCCGACGGCAAATATGTGATGGCCGCCAACTACCTGCCGCACACCCTGGTGGCGCTGGATGGCAAGGATCTCTCCCTGGTGAAGGTCATCCCGGTGGTGGGCAACAACGGCAAGACTTCGCGCGTTTCGGCGGTCTACGACGCGCGACCGCGCAACAGCTTCATCGCCGCGCTCAAGGACATCCCGGAAGTCTGGGAAATTCCCTATGACGGTCGCCCGGTCTACAAGGGCCTGGTGCATGATTTCCAGAGCAAGGAGGCCATTCCCGAACCCGGCCCGCTGCCGGTGCGTCATATCGTGCTGGACGATTATCTGGATGATTTCTTCTTCGACCAGAACTACGAATACATCCTCGGCGCCTCACGCAGCAGCCCGAAAGGCCAGGTCATCCACCTGGGTGCCGGGCGCAAAGTGGCGGAACTCGACCTGGCCGGCATGCCGCACCTGGGCTCCGGCATCACCTGGGACAGGAAGGACGCGGATGGCAATATCCAGCGCGTGATGGCCTCGCCCAACCTGAAGGATGGCCTGATCTCGGTGATCGACATGAAGACGTGGAAGACCATCAAGACCATTCCCACCGAGGGTCCCGGCTTCTTCCTGCGTAGCCACGAGAACAGCCCCTACGTCTGGGCGGATGTGTTTTTCGGCAAGAATCGCGATGTCATGCACGTCATCGACAAGCAAAGCCTGGAAATCGTCACCACCCTCACCCCTATGCCGGGCAAAACCGCCACCCATGTCGAATTCGACCGCTACGGCAAATACGCCCTGGTTTCCATCTGGGAGATGGACGGCGCCCTCATCGTCTACGACGCCAATACCCTCAAGGAAATCAAGCGCCTGCCCATGAAGCGCCCGGTGGGCAAATACAACGTGTGGAACAAGACCCGGCTATCGGAAGGGACCAGCCACTGATATTTGACATCGGTCAAGATGTGCTCTCGACCTGGCGCCGGCTGAAACGTATCGTTTGCCCCACACGCAATCACTTCCTGGAGAGCCCCATGATGCAAAAAATCTTCGCAAAGAGCGAAAACTCCGCCGTAACCTACGCCGTCGCCATCTTCATCATCTTCCACTTCGGCATGCTGTATCTGTTCGACATCGTCAAGATCTGAACCAGCGCATTCCTGAACACGGGGGCTTCGGCCCCCGTTTTTATTTACGCCGCCACGTGCCGGATATGGGTATGGCCCTCAGGGTTGCTTCAGCAGGATGTCGAACATGCGTTCGCGTTCCGCGTCGGAGAGACCGCGCAATATCTGGATGGCGCCCTGGGTGACGCGGGGATCGCGCGTGAGCGAGTAGTCGATCGCCAGCCGGCGCCAGGCTTCGGCGAGGCCGGGGTTGGTCGCGTTCAGTGTTTGCAGAGCCTGGGCCACGCCGGCCGGGCCTTTCAGGTCGTAGTAGGTCAGGCCGAGGTTGTGCCAGGCCACGATGTAATCAGGGCTGCTCCGCACCGCCGCGTGATAGGCGTCCATGGCGTCCCGATGACGTCGGGTGGCCCGGTAGGCGTTGCCCAGGTTGTTGTAGGCATATTGGTCAGTCGGGTCGAGACGCAGGTTTTGCCGATAGGCGCCGATCGCCTCGGGATAGTTCTTCAACTCCCCCCAAGCCCGGCCGAGCACGAACCAGGCCAGGGCGTTGTCCGCTTCCGTCTGAGTCCACTGCTGGCCCCAGGCCAACAGGCCGGGCCAGTCGCCGCGTTTTTCCAGCGCTTGTGCCTGGCCGAGCCATGACGTTTGCGCCCAGCTATCTGGTGGAAAAGCCAGCAGGGCCAGAAGCAGGGTGAGGAGGGGGAGCGGTTTCAAGGTGATCCAGTAGCCGAAATGCTTGTAGGGTGCGTCGCGCGCGCGGCGAACCCTACAAGCATTTGTTCGGCACGTGCAAACCCTGTCCTCGCACGTTATGCGGCAACTCTGCGCGCGATCCAGTGATCCAGGCTCAGCTTGCCCGGGCCGGAAAGCAGCAGGGGCAGGAACATGATCAGGTAGATCAGCGGCAGCTTGTAGCCGTTGTCCACGATGTTGTAGCCGTTGCCGGCATGCACGCTGGCCCAGGCGACGACGGTGAGGATGATCAACGACACGCTGGCGAAGCGCGTGCCCAGGCCGAGAACCAGGGCGATGGGGCCGATCAGTTCGTTCCAGGTGGCGATCTGCCAACTGATGTCCGGCGGCACCAGGTTGAAGGGGAAGGGGAACTGCGCCTGGATGTCGGCGAACCAGTTCATGCCGTGCAATTTCTCCAGGCCGGATTCCCAGAACTCATAGGCCAGCAGCAGCCGCAGGCCGAGGGGGGCAAGCCATACACCGGCGCGGTCGAACAGGGCGAAAACGTCGCGGGTCAGGCTGGTAATGCCGAGGTTCAGATTCATGATGTTCTCCATGTGCCAAGCAGTGCGCCCTGGCCGCGTAGATCGCGCAACAAGTCGCCGCCCGCCTGGATGAAACGCTCGTGCTGAGCGGGGTCGGTTGGTCCGGCGAGTTTGGCTAAGCGGGCCAGGGCTTCCCGTCCGCTCGGCCGCTGCTCGCGCAGCAGTTCCAGCAGGCGCGCGGACAGGGGGTTCAACTGGATGAAACGCACCGTATCGGTCTCGTCCCGGAACAGCAGGTAGCAATGCGCTTGCGGGTCGGGCGCGCCGGGTTGGTAGCGTGGGCCGATGCGGTGCACCGGGTAGTGGTAACAAGCCAGGTGCGCGCTTGGATTGAGGGCGGGGCGGCCCTGGAGCAGATCGCCACTCGGCTCCACGGCGGCTGGGTCGGGGTCGTCGGGCGAGACGGATACGGCCAACTCCAGCCATTCGTAATGCATGAATTCCGCCAGGAAAGGCAGCGCGGGAAACAACGCCGTGCCGCGTTCTTCCATCCAGTCGAGAAAAGCTTTCGGAATATCGCGGAACAGCGGCGAGTGGCAGCGGTGCTCACTGAAGAAGCGTCGCGCCGTCTGTTTCCAGACCCGCGCGCCGAAAATATTGCGGGTGACTGGATAACAGGCGAGCAGGAAGCCTTCCAGGTTGTTGAACAGTAACTCCTCGTACACCCGCATCCGCTTGGCGGAGGCGCCGGCCGGTCGCGGCGCCAGCTTCGGGTCGCGGATGCGGGCGGCGAAGGCGGCCTGATAGTCGCTGAAATGCATGGGTTCAAGCCTCATGACGCAAACCCGAGTGACGCTGCTCCGCGTACTGCGCTTGCAGGAAGCGAATCCGCTCCACCTCCGGCAGCAGTTCAGCCAGGGGCGGAATGTTGAAGTCGCGCTCCAACAGGGTGGGGGGCGTGCCGATGCGGGCGTAGGTGTGTTCGAGCAAATCCCAGACCGGGTCGATCACCGCCGCGCCGTGGGTGTCGATGAGGAGGTCGGCCGCTTCCTGGTAATGCCCGGCCATGTGCAGGTAGACGATGCGTTCGGCCGGCATGGCGTCGATAAATGCGCGTGGGTCGAAGGCGAAGTTGATGCTGTTCACATAGACGTTGTTCACGTCCAGGTGCAGGTCGCAGTCCACCTCTTCCAGCACGGCGCGAATGAACGCGATCTCGCTCATTTCACTGATCGCCGGCGCGACATAGTAGGAGGCGTTTTCGATGGCGATACGCCGTTCCAGGATGTCCTGGGTGCGGCGGATACGCGCCGCCACATGGCGCACGGCGTCGCCAGTGAAGGGAATCGGCAGCAGGTCGTAAAGATGGCCGGCATCGCCACACCAGGACAGGTGCTCGGTGAACCGCGCGATGCCGTACTCGTCGAGAAAACGCTTCACGCGCTTGAGGAAGAGCTCGTCCAGCGGCGCCGGGCCACCCAGGTTGAGGGAGAGACCATGGGCGACGATGGGCCGGCGTTCGGCGAAGTGGCGCAGCTCCTTGCGTCGGTTGCCGCCCATGTCCAGCCAGTTTTCCGGGGCGAGTTCCAGGAAGTCGATGGCGTCGGGGAGGTCGGCGAGGTCTGCGGCCTTGAGGTCGGGGATGAGTTCCCGCCTCAGGCCGAGGCCCGCGCCATGCAGTGAAGTGTCACGCATGGTCGGAACGCCGGCACCTTACTTGCTACCGCCGCATTTGCCTTCCATGGCCTTGGCCTTGGTGCCACCGCACTTGCCTTCCGCGGACTTGCCCATGTCACCGCCACATTTGCCTTCCATGGCTTTGGCCTTGTCGCCACCACACTTGCCTTCCATGTCGCTGGCCTTGGGCTTGGCTTTATTGGCGCCGCACTTCCCGGTGCCACATTTGCCGCTTTTTATTTTGCTATCGGCGGCGGCCACCACGTAGCCGCTGTCCAGGCTTTGCATGGCGAAGGGGTTGCCCGCCGCGTAAGCGATATTGGCAACACCGGCGGCGGCACCGATGGCGGCGGTCAGGGCGAGGGTCAGGGTGGTTTTGCTCGTATTCATGTCGATTCTCCAAAGTAAGGTCATGGCCCGAAATGGGCGGTTCATGACGATGGTCTCGGAAAACCGGGGGCTTACTCGTGCTCGCCGCGCTCAGCCAAAGCCTTGCGTATGCGTTCACGCGCATCGGAGGGGAAATCCACGCTGTTGCCGTCGCTCAAAGCATCCGCCTCGGCGCGCTTGCCCAACATCCGCAGGGCTTGCCGCATCAAGACCATCTGCCGCTCGAAGCGTCGGCAACTGACGCACATCCAGAGATGCAGCCGAAGGCCCCAGCGTTCCCAGATGCCCAGCGGGCGCTCCTGGCTTTCCGAGATCAAGTGGCTTGCGTCTTTGCATGTCAGCATTTCATTTACCCCCGGGCGGCGATCTGCACGCTATCACCGACCCAGTTTCTATCGAGACACTGCCTCAAGCCCAATCGGCCTCGATGCAACATCGTCCACAGGTTGGTCGGCGTGATCGCCAATTCCTTACAAATAATTTCAGTACTTTCTTCCATCACCTCGCGCAGCATGAACAGACGCGCCAGGCGTGGCGGCAGCGCATCCAGGCAGCGTTGCAGTATGGCGAGGAACTGCGAGCCCTCCAGCGCCTGTACCGGATCGCCCCAATCCGCCATGCGCAGGCTCCAGTGCCCATCGGGCGCGAAGTTGTCTTCCAGCGCGGCCTCCTCCGCGATCTCGTCCGGCTCATCCAACGTCACCTCGCGGGCATCGTGGCGAAACATGTCCATGATCTTGTGCTTGAGAATGCCGATGAGCCAGGTACGCACCGACGCGCCGCCGCTATATCGGTCACGCGCCTGTAGCGCGGCCAGCAGCGTTTCCTGTACCGCCTCTTCCGCCTTGTGTTCATCCCGCGTGTGCGTCAGCGCATATTTATAAAGCGCGGCACCGTGCTCATCCAGCCAGGTATCGGGTGAACTCAGTGCGGTTTCGTTCATCCGAGATTGTCCATTAGCCAAAGTAGGCCTGTAGCGCAGGCGTCCCGCCTGCCTCGTAGACCTGATCGGAAGGACGAAGCAGGCGGGGACGCCTGCGCTAAATGTGGGCCTCCGGCTAATGGGCAATCTGAATTCATGGTGAGGGCGTTGTTGTGGGTACAGGGGAAAGGGTGGCGTGATTATGAACGCTTGCCTCCGAAATCAGCGACCCGCGCGGATAGGGGCTTTTGGGCCGCTTTTCCGCCCATGAGACAATCGCCGACCGGCCGCAAGCCAACAATTGATTGCCCGCCATTTATCGCTGGGTTTGCGAAAACGGTTTTTTCTTTGTAGTTCTCTGGCCACTGCTGCCTGGGCCTGCATCACACAAGGCATCCTGATGAATTTGTTCGACTCCTGCCCGAATTACACCCCCGCCCGCGTCAAGCTTTGCGTCCTTAGCGGACTGACCGTCGCCCTCGCCCTGGTGCCCGAGGCCATCGCTTTCGCCTTCGTCGCCCATGTGCACCCGCTCACCGGCCTCTATGCCGCTTTTATGGTCGGTCTGATTACCGCCATCTTCGGCGGCCGGCCCGGCATGATCTCCGGCGCCACCGGCGCCCTGGCGGTGGTGATGGTGGCGCTGGTGGTGCAACACGGCGTCGAATATCTGTTCGCCACTGTGGTGTTGATGGGCTTGCTGCAAATCCTGTTCGGGTTGTTGACGCTGGGAAAATTCATCCGCATGGTGCCGTTCCCGGTCATGGTCGGCTTTGTCAACGGCCTGGCCATCGTGATTTTTCTGGCTCAATTGGGACACTTCAAGATGCCGGGGCCGGATGGCGCGCTGGCCTGGATGACCGGCGCCGCCCTCTACACCATGCTGGGCCTGATCGCGCTGACCATGGCCATCATTTATCTGCTGCCGCGTCTGACCAAGTCCGTGCCCTCCTCGCTGGCCGGCATCGTCGTGGTTTCCGCCCTGGTGATCTTCGCCGGCATCGATACCAAGACCGTGGGTGACATGGCCTCCATTGAGGGCGGCCTGCCACAGTTCCACATCGCCGACGTGCCCTTCACCTGGGAGACCTTGCGGATCGTCTTCCCCTATAGCCTGATCCTGGCCGCCATCGGCCTGATCGAATCGCTACTGACCCTGAACCTGATCGACGAAATGACCGATACGCGCGGCATGCCCAATCGGGAATGCGTGGCGCAAGGGTCCGCCAATGTGGTGACCGGCTTTTTCGGTGGCATGGGTGGCTGCGCCATGATCGGCCAGAGCATGATCAACGTCAGCAACGGTGCCACCCAGCGCCTGTCCGGCATCGCCGCCGCGTTGTTCCTGCTCTCGTTCATCCTGTTCGCCTCCGAGTGGATCGAGATGATTCCGCTGGCGGCACTGATCGGCCTGATGTTCGTGGTGTCGGAAAAGACCTTCGAATGGGGCAGCCTCAACGCGCTACGCCGGGTGCCGAGAAGCGATGCCTTCGTCGTGGTGGCGGTGACGGTGATTACCGTGTTCACCGATCTGGCCATCGCCGTGATTACCGGCGTGATCATTTCCGCGCTGGTGTTTGCCTGGCAGCACGCCAAGCACATCCAGATGCGCAGCTACATCGACGCCAAAGGCTGGAAGATCTATGAACTGGAAGGCTCTTTGTTCTTCGCCTCGACCGCGAATTTCCAGGATCTGTTCACCCCGAAGGACGACCCCGACGAGGTGGTCGTGGAATTTCGCGGCGCGCGGGTCATGGACAATTCGGCGGTCGAAGCCATTGATACCCTGGCCAACCGCTACATTCAGGTCGGCAAACGCTTGCATCTGCGCCACCTGAGCCCGGATTGCCTGGAAGTGCTGACCAACGCCAAGGACATGGTGGAACTGAATCTGGCGGAAGACCCGCACTACCATATCGCGGACAACAAGCTGGGCTAGCCAGACGCCGGAACTGAAGTGTGGCGGCGAGTAGGGCGCTAGAAACCTCGGCATCGCCAGCATCACTGTGCTTAAAATAACGCGGTTAGTAGGTTGTTTGAGCCGTACATGGAGTAAGTCGCATGGACGGTTCTTGGGGAGGGGAGGCCGTAATGCCATCGCCTGCCTGCCTGCATACGTGGGTTTGATTTCCATCACCCACTCCAGCCCATTCCCTTTTTCAGGTTCCCATGCCTTCCATCGAAGACGCCCTTGAAGTCATCAAGCGCGGCTGCGACGAGCTACTGGTCGAAGCCGAACTGATCGAGAAACTGAAGACTGGCCGCCCCCTGCGGGTGAAGGCCGGCTTTGATCCCACCGCGCCCGATCTTCATCTGGGCCATGCCGTACTCCTTAACAAGCTGCGCCAGTTGCAGGATCTGGGCCACCAGGCCGTATTCCTGATCGGTGACTTCACCGGCATGATCGGCGACCCCACCGGCAAGAACGCCACCCGTCCACCGCTCTCAACCGAGCAGATCGAACTGAACGCGCAAACCTACCAGGCACAGGTCTTCAAGATACTGGACCCGGAAAAGACCGAGGTGGAGTTCAATTCCCGCTGGATGGGCGCGATGAGCGCGGCCGATATGATCAAGCTCGCGGCCAAGCACACTGTGGCGCGCATGCTGGAACGTGACGACTTCGACAAGCGATATGCGTCCGGCCAGCCGATTGCCATCCATGAATTCCTCTATCCCCTGATACAGGGCTACGACTCCGTCGCCCTCAAGGCCGATCTGGAGCTGGGTGGTACGGACCAGAAGTTCAACCTGCTGATGGGTCGGGAGTTACAGCGCCATTACAAACAACCTTCGCAGTGCATCCTGACCATGCCTTTGCTGGAGGGGCTGGATGGCGTCAACAAGATGTCGAAATCGCTAGGTAACTACATCGGCATCAACGAGCCACCGAACGAGCAGTTCGGCAAGCTCATGTCGGTGTCGGATACCCTGATGTGGCGATACATCGAGTTGCTCTCGTTCGAACCACTCAGCACGATCCGGCAGTGGAAGCGGGAAGTGGACGAGGGGCGCAATCCGCGTGACATCAAGGTGGCGTTCGCCCAGGAAATCATCTCCCGTTTCCACAACCGGCAGGCGGCGGAAGCCGCGCTGACCGACTTCGAGGCTCGCTTCCGGCAGGGCGCCTTGCCCGAGGAGATCGATGAGGTGACGCTGGATGCTCCGGAAGGCGGTCTAACCCTGATACAGGCACTGAAACTGGCTGGCTTGGTGCCAAGTACCTCCGAGGCCATGCGCAGTATTGCCGGTGGTGGCGTGAAGCTGGATGGTGAAAAGGTGTCGGACAAGGGCTTGATGCTGGAAAAAGGCACCTCTGTCGTCGCTCAAATCGGCAAGCGCCGCTATGCGCGCATTTATTTGCGCTGATAACTGACTGACAGGAAAGGCCTTTTAGGTGGGCTGTAAGAATCCTGAAATAAAGACTTGACCGACAATTCTTGCTCCCTATAATGCCGGCCTCTCGCTGCTGAAACGAAGCGGCGGGGGAAGAAAAGCGTTGGAAAAGTTCGTTGGTTCGTTTGAGTGGTTTGCAAAACACCTTAAAAAACGAGTTGACGGAGTTTGAGAAGTCTGTAGAATGCCGGCCTCTCGCTGCTGAAACGAAGTGGCGGGGAGTAGGAAGAAGTAGAAGAAAGTGGTTTAAAAACAGTTCTTTAACAAGTTGCTTACAGCCTTTAAGTGTGGGCATTGGGT
>JAQTLN010000002.1 GCA_028714875.1 Gallionellaceae bacterium
TCAAGTACATCAAGGAAGGCAGCGGTGTTTCCCCCATGGCCATGCCGGACAAGTCACCGGTGCCGGCGATCTATCGCAAGCTCGAAGCCGAGTACGCCGATGGCTGGCTGCGCAACGTGATGGCGGACGCCTTCGTCTGATCGACGCCAGGCTGCTCGCCGGGCAGTCCCGGCGGGCGTTTGTGCAAACCCGTAAGTAACGACTGTCCTCACACGGACCGGAGTAAGCCTGTGCCTTCATTTTCGGATTTGATGTCGCGCTCGGTGGACGGCGTATTCACGCTGGACGCCCGCCAGACCGTCACGTTCTGGAACCAGGCCTGCGAGAACATCACCGGCATACCCGCCACCCGCGCGCTGGGACGTTGTTGCCATGAAGTGATGAAAGGGCACGATCTGAAAGGCAAGCCGCTGTGCAAAAGCGACTGCCCGGTCAGCGCCTTGACCAAGGGCGGGCCGCCTCCCTCCGCGTTGCCCATGCGTATCGAGCGCAGCGACGGGCAAAAGGTCCAACTCAAGGTCAGCACCATGTTGGTGCCCTCGGCTAGCCAAGGCGAATGGTCCATCGTCCATATCATGCGTCACGGTCGCGACAGCCAGTCAGCCGGGCTGCGGCAGGAACAGGCCAGGCCGATGGAAACGATCGAACCCGCGCACTGCCAGCATCAAGTGCCGCATGGCGCCTGCCTGCTGACCAGCCGGGAGCGGGAAGTCCTGCGCCTGATCGCGCAAGGGATCAAGACCGAAATCATCTCCGAACAACTGCACCTGAGCCCTACCACGGTGCGCAACCACATCCAGCGGCTGATGGCGAAACTCGGTGTGCATTCCCGCGTTGAAGCCGCGGCCTACGCCCACCGCCATCAACTGGCTGAGTAATGCGGTGAAGACGCCGGCGCGCTGAACTCTCGCGCGAGCTGGGCGCTGGCACCTTCACCGCGCCTTTAATGTCTGGCCACTGAAAAGTTCCCGAAAAAGCCAGCAGCAAGCAAATCCGGCTAGCGATTGATGCAAACGCATCACTACGGCCGGGGCGTTCGTACTACATCCTTACAAACAAGTAATTCTGGGACAAAAGCCCCTGAATGAATTTGGCAAGGTTTGAAACGTATTCACGCATCCCGCCGGGGTGCGAGCCGAGATTCACCGAAGGAGACAGTAATGCTGAATAAAAGACGATGGACAGCCGCAGCAACCACCCTGCGCGCAATCTCGCGCTGGTTGCCTGGCCTGGCGCTGGTGGCCGGCCTTGGCGGCGGACTGTCCGCGAATGCGGGTGAACTGCTCGCCTCCCTGCAACTCGGCAAGGCCGACACCGTCCTGCGCGGCGACGCCAAGTGCACCGCCTGCCACGATGAAACCAACGATAACGGCCCGCGCGTCCTGTCGATCGGCAAGACCAAACACGGCACGGCCGCCGACGGCCGCACCCCGACCTGTACCAGTTGCCACGGCGAGAGCGCGGCGCACATGAAGAAACCCGAGGGCGCCGCAAAACGGCCGGCGCCCGATCGCGTATTTGGCAAGAATTCCGCAACTTTACCCAGCGAGCAGAACGAATCCTGTCTGGGCTGCCACAAGGGTGGCAATCAGTCGCACTGGAGCGGCAGCCAGCACGCCAGCCATGATGTTTCCTGCACGACTTGTCACCAGATGCACACTCAGCACGACAAGGTGCGTGATAAACGTACCCAGGCCGAGGTTTGCTACTCCTGCCACAAGACCGAGCGCGCGCTTTCGCACCGCATGTCCACCCACCCGCTTGACTCCGGCAAGATGAGTTGCTCGGACTGCCACAATCCGCATGGCTCGATTGGCCCGAAACTGATGATCAAGAGTTCGGTTACCGAGACTTGCTATACCTGCCACACAGAAAAACGTGGTCCTTTCCTTTGGGAACACTCGCCGGTCGTTGAGGACTGCATGAATTGCCACACCCCACACGGCTCGACCAACGCCCCCTTGCTGAAGGCGCGCGCGCCCTGGCTGTGTGAGCAGTGCCACCAAGGGACAGGTACCGGACATTATGGTTATTACGACGCCAACTACCTCCCGAGCGGTGCGGCGGTGACGGCCTCCGGCGCAAATAACACCGCCGCTACCAACCCGATCAATCCACTGACCGGACTTAGAGTCTCGCAGACATCGCCCAATGCGCGTCTCGCCTACCGCGGCTGCGTCAATTGCCACTCGCAAATACACGGCTCGAATCATCCGGCCGGCAGCCGGTTCGTCCGCTGATCTCGGAACGCATTCGGAGAAAATCATGAAAAACCATCAAGCGCATTTCGCTCTGAGCAAAACCGTTGCTGCCATCCATGCCGCGCTGCTGGCCATGGCGGCCATTCCACTGGCCAATGCGGCACCCGATCCGGCAGTCGCGGAATTGACCACGCCGGACAAGACCTTCGAGGTCGGCGTTGTCGACGTCAGCAAAAAATCCTACAAATTTGGTGAATACAACGGCCTCTACCGCGATGGCGCTCGGGTCAACGCAAACGTTGATATGGTCGGGAAAAGTGTCGACGAGAGCGCCACGCGCTGGTCGGTGCTGGCGACGGATCTCGGGCTCGACACCCGCAGGTTGGAAGCCGAAGGTGGGCAGCAGGGGCGCTTCAACATCCATTTCCTTTATGACGAGTTGCCGCACAAGCTCTCGGATTCCTTCCGAACCATATACAACGGTGCGGGCAGCACCGCGCTGACCCTGCCGGCCACTTATCCGGCGGCGGCGACGCGTCTTGGCGTAACAACCACGGGGCAACAGGTACTTTCCAACTGGAACAACTTGCAGTCGCCTAATGCGGTCGCGCAGCCCCTGGTTACAGACAATGCCATGACCGGCCCCGCTTATCTGGTCCCTTCACTGATGCACAACGAGGACATCGGCTTCAAGCGCACCAAGGTCGAAGGAGGCTTGAGCTACATCTTGCATCCAGGCTGGGAAATCAAATTCGCCGCTCGGCAGGACAAAAAAGATGGCACGAAATTGACTGGTTATGCCTTCGCCAGTTCCTCGACAGCAGCCATGCTGATTGAGCCGATCAGTTTCAGGACCAACGGATTCGATGTTGCTCTTGGATATATCGGAGAGAAGGCGAACATGAACCTGACTTACCTCTATTCGACGTTCCAGAACGACATCAACGCCTGGACTGCGGCCACGCCATTTGCCGGTGTGACCGGAACCGTCGGTGTGTACAACAACCAGGCTCTGCTTTCGAGCGCACCGGAAAGCCAGATGCACCAAGTAAAGTTGGCGGGTGGCTATCGCTTCACGCCGACGACACGGCTTTCCTATGAAGGCACCACGGCGCGGACGACCCAGAACAGCAATTTCAATTGCCAGGTGAATACTGGCGTGACCGGGTGCGTGAGTGGCGTGAATAGCTGGATCGTTCCGGTAGGCTCCGCCAATGCCAAAGTCGCGAGTGATACGTTTGCCATCAAGTTGACCTCTCATCCGATCAACAAGCTGAACCTCGCGGCGGCATACAAATACGATCATCGTGACAACCAGACGCCGGTGAATACATTCAATGTGAGATTCGCGGATCAAACCGGCGCGGCGAACAGTTCCATTACCAACGACCCGATCAATACTACGAAGAACCTGTTCACTCTGGATGCCGACTATGCTTTGGCCCGCTCCCAAGCGGTCAAACTGGGGTATCAGCTGGAAGACATCAATCGCAGTACTGATGGCAATGGATTTGCACCATCGCGCACCATCGCAACGGGAAACACCAACGACTTTTCCTTGCCGGTACATAAAACCAAGGAAGATACCTGGACTCTCGAATACCGCAATTCGATGCTCTCTGATGTCACCGGGCGTCTCTCATATGCGCAATCTACTCGCCGCGCACTTGACTACTCGACCCCGACATTCGCGGCCACTACCAATGACGCCACATTGATTCAATACGCGTATTACACGCAATTCCGAGATTATTTTGTCGCCGACCGTACACGCGACAAGATTCGGGGCGCGTTTAATTACCAGGTTAATGATGCCTGGGCGCTTGGATTCAGCGCCGATTACAACCGCGACAAATACAAGGATGCCGCTTTCAAGCAATCTGATAGCACCATCCTGAATGTTGACCTGAGCTATGCGGCAAGCGAAAAGATGAGCCTGAATACTTTCTACTCGCGTGAAGACCGAGATTCAAAATTGGCGGGAAAATACCTGGTTTCGTCCACCACGGCTGGAGCCAAAGTTAACGGTGTGGCCGCGACCAACCTTCTAGGAGGTGCCTGCAACGTGGCCAACCATCCCTGTATTCTGGCGAATTGGGATTGGAATATGAGCCAGGCCGATAAGGTTGATACTTGGGGAGTCGGTGCGAAATACAAGGGCTTTATTTCCAGCAAACTAGACATGAATGCAGACTTGCTTTACATCCAGGCCAGCACTCCGGTGTCGGCAGGTGGTGGTGGGTCTTTGGTCAGCGATGGGGCTGCAGCGCCGGATTACACATGGTTCGCTCCCGGTAGTTACCCAAAAATAACCAGCAAAACAACTCAGTTGCGCCTTACTGGAAATTACATGATCGACAAGTCGCAAGCCGTGCGGGTCTCTTATATGTATCAGCATCTCAAGAGTTCCGATTGGCAATACGACGCTTATACCAATCCAGTCGCCATGCAGTCGTTTATTGGCACGGGCCAGACATCACCTAATCACACGGTTAATGCCATTGCCGTATCGTATTTGTACAGTTTCAAATAATTTTCTCTCGCGCCGCGAGGTAGATTGGGGGCGATTTTATCGCCCCCAATTTTTGGGTAGACCTGTTCCAGACTGTCTATCTATTACTTGCACATGTCTGTATTTTTCTTGATCACTAAAACTTAGTCGTTGGCCTGTTTTATTCGCGCCGCGCCCCAGGTCACTCCCACCGCCACCCCCATCAGCGCAAAGGCAACCCCCACCTGGCTCAGCCATTCCGGCGCGAGCAGGAGTAGCAGACCCAGTTCCAGCATCATCATTCCAGAGAGTAGTTTCAGCAGGCGGCCTTCCCGTTCCGTCAGCTTGCGCGCGCCCATCGCGCGGACGAAGGCGAAGACGATCAGCGCCAGGGGCACGACGTAGATCAGGTTGTAGGCGGCGAGATAGCCGTAGCGCGCGGCGGGGGAGAGGTCGGCCAGGGTGAGCAGGCGGGTGTAGACCATGGGGAAACCGGCGGTGCACAACAACTCGTAGAAGTTGGCGGCGATGGCCATGAATACGGTGGCGGCGAGCATGGCCGGCAGGCGTTCGGCGTTCAGGATGGCACGGGCGCGGCGGAAGATGTCGGGTTTTTTCGAGTCCGGAATCGACAGCGAGAGGCCTTGCTCGAAGCGGAAGAAATCCTTGACGTTGACTACCCCGACGAACAGCGCCACGGCGCCGGCGGCCAGCGTCACCCAGGCGAGGTGGCCGAACAATTGGAAGACGTTGAGCCAGGCCGCCATGAAGGCGAAATACATGAGCCCGGAAACCAGGACGAAGACGCCGCCGATGGCGAGCATGCGGGCGCGGCTTTTCTGGTGCGCCAGCATCGACAGCAGGAACAGCAGCACGAAGAAGGCGCAGGGGTTGAAGGCATCCAGCCCGGCCAGCACCAGGGTCAGCGCCGGCAGGGAGAGGCTGGCGGCGTCGAGGGCGCCGATCAAAGGGAGTTCGAGGCGTGGCTCAACGGTTGCCGGCTGCATCGTCGTCGCGCCGCTCTGCAAACGGGCATGGCAGGCGTCCAGCCGCTGGGCGATGAAGGCGGCCGCGCCTTCGCTCCAACCGACGTGCATTTCGCCGCAGAACAGGAGGGCCGGCACCGAAGCCGCCGTTTCACCCAGTTCTTGCGCCATTGCTTGGTAGCGGCGGACGTTCTCGGGATGCTGCGTCAGTTCCTGGCTATGCAGCCTGAGCCAGGGCCGCGCGCGGGCGATGGCCTCGACCTCGGGGTGCGCGGCGAGGCAATGCGGGCAGGTGAGCGACCAGAAGAAATAGAGTTGCGGCTCGGGCTGGCCGTCGCCGCCACGTTCCGACCAGGGTGTCGCGGCGTGGCTGGCGAAGGCGCACAGGGCCAGCAGCAGGAGGGTGATGAATTGGCGGAACCAGGGGGGCATGCCTGTTTTATCCAGCGGTCCATTAGCCGAGGCAGTCATGTAGCGCCGGCGTTATGTCCCGCGGGGGACGCTATCCCTTGGGACTCGCCGGCTTCGTTCTTCTGATCAGGCCTACGATGCCGGCGAGACGCCGGCGCTACATGGATGCGTGGTTCAGCAGCAGCCGCCGCAACAACCGCCGCCGCCCGCCGCCGGGGCCAGCCAGCCGGCGACCTTGTCACGGTCGGGCACGCCGCCGGCATGGACGACCTTGCCGTCGATCACCACGCCGGGGGTGGTCATGACGCCATAGCCAAGGATGGCGGCCATGTCGGTGACTTTTTCCAGCTCGATCTGGATGCCTTTGGCGTCGGCGATGTCGGCGATCAGTTTGGCGGTGGTTTCGCAGTTGGCGCAGCCGCTGCCGAGGACTTTTACATTTTTCATGGGGAATTACCGAGGGTTAATAAAGGGAACGGGAAGTGTAGTGCCGGCTTCTTTGTCGGCGCCTTGACATCAGTCGGGCGGGCGGCGCGCGGCGGATTCGGGGTCAACAGCAGGCTTGTCCGGATTTCGTCGGCGTGCAGCAGGCGCCACCGGTTTCCACCACGGCGATGTTGGCGAAGGGGTCGACCGGGATACGCGGTTTGGCCGGTTGGAAGCCTTCGGCATAGGCCGCGTCGAATTTGGCGTCCAAAGCCTGCGATGCCTCGTCGCGGATGTGGCGGGCAATCTCAATGACGCTGTCGATCTGTTCTTTCGCCACGCCGTATTCCTTGAGCCTGTCCACCTGGCAGAGGCCCTGTTTGGGGTGGTTGGAGGCGATGTTTGCGGCGAGCGAGACCAGGGCGACGATGGAAGGATGCAGAGCGGACATTTCTATTACCTCAGAGAACGGCGTTGAAGACGAAGCCGACCAGCATGATGCCGGCGGCGACCACGCCGGCAAACACGGCGATCAGGGTGGGTTTGAGCACTTTGCGGAGAATCACCATCTCCGGCGCGGACAGGGCGATGACGCTCATCATGAAAGCCAGCACCGTGCCCAGCGCGGCGCCCTTGCCGAGCAGGGCCTGGATCACCGGCAGGATGCCGGCGGCGTTGCTGTACATGGGCACGCCCAGCAGCACGGCGGCGGGCACCGCCCACCATTGCTCCTTGCCCATGATGCCGGCCATCAGGTCTTGCGGCACATAGCCGTGGATGCCGGCGCCGATGGCGATGCCGGCGATCAGCCAGGGCCAGACGCGGCCGACGATTTCCTTGACGTGCGCCGTGCCGGAGCGAAAGCGGTCGCGCCAGGTCGGCGTGCCATTCCCCAGGTCGGGCGCTGCGCCCATCTGGATCTTGCGCACCCAATCTTCCAGGTGGTGTTCCATCCCCAACCGCCCGATTACCAAACCGGCGACGATGGCCACCGCCAGCCCCAGCCCGAGGTAGAGCGCCGCCACTTTCCAGCCGAACAGGCCGAACAACAGGGCCAGCGCAACCTCGTTGACCATGGGCGCGGAAATCAGGAAGGAGAAGGTCACTCCCAGCGGCACCCCGGCGGAAAGAAAACCGATGAACAACGGCACCGCCGAACAGGAGCAAAACGGGGTGACGATGCCCAGTCCGGCCGCCATCACATTACCCAGGCCCAGCGGCTTGTTCGCCAGCCAGGCACGGGTGCGTTCCGGCGAGATATAGCTATGCACCACGCCCATGAGGAACACCACCGAGACCAGCAGCAACAACACCTTGGGCACGTCGTAGAGGAAGAACCACACCGCCTCGCCCAGATGGGTGCCGGGGGTGAGGCCCATGAGGTCGAAGGTCAGCCAGGCGGAGAGCGCGTCGAGCATGCTTATCCCCCCCTTTGTAAAAGGGGGGGTAGGGGGGATTGGGCAACGCGCGCCAGATCAACCACCGTGGAAATCCCCCCCCGCCCCCCTTTGGGAAAGGGGGGAGTCCAAAGCCCATGCCGATGGGTACCTGGGGTGCGGCCCATGGGGTCAAAGGTGAGTCGGGCGGAGAGCGCGTCGAGCATGCTTATCCCCCCCCTTTGCAAAAGGGGGGTTAGGGGGGATTTGGCAACGCGCGCCAGATCAACCACTGTGGAAATCCCCCCCCGCCCCCCTTTGGGAAAGGGGGGAGTCCAAAGCCCATGCCGATGGGTACCTGGGGTGAGGCCCATGGGGTCAAAGGTGAGTCGGGCGGAGAGCGCGTCGAGCATGCTTATCCCCCTCTTTGCAAAATGGTGGTTAGGGGGGATTTGGCAACACGCGCCAGATCAACCACTGTGGAAATCCCCCCCGGCCCCCCTTTGGGAAAGGGGGGAGTCAAAAGCCCATGCCGATGGGTACCTGGGGTGCGGCCCATGGGGTCAAAGGTGAGTCGGGCGGAGAGCGCGTCGAGCATGCTTATCCCCCCCTTTGTAAAAGGGGGGGTAGGGGGGATTTGGCAACACGCGCCAGATCAACCACTGTGGAAATCCCCCCCGGTCCCCCTTTGGGAAAGGGGGGAGTCAAAAGCCCATGCCGATGGGTGCCTGGGGTGAGGCCCATGGGGTCAAAGGTGAATCGGGCGGAGAGCGCGTCGAGCATGGTTATGCCCCGCAACAGCCGGCACCCTGCCCCGCGCGTTGCAACTGGATGGGCGGGCAGGGCACGTCGCCGTAGGAACAGAACACGCAGCAGTCGCCCGGCTTGGGTGTCAGCAGGGCGCCGCAGCCGGGGCAGGGGAAAAACCACTGGCAGGCATCGGTGGGCATGGTCTCCGTGCTGGTATGGCCGCAGTGAGGGCAGATCAGGGTGGATTGCGCGATGGGGGTCATGGCGCGGACTCGAATTCCACGAATGCCCGGTTCATGTTGCCCCGGTGCAGACCGTCGTAGTTTTCCAGGTGTTTGAACGCGGGCAGATCGGCGTGGCGGGCGAGCACGTCGCTCATGGATTCCATTTCCTTCGCGGCCGCACCCACCTTGTTCACCAGGAAGTCGTAGTAGTCGCCTGTTTCGCGCCTGGCCAGGGCCAGATCGCAGACGCGGCCGTGGCCGGGGACGATGTGAGCGGGTTGCAATGCTTCCAGGGCATGAAATGCTTTCTGGCTGTTTTTCACATTGGACCAAGGCAGCACGCCGAGCAGGCGGTCGATGAACACCAGGTCGCCGCTGAACAGCACACTGTGTTTCGGCAGCCAGACCCAGGCATCGCCGGGGAAGTGGGCGTCGGTGTAGGCCAGTTCCAGAATTTCGCCGCCCAGTTCCAGGGTGGCGGAGTTGCCCGGCAAGGTCTTGCCGGCGGGCAGCGGCTTCGTCCCTTTCAGGCGTTCTCCGAGGAAGCGGTTGAGGCCCGCCATATGCTGTTCCGCGTATTGCGCTTGGGTCGCGGCGGTCCGGGCAAGGGAGATGACTTCCGCCCCTTCGGCCGCGAAAAAGTCGTTGCCCAGCCAGCGGTGGTCCTGGCTGCCGCTGTTGATCACCCAGCGCACCGGTTGTTCGGTCACGGCGCGGATGGCCACGGCGATCTTCTCCGCGCCAAGACGGCTGGCCCCGGAGTCGATCAGGATCACGCCCGCTTGGGTGACGATGAAGCCGAAGTTGGCGTTGAGGCCGTCGTTCTCCGCGCCGCGCTGGCCGAGCGGGCCGATCAGGGCGTAGACGTTGTCGACCACCTTTTCGGCCTTCGGTTGGTAATCCGCGAAAGCGGAGAGACTGGCAAAGGCGGTTAAAAGGACAAAAACAAGACGTTGCAACATGAGTATTCCTTAGCGAGACGACAAGCCGGCTTCGTACCAGCCCTTGCTCTGATTGACGACTTTTACCACCAGCAACATCACCGGCACCTCGATCAGCACGCCCACCACGGTGGCCAGCGCCGCGCCGGATTCGAAGCCGAACAGTGAGATTGCCGCCGCCACCGCCAGTTCAAAGAAGTTGGAGGCGCCGATCAGGGCCGAGGGGCAGGCCACGCTGTGTTTTTCGCCGACCTTGCGGTTGAGCCAGTAGGCCAGGGACGAGTTGAACAACACCTGGATCAGGATCGGCACCGCCAGCAGGGCGATGATCAGCGGCGCTTTCAGGATGGCCTCGCCCTGGAAGGCGAACAGCAGCACCAGGGTGACCAGCAGGGCGAGGATGGAAGCGTGGCCCAGTGTGGCCAGGGTGGCGTCGAACTTTGCCTGGCCCTGTTTCAGCAGAATGCCGCGCCAGGCTTGCGCCAGGATCACCGGGATGACGATGTACAGCAACACCGAGATGAACAGGGTGTCCCACGGCACGACGATGGCCGACAGCCCCAGCAGCAGGCCGACGATGGGGGCGAAGGCGAAGATCATGATGGTGTCGTTGAGCGCCACCTGCGACAGAGTGAACAGCGGGTCGCCGCCGGTCAGCCGGCTCCACACGAACACCATCGCCGTGCACGGCGCGGCGGCCAGCAGGATCAGGCCGGCGACGTAGCTGTCGAGTTGTTCCGCCGGCAAATACGGGGCGAACAAATGGCGGATGAACAGCCAGGCCAGCAGCGCCATGGAGAACGGTTTCACCGCCCAGTTGATGAACAGGGTGACGCCGATGCCGCGCCAGTGCGACTTCACCTGATGGAGTGCCGCGAAGTCGATCTTCATCAACATCGGGATGATCATCACCCAGATCAGCAGGCCGACCGGGAGATTCACCTGGGCGACTTCCATATGCCCCAGCGCCTGGAACGGCGCCGGAAACAGCTGACCCGCCAGAATGCCGACGACGATGCACAGCGCCACCCAGAGGGTAAGCCAGCGCTCGAAAACACTCATGGGCGCCCCGGTTGCGCGCTTGGCGGTGGTTTCACATTGGGCACTCATGCTGATGTTTCCCGGCCGATGTCGCTCAGTGCCTTTTGCAGCTTGATCCGGTCCAATTTGTCGAAGGGTAGATGGGCGAACAGGCCGATACGATTCGACAATTGATTGAAGGCTAGAAAGAAGGCGCGCCGTCGGGTGTCGTCGTTGCCCGCCACGGCGGCGGGGTCGGGCACGCCCCAGTGCGCGGTCATGGGCTGGCCGGGCCACACCGGGCAGACCTCGCCGGCGGCGTCGTCGCAGACGGTGAACACGAAATCCAGTTCGGGCGCGCCCGCTTGCGCGAACTCATCCCAAGACTTGCTGCGCAATCCCTGTGTCGGCAGGTGGTTTTTCTCCAGCAGTTCGAGGGCGAAAGGATGTACCTGGCCGGTCGGGTGGCTGCCGGCGCTATAGGCCTGGAAGCGTCCCTGGCTCAAAGCCATGTTGTTCAGCACCGATTCCGCGAGGATGGAACGCGCGGAATTGCCGGTGCACAGGAACAGGACATTGAATATTTTCTCGGACATCGTGGCCTCCTCGGGCGGAAGGGGGCTTAAAGGCCCAGATGCTCGCGCACAGCCGGAATCAGCCGGGCACGGATGTCTTCGCGCACCTGGATGAAGCTTTCCAGCGGCTCGCCATGCGGGTCGTGGAAAGGCAGGTGGATGGATTTCACCGGGCGGGGAAAGATCGGGCAGGTCTCCTTCGCGTTGTCGCAGACGGTCACCACCAGGTCGATGGACTCGTTCATCACCGCGTCCACGTCCTTCGGGTAGAGGCCATCGGCGGGCAGGCCGGCATCCTTGAGCGCGGCGATGGCGCCATCGGCGACCTTGGGCTGGGGTTTGGTGCCGGCGGACAGGGCACGCACTTTCCCGGCCAGTTCGTGATTGAGCAGCACTTCGGCCATCTGGGAACGGCAGGAGTTGCCGGTGCAAAGAACGAGAACGGTAGCGGTCATGAGGCTTCCTTTGGGTGCGGTGGGTTCAGTTGGAACAAGCTGGCGCGCAGGTTTGCGATTCAGTGGTCGGCAGCGGCGGCATGCCGTCCTTCATGTGCAGCAACACGCGATACGCCCAGGCGGGAAGATCAGGATGGATGCGGTAATGCATCCACACCCCCTCACGTCTCGCCAGCACCAGGCCGGCTTCGCGCAGCACCGCGAGATGGCGCGACACCTTGGGCTGCGAGGCATCCAGCGCGCCGTGCATCTCGCATACGCAACATTCGTCGGTGTCGAGCAGCAGGGTCAGGATGCGGCGCCGGATGGGGTCGCCAAGCGCGTCGAAGAATATTTGTTGTTCCATATTTATGTCTTGTTTCGTGAGCGGCATATTAGGCGACGTCGCGGACTATACATCCGTTACGGCATATATGCGAAGCTTGTTATAAGGGTGATGGACAGTCCCAACCATTGGGGAATGAGCTGCTCGCGTGGGCCATTGATATGCGCGGAAGCGGGTGGGAACTTGGCCTCCCCCTTTTTCAAAGGGGGAGTGAGGATTTCTCCAAGGCTTGTGCCTGTGCGAGCGTCCGAAAATCCCCCCCCCGCCCCCCTTTGGGAAAGGGGGGAGTACTACTGCGCCGGCGCGAAGCGTGCGCGCAACACCGCGAGGGTGCCGGGATAGCCGAGCGGGTCGGCCAATGCGCTACGGCTGGCGTGGGCGAGGGCGCGATCAAGGGCTTCCGCTGGCGTGCTGCCGGGCAGGCTCAGGCTGGCGCGGATCAGGGAGGCGCTAGGGGAGGGTGTGGCTTCGTCGGGCAGGGCGGCGTGGGTGGCCGCCGTGGCGAGCAGCGGGTGGCTTTCGCGGCGCCAGCCTTCCAGCGTAAAGAAGCGATCCCAGGCTTGACGCAGCAGTGTGCTCGCCAGAACGCGGCTGCTGGCGTCTTCGAAGGCATCGGCATGGTCGAGCAGGCCTTGCGCGAGATAGGCGTAATCGTCCAGTTCGGCATCGGCGAACACGTCCTGACCGACGCGACTTTTCAGCAACTGGCCGTCGCGCAGCAGTTCATTTTCGATGAAGCCGCGCAGCCGCCGCGCGGCCTGTTCGAATCGGGGCACGCCGTGCCCGGCCCGGCTGAATGCCGACAGAGCCAGGCCATTCAGGCCGGCGTTGAGCTTGCCGTCGCGCGGCAGGTCACGCATCCGACCGGCACTTTTCAGGCGCGCATAGGCGGCGGCGAGGTTGGCTCTTTCGCTGCTTGTGGGCGGCGCTTTTTCCATCGGCAAATCACCCAGATCGAAGCGGCTGTTCGCTCCCAAGTCCCACACCCGCCGCAGCAGACGGACTTGTTCGGGCGTGAGCCGTTTACGCAGTTCTTCCGGACGCCAGAGATAGGCGCCACCTTCGCGGCCCTGGCTGTCGAGGGCGGAAACGCTGGTGCGAAAGCCGCCTTCGGGGGTGCCCAGCACGTCGAGCAGGAAATCCAGGGTGTCATGGGCGAGGTCGCGATAGTCCGGCCGCTTCAGCACTTCCGCCGCGCGCGCGTAGAGCTGCGCCAGTTGCGCGTTGTCGTAGAGCATTTTCTCGAAATGCGGCGTCGCCCAGTCCGGGTCCGTGGTGTAGCGGAAGAAGCCGCCATTGATCGGGTCATGCAGGCCGAGGCGGGCCATGTTGTCCAGGGTCAGCAGCAGGAATTCGCGCAGGCGCGGTTCCGGCGCGCGCGCCTGGAGGTCGAGCAAGGCGCGCAGTTTCGCCACGTTGGGGAACTTGCTCACCGTGCCGAAGCCGCCTTGCATGAGGTCGGCCTCGCGCCTGGTGGCTTCCAGGAAACGCTGCTCCAGATTGCGCAGGTCTTGCGCGTCGGCGGGAATCGGGTTGGCGGCCACGCCCATGATCGGCGCCGCCGCCCGCGCGGCGGCGCGAACGCCGGTGCTGTCCAGGCGCCAGTGGCGGCCCAGTTTCTCCGCCACGATTCTGAATTTTTCCGGCGGCTGGTAGAGCGTGGCGTAGAAGGGATAGCCCTCCGGCGTGATGAACACGTTGACCGGCCAGCCGGCGACCCCGTGCAGCTGGCGGGTGAATTCGAGCAGGTCGGCGTCGAGCGCGAGGTTGAGTTCGCGATCCACTTTCACCGGGATGAACCGGCTGTTGAGCAGCGCCGCGATGGCGGGGTCGCTCCAGCTTTCCCGCTGCATGACATGGCACCAGTGGCAGGCGAAGTAACCCAGGGAAACCAGCAGCGGCTTGTTCTCGCGTTTTGCCCGCGCCAGGGTATCCGCGTTCCATTCCTGCCAGGCCACCGGGTCGCGGCCGTGCAGGGCGAGATAGGGCGAGGGGTGGCCGGCGAGTTGGTTGACCAGGGGCGGTTCGCTGGCGGGGTTGGTCACCAGATCGGTCGCCAGGGCCGGAGCCAGGCAAAGTAGAAGCAGGATGAAGATTTTGTTGAGCATGTTGGCCTCGGGTAGCGCCGGCTACCCGCCGGCGTCTTGTAAAACAGCCGGCTGGAAGCCGGCGCTACAGGGGAGAGCCTCAGCGCGTCCGCAGCGTCATCTCCCCGGCGCGGATGCTGATGTCGAATCGAGAGAGAAAACTCATGCCCAGCAGCACTTCGTCGGCGCCCTCGTTGGCGATGAGGGTGCCGGCCACGTCGTGGGCTTGCAGCCCCCCAAGCGAGACGCTGTCGAGGCGGGTGGCATAGGCGAGGGTGACGCCGCTGGCGGTTTGTGCCTGGAACGCCTGGCCGCCGCGCAGCGCCATGGTCCGAGCCAGGCCCAGGGGAATGGCGACCTGGGTGGCGCCGGTATCGACCAGGAAATCGACCGGATAGCCGTTGATGCGGCCGGGCGCGCGGTAATGACCGTCGCGCCCGCGTTGCAAAACGACTTCATCCCGAGTGTCGACAACGTTGGCGAGATTGGCGTTGGGGTTGTCCCGGTGTTCCAGTTGCCCGTCCATCACCCACCAGATCAACCCGGCCAGCAACAGCCAGCCGGCGACGATCATCAAGAGGCCGGTTCGGCGCATGGTTTATCTGTAGCGCCGGCATCCTTGCCGGCGTTTTGAGAAAGCCGGCTGGAAGCCGGCGCTACAGGTGCGCTCAATGCTTGCCGGTGCTGCCGAAGCCGCTCTCGCCGCGATGGCTGGCGTCGAAGTCGTCAACCAGATTGAAGCTGGCCTGTAGCACCGGGACGATGACCATCTGGGCGATACGCTCGAACGGCTGGATGGTGAAAGACTCCTGGCCGCGGTTCCACAGCGAGACCATGAGCTGGCCCTGGTAATCCGAGTCGATCAGGCCGACCAGATTGCCGAGGACCACCCCATGTTTATGGCCCAGCCCGGAACGCGGCAGGATCATCGCGGCATAGCCGGGGTCGGCCAGGTGGATGGCCAGGCCGGTGGGGATCAATTTCGTCTCGCCGGGATTGAGGCTGACGGCGCCATCCAGGCAGGCGCGCAGATCAAGGCCGGCGCTGCCGGAGGTGGCGTAGTGGGGGAGTTGCTCGCGGACGCGTTCGTCCAGGATTTTCAGATCGACTTGCATGGGGTCTCCGCAGCGTCGGCATCCATGCCGACAATCGAAAAGCCGGCGGGGACGCCGGCGCTACATTACTGATTCCGCGTGTTGTACAGCTCGGCGATATGCGCCACCAGGAGACGCGCCTGGGTCTGCTTGTCGGCCTTTTCCAGGACATGGCGGCCGGCTTCGTCGAGCAGGACGAGTCGCACGTCATCGCTGCCTACCGCTTCCTTCACGTCGTTGGCGACGATCAAAGGCAGATGCTTGCGGCGGCGTTTCAGTTCCGCGTATTCCTCGATGTTCTCGCTCTCGGCGGCGAAACCGACGCAGAACGGCGGCTTGGGCCGGCTGCTGATGCTGGCGAGGATGTCCGGGTTGGGCGCCAGTTCCAGGGTGAGGATGTGGGCGTCCTTCTTGATCTTCTGCTCGCTTGGATTGAGCACGTAATAGTCGGCCACGGCCGCCACGCTGATGAAGATGTCGGCTGTGTCGATCACCGCTTCCACCGCCACCAGCATGTCCTGGGCGCTCATCACCGGCATGAAGCGGGCGTCGCGCGGCGGTGGCAGACAGGTGCGGCCGGAGATCAAGGTGACTTCGGCGCCGGCTTCGAGGGCCGCGCGCGCCACGGCGTAACCCATCTTGCCGGAACTGGGGTTGGTGATGCCGCGTACCGCGTCGATGGTTTCGAAGGTGGGGCCGGCGGTAATCACTACCTTGAGGCCGGAGAAACGCTTCGGCTGGAAACGCGCATCCAGGGCATCGAGCAGGGCTTCCGGTTCCAGCATGCGGCCGAAGCCGACTTCGCCGCAGGCCTGTTCGCCACTGTCCGGCCCCAGCACGGTGACACCGTCGCTACTGAGTTGGGCGACATTGCGCTGGGTGGCCGGCGCTTCCCACATCTGCCGGTTCATCGCCGGCGCCACCAGCAGGGGGCAATCGCGCGCCAGGCAGAGCGTGGAGAGGAGATCGTCGGCACGCCCCTGCGCCAGTTTGGCGAGAAAGTCGGCGGAGGCCGGCGCCACCAGGATGGCATCGGCGCCTCGGGTGAGGTCGATATGGGCCATGCCGTTGTCCACTCGGTCGTCCCACAGGTCGCTGAATACCGGGTGGCCGGTGAGGGCCTGGAAGGTGGCGGCGCCGACGAAATGCCGCGCCGCCGCGCTCATCACCACCTGCACGTCGATGCCGTCCTTCACCAGCAGCCGCGCCAGTTCCGCCGCCTTGTAGGCCGCGACACCGCCGGTCACGCCCAATACGATGCGTTTCAGTTTCATGTCATTCCCTGTCGAGCCGCTAGCCGGTGGAGCCCCGATATTGGTTCAGCGCGGCCGTAATAGCGCCGCAAGCGGCAATCGGGTGGATCGGGCATGGGCGGGTTTGCCGGCGCCCGTTCTACCCAGGAAAACCACGTTTTTTGCCTGCTCCTGGCCGCAATACGGGTCGAAGCGAGCGGCCAGGTTCCGCGCCAGTTCACGCGGCTTGGGCGAGTCGGTGAAGTCGCGCCCTTCGCGGATGTAGCGGGAAAAGATGACCGGTGTCATTTCCGGTTGCAATTGCAGGCCAAGTTGCGTGGCCGTCAGCCAGAAACGTTGTACCGCGCGGCCTCCGGCAATGTAGTCATCCGGCGTGCTGGGCGGCTGCTTGGCCACGATGGCGAAATGGGCCGCGCAGGCCAGACCGGGGATCAGGTCCAACTGTAGACGCGGCGCCAGCGTGCCCATGAAATAGCGGTTGAGGATGTCGACGCGGTTCCAGCTTTGCATCGCCCAGCGCATCAATTTCAGCGTGGGGGTGTCCAGGCCGACTGCCTGGTCAGGCACCCTGCTTTCGCTGTATTGGGCATTCCATTCGATGATGGAGCGATGGACCAGATAAGCCTCCGGCATGGTGAGCCGGATTTCGGCATTGGCGAACATGAGGCGGGCTGATTGCCATTTATCCCGCCGGCTTTCTTTCCAGATCACGCTGTATTGCCCCGCGACAGCCTGTTCCAAAGCGCGTTTCTCGGCCTGGCTCAAGGGGCGCGTTTGCATCGGGCGACGTTGAACGCTTCGCTTGGTGATAAAAGGCAGCAGAGGCGCGGGTGTAAGCGAAGGGTCGGCCTGGAGGCGCACATCAAAGGTGGGCGTGGTTTCCGGCAAGGCGTCGCGGCGCAGTATTTCCACCCTGAGTCCATGGGCGCTTGCCGCTAATTCGATTGTTTCCAGCAGGCAACCGAGGGCGAGTTGGCTGGCATGTCCATCCAGGTCATAGACGCAGTGGTCGCGCGTATCGAAGCCATGCACGACCAGATGTGCGTCATTGATGATTTCGAAACGCCAGGGCTGGGTGTTGTCGCCACTCGGCGCCCAGCGAGCCAATTCCAGGATCTGCTCAATCACACGCATCGCATGGACTCCGTCAACAACACCATTTCGAACGCGCTACGCCGCCATCAGTGATTGCTGGAGCGCAATTGCTGAAGGAGGGCGCGTGCCTCTGCCTCCTGTGGGAAGGGTTTGCCACTGGTCAGCAATCTATCCAGTTCCGTCGTGGCCTCGCGCTTTTCCCCCGCTTTTTCCAGGGTGGCGGCCAGATGCCAACGCAGTTCAGGGTTATCGGGGGCGATGCCGAGCGCTTCACGCATATACGGCAGGCCGCGTTTCGCTTGCCCCGCCATGGTGAGTTGCCAACCGTAGGTGTCCAGTACAGCGGCATTCTTCGGCGCGAGTTTGTAGGTTTGCTCGGCGGCGGCCAGGGCGCCGGGATCTTTCAGTTCGCCGAGCAGCCAGGCCAGATTGTTGTTGGCGATCAGGTCGCTTGGGTTCGCTTTCACCAGAATACGGTAGTGATCGGCGGCTTCCTTCAAATGCTTCCCATCAAGCAGGCTTTGCGCGAGTGCATGGCGTACAGGGATGTCTTCCGGATGCGCCTTGATCCACTGATTCAGTTGTTTCTCACCTTCGGCTGCCTGCCCGGCGGCTTTGTAGGCCTGGTTGGCGCGGACCAGGAACTGGCCCTGTCCAGTCATCTGTGTGGCCTTGACGTAGAGTTTTCCGGCATCGGCATATTTCTTGGTTCCCGCCAGGATGTCCGCTTCGGCCAGAGTTCCCGCCACGGCTTTGGGGTACTTGGCCTGAAGGGCTCTAGCGATCTTGAGGCCTTCATCGGGTTTGCCGCTTTGCGCCAGCAAGATGGCCTTGCTTATGCTCGCTTCGGCAAAATCCGGGCGGATCGTCAGCGCTTTATCCAGGGATTTGAGGGCAGAGGCCGTGTCCTTTTCATGTTGTTGCAATTGCGCCAACCGGAAATAAGGCAATGGGCTGTTGGGACTGGCTTCGGTCCACTGCCCGTAGGTCGAAAGGGCGCTCGCCGGATCTCCCTGGAGCAGTTGCGCGGCGCCGATCTGTTCAAGAAATTCCGGGCTGCCGGTCGCTTCCTTCGCGGCGCGGGCCGCCACCAGCGCTTTGCCGGCATCACGCTTCAGCAACCAATAGCGCACGATCATGCGGCGAGCCTGGACATTCTTTGGGTCGGCCTTGATGGCTTGTTCGACATATTTCAGGTGCTCCGGCTCGTTGTTATCGAGCGCGGCAAGCTCCGCCAGCGCCGTCATCGCGCGCGCATTGTCGGGGCTTTGCTTGAGAACGCCGGCAAAGCGCGAACGGGCTGATTTGATGTCTTTTTTCGACAGGTCGATACGCGCCAGGTTGCTGGCGGCGGGTAGATAGCCAGGGTCGTATTCCAATGCCTTGAGGAAACTCTGTTGCGCCAGGGGGATTTCATTGCGCGCGATATGAACCGCGCCACGCAGGTTTTCCGCCAGGGCCAGGCGGGGATTCTTGCCACTGAGCTTGTCGATGACTTTCAATGCTTCGTCATAGCGTTTGGCTTTGACATGCGTCAGAACGAGGAGCACATCCGCCTGATGCGACTTGCCATCTTTTTCAGACAACTGGGTCAAGGCCGCGATGGCCCCGACTTCGTCACCGCTGGCCATGCGGCTGGCCGCGACACCACGGATCAGGTTCTGGTTGTCCGGAGACAACGCGGCGGCTTTTTCAAGTGAGCGGCGTGCTTCCTGATAGGCGCCCGCCTGCAAGGCAAGATTGCCGCGGAGCGACAACAACAGCGCATCGTTGTCATCGTTTTCCAGATTGGCGATGAGTTCCTTGGCGCGCCCGAATTGGCCGGTTTCCATCATGGTGCTGGCAAGCAGTTTGCGAGCGAGGGGGTGATTGGGTATTTGCTCCAGCACCCGGTTGAGGTAGGTAATGGCGTTTTCCTGTTTGCCCAGTCTGATATTGATGATGCCCGCGAGCAGGTTGGCGGGTGTGAAATCGGGCGCGCTCCGCAGTACTTCCTGCAATTTGTTATTGGCGGAGTCGTATTGTTTGCGGCGGAAATCGATCAGCGCGCCGAAATAACGCCCCATCAGGTTGTTGGGGGTGACAGCCTGCAGCGCTTTGAGTTCGGCTTCAGCTTTATCCAGCGCCGCGGTGGATACATAGTATTGCGTGCTGGCCAGCCGCGCCGGCAGGTTGCCCGGGTCGATGCTGGTGGCTTTGGCATAGGTTGCCATCGCCTCGGGAAACTTGCCTTCCGTGCGCAACAGATCGCCTTTCATGACCCATAGATCGGCGCGTTGAGGCGCCTTGGCAAGTGCTTTGTCGACCAGGGCCAGGGCTTCCGCTGTTTGCCCCTGTGTGTGAGCCAACCCGGCGCGCACGACCAGTGTGTCGGGCTGCTCCGGCAGCAACGCGTCAGCCTGGTTGAGGGCTTTTTCCATGCCCGCCTTGTCACCAAGAAGCAGCTGGGCATGGGCGCGCAGGGCGAGAATCGCGGCGTTGTCAGCGGGGGAGGCGCCAGGAATTTCATGGATTTCTTCCATGATTTTCTCGGGCTGTCTGAGCATTAGCAGGGTTCGCCCGAGCATATAAGCCAATTCCGGCTGTTTGTTGCCCGCGCTCTGCGCTTTGCGGAATTCCTTTTCAGCGTTGATGAAATCGTTATTGGCGAAATGCACCCGACCCAGGAGAAATCGTGCTTCCGCATTCGTGGGTGCAACTTGCAATACATTTTTCAGCTCAATGGCCGCGCCCTTGAAATTGCCGGCTTGCTCAAGTTTATGTGCGGCGACCAGATGGGCTTCCGGACTGACATCCGGTTTGATCAAGTAGTAAGCGCCACCGCCCAGGCCGGCGAGGATGGCGACCGCGGCGGGTATGAGCAAACGCTTGTGTGTGGACAGGCGTTGCGAAATGGAGGGTTTGGCATGAGTAGATCGGCGACGCGAGGTGTTCATGGTGGCGAGTCTTCCTGTGTCTAATTAATCGTTCTGCTTGAATCGTATTGCGGTAACGCGGGTGGCGGCTTGGCAATGATAGCTAGCGGGTCAGGCGCGAATGCTCGCTGGTGAGCCCGATGATATTGGCGCCATGGTTATTTCAGGCCGAATCGGTTCATCAAGTCATAGAGCGTGGGCCGGCTTATGCCCAACATTTCCGCCGCATGAGCGACGTTACCGTTGCTGCGGCCCATGGCCTTGAGCACGGCGCGGCGCTCGGCCTCGTCACGGACCTGGCGCAGGTTGAGGGGTTCGTTTTCCTTCTCCAGGGAGGAGGGGGCAAGTCCCAGGTCTTCCTGCGAAATATGCGGCCCATCGGACATGATCACGGCCCGTTTGATGGTGTTCTCCATTTCACGCACATTGCCCGGCCAGGTATGGGCCTCGATGGACTGGATGGCTTCCGCCGCAAAACCGCGCAGGGCGCGGCCCTGGGTCTGGGCAAAACGCTCGAGAAACGCATGGGCGAGGAGGGAAAGATCGCCTTGCCGCTCGCGCAGGGGGGGGATGCGTATGGCGATTTCAGAGAGGCGGTAAAACAAGTCCTCGCGGAAGCGTCCGTCCTTGATCAGTTCTTCAAGGTTTTGATGGGTGGCGGCGACGACCCGGACATCCACCGGGATCTCGCCACGTCCACCCAGGCGTTCGATCACGCGCTCTTGCAGAAAACGCAGCAATTTGGCCTGGAGCGACATGGGCAGGTCGCCGATTTCGTCGAGGAATAGCGTGCCGTGGTGGGCGTACTCGATCTTGCCTATGGTCTGTTTGGCCGCGCCGGTAAAGGCACCTTTCTCATAGCCAAACAACTCCGACTCAAGCAGGTTTTCCGGAATGGCGGCGCAGTTGATGGCGACAAAGCGCTCTTTTACGCGCGGCGAAAGTTCGTGCAGACCGCGAGCAAGCACTTCCTTGCCGGTGCCGGACTCGCCTAGCAACAATACTGAGGCGTCGCTCGGGGCCACCTTTTCCAGGGTCCGGCAAATTTTCAGCATGGCCGGGTCGCCGGTCAGCAATCCTTGCAGTGGTTCGGCGCGCGAGCGCGCCGAGAGCTGGCGATTTTCCTGTTCCAGGGCGAATACGCTGAAGGCGCGGGCGATGACGATCTTGAGGATCTGTTCGTCAAACGGCTTGTTGTAGAAATCGAACGCTCCCAGGCTGATGGCCTTCACGGCATTGGCGCGATCCTGGTTGCCGGTGACGACGATGATTTTTGTGGTGGGGCACAGTTGCAGAATTTGCTGCAGCGCGGCCAGTCCCTCGGTCGCGCCATCCGGGTCTGGCGGCAGCCCCAGATCCAGCAGCACCACGGCGGGTTCAAAACGGCGGATCTGCGCCAGCGCCGACTCCCGGTCAGCCGCGGCCAGGACTTCGTAATTGTCGAGACTCCATTTGATCTGCTTCTGCAGGCCGACATCGTCTTCGACCAGCAATATCTTCGCGGGCTTTTCGCTCATGGTTCAATGTTCGTCAGTTGATAGCAGAGGGAGGAAGCAACGGAAATCGCAAGGTAAAGCGGCTGCCCAGGCCAGGCGTGCTCTCGACCATGATGTCGCCGCCCAACTCCTGGATGTAGGACTTGCACTCATAAGCGCCGATACCCATGCCGGTCCCCTTGGTGGAGTCGAAAGGTCGGAAGAGCCGTTCACGGATAAACGTGTCATCCATGCCGGCGCCAGTATCCACCACAACGATTTCCGCCCAGTTGTCGCCGCGTTTCAGTGTAACACCCACTTTTCCCGTGTAAGGCGTGGCCTCGATGGCGTTCTGGACGATGTGCCCGACCACACGCGTGAGCTTTTCCCGTTCGGCGCGCACCCGTAATTCCGGAGCGAGAATATTCAAGGTGGGTTTGAGGCTGAATGCGCTCTTGGAGAGTATGACTTCGTCCAGCAGTTCGACCAGGACGACTTCGCCGCTGCCGGCGGCCTCGGGTTTGTCGCGTAGTTTGATCAGCATGCGGTTCATGCGGGCCACTGAACTTTCGATCGTCGCCAGCATGTCTTCCTGGAACTCGGGTTTATGCTTGTGGCGTTGCGCATTGGCCAGGAGCAGTGAGAGTTGCGCCACCAGATTCTTGATGTCATGCACCACAAAGGCGGCCGCGCGGTTGAAGGATTCAAACTGGCGCGCCACGGTCAGCGCTTCCGCGGCTCGTGCCTGGGCGAGATGGGCGGCCGCCTGGCCCGCCGCGGTTTTCAACAGGTCGCTGACTTCCCAGTCGAACGCCACCATGCCGAGCGAGTCGGCCAGCACCATGATCCCCAGCAGGCTGTCATGCCAGAACAGGGGAATGACCAGCCATGCCCTCGGGTCACCGGATAGCCAGGCGGGGGGAGGGGCGCCTCCGAGCAGTTCCGGCTGATCCTCGCATTCATGCAGGTCGAGAACCCAATGACTGGTTTCCAGAAAGCGGGCGAAAGGATGGTCGCTGGCGAATTGGCCATTTAGTTCCGACCAGTTCCAGTGGGCGGCGCGGCGAAAGTGGCCGTCATCCTGCTTCATCCAGAGCGCGGCGGCCGGACTTTCGACCAGTCCCGCCATCGCTTCCAGGCTGCGTTCGTGTACTCGCGCGCCGGGGTCGCCGGCGGTTAGCAAAGCGGTGAAGCGCAACCACTCCTCTCGGTAATCGTAGCGGTAGTGAAAAAAGTGCTTGGACAGAAATACACGCAGCCGCGCGCGCGCGACCCCGGAAAATACGGTGGCCAGCAACAAGGCGATGGCGCCGAACAGGAAGACGGTTTGCAGCACGGAGCCCCAGTCGCCGCCGACAATGCGGAGGTAGTAGCCCGCCGCCGCCATGAGCATGAGGTAGATGCCCGCGCCAACCAGGGCCACGGAATGGAACGCCATGCGATGGGAGATGGCCAGTGGCTGGCTGGTTGGGCGACGCTTTAGCGAGATCCATAACAACGGTACCAACAGGGTATTGATGGCGCCGCGCGCGGCCCAGGTGTCCGGCGACACCCCGGTGAACAACATGGCCTCGGAATAAAGATAGAAGTCGTAGGCGAACATGCCGCCCAGGGCGAGGCAGAGGAATTTGATGCCCCAGCGTTCCTGCGGACGTGTGTTGCGATAGAACTGCTCCACCAGAACCATGCCGAAAACGGCCATCAAGTTCGGAATCAGGACATGGGCCAGGAGGCTGGTCAGGCGCGCCGGCCAGAGCAGCGCGACGCCCTGAGCGGCCAACGCGACAGTGCCCAGCAGCACCAACCCCTGTCCCAGGCCGGTGAGGCCCGGCGACTCGACGGTGTCGGCGCCACGCAGCCGCTTCACGCCAAGCCAGAGAAACCAGAGCCAGGCCAGGTCGCGGCCCATCTCCAGGAGCGCCACCAATTCCTGGCCGGTATCCAGCCAGGCCTGGCCGGCGGCAAACAAGGCCCAGACGCTGGTGACGGCGGCCGGATGCTGCAAGCGCAGTTCCGTATTGCCGGAACGTTGGCAGGCGAAAGCCAGCACCGCGAAAGCCACGGCACACAGGCCGTAACTCGCGCTGGCGACCAGCATCAGCGCACTCCTTTGCCCAGAACCACGACCTGAGCTGTCTGGAGCAGGATCATGAGATCGAGAAAAAGGCTGTGGTTCTTGACGTAGTACAGATCGTACTGGAGCTTGGACATGGCATCTTCCACACTCGCCCCATAGGGAAACCGCACCTGCGCCCAGCCGGTGATGCCCGGCTTCACGCTGTGGCGGGCGTGGAAAAAGGGGATCTGCTCGGCGAGTTCGTTGACGAAATAGGGACGCTCCGGGCGGGGTCCCACGAAGCTCATATGTCCCAGAAACACGTTGATGGTTTGCGGTAATTCGTCGATGCGCAAGCGACGGATCAGGCGTCCGATGTGGGTGGTGCGGTCATCGTTCCGTGCCGCCCAGACCGGCCGGCCATCCTTCTCGGCATCGGTATACATGCTGCGGAATTTGTAGATGGTGAAGGACTTGCCGTACTGACCCACTCGCTCCTGTGTGTAGAAGATCGGCCCCCGGCTTTCCATACGGATCAGCACACCGGCCAGCAACATCAGCGGCAGGGTGAGCAGAAGCAGGACGCCACTGACCAGCATGTCGAACAAGCGCTTGATTACGTCGCGAGTAGGCCCCTTGCTGAAGCCGTCGGAAAAAATCATCCAACTGGCATTGATTGCCTCCAGGGGCAGGATGCCGGTCTGGCGTTCGAAAAAGGCGGGCAGGTCGAGCACGCTTACGCCGCGCAGTTTGCATTCCAGTAATTCGGATACCGGCAGGCCGCCACCACGCCGTTCTCGTATGGCCACCACAATTTCGTCTATGCGCCAGGTTTCGACCAGCTCGCTGATGCTGCTGGATTCGGACAACACCCGTTCGCGTGGCACATAGTTATGCACCGACCCCATAGGCAGGTAGCCGATGATGTTGAGGCCCTGTGCCTCCCCCTGGCTGGCCAGTTCCTCGATCTTGGCCGCGCGGCTTCCCGTTCCAAGGACCAGCACTCGTTTCTTGAACAGATCGACTTTGTCCCATTCGATGAACAACAGCCGGATCAGGATGATGGAGAGACAGGAGATGGTCATGGCGGAGAGGAGTTCTCCGCCGCTGGCGAATACCTCGGGCAAGACCTGAGAGCCTGAATAGAGCAGGATGCCGCTGATGGCGAAGCAGCCGGCCACTCGGAAAAACAGGCTGCGCAGACCCGTGGTCCAGGCCCAGCCATAAAGGTCGAACATGGAACTGAGCAGGGCGAGCACGGAGGCGAATAACCAGGGCTTGTAAACAGCCGTCGCCGTTTGCGACTCGGGGGACACCAGGCCATGCCGTCCGGCGGAGAAGTCGCTGGCGAAATAGAACACCAGGAATTCCACCAGCATGAGGATCAGCATGCTCGCGGAGATGTAGTGGCGAAAGAAACGGATCATGGACTAGGCGGAAACGCGTCCTTTAGCAGAGGGCCAAACGGCGCGCCATGTTCCGTACGATGGCGCAACGCCTGCAACGTGGCGGATTGTAGCCGCTGGCGGTGAAATCACGGGTCGGTTTCGGCGAGCAGTTTTTCAAGTCGCTCCAGGGAAAGGCGTGGCGTGTGACCATGCCGAGTCCCCCGCGTCACCAGGCGCACCAGAATATCCGCCGGCTCGGAGTAGAGCAGGTACGCCATCTGGCCGGCACGATCCTGGACCCTGTGGGCGATCTCCCGGTTGACCAGGAATTGCTCGAAATCCTTGCTCGCATCCTCGGCGATTTCCAGTTCGATCAGGCTGTGTTCGGAAACGACTCCGGAAGCCGCGCCACCAGTCAAGGCGGGTTCGAAGCGAGAGAACACGCGCATCACTTCTCGCGCCTGCTCGCGCAGGCCGGCCAGCAGGCTCGCCTGCTCCTCCGGCTCGAACAGCGCCTGCCGTTCAGCCAGCGCGGCGTCGACCTCTTCGTTGCTGGGCATGCCATGTCCCTCCGGCACGCCCAGTTGTCGCGCCGCCTTGCGCTTGGCTACCGCATAGTCGCTCAGACCATGTTCCGCCATGAGACGCGCCGTCAGTTCGGCGACCTGGGCACGCGTCCGCGACGCGCGTCCTTCTCGGGTAGCGGCCATCAGTTCTTGGGTGTCGCGGGATGGGGCAGGATGTCGAACGGATTCTGCGGTGTCGCCGGGGCTGATCGGCTGAAGCGCGTATCGGGCTTCTGCGCCAGAGCATCGAGCGGGGCCTGGGGCGGCACCGAGTCGGCGGCGCCCGGGGCATATTCCTGGAAGAAGTATTCCGGTACCCCCTGGCCTTCCGGGACGGAAATGCCGGTCTGTGGATTCACCGCATGGATGACGATCCCATCGGGGGGCGTGTACGGCATTTCCGGCACATTCTTCAGGGCTTCACCCATGTAACGGACCCAGATCGGCAACGCTGTGCCACCGCCGGTTTCACCCGTTCCCAGCGAGCGTGGTTGGTCATAGCCCATCCAGGCCACCGCCACGAGCGTCCGCTGGAATCCCGCGAACCAGGCATCACGGCTGTCATTGGTGGTTCCGGTTTTGCCGGCCAGGTCGCCACGTCCCAGTTTGAGGGCGCCGGTGGCCGTGCCGCGCCGGACCACGTCCTGCAAAAGGTTGGTCATGAGGAAGGCATTGCGTGGGTCTATCGCCGGCGTGGGCGCGACCGGAGCGAAGGTTTCGAGGACATGGTTGTCCTTGTCCATGACCTTGAGCAGATGCCAGGGGGTCACGCGACCCCCGCCATTGGCGAACACCGCGTAGCCGGCCGCCAGCGACAGAGGCGTGACTTCGCCGGCGCCAAGCGCCATGGTCAGGTAGGGCGGAATGCGGCTCATGTCGAAGCCGAATTTGGCCGCATGCTCATGCACAAACTGAACGCCAGCGGCCTGTAGCACGCGTATGGAAATCAGGTTCTTGGATTTCGCCAGGGCCATGCGCAAGGTCAGCGGGCCTTCCATGGTGCCGTCGTAATTTTTCGGTTCCCAGGCGATGCCTCCCGTCTCCGCCGGGTCCACTGTAATCGGCGCGTCATCGAACACGCTCGCCGGGGTGATTCCGTGTTCCAGCGCGGCGGAGTATATGAAGGGCTTGAAGCTTGAGCCGGGTTGGCGCCACGCCTGGGTCACATGATTGAACTGGCTGTGGGAAAAGTCGAAGCCACCCACCATGGCGCGAATGGCGCCGGTGTCTGGTGACAGGGCAATAAAGGCGGCTTCCACTTGCGGCAAATAGGTCAGTTGCCAGGGCGTTTCCGGCGACAGACGCACTACCCGGACCACGCTGCCGCGAGCCAGACGCTTCTCGGCGGCCAGTTTGTCGGACAGAAAACGCTGCGCATATTTGATTTCGCTCGGTCCCAGGTCGACGGTGTCGCCACTACGCATGCGTACCCGGATGCGGGATTTCTCGACCGCCAGCACCACGCCCGGCAGAAAGCCATTGGACTCCTCGCGATCCAGCAGGTCGCCCTCGATGACTTTCTCGGCCTCTGCGGCGTCGGCGGGCAGGTTCAGGCGCGCCTCTGGTCCCGCGTAACCACGCCGGCGATGAAACTCCACAATGCCCTGACGCACGCCCGCCACCGCCGCGCGCTGGTCGGCCAGCCTCAGGGTGGTGTAGACCTTCATGCCGCTGACATAAATCGCATCCCCATATTTCTGGTGCATGCGCTGCCGCACCAGTTCGGCCAGGTGGGGCGCCTCGGCTTCGAAATTCTGGGGGGAATATTTGACCGGCAAGCGTTGCTCCTTGGCGCGCTCATATTCATCCGGGCTGATATACCCCAGCGTCTTCATGCGCCCCAGAACATAGAGTTGGCGGGTTCTTGCGCGCGTCGGGTTCACCACCGGGTTGTAGGCGGATGGCGCCTTGGGCAGGCCGGCCAACATGGCCGCCTCGGCCAGGTTGATCTTGGCCAGCGGCTTGCCGAAATATATCTGGGCCGCCGCGGCAAAACCATAGGAACGCTGCCCCAGATAGATGTGGTTGAGGTAGAGCTCAAGAATCTCGTCTTTGCTCAGGGCGTGCTCGATCTTGATGGCCAGCAGGGCTTCGTTGAGCTTGCGCCGCAGGGTTTTTTCCGAAGTCAGGAAGAAGTTGCGCGCCACCTGCATGGTGATGGTGGAGGCGCCTTCCTTGGCGCCTCTGGAAACCAGATTGGACAGCGCCGCGCGCAGCACGCCGATGGTGTCCACCCCGCCATGTTGATAAAAGCGCTCGTCTTCCGCCGCCAGTATGGCCTGGCGCATGAACTTGGGGGTGTCCTTGAGGCGCACCACGGCGCGTCTTTCCTCACCGAACTCACCGATCAGCGAGCCATCCTCGGTGAATATGCGCAACGGTTGCTTGGGGCGGTAATCGGTCAGGCTATCCAGGCTGGGTAAATTGGGGTAAACCAGCGCGGCGGAAAGACCGGCTACGGCGGTAGCCACGACGATCAGGCCGGCGGCCCCCGCCAGGAGAAAGTGCCACCAACGGGTCATGTCGAACTCGGTGAATTAAGGGTCAATGCGGCGTGTGGGGAAAATTACTTGTGCGAAATAATGCAGTTGTTGCTAGGATTTAGCGCAGCTTATTAAAGAAGCGCTCGAACCGAGTGTATGCAAAGGGGAATTTGTTGAGATTCGCGTTTCCAGGTCAAGGCTATCGACCGCTGATCGGCGTCGATATTAGCTCATCGGCCGTGAAAATGCTTGAGCTCGGCCGCAGCGGCAAGGATATGCGCCGGGTCGAGCGATATGCCATCGTGCCCTTGTCTAAGGAGGCGGTGGCGGATGGCGCCATCGCCAAACCCGATCTGGTCGAGGCCGCCCTGCGCGAATGCTGGAAGGCGCTCGACACCCATACCCGCGAGGTGGCTTTGGCGCTACCCGCATCGGCGGTCATCACCAAAAAGATACTGTTGCCCGCAACCGCCAGCGAGGCGGAAATCGACACCCAGGTGACCGCGGAGGCCAACCAGATGGCCGCTTTTTCGCTCGACGAGGTCAGCCTGGATTACCAGGTGCTCGGACCGAGCACACGCAATCCAGGTGAAAACGATGCGCTGGTCGTGGTTTCCCGGCGCGATCGTGTGGAAGAGCGGGTGGCGCTTGCCGAAGCGGTCGGATTGAAGACCGTGATCATGGATGTGGACGCCTTCGCCACGCTGACTGCTTACGGGCAGATGGCCTTTCATCTACCCGATAACGGCAAGGGCCAGACCGTCGCCATCATCGACATCGGTGCCAACACCACTCACGTCAATGTGCTGCACGACAACCAGCCGGTCTATCAGCGCGAACACGCCTTGGGCGGCAATATGCTGACCAATGAAATTGCCCGCCGCTTCGATCTGCCCACGGAAGAGGCTGAAGACGCCAAGCGCAAGAGCCTGTTGCCGGACAGCTATGAGTCCGAAGTGCTGCAACCCTTTCTGGATACCGTCGCGCTGGAAATCGGGCGCGCGCTGCAATTGTTCTTTTCCGCCACGTCACACCAGGCCGTGGACCACATCCTGCTAGCGGGCGGATGCGCCGCCATTCCCGGTCTTGATGATGTGGTGCACAGCAAGATGCAAACCAGCACCCTGATCGCCAATCCATTCGCCAAGATGGCGGTATCCAGCCAGGTCAAGGCTCGCCAACTCGCCACTGAAGCGCCGGCCCTGTTCGTCGCCTGTGGCCTGGCGTTACGCAAGTTCGATCCAGCATGACGCCTATCCGCATCAACCTTCTGCCTCACCGCCAGTTGCGTCGCGCGCAGCGGCAGCGTTTGTTCGTGGTGCTGGCGGTGATCGTGGCCGGCCTGGGCCTGGCGGCGATTGCCGTAGGCCAGATTCAACTCATCAACGCAAAGAATGCCCAGGATCGCCGCAACACCTTTTTGCGGACGGAAATAACCAAACTCGACAAGCAAATTGCCGAGATCAAGCAACTCCGGGACAAGACCCAGGATCTGCTGTCGCGCAAGAACGTGGTGGAGGCGCTGCAAGGCAACCGCGCCGAAGCCGTGCGTCTGTTCGATGAACTGGCGCGGCGTCTACCCGATGGGCTCTATCTGAAAAGTATCAAACAGAGTGGCGACAGCATCGCCCTGAGTGGTTATGCCCAATCCAGCGCGCGCGTCTCCACCTATATGCGAGCCCTGGACGAGACACCGTTATTCCAGGATCCGGTCCTGGTGGAAGTGAAGGCCGCCCAGGTCGGCAATCTGCGCGTCAATGAATTTTCCATGAACGTGAAAATAACCCACCTCGCCTTGCAGGCGGCGACGAAGGGGGGCAAGCCATGAACTTGTCCGATCTCAATAATCTTGATCTCAAAGACATTGCCAATGCGCCTTTGGCGGCGCGGGCTTTGGTGCTTGCCGCTCTCTTTGTGTCCCTGCTCGCCGGGGGCTGGTATCTGTTCTGGGCGGACAGCCTCAAACAACTCAATGTATCGAGGCAGGAAGAGCAAAGTTTGCGCGATGCCTACGCCGCCAAAAAAACCCAGGCCTACCATTACGCCGCCTACAAGCAGCGGCTCACGGATGTGGAGCAGTCGCTTGCCTCGCTCCTGCGGCAACTGCCCAATCGTTCCGAAATGGACGCCCTGCTGACCGACATCAACCAGGCCGGCGTCGGGCATGGACTTGATTTCGAACTGTTCCGCCCTGGCAATGAAAGCATGGCCGAGTTTTATGCCACCCTGCCGGTGTCGATCAAGGTCACTGGCCGTTATCACGATATCGCCAGTTTCGTCAGCGACCTGGCCAAACTACCGCGCATTGTGACCCTGCACGATATTTCCCTGGTGCCGGCCAAGGATGGCGCTCTGAACATGGATGCCCGCATCCAGACCTATCGTTATCTTGACGAGAACGAGCTTGCCGCCTCGAAGAAACAGCAGGGAGGCAAGAAATAATGATATATCTTTGGCTGTTCGCGCTGGCGCTGCTGGCGGGCTGTGCTCAGGATGAATTCGCGGACTTGCGCGCCTATCTGGCCCAGGCCGGCCAGGGTGTCCAGCAGAAACTTGAGCCCTTGCCTCCGGTCAAGACGCAGGAAGAGTTCAGTTACGATCCGGGCGAATTGCCCGATCCATTCCGGCCGCGCAGCATGAAGGCAGCCAAGAGCGGTGGCGGTGTGCAACCCGACCTGACTCGCCCGAAAGGTCCATTGGAACAGGATCCGCTCGATGGCCTGCGCATGGTTGGCACGATCGAGAAAGGTGGGCGGTTGTTTGCCTTGGTGCGCCGTCCGGACAATACCTTGTACCGGGTTGCCAAAGGAGATCACATCGGCCAGAACTTCGGCGTCATCCTCTCCATCAGCGAATCCAGCATTGAAATCAAGGAAATTGTCCAGGACGGTGGCGGCGACTGGACGGAATCGAAGGCCAGCATGGCCCTTCAGGAGTAATCGGTATGAAAGCGACGTTCCCCCCCATGCACCTGGCCGGTCTGCGCTGGCTCGCCACAGCTTGTGTCCTGCTGCTGGCCCTGCCGGCTTATTCGCAAACCCCGGCACAAACGCAACAGGAAGATTCGCGGCAGAACACGCTGAGCGCCGTTTCGCTGGCACGCGGCAACAATGACAGCCAGGTCGTCAAGCTGGTATTCAAGAACCCGGTGGGAGAACTCCCCATCGCCTTCACGACCAGCAACCCGCATCGCCTGGTGCTCGATTTTCCCGCCACCGGCAGCGCCCTGCCACGTAGTACGGAAGCCGCCGAAGGTGGCAGCATAAAAAACTGGCAGGTCGCCCAGGCTGGACAGCGTACCCGCGTCGTCCTCAATCTGAACGGCCCCGCCAACTATGAACTGCGCATGGATCGCAATCTGGTGCTCGCCGTTTTGCGCGCTATTCCCGTTTCTCCCGACACCCCCGCTCCCGCTCGCTTCGCCGAAGCCGGGCCGGCACGCGCGCACGGCATTCGCGACCTCGAATTCCGCCGCGGCAAGGATGGCGAATCGCGTATCACGGTCAGCTTGTCCGATCCTGGGGTCGGTGTCGACATCAAGAAGCAGGGTGGCGCCATCCAGGTCGAGTTCCTCAATACCTCTCTCCCCACGCCATTGCAGCGCCGCCTCGATGTCACCGACTTCGCTACCCCGGCGCAATTGGTGGAAACCTTTGAACAAGGCAAGAACACCCGCATGCTGGTTACGCCCAAGGGCAAGTGGGATTACTCCGCCTATCAGACCGGTACCCTGTTTACGCTTGAAGTTCGCTCGCTGGAGGGGCCACAGGCGGACAGCCGCGATAAGCCTCAGTACAGCGGCGAGAAACTCTCACTCAATTTCCAGAATGTGGAAGTTCGCTCGGTGCTCCAGGTCATCGCCGACTTCACCGGACTCAACATCATCACCAGCGATACCGTCTCCGGCAACGTTACCCTGCGCCTGAAAGACGTGCCCTGGGACCAGGCGCTCGACATCATTCTCAGAGCCAAGGGGCTGGATCAACGCGCCACCGGCAACGTCATCTGGATCGCGCCGCGTGATGAATTGACAGCCAAGGAGAAGTTGGAAAAGGAATCGCGCCAGCAGATCGCCGAACTGGAAGACGTCACCACTGAATTCATTCGACTCAACTACCTGCGCGCCAGCGATGCCCAGGCCATCATCAAGGGCCAGTCATTGAATGCGGCGGGTGCCAGCGAAAAAGCGACCTGCGCGACCAAGGCCGGGGGTATCGGGGGCGCCGCATCGCAGCCGGCGGCCGCCACGGGTGCTGGCGCCGGCCAGAGCATTTTGTCGAAGCGCGGCAACACTTCCTATGATTCCAAGACCAACACCCTGTTCGTCCAGGACACCCCGAGCAAGATCAAAGAAATCAAGGCAATGATCGCCAGCGTCGACGTACCTTCGAAGCAGGTGATGATCGAGGCGCGTATCGTCGTGGCGGACGACGCCTTCGGCCGCACTTTGGGCGCGCGTCTCGGCTTCCAGGGGAGCGCTTCCGGCCGAGGGGGTGGCGCGGGCACTCGTGTTGGCCTATCGAATACGTTGGGGGGGTCCAATACGGCCGCCGCGGGAACGGGGCTGACGACTACGCCCACAAACGTCAATCTACCCGCCACTCTGGCAGTCGGAACATTGAATCTCAGTTCAGCCTCGACGCTAGGCTTCACAGTCATCAATGCGGCCAGCACGGCCATCCTGGGACTGGAGCTGCAAGCGCTGGAGGCGGATAAACGCGGCAAGATCGTTTCCAACCCGCGCGTGATTACGCAGAACCAGAAACCCGCCGTGATCCTGCAAGGCCAACAGATACCCTATCAATCCTCGGCTGGCGGCACGGCCGGGGCTACCACGACCAGTTTCGTGGACGCGCTGCTCTGCTTGCTGGTGGACCCGCAGGTACTCAACAACGACACCATCATTCTGGATGTCGAAGTCCAGAAGGATGCGGCGGGTGCCGCGCCTGTGGCGGGAGGCGCGCCACCTATCAATGTGAAAAGGGTCAAGACCCAGGTGCGGGTCAAGAATGGTGAGACCGCCGTACTGGGGGGCATCTTCGAGCAGGAATTGCGCAATGACACGGAAAAGGTTCCCTTCCTTGGCGACATACCGATACTGGGGCACCTGTTCAAGTCCAACATCAAAGGCGATATCAAGACTGAACTGTTGATCTTCCTGACGCCGCGCATCCTGGATGACGCTGTGGCATTACAGTAGACAATTTGTCTCACCCTTGAACACGGCGGCCTTGGGCCGCCGTTCTTGTTTGTGTGCATGTGTTGCGGGAGAGGAAGGTCGTGCCGCAATTTGATCACCGCGAACGAAGTGAAGCGCAAGTGCGGGAAGGGCGACTGATTGAGGGAAGAGGGCGCGGAATGATGTCGCAGGCCGATGAACAGTAAGCCCTGAGTGCGCGCGGCCATCGAACTGGCGGACGGTGCTGGGTAGACCACGCCGGCGCCTTGTCGGAAGGCATCTTGTCGTTTACATTCAGGCCCATGCGTAATTCATTTCATCCCGTCCCATCCTCCTTCCTCATGCGGCATGCCACTCGGCTGCTGCTGCCCCCGCAAGGGGGACGCCGGATTTGTAAGCCGCTAAAGACGGCAACGACTCCGCTGCCCCGGCGCGGGCACTGATCTCTCTCCTCCCCCTGCTGTATCCGTATTCGTTATCCGTTGACGCCCAGGACTTGGGCGGGTGAACCATTGGAGTACGTCATGAACGACAAATTAGTCATATTCGACACCACCTTGCGCGATGGCGAGCAGAGCCCCGGCGCCGCCATGACCAAGGACGAGAAAATCCGCATCGCGCGGCAACTGGAACGCCTGGGTGTGGATGTCATCGAGGCGGGTTTTGCCGCCGCCAGCCCGGGCGACGCCGAGGCGATCAAGAGCATCGCCTCCATCATCAAGGGTTCCACGGTGTGTTCGCTGGCGCGCGCCAACGAGCGCGATGTGCGCGCGGCCGGTGAGGCGATTCGTCCCGCCGCCTCTGGTCGTATCCACACCTTCATCGCCACCAGCCCCATCCACATGGAAAAGAAGCTGCGCATGACGCCTGACCAGGTGGTGGAGGCGGCGGTGAAGGCGGTGAAGATGGCCCTGGAATACACCGATGACGTCGAATTCTCCGCCGAGGACGCGGTGCGCTCCGAAATGGACTTCCTCTGTCGCGTGTTCGATGAGGTGATCAAGGCCGGCGCCAAGACCCTCAATGTGCCGGATACCGTCGGCTACAGCATTCCCGTCTTGTGGGGCGAACGCATGCGCCAGTTGATCGAGCGGGTGCCGAGTTCCGACCAGGTGATCTGGTCCACCCACTGCCATAACGACCTCGGCATGGCCGTGGCGAATTCGCTGGCGGCGGTGATGAATGGCGCCCGCCAGGTGGAGTGCACCATTAACGGCCTAGGGGAGCGGGCGGGCAACGCTTCGCTGGAGGAAGTCGTGATGGCGGTGAAGACACGACGTGACGTATTCACCTGCGATTCGCGTATCGACACCACCCAGATCGTGCCGAGTTCACGCCTGGTCTCGCAGATCACCGGCTACCCGGTACAGCCGAACAAGGCCATCGTCGGCGCCAACGCCTTTTCGCACGAGTCCGGCATCCACCAGGACGGCGTGCTCAAGCACCGCGAAACCTACGAAATCATGCGCGCCGAGGACGTGGGCTGGAGCCACAACAAGCTCACCCTGGGCAAGTTGTCCGGCCGCAACGCCTTCCGCACGCGTTTGCATGAACTCGGCATCATCATGGAGAGCGAGGAAGCCCTCAATGTGACCTTCGCCCGCTTCAAGGAACTGGCCGACAAGAAGCGGGAAATATTCGACGAAGACCTGCACGCGCTGGTCGCCGTGGAAGGCGGTGTCGATACCTGCGACCGTTTGAAACTGGTTTCCCTCAAGGTCTGTTCCGAGACCGGCGAGACACCGCATGCCTTCGTGGTGCTTTCCGACGGCGGTACGGAAATCAGCGCCGATGAATTCGGTGGTGGCCCGGTGGATGCCTCGTTCCGCGCCATCGAAAAGCGGGTGGAAAGCGGCGCCACCCTGTTGCTCTACTCGGTGAACAACATCACCACCGGCACCGATGCCCAGGGCGAGGTGACGGTGCGGCTATCGCGCAATGGCCGCATCGTCAATGGCCAGGGCGCGGATACCGACATCGTCATCGCCTCGGCCAAGGCCTATCTGAACGCGCTGAACAAGCTGTTCGGGGCTGAAGAGCGGGCGCATCCGCAGGTGTGAGTTTCACGGCCACAAAACAAAACGGGCGACCAGATGGTCGCCCGTTTTGCGTTCAGGAGCCGCGTTAGCGAATGCAGGGAACCTTGCCGTCCTCATCCACGCTTGCCGGCACTTTGCCGATCCACATCTGATACATGGAGGTGAACCACATGATGGTGAAGGCGGTGCCCATGAATGCGCCGGAGATGATCACCATCCAGGCGAAGCCATCCCACACCTTGGTCAGATACCAGGATGCCACGTCGGTAATCAGGGACAGGAAGGGCGTGGCGAGCACGACGCATTTCAGCCAGGTGGGGCGCACCACCGCATGGGTGAAGATGAAGCCGACGATGAAGAAGATGAAGGTGATCGAGAACAGGTGAATGTGGGAAACGCGCACCAGGGTGGGGATGGTCATGCCCTCATCTTTGGCGGCCACGGACTTGAGGCCGTCGGGTGAGGTGAAGTTGGGCAGGTGCGGGTTTGCTTCCGGGTTGTGGCAGGCCACGCAGTGCTCTTGCAGGATCGGGGTGATCTTGGCTTCGATCTCGTCCGCTTTCGCGCCGTTGTGCAGCCAATCGAAGATCACCTGGCGTTTTTCCTTGGGCAACATGTCCTGCATCGGCCCGCGCAGCGCGGTTTCCAGTTTGGTGCCATTCGGGTTGCCGCCGTAGGCGATCATCAAGTCCTTGCCGGACAACATCGGGTCGCCATCCTTGCCGGCGTGCGATTCCCAAACCTGAACCATGGCCATGCAATAGGCCAGGCCGAAGACCAGCAGCACACTGGAAAACAGTACCCGCATCGACATCGGCAGGAATTTGAAGTGCACGTTATTCAAGTTGGACATGATGGCGTTCCTCTTTAGCAATGGCGGCGGAGTGTATAAGTGGACACTAATGTCGTCAATTTGACGCGGTGTCGCAAGGATGTTGCTTGATGATGGTCAACTTCGTGGATTCATGCGGGCGTACCAGGCCGCGGCGACGAAAAAAAGCAAAGACAGCGCCACTTCGAATATTGCCAATGTTGCGGAATTGCCACGGTCAGACCAGGCCCGCACGGTGCCTTCCGTGAAATAGAGCCAGATCAGCAGGGTGGACCAGCGGTAGGTATAGACGCGGCCACGCAGAATACCGAACAGCGGCAGCAGCAGTGGCAACACTTTCAACACCAGCCAGGAGCCGCCCGGGTGCAGGGGGGCCAGCCAAAGCTCCCAGGCCACACTCAACCCGATCAACGCGATCAGGCTCGCGGAAGCCAGGTGGCGCAGCAGGGCGGGACTCACGCGGGTTCGCCGGAAACGCGCGCCGCTTGCGCCAGTGCAACCAGCGCCTGGCGCGCTTCCTGGGAATTGCCGATGGGGGTGTCGAACTCGAAGCGCAACTCGCCGGAGTCCGCCCGCACGTCGAAACCATCCGGGTCGATACCCAACAAGGTCGCCGTGGCGGTTGCCACGCCATGCACATGGCGGCAATAGGCGATCAGGTTTTCACCGTGATCAGCATTCATATGCGCGACGATGTCGCTCTCCTGCTCAGCCAGCGGGCTTTCCGGGGCCAGATACGCCTCCGGTTCCACCCAGTGAATTCGCCCGAAACCGCCGATGTAGCGTATCCGCGCCGGTTCGATGCGATAGAACTGGAAGTCGTGCATGGCGAAATAGGCTTCCGCCTGTGGGTGGAAGCGCAGATAGCGCGGTCCGAGATGGTCTTTCTCCGGCAGACGCACCGCCTGGCCGATGATCGTGACGCGTCCGTTCACCTGCATGTCGGCGCTGTAGGGCTGCACGATCAGCGAGACGCGCGGGTCAGCGACGATGTTTTTTGTGTGCTCGGCGATGTCCGAAATCAGGATAACCGGGCGCCCGGCATGATCGACGATGAATGGCGCCACCGAGCCGAAGGGATAGCCATCCAGGCGTTTCGAGAGTGTCGATAAAACCCCGCTGTGCTGGCCACGCACGAAGCGGCGGGCTTCGGCTCCCATCTCACTCATGGCCGTGCTCCCTCACCCCCAGCCCCTCTCCCGGAGGGCGAGGGGGGCGTCGAGCGCCGCTCCGCGGCGTCCAGCAGGTTGGCCGTTTCCGCCAGGCGTCGGCCCAAAGCGAAGGCCAGCTTGCGTTCTTCCTCGGTCACCGGCTCGCGCCCGTCCGGTCCGGCCCAGTGGCTGGCGCCATACGGAGTGCCGCCGGAGCGGGTCTGATTCAACTCGGGGTTGGAGTAGGGCAGGCCGACGATGATCATGCCGTGATGCAGCAAGGGCATCATCATGGTCATCAGGGTGGTTTCCTGGCCGCCGTGCAGGCTCGCGGTGGAGGTGAACACGCAGGCCGGCTTGCCGCTCAGATCGCCGTTCAACCACAGGCCGGAAGTGCCGTCCCAGAAATGCTTCATGGCCGCCGCCATATTGCCGAAGCGGGTGGGAGAGCCTACAGCGACCGCCACGCATTCCTGCAAATCCAGTGCCGTGGCGAAGGGAGCGCCCGCATCCGGCACCAGTTTGGCCGGGGCGTCGCTCTCGCTCATGACCTTGGGCACGGTGCGCACCCGCGCGCGCATGCCATCAACCGACTCGACGCCATGCGCCAGATGCCGCGCCAACTGCTTAACGGAGCCGTGCAGGCTGTAATACAGAATCAGAATGTCTTTCATGAGGGGCAAGGGGAACAGGGAACCGTGCGAATGCTAACGCAGGGCCTGCCAGCCCCCGCAAACAGGCACTGTATTTCGCGAAAAACATTTCCTGGCCGGATCACGCCAGCAGGCCTTTCTCTTCCAGATAGGCGATGACCTGGGCCGCGGCTTCCTGTGGCGTGATCTGATCGTTGTGCAACACGAGTTCAGGGGCCAGAGGCGGCTCGTAGGGGTCGTCGATGCCGGTGAAGCCCATGCCCTTTCCGGCCGCCAGAGCGGCGCGCGCTTTCACGTAGAGGCCCTTGGGATCGCGGCTTTCACAGACAGCGATGGGAACTTCCACCATGATCTCGATGAACGGCAGGCCACTTTCCTGATGGATCTGGCGCGCCAGATCACGGTCCTTGCGATAGGGGCTGATGAAACTGGTCAGGGCAATGACGCCGGTGTCGGCGAACAGCCGCGCCACTTCGCCGATGCGGCGGATGTTCTCTTCCCGGTCGGCGGCGCTGAAGCCCAGATTTTTGTTGAGGCCGTGGCGCACGTTGTCACCGTCCAGCACATAGGCCAGATGGCCGCGTTCGACCAGGGCATGTTCCAGAGTGAAGGCGATGGTGCTTTTCCCGGAACCACTGAGGCCGGTGAACCAGAGGGTGACGCCTTGCTGACGCAGCAGCTTTTCCCGGTCCGGCCGGGTGACGTGGCCTTCGTGCCAGGTGATGTTGGTTGCGTGGATTTCGGTCATGACTGTTGCTCCGGGTGAGGCTGGGTGAGATAGATCCCGCTTCTGAAAAACGCGGTCATGGGTGAATGCTACCGTTTCGGCCACGCGGCGTTTCGCCAACGTGCCGCGAAACCACGCCGGCGGTGGCGATGAATTGTGTTGATTTTGGCCACATTCGGAAGCGCTCAAGTTTGACCTGATTACTCGGGTATTGCATACTTTCAAGACTTTTTCATCCTGAATCACTTCATGTTCAAACACCTGCGGGAAGACATCAGCGTCGTTTTCGACCGGGATCCGGCGGCACGCACCTTTTTCGAGGTGCTCACCACCTATCCAGGCCTGCACGCGATTCTCTGGCACCGCATGTCGCATGGGCTGTGGAACGCCGGGTTCAAGTGGCTGGCGCGTCTGTCCAGCGCGTTCGCCCGCTGGTTCACCGGGATCGAGATCCATCCGGGAGCGAGTATCGGCCGTCGCGTGTTCATCGACCATGGCATGGGCGTGGTGGTGGGCGAGACGGCCATCGTCGGCGACGACTGCACGCTGTATCACGGCGTCACCCTCGGCGGCACGTCGTGGAACAAGGGAAAACGCCACCCGACACTGGAAGCCGGCGTGATCATCGGCGCCGGCGCCAAGATACTCGGTCCCATCACCCTGGGACCGGGCGCCAAAGTGGGCTCCAACGCGGTGGTGGTGAAGGATGTGCCGGCGGGTGCCACCGCCATCGGCATCCCGGCCCGGATCCTTGATCCCGAACTGGACAAGGTGCGCGAGGAAGCAGCCAAGAAGCTGGGTTTTTCGGCTTACGCGGTGTCCAGCGACATGAACGACCCGGTGGTGAAAGCCATCCACGGTCTGGTGGACCACTCCGCCATGACCGACCAGCGCATCGAATGGATCATCGCCGAATTGAAGCGTCTGGGTGGCGATGCCGAGGAAGACAAAGTAGGCGGCAAGCCCGACGATCACTTCGATCCGGCTTACCTGAATAAAATAGTCGACTAAAGCCTGAGTAATAGTTGACCAAAATGATCGGGATTAGTAGAGTGTCGATATCTTCCATCAAACACCGAGGTTCACCATGCGCTTGACCACCAAAGGACGTTTCGCGGTAACCGCGATGATCGATCTGGGCATGCGCCATCAGCGCGGCCCCATTACCCTGGCCGGCATCAGCGAGCGTCAGCGCATTTCCCTGTCCTATCTGGAACAGTTGTTCGGTCGTCTGCGCCGTCAGGGCATCGTCGACAGTGTGCGTGGTCCCGGCGGCGGCTATACCCTGGCCAGACCGCTGGAGGAAATCTCGGTGGCGGCGATCATCCGCGCCGTGGATGAGCCGATCGATGCCACTCAGTGTGGTGGCCTGGGCAATTGCCACGACGAACGCGAGTGCATGACCCACGATCTGTGGACGAATCTGAACAAGCGCATCTACGATTACCTGGAATCGGTGACGCTGGGTGAGCTAGTCGCCAAGCAACTGGTAAAACAGGCGCAGGAAGAAGAATCCCCGCGCAAGGAAACGCGCCGCGTGATCGGTTCGGCGGAACTCAAAGCCGCGTACTGATACGCAGCCGACGGAGCATGATGAATATGGTCAAAACCCCCATTTACCTCGACTACTCGGCCACCACACCGGTGGACCCGCGCGTGGCCGCGAAGATGATTCCCTACCTCACCGAGATGTTCGGCAACCCCGCTTCGCGTTCCCATGTGTTCGGCTGGGACGCGGACCGCGCGGTGGAAGAAGCGCGCGGCCATGTCGCGGCGCTGGTCAACGCCGATCCACGGGAAATCGTCTGGACCTCCGGCGCCACCGAATCCAACAACCTCGCCATCAAGGGCGCGGCGCACTTCTATCACGGCAAGGGCAAGCACCTGATCACGGTGAAGACCGAGCACAAGGCGGTGCTGGATACCTGCCGTGAACTGGAGCGCGAAGGCTATGAAGTCACCTATCTGGGCGTGCGGCCCGACGGCCTGATCGATCTGGAAGAACTCAAGGCGGCGATTCGCCCCGACACCATCCTGGTGTCCGTGATGTTCGTGAACAACGAGATCGGCGTGATCCAGGACATCCCGGCCATCGGTGAGCTGTGTCGTTCCAAAGGCATTATTTTCCATGTCGACGCCGCGCAGGCGGCCGGCAAGGTGGAAATCGATCTGGGCACACTCAAGGTCGATCTGATGTCCTTCTCCGCGCACAAAACTTACGGTCCGAAAGGCATCGGCGCCCTCTACGTGCGGCGCAAGCCGCGCGTGCGCCTGGAAGCGCAGATGCACGGTGGTGGCCATGAGCGCGGCATGCGTTCCGGCACCCTGCCGACTCACCAGATCGTCGGCATGGGCGAAGCCTTCCGCCTCGCCAAGCTGGAAATGGGCGCCGAGACCGAGCGCATCCGCAGCCTGCGCGACAAGCTCTATAAAGGCTTCCAGGACATGGAAGAAGTGCACCTCAACGGCGATTTCGAACGTCGCATCGCCGGCAACCTCAATGTCAGCTTCAATTTCGTCGAGGGTGAAAGCCTGATCATGGCGATCAAGGATCTGGCCGTCTCGTCCGGTTCCGCCTGCACCTCGGCCAGCCTGGAGCCGTCCTACGTGCTCAAGGCGCTGGGCCGCAATGACGAACTCGCGCACAGTTCCATCCGTTTCACCATCGGCCGCTTCACCACCGAGGAAGAAATCGACTACACCATCAAGCTGCTGCACGAAAAGATCGGCAAGCTGCGCGAAATGTCGCCGTTGTGGGAGATGTTCAAGGATGGTGTCGACCTCGACACGGTGCAGTGGGCCGCACACTGATATTGGTTAGGAGAAAAACATGGCATATAGCGAACAAGTACTCGACCATTACGAAAATCCGCGCAACGTGGGCGCCTTTGAAAAGGATGCCGGCGACGTCGGCACCGGCATGGTCGGTGCGCCGGCCTGCGGCGACGTCATGAAATTGCAGATTCGGGTCAACGACCAGGGCATCATCGAAGATGCCAAGTTCAAGACCTACGGCTGTGGTTCCGCCATCGCCTCGTCTTCCCTGGTGACCGAATGGGTCAAGGGCAAGACCCTGGATGAGGCGATGAACCTCAAGAACACCCAGATCGCCGAAGAACTGGCGCTGCCGCCGGTGAAGATCCATTGCTCCATCCTGGCGGAAGACGCCATCAAGGCAGCGGTGGCCGATTACAAACAGAAGCACGGCAACAAAGCGGGCAGCACGGAATACACCGCCTGCAATCCGCCGGTTGCCGCTTAAGAGGGCTTAGTCATGGCTGTCACCCTGTCCGAACGCGCCGCCACCCACGTCAAGAACTTCCTCGCCAAACGGGGCTCGGGGCTGGGTCTCAAGCTCGGTGTACGCACCTCCGGTTGTTCCGGCATGGCCTACAAGCTGGAATTCGTCGATGTCGAAGACCCGGAAGACACCAAGCTCGAATGCCACGGCGTCACCGTCTACGTCGACCCCAAGAGCCTGGCCTACCTCGACGGCACGGAACTGGATTACACCCGCGAAGGCCTCAACGAAGGTTTCAAGTTCAACAACCCCAACGTCAAGTCCGCCTGCGGCTGCGGCGAGTCGTTCAACGTCTGAAAGCTGTAGGTTGGGCAAAGCGAAGCGTGCCCAACGAACCGTTGCAATGTTGGGCACGCTTCGCTTTGCCCAATCTACGCCTCTGCCCACCGCCAATTAAATAAATGCTCGATTTCTCCCGCGATCACTTCGCCCTGTTCGGCCTGCCCACCAGCTACGCGCTGGACTCGGCGCGCCTGGATCAGGCTTATCGCGACATCCAGTCGGAAATTCATCCGGACAAGTTCGCCCATGCGGGAGAGGCCGAGCAGCGACTATCCATGCAGTGGACCACGCGGGTGAACGAGGCTTACCAGACCCTGCGGCGGCCGTTCGATCGCGCCAACTATCTGTTGCGGTTGCGGGGCATCCACGCGATGGACGCCAACAACACCTCGATGCCGATGGATTTCCTCATGCAACACATGGAGTGGAGCGAGGAATTGGCCGACGCGAAAGAAGCCCAGGATATGGCGGTGCTGGATCGCTTGGAAAAAACTTTGCGCGACGAAGCGCGCGAACTCCAGGCGCAACTGGCCGAACAGATCGATCAACGCCACGATTACCCCGCCGCCGGCGAAACCCTGCGCAAACTGCGTTTCACCGACAAATTGCTTGCCGATGTCGGCAATGCCTACGAGGAAATTGCGTAAGGCGTAAGGCGTGAGGCGTGAGGCAACGGCCTCGCGCCTCACGCTTAGCGCCTCACGCCTGATGAACTATGGCTCTCCTGCAAATTTCCGAACCTGGTCTATCCACCGCGCCGCACCAGCATCGACTGGCGGTCGGCATCGATCTGGGCACCACCAATTCCCTGGTTGCCACGGTGCGCAACGGCGTTTCCGTGGTGCTCAACGATGCCTATGGTCACGGTCTGCTGCCTTCGGTGGTGCGCTACCTGGCGGACGGCGGCACCAGTGTCGGTCAGGCCGCCCAGCGCCAAGCGGCGGAGGACCCGCACAACACGATCATCTCGGCCAAGCGCTTCATGGGGCGCGGCATCAAGGACATCCCCGATTTGTCCACCATGCCCTACAAGTTTGTCGACGCGCCCGGCATGTTGCAGATCAGGACGGTCGCCGGGGTGAAAAGCCCGGTCGAGATTTCCAGTGAAATCCTCAAGGTCCTGAAGACGCGCGCCGAAGCCAGTCTGGGTGGCGAACTGGTGGGCGCGGTCATCACCGTGCCGGCCTATTTCGACGACGCGCAGCGCCAGGCCACCAAGGATGCCGCGCGCCTGGCCGGCCTCAACGTGCTGCGCCTGCTCAACGAACCCACCGCCGCCGCCATTGCCTACGGCCTCGATAACGCCGCCGAAGGCATCTACGCGGTCTACGACCTGGGGGGCGGCACCTTCGATATTTCCATCCTCAAGCTCACTCGGGGTGTCTTCGAAGTGCTCGCCACCAACGGCGACTCCGCCCTGGGCGGTGATGATTTCGACCGCCGTATCTACTGCTGGATACTGGAACAGGCCAAGGTCCACACGCTCGATGACCGCGACAAGACCCTGCTGATGGCGCGCGCCCGCGAGGCCAAGGAAACCCTCTCCGAGCACGCCTCGGCACACATCACCGTGGTGCTTTCCACCGGCGAAGTGGTCGACCTCAACCTGAGCGAGGAAATCTTCAACGAAATGACCGCCAGCCTGGTCAACAAGACCTTGCTGCCCTGCCGCAAGGCTTTACGCGATGCCGGCCTGGCGGCGGAGGAAGTGAAGGGCGTGGTGATGGTCGGCGGTTCCACCCGCATCCCGCGTGTCCAGGCGGCGGTGGGCAACTTCTTTGGCCAGACGCCACTGACCAACCTCGACCCGGACAAGGTCGTCGCCCTCGGCGCGTCAATCCAGGCCAACGTCCTGGCCGGTAACAAGAGCGGCGACGAGTGGCTGCTGCTCGACGTGGTGCCGCTCTCCCTCGGCCTGGAAACAATGGGTGGCCTGACGGAAAAGATCATCCCGCGCAACGCCACCATCCCCACCGCGCGCGCCCAGGAATTCACCACCTACAAGGACGGCCAGACCGCCATGAGCATCCATGTGGTGCAGGGCGAACGCGAACTGGTCGCCGATTGTCGCTCGCTGGCGCGCTTCGAGCTGCGCGGCATTCCGCCGATGGTGGCCGGCGCCGCCCGCATCCGCGTCACCTTCCAGGTCGATGCCGACGGCCTGCTCTCGGTCAGCGCCCGCGAACTCGGCACCGGGGTCGAATCGCACATCGCCGTGAAGCCCTCGTATGGCCTCGGTGACGACGAAGTCGCGCGCATGCTGCAAGACTCTTACGCCCACGCCCAGGACGACATGACCGCGCGCAACCTGGCCGAAGCCAAGGTCGATGGACGCCGCCTGGTCGATGCGACCGAGGCCGCGCTCAAGGAAAACGGCGCCGCGTTGCTCGGTGGGAGCGAGCGCGCCCAGGTTGAAAAACTGCTGGCCAGCCTCCAGCTTGCGCTCGACGGCAACGATCTTTCCGCCGTCAAACGCGCCACCGAAGCGCTTAACCAGGGCACGGTAGAATTCGCCGCCCGGCGCATGGATATGAGCGTGAAACAAGCGCTCACCGGGCAGCGCCTGGATGCGCTGGAACTCTGAACACTAACGAGCCTTGTCATGCCCCAACTGATAGTCCTGCCCCACGTCGAACTCTGCCCTGACGGCGCCGTCATCGACGCCCAGAAAGGTGTTTCCCTCTGTGACCTCCTGTTGCAAAACGGTATCGAGATCGAACACGCCTGCGAGAAATCCTGCGCCTGCACCACCTGCCACGTGGTTGTGCGCGAAGGCTTCAACAGCCTTTCCGAAGCCACCGAACTGGAAGATGATTTGCTCGACAAGGCCTGGGGCCTGGAACCCACCTCGCGTCTGTCCTGCCAGGCGTTGATGGGCAAGGAAGACTTGGTGGTGGAAATCCCGAAATACACCATCAACATGGTCAAAGAGGGGCATTGAAATGAAATGGACCGACACCCTGGATATCGCCATCGCCCTGGCTGAACATCACCCGGACGTGGACCCGCGCTATGTGCGCTTCACCGACCTGCACCGTTGGGTGATGGAACTGGAAACGTTCTCTGACGACCCCAATCATTCCGGGGAAAAGATCCTGGAAGCCATCCAGGCCGCCTGGATCGAGGAAATGGATTGAAAGTCTTAGGATTAAAAGTCTTATTGACTGCTCTGGCGCTCACGCTACTGCCTCTGGCGGCTCAGGCTGAAGGCCTCGGCTTCAAGGGCGTCGATCTTGGTTCACCCCTGTCCCGTGTCGCCAGCAACCCGCGTTATGCCTGCCGCGCCGTCAACACGCCGATCGGCGACACCATCTGCAGTCTGCGCCCGAGCGAAGCGGAAACCATCGCCGGCGCGGCCGTGGCCTCACTGTTCTATTTCTACGACGCCAGCAGTCTTAGCGGCATCCAGATCACCATCGCGGAAACGGATTTCCAGCGGGTGGTCGATGCCCTCGCCACCAAATATGGTGCCGGCAAGCTCAACAGTGAAATGGTGAAGAACCTCAAGGGCGCGGTGCATGAAAACCGTATCTGGCTCTGGCAATACCCGGAAGCCAGTCTGCAAGCACAACGCTATGCCGGTCGCCTGGATAAATCAGTCATCCGTTATAACGACGACAACGCGGCCAGTCGGGTGAAGCAACGCCGCGCCGCCGCCGCCAAGGACCCGAAGCGGGACTTGTAGGATGGGGTGAGCGATAGCTCAACCCATCTACGGGGGCGGCCGCAGCGGCAGGAACAGATTCCCTTCCTCGCGCAGGAAGCGGGTAAAAAACTCGAACAACACCAATCGCGTGGTCTGCACGTAAACCACCAGGCCTTCCAGCACCAGGCTGAACAGATTGCCCAGGATCAGTACCAGCGCCACCGCCACGGGATGCTCGACTCCGGCCGCCAGGGTCATGATCGCCAGTGACAAGGCCGCATGGCCCAGCGCGAAGGCGCCCACGCGTATGAACGACAGCGTATTCATCGCCAGTTCGAAGGAAGAGAGCAACAACTGCCCCAGGGCGCCAGGCAGGGCGCGGAGATTGCGTTCGATCAGCAGTGTTCCCACGAGGTACTGAGTCAACCCCAGCGCCATCAGCCAGAACGCCGCCGGCACGAACAGCCCCAGGAGCGCGCCGGTATAGAGCAGCAACAGCGCGCCATCCAGCCACAACCAGGCGCGCAACTCGCCACGCCAGGCCGCCGCCACGCTGGAGAAGGCCAGGCCGATCAACATCAGCGCCACGCCGAACAACAGGGGCGCGGCCAGCACCGGCAACGGGTGGTGCAGCGGTTTCAGCCAAAGGGCCGGGATCAGATCGTCGATGCCGAAGACGTCGCCGAAAACCAGACCGAAGACCATGGCCGAAATGCCGCAGGGAATGAGAAAGCGAATCTGCGGCCAGCGCTTCCAGAAGATCGCCGCGAACAGCGCCAGGATCAGGCCATGGCCGACATCCGGAAACATGTAGCCGAACAGCAAAGGCACCACCACCGCCAGCAAGCCGCTCGGGTCCACCTCGCTACCGCCGGGCGTGCCCCACATGCGCAACAAAGGTTGGAAGGGACGCGCCCACCAGGCATTGAGCAGGGCCACCGGCACGTCAGCATCGGCCGGCGGGTCGGGAAAACGCACCAGCGCCTGGATGCCCGCGTCATGCAAGGCCTGCCGCAGATGTTGCGGCTCGGCGCAGGTGGTCCAGCCGGTGACGTGGCAGAGCTTGTGTTCGCCCAGCGTGTGCGCGACGTTTTCCAGATACCAACGCAGGGTTTCCACGTTGGCGCGTGCCTCGGCTACCCCGGCATCCTTTTTCAGCGCGCGCAGACGCGTGTCGAGTTTGCCGATCTCGTGCGTTTTTACGGCCAGTTGCGCCAGCAATATGTGCTTTTGTTGCGCATGATCGCCTGTCAGCCAGGCCGGAATGCCCACCTGTTCACACTCGGTTTCCACGACCAGGCGATTGACCAACTCGCGCTGTTCCGGGGCGCCGACGAAGAAGAGAAAAACATGCTGCGGGCCGCGCGCCACCCGTTCCACCACACCGCTCAATTCCGGCGCGATCTCGCGGCCATGCGGGCAGGCAAAGAGACATTTGCAGAGAAAGCGCGTCTCCCGGAACACGCCGTCGAGGTCGATTCCCGCCGGGTGCATGGCTTTCAGGCACTCCGCCAGCAGCAGCAGATGGTCGTGTTCGGCGCGCTGCTGCGCCAGATGTTCGCGCAGGTAATCCACCTGCGCGCTCCACACCCGCAGCCGGTGCAGGGCGAGGTTGGCGATATGGGCCGAATCGCCGATCAGCGCGGTGGGATGCGACACCCCGGCGGGCAGATACTCCTCATGTTCCAGCGCCAGCGCCGCGAAGTGGTCCAGGAAGAAACGCAACCGATCAATGTGCGGCGTTTCCTCCATGCGCGGCGCCAACTCCAGTTGCACCACGCCGGTCGCGGCCAATACTTCGGTGGCGCGCACGGCCTGATCGTGCGCTACATAGGTCTCGAACCATCTCGCCCGGGCGGGTCTCAGCGCCATCTCGCAGTCCTCGAACATCCCGTCGCCAAGCCGGAGACAAACCCCGTCCGGGACTTGCGGGAGGCATGCATCATAAAACGCATTGGGGTGTCGACTCGCTTGACATCGGGTTTTCCAATTGCCTGCTGAAGCGGTACTGGCCGGGCGGCCCGCGCCACTGTGGCGTAAGCGTAAGAACATACGATGCCAGTACGGAATAGCCCTAGGATATTCCTTGTCTGATCTGTCGAAATACTTTACGCATTACCTGTGCCGTATAAAGTATTGAGCTTTAACTAATTGTTTCTTATGAAAATGTGTATATGGCACGAGAAGTGCTGTAGTTAACACGAGTTTCTGCCCAACAACCGAAGGAGTAATCATGAACTCCCGTCTTACCCCTCTCTTCGCGGCGCTTGCTTTGGCTGCCGTCCTCCAGGCTCCCGCCGCATATGCGACCGCTATCGTGAGCGCCACCCAGGTCACGGCCAATCCTGGCGACACGGTAACGGTTTCGATGACCGTAAGCGACGACGGTTTGAGCGGCTTCAATATGAATGGGATCTTCAGCTGGGATTTCCGCCTGCGCTGGGATTACGCCGCGCTGGGTGCCCTGTCGGGCTCCTCGACCATGACCATTAATGGTGTTACCCGCGATATGGCGAGCTTGGCGAGCTATTTGGGCGGTGAAGGCAGCATTATTAACGATGGTCTGGAAAGCGGTACAAATGGTACGTACTACTTGCAATGGCTGGCCAATACGAGTGTGGATTTCGGTAGCGGCTATACCTTTGACGCGAAATTCACCATTCCTGGCGGTGCCGCTGCTGGGCCGCATGAAATCGACTTTGTCTCCAGTGATGGTTTTGCTGACTCAGCATTGGCGGATGATACGTTCACAAACGAGGACCACTACGGCTTGACCATCTTGGCTAATCCTCCCATGAAAGTGACCGTGAACGTCCCCGCCCCCGCCCCCGCTCCCGAGCCCGGTGTCCTCGGCCTCCTGATCGGTGGCCTTGGCGTCCTGGGTGCCGCGCGTCTGCGTCGTAGAGCGTCGTAAAGCTTCGTAGTTAACCGGCCTCCTGTCCCGGCTGTTGCGAGGGCGCCTTCGGTTCAAAAAACTGAAGGCGACTTCCCAACTCTCAGACAGGCCGAAAGCACCTTTTCCCACGCCGAAAAGGAAACCGCTTTCATTGGTGTCAGTAGAGATATGACGGGCCTCGCGTCCGTTTTTCTGCGTTTTGCGTATTCATTGCGTTGCTGTTACCAACCAACAAAGCTACACCCGTCGCGAGGCGGGGTCGGAAAGCCGCGGGTCTCCCAGTAAGCGTGGAGACAGCCGGGTTGCCATGACGGATGTAAGGAGACGTTATGGCTTTTTCTTGCTATGGCCACTACTGAGCCGTTGCTCGGCGTGTTCCGCCTGTTCGATTTGCAGCCCCTCTCCGCCGCGAGAGGCTTCTGGCTGCGCGTTTTTCATTCCCCCATCCCGTTTGACTCTCTAGCTTCGCCCGCGTGGGCGAGGAGGTTATTGCCATGATCGCCATGCCCAAATTCTTCGCCGGTAACAAGGTCAATCCCAATGTTTTCCAGGCGGCCATTTCGCGATTTTTCAAGCGGGCCTGGACCGATAAAGGCGTGGGCGGGAAGGCGGAAATGCCGCCGCAGCGACGCAAGATTCTGTTCGAGAGCCTGGAACCCAGGCTGTTGATGTCGGCCGACTTCAATCCGGTCGCGCCGCTGGGGTCGCTGATACACCAGTCCAGCTTTAGCGGTAATTTCGCGGCGGCGGGGTCCGATGTTTCCTACACGCTGGCACTGGATGCCAGCCAGAAAATCTCCGTGCTGTTCGGGCCACAGGATGGCGGTATCGACGCCAGCATCCTGCTCTACGCGCCAGGCGCCGTGCCCGGGGTCGACGCGCCGCTGAACTCCGCTCTGGCGAGTGGTCCGGGAAGCATGGTGCTGCTCGATTCCGAAGTGGGCGCCGCCGCCGGCGACTACACCCTGGTGCTGCACGATAACGCCGGCAGCGGCAACTTCAACGCCGACATCTTCCTCAACGCCACGGTGGAATCCGAGGCGGTGGGCGGCGCCAGCAACGATCTGGTCGCCGCCGCGCAGAGCCTCGCTCCCTCGGAACTGGCGCTGGCCGGAGGCGGCCAGCGCTATGGCCTGGTGGGCGAGCTCCAGGCGGGTAATGACGATTATTTCAAGTTGCACCTGCAAGCCGGCGACATTCTGGACTTCGCGCTGAATTCCCCGGCCGCCGGCATCTCGCTGGAGTTGCTCAGTTCGGGCGGCACGCCCATCGCGCTGGGTGAAGCCGCTGGTGGCGATACCGTGGCGATCCGCAATTACCTGGCCGTCGCCGACGGGGACATCGCCTTGCGCGTGAGCGGACCCAACGCCGGGCAATACGCGCTGGTCGCCACCCGCAACATCAGCCTGGCCCTAAGCGGAGCGCAGGGGGGTGGGGGGCAAGACATCAGCCAGACTCGCGCCGTGCTGGGCAATAGCACCCTGGGTGTCAGCGCCAGCCGCGGCGCCTTCCTGCGTTCCGCCGTCGCCGGCGCGCCGTGGGGGAATACGACCGACGAAACCGCGATGGATGTCGCATTCGGCGGCGGCAACTGGGATGCCTTGCGCTTCGAGACAGTGAACGTGGCCGATCTGCTGGCGCGGCATTCCTTCCTGTTCCTGGAAGGCAGCGACAGCAACGCCAATGAACTGGAAGCTTTCCTGAACAGCAACATGACCTTGTTGCAGGACTGGGTCGCGCGGGGCAACACCTTGTTCATCAATGCCGGGCCCAACGAGGGCGATGGCATGAGCTACGGCTTCGGCGGGGTCAACCTGCGCTATGCCGACTACGGCGGCACGGCCACCATCGTCGCCCCGGCGCATCCCATCTTCCAGGGGCCCAACCTGCCGGTTGTCGCCACCTACACCGGTGGTTCGTTCAGTCATGCTTCCGTCAATGGCGGCGGCATTACCCCGCTCTTGATCGACAACAGCGGCGGCGACGCCGTGCTCGCCGAAAAGCAATGGGGCCAGGGCAGGGTGATGTTCGGCGGCATGACGACCATCAATTTCCATGGGCCGCAACCGCAGGCGACCAATCTGCTCGACAACATCCTGGTCTATATGCAGAGCCAGGTCGTCAAGGGCGGCAATTACAGTTTCTCCGCCGATGCCGGCGTCGAGCTGACCCTCAGCACAGCCACTCCGGGTGACGCGGCTGGCGACCCCGCCAACACGCTCGATCCCAGGATCGAGGTCTACGGCCCCAGCGGCGGCCTGGTGGCTTCCGATCTGAGCAGTGCCCTGGACGGGCATAACGCCCTGCTGACGTTTACCACGACCGATGCCGGCGTCTACAGCGTGCGCGTGCTGAGCGAGTCGGGCATGGGCGACTATGTGCTGCGGGTCGGCGGCGGCATTACCGGCACGACTACACCGCCGCGGGTCATGGCGGCTTCCATCGCCGACGGCGCGGCCTTGAATGCCTTCCCCGCGTCGCTCGTGCTCACCTTCTCGGAAGCGTTGGATCTGTCCACCGTGCAGGCGACTGACCTGACGGTCAACGGCCAGGCCGCCGCCGGTTTCACCGTGCTCGACGCGCGCCGCGTCAGTTTCGACCTCAGCGGCCTGGATACGGGCGATGGTGTCTATGACGTGGCCGTCGCCAGCGCCGCGTTCGCCGATCTCCAGGGAGAGGGCAATGTCGCCTTCAATCTGACTTTCAGCTTCGATACCACCGGCCCCAGCGTGATCGGCGGCACGCCCACAGAGGGGGGAATTCTGGCGTTCGGCAACAACAGCCTCAGCTTCAGCTTCGATGAAGCCCTCGATCCCCTCAATCTGGGCATGGAAGATGTCCAGCTCTATTCGGTCATGACGAATAGCGGCATCGATGCGCAGAACTTCTATTACGACAGCGGCAGCCACACCGTGACGGTGGATTATCCCGCGCTGGCCGAGGGCAACTATATCGTCACCCTGTTCTCCAACAGCACTGCCTTCCGCGATTCGCTCGGCAATCTTCTCAATAACGGCGCTGACCAGATCATCCATTTCAGCGTCGATTCAGACAGCCAGGCCTATCCCACTCCCCTGGACGCCCAGCGGCCCCTCGGCTCCCTGATCTACGACCCGAGCGGCACGGGCGCTTTCCATGCGACCGGCGATGTCGACGACTTCACCCTGGAACTGGATGGCGGCCAGACTCTCAGCACCGCGTTGTTCCCGCAAGATCCGACCTTCCGGGGCCGCATCGAGGTGCTCGACCCTTATGGCAACAACCTGACCGATGCCTATGGCAACAGCGAGTTCGACGCCGCGGGATTGGGGGCGACCGCCGTGCTCAATCTTCTGCCGGTGCTGGATACGGGCACTTACACCATCCGCGTCACCAGCCTGGAGGGCGCCGGCCGCTATGAACTGGGCGTGCTGCTCAACGCGGCGGCGGAAGCCGAAATGCTCGGCTTCGGCGGCAACAACGACCTCGGCTCGGCGCAGGCGATCGACGCCGCCTTCATCGACCTGGGCAACGGCGCGCGGCGCGCCGCCGCCTTTGGCAACCTGGCGGCCGGTTCCGGCATGCCGGCGACCGTCATCAGCGAGGATTTCAACAACGGCCTGGGGAACTGGACCACCTTCAGCGACAACCCCGACGCCAGCATCTACCAGGATGGCTGGGGCCATAACGGCGGCAGCAACAGCCTCTACATGCAGGGCGACTACAACAACTACCAGCCGGCGCTCACCGAGGCGGTCTGGAACGTGGACTTGTCCGGCCTCGACAATGCCACCCTGAGCTACTGGATCGAACAGCACAACGAACAGGTCCAGCCCTTCGCCGGCGCCTATGTCGATCACGCCAACGCGGACGGCGTTTCCGTCAGCATGGATGGCAGCACCTGGATTCCGGTGTACGACCAGCCTTCCGACGCCAGCGGCAACTGGAATCAGCACCAGATCGACCTGGGCGCGGCCCTGGCCGGCAGCGGCCTCGCCGTGGGTGATATCCGCTTCATCAAATTCCAGCAATACAGCGATGCCGGCTTCAACCCCGATTGGGCCTATTTGGACGACCTGGCGATTACCACCTGGGTTCCGAACATGTGGCTGCCCACGGACATCAGCGCCAGCGGTGTCGACTACAGCGGCGGCCTCAACCTACTGGCGAACGGCCAGGTTCCCGCGCTGGAGAGTGACTTCAATGGTCCCGGCAGCGTGTACTGGTTCGGCCACGAGAATGGCGGCGGCGATCCGCTCTACTTCCAGTACGACCTGGGCGGCCTGGTCAGGGTGCAGGACTTGTTGTTGTCGCTGGACAACAACGACAACTACGTCGTCGACTATTCCGTCGATGGCGTGAACTGGCAGACCCTGGTGGTGGTTCCCGAGTGGGCGGGCAATTCCGCTTACGGCATGGATACCTTCAGCACCCGCGCGGGCAATGCCCAGTACGACAGCAACGTCGATTTCACCCCGGTACAGGCGCGTTACCTGCGCATCTCCGCGGAAAGTGGCGATGGCGCCTATGCCGTGGCCGAGATGCGGGTGCTTGGGGAAAACCAGGATTGGTACAGCGTCGACCTGAGCGCGGGCGATCATGCCAGCTTCGTGGTCGCGGGCCAGACGGGTGATCTCCGGGTCGACCTGTTCGACGCGCTCGGCAACCCGCTGGCCACGGGCAGCGCTGACGCGAGCAACAGCGATGCCGCCATTCGCGACTTCCTGGCCACTGCCGACGCGACCTATTTCGTGCGTGTCAGCGGCGCCCGGCCGGGGGACTACAACCTGGTGGTGAGCAACAACAGCGCCTTCGAGCGCGAGGCCAACGACAGCATCGGCCAGGCCCAGGATATTGGTGTCACCGGGCGGGTATTGGGCCATGCCAGCGGCATCATCAGGGTCGCGATACTCGATAGCTCGAACAACGCCTGGCAGTTGCGCGACCAGTTGAACGACTCGCGGTGGGACGGCAACGCGGACATCAACTTCCCCATCCACGCCGAGATCGTCAATCTGAGCCAGATCGACACCCTGGCCGAACTGAATGCCTACAACGTGGTGTTCATCGGCAACTACAACTCGCATGGCGATTTGGTTACCCTGGCTCCGTTGCTGCGGCAGTGGGTGGAAGCCGGCGGTGGCCTGATTGCCTCGGCGCCGCTGATCGAGCAGGCCGGCGCGAATTACGGCGCGCCCATCGCCGATATTGATGCCATCGTCCCGGTGGATACCACGGGCTATGCCTCGACCTCCTGGCACTACACCGACCTGACGATCACCGATGGCGGCCACCCGATCACCCAGGGAGTCGCCAATTTTTATGTCTACGGCACCGAACCGGCCACACCCGACGCCGGGGCCAGCGTGCTTGCGACCTATGTCGGCACGCCCGCCGTGGTGGTGGGTACGCCGGGGCATGGCCGCGGTGTCTATCTGGCGCCGTTCTATATCAGCTCGTCGAGCGAGCTTTCCTACGGAGATGCCGACCGCCTGGTCGAACAGGCCGTCATGTGGGCGGCCGGGCCGCAACAGGACAGCTACAGCATCCACGCCAGAGCGGGCGACATCCTGAGCATCCATACCCAGACTCCGGGCGATGGCCCGGGGGAGCCGGTCAACGACCTGGACCCGTTCATCAGCGTCTATGCGCCCGACGGCAGCCTCATCGCCAGCGATGACAACAGCCTGGACGGACGCAACGCCATGCTGCTGGTCCCGGTGGCCAGCGACGGCACCTACACCATCGTCGTCAGCGCCCTCAATGGCCGCGGCGACTACACCCTCACAGTGGACGGCGCGAGCGGCGCGCAAGCGGATTTCGTCGTCAGCGCCACGCAACCGGCGCTGGATTCCGATCTGGCGACCTTCCCGGCCAGCTATCGCGTCACCCTGTCCGCCCAGGTATTGCTGGGCAGCGTCGACGCCGGCGACCTCACCGTCAACGGCATTCCCGCCGACAGCGTCACCGTGCTCGACGGCAACACCTTGCTGTTCGGCATCGCCGGCGCCAATGTGGGTGAAAGCCTGTATCAGGTGCACATCGATGCGGGCGCCCTGCAAAGCGTTTCCGGCGCCGCCATTCAGGCTTTCGACGGCAGCTTCAACACCGACGCCACCCCGCCACAGGTCGCTTCCACCTCGCAGCCGGACTGGGCGCTGGTCAGCACCGATCCGCTCACCATCGGCGTCACCTTCAGCGAAGCGATGGACAGCGCCGGCCTCGGCGCGGAAGACGTCACCCTGGTGGACAGCCACGGCATCAGCCACGCCGTCGCCAATTTCACCTACGACAGCCTCGGCCATAGCGCCGAGATCAGCTTTGCCAGCCTCCCCGAGGGCGACTACACCCTCACGCTGCGAAGCAACGCCAGCGGCTTCCGCGATCGCGCCGGCCTGTTGCTGGACGGTGACGCCGACGGCAACGCGGGCGGCAATTACCAGCTCCATTTCATCGTCGACGTGGCCAGAGACAGCTACCCCGTGCCGCTCACCCCCGTGCAGCCGACCGGCTCGCTGATCTACGACCCGGCTCAGAACGGCGTCTTCCATGTCGCGGGCGACGAGGACGACTACACCTTGGAAGTCGAAGGCGGCCAGGTGCTGACACTGGTTCTTTCCACTGACGCTACCGTCCTCGGCAAAGTCAGTCTGTGGCGCGACGACGGCGCGGGCAATCTCGTGCTCCTCGACGAAGCCTGGGCGCCTGGCCAAGGCCAGGATGCCGTTTTGCAGACAGTGGCCATCGATACCACCGCCACCTATGTGCTGCGCGCGCGCGCCGATGTCGGCGCGGGTGGCTACCAATTGCAGGCGCTGCTCAACGCCGCTCGTGAAATGGAAATGCCGGGGACGTCCGGCGGCAACGACATACAAGCCGACGCCGAGAACTTCAATGGCGGCTTCATCAGCCTGGTCGGCGCGGCCAGCCGCGGCGCGGTGCGCGGCGAACTCGCGGCGGCCGACGAAGACTGGTACAGCTTCACCCTGCAAGCCGGCGAAAGCAGCACGCTCACCCTGTCGCGCGACAACCGCGCGGCGCCCGGCAACGTGCAACTGGAGTTGTACGACGCCGGCGGCAACCTGATCGCCAGTGGCGCCGGCGATTCCCTCACCCTCGATCGCTACATCAAGGACTTCAAGGCGTCCACGACCGCCACCTTCTATGCCCGCGTCACCGGGGAAGCGACCGGCTACAGCCTGCTGGTCATGCGCAATACCGAGTTCAACCTGGGTATTTCCGGCCAGGCTCAGGATATTTCGGCCAGCAACAGCGTCCTCGGCGGCTTCACGGCCACTTCCGGCGGTGCCGTCGTTGTCGGCGGCGCCGGCATCCGTGTGGCCGTGCTCAATGGTTCTTACTCCAGTGGCGTGGTCACGCAGCTCAACGACGACAGCTATTTCAATTTCAGCGCCAGCCTGGTGGGCGCGGCCGACATCGACACCCTGGCCGAGCTGTCTCAATACGACGTGGTGGTGATCGGCGACCAGTCCTCTCATGCCGCGCTGGCAAGCGTCGCGCCGGCATTGCGCCAGTGGGTGGAAGGCGGCGGCGCGGTGGTCGGCACCGGCTGGCTGACTTTTGCCGCCGGCAGCGCCACCGGCACGCCGGTGGCCGACATCGACGCCATCATTCCGGTCGATACCTCGAGTTACTACCAGTATCAGTACTACCCCCTCATCAACATCACGGTCAGCGACCATCCGGTGACCGCCGGAATCAGCGATTTCTACCCGGACTACTACACCAATGACACCGCCGGCGCGGATGCCTGGGGCACCGTGCTCGGCTACGCGAACGGCAGGCCCGCCATCGTGGTGGGGCAGGTCGGCGCTGGGCGCAGCGTCTATCTCAGCCCGTCCTACACCGATTCCCCGGGTTCGCTGCAAAGCGGCTTTGCCGACCGCCTGCTGGAACAGGCCGTGGCCTGGGCCGCCGCCCGAGGCGACAGCTACACCTTCGTCGCCAATCTGGGCGACCCCCTGGTGATCGATACCCGCACGCCGGGCGACGGCGCGGGTGAGCCCGGCAACACGCTGGATGTCGCGGTCACGCTGTACGACCCGAACGGCAATATCGTGCCGGCGGGCAGTTACAGCGAAACCTCGCCGGATACCCGCAACGTCCATATCGAATACAGCGCCGCCTTGGGCGGCATCTACCGCGTCGAAGTGCGCGCGCGGAACCAGACCAGCGGCGCCTATCTGCTCACGGTTTCCGGCAGCACCGCCCATCTCGACCACACCCCGCCGATCGTGGCGACCAGCAGCATCAGCGAGGGCGACATCATTCCGCCCGGCGCTTTCACCTACAGCGCCACCTTCAATGAAGAACTCGCCAGCCTGGGCCTGGGCGCCGACGATGTGGTGCTGACCAACAGCGACACCGGCGCGACCATTCCGTTGGCGACCGACGGCTTCAACTATGACCCGGTCGGCGGCACGCTGACGCTGAACTACAGCCATCTGGCGGAAGGCAATTACCGCCTCGCGCTGGTGTCCGGCGACAGCGGTTTCCGCGACACCCAGGGCAATCCGCTCGACGGCAATGGCGACGGTTTCGGCGGCGACGACTACGTGGTCAACTTCCGCGTCGACACGGTCGGCGCGACGCCGCTGCAAGCCATGCGGGCCATCGCCCCGGCCGGTTCCCTGGTGTTCGACCCGCCCGCCGCCGGCAATCTGTACGGTGTCGGCGATGTCGACGATTTCACCATCACTCTCGACGCCGGCCAGAAGGCCACTGTGCGCGTCACACCCGTGGCCGGGCTGCAAGCCCAGGTTGAACTGATCGGCTCCGATGGCGTCACCGTGCTGGGCAGCGCCAGCGCCGCCGCCGGTGAAACCGTGTTGTTGCAGAACGTGGCCATCGCCACCGCCGGTCAGTACACGGTGCGTATCAACAGCCTGGCCGGTGCCGGCACTTACGAAACCCAGCTCGTGCTCAACGCGCAACTGGAAAACGAGTCCTGGAGCAGCAGCGACAACAGCGTCCGCGCCAACGCGGAAAACATCGACGCTTCCGCCATCGCCCTGGCCGGCAGCGCCGACCGTCTCGCCGTGCTCGGCCGCGTCTCCGCCGGCGGCAACGACTGGTATGGCTTCACCCTGGCCGCCGGCCAGTCGGTGAGTCTGGCCGCCACTCGCACCGACTTGCCCTCCGGCAGCGGCCTCAACCTGCGGTTCTATGATCCGGCCGGCGTCAAAATGGCCAACGGCATCCCCGATGCCGGCAATGTCGGCCAGTCGATCACGGGCTTCATCGCCCCGACGGCGGGCACCTACTATGCCCGGATCTCGTCCGCCAGCGATCTGCCCTACAGCTTGGTGGTTACCCGCTCCGCCGATTTCGGTCTGGAAACCCGCGTCGGAATTCAGGACATCTCGGCCACCGGCCAGGTGCTCGGCGCACTGGGCGGCGCCGGCGCCGGGTTCGGCACCAGCGGCGACATCCGCGTGGCGGTGCTCAATAGCGGCAATGCCGGCCAGGTGGTGAGCCAGCTCAACGACGACAGCTATTTCAACTTCACCGCCACTTCGGTGGGCGCCGCCGACATCGACACGCTCGCCGAACTCTACAACTACGACGTCGTGGTGATCGGCGACCAGTCCAGCCGCGCGGCCCTGACGACCATCGCCCCGGTCCTGCGGCAATGGGTGGAAGGCGGCGGCGGCGTCGTCGGCGCCGGCTGGATCGCCTACGCGGCGGGTGTCGAAACCGGCGCGCCCCTCGCCGACATCAACGCCATCCTGCCGGTGGACAGCGGCAGCCGCACCTACAACTACGGCGCGACACTGAGCATCACCAATTCAACGCACCCGGTCACCCGGGGCGTGGTCGATTTCGCCGTGCCCTATTACACGGAACTGCCTCCGGGCGGCGTCGACATGATCGGCGCCCAGACGCTGGCCACGTCCGGCGGCTATGCGGCGGTGGTCGTGGGCGAGCCGGGCGCGGGGCGCAGCGTCTACCTCGGCCCGGTCTATACCGATTCCCCCGGCGGCTTTGCCACTGGCAACGCCGACCGTCTCCTGGAACAGGCGGTTGCCTGGGCGGCGGGCGACCGCTCCGACCGCTACACCTTCCAGGCCACCGCCGGCCAGGAACTCAGCATCAGCACCACCACTCCCGGTGATGGCGCCGGTGAGCCGGTGAATCTGCTCGATGCGCGCATCGAGGTCTATGACGAGAGCGGCGCCCTGGTCGCCGGCGACGACAACGGCGCGGCCGACGGCCGCAACGCCCACCTCGTCTTCACGCCCGCGACTTCGGGCCTTTACGAGGTTCGTGTCATCGCCGCCGGCACCACGCCGGAGACGGCGCGCGGCGATTACCTCCTGCAAATCGTGGGCGCCAATAGCGATGTCGCCCTGAATGCCAGGCCGCTGGTGGTCGCGTCCAATCCGGTCGCGGGCACGAACTTCATCGCCCCGCCCACGAGCGTCATCCTGACCTTCTCGGAAGCCATCCTGGCTTCGTCGCTGTCGGGCTCCGACCTGGTGCTGGACAACGGCGCCAGCGCCACCGACTACACCATACTCGATGGCCGCGCCATCGAGTTCCACGTCAACCTCGCCAACACCGAGGGCACCTTCAATTTCAGCCTCGCGGATGGCGCGGTTAGTGACCTGCAAGGCCGGCCCAACGTCGCCTTCAGCAGCTTCTTCACGGTGGATCACAGCGGCCCGCGAGTGGTGGCCGAGTCTCCGGACAGCGACGCCGCGTTCAACCATATCGACCTCACCTTCAACGAAGCCATCGACCCGGCCACGGTCAGCGTGGCCGACATCGCCAGCTTCACCGGCCCGAGCGGCGCCAGCCTGCTCGATCAGAACGTCGCCGTCAGCGTGGTCAGCGGCAACATCCTGCGGGTGACGTTCACCAACCAATATGCGGAAGGCGACTACACCCTGGTGCTCAGCCCGACCCTGAACGATCTGGTCGGCAACGCCATGAATCAGGACGGCAACGGCGTCAATGGCGAAACCGCCACGGATGGCTACACAGCCGTGGTTCACGTCAATTCCGTCGACCTGATCGCGCCCGTGGTCACCGCGCCCGCCAGCGCCAACTTCGGCCAAAGCATCACGGTGAGCTGGGTCGGCCACAACGACCTGTCCGCGCCGGCCACCGCCAACTGGTATGACTACGTCGTCCTGTCCCAGAACGCCGTGTTTGGCGATGGCGACGACAGCTACATCGCCTACCGTTATCCCGGCGCGCAGCCGCTCGCGGGGCACACTGATTACAACGCCAGCGTCAGTTTCACCCTGCCGCAGACCCAGACCTTGACCGAAGGCACCTGGTATCTGTTCGTGCATTCCGACCAGGGCAACTCCCAGGCCGAGGCAAACAACGGCAACAACGTCAGCGCGGCCATGCCGATCGAACTGACCTACGGCAATCGGCCCGACCTGATCGTCTCCGCGCTGGACGTGATCGCCACGCCGCAAATGGAATCCGGCGCCAGCGTCACGCTGACCTGGACCGACACGAACGCTGGCAATGGGGTCATGAACGGTTACTTCTACGACCGCGTCAATGTCTACAACACTTCCACCAATACCAACCTTGGCGACTACGACTACTGGTACGACGGCCGTAACCTGGCCGACAACATCGCCGCCGGCGGCGGCATCGACCGGAGTGCCACCATTACTCTGCCGGATGGCCTCAGCGCGGTCGGCGATCTGCGTTTCACCGTCACCACGGATGTCTACAACCATGTCTTCGAGCGCACCGCGGCGGGCGCGAACGGCGAGAACAACAACTCGACCAACGTGGTCAGGAACGCCACGCTGGCGGCCTACGCCGACCTGCGTGTGGATAGCCTGACGGCGACGCCGAGCAATCCGGAAACCGGCTCGACCCTGCACATCGCCTGGACCGATGGCAACCACGGCACCAACGCCACCGAGGCCAACTTCTACGACCGCGTGCGTGTGGTGAACACCAGCACCGGCACCACCCTGCTGGACAACTGGCAGCATTACACCGGCGCCGTCATCGCGGCGGGCGGCAGCATCGATCGTAGCTACGATTTCCGCATTCCCGACGGCCCGAGCGGCGTCGGCGTGCTGCAAGTCAGCATCACGTCCGACGTCAACGGCAACGTCTATGAATACCTGGTGGGCATCGACGCCGAGGCCAACAACGACGCCACCACCTCGGTGACTTCCACCCTGGCCATGTACCCCGACCTCCAGGTGCAGAACCTGGCGATCAACCCGTCCAGCCCGCATTCGAGCGAGCAGGTGACGATTACCTGGGATGACGTCAACAGCGGCAATCTGGACAGCGCCGGCTACAGCAACCTGATCCAGGTCTACAACAACACGACCGGCACCTACCACGTCTCCAGCGCCATCGCGGTGGCGGGTGTGGCGGCCGGCGGCAGCGCGGCGCGCAGCTTCAGTTTCACCCTGCCGGACGGCAATGCCGGGGTCGGCAATCTGAGCATCAGCATCAGCAACGACTACTACACCCAGGTTTACGAATACAACCCGAGCGGCACCGCCGAAACCAACAACGGCGCCAGCATCAGCGCCAGTTCCAGCATCGCGCCCTATCCCGACCTGGTCGTCAGCGGCCTTGCGGTGACCCCGGACAGCGGCTTGCAGTCCGGCGGCGTCATGCACATCGTCTGGAACGACAACAACGTCGGCACCCTGGCGGCGGATTCTTCCTGGTACGACCTGGTGCAGGTGGTGAACACCCGTACCGGCCAGACCCTGCTGTCCACCACCGTCTACCACGACGCCGCCATCCAGGGCGGCGTGGCCGCCGCCGGCAGCCTGGCGCGTTCCTATGACTACACCCTGCCCGATGGCGATTCCGGCGTCGGCGACATGCGGGTCAGCATCACCACCGACTACTACAACCACCAGTACGAGTACAACGCGGGCGGCACCGGCAACAGCAACAACAGCGCCAGCGCCACCGTGGCCGCGAGCCTCGCGCCCTACGCCGACCTGCAAGTGCGGAACCTCGCGGCCACGCCTTCCACCCTGCTGACCGGCGAGGTCATGCACATCACCTGGAATGACGCCAATAGCGGCAATCTGGCGGCGAGCGCCAATTGGTATGACCGCGTCGTGGTACTCAACACCACGACCGGCGCGACGCTGCTCGACACCACCGTCTATCACAACGCCGGCAGCGAACTGTCCGTGGCGGCCGGCGCCAGCCTGGCGCGCGCCTACGATTTCACACTGCCCAACGGCACCGCCAGTGTCGGCAATCTGCAAATCACCGTTACCGCCGACACTTACAACTACCAGTACGAACACGACGGCGTCATTCCCAATGGCGGCGAGAGCAACAACAGCGCCAGCACCACGGCCAGCGCGAGCATCGCGCCCTACGCCGACCTGCAAGTACAGAACCTGGTGGCGACCCCCTCCAGCCTGCTCACCGGCGGCGTCATGGCGATCACCTGGAATGACGTCAATAGCGGCAACCTGGCGGCGGGCGCCAACTGGTACGACCGCATCGTCGTGCTCAACACCAGCACCGGCGCGACCCTGCTCGACACCACCCTGTACCACAATGCCGCCAGTGAAGGCGGTGTGGCGGCCGGCGCCAGCCTGGCGCGGGCCTGGAACTTCACCTTGCCGAACGGCGATGCCGCTGTCGGCAATCTGCAAATCACGGTGACCACCGACGCCTACAACTACCAATACGAGTACAACCCGGGCGGCACCGGCGAGAGCAACAACAGCGCCGTCACCAGCGCCAGCGCGACCCTGGCGCCCTATGCCGACCTGCAAGTCACGGGCCTGTTGATCGGCCCGGCCACACCGCATTCCGGCGACGTGGTGACGATCTCCTGGAACGACAGCAATACCGGCAATGGCGCCGCGAGCGCCTCCTTCTACGACTACCTGCGGGTACGCAATACCGATACCGGCGAGTGGCTGTACTCCACCACCCTCTATTACGACGCCAACACCCAGGGCAGCATCGCCGTCGGCGGCGCGCTCGCCCGTAGCGCCAGCTTCACCCTGCCGCAGGGCACGCGCGGCGTCGGCAACCTGGAAGTGACGGTCAGCAGTGACTGGTACAACCAGGTGTACGAACGCAACAACCTCGGCACGGGCGAGAGCAACAACACCACGGTGGCCAACGCCGCTTCCAGCATCGCGGACTACGCCGACCTGCGCGCGCGCAACCTCGCGCTGACACCGACCAGCTTCACCTCCGGCGCCAGCGTCACCCTGAACTGGGAAACCTACAACGATGGCTTGGCGGCCAGCGCCGCCTCGTTCTACGACCGCGTCATGGTGGTGAACCAGACGACCGGCGAGACCCTGGTCAACACCTGGGTCTACTACGACCAGGCCAGCGGCGGTTCCCTCAACGCCGGGGAAGCCCGTGCCCGTTCCTACAGTTTCAACCTGCCGCAAGGCACGCGCGGCGCCGGTAATCTGCTGATCACGGTGGATGCCGACATCGGCAACTACGTGTTCGAGTACAACGCCGGCGGCACCGGCGAGAGCAACAACAGCGCCAGCCTCGCCGCGACTTCCGGGCTGGCTCCGTACCCCGACCTGACCGTGAGCGACATCCAGGCACCCGGCAGCGCGTTGGCCGGACGTTCGACGCAGGTGTCCTGGACGGTCGCCAACCTGGGCGACCTGGCCGCCACCGGCGCCTGGTCGGAACAGGTCTGGCTGTCGAACGACGCGGTCATCGGCGGCGATCAGTTGCTCGGCACCTTCTATTACAGCGGCAACAATCTCCCGGCCGGCGGTGGCAGCGTCACCCGCACCGAGTCGGTCACCCTGCCGACTTTCGTCAGCGGCGCCTACCGGCTGGTGGTGCGGGTCGATGCCGGTAACGCCGTGTTCGAGCTCAATGAAGCGAACAACGCCGTCATCGACGACGTGGCCTTCGACCTGGGCGCGGCCCTGCAACTCACCCTGAACACCGCGCAGATCAACGAACAGGCCGGCGCCAACGCGGCGACCGGCACCCTGGTGCGCAGCGGCTCCACCGCCGCCGCCCTGAGCGTGAACCTGTCCAGCGACCTGGCGGGCCTGACCTTGCCGGCCACGGTGGTGATCCCGGTCGGCCAGTCCAGCGTCAGCTTCACCATCGGCATGACCGACAACAGCCTGGTCGATGGCACCCGCAACGGCGGCATCAACGCCAGCGCCGTCAACTTCGCGGATGGCGCCGCCGCTCTGCGCATCCTCGACAACGATCAGCCGACGCTGACCTTGACCGCGCCGGTAACCACGATCGACGAAGGCTATGGTCCGCTCACCATGACGCTGACCCGCAACACCGATCCCAGCGCCGCGCTCAGCGTCACGCTCAGCAACGAGAAGCCCTACAAACTGACCGTGCCGGCCAGCGTCACCTTCGCCGCCGGTCAGTCCAGCGTCACCTTCCAGGTCACGCCGGTGAACGACAACGTGCCGGAAGGCGACCGCAACATCTGGGTCACCGCCACGGCGGCCGGCTTCGCCAGCGGCGCGCGGCAATTGCGCGTTCTGGACAACGACATCCCCAGTCTCAGCTTCGATCTATCCAGCCACATCGTCTCCGAGGGTGCCGGCACCGCCGCCCTGTACGGCACGGTGACCCGTTCCTACGTCACCGACAGCCCTCTGGTGATCCTGCTGAGCGGCGACATCGGCCGTGCCCGCATGGCGAGTTACGTCACCATCGCCGGAGGCGAGTCCTCGGTCAGCTTCCCCGTCTCCATCCTCGACAACAACCTCGTCGGCGGCGACTACACGGCGACCTTGAGCGCGGTCGTGGCCGACGCCTTCTCGCTGATTCCGCTGCCCTCGACCAAGGTGACCACCGCGCTGCTGATCACCGACGACGACGGCCCGACCCTCAGCCTGTCGATCGACAAGAACGTCATCGCCGAAGTGGCCGGCGCCGGGGCCGCCACCGCGACGGTGACGCGCAATACCGATACGTCGAGCGATCTGCTGGTCTATCTCACGTCTTCCGACACCACGGAAGCGACGGTGCAGAGCACGGTCACCATCCTGGCCGGCCAAAGTTCCGCCACCTTCGCCGTGAACGCGGTCAGCGACGGCATCCAGGACGGCACCCAGAGCGCCACCCTGGTGGCCGCCGCCGCCGGCTTCAACTCCGGTAGTGTCGGCGTCCAGGTCAGCGATCGTGAACTGGCCGACTTGCAAGTCACTTCGATCAACCTGCCGACGAGCACCCTGACCCAGAGCGTCATCAATCTGACCTGGAGCGTGGGCAACGTCGGTTTCGGCGCCGCCGCCGGTAGCTGGACCGATACCGTCTATGTCTCGGTCGACGCCAACCTGTCGGCCGACGACGCGCTGATCGGCAGCTTCAACGGCACGCCGCTCGGCGTGGGCGAGTCTTACGACCGCGGCATGTCGATCCAGATCGGCGATCGCGTCGGTCCCTTCTATGTGTTCGTGGTGACCGACGCCGCCGGCAACGTGCCGGAACTGGTGGAAGGCAACAACACGCGCGGCAGCGCGGGCGTCGAGGTTTCCGCGGCCTATCACGCGGTGGTCTACACCGACTTCGAATCCGGCCCCGCCGGCACCACCATTCCGCTCTACGGCGACGCCATCGACGCCGTCAGCGGCGCGGCCCGCGCGCACGTGCCGGTGACCATCCAGGTGGTGCACGGCTCGACCGTGCGCACCCTGAGCGCGTTCACCAACGCCTCCGGCCACTTCACCGCCAACTTCACCCCGCTCTACAACGAGTCCGGGCACTTCACCCTCTCCGCCGATCACCCCGGCGTCTATGAACGTACGGCACAGGATGCCTTCGACCTGCTCGGCATGACCGCGCAGGGCGGCATCAACATCGCGCTGCTCCCCGGCCAGACCCAGAGCGGCACGATCGAACTGCGCAACCTCAGCCCGGTGGCGCTGACCGGCCTCGCCGCCTCGCTGGCCAACCTGCCGCCGTCCCTGACGGTGAACCTGAGCCTGCCGGACACCCTGGCGGGTTCCGGCAGCGTGCTGTTGAACTACACACTGACGGCCGCCCTCGATTCCGGCGCGCTCAACGGCAGCACCGCGGTACAGATCACCAGCGCCGAGGGGGTGACGGTGAGCGTACCGCTGTCGGTCAGCGTCACGCCGCTGACCCCGCATCTGGTGGCCAACCCCGGTTACCTCACGGCCGGCATGCTGCGCGGCGCGCAGACCACGGTGTCGTTCGATGTGGTCAACACCGGCGGCGTCGACAGCGGCCCGCTGACCGTGCAATTGCCGGACAACGCGCCGTGGTTGAGCCTCGGCTCCAATGCCACTCTGCCCAGCCTGGCGCCGGGCCAGAAAACCACCATCACCCTGGCGCTGAAACCGGCGGCTGATCTGCCCCTGCAGGTCTACAGCGGCGTGCTCAACGTGGTCGGCACCAATTGCTACAGCAATGTTTCCTTCCAGTTCCGCGCCGTGTCCGAGGCGACCGGCGACGTCCAGATCACGGTCACCGACGAGTACACCTATTTCGCGGAAGGCGCTCCCAACCTGGCCGGCGCCACCGTGCAACTGCTCGACGCCTATACCAGCGCGGTGGTGGCCAGCGCGGTCACCGATGCCACGGGCATCATCAACTTCAGCAACCTCGCCGAAGGCCCCTACACCCTGATGGTGAGCGCGAACAAGCACGACACCGTGCGCCAGACCGTGCACGTCACCCCGGGCGGGCTCGACACGGAAGAAGTGTTCCTGCACCGCCAGGCGGTCACCTACAACTGGACCGTGGTGCCCACGCAGATCCAGGACCACTACCAGATCACCCTGGAATCCACCTTCGAGACCGAGGTGCCGATGCCGGTGGTCACGGTGGACGAGCCGTTCATCATGCCGTGGGTGATTCCCGGCTATGAGACCCAGTTCAACATCACCCTGCGCAACCACGGCCTGATCGACGCCAAGGATGTGCACTTCAACATTCCGGAAGACGCCGACTACATCATCACGCCGCTGATCGACAGCATTCCGACGCTGGCCGCGAAGAGCGAAGTGACCATTCCCTTCACCATCCGCCTGCGCGACACCTCGTCCGCCTCGGTTTCGGCGAGTAGCGGCGGCCTCGCCACGGCGGGCGCCGGCAGCGCCCTGATGAAGTGCCTGGGCCTGGACACCATGTACACCTACGAGTGCAAGAACAACCAGTGGGTGGCCGTGCCGGTCAAGATCGCGGCCGTGGTGGGCTGCGGCGAAGGCATCAACAGCGGCGCCGAGTCGATCGCGACCTGGCTGGCCGAACGTGGCGCCGGCAACCTGCTCAAGGCTGGTTGCGACGTGATCAGCCTGGCCCTCGATTGCATCGAGGCGGCGGGCGGCCCCGGCCTCACCGATTGCCAGACGGCGATCATCACCACCGCCTGCAACGCGCTGGCCGGCGGCATCGCCGGCTCCGCGGCGGGCGGCATCGGCGCCATTCCCGGCGCCATCGGCGGCGCCCTGAGCAACTGGGCCGACATCCTCGCCTGCATGTGCAGCCTGATCGGCCCGATCGGCGCCGGCGGCGGTGGCACCAGCAGCGGTGGCTGGGGTGGCGGCGGCTGGTACTGGGGCGGCGGTAATGGCGGCTCCGGCTCACCCTACAGCGTGCCGATCGGCTACAGCGTGCCTTATACCGGCTGTTCCGGTTCCACCAGCGCCTCCAGCGCCGACAGCATCGGTTCCGGCGATACCGCGCTTACCTCGCAAGGCGCCAACGGCGTCTGCGCCGAGGTGCGCCTGCGCATCGAGCAGCAAGCGGTGATCACCCGTACCGCTTTCCTGGGCACCCTGGAAATCAACAACGGCCGCGCCGACACCACCCTGGAAAACATCAGCCTCACCCTGGACATCCGCGACCAGAACGGCAACGCGGCCAACGACATGTTCGTCGTGCGTGGCCCGACTCTGGACGGCGTGACGCGGAACGCTGACGGCTCCTGGAGCATCGGCCCGAGCAGCATCGGCAGCATTCAGTACACCTTCGTGCCCACCAACGACGCCGCGCCGGACGCGCCGATCCGTTATTCGATGGGCGGCATGCTGCATTACATCGACAATGGCACGGTCGTGGATGTGCCGCTGTTGCCGGCGACCATTACCGTCTATCCGGAAGCCAAGCTGAACCTGGATTATTTCTGGCAACGCGACGTCTACGCCGACGACCCGTTCACCGATGTGGTGGAGCCTTCCGAGCCGTTCGCGCTCGGCCTGCAAGTGACCAACGTCGGCAAGGGCGGCGCCGGCAACCTCACCATCACCTCGGCGCAACCGCAGATCATCGAGAACGAGAAGGGCTTGTTGGTCGACTTCAAGATCATCGGCTCGCAAGTGGGCGCCAACCCCGGCAGCAATTCCCTCACCGTCGACCTCGGCAACATCGCCCCCGGCCAGACCACCACCGCGCAGTGGAACCTGATCTCCAGCCTGCAAGGCAAGTTCAAGGACTTCTCCGCGACCTTCGAGCATCTGGACGACAACGGCGACCTGCGCACCTCGCTGATTCAGCAGGTCAACATCCACGAGCTGATCCGCGCCGTGCGGGTGACCACGCCCAGCAACGACAACATCCCCGACTATCTGGTCAACGATGTGCCGGACGCCGACAACCTGCCCGACACGCTCTACATGAGCACCGGCGGCCAGGCGGCCGTCAGTCTCGCGGCCAACGCCCTGGTCAGCGGCGGCGGCCTCACCCGCATCCTGACGGCCGACATGCAGGCCGGCTGGTCCTACCTCCAGGTGGCCGATGGCCTGCCCGCCGCCTATCAGCTCACCAAGGTGCTGCGTTCCGACGGTACCGAACTGCCGGTCAACGGCATGGCCTGGCGCACCGACCGTACCTTCCACGCGGACCAACCGGGCGCTACCTACGAAAACCTGTTCCACCTGCTCGACTACAACAGCACCGGCAGTTACACGCTCTATTACGCCATCGTCGACCATGTGGCGCCGACGCTGGACGCCCTGGGCGGCGTCGCCGCCGGCCTGCAAACCACGCCGGTGGACGCGGTGGAACTGACGTTCTCGGAAGAGATCGACACCGCCACCCTAAGCGCGGCCGACTTCACCCTGACCCACAACGGCGTCGGCGTGGCCGTGCCCGACCTGAGCGTCACACATCTCTCCGGCAACACCTGGCGCGTCTCCGGCCTGGCCGGCGCCACCGCCGCTGACGGCAACTACCGTCTCGGCGTCGATGCCCACGGCATCACCGATCTGTCCGGCAACGCCGGCGTCAACAGCCTCGCGCTCAACTGGGCGATGGGCGCCAGCGCGCCGGTCATCCTCGACGTGCAGGCGGTAACGCCGGCCGTGCGCCATGACGTCGTCGCCAGCCTGGACGTGACCTTCTCGCGCGACATGGACGCGGCCAGCTTCGACTGGAACGACCTCGCGTTGACTCGCGACGGCGCCGCCGTCGCGCTCAACGCGAGCGTCAGCGTGGTGCAACTGGACGCCACCACTTTCCGCGTTGGCGGCCTCGCCGGCTTCACCAATGTGGCGGGCGACTATGCCCTAACCGTTCTCGCCGGCGGCACCCTGGACAGCCTCGGCGTGGCCGGCGTCGGCCAGTTCAGCCGCGCCTGGACGCTGGACAACACGGCGCCGACCTTCACCGGTATCGAGCACCTGACCACCAACCCGCGCAACACCGTGGTTCTGTCGCTCGATGTCGACTTCAGCGAGCCGATCGACGCGGGCAGTTTTGACTGGCGCGACATCACCCTGACCCGCAACGGCGGCGGCAACCTGATCACCAATGAAGTCACGGTGGAACAGGTCGACGCGGATACCTGGCGGATCAAGGGCTTCAACTGGAAAGTGGGCCAGGACGGCACCTATGTCCTGACCGTCATCGGCGCCGGCATCAGCGACCTGGCCGGCAACGCCGGCACCGGCTCGGTGTCGGAAACCTGGGTCATGGACATCGTCGATCCGCTCGCCCCGAGCAACCTGGCGATGACCCCGGACAACGGCATTTCCAACAGCGACCGTCGCACCAATACGCTCAACCTGAGCGTCACCGGCGATCTGCCGGAAACCGGCCTGGCGGTGCGCATGACCGACATGACGACCAACAAGGAACTGGGCTACGCCACGGTCAGCGGTACCAGCTTCAGTCGCGCCTTTACCCTGAGCGGCCCCGGCGCGCACCAGATTCGCGTGCGCGTGGTCGACGCCGCCGGCAACCTGGCGCCGGACAGCTTCCTCAACGTATTCATCGACATGACCGCGCCGGGCGTGGCCTCGATCGCCGGTATCAGCCCGAATCCGCGCACTACTGGCGTGGACACGGTGGATGTCACCCTGGATGAAGAGGTCGATCTGGCCGGCTTCACCTTTGCCGACATCGCCCTCACCCGCGACGGCGCGGCCGTCACCCTGGACGCCGCGGTCACGGTCAGCAAGCTCAGCGACAACGTCTACCGCATCGCGGGCCTCGGCGGCTTCACCGCCACCCCGGGCGCCTATCAGCTCACGGTGTCCGCCACCGGCCTGGCCGATCTGGCCGGTAATGCGGGCACGGGCGCCAAGTCGGTGTCCTGGAACACCCTCGCCGTGCTGCCCACCGGCATCCGCGGCTTCGCCTACGAAGACCTGGATGGCGGCGGTACCTTCAACCCGGCCAGCTACAACCCGGAAACCGTCATCGCCGGCCGTACCGTGTTCCTCGACAGCAACAGCAATGGGCAACTCGATGCCGGCGAGGTCTCCACCACGACCGGCGCCGACGGCAAATACGCCTTCGACAATCTGGCGGCGGGCGACTACCGCGTGGCGCAGGTCACGCCTTCCGGCTGGATCACCACCGGCCCGGCCAGCGGCGCCTACAGCGTCACCCTGACGGAAGGGCATACCGTCAGCGGCGCCGATTTCGGCAGTTTCCGCACCGGCAACATCAGCGGCGTCCTGTTCCACGACCGCGACGCCGACGGCACCCGCGAAATCGGCGAGGAAGCGATCTCCGGCCGTACCGTGTACCTCGACAGCAATGCCAACGGCGTCCTCGACACCGGCGAAGCCAGTGTGGTCACCGGCGCCGACGGCGTCTTCAGCTTCACCGGGGTCGGCCCCGGCACCGTGGTCATCGGCGAAGTGCTGCCGGACGGCTGGCAGCGCACCACACCGGGCGTGCCTTACCGTATCAAGAGCGGCTTCGTGCTTGCCTCCGATCTCGGCAACGTGCAGGCCGGCAGCATCAGCGGCGCCAAGTTCAACGACCTCAACGGCAACGGCGTGCGCGATTCCGGCGAGCCCGGCGTCGCGGGCTGGACCATCTTCCTCGACAGCAACGCCAACGGCCTGCTTGATTCCGGCGAGATCAGCACCCTGACCGACGCCGACGGCAATTACAGTTTCACCGGCCTGCTGCCCGGCCAATACACCGTGGCCGAAGGCACGCGCGACGGCTGGACCCAGACCACGCCGCTACCCGGCCCCTCCGCCGTCGATGTCAGCACCGCGGGTTCCAGCATCACCATGGAAAGCCTCGGCTGCGGCTGCGGCGGCACCTGGGCTACCGCCTCCGGATCGGCGGTGGTCGATTACGGCGCCATCGCCATCAACACGGCCCTGGACACGGTGGGCATTACCAAGCTGCGCGCGCAGTCCGCTTATGCCAACCTGGACGGCCGCGGCACTACCACCGTCATCATCGACACCGGTATCGACCTCAACCACAGTTTCTTCGGTCCCGACCTCAATGGTGACGGCGTCGACGATCGCATCGTCTATCAGTGGGACTTCGCCAATAACGACGCCGACGCCAGCGATGTCAACGGCCACGGTTCGCACATCGCCAGCCTGATCGGCTCGCAGGACAGCCGTTACTACGGGGTCGCTCCCGGCACCGACCTGATCGCCCTCAAGGTGTTCGAGGACTCCGGGCGCGGCACCTTCGCCTACCTGGAAAAAGCCCTGCAATGGGTGCTGAACAACTACCAGACCTACAACATCGGCGTGGTCAACCTGTCCCTGGGCGATGGCGGCAACTGGACCGATGAGTTCTCGCGCTACGGCATCGGTGACGAACTCGCCGCGTTGGCGCAGACCGATGTGATCGTGGTCGCCGCCGCCGGCAACGACTATCTCCAGTTCGGCCGCATGGGCGTCGCCTACCCGGCCTCCGACCCGGCGGCCATCGCCGTCGGCGCCACCTGGGCGGCCGACTTCGGCGGCCCCTGGACGGTCTACACCGGCGCCACCAACTACAGCACCGGCGTCGACCAGATCGCCGCCTTCTCGCAGCGTGATACCTCGCTGCTCGACACCTTCGCGCCGGGCGCCCGCTTCAACGGCGCCAACGCCACGGGCGGTGTGCAGACCATGCAGGGCACCAGCCAGGCGACCGCCTTCGTCTCCGGCGCCGCCGCGCTGGCCCAGCAGATCGCCCACGAAACCCTGGGACGCGGCCTCACCACCGGCGAGTTCGCCACCTTGCTGCGCAACACCGGCGATCTGATCATGGACGGCGACGACGAGATCGATAACGTCGTCAACACCGGCCTGCAATTCCCGCGCCTCAACATGGAAAAACTCGCGGCCGCCATCGCCACCCTCGGCGCCACTCCGGCCGGCGGCGCCGGCGGCAGCGGCGGCGGCAACGTCGGCGGCGTGCTGCAACAAGCCGCGCGGGGCGTGCACACCCTCGTCCTGAGCGCCGGCGACAACCTCGGCAGCCTCGATTTCGGCAACTTCCAGTTGATGAACGTCAGCGGCAGCCTTTACGACGACCTTAACGGCAACGGCGTGATGGACGCTTCCGACAGCGCCCTGGTCGGCTGGAGCGTGTTCCTTGACGGCAACGGCAACGGCACCCTGGACGCGGGCGAGACCAGTGCGGTGACCGACGCCAACGGCGCGTACCGCTTCAATGACCTCGGCCCCGCCACTTGGCGCGTCGCCATTGCCGCGCCGGACGGCTGGCTGGTCACCACGGACAGCTTCTTCGACGTGTTCGCCAACAGCGGCCAGAGCGCGACCGGCAACTTCGGCGCCAACCACCTCCCGGTGGCGGTGGACGACAGTTACAACGCGGACGAAGACCAGGCCATCAACGGCAACGTGTCCGGCAACGATACGGATGGCGATGGCCCCGTTTATAACGCGACCCTGGTCACCGGCCCGGCGCATGGCGGTCTCGTGTTCAACGCCGACGGCGGCTTCACCTACACCCCGGCGGCCAACTACCACGGCGCCGACAGCTTCACCTATCGCGTATCCGACGGCCTCAGTCAGAGCGGTATCGCCACGGTCAGCCTGACCCTGGCCTCGGTCAACGACGCCCCGGTGGCGGCGGACGATACCTATACCGTGCTGGAAAACGGCGGTATCAGCATCGCCACGCCCGGTGTGCTGACCAACGACAACGATGTGGATGGCGACACGCTCAGCGTCACGCCGTTCAACGGCCGCACCAGCCACGGCGCGCTGGAGTTGTTCGCCGACGGTCACTTCAATTACACCCCCGATGCCGGTTACGCCGGTGATGACGGTTTTGCCTATGAAGTCAGCGACGGCGCGCTGAGCAGCGGCGCCAACGTGGTGTTGCACGTTAGCGCGGTGAATCACGCCCCGAACGCGGTGGACAACGCCTACGCGCTGGATCAGGACAGCAGCCTTACGGTGGATGGTCCCGGCGTCCTCGGCAACGACAGCGACCCGGATGGCGACAGCCTCTCCGCCGTTCTGGTCGGCGCGGCCTCCCACGGCACGGTGACGTTCAACACCAACGGCGGCTTCACCTACACGCCCAACGCCGGCTACATCGGTGGCGACACCTTCACCTACCAGGCCAACGACGGCAGTCTGGACAGCAACCTCGCCACGGTCACGCTTACCGTGAACGAAGTGGTCGCGGTGAATCACGACCCCGAGGCCATGGCCGACAGCTACACGGTGCACGCCGGCCAGGCGTTGCAGATTGCCGCGCCGGGCCTGCTGGCCAACGACAGCGACGCCGACGGTGACGCGCTGCACATCGCATCCATCGACGTCACCAGCACGCAAGGCGTGGTGGTGGCCTTCCCCGACGGCCACTTCAGCTTCACGCCCACGGCCGGCTTCACTGGCCAGACCAGCTTCACCTACACCGTGGCGGACGGTGTCGGCGGCACGGCGCTGGGTACCGTCACCATCGACGTCACCAACGCGGCGCCGGAAGCGGTGGCCGACAGCTACACGGTGCATGCGGGCCAGACGCTCAACATCGCCGCGCCAGGCCTGCTGGGCAATGACAGCGACGCCGATGGCGACACGCTGCGCCTCACCGCGCTCGACCGTACCGGCACGCAAGGCACGGTGGTGGCGTTCCCCGACGGCCACTTCAGCTTTACGCCCACGGCCGGTTTCATTGGCCAGACCAGCTTCACCTACACCGTGGCGGACGGCCTCGGTGGCACGGCGCTGGGTACCGTCACCATCGACGTCACCAACACGGCGCCGGAAGCGGTGGCCGACAGCTACACGGTGCATGCGGGCCAGACGCTCAACATCGCCGCGCCAGGCCTGCTGGGCAATGACAGCGACGCCGATGGCGACACGCTGCGCCTCACCGCGCTCGACCGTACCGGCACGCAAGGCACGGTGGTGGCGTTCCCCGACGGCCACTTCAGCTTTACGCCCACGGCCGGTTTCATTGGCCAGACCAGCTTCACCTACACCGTGGCGGACGGCCTCGGTGGCACGGCGCTGGGTACCGTCACCATCGACGTCACCAACACGGCGCCGGAAGCGGTGGCCGACAGCTACACGGTGCATGCGGGCCAGACGCTCAACATCGCCGCGCCAGGCCTGCTGGGCAATGACAGCGACGCCGATGGCGACACGCTGCGCCTCACCGCGCTCGACCGTACCGGCACGCAAGGCACGGTGGTGGCGTTCCCCGACGGCCACTTCAGCTTTACGCCCACGGCCGGTTTCACTGGCCAGACCAGCTTCACCTACACCGTGGCGGACGGCCTCGGTGGCACGGCGCAGGCAACGGTCACAATCAACGTCGCCCCTCCAGATACCTTCCAGGTCACCGCCTTCACCCAGACCGACAGCGGCTTCCATCTCGACTTCAACCGCGTGGTGGATGGCGGCGTCCTCAACCTCTACAGCGGTGTGGACGACGCCCCGAATAGTCCGATGGGCGCGGCCGACCTGACGCTGACCGATTCACGCGGCAACCTTGTGCGCGGCAACCTCATCCTCGACGCCAATGGCATGGGCGCCACCTACCTCAAGAGCGACGGCGTCCTCGCCGCCGGCGATTACAACCTCACCCTCTCCAGTCGCGGCGATGGATGGAAAGACAGCGGCGGCCAACTCCTCGACGGCAACGGCGACGGCACCACCGGCGACGACTACAGCCGCGTTTTCACTGTCGCCTCCAGTTCCAGCGCCATTGTCAGCATCGGCGAACTCGCCCTCGGCGCCGGCCAGACCATTGCCAGCACCCTCGGTGGCCTCCCCATCACCCTGCTCAACGGCGCCGGCGTCAGCCACATCCAGTTCAGCCTCACCTACGATTCGGCGCTCCTCACGATCAGCGGCGCCAGCCTCGGTAGTGGTCTCACCGGCAGCGTCGACACCAGCGTCGCCGGTCGCGTACTGGTCGACCTCAGCAGCGCCGCCCCACTCGGCAACAGCGCCAAGGAACTGCTCCGCCTCGAAGGCCGGGTTCCCGACACCGCCCAGAACCAATACGGCGGCAAGAACCTGCTTCACCTCCAGAACGTCCTCCTCAACGGCGGCGCTCTCGCCACGCGCGTCGACGACGGTCTTCATGTCGCCGCCTACGTTGGCGACGGCAACGGCGATGGCACCTACACCACGGTCGACGCCACGCGGCTGCTGCGCGTGCTCAGCCGTGCCGACACGGGCTACAACCTCTACCCCCTGGTCGACCCCAGCCTCATCGGCGACGTCAACAACAGCCATAACCTCAGTACCGTCGACTACGCCCTGGTCCTGCGCGAAGCCACTTTCCTCCTCACCCACAACGCCGCCCTCCACTGGGCCGGGATACCCTACCTCCCGGTCGGCATCGGCCCCATCACCTTTGCCGGCGCCGACCCGCTGGTCAAACTCCCGGACAACCTCGAAGCCACCGCCGGCGGTGAAATCACGGTTCCCGTCCTCCTTGCCGAACTCGAATCCGGCCTCACCAGCATCCCGCTGGAAACGGTCACGATCCGGATCGCCTGGAACCCCGGCCAGCTTGAACTCCTCGACTGGAACCCGGGCAGCCTCACCGGCGACTTCGGCACCGTCATCACCCACAGCGAAGCCGGCCTGCTCATCCTCGACCTCAGCCATGACGGCGCCAAGGATGTCGGTCTCGGCAGCCTCGCCGAACTGCGCTTCCGGGTCACCGCCCAGGCCAGCGGCACGGTCAGGGTCGACTTGCAGGAAGTCAAACTCAACGCCAGCCACCTCACCCTCAATCCCGCCCCGCAAATCGGCGCCGACTCCACCGACGGCCTGATCCGGGTCAACCTCCCGATCGCCCCGGACCGCCTCGCCATCCCGGATAGCGGTGTCTCTCATGACCTGGGCGCCACGCCGGTGATCGACTTCGGCAGCCGCTACGACGGCTTCGAATTCACGGGCAACGGCGACAAGAGCTGGCTGGGCGACTGGCTCACCGACGGCAAGAACAAGAAGCCCGACCTGGAAGCGCTGCGGATACAGCCCAGCATCCAATCCAGGGTGGCGCCGAAGTTGAGCGCTAGGTTATAAAAAGCCCCCCGCCGCGTGGCGGGGGATTTCACCTGGAGCGCCTCCGAGGCGCGAATTGAACGAAGCGAAGAAAGGAGCAGGAAATGGCCGAAGCCAACGAACAAGCCGTCGCGAAACCCGAAGCCACGGGCCCGCGCGTGAAGTGGAACGTCGAGCACCTGAAGAGCAGCTACGTCAACTTTGCCAACGCCAACTCGACACGCGAGGAAGTGGTGATGAACTTCGGGCTGAACACCAGTTGGGACCGCAGCCAGCCGGAGATGGAAATCGAACTGGCGCACCGCATCGTGATGAGTCCGTTCGCCGCGAAACGCCTGGCGGAACTGCTGAACAAGCTGATGGGCGAGTATGAGAGCCGCTATGGCGAACTGAAATAAGGGTTCGCAAAAGCAAAAACGGGGCGGCCTGGCCGTCCCGTTTTCGTTGCCGCGTCCGGTATGGGCTGAGCCGCTATGCCGTGCGCAGTTTCACCGCGAATTCCGCTACGCCGATCTTGAACAAGCAGCGCGCGGCGGCGTCCAGAGTCTTGAATTCGCGGGTCTGGCGTTTGCCGGTTTCCAGAGTCTTGCCATCAATCACCACCATGTAGCCGCTGGACATGACCGCGTAATGGATCTGCACCCGCTTCACGGCGTTGGCATCCAGCAACAGTTTGAGTTCGCGTTCCGTCATGGTTTGTTTCCGCCTGAGGGTTCCGATACGCCGAACAATTCACCTTGCTCGACCATGACCAGCAGTTCGCCAGGTGTGACCTTGAGATACTGACAGAGCCGGGTAAGCACATCCCGGTCGAAACTTTTCACCCGGTCGTAGTAGTAGCGGTCGAGTGTGGCGCGGGCGATGCCGGTGGCCCGGCAGACATCCGCCACCTTGAGTCGTCGTTCGCCTAGCAGGGTAGAAAATTTACAGGTGATCATGGCAATATTTTATCGGTTCGGATGAAAATATCTACTGCTGTGTGCTATCTGACAGCCAGGAAGCGTGGGTAAATGTGGGTGCTTTGGCCTGTCACTTCGGCCCACCGCTTCGCTACACTTCCCGCCCCTTCATCTGGAAACCCCGCCATGAGCCTTCGAGCGCTTTTCATCATCGCCGCTTTCACCGTCAGCGCCCAAGCCCTGGCCGCGAATTCCGAAACTTTGCCGTCCGGCGTGATCGTCACGCATCTCAAGCAAGGGTCTGGCGCGTCGCCTGCCGCGAGCAATACGGTCAAGGTCCACTATCGCGGCACACTCGCCAACAGCACCGAGTTCGACAGTTCCTACAAGCGCAATGAACCCATCGCCTTCCCGCTGCAAGGGGTCATCCCGTGCTGGACCCAGGGTGTGCAAAAGCTGAAGGTCGGGGGCAAGGCCAGGCTCACCTGCCCGGCGGATACCGCGTATGGCGCGCGCGGCGTTCCCGGTGTCATCCCGCCGAACAGTGTGTTGACCTTCGAGGTGGAATTGCTGGCGATCGAGCGTTGACGCTTACTTGAGCCTGGGCAGGAGTTCCTTCACGCCGGGCAGGGCATCGATGGCGTCCGGCTTCCAGTTCAGTTTGCAGCTTTGCTCAAAGTAGGGGTCGATGATGCCGTCGCCACCCGGTCGCTGGCGGACTTCGCAGTCCAGGATCACAGGCAGGGGGTCAGGGCAGTCGCAGTGATAACGGTCCACCTTGCTCTGGTCGGAAATCGAAATGCCCTTTTCCCGCTCCAGTATTTTCAGGCGATCCAGCAGGCTGCCCTTGCCCGGTTCCAGCTTGCCCTGATTGGTGCGCTCGAAATACAGGGTGCGCGGTTCATAGCCGTTGCGTACCCGTACCGGGTTTTCGTAAAGCTCCACGGTACGCGCCTCGCCCAGCAGCGAGCTGGAGCTGTCCGGGTCGCCATAGCGGGTATGGCCGAATTCGTGCGACAGGATGGCGTGCGGGTCCACCAGTTCGTCGCTGCTGGGAAAGTGGCAACGCAGGCCGGCATCGCCCAGACCGATGCCACCCGGCTGCGCCAACGCCCCGGTTCCGGCATAGGCGCCGAACTTGAACACCTCGGCATCCTCGGCGAATTGGCCGGCTTCGCTCAGGCGACCGGTCAGCAGTTGCGACAGATTCGGCATGCGGCCGCTCTTGAGGGCGCGCCGCCACAAGGCGTGGTCGTATTCCAGATAACCCTTGTTGAACAGGCGCAGGGTGTCATCCGCCACCTCGCGCAGCCACACCGCGCCGGCGTCAGCCAGGGCGAAACGTTCGAGCAATTCGATCTGCTCCGGCGGTAGCGCCAGGGTGCGGGTGTTGACCTCTTCCTTGCGCGCGAAATTGATGCGCCGCGCCAACGCGAAATGCTCGGCGCGACGCGCTCTTTCTTCCTCGGCGTTCGCCGCTGGCGGCGAAAGACGCCCGGCCAGCGGTTGTGCGCTGGCCGCTTTACCCGACCCACAGATCAGAACGATCTCGCCACCCGCCTGCCAGGGCTGCGCCAGTTCCCGTTTCAGATCGACCTGGACGCGCTGTCGCGGCGGCATGGCAAATCCATCCGGTACCACCGGACACGCCGCCCAGGCGCCAGCCGTCGAGCAGAACGACAAGAGCAGGAGCGTGAATATCGCGGCGAAGGAAGGCATGGGATGGATAGTGTCCCGAGTGATACGCAAAAGCGACCTGGGAGAGAGCGCTGAGGTGGTCATGGTAAGGTATTTAACCTAGTAGTCAGTCACGTTGAAACACAGGAACATAAGCGCGCCCCACCCTGACGTAGGGTGTGGTGAGCGTAGCGAACCGCACCATGCAATGCGAACGAGGTCGATGCGGTTCGCTACGCTCACCACATCCTACGGGCCATCCATTCGATTCATGGTGACTGACTACTAGGTTGATTTCCGAGATCGACCCAGGCTCGGAAGGCGGGTCCGCAAGCGGTGATCGAAGGGATCGGCGCGCGCCCGGCTTGTGGCGCGGGAATAACCGCCGGCGGGAAGGCCGCGACGCGACTGTTGACCGCTTGTCAGCGCGCGTTTGATTGCCTCGTCGCCCCGCTTACACAATATCCAGATGATCCAGCCCTGAAAGCGGCGATTCGCCGCGTTCTTCCTTGTTGTGCAGCTTGATCTTGAGGCGCAGGTCGTTGAAGGAGTCGGCGTTGCGCAGGGCATCTTCGGGACTGATGATGCCGATGTTGTTGAGGTCGTAGAGCGACTGGTCGAATGTCTGCATGCCGAGGTCGCGCGAGCGGGCCATGATGTCGCGGATTTCGTCGAGGCGGCCTTTCATGATCAGGTCGGATATCAGCGGCGAGTTGAGCATGACTTCCGCCGCCGGGATGCGGCCCTTGTGGTCGGTGCGCGGCACCAGGCGCTGCGAGACGATGGCGCGCAGGTTCAGCGAGAGGTCGAGCAGCAACTGATCGCGCCGGTCGCGCGGGAAGAAACTGAGAATCCGGTCCAGGGTCTGGCTGCCGTTGTTGGCGTGCACCGTGGACAGACAGAGGTGGCCGGTTTCCGCGTAGGACAGGGCGTATTCCATGGTTTCACGGTCGCGGATCTCGCCGATCATGATGACGTCCGGCGCCTGCCGCAGAGTGTTTTTCAGGGCCACTTCCCAGGACTCGGTATCGGAGCCGATCTCGCGCTGGGTGATGATGCACTTGCCGTGCTGGTGCACGAATTCGATGGGGTCTTCCACCGTGACGATGTGTTCGCTGGCGATGCCGTTGCGATAGCCGATCATGGCCGCCAGGGTGGTGGATTTGCCGGAACCGGTGGAACCGGCAAGCAGCACCAGGCCGCGCGGCATCATGCTGATATCGCGCAGGATGGGCGGCAGATGCAGTGTTTCCAGTTTCGGGATCACCGTATTGATCTGGCGAAATACCAGCCCGGCGCGGCCCTGTTGAATGAAGGCATTGACCCGGAAACGGCCGATGTCATGGTCATGGATGGCGAAGTTCGCTTCCTTGGTGGCCTGAAATTCCGCCCGTTGCTTCTCCGTCATCACCGCCTTGGCGTACTCCAGGCTCTCGGAGGGGGTCAGGCTCTGGTTGGTGATGGGGGTGACCTTGCCATCCATCTTGATGGCGGCGGGGAAGCCCGCCGTGATGAACAAGTCGGATGCGCCGCGCGCCACCATGAAGCGCAGCCATTCGAAGATTTTTTTCTGGAAGTCGGTCATACCGGAAAGTTGTCCTTGTTCATCGCCACGGCGCGGGCGTCCGCCGATGCAATCACATTGCGCCGCACCAGATCCGTCAGCGCCTGATCCAGTGTCTGCATGCCGATGGATTGGCCGGTCTGGATCGAGGAATACATCTGCGCGATCTTGTTTTCGCGGATCAGGTTACGGATCGCCGGGGTGCCGATCATGATCTCGTGCGCGGCGACCCGGCCGCCGCCGTCCTTGCGCTTCAACAGCGTTTGCGAAATCACCGCGCGCAGCGACTCGGACAACATCGAACGCACCATTTCCTTCTCCGCCGCCGGGAACACGTCGACGATACGGTCGACGGTCTTGGCGGCCGACGAGGTATGCAGGGTGGCGAAGACCAGATGGCCGGTTTCCGCGCCGGTCAGCGCCAGGCGGATGGTTTCCAGGTCGCGCAATTCGCCCACCAGAATGATGTCCGGGTCCTCGCGCAGGGCGGAACGCAGCGCCTCCGCGAAGCCACGCGTGTGCGGCCCCACCTCGCGCTGGTTGATCAGGCATTTCTTGCTCTTGTGCACGAATTCGATGGGGTCCTCGATGGTGAGGATGTGGCCGAACAAATTCTCGTTGACGTAGTCGATCATCGAGGCCAGCGTGGTCGACTTGCCGGAGCCGGTGGGGCCGGTGACCAGGACGATGCCGCGCGGCTGGTCGGATATTTCCTTGAAAATGCGCGGCGCTTCCAGTTCCTCCAGCGTCAGCACCTGGCTGGGAATGGTCCGGAACACCGCGCCGGCGCCCCGTTCCTGGGTAAAGGCGTTGACCCGGAAGCGCGCGATATTGGGCAGTTCGAAGGCGAAATCGACCTCGAGAAACTCTTCGTAGTGCTTGCGCTGGGTATCGCTCATGACGTCGTAAATCATGGAGCGGGTCGTGGTGTTGTCGAGCGCGGGAAGGTTGATGCGGCGAATATCGCCATGCACCCGAATCATCGGAGGCAGGCCGGCGGAGAGGTGCAGGTCGGAGGCTTTGTTCTTGACCGAGAAGGCAAGAAGCTCGGAAATTTCCATTATAATTCCCTGAGTTACGTGATTTTCCCGCGGGAGTTCGAGGCATTATGGGTGCGATAGCGGCCGCCGTGCAAGCCTGCCGAAAACGCATAGCGGCAGCCTGCGCCGAAGCGGGACGATACGCCGAATGTGCCCGTTTGCTGGCGGTCAGCAAGACTTTTTCCGCCGAAGCCATTCGTGAAGCGCACGCCTGCGGATTGACCGCTTTCGGCGAAAGTTACCTGAGTGAAGCGCTGGGCAAACTCGATGCCCTCGCCGACCTCCCCCTGGAATGGCATTTCATTGGCCCGTTGCAAAGCAACAAGACGCGCCCGGTGGCGGAACGCTTCGCCTGGGTGCATGGTGTGGAGCGGGAAAAGATCGCGCGTCGCCTGTCTGAACAACGCCCGGCCACACTGCCCCCGCTCAATGTCTGTGTGCAGGTCAATGTCAGCGGCGAAGCCAGCAAGCACGGCGTGCCGCCGGAACAGGCGTTGAGTCTCGCTCACCTGGTGGCGAGCCTGCCCGGTTTGCGCTTGCGCGGCTTCATGGCCATCCCCGAGTCCAGTACCGACATTGCAACACAACGTATTCGTTTTTCGCTCCCGCGCATTCTGCTGGAGCAAGCCCGCGCGGAAGGACTGCCGGTGGACACCTTGTCCATGGGTATGTCAGCCGATCTGGAATCCGCGATCCTGGAAGGTTCCACGATGGTGCGCGTCGGAAGCGCCCTGTTCGGCGCCCGCCATTACCAAGAAGAAGGAGAACTCCCATGAAACTCGGCTTTATCGGTGGCGGCAACATGGCGGCCGCCATGATCGGCGGCCTGTTGCAGAAAGGCTTTGCGCGAGAGGACATCGTTGTGGCGGAGCAGCACGCGGAACGGCGTACCTGGATGGCAAATGAATTCGCTGTGAACGTCGTCGACGACACTACTCAGGCGTTGACCGCCGATGTCGTGGTTCTGGCGGTCAAACCCCAGCAGTTGCGCGCCGCGCTCTGTTGCCTGCCGCCACCGCACCCCGAACAACTGATCGTCTCAATCGCGGCGGGCGTGCGTGCCTGCGACATCTCACGCTGGCTGCACGGACATCCCACGGTGGTGCGCGCCATGCCCAATACGCCGGCCCTGGTCGGTGCCGGCATCACCGGCCTGTATGCCCTGCCCGCGGTAAGCGAGGCGCAGAAAGCCCAGGCCACGCAATTGCTGGAAGCGGTAGGCAGCGTGGTATGGGTGGATACGGAAGCCCAGATCGACGCCGTCACCGCCATATCCGGCAGCGGCCCGGCCTATGTATTCCTGTTCATTGAAGCCCTTGAACAGGCGGCCATCGACCTCGGCTTGCCCGCCGAGACCGCGCGCCAGCTCACCCTGCAAACCTTCCTCGGCGCCTCCGCCCTGGCGATCAAGGATAAATCTCCCCTAGCCGAGTTGCGCGCCCGCGTCACCTCCAAAGGCGGCACCACCGAGCGCGGCCTGCTGGCGCTGGAAGAGGGGGGGGTGAAATACGTCATCGGCATGGCGGCGCGCGCGGCGGCGGAACGTGCCCAGGAGATGGGCGTGCTGTTCGGGAAAGACTGATGTTGCTCGATGCCATCCAATTCCTGCTGCGCACCGCGTTCGATCTGATCGCCTGTGCCCTGTTTCTGCGTTTCTGGATGCAATGGGCGCGGGTGCCGTTCCACAACCCCTTCGCCCAGTTCGTGCTGCGCGTGACCGATTTCGCGGTGCGACCCTTGCGACGGGTGATTCCCGGCTTCTTCGGGCTCGACTGGGCCAGCCTGCTCCCGTTTTATCTCGCGGAATTGCTCTCCGTGCTGGTTAGCCAATGGTTGCAGGGTTACCCGTTCGCGGTGGCGGGGTCGGCGGTGCTGCCCGCCTTCCTGCTCCTGGCCCTCGCCGTCGCCCTGCGTCTGGCGCTGTATCTGTTGATCGGTTTCGTCCTGTTGCAGGCCGTCCTGAGCTGGGTCAACCCGTTCTCGCCGCACGCGCCTCTGGCTTACGCCCTGGCGCGCCCAGTCCTGAAACCGTTCCAGAAACTGGTCCCTCCCATCGGTGGGATAGACCTCACCCCGATGGTTGCCCTGATCGTGGTGCAGATGCTGCTGATCGCTCCGGTTTCCGCCCTGGAGCGGATGGCCCTTGCGCTGCTATGACATCCTGGCTGCGGCCCGTGGATGACGGCGTCGAGATCACCGTGCACATCCAGCCCGGCGCCTCACGCAGCGAATTGGCGGGCGAACACGGCGAGGCGCTCAAGGTGCGTATCTCGGCGCGGCCGGTGGAAGGGGCGGCCAATGCCGCCTTGACGGAATTCATGGCGCAGTGCCTTGGAGTGGCGCGGCGTGAGGTTAGAATCGTGCGCGGTGAGAAATCCCGCCACAAAGTGCTTTGGGCGCCTGTAGCTCCAGAGCTGGCTCGGCGGCGGATTGAGGGGGATACCTAATGAATTACGGCCTGGAAAGCGGCATTACCCGGTTCCGACATAGGCGCGACCGACTGGTTAAGGTGGTGACCGCCTATCGGGATTGGCTGGAAAAATACGCCGAAGTGGAACCGGCACAGTTGCTGCGCCTGTTCGACCTGACCGAAAACCTGAAGAAAGACCGGCTCATGCTGGCTTTCGTGGCCGAATTCAGCCGCGGCAAGACCGAACTCATCAACGCCCTGTTTTTCTCCGATTTCAAGCAGCGCCTGCTACCCTCGGATGCCGGCCGCACCACCATGTGTCCGACCGAGATTTTCTACGACGCGGACACCGAGCCCTACATACGCCTGCTGCCCATCGAAACCCGTTTCCGTGACGACAGCATCACCACTCTGAAGCGCATACCGGTGGAGTGGAGCACCATCAAGCTGGATGTTTCCGATCCCAATGCCATGGTCAGCGCCATGCGCAAGCTGGCGGAAACCAAAGTGGTGTTCAAGGTGGAAGCGCGCGCCCTCGGTCTGTGGGACGAGAATGACCCCAACCTCGGTTACATGGTGAAAGACCGGGACCGCGTGGAAATTCCTGCCTGGCGTTACGCCATGATCAACTACCCGCACCCGCTGCTGGAGTCGGGGCTCGCCATTCTCGACACGCCCGGCCTCAATGCCATGGGGGCGGAGCCGGAACTGACTATTTCCGCCATCCCCAACGCGCACGCCCTGTTGTTTCTGCTGGCCACCGATACCGGCGTCACCCAGTCCGACTACGAAATCTGGAATAAGTGGGTATCCAAGCACGCCAGCCAGCACTATGCCGTGCTGAACAAGATCGACATGCTCTGGGACGACCTCAAGAGCAACGAGGACATCGGCCGCACCATTCAGCGCCAGATCGAATCCACCGCGACCCAGCTCAACATTCCGACCTCCAGCGTCATGGCCATCTCCGCCCAGAAAGCCCTGGTCGGCAAGATCCGCAATGATGCCGACATGATCAAGCGTTCCGGTATCCAGACCCTGGAAGTCATGCTGGCGCGGGAAATCATCCCCTCACGGGAAAAGATCATGCGCGAAGCCGTGGTGCGCGAAGTCGGCCCGCTGCTCACCGAAGCGCGCGACACCGCGCAGAACCGCCTCCTCGCCGCGCGCCAGTCGCTCATGGACCTGCACGCCCTGTCCGGCAAGAATCAGCAGATCGTCGGCCAGATGCGGGAAAAGATGATGTCCGACAAACATCTCTACGAGGAAACCGCGCGCAACTTCAACGTCACACGCAAGATCGTCGCGCAGCAGGGCTGGGAACTGCTCACCCACATGGACGATGACCGCATGGACAAGATCATCGAAGAGTCCATGATGGCCATCAACGACTCCTGGACCACCGCCGGCCTGATCAAGGGCATGCATCTCCTGATCCGCCGCATGGGCGCCGAATTCGATCATGCCAACCAGCAGAGCGGCGGCATCAAGCAATTGCTCAATGCCGCCTACCAGCGCTTCCACGAGGTGCACGGCCTGGAGCGTCTGGACCCGCCCAATCTCGACCTTTCCCGCTATCGCGGGCGCCTCGACGAACTGATGGTGAGCACCCAGGAGTTCTGCTCCGACCCGCTCAACATCATGTTGGAGAAGCGCTTCATGGTGAAGAAGTTCTACATCGCCCTGGTCACTCAGGCGCGCATCGTGTTCCAGCAAGTCCGCCTGGAAACCGAAACCTGGCTGCGCCTCACCCTCGACCCCATCGTCGCGCGCATCAAGGAACACAAGACTCAGTTGGAGCACCGCCTGGAAAACCTCAACAAGGTGCACACCAACCTCAGTTCCATCCAGGAACGCAGCGCCGTGATCAGTAATGAAATGGTCGGCATCAAGGCGCAGTGCGACCAGATCGAAGAAGTCGCCAAGGAATTCTCCCTGCTCACCGGCGTCGCCTTCCGGCCGCTGGAGGGGATGAACCAGCCGCCGAAAGCGGCGTAGGTCGAAACGCGTAGCGGTTCCGACATGTCCGGTGTCGGATCGCCCTACGGGCATCCGACCTACGGCATCCGACCTACAGCAGGATGATGTCGTACTGCTCCTGGCTGAAGATGCTCTCCACCTGCAATGAAATCGGCTTGCCGATGAAGTCGGAGAGCTGCGCCAGGCTTTGCGATTCCTCGTCCAGGTACATGTCGATCACGGTTTGCGAGGCCATGATGCGGAATTCACGCGCGCTGAACTGGCGCGCTTCGCGCAGGATGGAGCGGAGAATTTCGTAGCACACGGTTTGCGCGGTCTTGATCTGGCCGCGCCCCTGGCAGGTCGGGCAGGGTTCGCACATCACCCGGATCAGGCTCTCGCGGGTGCGCTTGCGCGTCATCTCCACCAGGCCCAGTGAAGTAAAACCGTTGATGGTCATGCGGGTATGGTCGCGCGCCAAGGCCTTGGACAACTCCGCCAGCACCGCCTGCTTGTGCTCGTTGCTGTCCATGTCGATGAAGTCCAGGATGATGATGCCGCCCATGTTGCGCAAACGGAGTTGCCGGGCGATAGCCTGGGCCGCTTCCAGGTTGGTCTTGAAGATGGTCTCGTCGAAGGTGCGGCCGCTGGTGTAACTGCCGGTGTTCACGTCGATGGTGGTCAGCGCCTCGGTCTGATCGACGACCAGATAGCCGCCCGATTTCAGATCGACGCGCCGCCCCAGCGCTTTTTCGATCTCCTCTTCCACCCCGTAAAGATCGAACAGCGGCCGCTCGGCGGTGTAGTGATTGATCTTGCCATGCACGTTGTGGGTGAACTCTTCCGCGAAGGCATCCAGGCGCTGATGCGTCTCGCGCGAATCGACCAGGATGCGGGTGGTCTCCGCCGTCGCGAAATCGCGCAGTACGCGATGCGCCAGGTCCAACTCCTGATAGATCGCCTTCGGCCCGGAGGTGTTCTCGGAGCGCGCGCGAATCGCGTCCCACAGGGTGTAGAGGTATTCCACGTCGGCGGCCAGCTCGGCGTCGTCGGCGATGTTGGCCATGGTGCGGATGATGAAGCCGCCCTGTTCGCCCTCCGGCAGGAGGCGGGTCAGGCGCTCGCGCAGCAATTCCCGTTCCGTCTCGTCCTCGATCTTCTGCGAGATGCCGATGCGCGTTTCCTGCGGCAGGAACACCAGAAAGCGCCCGGCCATGCTGATTTGCGTGGACAGGCGCGCGCCCTTGGTGCCGATCGGGTCCTTGATCACCTGCACCAGCACGCTCTGGCCTTCGTGCAATACCTTCTCGATCGGGCGCGGGCAGTTGTCGCAACGCGCCTCGACGATGTCGCCGACATGCAGGAAGGCGGCGCGATCCAGGCCGATGTCCACGAACGCCGACTGCATTCCCGGCAACACCCGGCTCACCTTGCCCTGGTAGACGTTGCCCACCATGCCGCGGCTGCCCGCGCGCTCGATGTGCAACTCCTGCACCACACCCAGATACAGCACCGCGACCCGCGTTTCCTGTGGTGTCACGTTGATCAGAATTTCTTCGCTCATGATGGTCTCGAATAGTCAGGATTCGGGAAGCGCGCGCCGCGCGACTCTCGAATCGTGGCTAGTGGTCTGCTTCCGAAATAGCGCAACATGAAACGGCGTCTTTTTCCACGCGGCGGCGTTGCTCGTCGTTGCCATAGTCCGGGCTATGGCGCCTCCTCGCGCCTTGCCCCGCGAAAAAATCCATCCGTTTCATCAGTCACGCCATTTCGGAAGCAGACCACTAGATCACGGAAAAATCCACCTCCCGCAGCAGTTGCGCCGTCTCGAACAAGGGCAAGCCCATCACCCCGGAATAACTGCCGGAAAGATGCTCGATGAACAGCGCCGCGCGCCCCTGGATGCCATAACCGCCCGCCTTGTCGAAGGGTTCCCGGGAAGCGATATAAGCCGCTATTTCTTCTTCCGACAAGGCGCGGAACGCCACCGTGCTCTCCGACAAGGCCACCTCCAGACGCCCCTGAAACACCACCGCCACCCCGGTCAGCACGCTATGCGAGCGACCTGAATAAGCGCGCAGCATCGCCGTCGCCGCTTCGTCATCCGCCGGCTTGCCGAGAATTCGCCCATCCAGCGTCACCGTGGTGTCCGCCGCCACGATCGGCCAGTCCGCCAGCGCGCGCCGATGCCGCGCCAGTTCCCCGGCTTCCGCCTTCAGGCGCGCCAGACGCAGCACATAGTCCAGCGCCGGTTCGTCCGCCAGGGGCGTCTCATCCACATCCAGCCGCTCCGCCCCATTGCGCAAGCGCAACACCGCCGGCGCCAGGCCGATCTGGCGCAACAACTCCAGGCGGCGCGGGCTTTGTGAGGCGAGGTAAAGGGGTTTCAACATGAGCGAATCAGGCGGAGCGGGCGGCACGGCCCCGCATTTTCTACTCATTCGCCATGCCGTGCCGCCACCTTGTCAAAACGAAACGAGAGACTCGCGAGGAAACGGCAAATATCCCCTTGCTGAATAACGACGCAATCAAGACAATGCGAACCGTTCTCATTAAACGGATAAATCCATGTTCTCCCGCTTCGCTTTTATTCTTGGCCTCGCCATCCTGGCCGGGCACGCGCTGGCCGCTCCCGATGAAATTCAGGTGTATGACGATGAACTGGATGCCCCCGGCACCTTCGGCGTCGAGCTGCACAGCAACTATGTGCTTTCCGGGAGCCGTACCCCGGCCTTCAGCGGGCAAGTGCCGCCCCATCATGTCTTGCAGATCACGCCCGAGTTTTCCTACGGCATCAACAAGCAGTGGGAGGCGGGCCTGTACTTCCCGCCTCTGCAACTGACGCCCGGCGGCAAGATTTACGTCAACGGCCTGCGGCCGCGCCTCAAATACATCGCGCCCAAGGAAGGTGACGAAGGCTTCTTCTGGGGGGTGAACACGGAAATCGGCTACTTCTCACGGCGCGTATCCGAAGCCCATTGGGGCGGAGAAATCCGCCCCATTCTTGGTTACCGGGCCGGCAAGTGGACAGCGGTCATCAACCCCATCCTCGGCTTCTCCCTATCCGGCAATGTCAGCCGCACACCGGAATTCGAACCGTCCATCAAGCTGTCCTGGCAGATGAATGAAGACCTGGCCATCGGGCTGGAACACTATGCCGCGCTCGGCCCGGTCAACAACCTGCTGCCCTCGGGCGCCGCCGCCCAATCCACCTTCGCCGTGGTGGACTGGAAGTACAAGGGCTATGACGTCAACCTCGGCCTCGGGCACGGCAACAGCCAGAACGAAGACCGCGGCGTCATCAAACTGATCCTGGCATTGCCGCTGTAAGGGCGCGACGGCATACCCGTCTCCCAACGGCGATGAGAGCAAAGCTACTTCTTCCCATACGCCCCATCGTGGTCTGAATGCAGCGCAATGAAGCGCAGGTAATCGCCTTCACGGCGTGCCACCGCGCGGCAGGAACGGGATAGGCGGAGGGTGTGGCGACCCGGCGCGCCTTTGATTTCTTCCCATTTGAGGCTGTGGTCTCGGTAGACGGTGGGCCAGTCCATGCCGCGAAGTTTGCGTAGCGTTTTCAGCACCAGCCTCACTTCGTTGCCATCCAGCGCGAGCAGGTCGTCCTGAAACTCGGGCAGGTTCAGGTCCAGCAGAACCTTGCCGCTCATTCCTGCTTGTCCAACCTGGTGGTTAGCGCGTCCAGATCGGTTTCGCTTGGCGGATTGGCGGCCATCCAGGCTTCGGCGCGGGCGAGGCGGTCACGCATTTCCGGGGTGTAAAGCCAGGCCTCGGCTTCGGGAATGACGCGCATGGGCTTGAGCAGAATGGCGCCATCTTCCTGGGCCTCCATTTCGAAGTAACGCCCCGCGAATTGTTTACCCAGCGATAGTTGGCCGCTGCTGCCTACCATTTTGAGCATGGCATTCTCCATGAGAACAAGTAAATCATGCCGCATGATAATGGCGATTTTGTGTTTAAGCGAGATTATCCATGGGCCGAGGTAGGCTTGTAGCGCAGGCGTCTCGCCTGCTTCGTGGGCCTGATCAGAAGGACGAAGCAGGCGAGACGCCTGCGCTACAGGTGGGCCTCCAGCAATGAACCATTTGGGTTTAAGCGATGCTCTGGCTGAGCCGAGAAACTTGTCGTCGAGTCCTTTCCCGCCGCTCACTCCGCCCGCAAGGCTTCCACCGGGTTCAGTCCTGCCGCTTTTCTCGCCGGGGCGACGCCGGCGGCGAGGCCGATGCCTACGGCCACGCCTTCGGCGGCGAGGATGTAGTCCCAGGCCAGGCTGACCGGGAGGGCGGGCAGGATGATATGCAGAGCCTGCGCGAGGCCCAGCCCCAAGGCCAGTCCCGCCGCGCCACCGAGGGCGGCGAGGCCGGCGGCTTCAACCAGGAACAAGGCCATGATCTGGCCGTGGCGGGCGCCGAGGGCGTTGAGCAGGCCGATCTCGCCGGTGCGTTCGGTGACGGTGATGGTCATCAGGGTGAGGATGCCGACGCCGCCGACCACCAGGGAGATGCTGCCCAGCGCCGCGACGGCGAAGGTGAGCACGCCCAGGATGGAGTCGAGCACGGCCAATTGTTGTTTCTGCGGGGTGACGGTGAAGTCTTCGCCGCCGTGGCGCGCCTTGAGCAGGCGGCGGATACCGGCTTCGACGTGTTCCGGGTTGGCATCCGGGTCGTGGGCGACGTCGATTTCCATCAGGCCTTCGCGGTTGAACAACTCCAGCGCGCGGGCGGCGGGCAGGTAGACGGTGTCGTCGAGGTCGAAGCCGAGCACTTGGCCTTTGGCTGCCATCACGCCGACCACGCGGTAACGCTGGCCGCCGACGCGGATCAACACGCCAAGTGGGTTCTCCGCGCCGAACAGTTCGTTGCGTACCTTGGCGCCGAGCACGGCGAAGGCGCGCGGTGAACCGAGGTCGTCCGGGGGGAGGAAGCCGCCGACGGCGACCGCCATACGGAAGGTTTGCGCGAAATCCGGCCCAACGCCGTAGACGGTGACACGGCGAGAATGCCCAAAGCCTTCAACTTCCGCATTGCCCTGGACCACCGGGCAGACGCTCTCGACTTGCGGCACTTGGCGCAGCGCCTGGGCGTCGTCCAGTGACAGCGGCCGCACGCTGCCGAACATGCCGACGGCGCCGCCGTGGGTCTTGGTCTTGCCGGGGGTAACGGCGATCAGATTGGTGCCAAACTGGGTGAACTCGGCCAGCACGAACTGGTGCAGGCCTTCGCCCAGAGCGGTGAGCAGGATGACCGCCGCGACCCCAACCGCGATGCCCAGCGCCGAGAGCAGGCTGCGCCCGGGGTGGTGGGTGAGGGCGCCCAGCGACAGACGCAGCAGGTCGGGGAGGCGCATAACTACTCCCCCCTTTCCCAAAGGGGGGTGGGGGGGGATTTAGCGACGCTTGCACTGGCGGAGGCCGTAGAAATCCCCCCCGGCCCCCCTTTGGGAAAGGGGGGGGCAAAACGGCGTGGCGCGCGCGGATGCGCCATCTTCACCGCCTCGCCAGCGCCAGGGCCGCGTCCAGCTTCGCCGCGCGCTTTGCCGGCAGCCAGGCGAACAGCATGCCGGCGACGAGGGCGGTGGTGACGGCGGCGGCGACCGCCCAGAGGGGTGGAGCAATCGGCAGGACCGGGTAGAGGCGGCCGAGGGCGAAGCTGGCGGCCAGGCCGAGGATCAGGCCGCCCGCCGCGCCGAGGGCGGAAATCAGCCCGGCTTCCGCCAGGAACAGCAGCCGCACGCTGGCGGCCGGCGCGCCCAGCGCCTTGAGCAGGCCGATTTCCGAGCGCCGCTGCGCCACCGAAACCAGCATCACATTCATGATCAGCACCCCGGCCACGCCCAGGCTGATGGCGGCGATGCCGGCCACGGCCAGGGTCAGCGCGGTGAGAATGCGGTCGAAGGTGGCGAGCACGGCATCCTGGGTGATGACGGTGACATCGGCATCATTCTCGTGGCGGGTCTTGAGCAGCGCCAGCACGCTTTCCTTCACCGCCGGCACTGCCTCCCGGCCGCGCACTTCCACCAGGATGCGGAACAAGGATTCGGTGTTGAACAACTGCTGCGCCGCCGCCACCGGAACCGCCACGGTTTCGTCGGTATTGAAGCCCATCTGCTGGCCTTGGGCCGCGAGGATGCCGATCACCCGGAAACGACGATCTCCGATGCGCACCCACTCGCCCAGGGCATTGCCGGCACCGAACAGTTCGGCGCGGATTGCCTCGCCCAGCACGCATACCGGCGTCGCCTGGTCACTCGGGCCGGGCGGCAGATAGCGCCCCTGGCCGAGGCGCATGTGGCGGATTTCCAGCATGTCGGCGGTGGAACCCAGCAATACCGCCTCGCGGCTGAGACCGCCGCGCGACACCTGCGCCACCCCGACATTGAGTGGCGCTGCCCGCGCCACACCGCGCAGGCGAGCAACGGCATCGGCATCGCTCAGAGTGAGATCGCGCGTGGTCTGGCCGGAGAGCACGCCGGGCGCGCCCCCCGTGGTTTCCGCGCGGCCGGGGAGAACGATGAGCAGATTGGTGCCGAGCGAGGCGAACTGCTCCAGCACATAGCGCCGCGCGCCCTCGCCCAGCGCGGTCAGCACCACCACCGAACCGACGCCGATGCTCATGGCCAGGGCGATGAGCAGGGTGCGCCGGGGCTGGTGGATGAGGCTGCCCCAGGCGAGCGCGAGGGTGTCGCGGAGGGTCATGGTTTGCTCCCCTCCCCCCTCGGGGGAGGGGCCGGGGGAGAGGGGGGGACGGTTGATTCGGCGTTGGCGCTTGTTTGGGCTTCGCTCCCTCTCCCCGACCCTCTGATAAAGCCCCTACCCTGCGGTACCCCGGAGGGGGAGGGAGAAATGCTGTCCCCCACCACTCGCCCATCCTCCATGAGTATCCGCCGACCGGCGCGCGCGCCGATTTCCTGGTCATGGGTGACCACGATCAAGGTGGTGCCGCGCTGGTTGAGGTCTTCCAGCAAAGCCAGCACTTCGCGGCCGGTGGCGCGATCCAGGTTGCCGGTGGGCTCGTCGGCCAACAGGATGGCGGGGTTCATCGACATGGCGCGGGCGATAGCCACGCGCTGCAACTGGCCGCCGGAAAGCTGCGCGGGCAGATGGTCGGCGCGCCCGGACAAGCCGACATCGGCCAGCAGGCGCGCCACCCTTTCCTTGCGCTCACTCGGCGCCACCCCGGCCAGCACCAGCGGCAGGGCGACATTGCCGGCGGCGGTCAGGCGCGGTATCAGGTGGAAGAACTGGAACACGAAGCCGATCTTCTCGCGCCGCACCGTCGCCGCCGCTACCTCATCGAGACCAGTCACATCCAGGCCATCCAGGCGGTAAGTCCCGCTATTGGGGCGGTCGAGCAGGCCCAGCAGATTGAGCAGGGTGGATTTCCCGGAACCGGACGGCCCCATGATGGAAACGAACTCGCCGGCCGTGATGTTGAGGCTCACCTCGCGCAGCGCCTGAACCAGCTGATCGCCGACCTGGAAGCCGCGCGTGATGCGGTCGAGTTCGATCATGCCCACCACCCCGCCGCAGGCCGACAACTCCCCCCTTTTTCAAAGGGGGGCCGGGGGGGATTTGCGGAGGTTCCGCGAGTGGCTGGCGTAAAGAAATCCCCCCTGCCCCCCTTTGGGAAAGGGGGGTTCCAGCGCGCCGCGCGCTGTCTCATTTCACCACCGCCCGCGCGCCCGCCTTCACGCCTTCCTTTTCCAGCGAAACCACCACCTGATCGCCCGCCTTCAGGCCACGGGTGATTTCCGTGTGCTGCCAGTTGGCCAGGCCGGTGCCGACTTCGCGTTCGCTCAACATGCCCTCCTTCAGCAGCAGCACCTTGTTGCCGGAAAGCAGCGCCTGGGTGGGAATGCGCAGCACCTTGTCGCGCGCTTCCAGGATGATTTCCGCGTCGGCGCTGTAGCCCACCAGCAGGGTTTTGGTATCGAGCGGCTGCGTGAACGCCACTTCCACTTCCACCGTGCGCGCCTGCTTTTCCACTTCCAGCACATAGGGCGCGATGCGCTGTACGCGGCCGGCGAAATGCTTGCCGGGGAAGGCGTCCAGCGCGATGCGGGCGGGCAGGCCGACGCGGATTTTTGGGGCGTCCACTTCGTCGATGGGCGCGGTGACGTACAGGCAGGTGTCGTCGATCAAGTCGATGGCCGGCGGCGTGGGAATACCGGGCGGGGAGGGCGTGGAGTATTCGCCCTGTTCGCCGGTGACTTCCGCGACGATGCCGGCGAACGGCGCCTTGAGCACGCTGCGCGCCAGCGTGGCGCGGGCGGTATCGAGACGCGCGACGGCGGTGGCGATGTCGGCCTCGGCGGCGCGGCAGCCGGCTTCTTTTACGTCAGCCTCGCTGACGGCGGCATCCACCTTGGCCGCGCTGACGAAGCCCTGGGCGGCGAGTTTCTCCTGGCGCCCGCCCTCGCGCCGCGCCGCCTGGGCCGCCGCGCAGGCCTCGGCGCGATGCGCGCGGGCGGTGCGTATCTGCTCCTCGGCCTGGCGCGCCTGGGCGGCGAGATCGACACTCCACAGCTTCAACAGTACTTGCCCTGTCTTTACGCGATCGCCCTCATGCACCAGCAGTTGCGCGATCTGGCCACCGCCCTGCGGCGCCAGTTTGGCGCGACGACAGGCTTTCACCGTGCCGGCGCGGGTGTTGGCGGCGCTGGATTCGACCAGGCCCAGATTCGCCTCGGCCACGCTGACTTCGATGGGTTTGGGTTTGCCGTAATGGCGCCAGGCGGCATAGCCGCCGCCGCTGATAACGGCCAACACGACTAGACGCCAGAGCCAGCGGCGCGAGGTGGGGTTCAGCATGATCATTCCCGATGGTAAGGATGGTTGTTCAGCAGACTGATGGCGCGATACAACTGTTCCGCCAGCAGCACCCGCGCCAGCGCGTGCGGCAAGGTCAGGCGCGATAGCGAGAGTTTCGCTTCGGCCTTGTCCAGCAAATCGGGCGCCAGGCCGTCGGCGCCGCCGATCACCAGGGCCATGTCGCGGCCCTCCGCCATCCAGCGTGCCATCAAGTCGGCTAATTCGCGGGTGGTCACTTCACGCCCGTGTTCGTCCAGCGCCACCAGACGAGCGCCGGCCGGCAGTTTGTCGAGCAGCCGCGTCGCCTCGATCGCTTTGATCGAATCGGCGGACTGGCCGGCGCGCTTCTCCGGTTTGATTTCCACCAGCTCGACGCGCGCCTTGCGCGGCATCCGCTTCAGATACTCCGCTACCGCCGTATTGGCCCAGGCCGGCAGCTTGTCGCCCACGCTCAGCAGGGTCAGTTTCATGCGAATTCCTCAAGCAACGATGTCAGCGCCGCCGCCTCGTGTTCCGGCGTGAACAGCGGCGCGCGTGCCGCGCACTGGCGTTGCAGCAGGGCGAGAAAGACGGGGTCGGATTCGGCGCGCCACAGCAATTCGGCCAGCGCGGTTTCGTCGCCGAGGGGGAAATAGCCGGCGTAATCCTCACCCAACATGCCGACGTTGCCGGCGATGTCCGACGCCAATACCGGCGTGCCGGCCATCACCGCCTCGCAGATCACATTGGCGCCGCCTTCCATGCGCGAACTGATCACCAGCAGATGGCTGCGCGCGATGCGCCGCCGCGTCTCGCCATGCGACAGCGCGCCCAGCCAGTGCCAGCGTGGGGATTCCAGCGCGTGTGCTTCGGCTGCCATCTCCGCCTGCAACAAACCGCCCACATGGCGAACCCGAATCCGGCTCGCGGCAGGCAACAGGCGGCTGGCGTAAGCCGCGCGGAACGGATCTTTCTCCTCGCGCAGATGCGCGACGACGCAGACATCGAAGGTTCTGGCCGGCCTCGGCGCCGGTCGCAAAGTGGGCGCGGATTGGTAAATCACGCGCGCCTTCGCGCGCCATTCGAGCGGCAATTCATCCAAGCCCTTGTCCTGCAACACCACCAGACGCCGCGCCAGACGCAGCGAATCCTGGGCATCGGCATCGAAGTGAATATCGCGGTAAACGTCGGTGCCGGTCAGGATCACCACCAGGGGGGGGGCCGGGTACAACGCGGCAAATTGGGCGATGCTGGAATGGCTGCGCCGCGCGTGCAGCGCAATCAACGCATTCGCCGCCCGTCCATCCCATTCCTTCACCATTTCCACGTCATGCCCGGCGCGCCGCAGAAAGCGCAACCAGCGCGCGGCGGTGTGAAAGTTGCCATTGCGCGCGGCGGCGAGATAAGGAGTCACCAGAACAATACGCATGGCCGGAATATAGCCCACCCGCGCCGTCCCCAGCCTTGTCCCGAAAAAAGCGCCATGAACGCAAAAAGCCACTTTACAAGGCTGAAAACCGTCAATAGAATGCGCGCTCTCTTGTGGGGGTATAGCTCAGCTGGGAGAGCGCTTGCATGGCATGCAAGAGGTCAGCGGTTCGATCCCGCTTACCTCCACCACAAAACGAGAAGACTCGGGAAACCGGGTCTTCGGCCTCATAAGTCCCTATCGTCTAGAGGCCTAGGACATCGCCCTTTCACGGCGGTAACCGGGGTTCGAATCCCCGTGGGGACGCCAGAAGTAGCAAAAACGGCTCGCAGCGATGCGGGCCGTTTTTGTTTGTGGCGTGACTGGATTGCCGTCCGTGCCGTGGTATTTGCATCAGCCTCTCGCATCTTGCGCACCACGGCTGCCGCCATGTCTTCCACCGTCATGGCCTGACTACCATTGGCTTGCCCAGTCCCTGGATTAGCTCCCCCTGGCGTCGTGCCGACACATCGCCGTAGCCTTGGAACGTCGCCACCCCACCGCGCCGTGAGCGGCGCATTCGGTATCTGCCGGAAAATGTCCCTGGTGGTGTAGCGCCTGGCTGTCCCACCCACGGGTGCGTTCAACGATAATGGCCGTCACCCCCACGGGCGGATCAGCCCCTCATTTCAGGGCTGGCAGAGATAACGAAAGCGGGAGCGGCATGAAAATCGTCAGCAACATCGGCACAGACCGGGTGATCGACCTGCTCCGCCCGCACCTCAAGCGCGGAAGCCGGCTGGACGTGGTCACGCCCGTCTTCTCCCTGTTCGCCTTTTTCGAAATGCTTGATGCCTTATCCGGGCTGGAGAAGGTGCAAATCCTGCTGCCCTCCGAAACAGTCGAGATGGCTTACCTCGGCGGCGAGTCTGATCGCGCGGCCCGCAACCGATTGCATGCCCGCTGGCTCGCGATGCGCTGTGCCGAGTGGTTGCGCGCAAAGGGAGAAGTCCGCCGGGCCCATGGCGGCGTGCCTCAGGGTGCGGTGGTGGTCCGTGATGCGGAGTCTCTCCCACAACAAGTCATCCTGGGGTCGTTCTCATTCACGACCGATGGCCTGGGTCTGAACCCCGGCAATCCGTTGAGTCTGATTCAGGCGTCCGAATCCGTCGCCGAGGCCACCACACTTAGCCAGTGGTTCGACATGCAGTGGGCCAGCCTGCAAGCCCAGCCGGAAGCGCATACGTCGCTGATTCAGGCATTGCAGTCTCTCGCGGAGCAGCGCGACCCTTACTCCACCCGCGCGCTATGAAGTGGCGCGCTCGGTGGATGACCTGTTGGCGATAGCGCGGCGCGGGTAAGTCGGGTGACCAGCAGCACTTCCGGTGCCTTCTTGTTGTGGCTGCCTGAGATAAGTTTCCTTCCGTTCCCGCCATGGTGGTTTCGGCTGTGGGATGGTTCAAATCGTGGCAATGGCCAGCGTGGATGCCGCTTGGCACTTGTCGTGATTAAAGCCGGATATAAGTGGCTTGAACGACCTTGATCCAGGTCAGGAAGCAATTGTCCCCGATTGCGGCGATGCTGGGGTGTGCCGGTTTCATCCAAATAAAAACAGTCTATTATGTTGTTGTTGACACCGGTTCTCATTTGCATGCAGAATGATTTAACCCCCCCGCAAGGAGTCCACATCATGTACGTCTGTGTTTGCCAGGCAGTGACCGAACGCCAGGTTCGTGAGGCGGTGGAGCGTGGCGTGACTTCCATGCGCGGTTTGCGGGAACAACTTGGTGTGGCTTCGGAATGCGGCCGTTGCGCGCGTTGTGCGCACAGCATCCTGAAGGAGTGCGGCAACTGTCCGCGCCGCGCCGACGCGCTGGCCTGTGCCGCCTGAATTGATGACAATGCGCCTTCGGCCCGCCCACTAGCCACCGTTCAATACCCAGCCAACGGCCCGCCAGAATGAACCCCTCATCCACTTTTCGGAGCGTTCCATGAAAGGCGACAAGAAAGTCATCCAGTTCCTGAACAAAGCGCTTACGGTCGAGTTGACCGCGATCAACCAGTATTTCCTGCATGCGCGCATGTACAAAAACTGGGGCTTCGTTGCCCTGGGCAAGCATGAATACGAGGAATCCATCGAGGAAATGCACCACGCCGACAAGTTGATCGAACGCATCCTGTTCCTCGACGCGCTGCCCAATCTGCAAGATCTGGGCAAACTGATGATCGGCGAGAACGTGCCGGAATGCCTGGCCTGCGACCTCAAACTGGAACAGCACGGCCACGCGCTATACACGGAAGCCATCTCCTACTGCGAATCCGTGAAGGACTACGTTTCGCGGGAAGTGTTGCAGAGCATCCAGAGCGATACCGAAGAACACATCGACTACCTGGAAACCCAGATCGGTCTGGTCGAGAAGGTGGGTGTGCAGAACTATCTGCAAACCGCGATGGGTGGAATCGAAGGCTGAACGTATCCGCCTGGACAGCAAAAACGGGGCCACTGGCCCCGTTTTTCATTGGCTTGGTTCGCGGTTCCCCCCCCTTTTTTCAAAGGGGGGCAGGGGGGATTTCTGCGACGACTGCTCAGGCCAACGTCGCTAAATCCCCCTTATTCCCCCTTTGGCAAAGGGGGAGGCCACTCCCCCGGGCGCTTTCTGTCATATCACTTCACTTCGCGCGGCGCGTCGCCCATCGCCCGGCCCGTGTTTTCAAACAGCGCCTGCCCTTGTTTCGGGAAAACATGAGTAAAAAAGTATGGAATTTTCAGCCTTGGAACTCCCTTTCAGATTGTCATTAACCTATTGAATACGTTGTCAAATAACTTGGCGGCGTATTTCTTGCGTGACAAGCGGTATGAGTGAATAAGGTTTGCACGAATAAGATCCGCTTCTAATAATGGTTGCATGCGACGCAACGTCGTAACCCACGCTTCGAGTGGTCGGGCTGTTCGTGACCAGTCGTCAAGCCGCAACAGTAGTGCGCAATATTCGGTTTCAACGTCCAGGTGTTGAGCCGAACGAGGAGATGGTCATGAAAGGTGGATCGAGCCGCGCGGGTAAGGGTGTTTCTGGTGACAAGGCGAGCAAAGGTGGGTTTAGCCTGAGTCGTCTGGCGCGGTGGATACACGGCACGTTCGCGGAGCCGACCACCCCCATGAGCGGCCGCGAGCCGCGCCGCAAGGGCCTGCTTTTCGAAAGCCTCGAACCGCGTTTGTTGCTGTCCGATACGCCTTTTTACAGCGCGGCGCTGGCCTCCAGCGCCGTTGACCTGACCATCCGCACCGAGTTGCAGGACAGCGCGAAGTACATCAACGTGGTCGACAGCCTCAGCGGCATTACGCTGGCCAGCGCCGCCCTGGATGACCTCGCCAATCCCCTCGCCATCCGCGGTTCGGATTTCGGTGACCGCATCACGCTCGATGTGAACCCCGACATCCTCAGCAGCGATCTGTGGGGCATGATCAAGCTGGATGGCGGCGCCGGCCTCGACCTGCTGACCGGGCCTTCCGGCGACAACGACTGGACCCTGTCCGGGGCGAACAGCGGCGCGGTGGCGGGTGTCGTGTTCAGTGACTTCGAGAATCTTCTCGGCGCCGCCGGCGATGACAATTTCGTGCTGGAAGACGGCGCCAGCCTCGCCGGGTCGCTCGATGGCGGCGCCGGGAACAATGCCCTGCTGGGCGCCGACATCGCGAACGACTGGCAACTGTCCGGGCTCGACGCGGGCAGCTTGAATGGCCTGGTCTTCAACCGGGTTGGCAACCTGATCGGCGGCGCCGCCGACGACGCCTTCGTGTTCGGCCTGGCGGGCGAGGTGTCCGGCCTGCTCGACGGCGGCGCCGAGGATGAAACCCTGACGCCGCTGGACAGCCTCGATTACGCCGCCTTCACCAGCGCCATCAGTGTCGATCTCGCGGCGTCCAGCGCCACCCGCGCGCACCAGATTTCCCGTATCGACCAGATCACCGGCGGCACTTCCGCCGCCGACTCGATTCTTGGCCCCGACGATGAATACGTCTCCTGGGCCGTGACCGGGGCCGACGCGGTCAGCTTGCGCGGCATCGCTTTCAGCGGCTTCGAGAATCTGGTCGGCGCGGCGAACAACAGCGACGTTTTTGCCATCGAAGGGGCGGGCTCCCTCAGCGGCACGGTGGACGGCGGCAGCGGCGGCGCCGACGGCATGATTTTTTACGATCCGGCGGACGCGACCGCCGGCGTGGCCTACAACCCCGCCGGCGCCGACAGCGCCGGCAGCGCGGCGCTGTTCGGCAAGTCGATCGCTTACGCGGGCATGGACCGTCAGGACGTGCTGGCCGGCAACGATGTCAATCGCGTCATTCGCGGCACCATTTTCGACGACACCCTCATCCTGAGCGACGCGGATCTGTCCAATCCCGGCCAGATGATGGTCAGCTTCGAGGCCCATGGCTTCTTCGATGTCCTCACCGGGTTGATCAGCCATAGCGTCACCTTCCTCAACCCGCTCGAATCTCTGACCATCGAGGGCGATGCCGGCGCGGACAGCATCACGGTCGCCTCCCTGGACAGCGCCTTCGCGGCCGATCTGCACATCTACGGCAGCCAGTTGAGCGGCGCCGCCGGCAAGGCGCCCATCCCGGAAGACGACGCCTACGTCGATACGGTGACCTTCAGCGGCGGCATCGACACCCACGGTGGCTTCCTGGAGGTTTACGCCGACAACATCAAGGTCAACGACAACGTCGCCATCGTCACCGGCGACAACGACATCGTGTTCCGTTCGCGGCGCATCAACACCGCCGCCCTGGAGGCCATCGAAAGCCTGTCGCCGCTGATCGTCGCCAACAAATCGGTGTCGATCGACATCGGCCGGAACGCCGTGCTCGACGGCGGCGGCATCTATCTCATCACCCAGGCGGAAGACCGCAGCTTCGCCGACATTCTCGGCATCAACAGCCTGGTGAAGTCCTATGTGATCGGGCCGTTACTGGACAAGGTCGCCGATCTCACCGCCTTTCCGGTGAAGCTGCTGTTTAAGGAATCCAGCGCCACCGTCACGCTTGGCGAGGGCGCCCGGATCACCGGCAGCGGCACCATCGGCATTTACGCCACGGCCGTCGCGGACGCCTCCGGCAAGGCTGCCGGCAGCCTGTTCAGTGTCGGTTACGGCCAGAGCAAGGCGCACGCCGACATCGACATCCAGCGCGGCGTCGTCATCGACGCCGGCGAGGCGGTGGTGGTCACCGCCAGCGGCGAAGCCACGGCGAATGTCACGACTGGAACCAAGCGCGAGATGTCCGGCACCCCGAATCCGGGGTCGAAGCAGATCGGGGTGTCGCTGGCGGTGAACTACGCCGACACCTACTCCCACGTCAGCATGGCGGACACCGCCTCGATCAGCGCCGGCAAGACCGCCAACCTCACCGCCGACGGCAAGGTGAGCGCGGAAACCGAGGCCGAATCCGGCATGTTCTCCGACGGCGCCGCCGCGCTGGCCTTCGGACTCAGCTTCTCCACGGCCGATGTCCAGGCCAGTGTCGATGGCCGGATCACGGCGCGCATGGAGGACGGCTCGGTGGTGAAGATCGAGATCGACCCCACCGTCACCGATCCGAACCAGATCGGCTATGTCGATTACGACAAGGACATGATCCACGTCGGCCCGCATGCCCTGGTGACCGAGGACACCATCACCTACACGAACCGGCGCGGCAACAGCATCGGCGGGCTGGTGGACGGCACGGAGTATTTCGTCATCGCCCTGGCCGACGACCCGACCACGCTGGATCGCGACGAATCCGAGTGGATCAAGCTGGCGAAGACCGAAACCAAGGCGATCAACGGCGGCTACATCGGCGCCGACGGCTATTCCCTGCCCTACGAGGCGGGCAATCTGGTCGATCTCGCGCCAATACCCGGGGGCGGTGTCGTCACCGCCAACAACGTCAAGGGCTTCGCCGGCAGCGACGTGAACGACGCAGCCGACAGCATCACCCTGGCCAATCCGGCCTTCACCGGCGCCGGCACCCTGGATTTCTCCCTGCTCGGGCAGACCTTCGAACTGGGCCAGGCGGTGGTCTACCACCAGGGCAGCGCCGCCATCGACGGCCTCGTGGACGGCAACACCTACTACATCATCACCGGCACCAACGAATTCAACCTGCAGGGCGACCAGCGCTTCGTGGAAAAGCAGGTGGTTCAACTGGCGGAGACCGAGAACGAGGCGCGCGGCGGGGTGGCGATCAAGATCGGGCCGGCGTCGGCGGGCGCGACCGGCTACAGCTTCGCGGCCAAGCATGTGCTTGATTCCGGTTTCGCCACCGGCGTCGGCGTCGTCGCCCAGTTGAGCGCCACGGACAAGGCCTCGGCCAGCGCCGGCCTGGCGAGTGAAGACCCCGCGCCGAGCAAATGGGACAAATTCAAGGAGACGCTATCCCCCAATCTGGCCGACAAGCTGTTCCAGGGCCTGACCAAGGGCTACCGCGACAACGCGGCCAAGTCGAACACCGGCGCCAGCAACACGCTCAGCGTCGCCGGCGCGCTGGCCTTCTCGTTTGCCGATCACACCGTGCTGAGCAGCATCGGCGGCACGGCCGAACTCAAGTCGAACGAGGATCTGGAGGTCAAGGCGACGCTCAAGGAAGCGTTCCAGCTCAGCGCCGAGAGCCGCACCGAGCCGCAGGCGAACGCCGGCGGCGGCAGCGCCGGTAGCAGCGCCGCGAACTCGGTCAGCGTCGCGGTGGATGTGGGCATCTTCAACAATTCGGCCAAGGCCATCGTTCACGGTGGCGCGCAACTGGACGCGCTGAAGGCCAACCGGATCATCGCCGACGTCTCCTACCCCTTCCTCACCCGGCCCGACATGCTCGTGCCCACCACCCTGGGTGAAGTGGTCGACGCCCTGCAAAGCGAAGGCCCGGAAGCCGTCACCAAGTACATCGACAACACCCTGGGCTTCAAGTCCGGCCTGTTCAACAGTTGGGCGCGCAGCACCGCCAAGGCCGACAAGGTGGGCATCGCCGGCTCGGTCAACGTGCTGGTATTCACCGACCGGGCCGAGGCCATCGTCGAGTCCGGCGCGCTGATCAACCAGGACGCGGCCTGGCATGACGACACGGGCAACCCGCACGTCAATCAGGGTGCCCGGCAGGGTGACCATCTCGGCGAGGAGACGGTCTCGGTCGAAGCGACCAACTACATGCAGACGTTCAACATGACGGGCATCTTCTCCCTGCCCAGCCTGACCATCGACCCCAGCGACCCGAAGAAAAACAGCCTCTCGCTCAACCCGGTCGGCACGGCCGGCGAGCGCGGCGGCGCCGGCGGCGCCATCTACGTCAGCGTGCTGAACAACACCACCCATGCCATCGTCGAGGATGGCGCGCATATCGCCAGCGGCGGTGACGGCGGCTTCAACATGAAGGCCGAAGAAGCCATCTGGGGCTTCAACTTCACCCAGGCCGGCGGCGTCGGCGGCAAGTTCGCCATCGGCGGCAGCGTCGCCTACGTCGGCCAGGACAGCGACACCCTCGCGCAACTCGGCGCGGCGGCCTTCGTGACGGGCCGCAACGCGCGCATCTACGCCGGCGACCTGGAAACCGGCATCAACTGGGTCGGCGGCGTGGCCAAGGGCGAGGGAGTGGGCCTAGGCGTCTCGGTGGCGATCAACGACGTGACCCGCCATACCCGCGCGGTCATCGGCGCCATTGACCCGGTCACCGGCGCGGGCGCCCGCGCGGATGTCCAGATCGGCGTGAGCGAAGGCGTCGATCTACTGGCCAAGACCGATGGCGCGCTGTGGAGCTTCGCCGTCGCCGGCGCGCTGGTCAGCGACACCCCGGTGAAGCAGACCGCGGAAGACCCGCTCGATGGCGAAACCGCGCCGACCACGCCGGGTTCGCTGGCGCAGGACGCGCCCGCCAAGACCGGCATCGGCATCGCGGCGGCGGTTTCGTTCAACACGGTGAGCGATGTCACCCAGGCCTCGATCGCCGATGCCGGCACGATCGCCGCGAAGACTTTGGCGCTGAAAAGCAGCAACGACAGCGACCTGATCGCCGCCACCGGCGGCCTGGCCTTCAGCAAACCCGACCAGAGCAACAACGCGGTCGCCCTGGCCGGCGCCTTCAGCAAGAACACGGTGAGCGGCACCACCCGGGCTTACCTCATGGACACCGCCGCCCATCTGAGCGGCACCAGCGACAGCGTGTTCAGCGTGTCGGCCACGCGCGACTCCGAGATCATCGCCATCGCCGCCGGCGCGGGCGGCTCGCTCGCCACCGGCCAGAGCGCGTCCGGCGGCAGCAGCAATACGGCGTTTTCGTTGGCCGGATCGGTGTCGATCAACTCGATCGACGGCGCCACCGAAGCCTTCCTCACCGGCACCAGCATCAGCGTGGCCGGCGGCCAGACGACGCTGCTGGCACAGGACACCTCGGACATCTTCGCCATCGGCGGCGGCCTCTCGCTGTCGATCGCCAAGGGCGGCGCCGGCGGCGGCACCAACGCCGCTTCGTTCGGCGTGGCGGTATCGGTCAACCGCATCACCAGCCCGGTCACGGCCTACCTCGACCATTCCAGCGTGACGAATCTGGGCAGCGGCAACTTCTCGCTGCGCGCCAGCGTCGACACCACCATCGCCGCCTACACGCTGGGCGCGGCGGTCAGTGTGGTTTCCGGCACGCAGGGCGGCGGCATTGCCGGCGCCGGCGCCGGTTCGGGCTCGATCAACACGATCAACGCCGACGCGATCGCGGCGGTGCGCAACGCCAGCAACGTGAGCACCCATGGCGGCACGGCCACGGTGGCGGCGAGCAATAGCGCCGACATCACCGCCGATGCCGGCGGGTTTGCCCTGGCGCTGGCGCTGGGTGGCAGCGGCAGCAGCAATGCCGCCGCCTTCGGCGCGGCCTTCGCGGTCAACCACATCGGCGCGGATGGCGACCGCAACAGCGTCGAAGCCCTGATCGACGCCTCCACGGTGAACGCCGGCGGTGGATTCACGCTCAGCGCCGTCTCCCTGCTCGGCATCAGCGCCTTCACCATCGGTGCCGCCGGCGCGGTCAACGGCCAACCCAACTCGGCGGTCACCGCCAGCCTGGCCGGGGCGTTCTCGTTCAACAAGGTGCGCGCCAGCACCCAGGCCAAGGTACGCGGCAATAGCAGCGTCACCACCACGCTGGACGACGTCAACATCAGCGCCAGCGACCAGAGTTCCATCACCGCCGATGCCGGCGGTTTCGCGGTGGCCTTGCGCAAGGCCGACTCGTCGGGCGCCAGCCTGTCCATCGGCGCCTCGCTCGCGCTTAACGACATCGCCAATCTCAGCGAGGCCAGCGTCGCTGCGTCGCAAGTCACCTCGGCCGGCGCGATCACGCTGGACGCCACCGCCACCGGCGGCATCGACGCGCTGACCATGGCCGGCGCGCTGAGCGCCACGCTGGGCGGCAACAGCCTGAATTTCGGCTTTGCCGGCGCCGGTAGCGGCTCGGGCAACAAAGTGGCCAACAGCATCCAGGCCCGCCTGCTCAACGGCGCCGAACTCACCACGCTGAACGGCGGCGCGGTGAATGTGACCGCCTCGGACGAGCGCTATGCCTTCGACCTGGGCTGGAGCTCCGCCGCGCAACTGGACGACGCCGGCAAGCAGGATGACGACGTCGACGGCACCACGGCCAACGAGGCCAGCCTCGACGAGGTGGGTGATGGCGTGATCCGCGCCAATCTGAAGTCGGCGTTCGCCGCTCAAGGGGTGAATTTCGCCAGCAAGCCCACGGTCAGCACCATCACCGCCGGCAGCGCCTGGCTGGTCAGCGAGGAGGGCGGCGCGGCTTATGTGCTGCGCCTCGAAGGCGGCGTATACAAAGCCTATGCCACCACGCTGATCCACGCCGACGCCGGCGCCGTGGCCATCGCCCTCGGTTTCAGCCAGGGCGGCGGGCAGAGCATCAATGCCTCGGTGGGCGCGTCGGCCGCGGTCAACTCGGTCGCCAACACGATCCGCGCCGATGCCGACGCCGCGACGGTGACCGCCGCCGGCGGCGTCACTTTCGAGGCCACCTCCAGCGCCACCATCAACGTGCTGACCATCGCCGGCGCCGCTGGCGGCAGCGTGTCCAGCGGTTCGGGCTTCGGTGTGACCCTGGCCGGCGCCGGCACCGGCGCCGGCAACTCGGTGGACAACAGCGTGATCGCCAGCATCGCCAACGGCAGCACGGTGAGCAGCGGCGGCGGCCACGACATCGCGCTGCGCGCCACCGACAGCAGTTTCATCGACGCCAAGGGCATCGCCGGCGCGCTGTCCATCACCGGCGGCGAGGGCGGCGCCGTGGCGCTGGGCATCTCGATCGCCACGAATGACATTTCCAACACCGTGCAGGCGCTGATCGACCACGCCGCCGTCCACTCCGGCGCCGGGCTGACGCTGGCCGCCAACAGCACCTCGGTCATCAACTCGCTCACCGTCGGCGCGGCGGTCAGCATCGCCGCCGGCGGCGAGGCGGTGGCGCTATCCGGCTCGGGCGCCGGCGCCAGTTCAACCAACACCATCGCCAACAGCATCGAAGCGTCGATCAGCCACGGCCAGTCGGTGAGCACCGGCGCGGGGAGCGCCCTGCTGCTCTCGGCCGGCGATCATTCCAGCATCGACGCCATTGCCGTCGCCGGCAGCGTGGCCATATCGGCCACCTCCAGCGGCCTCTCCGGCGCCATCGCGATCGCGGCGGCCCTCGCCGACAACGACATCGGCAACAGCGTGACGGCGAGCATCGGCGACGGCAGCGTGATCAATGCCGGTGGCGGCATCGGCCTGACCGCCGCCAGCGACAGCCGCATCGACGCGCTGGCCGTGGGCGTGGCGGTGTCGGCGGCGGTGACCGATCCGGCCGAAGGGCTCAGCATTTCCGTGTCCGGCGCCGGCGCGTCGGCGATCAATGACATCCACAACAGCGTCGCCGCGCAACTGGGTGTCAGCGGCGGTGCGCGCAGCCAGGTGAACGCCACGGGCGCCGTGACGCTCAGCGCCAGCGACGCCTCCAGCATCGTCGCCAACGTGCCGGCGATCGCGGTTTCCCTGAGCACCGGCGGATCGTTCTCGGTCGGCGCTTCGCTGTCACAGAACACCCTACGCGGCGCGCTGGACGCGTCGGTCGAAAACGTCCTGCTCGACATCAGCGCCGGCAATCTCGGGGTTGCGGCCTACTCGAGCGCCAGTGTCGACGCCAAGTTGAGCCCGGTGTCCGCGTCCATCGGCATCGCGGCGGCGGCGATCTCGGGTGCCTATGGCACCTCCACCGTGGCCGGCCACACCCAGGCCTGGCTGGGCGGCGGCGCCGACGTGACGCTGCATGCCGGCCGCGCCGACATCACCGCCAACTCCAGCGCCGACGCCAAATCGGCGCCCAAGGGCGGCAGCGGCAGCACCGGCCTCGCCGTCAACATCCTGCTGGCCGAGACCCGGGTCGAGCGCGACACCGCGGCCTTCATCGACGGCGGCGCCGTGTTGCTCGCCAATGGCCTGCGCGTCGCGTCGGACTCGACCTACAGCGCCACCACCGACATGCTGGGCGTGGCGCTGGGTGTGGCCGCCGGCAGTGGTGGCCGCTCGCAAGCCTATGTCACCGGCAACACCGAAGCCCGCATCGGGCCGGCCAAGGGAGCGGGGGCGCAGGCGGCCACCCGCATCGACGTCGGCGGCGGCGACATCGACATCGTTTCGACCTCGCACAACACCGCTACCGCCATCGCCAACGGTGGCGGCGGCGGCGGCCTCGCGGTGTCGATCTTCCTGGCCGATGCCGGCATCGGCAGCAACGGCGGCGACGACGGCGCGACGCGGGCCTATCTCGGCCAGGGCAGCTTCATTTCCGGCGGCACGCTGGACATCGCCGCCGACGCCAGCAACCACGCCAGCAGCGACATGCTGGTGGTTTCGGTGGGCTTGGTCGGCGGCAGCGGCGCGATCGCCACCACTCGGGGCGATGGCGATGTCGAGGCGTTTATCGACTCGGGGCCGGCTGATGTCGGCGTCTTCACCCAGCCGGTCGCGCTGACCGGCGCGGTCAGCGTGCTGGCCACCGGGCGCGAGACGCTTGACGCCACCGCCACCGGCGGCGCCGGCGGCGGCATCGCCATCGCCGGCATGACCGCCACCACCACCAGCGACAGCGACCTGCGCGCCTACCTGGGCACGCGCGCCGGCCTCTCGGCCAACGGTGTGACGGTCAAGGCCGACGCGCCGGTGCGCGACGCCAACGCCAAGATCATCGTCGGTTCCGTCGGCATCGCCGGTGGCGCCGGCGGCAAGGCCCAGGCCGACAGCCAGGGCAGCGTCGAAGCCTATCTGGGCAGCGGCGCGACCGTGGTGTCACCGAGCGGCGACGTCCGCGTCGAGGCCCTCGATACTTACAGCCATGCCCACGCCACGGCGCGGGGCGGAGCGGGCGGCGGCATCGCGATCGCCAAGTTCATCGCCGAGGCGACCACGGCCGGCAATACCTTCGCTCATGTCGATGAGGGCGCCGACGTCACCGCGCGCGGCTTCACCCTGAAGGCCGACGCCACCGGCAAGGCCGAGAGCGACATGCTGACCGTGGGCATCGGCCTCGGCGCCGGCGCGCTGGGCGAATCCACCGCCAACGCCAATGCCACCACCCAGGCGCTGTTCGGCCCCGCCGGGGGCACGGTCAGCGGCCAGGCGACGCGCCTGGCGGCGGGCGGCAACGCGCTGATCCTGGCGCAGTCTAACCAGACCGCCGAAAGCGATGCCGATAGCGTCTCCGGCGGCGGCATCGCGGTCGGCGGCATCCGCGCCGACGCCAACCTGAATACCAGCAACCAGGCGGTGATCGGCAACAACGCGAAACTGGCCGGCACCGGCAACGTCACGCTGCGCGCCACGACCACCGCGCACGGCGACAGCAATGCCGACGGCGGTGGCGGCAGCCTGATCGCGCAGATCGACTCGGCCAAGGCCACGACGACGATGCACGACCAGACCGGCACCCGTGTCGGTGACGCGGCGCGGGTCGACGCCAACGGCGCCTTGCTGGTCGAGGCGCTGCAAAGCCTCGAACTCGACGCCCTGTCCGACATCACGAACGGCGGCCTCGGCACCGAGGCCAACGCCGACGCCATCGGCACCCTCGACGCCACCACGGTGAAGTCCGACATCGGATCGGCCACGCTGATCGGCCAGACCCTGGCGGTGCGCGCCGACGTGAGCAAGATCGACGCCCGCGTCACCGGCAGCGCCGATTCCGGCGGTCTCATCACCAACACCAACGCCACGGCGACGCTGGATGTGACGACAGAAGCCGACGTGCTGGTGCACAGCGGCGCCGACCTCAAAGGCCGCGACACCCTGACCCTGGGCGCCTACCACAACGCCGGCAATGCCGGCGGCGCCCTCTACACCGCCGCCACCGCCGACGCGAACGGCTCCAGCCTCGGCGGCGGCACCGATGCCGGCGCGACCAACCGCCTGACCACGACCACCACGGTGGATGCCGATGCCGGCGCCACGCTGCGCGCGCGCGATCTGGTGGTCGCGGCCGAAGCACACGGCACACCCAGCCGCATCGCCAACCCCACCGCCGACGGCGCGCTGATCGACAGCCCGACCGAAACCACGCTGAAGTCGCTCACCGCCAACAGCAACATCGACTTCGACGCCACCGCCGTCCTGCTGGGCGCGCCCAGCCCCGACCTGCTGATCGACGCCGCCGGCAACGTGGTGCGTCAGCAGAACATCAACTTCACCCGCGTCGGTGACGAGATCCGCATCGCCGACATCGCCAATACCGGCGCGCTGGCGGGGTCGATGAAATTCTCCGTGCTGACCTTCCCGATCGCCAACAGCGGCGACGCGGCCAATCTGGTCAGCACCAGCGCCGTGATTCGCGGCAACCCGGTGTTCGAATACCGCACCGGATACGAGAGCGTGACGATCAACGTCGCCTCCAACACCGCGTTGCGCACCGGCCTGATCGACGTCATCAATCACGCCGCCGTGTTCAGCCCCGCCATCAGCATCAGCGCGAGCGACAAGACCGGGTTCCACTACACCACCCGCACGGACCCGGGCAACACGCTGATCGGTATCGACAATGCCGGCGCCAAGGCCATCACCCTGGCCGGCAACATCCTCAATCCGTTTGGCGGCACCCGTATCGACAGCGCCCTGGGCAGCATCATGGCGGCGAACACGGCGCTCAAGATCGAGACCGACAGCGCCGAACTGCGCGCGCGCCACGGCGCCATCGGCGGCGCCACCACGGCGATCCGCATCGACTCCAACCGGCTCGCCGCCGAAAGCGGCGCGGCGGGTATGAACATCAACGAGATCGCCGGCGACCTGCTGGTTGAGCAGGCCTATGCCTTGGGCGGCACGGTGCGGCTGCGCGCGGCCGGGTCCATCCGCGACGGCAATGCCGGCCCGTTCGCCGACATCATCGGCGCCGACGTGATCCTGACCGCCGACGGCGGCGGCATCGGCACGTTCGCCGACGCGCTGGAGATCGACGCCGGCGCGAGCAGCTTGTGGGCCACGGCCCAGGGCGACATCGTCATCGAGGACATGGCCGGCGCGCTGGGCATCGCCCAGGTGGTGTCGCAGGCCGGCGGCATTCGCCTGGCCACGCGCGACGTCGGCAACAGCGCGGCTGAAAACATCCTGCTGGCCAATGGCGGCGTGCTGCGCGCGCTCCAGGGCGACATCACGCTGTGGTCGGGCGATGACGTCATTCTGGCCAGCGGCGCCGGCATCAGCGCCGGTGGTCTGGTGCGGGTCGAGGGCGACCACGGCAAGGCCGACGACGCCTCGTTCGGCGTGACGCTGGACCTGCGCGGCGAAATTCGCGGCAGCTCGGTCAGTTTGCAAACCGGCGCGGGCGACGACACGGTCGTGCTGGCCCAGGTGCTGTCCGACACCACGGTCGCCACCGGCGGCAACAGCGACCTCATCCGCGTCGGCAGCCAGGCAACGCCGACCGGCAATACCTTGGGCTTGCTGGATAGCGTGCATGCGCGACTGGATGTGCAAGGCGGCGAGGGTGTCGACCGGCTCGAACTGGATGACAGCGGCGACAGCGGCGCCAACATCGGCGTGCTCGGCGCCAACAGCCTCAGCGGCCTGGGCATGGCCGGCGAGATCACTTTCGACCAGATCGACGATCTGGTGCTGACGCTGGGCAGCGGCGCCGACCGCCTGAGCGTGCTCGGCACCCGTGCCGGTGGCCGCACCGAGGTGTTGATGGGCGAGGGCGCCGACATTCTGGTGGCCGGCGACAGCGCCGGCGTGGTGAAGCACGGGCTCAACGCAATGGCCGGTCTGCTCAATGCGCAGGGCCAGGGCGGTAACGACGCGCTGTGGATCAGCGACCAGGTCAGCGGCGACCACGCCGCCGACGAGAACATCGGCCTGCTCACCGGGCTGCGCCTCACTGGCCTGGGCATGGGCAACGCCGACCAGACCGTGGTGAACCCGGACGCGGGCATCGCCTACGCTGAATTCGAGTCGCTCGCGCTGACCTTGGGCGACGGCATCGACGAACTGCAAATCCTCGGCACCTCCACGGCAACCACGGTGGACATGGGCGCCGGCAGGGACATCCTGGCCGTGGGTGATAGCACGCCCAGTAGCAGCCTCAACAGCATCAGCGGGCCGCTGACCGTGCTGGGCGGCGCCGATGGCGGCCTGCTCGGCGTGGCCAGCGGCGTGGCCGTGGACATGCGTGTGGAACGCGACGCGGCCGATGCCGGCATCGGCGTGCTGAGCGAAACCAGCATGGCCGGCGCGATCCGCTACAGCGGTTTCGACGCGCTGGCGCTGGTGCTGGGTGACGGCGCCGACAAACTCCAGATCGTGGATACCGCCTCGCAACTGGCGGTCGCCGCCGGTGGCGGCATTGACACGGTGACGATAGAAACCGTGTCGCACGGCACCACGCTGGAGTTGGGCGACGGCGCCGACCGGGTGACCGTGCATGGCGCCCAGGCCGCGTTGAGCATCGCGGGGCAAGGCGCGGGTGACGATCAGGACAGCCTCCTGCTCGATCTCGGCGCGCGGGCACAGAGCGTCCAGGGCAGCCTGCTGGGCAGCGGCGATGCGGGCTCGCTGGTCGGCTTCACGACGGGGGATGTCGGCTTCACCGGCATCGAGCAGTTGACGCTGCAACTGGGCGCCGGCAACGACCGGGTGACGCTCAGCAATGCGCTGGCGACCACGGCGGTCACCGTCAATGGCGGCCTGGGCGACGATGCCGTCGAGGTCTACGAGCTGGGCGACCAGACCACCACCCTCAACGGTGACGTCGGTGACGACACCGTCACCCTGCACATCGCCGATGTGCCGGTGGCCGGCAGCTTCACGCACCTGGCCCTGTCGGTGGACAACCTGGTGGTGGACAACCTGCTGAACTTCAGCACGGCGGTGGACTGGACGGTGGTCGACGGCGCGGTGATCCAGGCGAGCATCGGCGGCGGCGCCAGCGCGGCGGTGGCGACGATAGACGGCGCCAACCAGATCCGGGTGCTGGCCGGCGCGCAATCCGACACCCTGAACATCGTCAGCGAAATCCCGGGCGACGTGACCGGCATCATCGACGGCAACAGCGTCGACCTCACCGCCGGCCGCATCGTGCTGGTGCCGGGCGGCTTCAACGAGCTGGTGGACTACGAGGTGGTGGTCGATTTCGACGCGCTGACCGGCACCAGCAACAGTTACTCGGTCGAGGACGGCTTCACGCTAACCAGCAATTCCGGTCTGCTCGGCCTGGACAACGGCAGGAGTCCGGCGGCGAAGCTGGCATCTGGCGCGGTCGCCACCTTGACCAGCGACAGCGGCGCCTTTTCGGCCGGGTCGCTGCTATTGGCCGCCGACGGCGCGGCCGACCTCACCGTGCGCTTCAGCGGCACGACGCTCAATGGCCAGACCGTGATGGTGGATGCCACCGCGCCCGGACGCGATTCGGCGACCGGCCTGCCGGCATTCCGCCGCTTCGACTTCACCGCCGCCGGCTTCCGCGCGCTCAGCGCCTTGAGCTGGCAGGTGCTGGGCAGCGGCGCGCTGCTGATGGACAACATCGTGGCCGGGCGCATCACCGGCGTCAGCGCCGGCGGCAGCACACCGACGCCGGTCACGGTGCCGATCTTCATGGCGTCGGCCAATCTCACCTTCGATACCAACACCGGCCGCATCGCGACCGGCTATGTCGACATCGACCGCAACCGTGACGGCGTGGCCGATTCCGGCCAGCGCATCGCGGCCGGCGCTTATTTTTCCGGCACTGGCTATTCGGTCAGCGCCACCAGCACCGTGACCACGTTCTGGGTCGGCGGCGACATGGTGTTCCCGGCCAATGGCGGCGTGGTCAGCGCCGTCGGCAGCCGCGCCATCGCCCTGGTGGTGGCCAATGACGTGACGGTCGGCGCTAACACCGATTTCCGCGTCTCGGCCACCAGCACGGCCAGCGGCAGCACCGCCGCCGGCGCCGGCGGCGGCACGGTGGGCACGGCCGGCGCGGCCGGCACCCTGTATGGCTATCGCGGTTATCGCGGCAGCTATGGTTATGGCCAGGGCGGCGGCGGCGGTGGCGACTCCACCGGCCAGGGCACCTATGCCTCCGGCACCTTGCGCGATGGCACGGCCGGCACCGCCGGCACCGCCGGCGGCAATGGCGGCGATGGCACGGTTGGCCAGGCCGGCGGCAGCGGCGGCAGCGGCGGCAGCGGCGCCGGTGGCGTGGGTGGTGCCGGTGGCGCTGGTGGCGCCGGCGGTCTTCCCGGCGCCGGCGCCACCAGCGGGGGTGGCGGTGGCACGGCCGGCACCAAGGGCAACAAGGGTTCAGACTGGGTCAACGGTGGCAATGGCGGCCCCGGTGGCACCGGCGGCACGGGCGGCAGTGGCGCGGCGGGCGATAGCGGCGAAGCCGGCCTGCCGGGCAGCGCCGGCCTGAACACGGCGGTCGGCCTGGGCATCACCGGCGGTGGCGCCGGTGGCTCCGGCGGCGGTGGTGGTGAAGGCGGCGGCGGCGGCGGCGGCAAGGGCGGCGGCGGTGGTGGCGGCGGCGGTGGTGGCGGTTCCACCGCGTTCTACATCCCCTACACCTTCGTCGTGGTCTGGTACGGCCTGGATGGCGGTTATGGCGGCACCGGGACCAATGGCGGTTACGGCGGCTATGGTGGCGCCGGCGGCGACGGCGGCGCTGGTGGCCAGGGTGGTTACGGCGCCGGCGCGTTCGAGCTGACGGCCAACGGCCGCATCACGTTCAGCAGCGGCAACGACTTGCAGGCCATCGGCGGCAACGCCTCGGCCGGCGGCGCCGGCAGCGCCGGCGTCAGCAGCGGGCTTGGCGGCAGCGCCGGCGGCGGCACCGGCAGCGCCGGCAGGGCGGGCGATTCCGATTCCGGCGTCATCTTTGCCGGCACCGGCGGGACCGGCGGTGCCGGTGGCAGCGGCGGCAGTGGCGGTGCCGGTGGCGCCGGCGCGCCTGGCGCGCCCGGCGCGGGTGGCGCCGGCGGCACGATCAAGGTGTCAGCCAGCGTGCTGGACGTCTCCGGCGCGGCGGTCAATACCGATGGCGGGCTGGCGGGCGGCAATCCGGATGTGCGCATCGTCGGTTCGGGCCTCGCCACGACCATCTACAACGGTCAGTTCGGCTCTGTTCTGACCACCCGCACCGACCCGCTGATCTATCAGGGCAACGGCCTCGACGGCTTCGGCAGCGGCCTGCCCGTGGACAATTTCTCCGCTGCGTGGAGCGGCCAGATCGAGGTGCGCGCGGAAAATCCCGCCAACCCCACTTCGCAGACGGTGACCTTCTATCTGTCGAGTGACGATGCCTCGCGGCTCTACATCGACGGTACCCTGTATATCGACGCCTGGCGCGCGCAGTCCTACACGCTGGGAACCGCCACCGTCACCCTCACGCCGGGTTTGCATTCGATCCAGGTCTACTATGTCGAACTGACCGGCTCGGCCGGCATCGCGCTGGAATACAGCACCGCCAGCGACGCGCGGCGGCCGGTCTCGGTGGCGCAGGACGGTGGCGATGGTCGCCTGATTCTGGCCAGCAACACCGGCATCGCCAGCAGCGGCGGCGTGATCACCAGTTTCGCGTCGGAACCGGGCAGCAAGGCCAACACCACGACCGAGCGCTACACCGGGCCGCGCCTGGACAACCCCTATGTGATCGACTTGGCCGGCGCCGACGCCACGCTCGACGACACGCCCTACATCGCCGGCCTGGCCGGCGGCGCTGAAATCTATGGGCTGTTGCAGGGCATCAGCAAGGGCGGCCTCGACTACAACCCGGCCACCAGCGCCATCGACGCGCTGCCGGCGGCGCAGGGCGACGCCCTGTTCGCGGTGATGCGCCTGGACAAGGGGCCGGGCAGCTATGCCGACGACTACACCGGCTTCGATATGCTGTTGTTCGTCAACCTGACCAACGACGTGGCCCTGAGCAGTCCGACCCTGATGCTGTCGCAGTCGGGCAACCCGGTCACCATGAAGCCTCTGGCCATCGACGGCCTGGGCACGGCGCAGAACCTCACGGCGCTGGGCGCCGGACAGGTGTGGGCGACGCTGATCCCCGACAGAGCGAACCTGAAGTTCGACGCCTCGGTGCAGATCAACGGCCAGACCCTGTTGCTGGACGACCAGCCCTTGGCCAAGAACGCGGTGGTGTATGGCAAGTTCACGCCCAGCGGCGTGGCCGAGAGCACGCTGAACGGTCTCGCCGACATCGCGCTCAGCCCGGATGGCCGGCAGATCTACGCGGTCGATCCCAGTCGCGACGCCCTGGTGGTGATCAACGCCGACGATCTCAGCGAGCGCCAGTTGTTCAGGAACGGCGACGATGGCATCACCGGTCTGGACGGCGCCGCCGCCGTGACGGTGAGCCCGGATGGCTTGCATGTCTATGTGGCCAGCGCGATCTCGCAAACCCTGCTGGTCTTCAGCCGCGATCCGAATACCGGCAATCTCGGCGGCGCGACGCTGTCCAGCCTGAACGGCTACAACGCGTTCGACACCGTCGCCGGCAACTCGGCGGGCACGCGGGTCTACACCGCCGGATCAAGCTACCTGTTCGCCTACGATGCGGCGGGAACCTGGCAGGGCTACAACAGCGCCAACACGGGGAGCGTCAACCAGGTCTCCAGCCTGGCCGTCAGCCAGGATGATGGGCTGGTATTCGCCGCCAGCGCCAACCGCGACGCGCTGTGGGTGCTCGACAGCGGTCTTGGCCTGTTGCAGACCATCGCCGGCGCCGATGTCGGCTTGCAAGGGCCGTCCGGCATCGCGGTCAGCGCCGATGATGGCTTCGTTTATGTCACCGGCGCCGATAGCGCCTCGCTCGCCGTCTTCGCCCGTAGCGGCAATACGCTGAACCCTGTGCAGACCATCGTTAATGGCAGCGCCGGCGTGCGCGGCCTGCTCGGCGCCAGCGACGTGGTGCTGTCGGCCGACCAGCGCTTCGTGCTGGTCAGCGGCAACGAGAACAATGCGGTGGCGGTATTCGAGCGCAATGCCACGACCGGAAAACTGACCTTCGTGCAGTTGCTGCGCGAGAACGTCGGCGGGGCCGAAGGCCTGCTGGCCGCTTCCAGCCTGGCCACCACGGCCAGCGGCGATCGGGTGTTCGTCGGCAGCCTGGGTGGCGCCGGCGTGCCCGGCGGCATCGCGGCGCTGGTCAACCAGACCCTGGTGGGCAACGCGGTGGTCGATCGCGCCTTCGTGGACACCGCCGTCGGCAGCGTGTTCGTGGTCAACGACGCTTTCACCGCCGGCGACGCGGTGCTGGCGCAATGGCGGCTGTTCAACAACAACGCCAGCCAGGCTGGCCGCCAGATCACACCGCTGCTGCTGGAAAATGTCGCCGGCAGCTGGCGCGTGGTCGGCATCGGCACCACGCGCGGCATCGACGCCAGCGGCGCGCAGACCTTCGACTTCGGCCTCACCCAAGGCAGCAACAGCACGCTGGGCCGCTACTTCGGCTGGGTCGACGGCGATGGCGCCGGGGCGGACAACGCCGGGGTGATCGAGTACAGCAACAGCGGCGGCGACCAGGTGGTCTGGTTCGCCGGCCCGCATGGCGCTTTGGGCCAGGGCACGCTGCTGGGCACCGGCCAGGCGCTGGGCCGCAGCTATTCGGTGCAGGCGACGGCGGTACCCAAGCCGGTGCACCAGCTCACCACCTTCACCAACGTCGAGAACCTGGGCGTGACCCTGGCCGCCGGCGATGACAGCCTCACGCTGCGCAACGCGCCCGAAGCCCTGGTGGCGATGCTGCGCATCGACAGTGGCGCCGGCAACGACCGCGTGGTGTTGTCCGACCTGGGCGTGGTCAACACCGTGGTCAGGCTGGGCGCCGACGACGACCTGCTGCAACTGCGCTCGACCCGCGCCAACACCCACCTGCTGGTGGATGGCGAGGGCGGTGTGGACAGCTTCGAGATTCCGTTGGTGGGCGCCGGGGCGTACACCGACATCAGCGGCGGCGCCGGTCCGGACACGATGCACGTGACCGGGGCGGGCCTGCCGTCGAGCGCGACCACCCTCTTGCGCGGCGGCAACAGCGACGCGGCCTTCCCGTATGACACGCTGACCTACGATCCGGGTCTGCTCAGCGTCTACCCGACCGGCATCAACCAGCACGCCGGCAGCCTGCAACTCGGCCAGCCAGTGGGGGGCACGGTGGTGCCTCTGGGCTACGGCCTGTTGACCTATGACACCTTCGAGGGCGTCAGCGTCATCACGGCCCCGGTCATCTATGCGCCCACTTCGGCGCCGCGCATCAACGAGGGCGACGACCTGCTGATTTCGACGCGGGTCGGCGGCTACAGCGCCGCGACCGCGCTCCAGTGGACCATCAATCCGCTGGGCGCGGGCAATGCCCTGGCCGAACCGCTGGCCTGGGACATCGACGGCGACGGCCAGTTCGGTGAGGTCACCGGCTCCGACTTCACGCTGACCTGGGCGCAACTGGTGGACCTGGGGCTGGGCGACAACGGCCAGTACCAGATCGCCGTGCGGGCGACCAATGCCAGCGGCTATTCGAGCATCGGCTTCACCACGCTGACGGTGGACAACACGCCTCCGGATATTCAGCTTGGCGGCGCCGGCAGCGTGCCGGCGGGCCAGCGCTACACGTTGAACCTGGCCGCCACTGATCCGGGTAACGACCGGATCTCCGCCTGGCGCATCGACTGGCAAGACGGCTCGCCGATCGACCAGTTGGGCAGCAATGCCCTGAGCGCGAGCCATGTTTTTGCCGAGCCCGGCAGTTACACCATCCTGGTGACCGGCAGCGACGAGGACACCTCGGTCAGCGTCAGCAAGGCGATTGGGGTCACGGTATCCAGCGCCCAGGTTTCGGTGGGCGGCCCTTACACGATCCACGAGGGCGAGGCGCTGACCTTGCGTGCCGGCGCCGTGGGCACGCCCAGCGAGGTGCTGTGGGACATCAATGGCGACGGTGTGGTGGATGCCACCACCTCGGGGCTGCAACTGACCCGTTCGTGGGCTCAGTTGCAGGCCTTGTCGCCCACGCCGATCAACGACAACGGCAGCTTCGCGCCGCGCATGACCGTGCATTACGCCAGCGGCGACAGCGCGGTCTCCGTCGCGGGGCAGTTGTTGGTGCTCAACAGCGCGCCGACGGCCAGCCTGGCCAGCCTCGGGTCGGTGTCGGAGGGCGCCGACGCGAGCGTGCGCTTCAGCGCGCCGTTCGACCCGTCGGCGGCCGACACGGCGGCCGGCTTCACCTATCGCATCGACGTGGACACGGCCTTCGGCCACTACCAGCACGAGGTCACGTCGACCGCCGCCGTGGTCAATCTGACCATTCCGGCGGCCTACATCCTGGACAACGGCAGTTACACGGTGCTCGGGCGCATCACCGACCAGAACGGTGGCTATAGCGAGCAGAGCACCACCGTGGGGGTGAATGAGGTGGCTCCCACGCTGCTCGCGCTAGGCGCCGACAACGCGGTCGAGGGTGCCGACTACGCGCTGACCTTGAGCGCGAGTGACCCCGGCGCCGACACGGTCAGCCGCTGGCTGGTCGATTGGGACGACGGCAGCGTCGAGAGCTTCGACGGCGCGGCGCAGTCGCTCACCCACCGCTTCGCCGACGATGGTGTCCGCACCCTCCGCGTCACCGCCTTCGATGAGGACGGCGGCTACCAGACGAGCAAGCTGGTGACGGTACAAAACGCCGTGCCGACCTTGAGCAACCTGAGTGCTACCGATAGCACGGAAGGCGAGAACACCGTGCTGAGCGGCCTGATCGCCGATGCCGGCGTGCTGGATACCTTTACCCTGGAGATCGACTGGGGCGACGGCCAGAGCGAGACCGTGGCGATGGGCGCGGGCAGCGGCGCCTTCTCGCTCAATCACCGCTATCTGGATGATCTGCCCGGGGTCGCGCCGGCCAACCGTTATGCCATCTCGGTGACCTTGCGTGACGACGATGGCGGCGCGGTGAGCGCGGCCACCACGACCACGGTCGGCAACACCGCGCCCGGCTTCACCGGCCTGGGCGTGCTGGCCAGCAGGGTGGTCGAGAACGGACTGGTGACGCTGGTGGGCGAGGTGGTCGATCCAGGCGTGCTGGACAGCCATGTGCTCAACGTCGATTGGGGCGATGGCCACGCCGAAGCGGTGGCGGTGGACCCGCTGACCCGAGGTTTCACGGCAACCCACCGCTATGCGGATGATGATCCCAGCGGCACCGCTGAAGACGTCTACAGCATCACCGCGACCGTCAGCGATAACAACGGCGATAGCGGCATCGCCTCCACCACGGTGACCATCGTCAACCAGGCGCCGTTCATCAGCGGCCTCAACCTGAGCGAAGTGCTGGGTGTGGACAGTTCGCAGGCCACGCTGACCGGCAGCTTCACCGACATCAGCGTGCTGGACAGCCATACGGTATCGATCGACTGGGGCAATGGTTCGGTTGAACAGGCCACGCTGGACGTCGGCGGGCTGAGCTTCAGCGCCAGCCATGCCTACAGCTTCGGCGTCGTGCCGGGCTACCGGATCAACGTGCAAGTCACGGACGACGACCTCGGTGTGGCCACGGCCAGCGTCTATACCAGCGCCTACCCGGTCAACCGTGCGCCGATCGCCGTGGATGACGACATCACGGCGGCCGAGTCCACACCGATTACCCTGGAGCCGCTACTCAATGACAGCGACCCCGACGGCGATCCGCTGTCGGTCTTCGTGCTGTCCCAACCCGAACATGGCACCTTGGTGCCGCTGGGCAACGGGCGTTTCACCTATATCGGCAACAAGGACTACTTCGGGCCGGATTCCTTCACCTATGTGGCGCGTGACGCCAAGGTCGGCTCCAACGTCGCGGTGGTGCGCCTGCTGCTCGAAGCGCGCAACAGCGCGCCCACCGCGGTTGACGACAACATCGGAACGCTGGAAGACACGGCGGTCAGCTTCGACCCGCGCGGCAATGACAGCGACCCGGAAAGCGACCCGTTGACGATTCAGGTGGTCGATGCCCCGCTGCATGGCAGCCTGTCGCAAAACCCCGATGGCGGCCTGACCTATACGCCGGCGCTGAACTACCACGGCGGCGACAGCTTCACCTACCTGGTGGGCGATGGCGCGCTATTGTCCAACCTCGCCACGGTCCGCGTGACCGTGGCCGCGGTGAACGACGCCCCGACGTCTCTGGACGACAGCTACAGCATCAATGAAGACGGCGTCCTCGACGTGGCCGACAACGGCATCCTCGGCAACGACAACGATGTCGATGGCGATGCCCTCACTGCGGTGCTGGTCGACGACGTGACGCACGGCAGTTTGGTCCTGAATGGCGCCGGCGGTTTCACTTACACCCCGAACGCCAACTACCACGGCCCGGACAGCTTCACCTATCGCGCCAACGATGGCAGCGTGGACGGCAATCTCGCCACCGTCAGCCTCACCATCAACCCGGTGAACGACGCCCCGACGTCAGTGGACGACAGTTACAGCGTCGACGAGGACGGCGTACTCAACGTGGCCGCCAACGGCATCCTCGGCAACGACGGCGATGCCGATGGCGACGCCCTCACGGCGGTGCTGGTCGACGATGTGGCGCATGGCAGTTTGGTTCTGAATGGCGACGGTGGTTTCACTTACACCCCGAACGCCAACTACCACGGTAGCGACAGCTTCACCTACCGCGCCAACGACGGCACGGTGGACGGCAACCTCGCCACCGTCAGCCTCACCGTCAACTCGGTGAACGACGCGCCGACGGCGGCGGCCATCGCCACCCAGGTCGTCAACGAAGGCCAGGCCGTCAGCCTCAGCGTGCTCGGCCACGACGTGGACGGCGATCCGCTCAGCTACAGCCTGTTGCCCGGCAGCGCTGGCGCCATTGACCCCAATACCGGCGCCTACAGCTTCCAAGCCCTCGACGGCGATGCCAGCCACACGGTCGGCGTGCGGGTCAGCGACGGCATGGCCCCGGACAGCTTCTTTGACGTCTTCTTCGACATTACCGTCCACAACGTCGCCCCCACGCTCGCCGTCACCGGCGCGGCCAGCGCCCAGGTCGGTGCTGCTTATAGCCTCGACCTGAGTTCCAGCGATCCCGGCCAGGACACCCTCGACTGGAGCATCGACTGGGGTGACGGCGGCAGCGGCAACTTCGCGGGCAACGCCGGCATTGCCAGCCACGTCTACGCGGGTGCCGGCAACTACAGCATCAGCGTCGTCGCGACCGACGAAGACGGTAGCTACGCCGCCAGCGGCCCCACGGTCGCGGTCAGCGCCGCCGCCTTCCAGATCACCGCCTTCGAGCAAACCGACAGCGGCTTCCACCTCGGCTTCAACCACGCCATCGACGCCAGCGTGCTCAACCTCTACAGCGGTGTGGACGACGCCCCGAATAGCCCGATGGGCGCCGCCGACCTCGTCCTTACCGACGCGCGCGGCAACCTTGTGCGCGGCAACCTCATCCTCGACGCCGATCACCTGGGCGCCACCTACCTCAAGAGCGACGGCGTCCTCGCCGCCGGCGATTACAACCTGCGGCTCTCCAGCCGCGCGGACGGCTGGCGCGACACGGGCGGCCAGCTCCTCGACGGCAACGGCGACGGCACTGGCGGCGACGACTACACCCGCGTGCTCACGGTCGCCCCCAGCAACAGCGCCATCGTCAGCATCGGCGAAGTCGCCATCGGCGCCGGGCAAAGCCTCAACAGCAACGCCATCGCCAGCCGCCTCGGCATCAGCTTCAGCAACGCCGCCGGCCTCACCAGCGGCAGTCTCAAGCTCGCCTACGACCCTGACCTGCTCCACCTCACCGACGTCACCTTCCTCAATGGCGCCAGCGGCAGCTACAGCATCGCTGGCGGCATCCTCAGCGTCACCTTCAGCCACGCCGGCCTTGGCGGCGGCACCCTCGAACTGTTCCGCCTCGAAGGCGACGTCCCGCTTGACGCGCAGAACCAATACGGCGGCAAGAACCTGCTCCACCTTTACGACGTCAGTCTGAGCAACGCCGGCGGCGGCGCTCTTGCCACGCGCGTCGACGACGGTCTTCACGTCGCCGCCTACGTCGGCGACGGCAACGGCGATGGCACCTACAGCACGGTCGACGCGCAACGTCTGCTGCGCGTGCTCAGCCGCGCCGACACGGGCTACAACCTCTACCCCCTGATTGACCCCAGCCTCATCGGTGACGTCAACAACAGCCACAACCTCAGCACCGTCGACTACGCCCTGATCCTGCGCGAAGCCACCTACCTCGCCAGCGGCAACGCCGCCCTCAACTGGATCGGCATCCCCGACCTCCCCGGCGGCGTCAGCATCACCTTTGCCGGCGCCGACCCGCTGGTCAAACTCCCGGACAACCTCGAAGCCACCGCCGGCGGAGAAATCACGGTTCCCGTCCTCCTCGCCGAACTCGAACCCGGCCTCACCCGCATCCCGCTGGAAACGGTCACGATCCGGATCGCCTGGAACCCCGGCCAGCTCGAACTCCTCGACTGGAACCCGGGCAGCCTCACCGGCGACTTCCGCACTGTCATCGCCCACAGCGAAGCCGGCCTGCTCATCCTCGACCTCAGCCATGACGGCGCCAAGGATGTCGGTCTCGGCAGCCTCGCCGACCTGCGCTTCTGGGTCACCGCCCAGGCCAGCGGCACGGTCAGGGTCGACTTGCAGGAAGTCAAACTCAACGCCAGCCACCTCACCCTCAACCCCGCCCCGCAAATCGGCGCCGACCCCACCGACGGCCTGATCCGGGTCAACCTCCCAATTGCCCCGGACTTGCCCCTCACCCCGCAAGACTTGGGCGCCACGCCGGTGATCGACTTCGGCAGCCGCTACGACGGCTTCGAATTCAGGGGCAACGGCGACAAGAATTGGCTGGGCGACTGGCTCACCGACGGCAAGAACAAGAAGCCCGACCTGGAAGCCTTGCGGATACAGCCGATCATCCAGCCCAAGGTGGCGCCGCGGTTGAGCTCGCGGCTGTAAGCGAAGTTGCAAGAACCGGCTCCCTCCGCGAAGAGGGAGCCCAACACTGGAGCGCCCCCAAGGCGCGAACTTGAGTGAAACGAAGAAAGGAGCAGTACATGGCCGAAGTCCCCGCGGTTGAAAAGAAAGCCGAACCCGCGAACCCGCGGGTGAAGTGGAACGTCGAGCACCTGAAGAGCAGCTACGTCAACTTCGCCAACGCCAACTCGACGCGCGAGGAAGTGGCGATGAATTTCGGGCTGAATAACAATTGGGACCGCGGCCAGCCGGAGATGGAAATCGAACTGGCGCACCGCATCGTGCTCAGTCCGTTCGCCGCGAAACGCCTGGCGGAACTGTTGAACAAGCTGATGGGCGAGTATGAGAGCCGCTATGGCGAACTGAAGTAGCAGCCAGACAAGAGATAGCGGCGGACCGGGTGACCGGCCCGCCGTTTTTATTTTGTAATTTTGGCTAATCACAGCCTATTTGTTACCAGTTTGAAACCACCTATAAACCATGATTACCACTAAGGGATACTGGAGTCGGATGTGCTCGGCTTCGGCGTTGTCATGGTGGTTTTTGGATGGCTAGTCCTGCGTTTGGTCTGGTTATCCAGAAGGAACGGGTGGGGACATGTCAGCGTATGAGACAACCAGAACCGCCAGGGGTGCGTTGCGTCGTGGCGTGATGCCATCTCTGCCTTTCAGCAAGATCAGTCAATTAGTGGCGAACACGCTGGGCAAGACGGCCAGGCCAACACATGACAAGCTGGTCTTCGAGACGCTGGAGCCGCGCATTCTGCTGTCCGGGGATCTACCCCTGCCGCAGTTGCATGGCTCGCTGGATGTGCCGGGCGAGGTGGATTGCTACTCCTTTACCCTGGAAAACGAAGTTCATGTCATCTTCGACGCCCAGACCAATAGCGGTCTCCTCAACTGGAGCCTGAGTGGTCCGCGCGGAAATGAGGTTTCCGCTCGGGCTTTCAACGCCTCTGACGGCGGCGGTATGAGCGGCAACCCGGTGCTTGACCTTCTGCCCGGTGCCTACACCCTTACGGTGGACGCTAGCGGCGACGCCACCGGCAGCTATGATTTCCGGCTACTCAACCTGGATCACGCTTCCACGATCTCACCCGGAACGGCGATCTCCGGCATCCTGGAACCGGGTAACGAAACGACCCTGTATCAACTCGACGTCAGTGCCGGCGACCACTTCCTGATTGACTGGCAGACTACGCCGGCGAACGCGCGCTGGCGTCTGATTGATCCATGGGGCAGGCAACTGGTCGGGCCGAGCCCCCTGACTGATTTCAGTGGCAGCTTGCTGGTCGGAGGCAGCTATACGCTGCTGATCGAAGGGGCGGTAACGGCCTCGATGCCGTCTGACTATGCCTTCACCGTTCAGCACCAGGGCAATACCCCGCCACCGGCGCCATTGGGGCAGACCCTGAATCTGGGCGAGACGATCTACTTGCCGCAAGCCTCGGGCCAATGGACGGACTTCCATTTCACGGTTGGCGAGCCTGGTTTGTATTGGTTCGACGTAATGAACCACAACTGGGGTTCTTTCTGGACCCTTACCGATCCGCGCGGTGTGACTTTGGTCAGCGGGCGGAGCCTGGAACAAAGCGATCTCCAACTCGAACTGAATGCTCCCGGCACCTACCAGTTGCGCGTGAGCACGGACAATTCCGCCTATTTCCGGCTGCTTGATGTTTCCGCCGCAACGCTGCTGACCCCGGGTGCGACGGTGACCACACCCGCCGGGTCAGCCGACAAGGCGTACCTCTATCGTTTGCCCACTGAAACGGGGCAACGCCTCTATCTGGATACCAGCACGGGCTGGACCCGTCTATTGCTCGACCCCTGGGGCCGGCAGGTTTCCGGCTGGGCAGGCGGGGACGCCGACCTGGAGTTCACGCCCACCTGGACGGGTGACTACATTCTGGCTGTGGCGAGCAATAGCGCGAGCTTCACTGTGCGACTAGCACCGGACGAGGTTTCTGTCCTGACCCTGGGCGCCACCACCAGCGGCGCCATCGACCAGATTGGCGAGCGCGACATCTACACTTTCAACCTCGCCCAGGACAGCCTGCTGTTCTTCGATACTCTGATGGGGTACTACGACGGCGGCACCTGGACCCTGACCGGACCCAATGGCACCTGGTATTCCCGCGATACCGGATCGTCCGACTATCCGTATTACGGGGACAACCATACGACCGGTGGCAACCCGGTGCTGGCCGCCTCGGCTGGGGACTACCGGCTGACCTTCGATACCAACGACGCGTCGCTGACGACTTATTCCTTCCGCCTGCTTGACCTGGCGGCGGCCGCGCCACTCGCCGTCGGGCAACAGATCAGCGGTTCCCTCGCCAGCGACACCCAGGCCTGGCGCTTCAGTGCCCAGGCTGGAGAGCGTTACCGCCTGACGGTCAGTGACCTGCTTCTGCGCGACCATACCCTCCGACTCATTGACCCCAACGGTTTGCAGGTCGCCCGGATCGACGCGGGGCTATACAACGGTGTGGTGGAACTGCCGACGCTGGGCCTGGGCGGGATCTATACCCTGCTGCTCGACGGCGCAAATAGCGTCGCTTATGCCGACAACTATGCCTTCAGGCTGGAGGCCGCCGCCACCGCGCTCACGCCCTGGAGCGGCACCCCGGTTGCGCTGGGGCAGACCATCAGCAGCGGCATTAGTGTGGCGGGTGAGGTGGATGATTACGTTCTTTCCCTGGCTACCCCCGCCCAGCTCCTGTTCGATGTCCTCGGAACCACCGGCCAGAACTGGACGCTGTTCGGCCCGACCGGTCTCCAACTTGATTCGAAAAATCTGTCCGAGACGGAATACCTCAACGGCGGCAACCCCCTGAAAACCCTGCTGCCGGGTTCCTACCTGATCCGCATTGGCGGCGGCGCCGGCAACTACAGCTTCCGCCTGCTCGATGCCAACCATGCGCCCCTCCTCACCCCCGGAGCCGCTCAGAGCGGCACCCTCAGCCCCGGCAACAGCACGGCCATCTACCGCTACCAGGGTCAGGCCGGCCAGCGCCTTTACCTCGACCAGTTGGCCAGTGGCGGCAACGTCTCCGGCCGCCTGATCGACCCGCACGGGCAAGAAATCTCGCGCAACAGCTTCGCCGATGTGGACGCCTTCACCCTGAGTCAGACCGGCACTTACACGCTGCTGGTGATGGGCGCGCTGGGCAATGCCACCAATGTCTCTTACAGCATCAATGCCATCCCGGTACCCGTCACCACGACGAAGGCCATTGAGGGCCTTGAACCCGTCACCGAGCAGGATTTGATGGTGGCGGGGATCAACGTCACGGCAGACGATGGTATTCATGCCGGCGGTGAAATCACGGTCGCCTGGCGCGACACCAATGTTGGTGGCCGCGTGACCACGGGCAACTGGCGCGACCGCCTCACCCTTTACGATGCCGCCGGCCAGGAGATCAGCGACACCTGGCTGGTCTGCGATGACGGCATGATCGCGGCTGGTGAAGCACGCCAGCGTCAGGTCACGCTGACGCTTCCCGCGGGCTATCCGGGGGCAGGCGAGTTGAGCGTCGCCATCTGGGTCGATGCCGACAATGCCCTGTTCGAGCGCAACGCGGCCGGCGATGCCGAACTCAACAACCGGGACACGCTGACTTTCACTTCCACGCCGCCGGCCAACCATGCGCCCACAGCCTGGGCCACTGCGGCGCAGCGGGCACTGTCCTTCGATGGTGTTAATGACTACGTCGCACTGTCCAATGCCAGCCTGCTCACGGGCAGAAGCGCGTTTACCATCGAAGCCTGGGTAGAGATCGATGACACGGCGACGGTGCGGCAGATCTACAACGAGAGCGACGCCGCCAGCGGCACCTGGCTCTATCTGTCGGTGACCCGAGAGGAGCACCTCGAATTCGGTATCTACCTATGGCCAGAAGGCATGCAATACGTGGTGAGCAACAGCGGCCTGATACCAGGCTGGCACCATGTCGCCGCCACTTTCAGTACGAGCCAGGGCCAGCGCCTCTACATCGACGGCAAGCTGGACGGCGAACTGGGCAATACATCCAATCCTGCTCGTAATACCCAGTCCCTGCTCGGTGCCGCCTATGTGTATCGGGCGGACGGCGCGAAATGGGGCTTCTTCCAGGGCGGTATGGATGAAGTGCGGTTGTGGAGCGTGGCCCGCGATCAGGCTCAACTCCAGGCCACCATGAACCAGGCGCTGACCGATAGCGAAGCGGGCCTGTTGCACTACTGGCAATTGAACGAGGCGAGCGGCGGCGACCTGTACGACCGGGTCAGCAGCGGCGCATTCGGCCAACTCGGCAGCGGCCAGAGCGCCCCGGCCTGGTCGCCGGCTGATACGCCCCTCCACAACACCGTCACCACTTGGCGTGACACGGGGGTGGCCATCACCCTTTCCGGCGCGGATGTGGATGGCGATGCCCTGACCTATGCCATCACTCGCCTGCCCAGCCAGGGCACGCTGTACCAGACCAGCGACGGCGTGACCCGGGGCGATCCCGTCAACATGCTCGTCTCCAACCCACAGGGACAGGTGATTTACGTTCCGGCACCGGGCGCTAGCGGCCGCCCGTTCGATGATTTCGCTTTCGTGGCCTATGACGGGCAAACCGCATCGACCGTGGTCGAGGTGGGCATCGACGTGACCAACGACCTCAGCCCGGACTTGCAGGTCACGGATGTGGCAGTAACGGCCGCGCATGGCTACTGGCCTGGCGTCGAAATCGACATCACCTGGCAAGACTTCAATGCCGGCAATCAGTCAGTCGGCAATTGGATCGACCGCGTCATCCTGACCCGCGCGGGTACGGGTGTGGTGGTGGCCGAGCAAAGTGTCGCCCACGATGCCGTCGTCAGCGGCATGCTGGAAAGCGGCCAACGGCATGACGGCCACGTCACCCTGCAACTGCCCGCCGGCCATGGGGGCATCGGCGAATTCATCGTCACGGTAATTACAGACGCTGACCATCAGGTCGCGGAGGCCACCCCGGACGGAAGCGCCGAGAGCAACAACACGGCGTGGCTTTCGATCCAGTCGCTTGATCCATCCCCCACGGCCTACGATGACTCGGCGATGACTGACGAGGATTCCCCCGGCATCGCCATTGACGTCCTTGCCAATGACAGCGATCCGGCTGGCCAGCCACTGCAAATTTTCAATTTCATCCAGGCTGACCACGGCAGCGTCGAACTCACGATGGGTGGACAACTTCTCTACCGCCCCGACGCGGACTACTTCGGCTTAGACCACTTCCTCTACACCATTGGCAGCAACGCGGATTTCACCAGTACCGCCCATGTACTAGTCATGGTCAACCCGGTCAACGACACACCTTTAGCGGTGGACGAGGTATTCATCGGCGATGAAAACACGCAGCTGACAGGCAACGTGCTGAGCAACGATAGTGATGCGGATGGCGACAGCCTGTATGCCTATCAACTCACCAGCCCGGCCCACGGCAGCGTGACGCTGAACCCCGACGGCAACTTCAGCTATACGCCAGAACCCGGCTGGAGTGGCGAAGACCGTTTCACCTACCAGGCCCACGATGGCAGCGCCGCGAGCAATATTGCTACCGTTACCCTCACGATCCGTCCGGTGAACGACGCTCCGGTCGCTATAAACGACACGGTCAGCGGCGACGAAGACACCGTGCTGACGGGCAATGTCCTGAGCAACGACACGGACGCCGATGGCGACAACCTCTTGGCGGTGCTGGTTGATGCTCCGACCCACGGCAGTCTGGCTCTCAACGCCGATGGCAGCTTCAGCTACACCCCGGAAGCCAATTGGCATGGCGGCGACCGCTTCACTTATCAGGCCCACGACGGCAGCGCCGCCAGCAATGTCGCCACGGTGAACCTCACGATCAACCCGGTGAACGACGCCCCGGTCGCGCTGGAAGATACGGGCAGCACCCCCGCCGGAACCGCGATCCTGCTGGACGTGTTGGCCAATGACCACGATGTGGATGGCGATACGCTCGGCATCACCAGCTATACCCAACCCACGGCGGGACAGGTCGGCGAAGCTACCAACGGCCGCCTGATCTATACCCCCAACCCCGGCTACAGCGGCGAAGACAGCTTCACCTACACGGTGGCCGACGGCCACGGCGGCGAGGCGACGGCGACGGTCACGATCCAGGTGCAAGCGCCCGTATTCGACCCGCGCCAGGTCAGCACGTCGCTGGATGGCGGTCTGCTCGCCCTTTACGACGCCTTGCCGGAACTGGCTCAAGGTTTCGACTTGTCGGGGCTCCCCGGTTTCGATCTGCCCCTCCTGCCGGAAGATCTGGCCAGCGTGTTCAACCTGCGCGAAACGCTGCAACGCCTTGATGCCACCCGGCTGGCGGTTCAGGAAACGGTCGCCGGATTGATCGACGCCCTGGCCGAACAGGGCATCGAAGTCGTCGCCATCGAGGGCGGTTTCCACGACGCCAGCCACGACATCCCGGATACGCCGGCACCCGGCGATCTGATCCTGCTGCGTTACCGCCATAACCTCGCCAAGGTCCGGGGCGAAGCCGGATTCAGCCCGGCAACCCTTGGGTTGCTCGACAATCTGCCCGCGGCGGCCGACTTCGACGGTAACCTGGACTGGCAAGGCGAACTCAGCCTCGACCTGGAATTCGGCGCCGATACGCAAGGCTTTTTCCTGCTCGGTGACAGCCGCTTTGCCCTCGATCTCGCCGGTGGTGGCGAGATTCATGGCGCCTTCCCCCTGCTGGGCCAACTCACGGTCGAAGCCACCGGCACGGCCGGCATGGACCGCCTTTCCGTTGCCCTGACCGGAGCAACGGCTGAAACCCGCTACCGCGCGGGCGCCCTCGCCCATGCCCTGACCACTCAGGATGTGGATGGCGGTGCCACGCTCAGCCTGGATTTCGCGCTGCAACCCATCGCGCTCGACTGGAGCGGGCAATGGACGATCACGGTCACGGACAATGTGATCACCGTCCAGGACAGTCTGGACACGCCCTGCGCGATCGACCTGGCGCAAGCCGCGCTGCCTTACCTGGCCGCGCAATGGGGGCCGACACTGGGCGCCGGCCTGGGGGCGCTGCTGGATGCGACGCCCTGGCCACTGGCTGACATGGTGGACCCGGACGCGGGCGTGGCCGCCGCGCTCGACCTGGCGCCCGAAGTGCTTTCCACCCTGGCCAGCGGCGAGTTGCCCGCGGACTGGCGCGACGCCCTGGCGACGGCGGGGTTCGAGGTCGAGCACATCCTGAACTGCCAGGAAGTCGCCGATCTGTTGACCGGCCGCCTGGATCAGGTCGGCGATCTCGTCCGCCTGCGCTATCACGGCAACCCGCAAGCGCAATCGCTGCAAGCCAGCCATGACTTTGACGCCGCCGACATCGGTGGTCTGGCCGGGCTCGATCTGCAAGGCCAGGTCGAAGCTGAGGCGCTGGCGCGGCCCGACATCGGCTTCGGCCTCGACCTGGATGGCTTCTTCGTGACCGCCGATTCCGCGCTGGCCGCGGAAATCACCGGCACGGCCGAGGCGATCGGCAGCCTGGGCGGCTTTGCCGTCAGCGCCACCGGCACATTCGACCTGACGCCCGAACTGGCCCTGAGCCCGCTGGATGGCGACAGCGACGGCAAGCTGCGCGGCGATGAGTTCGCCGACCATTTCGACAGCCTTTCCGTCGACCTGGGAACCGCCACGGCCGACCTGACCCTGGCGCTCGATTTCGGCCTGCTCGACTACGTCGACGCCGATGGTGATGCCGGCAACAACACCGCCCACGGCGGCGACCCGTTCCGCTTCGCCGCCGCCACCACTTTGAACGCCGCCCTCCGAGACGGCCAGGGCGTGCGCTTCGACTGGGGCGACATCGAGCCGCTCAATCCGGACGTGGACCAGGACGGCACGCCCGACTTCACCGCCGTCGTGCTGGCCGAGGACGTGGCGCGACTGGTTCGGGACATCGCCGATGGCCAGCGCCTCGATTTCCTCAATGAATTGCTGGAAGCCTTCCGACGCCAGCGCCTGCCGCTTTCCAGCGATACCCTGGCGCAGGCTTTGCACCTGGCGGAAGCCATCGCGCAAGCGATCCGTGACCATACCGAAGTGCTGTACCTAGCGGATTTCGCTACCGTGGCTGGCTGGCTGAACGGGGGCCTGCCCGGAGGCGCGGCCGACATCGTCCGCCTGCGCACCGACCTGGCTGGCCTGGCCCTCGATCCGCTGGCCGATCTCGACGAGGATTTCAGCGCCTTGCTGGACAGCGCGGTCGACGGCCGCCTCGCCATCGAGAACACGCAATTGCGCGGCGATCTGGTGTATGGCCTGGACACCGCCGACACCCCCCTCTACCTGCTGCTCGCCCCTGACGCGATCCGCCCGGATGCCATCACCGATTTCGGCCTGGGCTACGACCTGAGCGCCGACCTCTCCGGCCTCGACATCCTGGATGGCGCCATCCAACTCGACACAGCCGGCGCCACCTTGCCGGTCGGCATCGTCGTGGGCCTGAGCGGCCCCGGAAAACTGCGCCTGGGACAACTGCCCGATCACCTCGACGCCAGCCTGGCCCAGCCGCTCCGCCTCGACTTTACGGCCACCGGCGCGACCCTGGCCTCCAATCTCGGCGGTGGCGTGCGCCTGCTGGACGACGACCCGAGCGACGATCTGCCCGCCCTCTATGGTCATCTTGACCTGACCAACCAGCGTCTCGATTTCGCCGCTCGCCAACTGCTCACCGACCTGGGCGGGGTGGTGAACCTCACCGCGACGGGCGTGGACGTGATCATCGACGCCCAGGCCGACGCGAAAGACAACCTGCTGCATGTCGACAATGCCGTCGGCCGCCTCGACGCCCTGACCGTGGACGGGAAGACCCCGACGCTAAGCCTCGACACCTTCGGCCTGCACCAGGACGGCAGCGCTTACCTGAGCGGCGCCGATCTGAACGTGCCCACGGGCTATACCAATGCGCTCGGCATCGCCGGCTTCCTGCCGCTGGAAGTGACCGACCTCAATATCGCCTTCCCAAACCCGGACGACCTGGACGCCTTCAGGTTGGGCGCCAGAGGGCGCTTCCTGACGGCGGAACTGGATGCGCTCCTGCCCTTCACGCCCTACATCAAGGTGGGCGGCGTGGGGAAAATCAACGCCTTCGACTTCTCCATCGACGTCGCCTCGCTCAGTGAAGGGCGCTTTGCCCCCGACGATTTCGGTCCCATCACCCTGGGCGTGCGTAATTTGCGCGTGCCCGTTCCCGGTTTCGCAAATGATGTATTGCTTGAAGGCGAGATCACCCTGGGCGGTTACGAGGATGGCGTCTGGCAGAGTGCTGTCGAGGGCTTCTTGTCGGTCGTCACCGACGGCGATGACTCCTGGCTGGATGCCCGTATCGATCTTCTCGATGGCAGTACCCTGGGCATCACCGAAACCGGCGCCGATCTTAACCTGCATGCCAAGGCGACCCTGTCCGCCGCCGGCGGTTCCGGCCAGGCGCAGGGGGTTGAACTGACCTTCGGCTTGGTGCTCGGGGCGATCCGGCTCGACGATTTCCCCTATGTCCGCATCGAAGAATTCAATCCCAGTTTCAAGAGCGTCAGCGTGAGTCTGATCGAATTCACCCTTGCGGATTTCCTGAAGGTCACCGCCACCGACCTGACTTACTTCAGCAACCCAACCGAGAACCTACCCATCGCCAGCGGCAACGCGACGATCGAATTCCTGGCGTTCCCGGAACTCGATCCGCTCACCGTCACGGGCTTCCATCTCTACGCCAACGACCGCGTCGTCCTCGACGACCTCGATATTCCAATCAGCGGCCGCCTGGGCGAGCTTGTCGAAGTGCGCGACCTCATGCTGGGCCTGCACGGCCTGGATGGAACCTGGACCAGCCCGGCGACGTTCAACCTCGATGCCGTCACGCTGACCGCGCTGGGTGCCGCGCTGCTGCCCGACACCACGACCACGGCGTTGGACGGCAAGGCCGTCCTGAGCGACGGTGACGATGCGGATGACTATGCGTTGACGGGCCGCTTCGACGTGGATGGCCAGTTCATCTTCAGCTTCGACACGCTCCATGCCAGCGTGCCCAACGTGTTCGATCTCAGCGCCCAGGGCGGCGGCATCGCCCTGGCCGAAGGCCAGCCGTTGCTCAGCGTCGACGCGGCGCAACTGACCCTGCCGCTGCTCGAGGACGAACTCACCTTCGGCGTTACCGGGCTCGAACTCAGCCGCACCGGCGACTTCACCCTGGCCTCCGCCACGGTCGAATCCCAGAACGGTGTGCTCGATACCCTGGGCCTGGGCGGCATCCTGCCGCTGGACGTGACCAAGGTCGAACTAAGCGGCCTGAACGGCCAGCCCATCACCCTGGAACGTTGCCGCGTGGATATCACCGGGCAGGTGGACATGGAGGTGTTCCAGGTATTCGGCGGCGCTCATCCTGTCCTCAATCTGGGTACATGGACATTGCGGAGCGATGACGAATCCACCCCGTTAGTGGACGAAAGTGAATTCACTTTGGGTTTCATCCTGGAAAATGGCGACCTCCGCGCGGCCTTTGGCGACGGCGAAGTCACTGTCGGCCTGCTCGATGTCCCGCTCGGCTTCGCCGAACTGGATGCCACCGTGACGCTGGGGAGCTTCCTGAATGGCGAATACCGGTTTGACCCGCTCGGAATCACCATCAAGGCTGTGGGTGACGATGACAATCTTTCATTGCACGCCTTGGGCCATTTATCTCGGGATGGCGGTCTCACTACTCTGAATTTCGAGGACATGGCCCTCGGCTTCGGATTCACCAGGGCATTGGGCTTCATCTCACTGCAAGCCGATGACGTGGCGGCGACCTTCGACATGGCCCTGTGCGTCGGACCTGGCTTCGAAGTTGATACAAGTCGGACTTACGTCCGCCTCGACAACGTCAAGGCCGTTCTGCTGGATATCGGCATCGGCGCAGCGGACAACCCCTTGCTGCGCTTCTCGGCGGAAAATGTCACGCTGTATCCGGAGGGTGAATGCCTGCTCAGCATCGGGGATGGCGGCATCACGGCTTCCTTGCCCGCCCTGGGTGGCCTATTTGCGGGTCTGGAAGGCAATGTCCGTAACTTCTCCATTGGTCGCGACTTGAGTTTCGTGCCAAGCACCAACCCAGACTATCCCTTCGGCATTGAGTTTTCCGGCATCGATTCAACGGCGTTCGGCCTGCCCGAGTGGCTGCCTCTGGATGTCTCCGGCTTCGGGGTTGAATTCCTCGATGCGAACGAGGGTGAAGCTGGCCTGCAGATCGCGTTGGACAAAATCATCCTCATTCTCTCCGGCAGACTCGGCAACGACACCTGGCCCATCAATGCCAGCGTCGAGCGCTTGCGGATCAATCTGGAAAAACTGGCGACCGGCGAGGGTCTTGCCGCTTTCGAAGGCCTCGATGGCTGCTTCGTCGACTTCGACATCGGCGGTGTCAAGATCGGTGGCGGCCTGGGCCTCAGCACCGTCGATTACGACGGCAAGACCGCGCTGTATGGCGGCATCACCGGACAGTTCGAAGTGAGCGGGATCGGCGGCGGCATCGATCTCTTCCTCAGCGAGTACGGCCCGGTGGTGGCCAGCCTGGAAATTCCTTTGGCCATCCCGTTGCCCCCCACGCCGCTGATGATTTCCGGTGTGACAGGCGGCTTCCGCTTTGGCGGCGAACTGCTCGACGTCCCGCGCCTGGACCCCGTCGAACCCGGCACGCTCGGCGCACCCGACATCTTTGGCCTGATGCACGAGCAGACCACCTTCGATCTGCTCCATGTCGACATGAACTCGGCCATGCGGGAGGTCGTCAACCTGCTGAAAGAGAACGACGCGAATCCCGATGGCGAGAAGATATACACCTGGAACCTGCCCTTCACGCTGGCCATCTCGGGCGAAATCGCCACCGACGTTCCCATCCTGACCGGCACGGTCAATCTGGCCGCGCAACTGGGGATCGGCGTCGACCCGAACTCGCCGATCTCGTTCAGCCTGCTCGGCTCGGGCACTCTGGACGTGTTCGGAATGCCGCTGGGTGGCGTCGGCGTGCTGTGGGATTTCAGCGACCCCCTCGCGCCCATCTACAACCTGGCCTGTGAGTTGCCGCTGTCCTCCAATCCGCTGAGTCTGTTCATTCCACTCAAGACCGACTTCGGCGTGCTGCTGGACAGCACGGGCATGGCCCAATCCATGCTGGTGGGCCTGAAAACCTTCGTCGGGAAGATGATCGATGGCGCAGTAGCGGGCGCGGACGGCATGCTGGATGCCCTGGCGAACAACCTGGACCGTGAGCGCGGCCGCCAGTTGGTTACCCTGCTGAATCTGAACAATGCCAGTGTGATCGATGCCGAGGCCTTGAAAGAGGCCCTTGTCGCCAAGCTGGAAACCATTCTCGGCAAAGTGCTCGAACCCATCGGCGACAACCCAAGCGACGCCCGGTTGAAAGAAGTCGAAGCCTACGGCCGGGAAGCGGCGCAACTGGTCAACGCGCTGACGCAGGAATTGTTCCAGGCGGCAGGCACGGCGTTGACCGACGCCGGCCAGCGCGCCGCCTTCCTGGAGAGCCTCGGTGAAACGGTCAAGACCGCCACGCTGGCGGCGTTGCAGGATGGCTTCGAACAGTTCAACCCCCGGCTGGAGATCGAGGGCGCCATGCAGCCGACCCTCCTGGGGATGCCCTTCGGCGAGCCCGATCAGACCGTGAAGCTGGCCATCGACAAGAACGGCATCGTCCTGGGGATGGGCGGCAGCCTGGTCGGGATGGCCGGAACCTATGCCAACCTGTTCACCGGCGGCTTGCCTATCGGCTCGCAAATGGTTGCCATGTCTACCGCCGGCTTCAAGGACTACCTGTCGTTCGAATTCAAGCTCGGCCTAGGCGGCATCTTCCAGAGCATTCTTGCGGGTAACGGCCTGCCCGAGATCAATCCCCTGGGCGACTGGATGGCCGGCATCGAGGGCAGCCTGTCCTGGATGGGCTTCCCCATCGGCGAGGTCAGCGGCTACTTGTTCTCCGCCGAAAGCAACGAGATCGACGCCCATGTCCTGCGCGAATTCGATCCCGGCGATTCGATCGGCGACATCCCCATCGCCCTGGAAGCGCAATACCAGTCGCTGTTCGACTACGGCGGCCTGCTGATGACCGGGCAGCTTTTCGCGCCGGCCTTGCTGGTGGACCCGCTGGCGGTCATCGACGCCATGACGAAGAAATTGCTACATCCACCGGAATCCCCCCTGGAATATCCGGACTGGATCAAGAACGACCTCATCGCCCCGCTCACGGCCTCGCAGGAACTGGCCCGCATGCAGTTCTTCGTTCCGTCGCTCATGACCCTGCCCGAGGACGTTGAATGGGATAAGGGCCTGCCTGGGCTGCAAGCCGCCCTCCAGAAATACCAGGATGAAGTCACCGCGAGGCTGAACTCGATTTATCTCACCGGCTTCCTCGCCGGTGAGGATGGAGGCCCCGTCAAGCTGCTCGGCATTCCGCTCGCCAAGGGACGGGTCGATGCGAATTCCGACGGCATCTCCGCCAGTGCCGAACTGCCCTGGCTGCTGGACGTGGAGACGAAGTTCGACCTGCACAACAAGCAACTCGTGGTGAACCAGTTCGTCGAGGATCTGGCGCATCAAGCCGGTCTGCTCGATCTCGACCTGACCAACGACCAGGTTCCAGCTGTGGAAGTGGAATTCCCCGTAGCCGCGGCCACCGCCACCCTGGACTCGGCGCGCATGGCGGACATACTGGAGGACACCTTCGGCCTGCCGGCGGCCATCATCAACAACGCCGGCAACGCCACCGCCAGCCTGGGCCTCTATTCGCCCGGCTACGGTTATGGCGACCCGCGGGCCACCCAGGTCGAACGCAACGGTGGCGTCGAGTTCGACGCCAGGCTGGACATCACCAATCTGCTCGACGACGCGGCCTTCCACTTCGAAATGCCGCTGTTTACCGACGTGGTGCCCGACTTCACGGCCCACGCCCATGTCACCAAACTGGCGGTCCCCGGCCTGGCGGACATGCCGGCGGACCTGTTCTCGCTCAGCCTCGACGCCGATCTGGCCAAGAACAATAACGTGCTGTCCTTTGGCCTCGATGGTGAGGTCAATCTGCTCGGCAAGGGCTTCACCGTGGACGGCGATCTGACGGTGAGCGCCGTACAGGGCGGTCTCTGGGGCAGCCTGGCATTGCAAGCAAGCGACAGTTACATCGGCAACAGCCTGTTCTCGCTCACTGGCGCGCTGTCGCTGGAAATCAACACCACCGATCAGGCGCATGGGGGACTGCGCGCGGAGCCTTATCTGGGCGTGCATGTGGAAGACGGCCAACTGGAAGTCGGCGGCATGCTCACGGTCATGGGTGATTTCGACCTGCTGTTCAATCCGCATGGCTTCGACATCAGCGTGGACGGCAAGGTGATAGGGGGGCTGGAACCGCTAACCGGCACGGCAAGCCTGGATGTGGCGGGCGACTTCACTTACCTCTCCGGAGAAGGTTTCTATGGCGCGCTGACTGTCGAGACCAACACGATCGACAATCCGGTCATCGCGCTGGATGCCCAGTTCGAACTGGGGATGAACAGCACAGCCGCCGTTCGCGGGGTCGTGCTCGACGGTCAACATGTGGCGCTGCCAGACCACACCTTGCGCATGCATGTGGGTGGGACGACGGCGAACACCCCGGCAAGCCTGAGCCTCAAAGGACTGGGTCTGGTGGCGGACCGCATCGCTTTGGCTGGCGAGTTCGATCTGACCATCTCAAACGAGTCCATGAGCCTCGCGGTGGACGCAGGCAGCCTGAGCATTGATTTGAAGGGCGCGCTGGGCGGCCTGGACCTGCATGTGGATGGCGCGTTAACCGTGCTTGCGCCCGGCAATCCGGATGCGCTGTTGGGCGGACTGTATGGCTGGCTGAGCACCTCGACCGATGGCCACTATGAACAGGACTTTTTCGACCTGAGCGGCAGTTTCGGGGTGGGGGTCAATACGACCTCGGCCGCGCAGGCCCTGGGGAGCGTGACGTTGCCGCGCGGCCCGTATCTGGCGCTCCATGTGGACGGAACCTTGTCTGCATTTGGCGGAGCGGTGAGCCTGGAGGCGGATGTATTCGACTTTGCCGTTTCGTCCAGCAGCCTGTCCGTCGACGTCCAGGGCTCGCTGGCCGTGAACAACATCCCGGTGCCCTGGGATGACGCTGGCCTCGATGTCGCGCTCGACGTCAACGCTTCCATGACGCTGGCCGGGGGGCGAGTCGAGGGCAGCTTTTCCACCGACGGTTTCGAGGCCACGCTGTGCCGCTTTGGCTGTATCCAGGGCTATCTGGCCATGGAGCTGCCCGTGGTTGGCGACGTCGAACTGGATTTCGCCTTCGCCTTGCCCGGCGGCAGTTGCATGCAGCAGGTCTACCTCGACGATGTCTGGATCGAGGAAGGCGACACGGCTTGGGATTACGAATTGCCGATCGGGCTGTCACGCGCGGCGGAACGCCGGGTTTCCGTCGATTACTCGATCAACGGTGGCGCGGTCGGGACGACGATCATCGACAAGGGGGCGCGCCACGGGATCATCTGGATTCCCATTCAAGGCAACGACAGCACGGCCACGGGAGACCGTGACATCCAGGTGACCCTGTCCAATGTGCATTACGTGGCGGACAACAAGGACGACAGGAATCTGCCCGCCTTGGCGCTCGACGACGGCGATGCCGTGGTGCATGTCCAGGAAGACGATTTCCCGCTGCCGGTCATCATCCACATCGACGAGACCCTGGTCCTGAGCGAGGGCGAATCCGGCAGCCTCGCCGTGTGGGCGGAGAATCTGGCGGCGAACGACCGTGTCCGTCTGAGTTACGCCGTGTTGCCGCGGACCGCCGGCCTCGGCACGGCGACGATGGTGGAGGATTTTCGCACGCTCGGCGGCAGTATCGAATTGCGTGGCGGCGACATCCAGCACATCCAGATCACCACCTACGAGGACACGCTCTACGAGCTGGACGAGTCCTTCCGCATCGGCTTAACGGTGACTCGGGCGGCCAGCTATGGCGCCGGCACCCTGCTATCGGAAGACCGGGCCACGGTCACCATCCTCAACGACGACAACGATCACCGTCAGCAAGCCCTGGTGTTCTATGACTTCGACCAGTGGGACAGCGATGCCGGCGCCTATGCCTTCACCACCGACGCCGATCTCGGTCTGCATGGCCTGGCGCGTCCCGGCCATCCCGTGGTGTTGTCGGCCAGCGATTTCCGCCATCGCGACGATGTGCCGAACTACGCCCTGTCCTTCACTCAAGACGACGATCACGTCTATGTGACGCGCGCGCGGCCGACCGTGCCGGCGTTGCCGAACTATCCCGCGACCATCGAATTCTGGATGAAGCCCGATGCCCTGCCGGATAGCGGCAAACGCGCCGTTCTGTTCCAGACGGCATCCGGCGATCTCACCCTCTATCTCGATTCGGATGGATGGATCAAAGGCGCGGTGGGGGGGGGCAGCTACAAGCTGGCGCAGTATTCAGTCGGGCAATGGCAGCATGTGGCCGTGGCACTCACAGCGAATGGCGCGACGGCCTACGTCAACGGGGTACGCGCCATCTCCGGTGGCGGGATGGCGATTCCCACCCTGGCGGACGAATCAGGCTTCTATCTGGGCAACGACCGCAATCTCAGCCAGCCCTTCAAGGGGCAACTGGAAGCGTTCCACATCTGGGGCCTGGCCGCCAATGTCACGCAGGTTGGCCAGATGAAGTCGGGGACGTTGACGGCGACCACCCCGGCGATCCGCTTCGATTTCGACGAAGGCGGCGGCGATCTGCTGAGCAACGCCGGCTCACTTGCCGGTTGGCAGGCGCGGCTGGGCAGCGTGGTTGAAACGACGATCGGCGGCAAGACCCTTTCCATCACCAGCGGCCGACCAGACTGGCGCGTGGTGTCGGCTGAAGCAAACGGCCCGTCGATGTTGGGCGCGCGCTCGGAATCCGAGGTCAGCGAAGGCGGGATCGCCAAGGTCTGGCCAGCCGCGCCGGAAGCCGACGCCAGCCACGCGCTCGCGGCGGACAACTGGTGGGTGGCGAACCCATCCGATGTGGCCAGCCGACCCTATTTCAGCTTCTCCGTGGGCATCGACGCCCCCACCTTCGGCGGGAAACTGGTCGCGGGGCAAAGCGCTTTCGTCAACGGCATCGACTTCTTCGACCGTTCCGAGTTGTATCTCGGCCCGACCGCGTGGGAACTGCGTTCCAGCCAGGACGGCTTCGCCAGCGTGCTGGCCTCGGGCGCGGCCAGCCAGACCATCGCCGGCTATCTGCACCAGCGCGAGGCCTTCGCCGACACGTTGTATATCAAGGCCGGCGAGACAGTGGAATTCCGCCTCTACGGCCTGACGTCCTACGACGCCGAAACCGGCGGCGACTGGACCCTGGACAATGTGTCCCTGATCGGCGGCCTGGGCAGTCCGGGCAGCGCGCCGACCGTGGCGGACGTCACCATGAGCGTGCCGATCGACTTGATCGACCAGCGCCTCGATGTCCTGGCCGGGGTGACGGACCCCGATGGCGACACGGCCTTCGTGCTGGATGTGCTCGCGCCCGTGGACGGCTCGATCAGCCTGCTGGAGAACGGGGCCTATCAGGTGAGCACGGCCAACGGCACGCTGCTGCTGACGCCGAGCGAGCCGCCGGGGACGTATCTGCTGCGGCCGCTGGCGGGCGTGACCGGCGATCTCTCCGTGACCTTCGTGGTGGCCGACGACTGGCTGAACACGGCCGAGAAAACGGTGACCGTGCATCCGCTTGGCTACGTCTGGCCCGATCAGTTCCTGACGCATCCCGACCAGAAAATCAGTGGCAATGTCCTGGCGAACGATGTTCTTGCCACTGGCCTACCGGCCACGACCACCGTGGTGGCGGGCTCGGCCAAGGGCGGGAGTGTGGTTCTCGCGGCGGATGGTGGATTCAGCTTCACTCCGCTAAAGGGCGCGCTGAGCGGTGAATTCAGTTACCGGGTAACTGGCCAGGATATGTTCTGGGGCGTCGCCAAGGTCAGCATCGACATCAACGACGTGCCGGCCGCGCCGAATCGCTTCTATGCAGTGAGCGAGGATGGCAGTCTGAGTGTGCCGGCCGGAAGCGGTCTGCTCAAAAGTCTGGCCGATGCCCAGGGCGATGCGCTCACGGCATCCTGGCTGCCGGAGGCGGTTGTGTTCGGCCATCAAAGCACCCTGCACGGCACGGTCAAGGTCAACGCGGATGGCAGCTTTGTCTACGCCCCCGAGGCTAATTACAGCGGTTCCGCCAGCTTCCAGTATCAGGTCAGCGATGGCCGTGAAATGAGCACGGGGACGGTCACGATCACAGTCAATCCGGTGAATGATCGGCCTGTCGCCGCAGCCCACTACTATGAAGTCCGGGAAGGGGGCGTGCTGACGGTAGATGCCGATACCGGCTTACTGTACCAGGCTGTCGACATCGACAGCGGGCGCCTGAAAGCCCTATTGGCGGGCAGCGGCCCGTCGCATGGCAGCGTGGCAGCTCAAGCGGATGGCTCCTTCGTCTATACGCCTGTTGTCGGATACCAGGGCCTGGATCGCTTCTGGTACAAGGTCTCGGATTTCCTAAGTGAGAGTGATCTGACCCAAGTTACCGTGCGGGTGACCAACAATCGTGCCCCAGTTGCCGTTAACGACGGATTTACGCTGTTGGAAGACCAATCGCTCCCAATCAACCTGATCGATTTGCTGAAAAACGACAGCGATCCGGATGGTGACGTGTTTAGCTACAACGGCAGGGGTCTGGCGCCGATGCATGGCCTGCTGACGGCAACCTATTCGATGCAGAACGGGAAGTTGGTGCAGACCGGTCTGCGTTACCAGCCGAATCAGGATTATTCGGGAACGGACAACTTTACCTATGAGATCGTCGATGCATATGGCAAGACGGCGACCGGTACGGTGACCCTCACCATCACGCCCGTCAACGATTCGCCCATTGCGAAGGTTGGCCAGTCCTATACGTTGTATTTATCTACTGGCAACACATTGAATCCTGCCGCGCCCGGGGTGCTTACAGGCGCCAGCGATGCCGAGGGCGATGCCCTGACGGCGGAACTGATCACGAAACCTGCGCATGCGGCCAACAAGGGGGCTGACTTCACCCTGAACGCCAATGGAAGTTTCAGCTACAGACCGCAAGCTGGATTCACCGGAGACGACAGCTTTATCTTCCGGATCAGGGATAGCCAGGGCGCCTACAGTGAGGCGACAACAGTCAAGATCGTGGTCAGCAACATCGCGACTACCAGCAGTCAGTCCAAGCTTGAAAAAGGCTATGTCGACGGCGCCGAAGTTTTCCTGGACGCCAACGGCAACCGCCTGCACGACTACGAAGACCTGAACGGAAATGGCGTCTTCGATGCCGGCGAGCCGGGTGAACCGATGATGCTGACCGGGCCGGACGGCTCCGGTGTCATCCTCATCCCGGACAGCTACGATCTCGACGGCAGCGGCGTGATCGAGCCGTTGGAAGGTGTGCTGATCGCCCGTGGCGGCCTGCAACTGGCCACCCTGCAACCCTTGAACACCCCGCTCCTGGCTCCGGTGGGTGCGGCTGTCATCACCCCGCTGACCACTCTGCTGACCACACTGACTCTGGAGCAGGGACTGACGGTGGACGCGGCGCAGTCGGCCGTTGTGCACGCGCTCGGTCTGCCGGCGGTCGATCTGACCGCATTCGACCCCATCGCCGAAACGGCGTCCGGCAATCCGCTTGGGCCCGTGGTGCTCGCCAGCCATGATCAGGTGCACATCCTGCATCTGGGTGTGGCCTCGCTGCTCCACGGCGCCGGCGCGGCTTCCCTGGACGTGGGCGCGGCGGCGCTGATGGGCGCCTTGGCGCAACATCTGGCCGAGGGTTCCGGCGTGCTCGACCTGACCGACGCGGCAGTCATTCATGAACTTGTCCTGGATACGGCGGCGCGTTTGGGCCTCGTGCTTGACCCTGCCGGCATCGACGCGGCGGTCCGGATACTGGCCGAACTCAACCAGGCGGTTGCGGCGGTTCCGTCCACGGCGGATATGTCTTATGTGGAAATGCAGACTCGGACCGAATCGGCACTGCAAAACGGCGTGGCACAGGACTTGGCCGAGTTGGGTGGTGGGCGTCTCGATGCGGATACCGCGCTCGACCGCTATACCGGCGCGGCATTGCAAAGCGTGATTCAGTCCGCCCCCCTCGGCGCCATCACGGTCAGCAGCGACGGCGCGCGCATCCTCACGCTTTCCGCAACCGATGTCGTGGAAGGCGGCAATCTCGTGCTGACCGGTGGCCTGATCGGCGTCAATCCGGCCAAGACGCTGCAGCTGCTGGTCAACTGGGGCGACGGCGGCTTTGAAACCATCGCCCTGCCCGCCGGCGCGACGCAGTTCCAGGTGGAACATGCCTACGGCGACGACCACCCGAGCGGCACTTCCAGCGACCCGCTGCACATCGGCGTGGTGTTGCTGGAAGAGGGCACCGGCGTCGATACCGCCGTGGTGGAGACGAGCATCCACAACGCCGCTCCTGAAATCGTCGAGATGGCCATGCCTGATTTCGCTTTGGTGGGTCAGAGGGTTGACCTGATCGCCGAGACTTTCGATCTGTCTCCCGAAGACAGCCTGACGCTCTTCATCGATTGGGGGGATGGTCTGAGCGAAACCTTACTGCTCGGTCTGACCAGACCTTTCTCGGCTGGGCATGTCTACATGCAGGCCGGTGAACATGTCGGTTCGATCATGCTGACGGACGACGACAACGGAAGCGTGACGGCGGACTTTCTCATCACCATTGGACAAAACGAGGTGCCGGAAGCGGGCGACGACCGCTATACGTTGATGGCTGGCGCTGAGATTGTGGTGGATGCCATTGCGGGCCTGCTGTCCAATGACGCCGATGCCGAATCGCGGGAATTGTCGGTGTCGCTACTTGGCGGCCCGCTGCATGGCATGCTGGCCCTCAATGCCGACGGCGGCTTTAGCTACAGTCCGGAAGCCGGCTACAGCGGCATGGACAGTTTCACCTACCGTGCCAGCGACGGCGGCCTGTTCAGTAATCCCGCCACCGTCAATCTCACGGTCCTCGCCGCCTTCCAGATCACCGCCTTCGAGCAAACCGACAGCGGCTTCCACCTCGGCTTCAACCACGCCATCGATGGCGGTGTGCTCAACCTCTACAGCGGTGTGGACGACGCCCCGAATAGTCCGATGGGCGTGGCCGACCTGACGCTGACCGATTCACGCGGCAACCTTGTGCGCGGCAACCTCATCCTCGACGCCGATCACCTGGGCGCCACCTACCTCAAGAGCGACGGCATCCTCGCCGCCGGCGATTACAACCTGCGGCTCTCCAGCCGCGCGGACGGCTGGCGCGACACGGGCGGCCAGCTCCTCGACGGCAACGGCGACGGCACTGGCGGCGACGACTACACCCGCGTTCTCAGCGTCGCCCCCAGCAACAGCGCCATCGTCAGCATCGGCGAACTCGCCCTCGGCGCCGGCCAGAGCATCGCCAGCACCCTCGGCGGCCTCCCCATCACCCTGCTCAACGGCGCCGGCGTCAGCCACATCCAGTTCAGCCTCGCCTACGATTCGGCGCTTCTCACAATCACCGGCGCCAGCCTCGGTAGCGGCCTCACCGGTAGCGTCGACCTCAGCGTCGCCGGACTCGTCCAGGTCAACCTCAGCAGTGCCGCCCCACTCGGCAACAGCGCCAAGGAAGTGCTCCGCCTCGAAGGCGACGTCCCGCTTGACGCGCAGAACCAATACGGCGGCAAGAACCTGCTCCACCTTTACGACGTCAGTCTGAGCAACGCCGGCGGCGGCGCCCTCGCCACGCGCGTCGACGACGGTCTTCACGTCGCCGCCTACGTCGGCGACGGCAACGGCGACGGCACCTACACCACGGTCGACGCCACGCGGCTGCTGCGCGTCCTCAGCCGCGCCGACACGGGCTACAACCTCTACCCCCTGGTCGACCCCAGCCTCATCGGTGACGTCAACAACAGCCACAACCTCAGCACCGTCGACTACGCCCTGATCCTGCGCGAAGCCACCTACCTCGCCAGCGGCAACGCCGCCCTCAACTGGATCGGCATCCCCGACCTCCCCGGCGGCGTCAGCATCACCTTTGCCGGCGCCGACCCGCTGGTCAAACTCCCGGACAACCTCGAAGCCACCGCCGGCGGTGAAATCACGGTTCCCGTCCTCCTTGCCGAACTCGAATCCGGCCTCACCAGCATCCCGCTGGAAACGGTCACGATCCGGATCGCCTGGAACCCCGGCCAGCTTGAACTCCTCGACTGGAACCCGGGCAGCCTCACCGGCGACTTCGGCACCGTCATCACCCACAGCGAAGCCGGCCTGCTCATCCTCGACCTCAGCCATGACGGCGCCAAGGATGTCGGTCTCGGCAGCCTCGCCGAACTGCGCTTCCGGGTCACCGCCCAGGCCAGCGGCACGGTCAGGGTCGACTTGCAGGAAGTCAAACTCAACGCCAGCCACCTCACCCTCAATCCCGCCCCGCAAATCGGCGCCGACTCCACCGACGGCCTGATCCGGGTCAACCTCCCGATCGCCCCGGACCGCCTCGCCATCCCGGATAGCGGTGTCTCTCATGACCTGGGCGCCACGCCGGTGATCGACTTCGGCAGCCGCTACGACGGCTTCGAATTCACGGGCAACGGCGACAAGAGCTGGCTGGGCGACTGGCTCACCGACGGCAAGAACAAGAAGCCCGACCTGGAAGCGCTGCGGATACAGCCGATCATCCAGCCCAAGGTGGCGCCGCGGTTGAGCGCCAGGGTGTAACTTGTAGCGCCGGCGACGTGGGGCTGATCAGACGAACGAGGTTGGTGGCGACGTCGGCGTTACAGTAGGTACCCCGGCAACCGCCGGGGGATGCAAGCGAACCTGATAGGAGCCACAGATGGCCGAAACGGAAAAGAAAGTCGCGGAGCAAACAGCCGCGAACCCCCAGGTGAAGTGGAACGTCGAGCACCTGAAGAGCAGCTACGTCAATTTCGCCAACGCCAACTCGACGCGCGAGGAAGTGGTGATGAATTTCGGGCTGAACAACAGTTGGGACCGCAGCCAGCCGGAGATGGAAATCGAACTGGCGCACCGCATCGTGCTCAGTCCGTTCGCCGCGAAACGCCTGGCGGAACTGTTGAACAAGCTGATGGGCGAGTATGAGAGCCGCTATGGCGAACTGAAGTAAGTCGCCGCAACACTGAAAACGGGACGGCCTGGCCGTCCCGTTTTCGTTGCCGCGCCCGATAGGGGCGCGCTCTTGCAGCCGAAGGCTGCTTCCGCGAAACGGGGCGCGCGCAAAGGCTGACGCGGAAATATGGAGCGAAACCTCAGCAGAGGAGTCCGTGCGGGCCGCACAGGTGGCGCTTGACCAGCGCCAGCAGAATCCAGAGGCAGAACAGCAGGAAGAACGCCAGCGGGGGCACCTGGCTGTCGTGGATGAAACGCGGTGAGAGCATGCGCGCGACGCTCACCACCGGCCCACTGATGATTTGCAGAATTCGGTAGAACAGATTGCCGTGGCGTTGCTTCCCCGCTATCAGCGCCAGCAGGCCCTGGCCGATCAGCGCGAATCCGGCGACTTCCACCAGCGCGCGCGCCGTGCTGACCAGGAGGAGATCGAAGTGCATGAAATTGGCCCAAGTGAGTAAGCCGCCTCGGTAGCCGCCGGGCTTGCCGCAAGGTTGGCGAACTCACGGCCGCGGGGCCTTTTGGCGGAACGCCCGTCCAGTGCGTGAACGTATGTAGCGCCGGCGCTACTCGCGTTCAGCTTGGATCGACCGCTTTCTGGCGCAGACGAATGTGGAGTTCGCGCAACTGCTTTTCGTCCACCGCGTTGGGCGCGCTGGTCATCAGGCAGGAGGCGCGCTGGGTTTTCGGGAAGGCGATCACGTCGCGGATCGATTCGGCGCCGGTCATCAGGGTGACCAGACGATCCAGGCCGAAGGCGAGGCCGCCGTGCGGCGGTGCGCCGTATTGCAGGGCGTCGAGGAGGAAGCCGAACTTCTCGCGGCGCTCTTCCTCGCCGATGTTGAGCGCGGCGAACACCTTCTCCTGCACGGCTTCCTTGTGGATACGCACCGAGCCGCCGCCGACTTCCCAGCCGTTCAGCACCATGTCATAGGCCTTGGACAAGGCCTTGCCGGGATCGCTCGCCAGGTATTCCTCGTGGCCGTCTTTCGGGCTGGTGAAGGGGTGATGCAGGGCGTCCCAGCGATTCTCGTCCTCGTTGAACTCGAACATGGGGAAGTCCACCACCCACAGCGGCGCCCAGGCGCGGCCGTCGACGTGGCCCTTCTCGTGGCCGATCTTGGCGCGCAAAGCGCCGAGGGCGTCGTTGACCACCTTGGCCTTGTCGGCGCCGAAGAACAGGATGTCGCCATCCTGGGCGCCGCTGCGCGCCAGGATTTCAGCCAGCGCGGCATCGTGAATGTTTTTCACAATGGGCGATTGCAGACCGTCTCTGCCTTTCGCTGCTTCGTTGACCTTGATCCAGGCCAGGCCCTTGGCGCCGTAGATCTTGGCGAACTCGGTGAGGCCGTCGATCTCGCCGCGCGACATTTCGCCGCCTTTCGGCACGCGCAGGGCGGCGACGCGGCCTTTGGCATCGTTGGCGGGGCCGGAGAACACCTTGAAGTCGACGTCCTTCATCACGTCGGTGAGTTCGGTGATTTCCAGGGTGACGCGCATGTCCGGCTTGTCGGAACCGTAGCGGGCCATTGCTTCCGCGTAGGTCATGCGCGCGAAGGCGGACGGCAGTTCGACGCCCTGCGCCTTCTGGAACATGTCGCGGATCATGCCTTCCACCAGGCCCATGATTTCTTCCTTGCCCATGAACGAGGTTTCCAGGTCGACCTGGGTGAATTCCGGCTGGCGGTCGGCGCGCAGGTCTTCGTCGCGGAAGCACTTGGTGATCTGGAAGTAGCGGTCGAAGCCGGCCACCATCAGCAACTGCTTGAACAACTGCGGCGACTGCGGCAGCGCGTAGAACATGCCGTCATGCACGCGGGAGGGCACCAGATAATCGCGCGCGCCTTCCGGGGTGCTGCGGGTCAACATCGGCGTTTCCACTTCCATGAAGCCGTTGCCGTCCAGGTAGTCGCGCATCAGCTTGGAGACGCGGTAACGCAGGCGCATGTTCTTCTGCATCGGCTCGCGCCGCAGGTCGAGGTAGCGGTATTGCAGGCGGATGTTCTCGCTGAGGTTCTCGTCGTCGATCTGGAACGGCGGCGTCAGCGAGGGATTCAACACTTCCAGCGATTGCGTCAGCACTTCGATCATGCCGGTGGGCAGGTTGGCGTTCTCGGTGCCGGCGGGGCGAGCGCGCACGCGGCCGACGACCTTCAACACAAATTCGTTTCGGGTGTCCTCGGCGGTCTTGAAGGCTTCCGGAGTATCGGGGTCGATCACCACTTGCACCGTGCCTTCACGGTCGCGCAGGTCGATGAAGATGACGCCGCCGTGGTCGCGCCGGCGCGAGGCCCAGCCGCAGAGGGTGACGATCTGGTCGATGTGGTCGGCGTTGACGACGCCGCAGTAGTGAGTACGCATGAGGAATCCTGCTAATCAGTAAAAAAGGTCAATCGCCGGGGTAGTTGGCCACTTCCAGCTTCATGACGGGGGCGACGACGCCCATGGAAACGATGGCTTTGAGCGCGACCTCGACCGGCATGTCGAGTTCGATGACCGCGTCGCGCCGTACATAGAAATAGAAGCCGTTGACCGGGCTGGGCGTGGTGGGAATGAACACGGCCACATGCTCCGCGTCGAACTGCGCTTTGACCTCGCTCGGGATGTTGGTCTGGAACGCCAGCGACCAGGCCTCGGGGTGCGGATAGCGCACCAGCAGCACCTTCTTGAAGGCCAGGCCGGAGCCGGATAACAGGGTGTCTGAGACTTGTTTGACGCTGCCGTAGATGGATTTCACCACCGGAATGCGCTGCAGCAGGCTTTCCCAGAACCGCACGAGACGTTGGCCGATCAGGTTGGCGGCGAACAGGCCGGTGATGACGATCACCACGCCGGTGAGTATCACACCGAGACCGGGGATATAAATACCCAGCCAGTAATACGGGCGCCAGTGTTCCGGCAGCAATAGCAGGGTCTGATCCATCGCCCCGATCAGGGCGGAGATCACCCAGATCGTGATGCCCAGGGGCACCCAGATCAACAGGCCGGTAATGAAATAGCGTTTCAGGGCGGACATGCTTGGCTCATAAACAAATCGGGCAAACGCACATGGCGTTTGCCCGATTTGACGGGTAACCCGGAATCAACTGACGCAGGCCGGACAGGCACCGGTGCCACAGGCGGGGGAGGGCGCTTCCGGCTTGTTCTTGAAGTCGGTGGCGTAGTAGCCGTTGCCCTTGAGATGGAAGCCGGCGGCGGTGAGTTGTTTGGCATACGTCGCCTGACCGCAGGCGGGGCAGGTATCGAGCGGGGCGTCGCTCATTTTCTGCATGACATCTTCTTCATGGCCGCAGGCGGAACATTTGTAAGCGTAGATCGGCATGGGGGTCTCCTGAACGCGAGAGTGGGCGCAATTGGGCGCGGATTATATCAACGAAATCTTATATTTAGGCGGCAAGGTGGCTTTCAAGGCGGGAGCCGCTTTTGTAGCGCAGGCGTCTCGCCTGCCGGGGTTAAAAGACGCGGGCGAGACGCCCGCGCTACATGTGGGCCGCCTCCGTCGTCTCGGCAAACGGGCCATTTGGGTTAACAGTCGCCGTCTGGAAGCGCTACAGCGCCCGGCCTTCTCCCGCTTCCTCGTAAGTTCGCCCATCGCGGATGTGATAGATGCGCTTGAAGGTGGGGATGATCTTCTCGTCGTGGGTGACGACGATGATGGCGGTGCGGTACTGGCTGGCCATCTGGTTGAGGATGCGCATGACGCCCAGCGCGCGTTCGCTGTCGAGTGGGGCGGTGGGTTCGTCGGCGAGGATGACCGGCGGCTGGTTGGCCAGGGCGCGGGCGATGGAGACGCGCTGTTGCTCGCCGCCGGACAGTTGCGACGGCTGCGCTTTCGCCCGGTGCGCGACGTCGAGCGCCTCCAACAGTTCCACGGCGCGCCGGCGCGCTTCGCCGTTGGGGCGACCCGAAAGCATGGGCAGCAAGGCGACGTTATCGGTCACGTCGAGAAAGGGGATCAGGTAAGGCGCCTGGAACACGAAGCCGATGCGGTCGCGGCGCAGCGCGCGTAGATCGCGGGTTTTCCAGGCGTTGTCGTAGATCGTCTCGCCGCCCAGGGTCATGCGCCCGGCGCTAGGTTCGATCACCGCGCCCAGGCACTTGAGCAGGGTGCTCTTGCCCGAGCCGCTGGGGCCGACCAGGCCGACCACTTCGCCGGGGGCGACGCGCATGTTCACGTCCTTCAAGGCGTCCACCGCCGTGTCGCCGGCGCCATAGCGTTTGCGCAGACCTTCGATGAGGATGCCCGCGTCTTCGGTTGACGTGCTCCCCCCTTTTTCAAAGGGGGGCCGGGGGGGATTTGCGGGCGTTCCACTGTCGGCCGGCGTCGGAAAATCCCCACTGCCCCCCTTTTCCAAAGGGGGGGTCTCTGCATCACGATTGGATTGGTTAGCGCTCAACTTAGTCCCGTTCATCTCAACCTCCGATCGCGGTGGCCGGGTCCACCCGCAGCGCGGCGCGGATGGCCAGGGTGCTGGCGAGGGCGCAGATCAGCATGACCGCGACGAAGCCGCGCAACGCGTCCTCCGGAGTGAGCAGCACGTATTTGGGAAACGCCGGCGCCCAGAAGGTGGCGGCGACCTTGCCCACGGCGAAACCGATCAGGCCCAGGCCCAACGCCTGCTGCAGGATCATGCCGGCGATGGTGCGGCTCTTCGTGCCGATGAGTTTCAGCACGGCGATCTCGCGGATCTTGCCCAGGGTCATGGTGTAGATGATGAAGGCGACGATGGCCGCGCTGACGATGGCCAGGATCACCAGGAACATGGCGATCTGCCGCGCCGAGGTGGCGATCAGCTTGGCCACCAGGATTTCTTCCATCTGCGCGCGGGTGTAGGCCTGGAGATGCTTCCAGCGGCGTATTTCCTGGGCCACGGTCTCCGGGGCGTACCCGGCGGCCGCGCGCACCAGCACGGTGTTGACGTTGTGGTTGCTGGACTGGGACGCCTGGATGGCGTCGAGCAAGCCGGGCACGCCGGGGCGGTTCAGGGCCGGGTTGGCGGCGGTGCGCGCGCGGTCGTTGCGGATGGCCTCGTTGTCCTTGAGGAACTGCGCCTCCTGGGCATCTTTGAGCGGGATGAACAGCATCGGGTCGCCCCCCGACGAGACCATGCGCCGGGTCAGCCCCACCACCGAGTAGTCGTGGCGGCGAATGCGGACGACTTCGCCCAGCGCGAAGCCGGTCTTTACATCGGCGACCGCTTCGTAATGGCCGCGTGTGAGCTGGCGACCGGCGACCAGGTAGCCGGGTTCGCCCGGCTGGCCGGGGGTGATGCCCACCACCATCGCCCGCACATCTGAATCACCACGGCGCACCTGCATGGTGAGATAGGTGACGTTGGCGGCGGCGGCCACGCCGGGCAGGCCGAGCAGGTTGCGATAAATATCGTCGCGCAGGCTGGAAGGCTCGGCATACGGCCCCAGCGTGTCCTTCTGTACCACCCAGAGATCGGCGCCGCTGTTCTCCAGCAGCACTTTGGCGTCGTCCACCATACCCCGGTAGACCCCGGCCATGGTCAAGGTCACGCCGATCAACAGCCCGAGGCCGACGCCGGTGAAAACGAACTTGGCCCAGGAATGCAGGATGTCGCGCCCGGCCAGGCTGATCATTGGGGATGCCTCCGAGCAGCGCACCCGATAGGTAGCGCCGGCATCCTGCCGGCGTCTTTGCGCTGACCAGATGAGCCGGCAAGGATGCCGGCGCTACATAGGTGGCACTCATCCGTTTGGCGGGGGGCGCCAAAGGTACTCATGGTTTTTGCCCCGCCAGAGCCGGTACCACCTTGACGCGACTGGTGGCGGCCAGTTCGCGTTCGCTGTAGACCACCACTTCGCTGCCGGCCTTCAGGCCGTCGAGAATTTGCACCCGGCCGTCGAGGCCGCGCGCGCCCGCTTTCACGGGGACGAAACGCGGGTGTCCGTCGGCGATCACCCAGACCCCGCTCTGCTCATCCAACTGCTTCAAGCTGGCGTTGGGCACGACCGGGGAGGGCGCGGCGGCGGGCAGATCAAGGGTGACTTCCGCCAGCTCGCCGATGGAAACCGTGGTGGGTGGGGTGGTGAACACTATCTGCGCGATGCGCTCCTCGGTGATGGCATCGCTGACCAATTCGACCCGCGCCACCTTGCCCGGCAGCGCTGTTTTCGGCTGGGAACGGAGCACGATGCGCGCCGGCAGACCCTCGGCCAGCCCTTCGGAGCGGCCCTGATCGAAGCGTACCCGCAGCCACAGGCTGGCCGGGTCGACCAGCCGCAACACCGCCTGGCCGGCCACCACTGTGGAGCCGGGTTCGGCCTCGCGCGCGCTGACCACGCCGTCGCTCGGCGCCAGCAGACGCACATTGGCGCGCTGTTGGCGCAGCCCCTGCCGTTCCGCCGCCTGGCGCTCAATGTCCTGACGCGCGCCGACGAGCGCCGCCGCCGCCCCCTCCAGCCCGGCGCGGGCGGATTGCTCTTCCTGAATCTTGGCGTCCACCACGCTCTGGCTGACGAACATCCGCGCCCCCAACTCCGTGTAGCGGCGCGCGTTGATGGCCGCGAGTTCGCGTTTGCTGGCGGCGTCTTGTTGCTGCGCCTGCGCCACGGCCACCGCGCTGCGCGCGCGCGCCAGGCCGGCATCCAGGGCCGCTACCCGTTGGTCCAGGTCCACCGGGTCCATTTCCGCCAGTAACTGCCCGGCGCGTACCGGATCGCCGACATCGACCAGCACCCGTTTCACCCGACCGGCGACCGTGGGGCCGATCAGATAAGCCCGCCGTGCTTCCACCGTGCCGATGCCGAACAGCGCCGGCGCCACCGTACCCTGTTCCACCTTGGCCACGGTCACGCGGATCGGCGCCAGGGGGCCGCTCCGCGCCACGACGAAGCCCAGGCCCGCGAGCAACAAGAGGCCCATGAGGGCAAACAGCCATTTGCCGGAGACGGTGGGGAGTTTCATTGCACCTCCCGGTGGCGGGTGGCGTGCAACTCGGCATTCAATGTCGCGCTATTCAAGGCGTAGCTCCTCGGGCTGGAGGGGGGGGAAACAATCGTCAAATGAGGCTACCAGGCGCTCCAGGTCGGCAAACAGGTCATAGCGCGTGGTTTCCAGCCAGCGCGCCAGATGCGCCGGCTCGAATTGTCCCGATTTCTCAACGCGCGCCATAGAAATGGTTGACGAACGGCTTGCGGAATTCGCGGTGGCAGTCGTAGCAACTGGTCTGGAGTTTCTCGAAGGCCAGGATGACACCCGCGCCATCCCCGGTTTTGGCGGCTTTGCCGAGTGCCTGCGCCTGGGCGTGGGTTTCACTGTCATGCGCCTTGAATTTGCCCATGTCGCTGCCCATGAAACTCATGATGCGCATCTTTTCGGAGAGCGGCGGCTGCGGGTGGTTGGCGATCAGGGGCGCGGTTTTTTCCACCAGTGCCCAGTCTTCACGGGAAATGCCGTCGGTAATGGTTTGCATGTTGCCGCCCAGGTCACGCATGACCTTCTGGAGAACGAGCGGCTCGGCCGCTTGCGCGCCGATGGCGGCGAGCGCCAGGCAAGCGGCGAGGATGGGTTTAAGCGCGTTGTTCATGTCAGGCACCTTTATCGGAAACGATCTGGAGGTGGCGGGCGGGTGTAACCGCCTGCCGCGCTTATTGCGGCGTGATGATGCTGTCCTGCCCGGTCTGGCGATGTTCCTGGCGCATTTCGCTGTTTTGTCGTGTCTCGCGGTTCTGTTGCATGTCACCGGACTGGGAAGCGTCGCGTGTCCGGGTGCGATCGCGCGCCATATCCTCCGATTGTGAAGCATCGCGTGAGCGAGTCCTCGTCATGTCGCCGGAACCCTGTCCACCGCCCTGGCCGCCGCCCTGGCCACCCATCTGGCCGGAACCCATGCCACCGCCGCTCATGCCACCACCGCCACCACCGCGCGCTTCGGCGTCGAGGGTCATGCCGATGGCAAGAAGGGTGACGAAGGCCGCGATAAGAGATTTCGATTTGTTCATGGTGTTGCTCCTGTCTGTTGCCTGTGAATAAAGGAAATTGCTTCCAGCCTGGCGTCGTGCCTTAACGGCCATGGCCGCGCTCGCCACGCGCGCCGAGGCCCTGGCGGGCTTCGTAGCCGGTGCCGTAGCGAGCGCCGCCGCGCGGCGTGGTGCTGAATCGACTGCCCCATTCCCTGTCTCCGCCGAGATCGGGCAGACGGGATTCAGGCGGGGGCGGGTACAGCGCAGTGACTGGCGACGCGGCTTCTTCGTTCACCTTCGGCTCGTCTCTCGGCGCTGCCTGAGCGGCTGTGGCGAAGAGCAGGACGGTGAATGGAAGCAATCGGCTGGGCCTCATGGCATTGCGTGGCTGTTGATGGAGGCTGAAGTATCCGGCCCGGCCATTTCCCCCTGTTTACCCAGCCGACACAGGTTGTTTCAGGTTGTTTCGCGGCATTCGGCGGCGGCGCGCTTGCCGGTAACATGGCGCGTCCCCGCATTCCGGGCGGGGGAGGAGTGGTGGACGTGGGCGAGGAAGCAAAGCAACGTATTCTGCTGGTGGACGACGACGCGGCGCTGCGCGAACTGGTGACCGATTACCTCGGCGCCAGCGGTTTCCAGGTGGACGGCGTCGGTGACGGCGCCGCTTTGCGCGTTCGCATGGCGGAGCGCGGCGCCGATCTGGTGGTGCTCGATCTGATGTTGCCGGGCGAGGACGGTCTGAGTTTGCTCAGATGGTTGCGCGCCGAGGGTGGCCCGCCGGTGATCATCGTCTCGGCGCGCGGCGAGGAAGTGGACCGGGTGGTGGGCCTGGAACTCGGCGCCGACGACTATCTGGCGAAGCCGTTCGGCCCGCGCGAACTGCTCGCGCGGGTGCGCGCGGTGTTGCGCCGCGGCGCCGCCGAGAGCGCGGCGAAAGAATCCAGCATGGCGGCCGAGGTCGCCACATTCGGCCCCTTCCGGCTCGATCTCGCCACCCATGTATTGGTGTGCGATGGCCGCGAAATCGGCCTGACCTCGGGCGAATTCACGCTGCTGCGCATTTTTCTCGAACATCCCAACCAAGTGCTGACCCGCGACCATTTGATCACCCTGGTCAAGGGGTATGAACGCGCGCCCTTCGACCGCAGCGTGGACGTGCGGGTGACTCGTCTGCGCCGCAAGATCGAGCCGAATCCGGAAGCGCCGATCTATCTGCGCACCATCTGGGGCGAGGGCTACCTGTTCTCGCCGCGTGGCGAAGGGGCCGCTTGAAACCGCGCCACACCCTGTTTCGTCGTACCGCGCTGATCGTGGCGGCCGGCCTGCTGGCGTTTCAGCTCGTCTCCGGCGCGGCCATTTTCTTCAATCTCATGCTGCCGCTGGCGCAACGTTCGGCCGACGACCTCGCCGCCCTGCTGGTGCTGTCAGCGCGCACCTGGGTGGAACTCCCGCCCGCCACACGCGCCGCGTTCGAGGCGGAATTGCGCGGCAGCCACGGCCTGGACCTGCGCGAGGTCAGCACGTCCTCGGGCGCCGAAATTCGCTATTACCCTTATCTCAACTTTCTCCGCGCGGCCCTCGTCGCCCGCCTTGGCCCCGGCTCTGCGCCGCGTGTGTTGGAAACAGCGGATGGACGTTTTCATGTGGACATTGCGATGGCTCAGCGCATGCTGCATTTCAGTCTTTCCAAGGAACTGATCGCGCCACGCCCGTCCCAGGCCCTGGCCTGGAGCATCGCCGCCGGCCTGCTGGTCACCCTGATCACGGCCTGGTTGCTCGCGCGCCGCATCACCGCGCCGGTGGCGCGGCTGGCGGCCGCGGCGCGCCAGATCGGCAGTGGCGAGCGGCCGCCCAATCTGCCCGAATCGGGTGAACAGGAACTGGCCGATCTGGCGCGGGTGTTCAACCAGACCGGCGCCCAGCTCGCGGCGCGGCGCGAGAACCAGAGCACGCTGCTGGCTGGCGTTTCGCACGACCTGCGCAGCCCGCTCGGCCGTCTCAAAATGGCCCTGGGCATGCTCGCCGAGGAGCGCGCCTCGCCGTTGCTGGCGCGCATGGAGCGCGATGTCGCGGAAATGGAAAGTCTCATCGGCGCGCAACTGGAGCTCGCACGCGCCCAGGAAATAGAGGGGGCGGAAAGCACCGACATCGACGCCTTGCTGGCTGAATTGCTGGAAGCGGCGGAGGCGCGCTCGCCCGGACAAACCCGTTTGCGCGTCGCGGGGCCGCCTTGCCGGGCGGTCATCGCCCCCCTGGCGCTGCGGCGCATCGTCACCAATCTATTGGAAAACGCCCTGCGCTACGCCGGGCCGGGGCGCCTGCAACTGGTGAGACGACGTTGCGCCGGCGGCCTGCTGATCGGTGTGCGCGATTCCGGGCCGGGCATCCCCGCCGAGATGCGCGAGGCGGTGTTCCGCCCCTTCTTTCGCCTCGACCCCTCGCGCAACCGCGCCACCGGCGGCAGCGGCCTGGGCCTGGCCATCGTCCGGCAATTGGCGGAAACCCAGGGCTGGAAGATCGCCGTCAAGCCGCGTTTGAGTGGTGGCGCCAGTGTCTGGCTGGCGATTCCGTTATCGGATCGGTAGGTCGGGTTAGGCGCGGTTTTTTGCGCCGTAACCCGACAACGGCGGCCACCCGCGAGTCTCCTCGGGTTACGCGATAAGGCCGCTAACCCGACCTACGAGCTGGTCGCCGCTTCCTTCAGGCGCGGGTAATCGATCTTGCCGGTGCCCAGGGTGGGCAGTTCCTCGATGACCCGGATGCGGCGCGGGAGGGCGATTTCCGGGAGGCCAAGGTTTTTGGCCGCGGCCGCGAGCTGCTCGCGGGTGAGGCCGGGGTCGGTGGTGAACAGCACAATGGCTTCACCGCGCGCCGGATCACTGATGTTGATGGCGGCATGGCTGGCATCGGCGGAGACGGCGCGGGCGATGCTTTCCACCACTTCCAGCGAGACCATTTCGCCGGCCACCTTGGCGAAGCGTTTCAGGCGGCCGAGGATGGTCAGATAGCCGTCCGCGTCGAGTTCGGCGACATCGCCGGTGTCATGCCAGCCCGTGCCGGCTTCGGAACTGGGCGGTTCCAGCAGGGTGGGCGTGTCGAAGCGGTAGTAGCCGGACATGAGGTTGGGGCCGCGCACATGCAGTTCGCCGCCGCGCTCGATGCCGGGCACCGGGATGAGCCGGGCTTCGATGCCGGGCAGCAACTGCCCGACCGTGCCGGGGCGGCTGTGGCCGGGATAGTTCACCGCCAGCACCGGCGCGGTCTCCGTGGCGCCATAGCCTTCCATGATGTCGATGGCGAAACGCTCGCGCCAGGCCTGGCGCACGCTGTCGGCCAGCTTTTCGGCGCCGGCGACGACGATCTTCATGGACTTGAAGTCATCCGCTTCGGCGTTGCGCGCGTAGTGGTGCAGGAAGGTGCTGGTGCCGAACATCACCGTGCAGTGTTTGTCGCGCACCAGTTCCGGGATGGTCTTGAAATGCAGCGGGCTGGTGTAGAGCACCAGACGGGCGCCGCTGACCAGCGGAATCAGGGTGCCGGCGGTGAGCCCGAAGGAGTGGAAGATGGGCAGGGCGTTGAGGATGGTGTCGCTCGGGCCGAACGGGAAGATGCGCATGATCTGCGCCACGTTGGCGAGCAGGGCGCGATGCGACAGCACGACGCCCTTGGGCTTGCCCTCGGAGCCGGAGGTGAACAGCACCACGGCGGGCAACTCGGGGTCGCCGCGCGGCACGGCCAGGCGCGGGAAGGGCAGGGCATAGGTGATCAGCCAGAGCTTGTCGGCCAGGGTGAAGCGGCGGCGCAGGTCTTCCAGATAAACCAGGCGCACGTCGCGCAGATCCGCCACCTGTTCGATCAGGCCGGCCTTGTCGAGAAAGACTCGTGAAGTGATGACGGTATGCACGCCGGCCGCGCGGCAGGCGTTCCGCATGCCTTCCGCGCCTGCGGTGTAATTGAGCATGCAGGGGACGCGGTGGAAGGCGGAGAGGCCGATCAGCAGCGCCACCGAGGCGGCCATGTTGGGCATCAACACGCCGACATGTTCGCCCGGTTCGCTCACCTTGGCGCCCAGGCGGCCGAGGGCGAGGGTCATCCTGATCAACTCGGCGTGGGAATAGGCCCCCGGTTTCATGTCCTCCCATTGCTCCGGCGTGTGGCGGCCGCAACGGCCAGCGGCGGCGAGCAGGGCACTGAACAGGGTGTCTCGGGCGTGGTAGGTGAAGTCGCTCATGGGGAGGCTCTCGTGCGGTGGACGGAGGGAACCGAATGTCGAGTTACGGCTTTCGACGCGGGAAGTTTAGCGGGGTAATTCGGCATTCCCGTGTAAGCCTGAGTAGTACAGCGTAAGCCGAAGATCCTTGGTTAAAGTTTTTTTGCTCTCTGCCGATACCCAGAGCGAAACCCGGTTGGCCCGTGGGGCCGGCCGGATAATTGACGAGGCTGCCATGTCGGAATTGTTGAGACGCATCGACGCACGAACCAAGCTGGCGGGGGCGAACAAGCTGGAAATTCTCTTGTTCACCCTGGGCACGGACAGGAATACCAGTCGCAAGGAAACCTTCGGCATCAACGTGTTCAAGGTGCGCGAGGTGATGCGCATTCCCGCGATCACGCGGGCGCCGGATATGCCGGCGGCGGTGGAAGGCATGGTCTCGTTGCGCGGCGCGTTGGTGCCGGTGGTGGATCTGGCCCGCTATATCGGCATTTCCACCGAGGCGCCGCCGGCGATCATGATCGTCACCGAATACAACGGCCATACCCAGGGCTTCCTGGTCGGCGAGGTGGATACCATCCTGCGCCTGGACTGGTCCGAGATGCGGGTGCCGCCCGCCATGCTCACGGCGCAGATGGGGGGGCTGGTGACGGCGGTGACCGAACTCAAGGACGCTCGCCTGGTGATGATGCTGGACGTGGAAAAAATCCTCTCCGATACCACTCAGATTGATGACAGCCACCTGTTCGCCAATCTTGCTCCCATCGAAAAAACCAATCGCACGGTGTTCTTCGCGGATGACTCCTCGGTGGCGCGCAAGCAGATCGAACGCACCCTGGAAGCACTGGGTATACGTGGAATCAGCTCGATCAATGGCCGTCAGGGCTGGGAAGAGTTGCGTCGCATCGCCGCGCAGGCGGAGATGGCCGGGCGACCGGTTTCGGATTTCATCCAGATCGTGCTGACCGACGTGGAAATGCCGGAAATGGACGGCTATGTGCTGACCAAGAACATCAAATCGGACCCGCGTTTCGCCGATATTCCGGTGCTCATGCACTCCTCGCTGTCTTCCGAGGCCAATCGCCAACTGGGCATTTCGGTGGGCGTGGATGAATATGTGCCCAAATTCGAGCCGCACCGCCTGGCCGAGGTGCTGGGCCGACTCATTAAATAACCGGGATACAACTTATGAATCCGCTGGAACCGACCAAGCTGCTGGATTCCATTGATGCCCGCACCAAACTCGCGGGCTCCAACAAGATGGAGTTGCTGCTGTTCTCGCTGGGCACGCATGAGACCTTCGGCATCAACGTGTTCAAGGTGCGCGAGGTGTCGCCGACGCCGTCCATCACCCTCACGCCCAACATGCCGGCCGGCGTGGAAGGCGTGATTTCGCTGCGCGGCAGCATCATTCCGGTGATTACCCTGGCGCATTTCATCAAACTGGAAGGCGCGCCACAGGGCATCGGCGAAACCATGATCGTCACCGAGTTTTCGCGCCATACCCAAGGCTTCCTGGTGGAGAGCGTGGACCGCATCATCCGGGTGGACTGGGACAAGGTGAAACCGCCGGAAAACATGCTGGCCGGCCAGGACGGCATGATTACCGCCATTACCGAACTGGACGATGGCCGCCTGGTCTCCATCCTCGACGTGGAACGGGTGCTGGTCGAAGTGCTGGGCGAGAAGCCGGTGCCGACCCTGCCGCGCATGGAGACTCAGCAGGATCTGACCGTGTTCTTCGCCGACGACTCCAGCGTGGCGCGCAAGGAAATCGTTTCGGTGCTGGACAAGATCGGCGTGAAATACATCCAGGCCAACGACGGCCTTGAGGCCTGGGACAAGCTGGTCAACATGGCCAAGCGCGCCGCCTCCGAACACAGCACCATGAAAAACCAGGTTCAGCTCATCCTGGTGGACGCGGAAATGCCCGAGATGGATGGCTATGTGCTTACCCGCAACATCAAGTCGGACAACCGCTTCGCCGGCATCCCGGTGATCATGCATTCATCGCTTTCGTCGGAAGCCAACCGCACCATGGGGCAGCGCGTGGGTGTCGATGCTTATGTGGCCAAGTTCGACCCGGCGGTGCTGGCGGATACCCTGATGGCCTTTTTGAAGCGTTGACATGAAACAAGCGCGCGTCTCCACTGTGGCGCCGGCGCTACGAGCGGGGGGCTGGCCTCGCCGCCGTGCCCGTTAGTTAGAATCGGGCAATTCCCCTAATTAGAGAGGACCAAATGGCCGACAAGAATCTGAAATTCCTGGTGGTGGACGACTTTTCCACTATGCGCCGCATCGTGCGCAACCTGTTGAAGGAACTGGGCTACACCAATGTGGACGAGGCGGAAGACGGCGTTGCCGCCTTGCAGAAGCTCAAGGGTAGCAATTTCCAGTTTGTCGTCACCGACTGGAACATGCCCAACATGACCGGCATCGAGTTGCTCCAGGCCATCCGCGCGGATGCCGGCTTGAAGCACCTGCCGGTCCTCATGATCACCGCCGAGGCGAAGAAGGAAAACATCATCGAGGCCGCCAAGAGCGGCGCCTCCGGCTACATCGTCAAGCCCTTCACCGCCGGTACGCTGGAAGAGAAGTTGAATAAAGTTTTCGAAAAATACGGCATGTAATCCGGGCCTTTTGAGACCTGTTGACAACAAGAGGAAGCAAGATGATCGACGACTCCCCGGAACTGGAAGCCCTGTTCGACAGCATCGCTCTCACGACCGAACCGGAACCCGCCAAGGCGGCGCCCAAGATCGAGGTGGCCGACACCCCCGAGCTGGAAACCCTGTTCGACAGCATTGCCCTGGCGGTATCGCGTGAGGGTGGCGAGGGTGAGGAGGGCCACTGCCCCGAGCGCGTGTTCTCGCAACTGGGCCAGATGACGCGTGGCCTTCATAACCTGTTGCGCGAACTCGGCTATGACAAGGCGCTGGGCCAGATTGCCCAGGACATGCCGAACAACCGCGACCGCCTCAACTACATCGCCGCGATGACGGCGCAGGCGGCGGAACGCACCCTCAATGCCGCCGAAGCCGCGCAACCATTCCAGGAAAAACTGGGCGCCGGCGCGCGCGACCTGTCCGGCAAGTGGGACCGACTGTTCGACAAGAAACTGGGTGTGGACGAATTCAAGGCTCTGGTGCATGACACCCGCGCTTACCTGAAAGAGGCGCCGGCCCAGGCTGAAGCCACCAATGCGCAATTGATGGAAATCATCATGGCGCAGGACTTCCAGGATCTCACCGGACAGGTCATCAAACGCATTCTCGAAGCGGCGCAGAACCTGGAAAGCCAGTTGCTCTCGTTGCTGATCGAAACCACCCCGGAAGGGGTGCGCCAGTCGGTCGACCCCGGCCTGCTCAACGGCCCGGTGATCAATTCCAGCGGCCGCAACGACGTGGTGACCAGCCAGGAGCAGGTGGATGATTTGCTTGAGAGTCTGGGGTTTTAACGTGCGACAAGCGCGCCCCTGTAGCGCAGGCGTCCCGCCCGCACCTGGCGCTGAATGCAGGCGGGACGCCTGCGCTACAGGCGCGCCCGGTTTCATCATTCGGGGCGGCCCCGCCGCCGTGCCCGTTAGGAGAGAAAAATGAGTGACTTCGCCGGAATGGAAGAGCTGTTGCAGGACTTCCTCATGGAAGCCGGAGAGCTGCTGTCCCAGGTGGACAACAAGCTGGTGGATCTGGAGAAGCGGCCGGGCGACAAGGAGTTGCTCAATGACATCTTCCGCGGCTTCCACACCATCAAGGGCGGCGCGGGTTTTCTCAACGCCGAGAACCTGGTGGCGCTGTGCCACCGCACGGAAAATCTGTTCGACAAGTTGCGCAACCTCGAACTCACGCTGTCACCGGAGTTGATGGACATCATCATGGCCGCCACCGGCAGTGTGCGCGACATGTTCGGCGACCTGTCCCAGGCGACGCAGCCGAAAGCCGCTGATTCCAGTTTGATCGCGCGTCTGGAAGCGGCGCTGCATGGCCAGTTGCACGCGGCGCCCGTCGCCGCCGCGGCCCCGGTTGCCGCGCCCGCCCCGGCGCCCGTGCCCGCCGCCGTCGGCGAGCCGGCGGGCGGCGATGACATCAACTGGGATGTGCTGCATGCCGTGCTGACCGGCGCGCCGATCCCGCAACCCACCGCTCCCGCTCCGGCGCCGACGCCGGCGGCCACGTTCACGCCCGCGCCCGCCGCGCCCCGTCCCGCGCCGGTTCAGGATCTGCCGACGCCCTCACGCGGGGCCGGCGCGCCACCACCGCAGAACCTGCAGAAAGAGACCACCATCCGCATCGACACGGTGCGCCTGGACCAGGTGCTCAATCTCTCCGGCGAGATCGGCCTGACCAAGAACCGCATCGCCAATCTGAAATCACAGATCATGCACGGCAACGTCGACCAGGAAACCCTGAAGGCGTTGGATATTGCCGTCAGCCAGCTCGATCTACTGGTGTCCGACTTGCAGAACGCGGTGATGAAGACGCGCATGCAGCCCATCGGCCGCCTGTTCCAGAAATACCCGCGCCTGGCGCGCGATCTGGCGCGGCAATTGGGCAAGGATGTGGAACTGGTGTTGTCCGGCGAGGAAACCGAGCTGGACAAGACCATGATCGAGGATCTCAACGACCCCTTGGTCCACCTGGTGCGCAATGCCGTCGACCACGGCGTCGAGAGCGCGGAAGAACGCGCGGCCTCGCACAAGCCGCCCAAGGCCATCGTCACCCTTTCCGCCAGCCAGATGGGCGACCACATCTACATCGAGATTTCCGATGACGGCAAGGGCATGCGCCCGGATGTGATTCGCCGCAAGGCGGTGGAAAAGGGCGTGATCGACGCGGAAACCGCCAATGGCCTGGACGATCGGCAAAGCCTGCATCTGGTGTTCCTGCCCGGGTTCTCGACCAAGGAGGAAATCTCCAGCGTGTCCGGGCGTGGCGTCGGCATGGATGTGGTGAAGACCAACATCAACAAGCTCAACGGCAAGATCGACGTGGTTTCCGTGCCGGGGCAGGGGTCCACCTTCACCATCTCCCTGCCGTTGACGCTCGCGATCCTGCCGGTGCTGGTGGTGCGCCTCAACAACCAGTCGTTCGCCGTGCCGCTGTCGATGGTGCGCGAGATCATTCCGATGAAGCCGAAGGAAGTGCAGCGTGTCTCCGGGCGCGCGACCATGGTGGTGCGCGACGAGGTCCTGCCGATTCGCAGCCTGGCCCGGATGATCGGTTGGGAAGCGCAACGCGCTCCCGCTTTCGGGGTGCTCATGCACGCCGCCGAGACCACCTTCATCCTCGCCGTGGATGGTTTCGTCGGGCGCGACGACGTGGTGATCAAGCCCTTGTCGGACATCAAGCCGCGCGGCATCGCCGGCGCCACGTTGTCCGGTGACGGTTCCATCGTATTGGTGCTGGACATGGAGGAGTTGCTCTCCAACGTGCAGGCCGATACCCCCATGAGCCTGTTCTCGCAGGCATGAGATGCGGCATTCGGCTCGGTTCGCGCGCTTTTCGCCCTCCCCCCGGGAGAGGGCCGGGGAGAGGGAGCAACGTCGGCCAGGCGAGGCGGGTTCCCTCTCCCCCAGCCCCTCCCCCGCCGGGGGAGGGGAGCGTGATCGTTGGGATAACCATTCATGAGCAATAACGCCTACATCGCCCGGCAACCCATCGTCGACGGCGAGCATCGCCTGATCGCCTACGAACTGCTGTTCCGCCATTCCGCCCACGCCCAGAGCGCGCATATCGACACGGACGTGGATGCCGGCATCACGGTCATTTCCAACACCCTGTTCAACATGGGCACGGAGTGGCTGCTCAAGGGCAAGCTGGCTTTCGTCAACATGGAGGTTTCCATGCTGATGAGCAGTTTCTCCACCCTGCTGCCGCGAGAAAACGTGGTGATCGAGGTGCTGGAGACGGTGCGCGTCACGCCCGAGGTGCTGGCGCGTCTTCAGGAACTCAGGGAAGCCGGCTATCGTTTCGCGCTGGATGACTTCAACTATCTGCCGGAATCCGAGCCGCTGTTGCCGCTCGCCGACTACGTCAAGCTGGACGTGCTGGCGCACACGCCGGAGGAACTGACGCGGCTGGTGCATGCCATCCGCAAGTACCCGGTCAAGCTGGTGGCGGAAAAGGTGGAAACCCCGGAACAGTTCCGCCATTGCCGTTCACTCGGCTTCGATTTTTTCCAGGGCTATTACTTTGCGCGCCCGGAAAATATCGTCACCCGGATCATCAACCCCACTCACGCCACCGTCCTGCAACTCATGGAAAAGGTGCGCACGGATGCCGACCTCAAAGACCTGGAGAACCTGTTCAAGAAGGATGTCGCGCTCACCTTCAAGCTGTTGCGCTACATCAATTCGGCCGGATTCGGTTTGTCCTGCGAAGTGCAGTCGATCCGCCACGCGGTCAGCATCCTCGGCATGCAGCCGCTCTACCGCTGGCTCAGCCTGCTCCTGGTTACCGCCGGCACCGGCCCCACCGCGCCCACTTTGGCGCGCACCGCCATCACGCGCGGGCGTCTGTGCGAACTACTCGGCAAACAGAGCCTGGCGCGCAACGACCAGGACAACCTGTTCATCGTTGGTGTCTTCTCCCTGTTGCCCGCTCTGCTGGAAATCACCATGGAGCAGTTGCTGGATCGGGTCGTCATTCCGGAATCCTTCGCCGACGCGCTACTCAATCGCCTGGGCCTCTATGGCCCCTTCCTGGCGTTGGCCGAAGCGATGGAAAGCGGCGAACTGGAACGCCTGGAAGACCTCAGCACCTCGCTCATGCTCACCAGCGGCCGGGTCAATGAAGCGCACATGCAGGCGCTGGCCTGGGTGGAGCAGTTGGGAATCGACTGATTTCGGATGTCGGATTTCGGATTTCGGATTTTTCTCGCGCGGCTGGCCGCGCCTGACTCCCGAAATCCGAAATCCGAAATCCGAAATCGCTACAGCATTTCCGCCGTCATGGCAGCCTTGATCAGGGTTTGCGGCATCTCGCCGCGCACGCGGTTGGTCAGCCAGATCACGCCGCCTTTCTTGATGGAGAGGCCGCGGGTTTCGCCGAACAGCAGCAGGCTTGCCGCTTCTCCCAGGGTGGGTTGATGCCCGACCACGAGCACCGCGCCGGCGGCCTCGGGCCAGCCCGCCGCCGCCAGCAGATGCGCGGCCTCGGCGCCTGGCACCAGATGTTTGTCTGTTTCGTAGTCGCGCCCCAATGCATCGGCGGTTTCGCGCGTGCGTCGTGCCGGGCTCACCAGAATGCGCGTGTCTTTCGGCAGATGCGCGTTCAACCACGCCGCCATCCGCTCCGCCTGCTTGCGCCCCTTGTTGGTCAAAGGGCGGTCCATGTCCTGCTCGCCGTCCTGGGCATCCGCGTGACGCCAGAGAATCAGATCCATCGTCGTATCCCGCTGCAAGGTAAAGCCCGGCAGATTAGCCGCCGCATGTGACCGGCTCATGACGGCGGCCGTCATGCCTGGTGCTGGCCGCTCAATCGCGATCGCCGTTGAGGAAGCCGCCCAGCAAGCCGCCTTCGCCGACCTGTTTGTTGCCGGCCTGTGGCGCCGCCGCGAGGACGCGGTTGGCCAGGCGCGAGAACGGCAGTGATTGCAACCAGACCTTGCCGGGGCCGGTGAGCTGCGCCAGGAACAGGCCTTCGCCGCCGAACAGGGCCGTTTTCACCTTGCCGACGAACTGGATGTCGAAATCCACCGAGGGTTGCAACGCGGCCACGCAGCCGGTATCGACCCGGATGGTTTCACCCGGCGCCAGGTTCTTTTCCGCCAGAGTGCCGCCGGCATGGAAGAAAACCATGCCGTCGCCTTCCAGTTTTTGCAGGATGAAGCCCTCGCCGCCGAAGAAACCGACCCCCAGGCGCCGCTGCAAGGCAATGCCCAGGCTCACGCCTTTGGCCGCGCAGAGAAAGGCATCTTTCTGGCAGATCAGGGTGCCGCCGATCTGGCCCAGGTCGATCGGCACGATCTTGCCGGGATAGGGCGCCGAGAAGGCCACGCGGCGCTTGCCGCCGGCCTGGTTGGAATAAACGGTGGTGAACAACGATTCCCCGGTAAGCAGCCGCTTGCCCGCCCCCATCAATTTGCCGAGCAGGCCGGACTGGGCGGCGGAGCCATCGCCGAAGATGGTCTCGAAGTCGATGCCATCCTGCATGAACATCATCATGCCGGCCTCGCCCACGGCGGCCTCGCCGGGATCGAGCTCGATCTCCACATACTGCATGTCGTCGCCGAAGATGTCGTAGTCGATTACATCCATAGCCATGATTTGCTCCCGGAACGGGTCAGATAGGCAGAAACACGAATGAAGCCACGCCCTGGATAGTGCGTGTGATGGCGCGGTTGCTGCGGTCCTCGATGAGTTGGGCGAGAAGGTCCTGATCGGCGATGAGCTTGCCGAATTCGCGCTCGAAGCTGAGGTTGGCTATCTCGCCATCCAGCGTGTTGGTGACCAGGTATTTGGCGCCGGACGGCAGCTTGGCGTTGGACAGTTTCCACACCGCGATTTCGACGTTGCGGGCGCTGTTGTAGAGTTTCTGGGCGGAGAGTTCGTCAGTGACGTAGAACTGGCTTTTGTGCTCATACGAGGCCATCACCATGCTGGTGAGCGCGCTCATGAAGGCATAGACGCGGTCGCCGGTGTAACCCTCCAGGAAGGTGAGCTTGAAGCTCTCCTCCCAGTTGAGTTTGGCCAGATGCGATTCCGGCCATTTCGGCAGTTCGTCGAACAGGCGCGCGGTGGCCGCGTCGACCGATTCCATGCCCGCCTTGCGGTATTCCTGCGGATTGCGTTTATAGAGCTTCTCGGTCAACAACCTGAGACTCTTCAAGGTCTCGCGTTGGGCCAGTTCACAGGCGACATCGACATCGCTCTTGGCCAGGTTGGCCACGGAAAACTCGCGCGCGCTCTTGCTGCCATCCTTGCGTTTGATGTCCTGATTGGCGCAGCCGGAGAGCAGCAGAACGGCGAGGAGAAGGGAGAGTGAGATTCGCATTTGGGCGGGCCGATTCCGAAGACCGGGGCATTGTAGCCCAGCACCGTGACCTCCCCGGGCGTCGCCGTAAGTGAAACCGCTCCACCAATAAAAACGGCGACCGAAGTCGCCGCCATTGGGCTGCCGAGTGGTTCAAGCCTTGCGCCGACGGGCAAAGCCCAGGCCGGCCAGGCCGAGGCTAAATAGGGCGAAGGAGGTGGGTTCCGGCACTGTACCAGCGACATCAACCCGCACATTGTCAAGACTGAAACCGAAACGCGCGTTATAGACATATGAATTGTTCAGCCCCCTGAATGTCACCTTATCCACTAGCGCCGGGGCGAAGCTGGCTGTCTGGAAATCGTTGTTCCCGCCGAAGCCATCGTTTAAGAAGTCCATGGTGTACGTGTAGGAAAACACGGCGGAATTCAAGAGAAAGCCCTGTATCGAGAGCTTCTGGGCGGTGCCATCCGCATATGCCGGCCCGCCGGAAAAGGTTTCACCATATTCAAAGCCGCTGATTTCAAACGTTCCCCCCGCCGTGCGTGTCATCGTCAGGTCGCCGTTGCTGTCGAATGAAATCAGCGTTGTCGTGCCGTTGGTGGCGCAAGAGGGATAACAGATCGTTCCAGCGCCCGGATTCAAGTACAGCGTGGCGGGACCGGAAAATGTGAATCCCTGGCTTGGGATGGTGTGGACGCCATAGTAGGCGTAAGACGTGGGCGGCGGGACCAGATCCTGGAAGTCGATGACCAGAGGTGTGGCTACCACACCACCCGAGACAAGCAGGAGAAGCGGAGTCAGGGTAATAACCGATTTGCTCGACAATTGGGCCTCTGATCTCGCGGTTATTGGTGAGGGAGTAGCGGTAAGACTAATCAGGAATAAGGCTAATCAGCCTTTGCGCCGGCGCGTGAAGCCTAGGCCAGCCATGCCCAGACCAAGCAGTGCGAGGGAGGCGGGTTCGGGGACGGCGGCGGAAGTCGGGGTGATCAGGATCGACGAGCCGCTTGCCAGCACCGCCTGGTCGCTGGACCACTGGAGATAGCGGCCATTGATGTCGGCATTGGCGTCACGGATGCCGACCGTGGCGGTGGCGCCGAATGAGGCGTCGGGGTTGACCGAACTGCCGCCGGTATCCATGTCGATGTAGCGCAACTCGATACTGTTGCTGGCCTCGTACAACACCACTTCGAAGCTGACCGGGCTGGAGTTGCTGTTGCTCGCGTTGTCATACTTTTTCGTGTTGCGCCACTCCACGACGAAGCTCTTGTTCCCCGGGCTGCCCAGCGTGGTGTAGTACACCCCGTCGGTGCCGGAATAGGTGGTGGTCCAGTCATCCCAGGCCACGGCGATGGCCGGCATGGAGAGCGCGGGCAAGGCGCCGCCCAGGGGGGCGTTGTGGTTGTCTGTGGTGGTACCGGCGAAAGTCAGCAGGCCATTGGAAGTGATGTAGGCCTGGCTGTAGGTCTGGTTGAACAGCGTGAAGTTGAAGCCCAGGTTGATCGCTCCGGTGGCGCTGTCGTCGTTGTTGCCCAGCGTTCGGGTGGCGCCGCTGATGGGGGTGTTGCTCGATGTGCCCAGTTCGGTCCACTGGAACGCCAAGGCATCGGTGGCGCTGTAGCCGCCGTTGCTGATGGTCGTGGCTCGCGCGAGCGGAGACAGGGCGAGGCCCATGGCGAGTACGGAGCAGGCAAACAAGCGGGAAGAGGTAAACATGGGCGGCTCACAGGGAAGCTGGTCGATGGATTTAGATTACCGATCGGCTTTCCGCTTGTGCATCCCCTGACCAGGGGTGTCGGGTTTCTTTACTCGCCAGCCTCGGCGTCGCCTCGTTCCAGCCGCTCCAGCCGCAGCCGCAGTCGCACCGCCATCCAGACGATCTCCCCACTCAGTTGCGCGGCGCGATGCGCTCGGGCAAACCTCGGCCGTTGTCGTCCCGCCGGCGAGAGTGACGGCGATCAGGTTTCGAGCGGGGCTCTAGGCGGTAACCACAATGGTGGGTCGAACGGAGGCGCGGAACGGCTACGCTGTTCACGCCAACCCGAGATTGCGCGCCGTCAAAGCCGCTTCGGCGCGCGAGGAGACATTGAGCTTGCGGTAGATTTCCTTCACATAGGAAGGCACCGTGTTGACGCTGATTTTCAGGATGCGTGCCACCTCGGCGCTGGTCAGGCCGCGCGCGATCAGGCGCAGCACTTCGGTTTCGCGTTCGGTGAGCATGGGGCTGGTCAGCTCGGGGGCGACGCGAAAATGGCTGAGCATCTTGCGCGCCACTGCCGGCGATAAGGGTGGCCGTCCGGCGATGATGCCCTGAAGCAGTTCGGTGATGGCTTCCTGGCCTTGATCCTTGAGCAGATAGCCCTGTGCGCCGGCGCGCAGGGCCGGAAAGATGTGCTGGTCGTCATCGAAAATGCTCGCCACCACACAAATGGTTTGGGGTGCCCGGTAGTTGAGTTCGGCGATGAAATCAGCGCCGTTGCCGTCGGGCAGGCCCAGATCCACCAGGGCGAGATCGGGCGCGGGATGGCGGGCAATCCAGGTGCGCGCCTCGGCCAGACTGGCAACCGCGGCAACGACGATGCCCGGAAAGCTGGCGCGCGCGGCACGCGTCAGCCATTCGCTTGCCTCGGGCACATCCTCAAGCAATAGACAGGTTTGCATGTCATTTCTCCTGTCGTGAAAATAGCGCCTTTCTGCTGTAACCAACATCCCCGATCCTGGGGGAAAGAAGGAAAAAATAATGTCCCGTCCCCAAATCGGCTACCACCGCCAAGCGTATGGCGTCGTCGCGATTCTCGGCTTTGCCTGTGCGCTCACGACCCTTCCCGCTTTCGCCCAGGATCTGGCCGCGCCAGGCGCGTTTGGCGCCGATATGTTGCCCAAAGGGCGAGCGGCGGTGCGTCTGGAAACGCGGGAGACATGGGCGAGCGAGGAATACAACCACAACGGCGAACGCCAGGCGCTTGGCTCGAACTACGACGGAATGAGCCTGAATGCGACGGTATTTCCGGCGCTTGCGTTTTTTGGCCCGGGCGCCACCTTGGGCACGACTGATCTTTCCGCGCACATGACCGGGCGGCAGGCGCGTCTGACCGTGGGGTATGGGATCGGCGAGGATGTCACGGTGGGATTCCAGGTCGGCTATGGCGAGGTGGTGAATCATGTCAGCGTCTCGGTGCGGCCGGGCAACGTCCCGCCCGGCTTGGTTTCTCCGGGGGCGGCAAGCGCGACCGAAGCCGTTCAAAACCTGCTGACGGGCGCCACCTACGGTTACAAGCGGGTGCAATCGAGTACCTGGCATAGCGCGCTGGACCCTTTGGTCGGCCTGCGCTGGCGCTTCGAAAAGGGCGAAAACCATGCCACCGTGTTCGCGCCCAGCCTGCGTTTCGGCGTGGCCAAGGAGCCCGATCCCGACGATCTGATGCAGATGGTGCTGGGTGACGGTACCAATGACATCCTGTTCGGCCTGCTGCACACCAGGAAACTGTCAGAACATTGGGATATGCAACTGACCGCGCAGTACACAGTGCAATTGGCCGACCATGTGACTGCCCGCGCGCGTTCCTCCAGTGAACTGCTGGTGCCTGCAAGTCACCGGGAAAGATTGCGACGTGATCGCACCGATCCCATTGAATTCACGGCCGAGACCGGCTACTCCGTGGGGGCCTGGCGCTGGTCCGGGCGGCTGGAATACGCGCGCGGCGGCCGTGACCACTATTCCTCGCCCAGCGGCCAGGACGTTTCCGGGTTGGAAGCCGATAGCGATTTCCACTTTCTGCTTGGATATCTGGGCGTGAGTTGGAATGGCCTCCCCGCCTATCTACGCGGAGAGCAAAAAATCCCGGCACTGGTTTCCCTGGTGGCGGCCACCACCTTGGCAGCGAAGAACACCATGGCGCCGGATAGCCTCTATCTCACGCTCACCCTGCCGTTCTGAATGCGGCCTGGAAACGGCTATTGAACGTGCCCGACCGGAGCGCGTGATCAAAGGCGCGCGCACCCCGGATATCCAGGTTCAGCCCGCTGGCTTGGAGTCCGCGGCGGTGGCGGGGAATTCGAGCATTACCCGGCAACCATGTTCGCCCCAGGTCCAATCGATCACGCCGCCCAACTGGGCTGCTCTCGCCCGCATGTTGCGCATGCCACGCCCTGGCGCGCGTGGTTTGCCCTGCCCGTCGTCTTCAAGCGCAATCTGGTACTGCCCATGAGCGAAATGCACGCCTAGCACCACGGCTCGGGCCTCCGCGTGGCGCAGGATGTTGGACAGGGCTTCGCGCAGGATGCGGCCGAGGTTCAAGGCATCGGCCGCAGTCATGTTCCGCTCGGGCAAATCTTCCGGCTGGTTCCAGACCAGACGCAGATCGGCAGCCGCGCATCGGCCGATGATCTCGACCCGCCAGTCGGCGAGCAGATCGCTCAGGGGGGCATCGGCCTGCGCCGAGCGTGACACCACATCGCGCAGATCCTGCAAGGCGGAACGCGCAATGTCGGCAATTTGGGAGTCCTTGGCGCGTATGGCGAGTGAAAGCAGTTTGGCGCCGATATCGTCGTGCAGGTCGCGGTAGATGCGTTCCCGTTCTTCGGCGGCGGCGGTTTCCCGCTCCAACAGGGTGCGGCGTTGATAGCTTTCCGTCAGCGCTTGCGCGCTGGCCTCGACGCGCCTCTCCAGTTCGCGGTTGAAGGATTCCGCCTGGGTCAGCGCATCGGCGAAGCGTCGCCCCAGGTGTCCGGTGAGAAACAGCAGCACCACGGGCGCGGCGAAATGCAGGGAGAAGAAGTGGTACTTGAGACGAATGTGCGCGATCTTCGCGCCCAGCAGATCGGGTGGCAGGCTCAACAGCAAGTCGTGCAGACTGGCCAGCACCAGCGCGACGAGCGCAAGTCCCAATAGGTAATGTTCGCGCCACTGGTTCTGCCGCCAGCGTTGAAATACCTGCCAGGTCAGCGCGCAGATGATGATAAAACCCAGACTGTGGTCGAAGGCATAGACATAGCCCGGCCATATCCAGGGTGAGAGGGTCAAGGCGACCGCCAGCGCCAGGTAAGCCAGCAACATGCGCTCGACGCGGCGGGATCGTTGCCCCAGATAGTGCTGGACGAACATCGCCATGCAGACCGCCCAGATGTCCATCGCCAAATGTGAAAGCGAGCGGAACCATGGCCCGGGCATGGGTGGGTCGCGCACGATCAGATAGGCGGAAAACACCGCCCACGCCAGGCACGCGAGTCCAAACCAGAAATACTGGGGATCGTGCCGGCGCCGCCACCACACCGCCAACACCAGCGAGGCGGCGATCAGTAAGGTCAAGGTGAGGCCGCGCGCGAGATCCACCTGCAAGACCCGGCGCAATTCGTAATCCGGCCGCAACTGTTCCAGCGGGCCGATTTCCACCGGAGACAGGATGCCCCAGCCGGGGTCGCTCTTGATCCGGATCAGGACTTCGTTCGTCCCCGCATGCCAATCACCCAGTGGCAGGACGAAAAGGAAGGGCTTGTTCCAGTTACGCGCGATGGGTTCGTCAAAGCGACCGCCATCGCCGAGAAATTCGTCGTTGAAATAGAACGCGGCGTTGAGGTTGAGCCACCAGACATAAATGGCTTGCGGCTCCGCTGGCACCACGTCGGTGTGGATGCGGAAGCGAAACCAACCGCCGGTCGCGGTGACCGCATCCTGTTTCAGGGCGTGTGGCAATCGCACCGGATGCCAGCGTGAATCGTTCGGAGTGGGTGGCGTCGCGGTGTCGGCGAGGATGAACTCGGCTTGCCAGATTTCGCGCGCGGGGACGGCGAAAGCAGGCATGGCGAGCACAAGGCCGAGCAGGAGGATGAACAGGCGCATGGGCGCCATTGTTCCGCACCCGCGTCCTGGCCGGTATCCCCAAAACAAAGGGGGGCCGCCACCCGTCCCCACCACCCATTTGTGCCATGTCCATCGTGATGGGGCGGCGCGCAGAATCGAGCGTCCATCTTTCGGAGACGACTCATGAACGCGCGCGCCTGTCTGATCCTGTTTCTGGCCTGCTTGTCCGTCTCCGCCCTGGCCGACCCGCCGCCGGGTTATCCCTTCGTCGCGCATGATGCCGGCATGAAGCAGGCGCGCGAGGAGGGCAAGCCCATCCTGCTCTACTTCGGCCGCTACGGCTGCGCCTGGTGCGACCATGTCAACCGCAAGACCTTCTCCGATTCCGGGCTGAAGCAACTGTTCTCGGAAAACTATGTGTTGATCTATGTCGATGCGGAGGGCGGCAAGCGCATCCGCCTGGCCGGCGGCGAGCGGCTCACCGAGGGCGAACTGGGCGCGCGTCTGGGCGCATTCGCCACGCCGTTGTTTGTGTTCATGACCGCGGAAGGCAAAGTGATCGCCAAGATTCCCGGCTTCAAGACGGTGGCGGATTTCCAGGATTACGATCGTTATGTGCGCGGTGGCCACTACCAGAAACAGACGCTACTGGAGTTTTTGGGCAGCAAGTAGGCGCGCATCAATTCGTGCCTGTTACCACGTCAATCGAGGAAATCCGGATGAGAGGCTTGTTTGCCGTTTTCCTGGCTCTTGCGGCGGTCGCCGCTGTCGCCGCGCCCATCGACGTCGCCCCGATGGGTATCTATCACCATCTCGACGCCTCCGGGCGGCGGAATCTGGCGCTGGCCGGCGGCCAGGTGGCCCTGGTCTGGGAAGACAGCCGATCGGGTTCGCCGCGTTGTTACCTGGGCCTGAAGGCCGGCGGCGAAACCACGTTCCGGGAATATTCCCTGGGCCACGGCGAGTGCTTCGATCCGGTCGTGGCCGCGCTCGATGGCCAGCGTTTCCTGCTCGCCTGGGAGGATGAGAGCGGCATCAACAGTTCCATTGCCGACGCCGCCGGCCCCGGCGCGAGCATCAATCTGGGCGCCGGCTCGCATGCCAGTGTGGCCGCGCATCCGGTGGTTGGCGCCCATGTCGCCTGGAATGCGCCGGCGGGGCGCTGGCAGCGCGTCTGGCGCGCGCAATTGCGTGTGGAGGGGGCGCGATTGCGCGCCGGCAAGGCGCAAGCCGCCGATGGCGCGCCGCCCAGTGACGACCAGAGTTTCCCCGCCCTGGCGGCGAGTGAACACGGCGTGCTGCTGGCCTGGGAAGATCGTCGCCACGGCCACACCGTCATCTATGCCAGCCGTAGCGCGGACGGCCAGATATGGAACGCGCCGCTGCGGGTGAGCGGCAATCCCACCGGCAAGGCGCAAAACGATCTGGGGCGCGGCACCGGCGCCATGCGTCCAGCCGTGGCCGGCTTCGGCGCGCGCTTCGCCGCCGCCTGGCTGGACAAGCGCGATTTTCTTTCCGGCTACGACGTCTACGCCGCTCTGAGCGAGGGCGCGGGTTTCGCCAAGGACGTGAAAGCCCAGGACAGTTTCGGCGACGCCATCGCGCAATGGCATGTGGCGGCGGCCGGCAACCGGCGCGGCGATTTGCTGATCGCCTGGGATGACGAGCGCGACGGGACTTCCGATATCTGGCTCACCCGGTTGACGCCGGGCGGCTACAGTGAGGACTTCACCTTCCCGGACCTCTCCGGCCCGGCGCGCCAGAGCGATCCGGCCATCGCCCTCGATGAAGCCGGCAATCTCCACCTGGCGTGGATCGAGCGGGCGGCCGGCGGCGAAAGTAACGGGCCGACACGTCTGCGCTACACGGTGCTGCCGTTGCCGATGCAGTAGGTTGAGCATGGCGCGGCGCCTCCAGAGTAGCGCGGGCGTCCCGCCTGCTTCGTAGGCCTGATCGGAAGGACGAAGCAGGCGGGACGCCTGCGCTACATGTGGGCCTCCGGCTAATGGACCGTGTTCAACGCATGTAGGCGTAACCCTCCTGTTGCAGACGGACGATTTCCGCGTCGGCCATCGGCACCAGGCTGACGAAGCCGTGAATGTCTTTCGGCAGCAAGCCGTGCCCTTCCGCCGCCAGCTTGCACATGCGGAATTCAATCAGGCCGGTGAGCGTCGCGCTCTGGGCGCGTTGCATCAATTCGCGATACTTGCCCAGGTTCTTCACGGCAAAAAAGGGAATCTCGTCGCCGTGCAGGACGATGACCACTTTGTTGTCGAATGGGTCGCTGCCGTTAAGATCGACCAGCAATTGCGCGCGGCTGATCACGGAGCGCACGGCCGCCTCGGAACTGGTCGCCACGTCATACACCACCTTCTGCTTGGCATAGGCTTGCGCCACCGCCTTGCCGCGTCCCCAGGGCGTCTCGGAGTCGGCCGCCGAGGCCGCGTTGAAAGGGAGCGAGAGGGCGGCAATCAACAACAATAACGACCAGCGCATGGCGTTCTCCTGGTGGGTGGGGTAGTGCGTGGAGCGGTATGGAAGCGGTTTGGTTGCGCGAGATCTCGTGGCCGCTTGCGTTACAACCAGGATGCAACACTACACTAGCGGCCTTTTGCTACTGGATCAGCGCTCGGCATCAGGCGGAGCAGGTAGCATCAAACCCATCCGTTGCACGACGAATAACCAGGTAAAACCCAGTCGTATGAGCCCGCCCGATGTTCTGACGCAGCAATCCAGGCCCCCGAGGCTGGAGCATTTCCCCGCTGCGGGCTACCTGGGTCGCGCCCTGTCGCTGTGCTGTGTTTTTTTCATCGCCGCCTGTTCCGGGCCGGTCAACAGCCCCTATCCGGCGTCCGAGGGTGGAAAGCGTGGTGCGTCCAGCGCTTACTCCGCCTTTGGCGAGCGGCCCAAACACCTCGACCCGGCGCGTTCCTACAGCGAGAACGAATACGTCTTTCTCGGCAACATCTACGAGGCGCCGCTGCAATACCACTATCTGAAGCGGCCCTACCAACTGGAACCGCAGACCACCACCGCGATGCCGACGGTGCGTTATCTCGATGCCCAGGGGCGGGGGCTGCCGGCCAACGTGGCGGCGGCGAAGATCGCGGTGTCGGAGTACGAGATTCACATCAAGCCGGGTATCCGCTACCAGCCGCATCCGGCCCTCGCCAGGGACGCGGCGGGCAAGCAGCGTTATGTGCCGATCAAGCCGGAGGAGTTGGAGCGCATTGCCCGCTTCGAGGATTTCCCGGAGAAGGGTAGCCGCGAGTTGACCGCCGCCGATTACGTCTATCAGGTGCGCCGCCTGGCGCACCCGCGCGTGCAATCGCCCATCCTCGGGCTGATGGCGGATGCCATCGTCGGCTTGAAAGACCTGGCGCGGGACCTGGGCAAAGCGGCCAAGAATCAGCCGAAGGACGCTTATCTGGACATCGCGAAGTTTGATTTCCCCGGCGCCTATGTGGTGGATCGTTACACCTATCGCATCCGCGTCAAGGGCAAGTATCCGCAGTTCGTTTATTGGCTGGCCATGCCCTTCTTCGCGCCGGTGCCGGAGGAGGCGGAGCGCTTCTATCGTCAGCCGGGCATGGCGGAACGGAATTTCACCCTGGATTGGCAGCCGGTGGGCACGGGCGCCTATTACCTGGCCGAGAACGACCCTAACCGGGTCATGCGCTTGCGGAAGAATCCTTATTACCACGATGATTTCTATCCCTCGGAAGGTGACCACGGCGACCGCGAGGCGGGCATGCTCGATGACGCGGGCAAGCGTCTGCCGATGGTGGAGTCGGTGATCTATTCCCTGGAAAAAGAGGATGTGCCGTACTGGAACAAGTTCTTGCAGGGCTATTACGACGCCTCCGGCGTGAGCTCCGACAGCTTCGACCAGGCCATCCGCATGAACGCCAAAGGTGAGCCGGATCTGACCGACGACATGCGCCAACGCGGCATCCTGCTCTCCACCGCCGCGCGGCCGTCGCTCAACTACATGGGCTTCAACATGCTCGACCCGGTGGTGGGCGGCCTGTCGGAAAGGGCGCGCAAGTTGCGCCAGGCCTTGTCGATCGCCATCGATTACGACGAGTTCATTTCCATCTTCCTCAACGGCCGCGGCCTGCCGGGGCAGGGGCCGTTGCCGCCGGGAATATTCGGTTATCGGGACGGGCTGGCGGGGATGAATCCGGTGGTGTATCGGGCGGATTGCGGGAACCCCCCTTTTCCAAAGGGGGGCAGGGGGGATTTAGCAACGTCGGCAGAGGCGCAACCCTCGCTGAAATCCCCCCCAGCCCCCCTTTGGAAAAGGGGGGAGTCGGTCTCGCCGAGTCCCGCCGACTGCGCCCGCTTCAAACGCCGCCCCCTGGACGACGCGAAGAAACTGCTCGCCGAAGCGGGTTACCCCAACGGCCGCGACGCCGCCACCGGGCAGCCGCTCACCCTGTACTTCGACACCGCCGCGAGTGGACCAGAAGCCAAGAGCCGCATGGACTGGTTCCGCAAGCAGTTCGCCAAGTTGGATATCCAGTTGGTGATTCGCGCCAGCGACTACAACCGTTTCCAGGACAAGATGAGCAAGGGCAGTGAGCAGATATTCGAGTGGGGCTGGAACGCCGATTACCCCGATCCGGAGAATTTCCTGTTCCTGCTCTACGGCCCCAACAAGAAAGTCGGCGGTGGCGGCGAGAACGCGGCGAACTACCACAATCCGGAATTCGACCGCCTGTTCGAGCGCATGAAGGACATGGACAACGGCCCGGAACGCCAGGCGGTGATCGACGCGTTGGTGAAACTCGCGCGCGAGGACGCGCCCTGGATCTACGCCTTCCACCCCAAGAGCTTCGGCCTGCGCCACGGCTGGGTGAAGAACGCCAAGCCCAATCTGATGACCCACAACTTGCTCAAGTACCGCCGTATCGACCCGGCCGCGCGCGCCGCCTATCAGGCGAAATGGAACCGCCCCGTGCTGTGGCCGGTGCCGGCTACCCTGGCCGTGCTGGTGGCGTTGATCTGGCCGGCAGTGGCGGGGTATCGGCGGCGATTGAAGGCGACGGCCCATGCTTAACTACCTCATCCGCCGCATCCTCTATGCCATCCCCATATTGCTGGGGGTGAATCTGCTGACCTTCGCGCTGTTCTTCATGGTCAACACGCCGGATGACATGGCGCGCATCCATCTCGGCGTGAAGCATGTCACGGCGGACTCAATCAGCCGCTGGAAGATCGAGCATGGCTACGACAAACCCTTGTTCTTCAATGAAAAAGCGGTGGGCGCGGCGCGGGCGGCGGATACCTTGTTCGTGGAGAAGTCGCTCAAGCTGTTCGCCCTGGATTTCGGCGCCGCCGACGACGGCCGCGACATCGCCCGCGAGATCAAGACGCGGATGTGGCCCAGTCTGGCGATCGCGCTGCCCACCTTCCTGGTCGGCCTGCTGGCGTACATCAGTTTCGCGCTGTTGTTGGTGTTCTTCCGCGGCACTCGCCTGGATACGGCCGGGGTGGTGTTGTGCGTGGCGCTGATGTCGATCTCCGGCCTGTTCTATGTGATCGGCGGCCAATACCTGATGGGCAAGCTGTGGCACTGGTTTCCCATTTCCGGCTATCAGCCGGGGCTGGATGCCTGGAAGTTTCTCGTGATGCCGGTGCTGGTCAGCGCGGTGGCGAGCATCGGCGACTCCACCCGCTTCTACCGTTCCCTGTTTTTCGAGGAGATCGCCAAGGATTACGTGCGCACCGCGCGCGCCAAGGGCTTGTCGGAACTTCGCGTCCTGTTCCGCCATGTGCTGGGCAACGCGATGATTCCGATCCTGACCGGCGTGGTGGTGGTGATACCGCGCCTGTTCATGGGCAGCCTGATCATCGAATCCTTCTTCGGCATTCCCGGCCTCGGCAGCTACACCATCGACGCCATCCAGGCGCAGGACTTCGCCATCGTCCGCTCCATGGTGTTTCTCGGCTCGCTGCTCTACATCCTCGGCCTGGTGCTGACCGATATTTCCTACACGCTGGTGGACCCGCGGGTGAGGCTGGAATGAAAGTGATCGCTCAAGTGTCGGCGCGGGTTTGCCTCCCCCTTTTTCAAAGGGGGATCGAGGGGGATTTTGGTTTTTTTACTTCGCGCAAGCGTCAGCTAAATCCCCCCCCACCCCCCTTTGAGAAAGGGGGGAGTTGGCTGTGATCAAACCCGTCCTGCTCTGGTCCGATGCCCTGATCCTGCTGCTTTTGTGGAGCGTGGCCGGCCTGGTCTGGCTGGCGCGCAACAACGAGACGCTGCGCGGCCCCTGGCGCCAGTTGCTGCGCAATCCGGTGGGCGCCAGTACCGCTCTGATTCTCGCGGTCTATGTCGCCATCGGCCTGCTCGATTCCGTGCATTACGTCGAACGCCTGCCCGACACGCCCGGCCAGGCGGCGCGGTACAGCGGCGAGGTGCGCTCGGGCCTGGATTGGGCGCTGACACCGCTACGCGAGAACGTCGAGAAGACCTATTCGGCGCCGTTCGCCACGCATCTTTATGCCAAGGAAACCTTGAAGGGGCCAGATGGCGGTGAACTGCGCGATTTCCCCCGGCTGAAATACGGCGGCGCGCATCTGGCCGACGCGCGACAGGACTTCTGGCCGGATCTGCTGACGCGGGGCGGTCTGGGGATGCTGGCCGGATTGATCGCCTGGCTGGTTTTCTTCCCCCTTTTTCAAAGGGGGAGCGAGGGGGATTTAGTGGCGACCGCATCCAGTGCCAAGAACAAATCCCCCCTAACCCTCCTTTGGGAAAGGGGGGGATTGGCCCCCGCGTTCGCCTGGACCCTCCTTGCCATCCTGCTTCTCGTCGGCTTGCTCATCGCGCTCGCGCCGAACTATCACATTCTCGGCACCGATAAGGTGGGCCAGGACGTGCTTTACCTGTCGCTCAAGTCCATCCGCACCGGTCTCCTGATCGGCAGCCTCACCACCCTGGTGATGCTGCCCTTCGCCCTGGGGTTGGGCATCGCCGCCGGCTATTTCGGCGGCCGCGTCGACGATGTCATTCAGTACCTCTATACGACCTTGAACTCCATTCCCGGCGTCTTGCTGATTGCCGCCGCCGTGCTGGTGGTGCAGGTGCAGATCGAAGCCCACGCCGAACTGTTCAACACCGCCGCCGCGCGTTCCGATGTGCGTCTGCTCGCCTTGTGCGGGATTCTCGGCGTCACCGGCTGGACCGGCCTGGCGCGGCTGTTGCGCGCCGAGGCGCTGAAATTGCGTGAGCTGGAATTCGTACAGGCGGCGCGCGCTTTCGGCGTCACTCACAGCCGCATCCTGCTGCGCCATCTGCTGCCCAATGTCATGCACCTGGTGCTGATTACCGTGGTGCTCGATTTCTCCGGCCTGGTGCTGGCCGAGGCGGTGCTGTCCTATGTCGGGGTGGGCGTCGATCCGGGCATGATCAGCTTCGGCAACATGATCAACGGCGCGCGTCTGGAACTGGCGCGCGAGCCGGTGGTGTGGTGGCAACTGGCCGCCGCTTTCCTGTTCATGTTCGTGCTGGTGCTGGCCGCCAATCTGTTCGCCGACCAGGTGCGAGACGCGCTCGATCCGAAATCGAGTGGACGCAAATGAAAACGCCCATGAAAGGACTTTCGGTTGAAAACCTGAGTGTGGAAATCAGCGCCGGCAACCGTCTGTTGAAGCCGGTGGAGGGCGTGAGCTTCGCCATCGGTCGCGACGAATGCGTGGCCCTGCTGGGCGAATCCGGCTGCGGCAAGTCGATGACCGCGCTGGCCTTGATGCGTTTGTTGCCGGACGGCGCGCGGGTGGCTTCGGGCAGCGCGCGGCTGGAAGGCGAGGAACTGTTCGCCCTGACGGAAGCGGCGATGGGCGACGTGCGCGGCGGCCGTCTGGCGATGATCTTCCAGGAGCCGCAAACCAGCCTGAACCCGGTGATGACCGTCGCCGAGCAGATTGCCGAGGCGCTCGCCGCGCATCGCGACCTGAGCGGCAATGCCGTGTCGGCCGAGGCCGGGCGCTTGCTGGAAGCGGTGGGCCTGGAGCGCGACCGGCTCGCCGCCTACCCGTTCCAGCTTTCCGGCGGCCAGCGGCAGCGCGCCCTGATTGCCATGATGCTGGCGGGCGAACCCGAGGTGCTGATCGCCGACGAACCCACCACCGCGCTGGACGTGACCGTACAGGCGCAGATCCTGGCCCTGTTGCGCGACCTGCAACGGCAACGCGGCATGGGCTTGCTGCTGATCACCCACGACCTCGACGTGGCGAGCGACATGGCGGACCGCGTGGCGGTGATGTATGCCGGCCAGATCGTCGAATGGGCCGACCGCGACAGCCTCTATGCCACGCCGCGCCACCCCTACACGCAAAAGCTGTTCGCCGTGCTGCCGCGCCTGGACCGGCGCGGCGAACGCCTGGACAGCCTGCCCGGCCGCGTGCCGCCGCCCGATGCCGTGATCATCGGTTGCCGTTTCGCGGAACGCTGTCCGGCGGTCTTCGCGCGTTGCCGCAAGGAGGCGCCCGGTTTCCATGAGTCGGCGCCGGGGCATTTCGCGAGGTGCCATCTGGCCGAAGCGCAAACCATCCCCCCCTTTCTCAAAGGGGGGCCAGGGGGGATTTCTACGCACGCCGGTGTTCCCACTGCCGCAAATCCCCCCCCGCCCCCCTTTGAAAAAGAGGGGAGTGACGTACTTGCCGTCCGCGACCTCGCCGTCCACTTCCCCATCCGCAAAGGCCTGTTCCGCCACACCGTCGACCACTTCAAGGCGGTGGACGGGGTCAGCCTGTCCATCCAGGCCGGCGAGACGCTGGCATTGGTGGGCGAATCCGGCTGTGGCAAGAGCACCCTGGCGCGCGCGGTATTGCGCCTGATCGAACCCACTCGTGGCGAAGTATGGGTGGCGGGTGTGGCGGTTGGCGGGCTTTCCGGCGAGGTGTTGCGGAAGAAGCGCGCCGAGATGCAGATCGTGTTCCAGGACCCGTTCTCCTCGCTCAACCCGCGCATGCGCGTCGGCGAAATCCTGGAAGAGGGCATGGCCGCGCTGCTACCGCTGACGGCCGCCGAGCGGCGCGCGCGGATCGCGCAATTGCTCGATCAGGTCGGCCTGCCCGGCGACGCGGTCGGCCGCTATCCACACGAATTCTCCGGCGGCCAACGGCAACGCATCGCCATCGCCCGCGCCCTGGCGGTACAGCCCAAGCTGTTGATTCTCGACGAGCCGACCAGCGCGCTGGACGTCTCGGTGCAGGCGCAAATCCTCAACCTGCTGGCGGATTTGCAGGCGGCGCACGGCCTGGCCTATCTATTCATCACCCATAACCTGCCAGTGGTGGGCTACCTGGCACAGCGCGTGGCGGTGATGCGGGCGGGGCGCATCGTCGAGGAAGGCCCGGCGGAACGCCTGTTGACCGCGCCACAACATGAATACACCCGTCTGTTGCTGGATTCGGCGCCGGGCAAGCACCCCTTTGTAGGTCAGGTTGGCGCGTAGCGTCTACCTGACGATCGTCCTGGTTCGAGGGTGGATCGCCAGGTAGCCTTCGGCAACCTGGCCTACGATGTCGCGCCTATGCGGGAAGCTGTGGAGCAACAAAAAAGCGGGCCGAAGCCCGCTTTTTTGTTCATCACTGCTTGCTGAATCAATGAGACATGATGAACTTGGCCAGCGCGGCGGCGTCGCCCGCGGCTTTGGCTTGCGGCGGCATCGGGATCTTGCCGTAGGCGCCCTTGCTGCCCTTGGCGATCACGTCAATGATTTTCTGCTCGGCGGCCTTGTCGCCCTTGTGCTTGGCGGCGATGTCCTTCCAGGTGGGGCCCATCTTCTTGGCGGTAGCGTCGTGGCAGACGAAACAGCCATTCTTTTTCGCCAGGTCGGCATCGGCGAAAGCGGCGGCGGAGGTGGCCAGGGCGGCGGCGATTGCAAGGGTGGTCAGAAGTTTCATAAGCGTTCCTTTCAGGTGGAGTGAGGTGGCAAAAGTATATAAGAAGTCGCTAAACAGTAATTGATCTATGTCACTCGCTACCACGACACCACATGCACATTGGAAAGCGTGCGACCGAGGAAGCGTTCGCCGATGGTCTGGAAACGTAGCGGCACATCAGTGACCCAGAAATGATAGTCCGGCGGCGTGCGGTTCGGGTTGTGAAGATTGAGTTCAGTGAGCAGGTCGGCGGTTTGTTCCGCCATTGCTTCGGCGGAATCAACCAGTTTGATGTCGGGGCCGACCACCTCCTGCAACAGGGATTTCAACAAGGGGTAATGGGTGCAGCCCAGCACCAGGCTGTCTACCTTCTCGGCCAGCACCGGTTTTAGGTATTCCTGCGCGGTCATGCGGGTAACCGGGTGGTCCAGCCAGCCTTCTTCCACCAGCGGCACCAGCAGGGCGCAGGCCTGCGAGGTGAGGCGCGCCTCGGGTTCGATGTTGTGGATGGCGCGCGCGTAGGCATTGCTGTTGATGGTGGTGGGCGTGCCGATGACGCCGATGCGCCGCGTCCGCGTGGCGGCGAGGGCGGACAGGGCGCCGGCCTCGATCACGTCCAGCACCGGCGTCGGCGAGAGATCGCGCACCACCTGGGCGGCGACGGCGGCCATCGTGTTGCAGGCGATGATCAGCACCTTGACCCGTTTTTCCAGCAGGAATTCGGCGATCTGGGTGGTGTAGTGGGAAATGGTCTGCACCGACTTGACACCATAGGGCACCCGCGCGGTGTCGCCGAAGTAATGGATGGATTCAAACGGCAGCCGTTCCATCAGGGCGCGCACCACGGTCAGCCCGCCGACGCCGGAGTCGAACACACCGATGGGGCTGCGCGGATCAAGATGGCTCTGCATGGTTTTCTGCCTGGCGGGAAAGCGCCCATTGTAAATGTTCGCGCAGTTGCGCCGAGGGGTGGTCGCCGCGTGTTTCCAGGGCGGCGACGGCGGCTGGCGAGTGTGGCGCGTTACCCAGCGCCACGGCGATGTTGCGCAGCCAACGCTCATGGCCGATGCGGCGGATGGCCGAACCTTCAAGTCGGGCCAGGAATTCCGCCTCGCTCCATGCGAACAGGTCGATCAGCATCGCTGTGTCCAGCTTGTTGCGCGGCAGGAAGTCGGGGACCGTGCCTGGCTGTGCGAAGCGGTTCCACGGGCAGGCAAGCTGGCAGTCGTCGCAGCCGTAGATGCGGTTGCCCAGCAGCGGGCGCAATTCAACCGGGATGGCGCCGGCGTGTTCGATGGTCAGATAGGAGATGCAGCGGCGCGCGTCCACCTGGTAAGGCGCGACGATGGCGCCGGTCGGGCAGAGGTCGAGGCAGGCACGGCAACTGCCGCAATGGCTTTCATCCGGAGCGTCTGGCAAAAACGGCAGATCGGTGAACAGTTCGCCGAGAAAAAACCAGGAACCTTGCCGGGTCAGCAGCAGGGTGTGCTTGCCGCGCCAACCCAGGCTGGCGCGGCTGGCCAGGGCGACCTCCAGGACCGGCGCGCTGTCGGAAAAGGGTCGCGCCTGAAACGGGCCGATTTCAGCGGCGATGCGTTCCGCCAGCTTTTGCAGACGGCCGCGCATCAGCTTGTGATAGTCGCGCCCCAGGGCATAGCGGGAGACATAGGCGCGTTCCGGGTCGGCGAGGTTCTCCCAGGACTCGGCGGCATCCGGCCGATAGTCCAGACGCACACTGATGATGCCGACGGTTCCAGGCACCAGTTCGGCGGGGCGCGCGCGGGTGGCGCCGTGCCGGGCCATATAATCCATGTCTCCGTGAAATCCCCGCGCCAGCCAATCCATGAGTTCCGCTTCCGCAGTCCCCAATTCGACGGGCGCGAATCCCACCGCGCTGAAACCCAGTTGCTGTCCCCATTGTCGGATCAGCGGTTTCAATGCGGCCAGTGTTGCGGGAGAACGGTCGTGAGTCATGCCGACGATGATAACGGTTTGCCCCCTCTCCCCTCGGGAGAGGGAAATGCGCGTGCGCTCGGTGATGGCGTGATTCGTGGCGCAAATGTTGTTCCCTCTCCCCCTGCCCCTCCCCAGGCGGGGGAGGGGAGTCCGTATTCGGCGACGCTGCCCGACGATACCGCCACCCAGGCGCTGGGCGCGCGACTGGCGCGGGTACTTGAACCGGGTTTGAGCATCTGGCTAAGCGGCGATCTGGGGGCGGGGAAGACCACGTTGACGCGTGGTCTGTTGCGGGAACTGGGTTATGGTGGACGTGTCAAGAGTCCGACCTATACTCTGGTTGAACTTTATCCGTTTTCGAGTTTCAATCTATACCACTTTGATTTGTATCGTTTTGTTGATCAGGATGAATGGGAAGATGCGGGCTTCCGCGAATACTTCAACGACACCAGCCTGTGCTTGGTGGAATGGCCGGAAAAGGGCGGCGCGCTGCTGCCCGGGCCGGATGTCCGGGTTGATCTGGATATCCTCGACACGGGGCGTATCGCCCATGTGCAAGGGCTGACGGAGGCTGGCAAAAAATGTATCGCGCGCTTATTCATACCCTGATTCTGCTGTTTGGGCTTTGCTCCACGCTGGCCGCGCAAGCCATTGAGGTCAAGGCGAGCGGGGTTAAAGCCGTACGTCTATGGCCGTCGCCGGAATACAGCCGCATCACCCTCGAACTTTCGGAAGCGGCGAGCTACAAGTATTTCAGCCTGAAAAACCCTGAACGTCTGGTACTGGACCTGGAAGGTGTGGAGCCGGAAGGCGCGCTGCTGGAAATAGCGGCTATGGTGGCGCCGCAGGATCCGCAGATCGCCTCGATCCGGGTGGCCAAGAACCGTCCCGGCGTGACCCGCGTGGTGGTGGAACTGAAAACCGAAATCCGCCCCCAGGTATTCACCCTCAAACCAATGGGTGACTACGGCCACCGCTTGGTGCTGGATGTCTATCCCACCTCATTGGAGGCTGTGGAGAAGCAGGTCGAGGCGGCCATCGGCAAGGCCGACAAGGCATCGGCCGAGAAACAGACGGAGGCCCGTTCCGGCAAACCTGCCGCCAAGCCCGAATACGTCCGCCTGATCACCGTCGCCATCGACGCCGGCCACGGCGGTGAAGACCCCGGCGCCAAGGGCGCCAACGGTTCGCACGAGAAAGACATCACCCTGTCCATCGCGCGTCGCCTCAAGGCGCAGATCGACAAGCAGGAAAACATGCGCGCCTACCTCACCCGCGATGGCGACTACTTCATCCCGCTGCATGACCGGGTCAATAAGGCACGCCGGGCGCAGGCCGACCTGTTCGTTTCCATCCATGCCGATGCTTTCGTCAAGCCGCACGCGCGCGGCTCCTCGGTGTTCGCGCTATCGGAAAAGGGCGCCACCTCGGCGGCGGCCAAGTGGCTGGCCCGGCACGAAAACGAGGCCGACCTGATCGGCGGCATCAATATCGATGTCAAGGACGTCTACCTCAAGCAGACCCTGATCGACCTCTCACAAACCGCCGCCATCGCCGACAGCCTGAGACTCGGCCGCGCTGTGTTGCAGGAAATCGGCGGCATCAACCAGTTGCACAAGGGACAGGTGGAACAAGCCGGCTTCGCCGTTCTGAAAGCGCCGGACATCCCCTCCATCCTGGTGGAAACCGCTTTCATCTCGAACCCGGAAGAAGAAAAGCGCCTCACCGACGATGCCTACCAGGACAGCATGGCCGCCGCCATCGTCACCGGCATCAAGCATTACTTCGACAAGAACCCGCCGCTGGCGCGCAACAAGGTGGCGAGCAGCCTCTGAGTCGTAGGATGTGGTGAGCAACAGCGAACCGCATCAAGCAGCATGCCCCTCTATGCCGAAAAGGTAATGGGGGATTCCCGCAAGGTTTGTGATAATCCCGCCCCATTACCCGCCGGGAGGCCACACGTGGCACACATCTTGCACACCGCACTTTAAGTAACCTGCTTTCCCGGCTCGGCCTGATCGGCCTGGTCTTCACACCCACGGCGCTGGCCGCCGCACCCCATGCCGGCCGCTTGCTCGATAGCGTGCGGCAACCGGAAGCCGCCCCGCAACCGCCGCGCGTCACCCTCCCGCCCGAAACCCGGCCGGCGGAAGCGGTGGCGGACAGCGCCGGAGTGCTTATTCGCGTCAAGCGCTTCCACATCGAAGGCGCCACCCTGGCAAACCAGGGCGTGGCCGCCGGCCAGCCAATCCGCCGCGACGACCTGGAGCGCGGCCTTGCTACTTCTGGAAGACCTCGGCAACGCCGGCGTGCGCGCCAGTCTGCGGCCCGGCGCCCTCGCGGCGGGGCAGCGCAACTGCTACGGCCTCTATGGCGCCGGCTGCGAACTCGCCTGGAGCAATACCGGCGGCCTGTCCGCCCAGTTGACTCTCGCCACCCGCCTGGATGCCCCGCCGACCCAGGTCACCGAGCGCGACCAAACCCGCGCCTGGTTCAGACTGCAACAGACGTTCTGATACAGCCGACCCCTGAAAGCGGCAACGCATGATGCGTCCGCTCCCTGAAACCAGCATCGTAGGATGTGGTGAGCGATAGCGAACCGCATCAACATCACACCAAACTCAATCTTCGGGAGTTCCACCATGACCACTTACCGTCGCGTTCACGTCCCCGGTGCCACCTGGTTCTTCACCGTGGCGCTGGCGCGGCGGCGGGATAACCGGTTGCTGGTGGAGCGCATCGAGGAACTGCGCTCGGTCCTTTTTACATCGACGCCATCGTGGTTCTGCCCGAGCACCTGCATTGCCTGTGGGCGCTGCCGTCCGACGACCACGATTTCTCCACCCGCTGGAGCCTGGTGAAAAGCCGTTTTTCCCGCGCTGTTCCCTCCGGTGAATCGGTCTCGGCCAGTCGAGTGAGGCGCGGCGAACGGGGTTTGTGGCAACGCCGTTTCTGGGAACACCTGATCCGCGATGAGGATGATTACGCGCGGCATGTGGATTACATCCACTGAATCCGGTCAAGCATGGGTATGTCGAGCATGCGGGGGATTGGCCGCATTCTTCCTTGCATCGGTATGCCCGCGAAGGTTTGCTTCCGGCAAATTGGGGCATGGCGGATGTGCCGCCGGGGTATTTCGGGGAACCTTTGGGGTGATGCGGTACGGGTGGGGTGATGCGGTTCGCTATCGCTCACCACATCCTACAGAGGGCCGGTCTGCTTGGGGGGGGGCTCAACGCCCCAACAGCACTTCCAGCACGAATTTCACGCCCACGTAAGCGAGCATCAGGCTGATGAATCCGGCCAGGGTCCAGTGGATGGCGGTGCGGCCGCGCCAGCCCTTGATGCGGCGGCCGAGGAGGAGGGCGGCGAAGATCAGCCAGGAGGCGATGCCGAATACTGTCTTGTGGTTCCACACCAGCGCTTTGCCGAAGATTTCCTCGGAAAACAGGATGCCGGAGGCCAGGGTCAAGGTGAGCAGGACGAAACCGGCCTGGATCATGCGGAACAGCAGTTTTTCCAGGGTCAGGAGCGGCGGCAGGTCGGCGACGATGGTGGGCGGCACCGCCTTGTGCAGGTGTTTCTCCGCCAGGGCGATGAGCAGGGCGTGCAGGGCGGCGATGGTGAACAGGGCATAAGCCGCGAAGGCGACCGCCAGATGCAACTGGAAAGCGGGCATGTCGCTGTGGATGGCGGCATGGGATACGGGAGAAATGGCCTCGATGGCTACCGCCACGCCGGCGAAGGCCAGCACGAAGCCCTGCAGCCCGGCCAGGTGGTAACGCCAGGACGCCACGGCGTAGGTCATCACCGAGAGGGCGGCGACGGCGGAAATCGAGGTGGAGAAGCCGAGGTGGATGCCCTCGCCCGAGAACACGCCGGCATTGAGCAGATACAGATGCAGAACCAGGGGAATCACCGGCAATAGGCGCGGTACCCAGTCCATGCGGCAGCAACCCGGGCGCCCCGGCCAGAACCAGGTGGCCAGGCCAAGATAAGCCAGTATGCAGAGCGTGTAGAGGATGGGAGCCGTCATGGGTAGTGGAGCGGGCTTGGAGTTGGCTTGGCTGATAGACTGCGCGAGTTTATCCCATACACCCTAAATCATCATGTTCGACAACCTTACCCAGCGCCTTTCCCATGTCGTCAAGAACCTGCGCGGACAGGGGCGGCTAACCGAAGCCAATGTCCAGGATGCCTTGCGTGAAGTGCGCGTGGCCCTGCTGGAGGCCGACGTGGCGCTGCCGGTGGTGCGCGATTTCATCGCCCGGGTGAAGGAAAAGGCGCTGGGCGCGGAAGTGCTGAAAAGCCTGACGCCCGGCCAGATGCTGATCGGCGTGGTGCACAAGGAACTCACTTATTTGATGGGCGAGCAGGCCGCGCCCCTGTCCTTCGCCACGCAGCCGCCCGCCGTGTTCCTGATGGCGGGTTTGCAGGGCGCCGGCAAGACCACCTCATCCGGCAAATTGGTGCGTGTTATCCGTGAGCAGGGACGCAAGAAAATTCTGCTGGTGAGTTGCGACGTCTACCGTCCCGCGGCCATCGAACAGTTGAGGCTGGTTTCCGCTCAGGCCGAGGCTGATTTCTTCCCGTCCGGCCCCGAGCAAAAGCCGATCGACATCGCCCGCGCCGCCCTGGATCACGCGAAAAAACATTTCTACGATGTGCTGATCGTCGATACCGCCGGCCGCCTGCATGTGGACGCGGCGATGATGGACGAGATCAAGGATCTGCACGCCTTGCTGAAACCGATCGAAACCCTGTTCGTGGTGGACGCCATGCAGGGCCAGGATGCGGTCAACACCGCCAAGGCTTTCAACGACACGCTGCCGCTCACCGGCGTCATCCTCACCAAGCTGGACGGCGATGCGCGCGGCGGCGCGGCGCTGTCGGTGCGCCACATCACCGGCAAGCCGATCAAGCTGGTCGGCGTGGGTGAAAAGCTCTCCGGCATCGAGGTGTTCCACCCCGAGCGCATGGCCAGCCGTGTGCTGGGCATGGGCGACGTGCTTTCCCTGATCGAGGAAGCGCACAAGGCGGTCGACCATGAAGAAGCCCTCAAAACGGTGCAGAAGCTCAAGAGCGGCAAGGGCTTCGACCTGGAAGACTTCAAGTCGCAAATGCAGCAGATGAAAAAACTCGGTGGCCTGTCATCGTTGATGGACAAGCTGCCGGGCGCCGGCAAGATCGGCGCCGGCGAACTTGCCCAGGGTGAGGTGCAGATGCGCCGCATCGAAGGCATCATCAATGCCATGACCCCCGCCGAACGCCACAATCCCGCCCTGCTGAAAGCTTCGCGCAAGCGCCGCATCGCCACCGGTTCGGGCGTCCAGGTGCAGGACGTCAACCGCCTGCTCACCCAGTTTGAACAGGCGCAGAAGATGATGAAGTCGATGGGCAAGGGCGGCCTCTCCAAGATGATGCGCGGCATGAAGGGCATGATGCCGGGGATGCGCTAGTGGTCTGCTTCCGAAATAGCGCAACATGAAACGGCGTCTTTTTCCGCGCGGCGGCGTTGCTCGTCGTTGCCATAGTCCGGGCTATGGCGCCTCCTCGCGCCTTGCCCCGCGAAAAAATCCATCCGTTTCATCCAGTCACGCCATTTCGGAAGCAGACCACTAGCCATCGGTCGAATTCCTTCGCGAAAACAACCGCTTGGAATGGCCTTGCGGTTCACGTACAATGCGCGGCTTTCCGCGTGGGCTAACCCCCCATTTGCCCGGCTTTTCGGGTGTTTCGTCAGATACTTAGGACAGATTAAACATGGTCTCCATTCGTCTTGCCCGTGGCGGCTCCAAGAAGCGCCCCTTCTTCAACATCGTGGTGGCGGATTCCCGCAACCGCCGTGATGGCCGCTTCATCGAGCGCATCGGCTTCTACAACCCCCTCGCTTCCGGCGGCGCCGAGACCTTGCGCATCGATCGCGAGCGTCTGGCCTACTGGCAAGGCGTCGGCGCCCAGGCTTCCGACACCGTTACCCGTATCGTGCACGTCAAAGCCGCCGCCTGATCGTCTTGAAGGGCGTCCACACGGAGCGCGCTGTGCCGCTCGATAGCAAGCAAGCTGGTGAGGATGCCCTGGTGGTGATGGGTCGGATTTCCGCGCCTTACGCGATACGCGGCTGGGTCAGGATTCAGACGCAAACCGAGTACATCGACAGCCTGCTGGATTATCCGCTCTGGCATGTCGGGCGAAATGGCCGATGGCGTCCGTTCCGCCTGGTCGAAGGCAAGGTGCATGGGCAATACCTGCTTGCCCACCTGGAAGGGATGGACGACCGGGATGCCGCCGAGGCCGTGATGGGCATGGAAATCGCGGTGCCACGCGAGGACCGGCCGGCGGCCGAGGAAGGCGAGTATTACTGGGACGATCTGATCGGCCTGGATGTGGTGAATGTTGAAGGGGCCGCGCTCGGCCAAGTGACGGGCCTGCTGGAAACCGGCGCCCATGATGTGCTGCAAATCAAGGGCGAACGGGAACGGTTGGTTCCCTTCGTCGATGCCTACGTCCGCGAGGTGGACCTGGCGGCCAGGCGCATCGTGGTGGAGTGGGACCTGGATTGGGGTTTGGATTAGCAAGGTGGCGCCGAGTTATCACGTCGTCACCCTGTTTCCCGAGATGTTCGCCGCGCTCACGGGATACGGTGTCAGCGGCAGGGCGGTAAAGAAGCAGTTGTGCTCCGTGAAACTCTGGGACCCCCGTGATTTCACGCAGGACAACTATCGCACGGTGGATGATCGGCCGTTCGGCGGTGGTCCCGGCATGGTGATGTTGGCCGAGCCGCTGGATCTGGCGTTGACGGCGGCGAAAACCGCCTTGCGTCGGGAAGGCCTGGCGCCGCGGATGATCTATCTGTCGCCGCAGGGCCGCCGGTTGGACCAGCGTCTGGTGGAAGAACTGGGTAGCGCGCCCGCGTTGGTCTTGCTGGCGGGGCGCTACGAAGGCATCGACGAGCGCTTGTACGAGCGCCACGCGCTGGAAGAAGTCTCCATCGGCGACTACGTGTTGTCCGGTGGCGAGTTGCCGGCGATGGTGTTGCTGGATGCATTGATACGCCGCATCCCTGGGGCATTGGGGCATGCGGATTCGGCCGAGGAGGATTCCTTTGCCGACGGTTTGCTGGATTGTCCGCACTACACGCGGCCCGAGGTCTACCTGGGGCGCAAGGTGCCGGAGGTGTTGCGCTCCGGCAATCATGCCGACGTCGCCCGCTGGCGGCTGAAGCAGGCGCTGGACAGAACGCGAGCGCGGCGCCCGGATTTGCTGGCGCGGCGTGAGTTAAGTGTGCTGGAAAGAAAATTGCTCGACGAGCTTGATAAGAGCGCGTCCTGATGGTGTACCGGGGTCATCCGGTTATTAGAAACGGCGGCATGTCTCCTGCTTTTTGAGACCTCTACCCCCAATATCGTGCAAGGAAACGAAGATGAATCTGATCGAACAACTGGAACAAGAAGAGATCGCTCGCTTGTGCGAGGGCGGCAAAAGCCTGCCCCCGTTCGCGCCCGGCGATACCGTGGTGGTTAGCGTGAAAGTGAAGGAAGGCACCCGCGAGCGTCTTCAGGCCTATGAAGGCGTGGTCATCGCCAAGCGCAACCGCGGCCTCAACTCCGCTTTTACCGTGCGCAAGATTTCCGCCGGCGAAGGCGTCGAGCGTACCTTCCAGACTTACTCCCCGCTGCTGGCCAGCCTGGTGGTGAAGCGTCGCGGTGATGTGCGTCGCGCCAAGCTCTATTACCTGCGTGACCGCTCGGGCAAGTCGGCGCGGATCAAGGAAAAGCTGGACTTCCACAAGAAGAAGAAGGACTGAGCTTCTTCCGCTTCGAGAAAAGCCGCCGAACAGGCGGCTTTTTTCTTGTACGGCGTTGCGGGTAGTCAATCTCAAGAATTATCCGGCCGTGCCGTTGTACAGCCGGCATACCTCTTACGGAGTAGTTCATGCTGATTCAAGTCGACCTGCGCCAGGTGGTGTACGCCCTGTCGGACGCACTCGATCTGGTGGGGATGAACGACTTCTATCACGGCAAACGGGTGTCGTTGATGGCGGTGCGGGTGGCGCGCACGCTGGGCCTGGACGACGCGATACGTGACGACTTGTTCAACTCCGGTCTGTTGCACGATTGCGGCGTCTCTTCCACGGCCATACATCAGCATCTGGTGGAGGAAATGGATTGGGCGGGGTCGCAGGACCATTGCGAAATCGGCTATCGCCTGCTGGCCTCCTTCGGTTATTTGCGTTCCCTGGCGCCGCTGGTGTTGTACCACCATACCCACTGGCGCGACTTCGCGCGCATGGATGTGGCGCCGGAACTCGCGCGTCTCGCCAATCTGATTTTCCTCGCGGATCGCGCGGATGCATTGGCGGCGCCGCATCTGGGGCCGACCCTGCTGCTGCACAAGCAGGCCATTCTCGACACCCTGGCGAGCTATCGCGGTGAGATGTTCGCGCCGGATCTGCTCGACGCGTTTCTCGAAACGGCGCGTTCCGATGCCTTCTGGCTGGTGCTGGAACCGCGACATATCCAGAATTTCCTCGGCGAGATGCTGCATCGCAGCCAGCCACAGGTGTTGAATTTCGTGGAATTGCGGCAGATGGCGATGCTGTTCTCCCGGGTGGTGGACGCCAAGAGCCCGTTCACCGCCGCGCACTCGCTGGGTGTGGCGCGCCTGGCGCGGCTTTTGGGCGAGCTCGATGGCCTCGGCGAGGATGCACGCGATCAACTGGAACTGGCCGGCCTCATGCACGACCTGGGCAAGCTCCAGGTGCCGGACGAAATTCTCGACAAGCCGGGGCCGCTCAACGCCAGTGAGCGCCTGGTGATGGAGCGGCACAGTTTCGAGACTTACCAGATACTGAGCCGTATTCCCGGCTTGCACGAAGTCGCCGCCTGGGCCGCTTACCACCACGAAACCCTGGATGGCAGCGGTTACCCCTACAGCCTGGTCGGGGGTGGCCTGCCGCGTGAGGCGCGCATCGTCGCCGTGGCTGACGTGTTTCAGGCGATGGCGCAGAACCGGCCCTATCGTTCCTCCGTGCCACCCGTGCAGATACTCGAAAACCTCCAGCAACGTGCCCGTAATGGGCAATTGGATGCCAGTGTGATCGAACTGGTGGCGCGGCATCTCGATGCTTGCTGGCGCGCCGCCATCGACGGCGAGGAGATTCCAGCTACCCCCCCGCCTTGATCAGCAGCGACACCCCGCTGCCGAGCAGCAGCAGGCTGACCCCTTGCAGCATCTGGCGATCCGACAGGCGGGCGTGGACGTGGCCGCCGACATACAAGGCGGCGATGATGAGCGGGGCGGCGATCAGCGCGTTGCGCCAGACTTCATGGCCCAGAAGTAGGCCAGCAAAAAAGAAGGCAACGATGCGCAGCAGACCTTCCAGGAAAAACAGCGCCGAGAGGGTGGCGCGCAGGACGCTCTTGTCCTGGATGCGATGCGACAGATAGATCACATAGGGTGGCCCGCCGGTGCCGAACAGGCCGCTCACCGCGCCGCCGGAGAGCGCGGCCGGCCAGGCCCAACGTGTCGAGGTCGTCACGAAGCCGCGTTGTCTGAGCAGCAGTGAGCGCAGGGCGAAGGCGAGCACGACCCCGCCGAGTATCGTCAGCAACAGCGCGGGCGGCAGGGATACCAGCAAATGCGTGCCGATCACCACACCGACCACGGTGGCGGGCATCAGGCGGCGGATTTCCGGCCAGGCGACGCGGCGAAAATGCAGGCCGCCGATCAGGGCGGAAGCGCCGAAATCGGCAATCAGCATGAACGGCACTACTTCTGGCAGCGGAAAACGCAGGGCCAGCAAGGGGACGGCGATGAGCCCGGAGCCGAAGCCGGACAGGCCGCGCACGAAATAGGCGAGCGACAGCACGGCGGTGGCGTAGGCAATATCCGGCGGAGTCATCGGAAATGTTCAAAAAAGCGCGGATTTCAGCATGCGCGGCGCGGGAAAGGAAGGGTTGATTCGGCGATAATCGGACACCCCCATCCTGATGGAACCATGCTCATGTTGCCCACCCCCGACGCCTTCATCCTTCAGTTCGACAAGGCACTGCGCACGGTTTTCGCCAAGGCCGGATCGCGCCGCCCCTACCCGGATGCCGGTCTGCCCGACGCGGAGTTGAGCGAAGCCGACAAGCACCATGCCGCCGGCCTCATGCGCATCAACCACAGTGGTGAGGTTTGCGCCCAGGCGCTCTATGCCGGCCAGGCGCTTACCGCGCGCAATCCGGAAGCGCAACGCGCCCTGCTGGAAGCCGCCGATGAGGAAACCGAGCACTTGGCCTGGTGCGAAAAACGCCTCGACGAACTGGGTAGCCACAAGAGCTTCCTCAACCCGCTCTGGTACGCCGGTTCCTTCGCGCTGGGTGCTTGTGCCGGCGCCCTGGGAGATCGCTGGAACCTGGGTTTCCTGGCGGAAACCGAACGCCAGGTGGAAGGGCATTTGGACTCCCACCTGGGTAGCCTGCCCGAGCGGGACGCCAAGAGCCGCGCCATCGTCGAGCAGATGAAGATCGACGAGGCGAAGCATGCCGATACCGCCATCGCCCACGGCGGCGCGCCGCTGCCGGCTCCGGTGCGTGGCGCCATGCGGCTCACCTCGAAGGTGCTCACCCATATCGCTTACCGCGTCTGATGAGCTTCGCCGAGAACCTGGCCGCGTTGCCGACCGTCAATAATCTGTCCCGTCTCGAACTGGTCAATGGCGATGCTGTTATGGCGGTGATCGAAAACCGCCCCGGTAGTGCCGGGTCGGTTCGCGTCTATGCCTGGCTGGCACATCGTTTCGGCCGCATCGACCGTGAAGCGGCGGAAGAAGGGCTGCGCCTTTATGCCGAACACAGCGAGGACGCTCGCCAATATCCCGGCAAGCATCCCAACATCGACCGCCTGTTCGCCATCGCGGCGGGGGGCGCGCCACTCAGGGTGATTCCCATCCCCGCCGGGCAATAAAAAGCCCGCGAGGTTATCCACCTCGCGGGCTTTTCAACGGTGGGTCAGCTTATTTCGGGCAGGTGTCGTCGCCGGCGACCTTGCCGGGGATCAGCAGGAACTGCTCGAACGGGCCCATGACCTTCATGGCTTCAACCTTCGGGCCTTCGAACTTGAGGCGGCCGAACATCATGGCGCGCATGGGGCCGTACTCGCCGGCGCCCATTTCGCGCCAACGCTTGGTTTCGGCGTGCATCTTGTAATCCATTTCATAATTCAGTTCGGCGTGCTGGATCGGGCCAGCATAGACGCAAGTCGTTTTGCCATCCTTGGTGGAGATGGTCATTTCCACTTTGTGGGCTTCGCCGCAATCGGTGCGATACATGTGGATGACTTTGTAGCCGCGGCCGCCGTCGTTGGGCGCCCACTTCACAGCCAGTTCGGTGGTGAGGGCGGGGTTGGTGTTCCAGTAGGTGCAAGCCTGCTGCGCCCATTCGTTGGACATCAGGGGGGCGGCTTGGGCGGCCAGGGAAGTCAGGCCGGCGGCTGCGAGGGCCAGGGTAATCATGCGCATGGGTGTCTCCTCCAAATGCGATTCAGGGCAAAAAAAGCCGGCGCGAAGGGTAGTCCGCGCCATTGGGACTGTCAAAAGAAAACACTTTGATGGATAGGGTGGAAAAACTAATGGGGCATGTGTTGTTTTAACGCACCGTAAAGCCAGGTTCCATGTAGCGCGCCCGCTAGAACAACGACGGCGCCCAGAGAGCCGGTGCCGACCAAGGCAAATATGGGGCCGGGGCAAAGCCCGATCAAACCCCAGCCGAAACCGAAAATCAGGCCACCGAAGATGTAGCTTTTTCTGCCGGGTGCTTTTTCCGGAATGTCGATGGCCTGGCCGTCCAGCGCTGTCTGCTTGTTCATGCGCTTGACGATCTGTACGCTGATCAGCCCGGTAATGATGGCCGAGATCAGGATACCGAACATGTGGAAGCTCTGGAAATGGAACATTTCCTGGATGCGATACCAGGACGCCGTTTCCGCCTTGATCAGGACGAAGCCGAACAGGACGCCGACCAGGAGATAGGGAAGGTAGCGGGTCATTGCAGCATCCAGGGTACCAGAAACCAGGAGGCGAAGAGGCCACCGCTGAAAATGCCCAACACGGCATAGAGCGAGGGCAGTTGCAGGGTGGACAGTCCGGTGATGGCGTGGCCGGAGGTACAACCACCGGCATAGCGGGTGCCGAACCCGACCAGCACGCCACAGGCGAACAGGAAGGTGAAGTTGTGCACGCTGGTATGGAACAGCTCTTCCGGCACCAGGTTGTGGCCGGGTTGGGTGAAGCCCCAGGAGGTCAGCATCTCCTGCGCGGCCTGGCTGAGTTCCACCGGAAGCGGGTTGGCGAAGACCACGCCGGCGAGATAGCCGCCCAGTCCGGTGCCGATGACAAATACCAGGCTCCAGGTATGTTCCTTCCAGTTGTATCGGAAGAAATCAATATCCACCGTGGGGGGCTGGGTGATGGCGCACAGGTGGCGCAGGTTGTTGGAAATACCGAAAGAACGGTTGCCGATGAACAGCATCATCGGAACCATCAAACCGATCAAAGGCCCCGCTACATACCAGGGCCAGGGGTGGGTAAGCCAGTCCATGTCTCTCCTCCAGGGATTGTGCCGAGGCGCATTCTATAAGCATCTACTTATAAGCCGAGGGATTTACTCGGGCTCTGGTTGGTGTGTACCAGGTCGGATGCCCGAAGGGCGATCCGACAAACCACAAAAAAACGCCGGCATCCTTGCCGGCGCTACAGGTGTTCACGCCCGGAATAGGTCCAGCCCGCGCGGCAGCCAGCGGGCGAGATGGCGTTTCACACCCTCCGGATGCCGTTCCAGAAAATCGCCGGCGGCGTCGCGCGCCAGTTCCAACAGATCGGTATCCGCCGCCGGGTCGGCGAAGCGCAGCAGTTGTTGGCCGGACTGGCGCGCCCCGAGGAATTCGCCGGGGCCGCGCAATTGCAGGTCGGCGCGGGCGATGGCGAAGCCGTCGTTGTGGTCGTGGATGATCTTCAGACGCTGCCTGGCGGTATCGGAGAGCGGAGTTTCGTAGAGCAGCACGCAGGAGGACTCACGCGCGCCGCGCCCGACGCGGCCGCGCAACTGGTGCAGTTGCGCCAGGCCGTAACGCTCGGCGTGCTCGATCACCATGAGCGCGGCGTTGGGCACGTCGACACCGACTTCAATCACCGTGGTCGCCACCAGCAGATGCAGTTCACCCGCCTTGAATGCGCTCATCACGGCGGCTTTTTCGACCGACTTCATGCGCCCGTGCACCAATCCGATGCTCAGTTCCGGCAACAGGGCGGCGAGTTCGGCATGGCTCTCCTCGGCCGCGCGTAATTGCAACTTGTCCGACTCCTCCACCAGCGGGCAGACCCAATACGCCTGCGCTCCGGACAGGCAGTAATCGCGCAGGCGGGCGATCACCTCGTCGCGCCGGTTGGCGTTGATGGTGCGGGTGGTGATGGGGGTGCGCCCGGGCGGCAGTTCGTCGATCACCGAGACGTCCAGGTCGGCGTAATAGCTCATCGCCAGGCTGCGCGGGATGGGGGTGGCGGACATCATGAGCAAATGGGGTTGCGAGTCGCCGGTTGTACTTGCCTCCGGCGATTCTTCACTCGCGACTTGCGCGCCTTTGGCGCGCAACGCCAGCCGTTGCGCGACCCCGAAGCGGTGTTGTTCGTCGACGACCACGAGGGCGAGGTTGTAAAACCTGACGTCGTTCTGGAACAGGGCATGGGTGCCGACCGCGACACGCACACCGCCGTCGGCGATGCCGGCCAGCGCGGCTTTTTTCGCCTTGCCCTTGAGCGCGGCGGCGAGCCAGGCGACTTCGATGCCCAGCGGTTGCAGCCATTCCTGGAATTTGAAGAACAGTTGTTCGGCGAGGATTTCGGTCGGCGCCATCACCGCCGCCTGGTAGCCGGCGGCCAGCGCGGGCAGTACGGCGAGCGCGGCGACCAGGGTCTTGCCGCTGCCGACATCACCTTGCAGCAGGCGGTTCATCGGGTGCGGACGCGCCAGGTCTTGGGTGATCTCGCGCAGTGCCCGCTGTTGCGCGGCGGTCATGGCGAAGGGCAGGGCGGCGAGCAGGCGTTCCCGCAAACCGCCATCATCCGGCAAGACAATGGCGCGCAGGGACTGGCGCTGGCGCGCGGCCAGGCGCAGGGACAGTTGTTGGGCCAGGAGTTCGTCGAATTTGAGGCGTCGCCAAGCGGGCGTGTCGCGCGACTCCAGACCGGTGAGATCGGCATCGGGCGGTGGCTGGTGCAGGTCTTTCAGTGCCTCGGCGAAGCTAGGGAAACGCGCGGGGAAGCCGGCTGGAATGGGCAAGGGGTCGCTCAGATCGGTTTCGGCGAGGGCTGCGGCGACCGCTTTGCGGATGGCGTATTGCGATAGCGCGGCTACCGCTGGATAGATGGGGGTAAGGCTGTCCGGCAGCGGCGTGTTTTCCCTGACCACACGGAATTGCGGATGCACCATCTCGGCGCCGAAGAAGCCGGGGCGGACTTCACCCAGCAGGCGCACCCGGGCGCCGGGTTTCAACAGGGCTACCTGGCCGGGGTAAAAGTGCAGCAGGCGCACATACAGGCGGGCGTCACCTTCGGTCACCTGGATGACCAGCTGCCGGCGCGGGCGGTTTTCTATTTCGGTATGTTCCACCACGCCTTCGATCTGCACGGTGTCGCCCTGGCGGGCATCGCGCAACGGGGTGATCCGGGTTTCGTCCTCGTAGCGCAGCGGCAGATGCAGGATCAGGTCGGCCGGGCTGGCGTAGCCCAGCTTATGAGCGATTCTGTCGATTTCGGATTTCGGATTTCGGATTTCGGATTTCGTCCGATTTCGGATGTTGGAGTTAGCGGTCACCGGTCAAATCCGACATCCGACATCCGACATCCGAAATCCGAAATCCGAAATCCGAAATCCGAAATCAGAGGGCCATCACCGCGTCCGCCTCCACCAGCGCGGCGCGCGGCAGGCTGGCGACGCCGACTGCGGCGCGCGCCGGGTAGGGCTGGCTGAAGTACTGCGCCATGATTTCGTTGACCTTGGCGAAATGGCCGAGGTCGGTGAGGAAGACGTTGAGTTTGACCACGTCGTCGAGACCGCCACCAGCGGCGGTCGCGACGGCGCGCAGGTTGGTGAAGACCTGGTGTATCTGCGCTTCGATGCCTTCCACCATTTGCATGTTGGCCGGGTCGAGGCCGATCTGGCCGGAGAGGTAAACGGTATTCCCCGCCTTGACGGCCTGGGAGTAGGTGCCGATCGCGGCGGGCGCGTCGGTGGTGGCGATGATGGTCTTGGTCATGGTGAGGGGGAAGGTTGCATGGCTACTAAGTGGGAGGTCAGACGACATTGCCGCCGCGCTCCTCGCTTTTGCCCTTCATGCGCTGGATGCGTATGACTTCATGCAGGCCGCGCAGGGCGCGCATGAGGCGGGCGAGGTGCAGGCGGTTCTGTACGCTGACGGTGAAATACAGGCTGGTATAGGCGCCGGCTTCTTCTTCCATGCGCACGTTGTCGATGTCGGAACCTTCCGAGGCGATGGCGGCGGCGACCTTGGCCAGCACGCCGCGCTGGTTGGCGACGATGACGCGGATGCCGACCTCAAACTGTTTTTCCAGTTGCGCGGCCCACGCCACGTCCACCCATTTGTCCGGGTCTTCGCGGTAGTGCCGCACTTGCGGGCAGTCGTGGGTGTGGATGATCAGGCCTTGCTCTTTCTTGATCTGGCCGATGATGGGGTCGCCGGGAATCGGCCGGCAGCATTTGCCCAGGCGTACCACCACCCCTTCGGCGCCGCGGATGGGCATGGGGCCGGCGCTCTTGCCGGGCAGCGCGTCGGCCTCTCTGGCCAGGACTTGCCGCGCCACCACGAAGGCGAGTCGCTTGCCCAGGCCGATGTCGGCCAGGGTGTCATCGCGGTCGCGACCGTTTTCCTTCTGGAAACGCTCCCATTGCGCCGTGCCCAGGCTGTCCGGTTCGCTCCCCAGGGCGCGCACGGCCTGGTCGAGCAGACGCTCACCGAGCAAGATGGATTCGTGCCGGTGCGTGCTCTTGAGCGCGCTGCGGATATGCGCGCGCGCCTTGCCTGTGATGGCGAAATGGGCCCAGGCCGGGTTGGGGCGGGCGGATTCCGAAGTCAGCACCTCGACCCGGTCGCCGTTCTTGAGCGGCGTGGACAGGGGCATGAACTCGCCGTTGATCTTGACGCCGACGCAATGGTTGCCCACGTCCGAATGCACGCTGTAGGCGAAATCGACCGCTGTGGCGCCGCGCGGCAGGGCGACGATGCGGCCCTTGGGCGTGAATACGTAGACCTCGTCGGGGAACAGGTCGAATTTGATGTGTTCCAGGAATTCCACCGAATCGCGGCTGTCGGCCTGGATGTCGAGCAGGCTTTGCAGCCACTGGTTGGTCTGTATCTGGAGTTCCGAAACCGCGTTCTCTCCCGCCTTGTAGAGCCAGTGCGAAGCGACGCCGGCTTCGGCGATGCGGTGCATTTCCTGGGTGCGGATCTGCACTTCCACCGGCGCGCCGAACGGCCCGAACAGGGTGGTGTGCAGGGACTGGTAGCCGTTCGGCTTGGGAATGGCGATGTAGTCCTTGAACTTGCCGGGAATGGGTTTGTAGAGAGCGTGCAGGGCGCCCAGGGCCACGTAGCAGGCGCGCGCGTCGTCGACGATGACGCGGAAACCGTAGATGTCGAACACTTCGGAAAAGGCCAGATGCTTTTCCTGCATCTTGCGGTAGACGCTGTAGAGGTGTTTCTCGCGCCCATAGATGTGGGCGGGAATCTGGCAGGTGGCGAGTTTGGCATCGATCGCCGCGCGAATCTTGTCCACCACTTCGCTGCGATTGCCGCGCGCCGCCTTCACGGCTTTTTCGATGACTTTGTAGCGGGTCGGGTGGAGATGCTGGAAGGCCAGGTCTTCCAGTTCCTGATACAGGTGGTTGAGGCCCAGCCGGTTGGCGATGGGGGCGTAGATGTCCAGGGTTTCCTGGGCGATGCGGCCTTGCTGGTCCGGGCGCATTGCGTCCAGGGTGCGCATGTTGTGCAGGCGGTCGGCCAGCTTGATCAGGATGACGCGCACATCGCGCGCCATCGCCAGCAGCATCTTGCGAAAATTCTCGGCCTGCGCCTGGGCCTTGTTTTCGAACTGGATTTTGTCCAGCTTGGTGACGCCATCCACCAGTCCCGCCACCGGCTTGCCGAATTCCTGGGCAATCTCGCTGGAACTGATGCCGGTATCTTCCACCACGTCATGCAGCAGGGCGGCGATCAGGGTCTGCGCGTCGAGTTGCCATTCGGCCAGGATTTCCGCCACCGCCAGCGGGTGGGTGATGTAAGGCTTGCCGTCCTTGCGGAGTTGGCCGCTGTGAGCGAGTTCGGCGAATCGGTAGGCGCGCTGGAATGCCGCGACGTCGGTGTCTTTCAGGTAGGCGATGCAGGCGGGAATGGGGGCGCCATCCTCACCAGGCGAGAGACACGAGGCGGCTGACGGCGCGGCGGGGTGCGCCTGTTCCGCGTTCGCCGCCGATTTCATCGCTCGCTACCTCGTCGCTCAGCCGTGCTGTTTCTTCAGCACTTCAATGCCGGTTAGTCCCGCCGCGATTTCACGCAGGGCGAGCACGGCGGGCTTGTCATTGTCGGGTTCCACGCGCGGGGTGGAGCCGGTGGAAATCTGGCGCGCGCGGTAGGCGGCGGTCAGGGTCATTTCGAAACGGTTGGGGATGTATTTGATGCAATCGTCGACGGTAACGCGGGCCATGAGGTTTCCTTGATGAAACATTGAGAGACGGGGGGTGATTCTAGCGGAATGCGAGGTCAGTCCTCGCGCGGCTTGGCGCGGTGCGGACAGTCTTCCTTCACGCATTCGACATAGAGGTGCAGCGCATGCTCGGCCAGTTTGAAACCGCGCTCGGCGGCGATGGCGCGCTGGCGCGCCTCGATTTCCGGATCGTAGAACTCTTCCACGCGACCGCACTGCATGCACAGCAGATGGTCGTGATGCCCACCCTGGTTGAGTTCGTAGACTGCCTTGTCGTTGTCGAAGTGGTGGCGGATCAGGATGCCGGCCTGCTCGAATTGGGTCAGCACCCGGTAGACCGTCGCTAGTCCGACGTCGATATGCTCGGCCAGCAACATGCGATAGACATCGTCGGCGGTGAGATGGCGTTGGTTGGCGGACTCGAACAGGCCGAGGATTTTGAGTCGCGGGCCGGTGACCTTGAGACCGCTGTGCTTGAGTTGCTCGGTGTTTGCCATCGCATTTATGACGGGGAAAGGGGTTGCACGCTATGATAGCGCGCCTTTTCTCCCTCTCCCGCGAACCTCCCGCCATTTGCTTATATGCGATTCATCAATCTTTCCCCGCGTCTGCTGTCGGCTGGTTCCGCCGCCGCATTATTGGCGACCCTGCTGGCGGGTTGCGGTAGCTGGTCCAATCCGATCGAACGCACGATGGATCGCATCTCGCCCTACAAGGCCGACATTCAGCAAGGTAACGCCATCAGCCAGGACATGCTGGCCCGGCTCAAGCCCGGCATGACGCCTTCGCAGGTCCGTTTCGTGCTGGGGACGCCGCTGCTGGTCGATCCTTTTCGCAACAATCGCTGGGACTACGTCTATCGCCTGGAGAAGGGCGGTAGGCTGATCGAGAGCCGACGCGTCACTGTGGTGTTCGAGAACGACAAGCTGAAGGGCATCGAGGGGGATGTGGTGCCGGCCGCGGCGGTGAAGCCGGAAGTCGGGTCGGATGGGGAGAAGAAATGATCAAGGTGGTGATCGCCGGCGCTTCCGGGCGCATGGGCCACGCCCTGCTGGAAGCGCTGGCGGCCGCGCCGGACCTCGCTTTGCACGCGGCCCTGGATCGTCCCGGTAATCCCGCTTTGGGCCGCGATGCGGGGGAGTTGATCGGAGTCCGGATGGGCGCCGTGGTCGGCGACGATGTGGCCGCCGCCCTCGAAGGCGCCGATGTCCTGATCGATTTCACCCGTCCCGAGGCCACCCTGCATCATCTGGCCTTGTGCCGGGAGAAGGGCGTGGCCGCGGTGATCGGCACCACCGGTTTCGACGCACAGGGCAAGGCGGCCATCGCCGCCGCCGCGCAAGAGATTCCCGTGGTGTTCGCGCCCAACATGAGCGTCGGGGTCAATCTGGCGCTCAAGTTGCTGGATATAGCCGCGCGCGTGCTGAATGAAGGCTTCGATATCGAGATCGTCGAGGCGCATCACCGCCACAAGGTCGACGCGCCCTCAGGCACCGCGCTGGCGTTGGGCGAGGCGGTGGCCAAGGCGCTCGGCCGCGATCTGAAAACCTGCGCGGTGTATGGGCGCGAAGGGGTGACCGGCGAGCGCGATCCTTCCACCATCGGTTTCGCCACCGTGCGCGGCGGCGATATCGTCGGCGACCACACCGTGTTGTTCGCCGGGACTGGCGAGCGGCTGGAAATCACCCACAAGGCCAGCAGTCGCATGACCTTCGCGCTGGGCGCCCTGCGCGCGGCACGCCACATCGCCGGGCGCTCGAATGGCTTGTTCGACATGCAGGATGTATTGGGCTTGCGTTAACGATTTTTGCGGTTCGTATAACCACAATTAGGACGGTTGGATGCGGCTGATCGGCTGGTTCCTCCTGATGTTTATTTCGCTGCAGGTGGCTGCGGTGGAAGTTGTCGTCAATCGCGGCGTGGCTGGTACCAGCCTGGCGCAAGCTTCCGCGCGCGCGTTTTTCGGCCTGCGTCTGACCAAGTGGCCGGATGGCCGGCCGGTGCAGGTGTTCGTGCTGCCGGATGGGCACCCAACCCATGCCGCTCTATGCAAGGAACAACTCAATCTTTACCCCTATCAATTGCGCCAGGCCTGGGACCGCTTGGTATATTCAGGCCTGGCACAGGCGCCCATAGAGGTGGCCAGCGAAGAAGAAATGATCAGCAGGGTGGCGACGACTCCCGGTGCTCTGGGCTATGTCAGGAAGGTGAAGCAGAATGATCCGGTCAAGATTCTCTATGTTGAATAAAGCCGCGCTCTTCCTTGTTTACGGGCTGGCGCTATCGCTATCGACCGCCGAGGCGGTCGAACTGGGCCAGGGCGTGCAGGCGCACGGATTCCTCAGCCAGTCGCTGGTGCATACCAGCGACAACCGTCTCGGGGGGCGTAGCGATGACGGGATGGCGGCCGATATGCGGGAAATCGGGGGGAATCTGTCCTGGCGGCCCAGCGCGGACTGGCTGCTTTCCGGCCAGGCGCTGGTGCGCTGGGCGGGTGAGTCGGATGCGGGTGATGTGCGTCTGGACTACGGTTTCGTCGATCGTACTTTGCTGACCAGCAGTGCTTCGTCGCTGGGCGTGCGCGTTGGCAAGATCAAGAACCCCTATGGGTTTTTCAATACCACTCGCGATGTAGCGAAAACCCGACCAGGCATCATCATGCCGCAATCAGTCTATATGGACAGGGTGCGCAACTTCTTCCTGGCCGCGCCCGGTATCGGGTTTTATGGCAATCACGAAAATGCGAACGGCAATCTTGCCTGGCAGATCAGCGCGCTGCGGCCGGAGGTGAATGATCCTGATCTGACCTATTTCATGCTTGGGACGCTCGCGCGCGGCCATTTCGAGGGCAAGGACTCCTGGTTGGGGCAGGCCATGTTCGAAAGTGAGGGGGGCCGCTGGCGTGCCGGACTGTCATTGGGCGAGATGGCGATGAAGTACCACCGAGGCGCGGGAGATCCTTTCGCCGCCGGACAATCGCGTGTGCCCACCTGGGTTGTATCGCTTGAGCACAATACGGAGCACTGGTCTCTGACCACGGAATACGCTCAAAACTCCGGCCACAGTCGCGGTTACAACATTCCCATAGTCGAGCAGGACAATGTTACCGAGGCTTGGTATGCGCAGCTAACCCGGCGTTTCGGTGAAGGTTGGCAAGGGTTTCTCCGTTATGACGCGTTTTTTGCCGATAAAAACGATCGCGCGGGTTCGCTGTTTTCTCCTTCATACATGCGCTTCGCCAAGGACTGGTCGGTCGGTGTGCGCCGGGACGTAGGTCGCTGGGCCTGGTCGGGCGAGTGGCATCATGTTGATGGCACCGCCTGGCTGTCGCCGACAGATACGCCGATTGGCGTGTCGGTGCGCAAGTGGGATATGTTGCTGCTGCAAGGCGCCTGGTATTTCTGAGCGCGCAAAACCCATGAACGGGCAAGCGAATGGCAAAGACGGCAGGTGGGGGGCGCCGCTGTTTCTGGGTATCCGGGGGCAGATCATCCTGCTCGCCGGCCTTACCCTGGCCCTGACCGCTACCGTCTTCACCTGGCTGCAACTGCGCCATTTCGATCACTTGCGGGAACAGAACTGGACGCTGCAGCGCCAGCAGAGCCAGGATCTGGCGGCGCGCCTGTTCGTGCATCAATCCGCCCGCCTGCAATCGCTCGCCACGCTGGTGGCTGATCTGCCTGGTGTGCGTCCCTCGCTACGTGAGGGCTCGGCGGCGATGCTGCACGAGGTATTGCAGCCATTCTGGCCCGAACTCAATCTGACCCATGGCCTCGACCGCGTGGCGTTCTTCACGCCGGACGGTCGCGTCCTCGGTGACTGGGGCGTATCCACGGGTAATGACGCGATAAAAAGCCTGGCTCTGGAGGCGGTGCGCCGTGAATTACCAGCTTACAGCCTGGACTGCACAACCACCTGTTTCTTTACCGCCGCCGTTCCGCTGGTGGAGCGTGGTCAGGCCGCGGGCGCGGTCGTTCTGGCCGCCGGCTTGCAGGATCTGATCATGGATTTTCGCAGCCTCTCCGGTATGGAACTGGCTTTGCTGGGCCAGCTTTCGGGAAGTGATGGCACCCAGCCCGGCGTTTTCGGTGGGCGCCTGCTTTCCGTCAGCGGCGGCGCGAAGTATGAAGAACTCCTGCGCTCCATCCGGCCTGAAGAGCGTCTCGGGGAGGGGTATTCATTGGAGCGAGGCGACCGCCTTTATCAGTTGTTCCTGTTCAACGCGCCCGCCATCGGGGGGGATAAAGTCCGTTTCCTGATCATGCAGGACAGTACCGCGAGTGCTCGGCAGATGCGCGCGGCAGTGTGGAACAGCGTGCTGTTGGGGGGGGCGATTCTGCTGTCCGCCTTGCTCATGCTGTATGTGTTGTTGCGTCCTACCATGAATCGCATCAAGCAGGCTGTGCGTGCCTTGCCTTTGTTGGGCGAGGGCTTGTTCGCGGAAGCGCGCGGCGCTTTCCACGGCCGCAAGAGTCGTTTGTTCCGGGACGAGGTGGATGATCTCGGGCGTCTGACCTACGCCCTGGCCAATACCCTGGAACGTCTACAGGCGCAGTCCCGGCATCACGCCACTTCCCTCCAGGCGCAAGCCGCCCAGCTCGAGCACGAGCGCGATTTCGTGGCCGGTCTGCTCGATACCGCGCCGGTGCTGATCCTGACTTATGCCGCGAATGGGCGGGTTCGTCTGGCTAACGCCCATGCCATCCGTGCTACCGGGCTTCCCGCGCGTTCGGTGAACGCAGCCAGCTTCTCCGAGATATTCCTGAAGCCGGCACAGCGTGACCACTACCTGGACAGCCTGGCGCGGTTGAAAATCGGCATGCCGCTCCAGGGTGAAGGCACACTCCTCCGCGCGGATGGCGGCGAACGCGAGATCGTCTGGTTCCATTCCCGCCTCGACGAAGTGGATGGCGAGACGGCTTATCTCTCGGTTGGCCTTGATGTCACCGATCACAAGCAGGCGGAGCTTCGCCTTTCTCTGCTGGCCGACCATGATGTGGTCACCGGTATGTACAACCGGCGCGCTTTCAAGCGTGAATTGGAGAACCGGCTCAGTTTGGGCGAACACGGCATCCTGCTGGTGTGCGACATCGACGATTTCAAATCGGTGAACGAAGTCGGCGGACAGGAGGCGGGCGACGCCGTGCTGCTCCAGTTCGCGCGTCTGTTGCAGGGGCTGTCCCCGGCTCCAGCCCTGGCCGCGCGCTTGGGCGGCGACGATTTCGCCTGTGCCTTCACGGGCTTGACCTCGGCCGAGGCGATCGTCCTGGCGCGCAACATCAACAAAGGCATGCCGCGCCTGAACCAGGATGCGGAAGCCAGTAGAGGTCGCCGCCTTTCCGTCAGTGTCGGGGTCGTCTCCTTTCCCGAGCAAGGTGACAACGCCGACGCGCTCCTGGGCAACGCCGATGTGGCGCTTTCCCAGGCGCGCGCCAAGGGGCATGGCTCCTGGCATCTCTACAGCGTCGACGACCCCTACAAGGCGGTGGCTAGCCAGCGCGCCTACTGGCGCGGTGAAATCGAGCAGGCGCTGGAAAGCAACCGTTTCGTGATGCACTTCCAGCCGATTCTCCATATCGCGTCAGGGCATATTGGTCATTACGAAGCCTTGCTGCGCCTGTGCAACCCCGATGGCAGCCTGACGCCGCCCGGGTTGTTCATCGACGTGGCCGAGAGCACCGGCCTGATCCGCCGCATCGACCGTTGGGTGATCGAGGCCGTGGTGAAGTTCGTTGCCCTCCAGGACGAGCGTGTGAAAGTGGCGCTCAACCTGTCCCGTCGCAGTTTCGACGACGACGCCGCGTTCGAGGTGCTGCAAGCCATGCTGGAACGGCATCAAGTCTCGGGTGAGCGCCTATTGCTGGAAATCACGGAAACCGCCGCGCTGGCCAACTTCAAGGGCGCCACTCGCATCATGGGCAAGTTCCGCGGCCTCGGTTGCGCCTTTGGCCTGGACGACTTCGGCGTGGGTTACAGCTCATTCCAATACCTCAAGGAATTGCCGGTGGATTTCGTCAAGATCGACGGTTCCTTCATCAAGGGCCTCACCAGCAATCCAGACGATGTAGTGTTTGTGCGGGCGCTGACCGACGCCGTGCGTGGCTACGGGAAGACCACGGTGGCCGAATTTGTCGAGGATGAGGCCACCCTGGCCATCCTGCGCGAGATCGGTGTCGATTATGCCCAGGGCTATCTGATCGGGCGGCCGGGACCGGAGCTTCTCTGATTTCGGATTTCGGATGTCGGATTTCGGATTTGAAACCCGCGCGCTTGCGCGCGCCCCACATCCGAAATCCGAAATCCGAAATCCGAAATCCGAAATCCGAAATCCGAAATCCGAAATCCGAAATCCGAAATCCGAAATCCGAAATCCGAAATCGGCACTCCCCTTGAACCCTGGTCCTTCCGCCCCATCTATCCCCCTGTTTTCAACAAGGGAGATTGCCCGCCATGACCGAAACCGTTGCCAAGGAAACGCTGGGATTCCAGGCCGAGGTGAAGCAACTGCTGCACCTCATGATTCACTCGCTCTACAGCCACAAGGAAATCTTCCTGCGTGAGCTGATTTCCAACGCCAGTGATGCCGCCGACAAGCTTCGATTCGAAGCGCTTTCCGATCCGGCCCTGTTCGAGAGCGATAGCGAGCTGAAGATCAAGGTCAGCGTTGACAAGGAAGCCAAAACCATCACCATCCGCGACAACGGCATCGGTATGAACCGCCAGGAAGTGATCGAGCACATCGGCACTATCGCCAAGTCCGGTACCAAGGAATTCTTCGGCCAGCTCAGCGGCGACCAGAAAAAGGACGCCCAGCTCATCGGCCAGTTCGGCGTCGGTTTCTACTCCAGCTTCATTGTCGCCGACCGGGTCACCCTGACCACCCGCCGCGCCGGCCTCACCCAGGAACACGGTGTCCGTTGGGAGTCCGAGGGCAGTGGTGATTACACGCTGGAAACCGTCGCGAAAGCCGACCGCGGCACCGAGATCGTGCTGCACCTGAAGGATGACGAAGCCGAGTTCCTCGACGATTGGCGGATTAAATCGGTGATCCGCGAATACTCCGACCACATCGCCATCCCGGTCGAATTCACCGACGAGAAGGGTGAAACCGAAGCCGTGAACCGCGCCAACGCCTTGTGGGCGCGCGCCAAGAGCGACATCACGGAAGACGAATACAAGGCCTTCTACAAACACGTCGGTCATGATTACGAAGACCCGCTGGCCTGGACCCACGTCAAGGTGGAAGGCCGCCAGGACTACACCGCGCTGCTCTATCTACCGGCGCACGCGCCCTTCGACCTGTGGGACCGCGACGTCAAGACCGGCGTCAAACTCTATGTGAAGCGCGTGTTCATCATGGAAGACGCGCGCAAGTTGATGCCGGCCTATCTGCGCTTCATCCGTGGCGTGATCGATGCCGCCGATCTGCCGCTCAATGTCTCGCGGGAGATACTGCAAGAGACGCGCGACATGGAAATGATCCGCAACGGCTGTGTGCGCAAAACCCTGGATTTGCTCGACGATGTCGCCGAAAACCGCAAGGAGGATTACGCAAAGGTCTGGGAACACTTCGGCAAGGTCTTGAAGGAAGGCGTCGGCGAAGACCAGGCCAACAAGGAGCGCATCGCCAAGTTGCTGCGCTTTCGTTCTACCCAGGTGGATGAAGAAAGTGTCAGCCTGGCCGACTATCTCGGTCGCATGAAGGAAGGCCAGGACAAGATTTATTACCTCACCGCCGATACGCTGCCGGCGGCCAAGTCCAGCCCTCACCTGGAAGTGTTCCGCAAGAAGGGCGTGGAAGTGCTGCTGCTGACCGACCGCGTCGATGAATGGGTGGTGTCCAACCTGTTTGAGTTCGACGCTAAATCGTTGGTGTCCGTCGCGCGTGGCCAGGTCGATCTGGCCGCCATCAAATCGGAAGGCGAGGAGCCGGAAGCGCCGGCCAAGGCGGAGGAGGAGGCCAAGCCTTTCCTGGAGCGCCTGAAGAAAGCCCTGGAAGGCCGTACCAAGGATGTCCGCGCCAGCCACCGCCTGGTCGATTCCCCCGCCTGCCTGGTGGCCGACGAGGGTGACATGAATGCCAATCTGACTCGCATGTTGAAACAGATGGGCCAGGCCGTGCCGGAAACCCAGCCGATCCTGGAAGTGAACCTCAGCCATCCGCTGTTGAAGCGCATGGAAGGCGAAGAAGGCGAGCGTTTCGACGAACTCGCCGGCCTCCTGCTGGACCAGGCCGTGCTGCTCGACGGCGGCCAGTTGACCGACCCGGCCGGGTTCGTGAAGCGGGTGAATGGGCTGCTGTTTGGCTGAGTCGCGTCAAGGGGGATAATCCCCGCGTTTGCTCAACGCTTTCCACCGGGAGCCTGAATTGGCTCCCGTGGTTTTTTCGGAACCTGTCGATGTCACAAATCACCCTCGCCCTCTCCAAGGGCCGTATCTTCGAAGAAACCCTGCCGCTGCTGGCGGCGGCGGGCATCGTGCCGAGCGAGAGCCCGGAGTCCTCGCGCAAGTTGATCATCGGCACCAACCGCGCCGATGTGCGCCTGATCATCGTGCGCGCCAGCGATGTGCCCACCTATGTGCAACATGGCGCCGCCGATCTCGGCATCGCCGGCAAGGATGTGCTGATCGAACATGGCGGCGAGGGGGTCTACCAGCCGGTGGATCTCAATATCGCCAAGTGCCGCATGATGGTGGCGACCCCGGTCGGCTTCGACTACCAGGCCGCCGTGCGGCGCGGCGCGCGCCTGCGGGTGGCGACCAAGTACGTGAATACGGCGCGCCTGCATTTCGCTGAGAAAGGCGTGCATGTCGATCTCATCAAGCTGTACGGCTCAATGGAGCTCGCGCCCCTGGTTGGACTGGCCGACGTCATCGTCGATCTGGTCTCCACCGGCGGCACCCTGAAGGCCAACAATCTGGTGGCGGTGGAAGAAATCATGCAGATCAGTTCGCGTCTGGTGGTGAATCAGGCCGCCCTGAAGCTCAAGCACGACACCTTGCAACCCATCATCGAGGCATTTCGCGGCGCCGCCGCGTAGGTCGGGTTGTCCGAAGGCGTATCCCTTGGGATAGGCGCGGTTTTTCGCGCCGTTACCCGGCGGGAGGCTGAAAATGCCGCCGGCAGCGCTTGAGCATGCGGGGGGCGGGCCACCATAATCCACCCTCACCTGTTGTACCCCTCCGCGACCCTTTAAAAAATGAGGCTAGGAAACGATGCGTCCCCAAACGATGAAATTGTCTGTGCTGTTGGCTGCCCTGCTCTTTGCCCTTGCCGGTTGCAATGAAAAAACGGGGGCGGATGTCTCCTCCAGCCAGGTGGCGGCCAAGGTCAATGGTGAGGTGGTCAACACACAGGATGTCGAAACCGTGCTCACCAAGGCCGGTGTGAACAATCCCGCCCAAGACATCGCCAATCAGGTGCTCAGTGCACTGCTGGAGCAGCGACTCTTCCAGCAGCAGGCGAAAAAAGAGGGTCTGGATAAGGACGCGAACGTGCAGGAGGCACTTCAGGCGGCGCAACGTCAGGTGCTTGCCAAGGCCTATAGCGACAAAGTGACGGCGAATGCCGCCAAGCCCAGCGACAGCGAGATTGCCGAGTATTACGACAAGCACCCCGAGCTGTTCTCCGAACGGCGCATCTATCGTCTGCAGGAAATCATGATCCAGGTTGGCCCGGATACAGTCGGTGCCGTGAAGGCCAGGCTGGGCAATGGCGCCAATCTGAACGACCTGGTGCAATGGCTCAAGTCGCAGAATATCCCGGCGCGCGGCGTTCAGTCCGTGAAAAGTGCTGAACAATTGCCGCTGGAACTGGTGGCCAAGTTGCATCCGCTCAAGGATGGGCAGGCCATTACCCTGGAAAACCCCAAGCAGATCACCATCCTGGCGATCACCGGTTCCCAGAGCCAACCGCTCACGCGCGAACAAGCCAAGCCGGCGATCGAACGCTTCCTGCTCACCATGCGCAAACGAGAGATGGCGAAGGCTGAACTCGACAAGCTGCGCGCGGCGGCCAAGATCGAATATGTGGCGCCTTACGCCGAGGCCAAGGCCGCCGCCAAGGATGCCGGACATGCGGTCAGCGCGCCGAAGGAAGAGCCCGCCGAGCAGGGGCCGTTGGAGAAGGCGCTCTCCGGCCTCAAGTAAGCGGCTTCAGCAAGCAACAGCTTGAGCGTGGTTATGAACCGGCCGATGCTTGCCCGCATCGTTCCTTTCGCCTTGTACATGGCGTTTCTCGCTGTGGAACAGGGCGCGCGGGCGTGGGGCGGCGACTTTGACACGCGCTGGTTGTATCCCGTCAAGGTGGTCGTGGTGGCGCTGGCGCTCTGGCATTTCCGGGGCGAGTACCGTGAGTTGCGGGTACGCCCCGCGCGCCTGCCGCTGATCGTCTCGCTTCTGCTTGGCGTGCTGGTGTTCATCCTCTGGATCAACCTCGATCAGGGCTGGCTCAACCTCGGTGGCGCGGCCGGTTACGATCCGCGCGCGTCGGAAGGCGGGATGGACTGGTCGCTGCTGGTCTTCCGCCTGGCGGGCGCCGCCCTGGTGGTGCCGCTCATGGAGGAACTGTTCTGGCGTTCCTTTCTCATGCGCTGGATCGAACGCCAGGATTTTCTCTCCGTTTCGGCGGCTGAAGTCGGTTTCCGCGCCATCCTCGTCTCCAGCGTGTTGTTCGGCAGCGAGCATAGCCTCTGGTTCGCCGGCATCCTGGCTGGCCTGGCCTATGCCTGGTTATACCGAACCTATAACAATCTCTGGGCGCCCATCGTCGCCCACGCCACCACCAATCTGATTCTCGGGCTCTGGGTGCTGCAAACCGGCGCCTGGCAGTTCTGGTAAATAAAACAATGAAACAGACCATTCTGATTACGGGTGGCGCCGGCTACATCGGTTCCCACGCCTGCCTGGAATTTCTCGCCGCCAGCCACGACATCGTGGTGCTCGATAACCTGAGCAACAGCAGCGCGGAATCGCTGCGGCGCGTGAAGGCACTCTCCGGCCGCGATTTCCCCTTTGTCGAAGCCGACATCCGCGACCGCGCCGCGCTCGATGCCTTGTTCAAGGCGCATGCCATCGACGCCGTGATCCACTTCGCCGGTCTCAAGGCGGTGGGCGAATCGGTGGAACAGCCGCTCCTGTATTACGACAACAACATCGCCGGCAGCATCACCCTGTTCGAGGCCATGCAGGCGGCCGGCGTGAAAACCGTGGTGTTCAGTTCTTCCGCCACGGTCTACGGCGATCCCGCCTCGGTGCCGATCCGCGAGGATTTTCCGGTCGGCGCCACCACCAATCCCTATGGCCGCGGCAAGCTGATCGTCGAGCAGATCCTCGGCGATCTGGCGATTGCCGACCCGGCATGGCGTATCGCCCTGCTGCGTTATTTCAATCCGGTGGGCGCGCACAAGAGTGGCCGCATCGGCGAAGATCCGCGCGGCATTCCCAATAATCTGATGCCCTATATCGCCCAGGTGGCTGTGGGACGGCGTGAATATCTCAATGTCTGGGGCAACGATTACCCTACTCCGGACGGCACCGGGGTGCGCGACTACATCCATGTGGTGGACCTGGCTCAGGGCCATGTGAAGGCGGTGGAAAAATTGGCAGAAGGTCCCGGCGTGCGCATCTGGAATCTTGGGACCGGGCGCGGCTACAGCGTGGTGGAAATGGCGCAAGCCTTCGAGCAAGCCTCCGGCCACCCCGTGCCTTACAAATTCGCGCCGCGCCGCGCTGGCGACATCGCCCAGTGCTGGGCCGACCCGACGCTGGCGGAACGTGAACTGGGCTGGAAGGCGCGGCGTGGGCTGGACGAAATGTGCGAAGACGCCTGGCGCTGGCAATCCATGAATCCGCAAGGCTTCACCGAATAACAACAGGAGAAAAACATGATTCTTGTCACAGGCGGCGCCGGCTTTATCGGCGCGAACTTCGTCCTGGACTGGCTGGCGGAGCACAACGAGCCGGTCCTCAACCTCGACAAACTCACCTATGCCGGCAACCTGGAGAACCTCGCCAGCCTGCAAGGTGATTCCCGGCATATTTTCGTCCAGGGCGACATCGGTGACCGCGCCCTGATCGGCAAACTGCTCGCCGAACACCAGCCACGCGCCATCATCAACTTCGCCGCCGAGAGCCACGTCGACCGCTCCATCCACGGACCGGAAGATTTCATCCAGACCAACATCGTCGGTACCTTCCACTTGCTGGAAGAAGTGCGCGGCTACTGGAACAGCCTGGGCGACACCGAGAAAGCCGCCTTCCGCTTCCTTCACGTCTCCACCGACGAAGTCTATGGCTCACTGGGCCGCGACGACCCCGCCTTCACCGAAGAAACCCCGTTCGCCCCCAACAGCCCCTACTCGGCGAGCAAGGCCTCCTCCGACCACTTGGTGCGCGCCTACCACCACACCTACGGCCTGCCGGTGCTCACCACCAACTGCTCCAACAACTACGGCCCCTACCAGTTCCCCGAGAAACTCATCCCCCTGATGATCCTCAACGCCACCAATGCCAAGCCGCTGCCCATCTACGGTGACGGCATGAACGTGCGCGACTGGCTCTACGTCTCCGACCACTGTTCCGCCATCCGCGCCGTCCTGGCCAAAGGCCGGGTCGGCGAGACCTACAACATCGGCGGCTGGAACGAAATGCCCAACCTCGACATCGTCCACCGGGTGTGTGGCCTGCTGGACGAGATGCAACCCAGCCCCGACGGCCCCGCCACCCGCCTCATCACCTACGTCAAAGACCGCCCCGGCCACGACCGCCGCTACGCCATCGACGCCAGCAAGATCCATCGCGAGTTGGGCTGGAAACCGGCGGAAACCTTCGAGACCGGCATCCGCAAGACGGTGAAGTGGTACCTCGACAACATGGGCTGGGTAAACAACGTCGCCAGCGGCGAATACCGCAAGTGGCTCGACACCAACTACACGGCAAGGAGTGGCTCATGAACCGCAAAGGCATCATCCTCGCCGGCGGCAGCGGCACCCGGCTGTATCCCGCCACCCTCGCGGTGTCCAAGCAGCTCCTGCCGATTTACGACAAACCGATGATCTACTACCCGCTGACCACGCTCATGCTGGCCGGGATACGCGACATCCTCATCATCTCCACCCCGCAGGACACCCCGCGCTTCGAACAACTCCTGGGCGACGGCAGCCAATGGGGCCTCAACCTGCAATACGCCGTGCAACCCAGCCCCGACGGCCTCGCGCAAGCCTTCATCATCGGCGCCGATTTCGTCGGAGACGGCCCCAGCGCCCTGGTGCTCGGCGACAACATCTTCTACGGCCACGAAATGGCCCAAGACCTCCAGGCCGCCAGCGCCCAGGCCAGCGGCGCCACCGTCTTCGCCTACCGGGTCAACGATCCCGAGCGCTACGGCGTGGTCGACTTCGACGCCGGCGGACGCGCCATCAGCCTGGAAGAAAAACCCGTGGCGCCGAAATCCAACTACGCCGTCACCGGACTCTATTTCTACGACAACCGCGTGATCGACATCGCCCGCACCATGAAGCCCTCGCCGCGCGGCGAACTGGAAATCACCGACGTCAACAAGCAATACCTCGCCTGGAACGAACTCAGCGTTTCCATCCTGGGGCGCGGCCACGCCTGGCTCGACACCGGCACCCACGAATCGTTGCTGGAAGCCAGCCTGTTCATCGAAACCATCGAAAAGCGGCAAGGCCTCAAGATCGCCTGCCCGGAAGAAATCGCCTATCGTCAGGGCTACATCAACGCGGAACAGGTGGAAAAACTCGCCGCCCCGTTGAAAAAGAACGCCTACGGCCAATACCTCCTGGCCATGCTCAACGAGCGGGTTTTCTGATGAAAGTCATAGAAACCCAACTCCCCGAAGTCCTGCTAATCGAACCGAAGGTATTCGGCGACGCGCGCGGCTTCTTCATGGAAAGCTGGAACCGCAAGACCTTCCAGGGCCTGGGGCTGGACCTGGATTTCGTGCAGGACAACCACTCCCGCTCTGGCAAGGGCGTGTTGCGCGGCCTGCATTACCAACTTCAGCGGCCGCAAGGCAAATTGGTACGCGTGACCAGCGGCGCGGTCTACGACATCGCCGTCGATCTGCGCAAATCCTCGCCCAATTTCGGCAAGTGGACCGGGCATGAACTCTCGGCTGAGAACAAGCACATGCTGTGGGTGCCGCCGGGTTTTGCGCATGGCTTTCTGGTGCTCTCGGAAAGTGCCGACTTCCTCTACAAAACCACCGAGTACTACGCCCCCGAGCACGAACGCTGCATCCTGTGGAACGACCCGGCGATCGGCGTTGATTGGCCGATCGGGGGTGAGCCGGCGCTGTCCGCCAAGGACAAGGTCGGCAGCTTGCTGAAGGATGCCGAGGTGTACCCATGAAAATTCTGCTCACGGGGGGTAACGGCCAGGTCGGTTGGGAACTGCGCCGCACCCTGGCCTGCCTGGGCGAAGTGGTGGCGGTCGACTCGAAGGAAATGGACCTGACCGATGCCGACGCCATTCGCCGCGTGGTAGGTGAAGTCAATCCGCGCATCATCGTCAACCCGGCCGCCCATACGGCGGTCGACAAGGCGGAAAGCGAGCGCGATCTGGCCTGGGCCGTCAATGCCGTGGCGCCCGGCATACTCGCGGAAGAGGCGGAAAAACTGGGTGCCCTGCTGGTGCATTACTCCACCGATTATGTGTTCGACGGTAGTGGTGATATTCCCTGGCGGGAAGACGACGCGAGCGGCCCGCTCAACGTCTACGGCGCCAGCAAACTGGCCGGTGAACAGGCCATCCAGGCCGCCTGCCGACGTCATCTGATCTTCCGCACCTCCTGGGTCTATGGCGCCCGTGGCGCCAACTTCCTGCTCACCATGCGCCGGTTGATGCGCGAGCGCCCGGAGCTGAAGATCGTCGCCGACCAGATCGGCGCGCCCACCTGGAGCCGTATGCTGGCGGAGGCCACGGCACTGATCCTCGCCCAGCATATCTCGCCCGCGCGCGGCGCCGACCGGCCCGAGCCCTGGGGCGTGTATCACATGACCAATGCCGGCGAGACCTCCTGGCATGGCTTCGCCGAGGCGATCCAGGCGTTGGATGGCACGGAATCGAAAGCCCGTCTCCTGTCGATCCCGAGCAGCGATTACCCCACCCCGGCGATGCGCCCGCTCAATTCGCGCCTGAACAACGACAAGCTGGCGCGCGTGTTCGGCGTGCGCTTGCCTGAGTGGCGGCAGGCATTGAGCCTGTGCATGCAATCGTAGGATATGGTGAGCGCGGCGAACCGCATCGACCGCGGCCGGTGATGCGGTTCGTTCCTCTGATGAAGCCCCTACCCTTCGGTAACCACATCCTACTTCGCTGATGGATACCACCTTGGTCGCCCTGGTGGGGCTGGCGCTGGGGCTGATGTCAGGCCTGATCCTGCTGTTCTGGCGGCGTGGGCGCTGGCAGACGCGCATTGCCGAACTGGAAATCCGCCTGCAACAGGAGCGCGACAGCGCCGGTGAGAAAGCCCTACTGCTGCGCAATGCCGAGCGCGAGCTGGCCGATGCGTTCAAATCCCTCTCCGCCGACGCGCTCAAGAGCAACAACCAGGCGTTCCTCGATCTCGCCCGACAGAACCTCGCCGGCTTCCAGGAACAGGCCAGGGGTGATCTGGCGGCGCGCCAGCAGGCGGTGGAAACCCTGGTCAAGCCACTCGCCGAAACCCTGGACAAGCTCAATGCCCAGCAGCGGGAAATGGAACAACTGCGCAGTGGCGCCTACGCCGGCCTCACCGAGCAGGTGAAAGGCCTGCTGGCCGCCCAGCACGACCTGAAAAGCGAGACGCATCGCCTGGTGACCGCTCTGCGCCGTCCCGAGGTGCGCGGGCGTTGGGGCGAGGTGCAGTTGCGCCGGGTGGTGGAAATGGCCGGCATGCTGGACCACTGCGATTTCTTCGAACAGGAATCGACCGCCGACGGCCGCCGCCCCGATATGGTGGTGCGCCTGCCTGGCGGCAAGAGCGTGGTGCTGGACTCGAAAGCGCCGGTCGCGGCCTATCTGGAGGCGACGGAAGAAGAAAATGTGGATGTGCGTCAGCGTGCTCTCGTCCGCTACGCTCAGCATGTACGCACCCATGTTCAGCAACTGGCGGCCAAGGCTTATTGGGAGCAGTTCGCGCCGGCGCCGGAGTTCGTGGTGCTGTTCCTGCCCGGCGAGGCCTTCTTCGGCGCGGCCCTGCGGGAAGACCCGGATCTGATCGAATACGCCAGCGCGCAGAAGGTCATCCTGGCCACGCCCACCACCTTGCTGGCCTTGTTGAAGGCGGTCTATTACGGCTGGCGCCAGGAAGCTTTAGCCGACAACGCGCGCCAGGTCAGCCAGCTCGGCGCCCAGTTGTACGAACGCCTGAGTAAACTGGGCGAACACTGGAACAGTGTCGGCAAGAATCTGGGCCAGGCGGTGAAGGCCTACAACGACGCTACCGGGTCGCTGGAAACGCGGGTGCTGGTGACCGCGCGCAAGTTCGAGGAGTTGCAGGTGGCGCCGGAAGGCAAGACATTGCTGGCGGCGGTGCAGGTGGAGCAGATCACACGCACCCCGCAAGCGCCCGAATTGACGCCGGACGCCTGAACCTTGGGCTCCACCTGGATGCTCCTGGCCGGGGCTTCGTTCGCGCTCATGGGTGTGCTGGTGAAGTTGGGCGTGCAATGGTTTTCCAGCCATGAACTGGTGTTCTACCGTTCCCTGGTCGCGCTGCTCCTGTTGTTGGCGGGAATGACGCTGCGCCATGGCCTCACCGGCGGACGCCACTTCCTCGGCGGCCACACCATCCTGCATCTGCGCCGTGGCCTGGTCGGCTTTCTCGCTCTGGCCACCTTCTTTTACGCCGTGGCGCATCTGCCGCTTTCGGTGGCCATCACCCTCAATTACTCGTCGCCGCTGTTTCTGGCGCTGCTCATGCCCTGGCAACTCAACGAGCGACCCAGTCGTGCGCAGTACGCCACGGTGGCTGTCGGCTTTCTCGGCGTGGCGCTGCTGTTGCGGCCCTGGGACAGCGCGCCGCAAGACCTGGTGGCCGGCCTGGTCGGCCTGTTTTCCGGGGTGATGGCGGCGTTTGCCTACATCCATGTGCGTCGCCTCGGGCGCCTGGGCGAGCCGGAATGGCGCACGGTGTTCTGGTTCGCCGCTGTCTGCGCGCTGGGTGCCGGCCTCTCGGCCAGCCTGGATGGTGGCTGGCATGTTCCGGCGGCGGGCGAGCATGTCGGGCTGCTGTTGGGTGTCGGCCTGTTTGCCACGCTGGGTCAGCTCGCCATGACCCGCGCCTACCGCAAGGGCGATACCGTGGTAGTGGCCGCGTTCGCCTACAGCACGGTCGTATTCGGCGGTATTCTGGACACCCTGATTTTCAACATGGCCATGCCGATAAGCGCCTGGATCGGCATGCTGATCACCGTGCTGACCGGTATTCAGGCGGCGCGACTAACGAGGAGTGGCAAATGATCGCAATCAGCAGCGAAAAGAATCTGGTATCCGTGTCCGTCATCGGCGAATTCACCCTGGCGGATTACAAAGACTTCGAACAACACGTGCTCCACGGACTGGAGTTCGAAGGCGGCGTCAACGTGCTGCTCGACCTGCGCGACATGGTGCGTTACACCCTGGATGTGGCCTGGGAAGAGATCAAATTTTCCCGCGAACACCGTTACGATTTCCGCAAGATCGCCGTGGTGACCTCCGATGAATGGATGGTCTGGCTGGCCTGGCTGAACCGTTTGTTCGTGGACGCTGAAGTGCAGGTATTCGACGAGCCCGGCATCGCGCTGGAGTGGCTCGTCGGCAACATCGAGTAAGTGGGCGCGTCAGCTGCTTCCTGACGCTTCGCCTTCCTCGATGATCTCGAAGTCGTGTGTCATGACGGCGGTTTTGCCCAGGATGATGCTGGCGGAACAGTACTTCTCAGCCGACAGTTTGATGGCGCGGTCCACCAGTTCCGGTTTGACGCCGCGTCCGCTCAGCGTGAAGTGCATGTGGATCCTCGTGAACACCTTGGGATGGTCGTCGGCCCGCTCCGCGCTCACTTCCACTTCGCAAGCGGTCACGTCCTGGCGGCTTTTCTTCAGGATCATCACCACATCCACCGAAGTGCAGCCGCCGGCCCCCATCAGCAGCATTTCCATCGGCCGCGGCCCCATGTTGCGGCCGCCGATCTCCGGCGAGCCATCCATGATCATGGCGTGGCCGCTTTCCGATTCGGCCATGAAGCAGACGTTTTCTACCCATTTGACGCGAGATTTCATTGCGATTCTCCTGCTTAAGATCGAATGCTGTACCAGACCAGGCCAATGCCTTCATGCATGGCCAGATAGCTGTCATAAAGGCCCTTGGCGCTGGGCACGAAGTCCATGAGTCGCGGGCCACGGCTCAGGGAATAGCCGGTCCCGGCCGCGACCACCTGTAAACCTTCCCGCTCGAATTCCGGCAGCGCGCGCGGCAGGTGCCAAGCGTTGCTGACCAGATAAATGCGCCGGACGCCCGCCATTTTCAGCAGCTTGGCGGAATACATCGCGTTTTCCCGTGTGTTGTTGGAACGATCTTCCACCCAGCGCACCTTCACGCCGAATTCCCGTTCCAGCGTCTCGCGCATCAACTGTCCCTCGGGACGGCCGCCATCGGGGCTGCCGCCGGTCACAAGCAACGGTTTCCCCAGCTTGCGCGCCAACCAGGCGCCATAGCGCACCCGCTCCAGGGTGAAGTGGCCGACCGTGTCACCACCATATTCCACCGCGTCGTAGTTGGTGCCGCCGCCGAGAATTACGATGGCGTCGGCTTCCGTGCCGTCCAGGATTCGCGGGGGTGGTTTCAATGCGTCGAGCAGATGCCCCGCCACGAAAGGCGTCGCCAGCAGCCACAGCGCGACCAGGCTAAAGCCGATCAAGCCCTTGCCCCATGCCCTCCGCCGCTTCAGTAGCAGCAGTCCGAAACCGCCGAGAATGAGCAGATTGAGCGGCGGCAACAGGAACGCCGCGATTAAATTGGTAACGAGCCAGGTGGTCAACATGGGCCGCGATTATCCGGATACCTCCGCCCTCGGCAAATACCGGTTTGACAGGAAAACAGAAAACCCAATAGAATCCGCCGCTTTCCGAAGTCCCCCATTCTGGTACATAGACATGAAAACCTTCTCCGCTAAGCCCCACGAGGTCCAGCACGACTGGTATCTGGTGGACGGCACCGACAAGGTGCTGGGACGTCTGGCGTCCGAGATCGCCCGCCGTCTGCGCGGCAAGCACAAGGCCATCTTCACCCCGCACGTGGATACCGGCGACTACATCGTCGTGGTCAACGTCGAGAAACTGCGCGTGACCGGCAACAAGGCCGAAGGCAAAAAGTATTACAGCCACACCGGCTACCCCGGCGGCATCAACGAGACCACCTTCGGCAAGATGCAGGACCGTTTCCCCGGTCGCGCGCTGGAGAAGGCGGTCAAAGGCATGTTGCCCAAGGGTCCCCTGGGCTACGCGATGATCAAGAAACTCAAGGTCTATGCCGGCGGCGCTCACCCGCACACCGCGCAGCAGCCCCAAACCCTGGAAATCTGAGGTCCTGAATGATCGGTAACTACTACTACGGCACCGGCCGCCGCAAGAGCTCAGTCGCTCGCGTGTTCATGAAAGCGGGTTCCGGCAACATCGTCGTCAACGGCAAGGCCGTCGACCTCTATTTCGCCCGTGAAACCGGCCGCATGATCGTGCGTCAGCCGCTGGTGCTGACCGAGCGTACAGCCACCTTCGACATCATGGTGAACGTCAACGGCGGCGGCGAAACCGGCCAAGCCGGCGCGGTTCGCCACGGCATTACCCGCGCCCTGATCGAATACGACGCGGAGCTGAAAAGCCCGCTGAAGAAAGCCGGTCTGGTGACTCGTGATGCCCGCGAAGTGGAACGCAAGAAAGTCGGCTTCCACAAGGCGCGCCGTCGCAAGCAGTTCTCCAAGCGTTAATTTGCGCTGGATATTCGAGAAGGCCGCCCGAGGGCGGCTTTTTCGTTTCTGTTTTTTCGTTTGTGCTTTTGCGTTCCTCCAAGGAGTTTCAGCATGATCAAGGCAGGCATCGTCGGCGGCACCGGCTACACCGGAGTCGAACTTCTCAGGCTTCTCGCCCAGCATCCCGATGTGGAGTTGACCGCCATTACTTCACGCAAGGAAGCAGGTATGCCGGTGGCGGACATGTTTCCCTCCTTGCGCGGCCGGGTCGCGCTGGCCTTCACCACGCCGGAAGAGGCGCCGCTGAAGTCCTGTGACGTGGTGTTCTTCGCCACGCCCAACGGCATCGCCATGCAGCAGACCCGTGAGCTGCTTGACGCCGGGGTCAAGGTCATCGACCTCGCGGCCGACTTCCGCATCACCGACATCGACGAGTGGTCGAAGTGGTATGGCATGGAACACGCCTGTCCGGATCTGGTCGCGGAAGCGGTCTACGGCCTACCCGAAATCAACCGCGACAAGATCAAGGGCGCGCGCCTGATCGCCAACCCCGGCTGTTATCCCACCGCCGTGCAACTCGGCTTCCTGCCTTTGCTGGAAGCGGGCGTGGTCGATACCGCCTGGATGGTGGCCGATTGCAAATCCGGCGTCTCCGGCGCCGGCCGCAAGGCGGAGATAGGCGCGCTGTACGCGGAGGCTTCCGACACTTTCAAGGCCTATGCCGTGCCGGGGCACCGCCACTGGCCGGAAATCCGTCAGGGCCTCAACCGCATGGCCGGCTTCGCGGGGGAAATGAGTGTCGGGCTGACCTTCGTGCCGCACCTCACCCCCTTGATCCGCGGCATCCACGCCACCCTGTATTGCAAGCTCTCCAAGGAGGTGGATTTGCAGGCCCTGTTCGAGGCGCGTTATGCCGACGAGTATTTTGTCGATGTGCTGCCGGCCAAGTCGCATCCGGAAACCCGTTCCGTGCGCGCTTCCAACCTGTGCCGCATCGCCGTGCATCGGCCCCAGGGTGGCGACACTGTGGTGGTTCTTTCGGTGATCGACAACCTCGTGAAGGGCGCGGCCGGCCAGGCGGTGCAGAACATGAATCTGATGTTCGACCTGCCGGAAAACAGCGCGCTTACGCAAATTCCGGTAATGCCTTGATTTTTGTGGACGTATCCCCACTTAGCCCGTGGTTGACGGGCGCCGCCCCGGCGCCAATAATGCCCCGCACTTAGACCTGACATAGGAGTATCGCGATATGAATGCCGCGACCGAAATGAGTCCCTTCAATTTCACCGACAGCGCCGCCAACAAGGTGAAGGCCCTGATCGAGGAAGAAGGCAATCCCGACCTGAAACTGCGCGTGTTCGTTACCGGCGGCGGTTGTTCCGGCTTCCAGTACGGCTTCACCTTCGATGAAGTGACCAACGAAGACGACATGATCATGGAAAAGAACGGCGTCACCCTGCTGGTCGATCCCATGAGCATGCAGTACATGATGGGCGCCGAAGTCGACTATACCGAGGGCCTTGAAGGCGCTCAGTTCGTCATCAAGAACCCGACCGCCACCTCCACCTGCGGCTGCGGTTCTTCTTTCTCGACCTGATCCCAACTCGACCCGCAAAGGCGGCGCAAGCCGCCTTTTTCGTTTGGAGACGCCGATGGCGGAGAAATACAAGAAGGTGGCCTGCCCCACCTGTAACAAGGCGGTGGAATGGCGTCCGGAAAATACCTGGCGGCCGTTCTGTAGTGAACGCTGCAAGATGATCGACTTGGGCGAATGGGCGGATGAGAAATTCAAGTTGCCCGTCGAGGAAACCGATGCGCTCGATGAGTACCTGGGCGAATAGCGTTCTGCTGGCGGCTTGCCTGCTCGCCAGCGCGCCGCTATTGGCGGGCGATCCACCCGCGCTGGCGCATGCCGAGATTTACCGCGCCGGGATTGATCCCGCCGGGTATTGGGTCAGTGAAAAACTCGATGGCGTGCGCGCCGTGTGGGATGGCGAGCAATTGCGCTTCCGTAGTGGTCGCCCGATAGCCGCGCCGCTCTGGTTTACCCAGGGTTTTCCCGCGCGCGCGCTGGACGGCGAGCTGTGGCTAGGGCGCGGCCAGTTCGAGCGCCTTTCCGGCATCGTGCGCCGTGAAACGCCGGATGACGCTGAATGGCGCGGGGTGCGTTACATGTTGTTCGAGCTGCCGGGCGCCGAGGGCGATTTCAGCGCGCGCGTCGCGGCGATGCGCCGGATCGTCGCCGAGGCCGACTTGCCGCGGTTGCGGGCGGTTGAGCAGTTCCGCGTCACCGATCAGCGGGCGCTCAAGCGCAAGTTCGATGACGTGGTGAAGGGCGGCGGCGAGGGGCTCATGCTGCATCGCGCCGATGCCCTTTACCGCGCCGGCCGCAGTGACGACCTGCTCAAGATGAAGCCCTGGGACGATGCCGAAGCGGTGGTCGTCGCGCACCTGCCGGGCAAGGGTAAATATGCCGGCAAGCTGGGCGCGCTGTTGGTGGAACTACCCGATGGCCGACGCCTGCGTATCGGCGGCGGTTTCAGCGATGCGCAGCGCGAGCATCCCCCCGCCATGGGCGCCACCATCACCTACCGTTATCACGGCCAGACGGCCAAAGGCCTGCCGCGCTTCGCCGCCTTCCTGCGGGTTCGCGAGGCGTTTTGAACTACTCCAAGCCCATGCGTGTTTTGTCCGTCATCCCGCCGATGACGCAACTCAATACCCCGTATCCGTCGACGGCGTATCTGACCGGCTTCCTGCGCTCGCGCGGCATCGACGCGGCGCAGGAGGATCTCGCCCTGGCGCTGGTGTTGCGGCTGTTTTCGCCCGAGGGGTTGGTGGCGATCCGCGCCTGTATCGAGGCGCTGCCGAAGAACCCGCGCGCGCCGCTGCTCAAGGCCTTTGATGCTCGCTTCGACCGCTATCTCGCCAGCATCACCCCCGCCGTGGCCTTTCTGCAGGGGCGCGACCCCAGCATCGGGCATCGTATCGCCGGGCGGAACTTCCTGCCGGAAGGGCCGCGCTTCGCTTCCCTCGATGCCTACATCAGTGACCCCAACGATGACGAGGGCGGCGATCCCCTGGCCTGGGCGTTCGGCGTCCTCGGAGTACAAGACCGTGCCCGCCACTTCGCTACCCTGTATCTGAACGATGTCGCCGACGTGCTGCGCGAGGCCGTCGATCCGCGCTTCGAGTTTGTGCGCTATGCCGAGTCGATCGCGCAAAGCCAGCCCACCTTCGAACCCCTGGCCGAGGCGCTCGCCGCGCCCCTCAACCTGGTCGACAACACCCTGCGTGAACTGACCCTGGAGGCGGTGGCGCGGCATGCGCCGGACCTGGTGCTGGTGTCGGTTCCCTTTCCCGGCAATGTCTATGCGGCGTTTCGCATCGCCCAGGCGATCAAGGCGCGGCACCCGGAAATCGTCACCGCGCTGGGTGGCGGCTTCGTCAACACGGAACTGCGCGAACTGAGCGAGCCTCGGGTATTCGATTACTTCGACTACGTCACCCTGGACGATGGTGAGCGCCCGATCCTGGCCTTGCTGGAACACCTGCGCGGCGAACGGGGGCGGGAGCGGCTGGTAAGAACCTTCGTGCGTGACGTCAGTTTGAACCCCCCTTTGGAAAAGGGGGGTGGGGGGGATGTAGTCGCGCCCTCGGTCGCTCAACCCGTGGAGAAATCCCCCCCGGCCCCCCTTTGGGAAAGGGGGGAGAACAGCACGGTCCGCTACATCGACTCCGGCGAGCCTGACATTCCCTTCGCCGAAGTGGGCACGCCTACCTGGGATGGCCTGCCGCTGGACCGTTACTTGTCGATCCTCGACATGCTCAACCCCATGCACCGGCTCTGGTCGGATGGGCGCTGGAACAAGCTGACTGTGGCGCATGGCTGTTACTGGAAAAAGTGCACCTTCTGCGATGTCTCGCTGGATTACATCTCGCGTTATGACGGGGTGGCGGCCACCATCTTGGTGGATCGTATCGAGGCCATCATCGAGGAAACCGGACAGAGCGGCTTCCATTTCGTCGACGAGGCCGCGCCGCCGAAAGCATTGAAAGCGTTGGCGGAGGAATTGCAGCGGCGCAATCGCGCGATTTCCTGGTGGGGCAACATCCGCTTCGAGAAGTCGTTCACCCCGGTGTTGTGCCGGCAACTCGCGGACAGCGGTTGCATTGCCGTTTCCGGCGGCCTGGAAGTCGCCTCCGATCGCCTGCTCAAACTCATGCAGAAAGGAGTGTCGGTCGAGCAGGTCGCCAGGGTGACGCGCGCCTTCATGGACGCCGGCATTCTGGTTCACGCCTATCTGATGTACGGCTTTCCGACACAAACCGTGCAGGACACGGTGGATGCGCTCGAATACGTGCGGCAATTGTTCGCGGCGGGGTGCATCCAGTCAGGGTTCTTCCACCGTTTCGCCTGCACTGTGCATTCACCCGTCGGCCAGCATCCGGAGCAATTCGGCGTCACCCTGCAACCCCTGCCCGCCGTCACTTTCGCCAAGAACGATGTCAGTTTCATCGATCCGACCGGCGTGGATCACGATGCCCTCGGTGTCGCGCTGAATAAGGCGCTATACAACTACATGCACGGTATCGGCCTCGACGAGGATGTCCGCAACTGGTTCACGGAGCGTGTCCCCCGCACCCGTGTGCCGCGCCACTTCATCGAGCGGGCGCTCGGCTGAGGGCGCTTACAGCCCGCTGCGCTCGTAGATGTCGTCGAGGCAGAGCGAGGCGCTGAGCGGCCCGCAGGTCAGCGTCACGATGTCGTCCTCGTCCAGCGTCTGTTCCAGCCAGCCCTTGCCGTCCTGGTCATCCTCACGGCTGCGGATGCGGGCGTGGCGTTTTTCCGAATCGATCAGCAGGTAATAGCGCAGGCTGGGAATGTCACGGTAGTGCGGCCATTTCTCCCGCTCGTCGATGCTGGCGGTGGAAGGGGAGAGCACTTCGACGATGAGGCAGGGGCTGGTGCGGTAGAGAGGGTGGTCGTCGTCCTTGGTGCAGGCGAGCATCACATCCGGGTAGTAAAACACCTGCCAGGCCTCCACTTTTACCTTCATGTCGGCCATGAATGTTTCGCAGGGGGTGCCGCGCGTGGCCGCATCCAGCCTGATATAAACATTGCCTGAAATCCGGTTATGTCGGGCACTCGCACCCGCCATCGCGTAGACCTCACCAGCCACATATTCACGTTTCCGAAGCGCGAATTCCTCGCTTTCGAGGTATTCGGCCTCACTCAAGACCGCATGTTTCAGCGCCATTCCCATCTCACGCTCCTTCACCGGGTAAACGTTTGCACCCCTTCCTGCGTGCCCATCAGGCAGACATCGGCGCCGCGCCGCGCGAACAGGCCGACGGTGACGACACCGACGATCTGGTTGATTTCGCTTTCCATCGCCACCGGGTCGAGGATGCTCATGCCGTGCACGTCGAGGATGACATTACCGTTGTCGGTGGTGAAGCCGGATCGCAACACCGGGTTGCCGCCCAGTTTCACCAATTGCCGGGCGACGTAGGAGCGCGCCATCGGAATGACTTCAATAGGTAGCGGGAAGGTGCCCATCACGTCCACCAGCTTGCTCTGGTCGATGATGCAGACGAATTTCTTGGCGCAGGCGGCGACGATCTTCTCGCGCGTGAGCGCACCACCGCCGCCCTTGATCATGGCCATGTGGCGAGTGATTTCGTCGGCGCCATCGACGTAAACCTCCATTTCCCCGGCTTCGTTCAGGTCGATCACGCGGATGCCATGCTTCTTCAGGCGCTCGGCGGTGGCGACGGAAGAGGCCACGGCGGCGTCGATCTTGCCTTTGATGTGGGCGAGTTCGTCGATGAAGAAATTGGCGGTGGAGCCGGTGCCGACGCCGATGATGCCGGCGGGAACGTGCTCGATGGCGGCACGGGCTGTGGCTTGTTTCATTTCGTCTTGGGTCATCATGATGCGCTTTGTCCTATTCGGCTTTGTTGTTTACAGGCAAGCCGCGAGAATAGCGGCCTTCTCTCACCTGTTCAATTTGCAATGACCGATTATCTGGAGCGCATCCTGCTCGCCCGCGTCTATGACGTGGCCATCGAAACACCACTGGAAGAAGCCGGCAATCTTTCGCGTCGCCTGGGCAATACCGTCTTGTTGAAGCGCGAGGACATGCAGCCGGTGTTTTCCTTCAAGCTGCGCGGCGCTTACAACAAGATGGCCGGCCTGAGCAAAGCGCAGTTGAAGCGTGGCGTGGTGGCCGCTTCCGCCGGCAATCACGCCCAGGGCGTGGCGCTTTCCGCGCAGGTGCTGGGTTGTGAGGCAACCATCGTGATGCCCGCCACCACCCCGGCGATCAAGGTGGATGCCGTCGCCAAGCGCGGCGCTCAAGTGGTGCTGCACGGTGATTCCTATGACGATGCCTATCACCACGCCAAGGCCATCGCCAAGCGCGAGAAAAAGGTCTTCGTCCATCCTTACGACGATCCGGAAGTGATCGCCGGCCAGGGCACCATCGGCATGGAACTGCTGCGCCAGGCGCGCACGCCGATCGACGCGATCTTCGTGCCGGTGGGCGGCGGCGGCCTGATCGCCGGCATCGCCGCCTATATCAAACGCCTGAAACCGGAAATCAAGGTGATCGGCGTCGAGCCGGAAGATGCCGACGCGATGGCGCGCAGCCTGTGCAAGAAAGAACGCATCGTGTTGCCCCAGGTCGGTCTGTTCGCCGATGGCGTGGCGGTGAAGCAGGTGGGCGAGGAAACCTTCCGCCTCTGCCAGTTGTACGTCGATGAAATCATTCGCGTCAGCAATGACGCCATCTGCGCGGCCATCAAGGACGTGTTCGAAGATACTCGTTCCATTCTCGAGCCCGCCGGCGCCCTCGGCGTGGCCGGCGCCAAGTTCTGGGTCGCGCGCGAGAAGGCGAAGAACAAACATCTGGTCGCCATCGCCAGCGGCGCCAACATGAACTTCGACCGCCTGCGCTTCGTCGCCGAGCGCGCCGAACTGGGCGAGAAGCGTGAAGCCGTGCTGGCCGTGACGATTCCGGAAAATCCCGGCAGCTTCAAGGCCTTCTGCTCCCTGTTGGGCGCGCGCGCCCTCACCGAATTCAACTACCGTTACTCCGATGCCAAGGTGGCGCATATCTTCGTCGGGGTGCAGGTACACAACCGCGCGGAAGTGGACAAACTGCTGCTGGCGCTGGAGAAACACGATCTGCCGGTGCTGGATCTTTCCGAAAACGAAATGGCCAAGCTGCACATCCGCCATCTCGTCGGCGGCCGCGCCCCGCAGGCGGAAAACGAAGTGCTCTACCGCTTCGAGTTCCCGGAACGTCCCGGTGCCTTGATGAAGTTCCTCAACAGCATGAGCCACGCCTGGAACATCAGCCTGTTCCACTACCGCAATCACGGGGCGGATTTCGGCCGGGTTCTGGTCGGCATCCAGGTGCTGCCTGAACAGAAAGAGGAATTCCAGGAATTCCTTGATGGCCTCGGCTATCGTTACTGGAATGAATCGCGAAACCCGGCGTATAGCCTGTTCCTGAAATAAAAAACGCCCCAAATTGGGGCGTTTTTTATTTCAGGAGGTGACTCATTTATCCATCGGGCAAGTATTCATGCCCAGCAGCGGGTAGAACGGGCAGAACTTGAACAGGCCGGTAGCCAAAGGCACCACGCCGATCCACGCCCAGATCGGGCCACCCAGGGCGGCAGCCCAGACGATGAGCGCCAGGCCCACGACAATGCGCAAGATACGATCGATACCACCAACATTCGCTTTCATGACGATCCTCCAAATAAAGTAACAGGCTCCGTTCAGGGAGTGGAGGCAGAGTAGGTGCCGCCGCTTTTCCACTCAGTGACTTTGGTCACACGAGCAAAAAGAGGGGAACCCGTATGATCAAACAATATCCAATATGGTGCGATGCACTATGAAATTCAGGTTTTTCCTGATTTCTCGCCACGTGACTAGTACTTAAGCTATAGGAATAAGAAATTGTGTATCTGGGAGTGATGGTTTTTGGGTTGACCCACGTTGGAGCTTTCAAATATGAACATAGACGCGCTCGGCGCGGCATTTTCACCTGACATGAAACAGGCCCTGGATTGGGTGCCTGCCATGATCTGGGTGGCCGGTATCGACGGCGATTGCCGTCATGTCAATCTTGCCTGGCAGGAATTCACCGGGCGTAAGCTGGAAGACGCCATGGGGGATGGCTGGCTGTCCATGATGCACCCGGAAGATGCCGCCGCCTGGCACGGTCTGGTGACGGAGGCGATCCGCGCCGCCAAGCCGTTTACGGTGGAGTGCCGCCTGCGTCGCCGTGATGGCCGCTATCGCTGGCTATTGAAGTCGGGCCAGCCGCTGCTTTCAGACAAAGGTGGTTGCATTGGTTTCGTCGGCTATTGCACCGATGTCAGCACCCAGAAGCAGGCGCTGGAATCACTCAATCAGGCCAGCCAGAAGCACCGCTCCGTTCTCGCCAATCTGCGCGAGGCGGTGAGCGTCATCGAGGATTTCCTGCACACCGATGAACCCGGCGCCAAATCGCACCAAGACGACCGCCTGACCCCGCGTCAGCGTGAAATCCTGCATCTGATCGCGCGTGGTTACGCGACCCGCGAGATTGCCGCCCAGTTGCATGTCAGCGTGAAGACGGTGGAAAGCCATCGCGCCCAACTCATGCAGCGTCTCAACATCCACGACGTGGCTGGCCTGACGCGTTATGCCATTCGCACCGGCTTGGTGGCGTCGGATCTGTAACTATCGGGCAGTTACAGGCCGGCCGCCTTCAGCTTGAGGGTGGTCGGCGCTAGCACCTCGATGCGCTCACGACCCAGGCGCACACTGCCTTCTTCCTCGAACTGCTTCAACAGGCGTGACACGATTTCGCGCACGCTGCCCAGTTCATCCGCCACCACCTGATGTGAAACCGCGATGAGCGGGCCGCGTCGCAGCAACCAGGCCGCCAGGCGCTGGTCCAGCTTGCGGAAGGCCACTTCCTCCACCAGTTGCATGAGGCCGGTCATTCGCTCGGCGAACAGGTTGAAGGCCATTTCCCGGAACGGCGGATGCTCCGCCACCAGGCGCAGGATCAGCGCGCGTGGCATCGCCAGGGCGGAGACGGCGGTTTCCGCGACCCCGGTGGCGGGGTAGGGGTCGCCTCCGAGCAGGCAACTCACCGTGACGATGCACAACTCGCCCGGGTGCACGCTGTAGAGGCGGATCTCGCGCCCATTCTCGGCGCGCTTGCTGACCTTGATGAGCCCCTCCAGCACCAGTGGCAGAGCCTGGCAGGCCATGCCGGCATCGAACAGCGTGGTGCCGGCCGGGGCATGCAGATTCATGGCCTGTCGCTCGACTTCAAGCGCCAAGGGGGCGGGGAGTTCCGCGAGTGTGGGAAAGAGCCGGACGGCGTCGGGATTCATGGCTTCAGGACTTCCATGATGGCGGTGATACGCGCCTGACGAATGGCCTCGGGTATGGCCGCCGGCCGCACCTGCCGCGCGATGGCGCCTGCATCGACGCGGCGTGCCGCGTTCAGCGCGCCACGCAAATGCTCGGCCTGGGGGTAGGGACGTTCCCTATATCCCTCGCGGCCGTGGAAATCCGCTTCGCAGGCCGTCAGGAAATCTTCGAAGCGTTCCGGCCGACGCAGGGCATCCACCCGCTCCAGCAGTTCCAGCACGGTGGCCGGGCGCAGTTCCAGGGCGCGATGCGCGTTGCCGTGATCGCGCGCCACCATGATGGCCAGGTCGCGACATTCGAGCGGCGCCCGCAGACGTTCGCAGACCGCTTTCACCAGGGCCACGCCACGCCCTTCGTGGCCGTGGTGTTTCGGCCAGAACTCGGGTGGTGTGGCGCCCTTGCCGAGATCATGAAACAGCGCCGCCACGCGCGCCGGCAAGCCGAGATTCTGGCGCGCGGCCTCGTCGATGACCTGCATGACGTGTTCGCCGGTGTCGATTTCCGGGTGATGCTGGGGCGGCTGCGGCACGCCGAACAGGCGGTCGACTTCCGGCAGCAGGCGGGCCAGGGCGCCGCACTCGCGCAGCACACGGAACATCCGAGAAGGGGTGGCTTCCAGCAAGCCGCGCGACAACTCCCGCCAGACTCGTTCCGCCACCAGGGCGTCCACTTCGCCGTCCGCCACCATCCGCCGCATCAATGCCAGGGTTTCCGGCGCCAGCGTGAAGTCGGGAAAGCGCGCGGCAAAGCGGGCAACGCGCAGGATGCGCACCGGGTCTTCCGCGAAAGCGCCGGAGACATGCCGGAACAGGCGCGCCTCCAGGTCGGCGCGACCGCCGTAGGGGTCGATCAGGCTGCCGTCCTCGGCCAGCGCCATCGCGTTGATGGTGAGGTCACGCCGCAGCAGATCCTGTTCCAGGGTCACATCCGGCGCGGCATGCACCGCGAAGCCCTTGTAGCCGCGCGCGGTTTTTCGCTCGGTGCGGGCCAGGGCGTATTCCTCGTGGGTATCCGGGTGGAGGAACACGGGGAAATCCTTGCCCACGGGGCGGAAACCGAGGGCGACCATTTCCTCCGGCGTCGCGCCTACCACCACATGGTCGTGGTCCTGCACCGGCAGACCGAGCAAGCCGTCACGCACGGCGCCGCCGACGATGTAGGTGGTGAAGGGCATGTTAGGCGTGCGGCCGGTGCGTGCGCTGAACAACGCTCGTAGCGCCGGCATCCTTGCCGGCGTCTTTGAAGATAGCCGGCTGGAAGCCGGCGCTACAGGATTCAGCGACCCGCATGCGTGCGAAAACCCATGTAGTCCCGGCGCGGGTCGGCTTCTTTGAGGTAGCCGATCACGCTTTCCAGGGCGGTGGGCGTGCCGAATGGCTGGGCACAACTATCTTGGCAGACGTTGTCTGTGAGCATGGCGTAGTGGTTGTCGCGGGTCATGATCTTCGTGCCCGGCTTCAATTCCATCAGGCGCGCGAACCAGTACGACGCGGTGGCGCTCAGCGGCAGGATGCGTCGCCGCGGGCCCAGGGTGGCGGCGGTCAGGTTCACCAGTTCCGCCAAAGTGTAGACGCTGGGGCCGCACAGGTCATGGCACTGGCCGAAGGTTTCCGGCAGCGCCAGGGCATCGGCGAAGGCGCGCGCCACGTCACCCACGAATACCGGCTGAAAGCGGGCGGATGCATCGGCCAGCGGCACCACCGGGGCCAGTTTCAGCAGGCCGGCGAACAGCGTCAGGAAGCTGTCGCCCGGCCCGAAGATCACGGAGGGCCGGAATACGGTGGTGTTCAGGTCTCGCGCTTCCCTGACCAAGGCCTCGCCCGCGCTTTTCGATTGCTGATAGCGGCTTTTCGATGTGGCATCCGCGCCCAGCGCGCTCATGTGCAGAAGCCGCCGCGTGCCGCTTGCCATGCAGGCCGCGATGATCTTGCGCGGCAGTTCGACATGAGCCTGCTGGAAAGCATCGGGCCGGCTTTCGTGGAGGATGCCGACCAGATTGATCACCGCGTCCATGCCGGTGAACAGCGATTGCAGCGCGGCGGGGTCGTGGATGTCGGCTTCCACCACCTCAACGCTTGGCAGCACCAGCAGATGCTTGATACGCGCGCGTCGTCGCGTCGGAACCACCACGCGATAGCCGCGCGCCGCCAGCAGGGAAATCAGGTGCGAGCCGACGAAACCGCCGCCGCCGAGAACACAGATGCTGTTGCAAGTCATGATTCTGGGCCTGTGCGATGAATATGAAAGCGATATTAACCGTAGCCGTCGCGCTGGCAGCCTGTCCTTGAGCGGGCTTACTACGGTGCCGTTTCGTCTTCGGGCAATGCCTGGTTGAGATTACGCGCCGGGATGGTGCCCAGGCGATCCTTCAGCGTGCGCGCTTCGCCGCCGAAGCGGTTGCGGTAGAACATGGCGTTGGTCAGCACTTTCTTGACGTACTCGCGGGTTTCCGAGAAGGGAATGCTTTCCACATAGATGGCGCCTTCCAGCGGAACTTCTCCCTGCCATCTGCGAGCGCGCCCCGGCCCGGCGTTATAGCCGGCGGTGGCCATGACCGGCGACTGTTCGAGCGAGTCGTAGATGTGTTTCAGGTAGTAGGTGCCGAAGCGGATGTTGGTTTCCGGGTTGCTCACGCCGGCGTGCGCCTTGCGGCCGAGGCCAAGCTGATTAGCGATCCATTTCGCGGTGGCGGGCATGATCTGCATCAGGCCGCTGGCGCCGACACCGGAGCGGGCATAGTCGACGAAGCGCGATTCCTGGCGCATCAGCCCGAATACCCAGGCTTCATCGAGGCCGTTGTTGTGCGCATAGGCAGTGGCCAGGTCGCGATAGGGGGCGAGATAGCGGAGGTCGAAATCGTGTTCGCCGCGGGTTTTGTCGGCGGTGATGATGGCGCGGTCATACCAACCGTCGAGCCGCGCCAGTTCCGCCGCCGCCAGAAGTTGGCGGTCGTTCATGCCGCGCAGCGCCCAATCCCACTCCGACACGGCGTTGCCGCTGTCGCCTAGTTGGCGCAGCAGGAGCGAGCGCTTGAGGCCCATGTTCGCCTCGGCGTTTTTCAGATCATCCGGCGTTACCTTGTATTCCACCGGCCGCTCTTCCAGGCGGGTAGGCAATTCTTCCTCCGCCAGCAGGCCGTAGTAGTTGATCTCTTGCGAGAGCTTGGCGAACAGCACATTGGCCGGGTAGTTCGCGTTCAGTGCCTTCAGCGCGCGCGCTTTCCAGTAGCGCCAGACCGGCTCATTGCGCAGGGATTCGGGCATCGCCTCGATGCTGCTGTAGACGTCCAGCCATTTGCTCGCGCGCAGGCTGATGCGGGTTTTCCACAGCAGTTGCGCCTCGCTTTGCGGCGTGCCCGCGCGCGCGAACCAGGTCGGCGCGCGAAGGTCATGGCGGCGCGAGGCATGCATGCCGATCTGGCTCCAGCCATAGCGCTGTTCGGTATCCGGGAACTTGCCTTGCTGTGCTTCCCAGACGCGGGCGGCCGCTTCCGGGGCGTCTTTCGCGATCTGGGTGAGTGCATAGAGCGCGGCCTCACGCTGGCCGGCGGTGTTCACCGCGCTTTCCAGGAAACGCTCCGGGTCGCGCCGCGCGCGGGTCAGGGCATCTTCTTCCATCGCCAGTTCGGGGCTCAGGCGCGCATTTACCTCGCGCGCCAGGCGCAGGTTGTTGGCATCCAGGGCCAGGCGCAAACGCGCCAGGCGGTCATCTGGGGTCAATGCGCCGCGCTCGGCCAGCGCGGTGAACAGCGGGTCACAACTGGAAGGCAGATCGCGCGCCGTGCGCCAGAGCGCCACGCCCTCCGCTTCTACCTTGCCACCTTCGGCGAGACGGCGGCGCAAGTCGAAACACTGTAATTCCTGGTCGGGTCGTGAGCGTGCCAACAGCATGGCCTGATATTGCGCGCGGAAATCGCCCCAGTTCTCGGCGCGCCCGTATTGCCGCGCCAGATCGCCGCGCAGGCGGTCGGACAAGGGGGTATCGGGGTTTTCGTCGATGAACTGCTGTAGCGCGCCATTGCCGGGTGCGCCGGTCTTCAGATGCCAGAAACGGATGTAGGGTGCCAACAGATGATCTTCGGGAATCTTCCGCGCGAATTTGGCGAATTGTTCGTACTTGCCCTTCTGATACGCCTCGCGGGCGGCGCGAAAGTCGGAATTCACGGAGGCCTGGGCAGACAGGGAGAAAAGCAGGAATAGCAGGGTGATCGGTAAACGCACGCGGAATAAGGGGCGGGTTTGAAGAAGGGCGCACTCTAGCAGGTTGATGGTGGAAGCGGCCTGTAGCGCCTGCTCCAAGCCGGCGCCACAGAATTAGACCAGCCGCATGTTCACGGGTATCCGCCGCGATCCGAACGGTTGCTCGAAGGCCTGGAAGCGGCCGGCGATGGCCGTGGCGCAGTGCGGGCAGCGGCCCTCGGCGGTGAGACGGTAGTCGTTGAACTCATACCAGTCGCGCGCGACCAGGGGGGCATGGCAACCGGGACAGTAAGTGGTGCCACCGTCCGCGTCGTGGACGTTGCCGGTGTAGACGTAGTGGAGGCCGACCGTCTGAGCGATGCGACGGGCTCGGCTGAGGGTGGCGGCGGAGGTGGGTGGCAGATCGTTGAGCTTCCAGTCCGGGTGGAAGGCGGTGAAGTGCAGCGGCACATCCGGGCCGAGTTCCTTGCCCACCCATTCCGCGAGCCGCCGCAATTCTTCGTCGGAGTCGTTGAGGCCGGGAATGAGCAGGGTGGTGATCTCGAACCACACCCGTGTTTCGCGTTTCAGATAGATCAAGGCGTCGAGCACCGGTTGCAGGTGGCCGCCGCATTGCTTGACGTAGAAGGCGTCGGTGAAGCCTTTCAGGTCGACATTGGCGGCGTCCATCTTCGCGTAGAACTCGACCGCCGCCGCATGGTGGATGTAGCCGGCGGTGACCGCCACGCTCTGGATGTCCAGGGCATGGCAGGCATCCGCGGTATCGAGCGCGTATTCGGCGAAGATCACCGGGTCGTTGTAGGTGTAGGCCACGCTCTTGCAGCCGAGTTGCCGCGCCACCCGTGCGATTTTTTCGGGACTGGCGCTGTCCATCAGGCGGTCCATGTCGCGCGATTTGGAAATGTCCCAGTTCTGGCAGAACTTGCACGCCAGGTTGCAGCCGGCGGTGCCGAAGGAAAGCACCGAGGTGCCGGGGTAGAAGTGGTTGAGCGGCTTCTTCTCGATCGGGTCGACGCAGAAGCCGGAACTGCGGCCGTAGGTGGTGAGCACCATCTTGCCGGCTTCCATCTTGCGCACGAAGCAGGCGCCGCGCTGGCCTTCGTGGAGTTTGCAGTCACGCGGACAGAGGTCACACTGGATGCGGCCGTCGTCGAGGGCATGCCACCAGCGTCCGGGGTGGCTGGTTTCGGGGCTGTTCATGTCGCCTCCCACCGGGCCGTCCCAAGGGAGGCGACTGCCCCGAGCGTAGCTGTTGCCGCTTTAGCGGCATTACAGATACGGCCTGCCCCTTGCGGGTACGCGGGGGGCAGCGAACGAATGTGAGCGTGGGGGCTGTTCATACCCGTTCTTCCTTGAATTTCTCCACGCCATAGCGGTACAGGCGCAGGTCTTTGGCCCAGAAATCGCCGCTTAAACCGGCTTTCTGTTTCAGGTGCGACATGAACTGGCGTGGCTCCGGCAATTGCTCCCATACCTGCGGCAGGAAAGTGGCGCGATGCCAACCATGTTCCAGAATCACGCCATCCATGCCGGGACGCAATTGCGCCAGAGCGTCGGCCTCGTCGGTGAAGGCCAGGGGTGAGGCCGGGGTGAGAACGGAGACCTCCACGCGCACCCTGGGCAGTTCCGCCCGCGCGAGCGGCGGAAAGCGGGGATCGCTGAAAGCGGCTGCGCGGGCGTTGTGTTCCAGATCCACGCCCAGCGGACGATGCGCCTCCAGCGATCCGATGCAGCCGCGCAGACGACCCGCTTCGCTGAGGGTGACGAAGACCGCGCCCGGTGTCGCCAGCCAGTCCGGATGGGGCAGGGTGGCGGCGGACGCGTCGAACTCACGGGCGATGGCGGCGCGCGCCAGGGCAAGCATCAGTCGGCCTTGTTCTTCAGTGAACATGGCGCGCCTCCGTATCCGCTTTAGTGGAAACCTCGGTGGCAACCTTGGTGAAAGCAATCGCGGCGTAGCCGACCACGCGGTGGCGGTCGCCGGCGGTATCGCCGGAATTGCGCAAATCCAGGAGATGTGGCGACAGGCCGTGCCTGCGCGCCGCCAGCAGCAGGCCATTGATCGCATGGCAGCCACAAGCCTGCTCACCGCCCAGATGGCCGTTGAACAGAAGAATTTCATGAACGGTGGCGCGATCCACATGCTGGGCCTGGTCGTAGGCCAGGAAATGCGAGAGATCGGAACTCACCACGATCAAGGTTTCCGCGCCCCCCCAGAGCACATCCAGCACCTCGGCCACCGCTTCCGGGCTGGCGCCGCCGACGGCCAGAGGCACCAGGGTGAAGTCATCGAGCACGCTTTGCAGAAACGGCAATTGCACTTCCAGGGAGTGTTCCTGGACATGCGCGGCGGGGTGCACCTGAACCTGGGACAGGCCATCTATGGCCGCGATGGCATCCTGATCCAGTTCCACCCGGCCCAGCGGGGTTTCGAACACATCCACCCCCGGCAGCGCCAGACCGGGGGTCCAGACGCGATGCACCGGCCCCAGCAGAACCACCCGCTTGATGCTTGCGCGCAGCGGCTGCAATAGCGCATAGGCGCTGGCGGCGACGGGGCCGGAATAGATGAAGCCGGCATGCGGTGCGATTAATGCCTTCGGATGCAGCGGCGGCGGCCGCGCGTCGGCAAGAAAACCGCGCAACATGGCGGCGAGTTCAGCCGGATTCTCGGGGTAGAACATGCCGGCGACGGCGGGGATGCGAACGGATTGCATGGCAATCTCCAAACTGTTTAATGGCTTCCCCTTAGAATTTAGGGCAGCCCCGCACGCATACAAGACAAATGCCCCTATCGCCGTTTCGTTATTTCGCGTTATTGCCCGCCGCCGGCGTCGGTGCCCGCATGGGCGCTGGCCATCCCAAGCAATACCTGGACATCCACGGCCGCCCCATGATCTGGCACGCCATCCGCGCTTTCGAGCGGCATCCCGCCATCGACCGGACGTATGTGGTGCTGTCGGCGGAAGATGGCTGGTGGGCGGACACCGACTGGTCGGCGTTCGCCAAGTTGATTGTGCTGCGCTGTGGTGGCGCCACGCGGGCCGCGAGTGTGGCCAATGGGCTGCGCGCGATGGCGGGCGAAGTCGGCGCGGAGGATTGGGTGTTGGTGCACGACGCCGCGCGGCCCTGTCTTTCGCGCGTGCTGCTCGACAAGCTCCTGACGGAACTGGCCGGTGATGAAGTCGGCGGCATCCTCGCCGCGCCCGTGGCCGATACGCTGAAACGCGCGAACGAGGACCAGCGCATCAAGGAAACCGTGTCGCGGGAAAAGCTCTGGGGCGCGCAAACCCCGCAGATGTTCCGCCACGCCCTGTTGTTGAAGGCCCTGGAGCAGGCCGGCGATGCCGTCACCGACGAAGCCTCCGCCCTGGAATTCCTCGGCCTCTCGCCGCGTCTGGTGGAAAGCGACCTGACCAACCTGAAAGTGACTTATCCGCGCGATCTGGAAGTGGCGGCCTGGTTGCTGGCCAAGTAGCGCCGGCATCTCCGCCGGCTTTATCGGGTGAGCACCAGCTTGCCCGCGCGGTAATCGGCCAGCGCCTGTTCGATTTCCTCGCGCGTGTTCATCACGAACGGACCGTACTGCACGATGGGTTCATTCAGCGGCTTGCCAGCCACCAGGATGAAGCGGGCGCCACTCGCCCCCGCCTGCATGACCACCGTGTCGCCGCCACCGAGCAGAGCCAGGGTATGCGTCGCGACGGTATGCGTCGGCAGGGGGGTGTCCGCCCCCTGTGCATCGCCCTCGAACACATAGACGAAGGCATTGTGCTCCACCGGCAGAATCTGCTCGAAACGAGCGCCAGGCGCCAGGCTGACATCCAGATACAGCACCTCGGTGTGCGGGTCCTGAATGGCGCCGCGCTGGCCGCCGTATTCTCCAGCCAGTATCCGTACCCGGACATCGCCATCGGCCACTTCTGGAATCGCCGCCGCCGCGAATTCCTGATAGGCCGGCGCGGACATCTTTTCGCTGGCCGGCAGGTTGATCCAGAGCTGGAAGCCACGCATCCGGCCCTCGCTCTGGCCCGGCATTTCGGAATGAATCACCCCGCTGGCCGCCTTCATCCATTGCGCGCCGCCGGATTTCAGATCGCCCCGGTTGCCCATGCTGTCGCGGTGCTCCATATGGCCATCGAGCATGTAAGTGAAGGTGATGAAACCGCGATGCGGGTGTTCGGGAAAACCGGCGATGTACTCGTCCGGATCATCGCTGCCGAAGTGATCCAGCATCAGGAAGGGGTCGAGATTACGCAACGCGGGGATGCCGATGCCGCGATATACCGTCACCCCGGCGCCTTCCGAAACCGCCTGGGCGGGGACGAGTTGCTGGATGCTACGGATGCGCTCGGCCAGCACCTTATTCCACCAGTTCGCGGTAGGCATGCCAGGTGGCGTGGCCGAGGATGGGGAATATCACGGCCAGACCGATGAAGGCCGGCGCGATGCCTGTCGCCGTCAACAGCGCGATGGCCGCGGCCCATACCAGCATCGCCGGCAGGTTCAGACGCACGACATGGAGACTGCTGATGATGGCGGTGACCACATCCACGCGACGGTCCATCAGCATCGGGATGGTGACGACGCTGAGCGCGAAGGCGAAGGCCGCGAACAGCGCGCCGACGGCGATGAAGGCGAGCAGGAAGGGCCAGTTTTCTCCGGTAAACAGCCAGGCCAGGCTGGCATCCGGCACCGGGTTCGGCCCCAGGTACAAGCCCACAAGGACAGCGGAAACCCGCTCCCAAACGCTGAAGATGAACATCAGCAGCAGCGCGAAGAGGCCGATCGAGGCAAGATTTTCGTTAGCCGGGATGGTCTCGTGGGCGACGCCCTCGCGGCGACGCGACAGCGCATAGAAGCCGATGGCCAGGAAAGGCGAAACCAGCAGAAATCCGGTGATCAAAGTCGTCGCCATATGTGCGTGCGACCAGGCGATACGCGTGAGCACAAAGCCCAACAGCGCGAAAACCGCGCCCAGCGCCAGTGAACTCGGCCAATTGCTTTTGTAGTCATCCCAACCGGACCTGAGCCAGAGCAGCGGCCGCGACCATTCGACCTTGTTGATGCAGGGCAGATCGATGTGCTTGCTGGGGGTGCAGACAGTCGTGGTTGTCATGTTCCTGCTCCTTTTGCGACGGGTTGAACCGAGATTGTCCATTAGCCGAAGTAGGCCTGTAGCGCAGGCGTCCCGCCTGCCTTGTCCTTCTGATCAGGCCCACGAAGCAGGCGGGACGCCTGCGCTACAGGCGGGCCTCGGCAGCGCCACGGTTAATGGACAATTCGGGTTGCATTCGTGATTGCGGCGTTAAAGTTGATTGTTGTTGTCAGGTATTAAGACTAGCCGTCTTTGCCCCGAGTTCAACCCTCGCTAGATTTTCTGCACCGTTTCCAGAATTCGCCGCACCGGCGTAGGCAGGGCGGCGCCTTCGAGGTCATCCAGGGCAAGCCAGAGTCGGCCAGGTTCTTCCGCCACGAGGGGACGTTCCACCGGCAGCAGCCAGGGCTGGATGTGCAGGCGGAAGTGGGTGAAGGTGTGGATCAGGGCGGGGCATCTGCCGGCGCTTTCCGTGTGGTAGCCCAGGCTGGCCGCCGCGCGCGCCGGGTCGGCGTCGGCCGGACATTCCGGCAGGCTCCAGAGGCCGCCCCAGATGCCGGGGGCGGGGCGCTTTTCCAGGAGGATTTCACCACCATGCAGCAGGATCAGCATGGCGGTGGCTTTTTCCGGAATGCTTTTCTTCGGGCGCGCGCCGGGTAGTTCGCCATGCCGGCCCTGGCGGTTGGCGAGGCAATCGTCGCTGAACGGGCAGGCCTCGCAGCGCGGGTGGGCACGGGTGCAGAGGGTGGCGCCCAGGTCCATCAGGCCTTGCGTGTAGGCGCGGATGTCGGCTTCGGGCAGGAGCGTTTCGGCCAATGCCCATAGGCGGGTTTCCACGGCTTTCTCGCCCGGCCAGCCGTCGATGCCGAATACCCGCGCCAGCACCCGCTTCACGTTGCCGTCGAGGATGGCCCCGCGCTGCCCGAAGGCGAAGGCGGCAATGGCGGCGGCGGTGGAGCGGCCGATGCCGGGCAGGTCGAGAATGGCGTCGAGTTGTTGCGGGAAGCGGCCGCCATGTTCGGCGGCGATTCGCCTCGCCGCCGCGTGCAGATTGCGTGCCCGGCTGTAGTAGCCCAGCCCGGCCCAGTGCGCCATCACGTTGTCGTCGGGCGCCGCCGCCAGAGTGGCGATGTCGGGAAAAGTCGCGAGAAAGCGGCCGTAGTAGGGAATCACGGTTTCCACCTGGGTCTGCTGCAACATGATTTCCGACAGCCAGATGCGATAGGGGTCGATCGTGCCCTGCCAGGGCAGATCATGGCGGCCGTGGCTTTGTTGCCAGGCGATGAGGCGGAGGGCGAAGTCGGGGGTCATGGCGGCGGATTGTCCATGAGCCTCGCCTCTCGTGGCGAACGGTTCACGGTGATGGTGGTTGCGGAAATCCCCCCCAGCCCCCCTTTGCAAAAGGGGGGCGCCGCGGTGCGCGGCGCCGAGGGGTGGCTGTGCCAGAATCCGCCCATGTCCCTGACCACCCGCAACCACGATCGCGATGCCGCCGGCATGACCTACGTTTACCCGGTGGTTTCGCGCCGCGCGGGTGGGGTGTCGCTGGGGGTCAACTTGAACCCGAACAACGCCTGCAACTGGCGTTGCATCTACTGCCAGGTGCCGGACTTGAAGCGTGGCGGGCCGCCGCCCATCGACCTGGCGCAACTGGAAGACGAACTGCGCCGCATGCTGGAGGCCATCGTGCAGGGCGATTTCATGGCCAGCCAGGTGCCGGAAGGGATGCGCCGGCTCAATGATGTGGCCCTGTCCGGCAACGGCGAGCCGACCAGCGCGCCGGAGTTTCCCGTCGTGGTGGAACTGATCGGCCGCGTGCTGGTGGATTTCGGCCTGCTGGGTCGTCTCAAGCTGGTGCTGATAACCAATGGCAGCCTCGCCGGCAAGCCGCTTGTGCGGACCGGGTTGCGGGCGATGGCGGGTCTGGGAGGCGAGGTGTGGTTCAAGTTCGACCGCGCCACGCGCGCCGGCCTGAGTCTGGTCAACGACACGGAAAGCGACCCGGAACGACATTACCAGCGCCTGAAGACCGTGGCGGGTTTGTGTCCGACCTGGATGCAGTCCTGCATGTTCGCGCTCGATGGCGCGCCGCCCTCGGCGGCGGAACTGGATGCCTGGCTGGCCCTGCTGGCACGCGCCGTGGACGAGGCGGTGCCGTTGCGTGGGGTATTGCTCTACGGTCTGGCGCGGCCTTCGTTGCAGACGGAGGCGGCTCGGCTGTCGGCCTTGCCGGAGGCGTGGTTACGCGACCTGGCGCGGCGGGTGGAAGCGCTGGGGCTGGCGGTCAGGGTTACGACGTAGGGGCCGCTTGGCTCCCCCCTTTGCAAAAGGGGGGCTGGGGGGGATTTCTCCAGGCGTTGCACGACTGCGACCGTCGCCACCCCCCCCTCAATCCCCCTTTGGTAAAGGGGGAAGCACGACCGTCTTGGCCGGCGGGATATCTTCCTTTTCCTTTAGTCGCTCTTGCCAACGCTTGTCCGGCACCACCTGCTGCTTGAAGCGGGGCGTGCGCACCGCGCGGGCGACGGGGTCGCGGGGGCGACGCGGCGGGCTGGATTTGCGTTTGTTCATGGACGTGTGTCCCTCAGCTCCGCTGATAGATGTCCTCGAAGCGCACGATGTCGTCCTCGCCCAGATAGGAACCGGATTGCACTTCGATCAGATGCAGCGGGATGCGGCCCGGGTTTTCCAGGCGGTGCGAGGTGCCGAGCGGGATATAGGTGGATTCGTCTTCGCACAACAGTTGTTCGACGCCATCACGGGTGACGCGGGCGGTGCCGGAGACGACGATCCAGTGTTCGGCGCGATGGTGGTGCATTTGCAGAGAGAGCTTCTCGCCCGGCTTGACCATGATGCGCTTGACCTGGAAGCGCGCGCCCATGTCGATGCCTTCGTACCAGCCCCAGGGGCGGAATACGCGGGTATGGAATTCGTGCTCGCTGCGGCCGCTGGCTTTCAGGAAGTCCACCACCTTCTTCACGTCCTGGGCGCGCGACTTGTCGGCCACCAGCACGGCATCCGGGGTTTCCACGATCAACAGGTTGCTCACGCCGATGGCGGCCACCATGCGCGATTCCGCGCGTACCAGGGAGTCGGCGACACCTTCCAGGAACACGTCGCCGCGCGTGACGTTGCCGGCGGAGTCTTTCTCGCCCACGTCCCACAGCGCGGACCAGGCGCCGATGTCGTTCCAGCCGATGTCGGTGGGCACCACGGCGGCGTGCCGGGTGCGTTCCATCAGCGCGTAGTCGATCGAGTCCGACGGGCAGGCCGCGAAAGCACCCTTGTCGAGGCGGCAGAAATCCAGGTCATGCTGGCCGTCGCCGAGAGCCTGCTCGCAGGCCGCGAGGATGTCCGGGCAGAACTCGGCCAGTTCGGCCAGAAACTGCTTGCAGGAGAACAGGAACATGCCGCTGTTCCAGAAATAGTCGCCGGATGCGAGAAACAACTCGGCGTTTTCGCGGTTCGGCTTCTCCACGAAGCGGGCCACCTGGCGGGCGCTGCCAGTGGCGAGCGCGGCGCCCTGCTGGATGTAGCCATAACCGGTTTCCGGGGCGTCCGGGACGATGCCGAAGGTCACCAGATGGCCGCCGGCGACGGCCCGCATGCCTTCGCCGATGGCTGCGTGGAAGGCTGGCACGTCACGGATGAGATGGTCGGCGGGAAGCAGCAACATCACCGCGTCGGCATCCTGTTTCAGCAGGTGCATGGCGGCGACGGCGGCGGCCGGCGCGGTATTGCGCCCGACCGGTTCCAGGAATATGCCCAGCGGGGTCACGCCGATGTCACGCATCTGTTCGGCGATGAGAAAACGGTGGTCGTTGTTGCAGACGATCAGCGGCGCGCCCGCATCCGCCAGGCCGGTCATGCGCAGCACCGTTTCCTGCAGCATGGTGCGTTCACCCGCCAGCGGCAGCAGTTGCTTCGGCAGCGCGGCGCGCGAAAGGGGCCACAAACGGGTGCCGGAACCCCCGGAAAGGATGACGGGATACAGCGACATTTCGGCTTGCCTCAGCGTTGTTGTGATGGGCCGGGAGGATAGCGACTTACGCGGGCCTCCGGCAAACGCGCGCGGACTTGTAGCGCCGGCCTCGTTCTTCTGATCAGCCCTACGAAGCCGGCGAGATGCCGGCGCTACATGCCTGCCTCAGCGAATGGACAACTTGGGTCTAGCCGACCACCTGGTAACCACCGCCATCGATGGCGGCGCGGATCGCCTCGGGGCTCGCCAGGGCGGGATCATGCGCCACTTCCACCCGGCCCGATGCCAGGTCCACTTGCACACCGCTGACGCCGGGGAGGGCGCCCACCAGGTTCTTCACGGAATTCACGCAGCCCATACAAGTCATGCCGGTAACGTTCAAGGTCAGGGTGTTCATGCGGTGTCTATGCTCCGATTGGGGTTGAGGGATTCACTCATGCGGCCATCCGCCCCATAGAGCGTGCGGCTGCCGGCGGCGTTGCGCAGGACTTGCACGGCGGCCTGGGTGCGGCGCAGTTGTTCGTCGATGAGGCGGCTGTTGAGGCGGTTCATGCGCTCCGCGTGGCGCGTCATTTCTTCCATTTGCCGCCAGCTTTCCGGCGCCAGGCCGATGCACTGCTCGCGCAGCGCGGACAAGCCGGTCGAGGCGGGCTGGCCGAAGCTGCTGGTCAATGTCTGCCAGAGGCTGGCGATGCGGCGATTCGCGGCTTCCCGCTGACTGATCAGGGGCGTCAGGGCATCCGCCTGGTTGGCCGCCAGCGCGGCCGCTTCCTGCTCCAGCAAGCTGATGAAAGTGGCGAGTTCGCGCGCCAGAGCGTCGAGATGGGCGGCGGGATTCATCGATTATGCTGGTGGCTGAGCTGCTCTATGGATTCCTGAACCATGCCTTCGGCCACCGCTTCTTCATCAACTTTGAAAGTACCGTCGGCGATGGCCTGACGGATGGATTCCACCTTGCCGGCATCTTCGGGCGGGATGTCCGCGAGTTGGGTTTCCAGTTCACGCATGAACGAGGAAGTGTCGGTGAGTTCGACGTTATCGCTGACCGACCCGGCCGTCGATCCGGCGGCCTTGTCTTTGGATTGCTTCGATTTGACGCCCTTGTTCTGGACGCTGGTGATGTGCTGGAGCGCGCTGTCTATCTTCACGTCGGATTCCTCCTCGGGGATGCCAAGAATATAACGGCAAGCGGCCGGCAAGCTTTAATGAGAAACATCAACCCGTTTCCTTGGGGGTGGGCTTGCCCGCGATTGCAACAGTCGCATCGCGGGCAAGCCCGCTCCCACGGAACCCCGTTTCATGGCCGCACCAGCGCGCTGCCATCATCTTGCGCGATGCCATGCACGATGCGCCCGGCGTCGATTCTGATCCGTACCGGCTCGCCCGCCGCCGCCGAATTGAGCGCCTTGCCCACTTGGTTGATGCTGAAACCGACACCGCGCACAACGATGCGTACCCGTTGCCCGGCATTGATGGCGGGCGGTCGCGCCAGACCTTCGGCCGGCAGCGGCTGGCCGGCGGCGATCCAGCGATCGCTGCGCGCGCCGACCACCGCGCGAATGTCGTTGAGGTAAGCGCCGGGGGGCTGCTCATAGTCGATGCCGCGCGTCTCCACATCGGCGGCGGAAAGGATGGTGCGCGCCGGCAGGTCACGTCGGGCAACCAGGGCGGGGCCGGAGAGATTGATCTGAAAGCCGATGTACAGGCTCCATCTGACTGGCGCCTTGCATTGCGCCTTGATGCTGCCCGCGGTTCCGAGCTGGGCGCCGGCGGCCAGGGAAAACTCGAAGTCGCGGCAGGCAACCAGGCGCAGGCGTTCGTCGATCGCGCCGATTCGGGGGCGTGCCTGTATGCCCGGCCAGGTCTGGGCGGCCTGCTGTTCCAGCCAGGTATTGCCGAGTTGGCGCAGAATTTGCATATCCTGAACCGGCCCTGACGCCGATGCGGCGATTGCCCACTGCGAGAAAAACAGAAAAACAAGAAAACGAGGCATGGACATGAGCGGTTTGCGCCAGAAGTAACGGATAGAATTCTCGACCTTTTTCCGGATGACGACATGGAACGTCCCAACCAACCCGCTGATATAGCCCGCGCGGCCATCCGCCTGCTGGGTACGCGTCGTCTACCGCCGACACCGGACAACTTCCAGCGCGCCTATGCCGAAGTGGCGGGCGAGAAGGTGGAAAAATCGGTGGAAAAGCCCAAGGAAGCGGGCGCCAAATCCGAGCCGACCAAGCCCGAGCCGGCCAAACCCGAGTTGCGCTGGCCGGACGCCATCCGACCGCTGATCAAGCAGTGGGACGCGCATCAGACCGGCCTCAACCAGTCGAAAAAACGTGAAATGCTGGAGCGCGTGCTGATCAACTTCGGCCACGACAGCCAGCAGTTGTATGACAAGCTCGCCGGCCTGGCGCGTTCCTGGTCCGAATCCGGCGCCGGCGGCACGGTGCTGGAAGAAACCGCCGCAACGCCGGAGGCGCCACCCAGTAGCGCCGGCATCCCTGCCGGCGTCTTGGAAAACAGCCGGCTGGCCCTAAAGGATACCGGCCCTTCGGGCCATAAAGCCGGCGCTACAGAATCCGCGCCCGACTCCTGGCCATCCCTGCGCCAGGCGCTGGCCGGCAATCTGAATTTGCTTGCCGATAGCTGCGCGCCGCGCTGGCCGGACCTGGCCGAGCGCGCCGGTCGCCTGTCCGGCGTCATATCCGGCAGCGTCGCCGCCGACAGCAGCCATTTCGAGGAACTGTCCGGCATCTGGCGCGAGCTGTTGATCCGCTCGGAAGACGTCCACGAGTTGTCGATCGGCCTGCGCCGACTGGTCGGCCTGTTGTTTCTCAACCTGGGTGAACTGGTGGGCGACGAAACCTGGTTCTCCGGGCAGATGGCCGCCATGCAGGCGCTGATCGACGGCAACCTCAATCCCGAATCCCTGCACGGCGCGGAACGCGGCCTGCGCGAGTTGGTGTTCAAGCAAGGCGTGATCAAGGGCAGTCTGGACGACGCCAAGGAAAAGCTGCGTTCGCTCATCACCACCTTCATCGACCGGATCGGCACCATGTCCGACGACGCCGATGGCTACCACGCAAGAATCGGCGCCTACTCCGAGCAGATCGGCCAGGCGCGCGACATCGGCGAACTGGGCACGGTGATCGAAGGGCTTACCAGCGACATGGACGGCATGCGCCACGCCCTGCGCAGCAGCCACAGCGAATTGAACGAGGCGCGCGCCCAGGCGGAACAGGCGGAGCAGCGCATTCATGTGCTGGAAACCGAACTGGCTCAGGTTTCCAACCTGGTGCGCGAGGATCAGCTCACCGGCGCCCTCAATCGGCGTGGCCTCGATGAAGCATTTTCGCGCGAACTGGCGCGCGCCGACCGCCTGGAGGCGCCGCTCTCCATCTCGCTCCTGGACCTCGACCACTTCAAGAAGCTCAACGACTCGCTCGGCCACCAGGCGGGTGACGAGGCGCTCAAACATCTGACCCGAGTGGTGCGCGATCTCCTGCGCCCCACTGATTCCCTGGCCCGCTATGGCGGCGAGGAATTCCTCATCCTGCTGCCCAACACCGACCTGGAGGGCGCGGAGGTGATCCTGAAGCGCCTGCAACGCGAACTCACCCGCCAGTTCTTCCTGCATGCCAACGACAAGGTGTTGATCACCTTCAGCGCCGGCGTGGCCGAACGCGGCAAGGAAGAAGCCCAGGCCGATCTGGTCGCCCGCGCCGACGCGGCCATGTATCGCGCCAAAGCGGCCGGCAGAAACCGGGTCGAGCGCGGCTGAAGTTGCCGCCGTAGTTGGCCGCCGGCGGCAAGAGTTGCCGGTTTTCTCCCCTTTCCCACCGGGAGAGGGTGTCGCCGGAGGCTCACTTGTAGCGCAGGCGTCTCGCCTGCCTCGTAGGCCTGATCAGAAGGACGAAGCAGGCGAGACGCCTGCGCTACATGCCCACTTCGGCTAATGGATATCCAGGTTGAATGTCGGAGCGTCGGGTTACGCCGCGCTATCCCGACCTACGCCTTGGCGGGCAATGTGGCCGTCGTTCCCTCACCCCCGGCCCTCCCCTGCGGGGGAGGGGAGAAACCCCCTGGCACGCCCCTTGCTCAATCTCCTGCCCACAGGAGACATCCATGCTGAGCAAGATCGACAATGACCTCGCCTTCGTCCAGTCCGCGCTGAACCTTCGCGCGCGGCGGCAGGAAGTGCTGGCGTCCAATATCGCCAACTCGGATACGCCCAACTACAAGGCGCGCGACATGGATTTCGCCGCCGCCCTGAAGGGCGCCATGGGCGCGGCGAGCGGGTCGTTGAGCCTCGCCCGGACTTCCGCGCGGCATATCGAGGCGGGTGGCGCCGGCGGCATGGCCGACGGAGTACTCAAATACCGCTCCAGCGTGCAGCCCAGCCTGGATGGCAACACCGTGGACATGGACGTGGAACGCGCCCACTTCACGGAAAACTCGCTGCACTACCAATTCCTGCTCGATCGCGCCGCCGGCCAGTTCAAGACCATGAGCATGGCCATTTCTGACAAATAAGTGGGCAAATAAGCCATGTCACTGACCAACGTCTTCCAGATCGCCGCCTCCGCCCTCACCGCGCAATCCATGCGTCTGAACGCGGTGGCCTCGAACATGGCCAATGCCGACTCCGCGCATGCCTCCACCGGCACGGGCTACAAGGCCAAGCAGGTGGTGTTTCAGGCGCTGGCGATGAACAAGTCCACGCCCTGGGCGCAGGGCGTGCGCATGAAGGAAGTGATCGAAGACCCCTCGCCGCCGCGCATGGTCTACGACCCCAAGCACCCCCTGGCCGACGCCAAGGGCTATGTGGCTTACCCCAATGTGGACGCGGTGGAAGAGATGGTGAACATGATCTCCGCCTCGCGTTCCTACCAGACCAACGCCGAAGTGATGAACACGACCAAGAGCCTGCTGCAACGGACTCTGGCCATCGCCCAGACCTGACAGGAGTGAACCATGGCCGCCATTACCGCAACCGATAATTCCGCCACGCTGGCCGCGCAACTCAATGGGGCCGGGACGTCCAGCGCGACCAGCGCGTCCGCCGAGACCAGCGACCGCTTTCTCAAGCTCTTGGTCACCCAGCTCAAGAACCAGGACCCCCTGAACCCGATGCAGAATGCCGAGCTCACCTCGCAGTTGGCGCAGATGTCCACGGTGGAAGGGGTGAACAAGCTGAACACCTCCATGGACGGCCTGCTCACGCAGATGCGCGCCACGCAGGCGCTGCAAGGCGCTTCGCTGATTGGCCGGCAGGTACTGGCGGAAGGCAACCAGCTCAACCTGGGCGCGGCCGGCGCCGCCGGGGGAGTCAACCTCGCCGGCACCGTGGACACCCTGAAAATCGACATTCTCAACGCCGCCGGTAGTGTGGTGCGCAGCCTGGACCTGGGCGCGCAGCCAGCCGGCCTCACGCGCTTCGGCTGGGATGGTCTGGATGCCTCCGGCAATACTCTCGCCGAAGGCGCCTACGGTTACAAGGTCACGGCCAGCGCCGCCGGCAAGGCCGTAAACGCCACGCAATATTCCCTGGCTGAAGTGCTCAGTGTTTCGCTCGCCAGCAGCGGCGTCGATGTCGAATTGACCGGCCTGGGCAGTCTCGGCCTGGACAAGATCAAACAAATCTTCTGAAGGAGCGGATGAAATGGGATTCCAGCAAGGATTGAGCGGCCTAAACGGCTCCGCCAGAAGCCTGGATGTGATCGGCAACAACATCGCCAACACTTCCACGATCGGTTTCAAGGCCAGTCGCACCGACTTCGCCGACGTGTATGCCAACTCGCTCTACGGCGCGGCCGGCGGCCAGGCAGGCATCGGCTCCAAGGTCGCGGCGGTGTCGCAGCAATTCAGCCAGGGCAACCTCTCGCAGACCACCAATCCGCTCGATGTCGCCATCAACGGCAACGGCTTCTTCCGCATGAGCCAGGGCACCACCATCTCCTACAGCCGCAACGGCCAGTTCCACCTCGACCGCGACGGCTACATGGTCAACAGCACCGGGCAGCGCCTGACCGGCACCTCGGCGGCCGGCGCGCAGGGTGATCTGCAAGTCAGCTTCGCCAGCGCGGCGCCCAATCCGACCAGCACGCTGGCGCTGGGTTTCAACCTGGATTCGCGGAAAGCTTCACATACAGTATCCGCACCACCCGTCGCGGGAGATTTCAGCCCAGCCACGGCCACTAGTTTCGACCACTCTACCGCCGTGACGCTGTATGACGAGCGGGGCAATGCCCAGACACTCAATCTCTATTTCCAGAAAACCAGCGGCACTGTGTGGGATGTTTACGGCAGTCTGGTCAATGCGGCCGGTAGTCAGGTCAATCTGGCGGGTGGCGCCACCATTAATGGAGTGACGGGCTACCTGGGAAACATCACCTACGGCACTGATGGCACCTTTGCCAGCACGACCATAGCGAGCATTCCCGTTGCCGCGGCGGCACTTGGGACGGGAGCGGCCGCACTGGCGGTCACACCGGACTTCTCCACCTCCACCCTCTACGGCAGCAGCTTCGGTGTCACCTCCCTGTCGCAGAATGGCTACGCCCAGGGCAACCTGGCCAACGTCACGGTGTCCGAAGACGGCTACGTTCAGGGCCGCTACACCAACGGCGTCACCCAGAACCTGGGCCAGATCACCCTGGTCAGCTTCAACAACACCCAGGGCCTGGCGCCGATCGGCAACAACCAGTGGCTGGAAACCTACGAATCCGGCCAGCCTACCTCGGCGCAGGCGCCGGGTTCCGGCACCCTGGGCCTGTTGCAGGCCGGCACGGTGGAAGAAGCCAACGTCGACCTGACGGCGGAACTGGTCAACATGATCGTCGCCCAGCGCATGTACCAGGCCAACGCGCAGACCATCAAAACCCAGGACTCGATCCTGCAAACACTGGTGAATCTGCGTTAAGGGCGAGGTGTGACCGTGAAAAAACCCGCGCGCGTGCTCTTCTCCCCCCTTTCCCAAAGGGGGGCCGGGGGGGATTTGGCAACGTTCGCGGTGACGCGACGCGCGAAAAAATCCCCCCTGCCCCCCTTTGAAAAAGGGGGGTGTGTGGCGCCGTGCCGGGCCGGTCGCAACCCGCGCCATTCGCCCGAAGGACAACGCTCCCCCCTTTCCCAAAGGGGGGCCGAGGGGGATTTGGCAACGTTCGCGGTGACGCGACGCGCGAAAAAATCCCCCCTGCCCCCCTTTGGGAAAGGGGGGTGCCGCTTCGGCCTGCCGCGCGGATTGGGTATGAGGAGCGCCAAATGGACCGCGTGATCTACATCGCCATGACCGGGGCGCGCGAAGTGACCCGTCAGCAGGCCGCCGTCACGCACAACCTGGCTAATGTCGCCACCCAGGGATTTCGCCAGGAACTCAATGTGTTCCGCGCGCTGCCGGTGGTGGGGGAGGGGGCGAAAACTCGCGCCTTCGTGCTGGAAACCACGCCGCGCACGGATTTCACTCAAGGCGTGTTGCAACAGACCGGCCGCCCGCTCGATGTGGCGCTGCGCGGGCCGGGCTGGATTGCCGTGCAGGGGCCCGACGGTCAGGAGGCCTATACCCGCATGGGCCATTTCCAGGTCAGTCCGAACGGCATCATGCAGACCACCAATGGCCTCAATGTGCTGGGCGATGCCGGCCCGATTTCGGTGCCGCCGGGCACGGACATTCTGATCGGCAAGGACGGCACCATTTCCAGCGTGCCGGTCGGGCAGAACCTCAATGGCGTCGCTATCGTCGGCCGCATCAAGCTCACCAACCCGACTGAAACCGACCTGGTGCGCGGCGACGATGGCCTGTTTCGTCAGAAAAGCGGCCAGCCGGCGCTGGCCGATGCCGGCGTCACCCTGGTGGCGGGCGCGCTGGAAAGCAGCAATGTGAATCCCGCCGAATCTCTGGTGAACATGGTCAGCCTGGCGCGCCAGTTCGACATGCAGATGCGCGTGCTGCGCGCCGCCCAGGACAACGAGGGCAGCGCCAACAAGGTGCTGAGCGCGAATGGCTAAGACCATGAGCGCCCGTCTCAAATTATGCGCAACCGACTCCCCCCTTTTTCAAAGGGGGGCTGGGGGGGATTTCTCCGACGCTTGCGCGATCGCGAGCGTTGCCAAATCCCTCTCAATCCCCCTTTGTAAAAGGGGGGGGCACCCCGGCGTGAGCGCGCTTCGCTTTGCCCACGTTACGGCCAGAACATAAGGAACCGCCATGCTTCGCTCTCTGCAAATCGCCCGTACCGGCCTCGATGCCCAGCAAACCCAGTTGGATGTGGTTTCCAACAACCTGGCCAACGTCTCCACCACCGGCTTCAAGAAGACCCGCGCGGTGTTCGAGGATCTGCTCTACCAGACCATCCGCCAGCCCGGCGCGCAGTCGTCGCAGCAGACCCAGTTGCCTTCCGGCTTCCAGTTGGGTGTGGGTGTGCGGACGGTGGCCACCGAGCGGATTTTTCAGCAAGGCGCCATGCAACAGACCGCCAATCCGCTCGATGTGGCGATCAACGGGCGCGGGTTCTTCCAGATCCAGATGCCCGACGGCAGCCTGGCCTATACCCGCGACGGTTCCTTCCAGACCGATAACCAGGGCAATCTGGTCACCGCCAGCGGCTACGCTCTGTTGCCCAATATGCAGATTCCGGCCAATGCCCTGACGACGACCATCGGCCGCGACGGCATTGTCAGCGTGACCACGCCGGGCAACGCCACGCCCACGCAGTTGGGGCAGATTCAACTCGCCACCTTCATCAACGTGGCCGGCCTGCAAAGCCAGGGCGAGAACCTGTTCCTGGAAACCGCCGCTTCCGGCGCGCCGCTGCCGAACAACCCCGGCACCGACGGCATGGGCACGCTCAATCAGTCCTTCGTCGAGTCCTCCAACGTCAACGTGGCGGAGGAACTGGTCAACATGATCGTCGCCCAGCGCGCCTATGAACTGAATTCGCGCGCCATCACCACCTCTGACCAGATGTTGCAGCGGCTGACGCAGATCTGAGCGGCGAGGATCCGCCGCCTGAACAAGGAGTCGACCATGAAAACGTTTTCCATCCTTCTCGTGCTCGCCGCCGCGCTGCTGGCCGGTTGCGCGAGCGTGCCGGAAACCCAGATCAAGCAGCCTTTGACGGTGCGTCCGCAGCCGATCGAAATGGCGGACAGCAACGGCTCGATATTCCAGGCCGGCGCCTCTCGGCCGAAGCCGACGGTGGGCCTGTTCGAAGATCGCCGCGCGCGCCATGTCGGAGATACCCTCACGGTCAATCTGGTGGAGAAAATCACGGCCACGCGCAAGTCGGAAACCACCGACGAACGTAAAGCCAACGGCAGCATCAACATTCCCAGCCCACGGATTCTCGGCAATACCCGAGGCATCGGCGAAACCTCCTGGAACCCCGCCGCCGCCAACAAGGTTGAACTCAAGGACAACGAGACCAACACCAATACCGTCACCGGTTCCATCACCGTGACGGTCATCGAGGTGCTGGCCAACGGCAATCTGCTGGTGGCGGGTGAGAAGCAGGTGGCGGTGAACAGCGATACGGATTACATCCGACTGGCCGGTGTGGTGAACCCGAATCAGATTTCCAGCGGCAATACCATCAACTCCACTCAGTTGGCGGATGTGCAGTTCGAATCCAAGAATACGCAAAGCCTCGACAAGGCACAGATCGGCAGCATGCTGGCGCGCTTTTTCCTGACTGTGTTGCCGTTCTGAATGAACATGCGCCCCAATACAGACTCCCTCGTAGGTCAGGTTGCGGCTTTATCGCTACCTGACAGTTCGGGGCGTCAGGTAGCGATAAAGCCGCAACCTGACCTACAAATTGATAGGTCATCGCCATGAAACGACTATTTCCTACACTCCTCGCAGCCGGATTTTCGCTATTCACCATCACTTCGGCCCAGGCCGAGCGGATCAAGGACATCACCAACATTTCCGGTGTTCGCGCCAACCAGTTGGTCGGTTACGGCGTGGTGGTGGGCCTCGACAATACCGGCGATAGCTCCCCCATCACCGGCCAGGGTCTGTCCAACCTGATGAACAATCTAGGGCTTACCCCCGGCCAGAACTTCACCAGCAAGAACACCGCCTCGGTCATGGTGACTTCCTCCCTGCCCGCGTTCATCCGTCCCGGCGAGACCATCGACGTGACCGTGTCCGCCCTGGGCGGCTCGAAAAGCCTGCGTGGCGGCACCCTTCTGATGACGCCGCTGAAAGGCGCCGACGGGCAGATTTATGCAATGGCGCAGGGCTCGCTCCTGGTCGGCGGCGCCGGTGCCTCGGGGGGCGGCTCCTCCACCGTGGTCAACCATCTCTCGGCCGGGCGCATTCCCGGCGGCGGCACGGTGGAACGCGCCGTGCCGATGCGGGTGGGGCAGGGCGATTTCATTACCCTGGAGTTGAAGGAATCCGACTTCACCACCGCCAGCCGCGCAACCGATGCGATTGATCGCAATTTCGGCAAGGGCACGGCCATTCCGCTCGATGCGCGCTCGATCCAGGTGAAGGCGCCGGCCGACCCGGGGCAGCGCGTGGCGTTCATCTCGCAACTGGAGAACATCAGCCTCAACCCCGGCCTGTCCACGCCCAAAGTCATCATCAACGCGCGCACCGGCTCCATCGTCATGAACCAGTTGGTGAGCGTGGACAAATGCGCCATCGCGCATGGCAATCTGTCGGTCACCATCACGGCCGAGCCGCAGATTTCGCAGCCCAATCCGCTTTCCGGCGGCCAGACGGTCGTCACCCAGAAGGCCGATGTGCAGGTGAAAAGCGAGAAGGGCGAGTTGATGACGGTGCCGGCCACGGCCTCGCTCAATGATGTGGTCAAGGCGCTCAATGCCCTCGGCGCCACGCCCCAGGACCTGCTCGCCATCCTGCAGGCCATGAAGGCGGCGGGCGCGTTGAAGGCGGACCTGGAGATCATCTGATGCTGGCTGTCGCGGACACCCTTGCCGTCGATGTTTCCGGTGCCCAGGCGCTCAAGGCCGGCGCCGCCGCCGGTGACAAGGACACCCTGCGCAAGGCGGCGCAGCAGTTCGAGTCGCTGATGGTCGGCATGATGTTGAAGAGCATGCGCGCGACGAAATTTTCCGACGAGGATGACCCCCTCACCAGCGGCGAAGGCGTCAAGCTGTACCGCGATCTGCTCGATCAGCAATGGGCCGACAAACTCTCCAAAGGCCGTGGCCTGGGCTTCGCCGACATGATCGTGAAGAGCCTGGAGAAATTCTCCCCTCCCCCCTCGGGGGAGGGGCCGGGGGTGAGGGAGCCAGACGCGCGGGAGCTGCAACCGTTGCCCCCTCTCCCCAGCCCTCTCCCGGGGGGAGAGGGAGCCAGGCGCGATCAAACGCCAGCGCCTGTCGAAGCCCGTTCCCTCTCCCCAACCCCTCCCCCGGAGGGGGAGGGGCTTAAGAAGAAGCGCGCCTTCCTGGAAACCCTGCGTCCGCACGCCGAAGCCGCCGCCGCCAGCACCGGCGTGCCGGCCGATTACATCCTCGCCCACGCGGCGCTGGAATCGGGCTGGGGCAAGCGCGAAATCGTCGCGGCGGATGGCAGCCCCTCGCACAACCTGTTCGGCATCAAGGCCGGCGGCAACTGGCGGGGCGCGGCGGTGGAAACGCAGACTACCGAGTACCGCCAGGGGATGCCGATGAAGCTTACCCAGCAGTTTCGCGCCTACGCCGATTACGGCGCCGCCTTCAGCGATTACGCCGGTCTGCTCAAGGCCCGCTATGGCGCCGCGCTGGAAAGCAACGACGCGGGCGGTTTCGCCGAGGGCCTGGCGGCCGGCGGTTATGCCACGGACCCGGCGTATGCCGGAAAACTGAAATCCGTTATTGCCAGCGTGGCGATGGCGGGGGGGTGAAAGCCATGAGCGCGGATACAGCGTTACGGTGGATGGAATGCGGGCGTACTTCACCCCACTTTTTCGGTAAGGCCCTTGCCGCGCTGGCGGTCGATATGAGTCAAGGCGCCAGCGGGCGTGGCTTCCCCCTTTTCCAAAGGGGGATTGAGCAACCGTGTTCATCGTCAAGCGGTTTTGGGGTTCCAGGGGTCATTGTTTTTCAACATGGCATTCATGATGGTGAGCAATTTGCGCATGCAGGCAACGATGACCACCTTTGGAG
>JAQTLN010000003.1:0-234490 GCA_028714875.1 Gallionellaceae bacterium
GATGCGCAATGTCGATTTTCTCTGGCAGTGCCTTGCGCGTTCTCGCCATCGTGTCCACATTTCAATGTCAGAATGCGCGAATTGTGATCCATAACGACATATCTGAACAGTATTGGGGTTAGGGGGGATTTCCGAGACGGACGCGCAGGCAAACGTCGCTAAATCCCCCTTATTCCCCCTTTGGAAAAGGGGGAGGCCACTCCCTCGGGCGTTTTCTGTCACATCACCAGTTAACGGTAAAACAGGCCTATTCCAAGGCGTCCTTGTATGCCGGCGCTACATGTGGCCGCAACAAATGACGAAAGCCCGCGATTGCGGGCTTTCGTGTTTTTCTCCCCGCGAGGGGAGAGGCATCGATCAAGTTACAGAATCATGCCCGGGTTGTTCCCCATGCCGATGACCTTGGGCTGGTTGAGCTTGACCTGTTTGACCACTTTCACGTCGCGCAGGTATTCGGCCACCACGTCCCAGATCGGGGTGCCGGTGGCGCCTTCGCCCACTGGCGCCCAGCCGGCGACCTTGTATTTCTTGTTGGGGTCGACCGCCTTGCCGTTGAGCATCATGTCGTTGATGCGCTTGCCGATCGTGGCGTTGGGGGTCACCGAGTACTGGACGCCGCCGACGCGCACCATGTCGCCGCCCTGCTGGTAGTAGGGGTCGTCATTGAACAGGTTGTCGCAGACGTCTTCCATGATGGTCTTGATGGTGGCGCCGGTCATGTTGGTCAGCGAAGTCTGCGGGTAGGTGATGGCGACCTGATCCATCAGTTGTTCCATGGTGATGACATCGCCCGGCAACAGGCTGGTGCCCCAACGGAAGCCCGGCGAGAAGGCGGCGTCGGCGCCCTTGACCTTCATCAGCGCATCGCAGATCAACTGGTCGTAGGTACCGTTGAAGTTGCCGCGGCGATACAGCAGGTCTTCGGTGACGGCCAGCTTTTCGCCCAGCTTGGACTCGAACGGGGCGCGGATCTTGGTGATCAGCGCTTCCATCTTCTTGTCGGCGGCGAGCAGGTTGGAGAACACCGGCACCAGGCGGTACTTCCAGCCCTGGACGCGGCCGCCCTTGACGTCGAAGTCCATGACGCCGAGGAACTTGCCGTTGGAGCCGGCGTTGGTGACCAGGGTCGTGCCCTTGGCGTTCTTGACCTGGATCGGCTGCGGCACGCCGTCATGGGTGTGGCCGCCGAAGATGGCGTCGATGCCGGTGACGCGGCTGGCCATCTTGAGGTCGACGTCCATGCCGTTGTGCGACAGCACCACGACGACCTGGGCGCCCTTAGCCCTAGCCTCGTTGACGAACTTCTGCATGGAGTCGTCACGGATGCCGAACGACCAGTCGGGCACCATCCAGCGCGGGTTGGCGATGGGGGTGTAGGGGAAGGCCTGGCCGATGATGGCGACCTGCACACCGTTGATGTTCTTGATGACGTAGGGCTTGAACACCTGGTCGCCGAAGTCGTTGGTGACCACGTTCTGGGCGACGAAATCGACACCGGCTTTCTTGAAGTCCTTGTTGATGATTTCCTGGACACGTTCCGCGCCCAGGGTCATTTCCCAGTGCGGGGTCATGACGTCGACACCGAGGGCGATACAGGCGTCGACCATGTCCTGGGCCTTGGTCCACAGCGCGGTGGCGGAGCCTTGCCAGGTGTCGCCGCCGTCCATCAGCAGGGAACCGGGGCGCGAGGCGCGGACCTTGTCGACCAGGGTCTTCAGGTGGGCGAAGCCGCCGACCTTGCCGTAGGTGCGGGCGGCCGCGGTGAAGTCGATATAGGTGAAGGCGTGGGCGTCGATGCCGCCGGGCTGGATGTTGTAGGCCTTGAGCAGATGTTCGCCGACCAGGTGCGGTACCTTGCCGACGGAAGCGCCGACGCCGAGGTTGACGTTGGGCTCGCGGAAGTAGATGGGCTTCAACTGCGCGTGGCAGTCGGTCATGTGCATCAGCGACACATTGCCGAACACGGGAATGTCGTAGTAGTTGGCGGGCGCATTGCCGGCCAGGGCCTGACGGCTATCCAGAGCGAAACCACCGGCGGCGGCGGCGGCGAGAATTTGCAGGAAATCGCGGCGATTCATGGACATGGATGGGTCTCCGGGGTGGTCTCTGTGTGGTGCGGCATTGTTGCCGTGCCCTGGCGGGTGGTAAATGGTAGCGATGAGCCAGTTTGGCTAGTAGTCAGTCATATTGAAACGCGAGGACACAACCGTGCCGCAACCGGACGTAGGGTGTGGTGAGCGCAGCGAACCGCACCATGCAATGCAACACCATACTTGATGCGGTTCGCTGCGCTCACCACATCCTACAAACCATCCAGTCAATTCAAGGTGACCGACTACTAGTTCAATTGAAAATCCGGGCAGCAGCCCGGATTTTCAGAGGTGTTCGCCAGGATTACTTGCGGAACACGGAGGACTTCATTTCCAGCCCGTTGCTCATGTAGGAGTGGAAATACTCCAGGTTGTTGTAGCGGGTGCTACCGGCCTTGTCGTTAACGTGGCGCACGTTCTTCTGGCAACCTTCATAACGTTCTTGCAGGGTGGTCAGCTTGTCACCGCCACGGAACGCGGGCCAATGGACGGCCTGGCCGACGACGGGCGAGAGCAATTCCGAGCGGATACGAACACCGGCATTGTCAACGTGGCAGCTGCCGCAGGAGAAGTTGAGCTGGCCGGCGCGAGCGTAAAAGGTGTGCTTGCCATCTTCGTAGGCCTTCATCGCGCCTTCGCCTTCCACCTTGATGTTCATCTTCATGCCGTCGGACAGGGTGCGCATGTAGGCGCTAAGTGTGCCCATGGTGCTGTCGTCGCCGATTTTGTAGGGCTCTTCGCCGTTGCCGACGCGGCAATCGTTGATGGCGTCTTCCAGCGTCACGACCTTGCCTTTGGCATTGTCGAAGATGGGGTAGTTGCCCGCGATCATCTTGCCGCCGTTGGGCAGGCAGTCGGCGTAGGTCTTGCCGCTCTTGAGCGGGGTCTTCCACATCTTCTCGCCTTTTTCCAGCACGCCCAGATAAGGGGGGAATTCCATGATGCTGTTGTACTGGTATCTGGCGTCAGGATCGAACGCCAGGGCGCTCAAGACATAGTCCTCTGGCTTGAGGTCGGGAAACTTGTTCTTGAAGTAATTGACGACTTTCAGCCGATCTTCTTCCGGGCCCGCGTTGGCGGATACCGCGCCCATCAGGACACCCAGGCCGGCCATTGCGATTAGGGTTTTCTTTACGATTTTCTTCATGCCGTTCTCCAATGATTGTGTGGGTTGATCAGAGGCCATAGAGGAACTCGACGACTTTGTCGATTTCTTCTTCGGTCATTACCTGATGCTTGCCCATCGGCGGCATAAAGGTTGCGGGATTGCTCACGGTGGCATCCCAGATTTTGGCGCGCAATACTTTCTTGTCGGGGAAACGCGCCTGCATGGCGATCAGGGGCGGGCCGCTTTCGCCAGGCTGCTCGGCATCGGGCAGTGTCGGCATCGCGTGGCAGGCCAGGCAGTTGCCTTTGGAGCGGTTGAAGGCAATGTCCTTGCCGGTCTCGGCGGCGTAGGCCGAACTAGCGAGCAGGGTGGCCAGCACCCCGGTGATGATGGAAGCGCGTTTCCGCATGTCTTCTCCTTCGTAGTGGTCGATGGCAAACAAACTCCGCTCGGCTTCCCCCGAACGCGTCACTTTTTAGCTGCGGCGAAGGATAGGTGTGATGTGGCGTACCACGCAACGCGAATTACTCGCATTGGTACGATATAAGTGGGGCGAAAGTATGTTGTTACCAAAGAACCGGGCTGAAGTTGGCAGGCAACTAATCTGGTTTTACGGGCGTGGTAACGCCCATCTGTGGGGTTCCGCCCGCGAGGGGGCTACCTATTTTTCCGCTTTCGCCGCCTGTTGCCGCAGTTTCATCTCGCGCAGGCGGGCATCGATGATCGAGAGTGTGTAGAAATCCGCGCCACCAGTTTTTTGCGCCAGTTGCAGTTGCTCGATGGCCGCGCTCTGGCGGTCTTGCAGCGCATAGGACTCGGCTTGCGCCAGATGCGATTGGGTCAACTCGCCCAGCGCCTGGTGGGCTTCGGCCAGGAGGGCGTAAAGACGGGTATCGGAGGTCCAAGTGCGTTGCTGTTCGCCGATGAAGATCAAGGCCTCACGCGCTTTCCCGGCGGCGAGCAGGGCGCGGGCATAGAGATAGGCCAATGGTCGGTAACTGGCGTATGCGGGCATGGCGCCGGCCAACAGGCGGATGGCGCGGCCCGGTTGCCGCTCGCTCAGCGCCAGTTCCGCTTCGAGCGCCAGCACCACGGGTGTGTTGACCTTGTCGGCGTCCAGCCTGGTCAGGGCGGAATGCGCGCGTTCCGGTTTGCCGGCGCGCACGGCCGCGCGGGCCAGGCCATACCAGTTGGCGGGCTCCGGGTTGGTTTGCGCCAGCGCCTCGAAACGGCGCAACGCATCGGCCGCTTCTCCCTCGTTGGCCTGGATGCGCGCGCGCACGAACTGGAATTCCAGGCTGTCGACATGCTGCTTGTAGGGCAGTTGCGCCACCATGTTCTGCATGTCGGCGATGCGCTGGTAAGTGAGGGGGTGAGTACGCATGTAGGCCGGAGCGTTGTTTTCGTAGAGCCGCCCTTGTGCTTGCAGTCGCTCGAAGAAGGTGACCATGCCCTGGGGGGCGAATCCCGCTCCGGTCAAAATCTGGAGCCCTACCCGATCCGCCTCACTTTCGTTGGCGCGGGTGAAGTTGAGCTGGTTCTGGATGTTCAGTGCCTGCACCGTGGCGATCGCCGCCTCCGAGGCCTGGCTGTTGGAGCGCGCCGCCAGAATGGCTACCGCCAGGGCGGCCAGGGTGGCGATGCCGCTGATTTTCTGGTCGCCGACCATGCGGGCAATGTGGTGCTGGGTGACGTGAGCGGTTTCGTGCGCCAGCACGCCGGCCAGTTCGGATTCGTTGCGCGTCGCGGAAATCAGGCCGGTATTGACGCCGATGTTGCCGCCGGGCATGGCGAAAGCATTGATGCTCGGGTCGCGCACCGGAAAGTATTCGAAGTGCCGCCCGGACTCCGGTGAAGCGGCCGCCAACTTGTCGCCCAGGTTGTTGAGGTAATCCTCCAGCACCGGGTCATCCAGGTATTCGGCATCGCCGCGCACCTGGCGCATGATTTCCCGCCCGATCTGGTTTTCCTGCGATTCGGAAAGCGCGACGCGACTGGAATCGCCCAGATCGGGCAGACCGGCGGCCTGAACGGACTGGATGCCGAAGACGAGGAGGAGGGCGGCGAGCAAGGGGGGGGTAGGCGCTTTCATGGCGGGTATGATAACGGCCCCTTTGCACTGGTTCCCCCCGACATGAGCGACTTTACACATTTTGACGAACAGGGCCGCGCCGTGATGGTGGGCGTCGGCGAGAAGTCGGAAACCCGGCGCGTGGCGGTGGCTACCGGCCGCATCCGCATGCGGCCAGAAACTTTCATCATGATTCGCGACGGCGCCGCGAAGAAGGGCGACGTGATCGGCGTCGCCCGCCTGGCCGGCATCATGGCCAGCAAGCGTACTCCCGACCTGATTCCGCTCTGCCACCCCATCGCGCTGACCAAGGTGACGCTGGATTTCACCCTGGACGAAGCCGCCTCGGCCGTCGACTGCGCCGCCACGGCGGAAACCGTCGGCCGCACCGGCGTGGAAATGGAAGCCCTCACCGCCGCCAGCGTCGCCCTGCTCACCGTCTACGACATGTGCAAGGCGGTGGACCGCGGCATGGTCATCGAATCGATACGGCTGCTGGAGAAACTGGGCGGCAAGTCGGGACACTGGCACGCGGAGTGACGCCCGCGCGGCCTACTTCAGGAAGCCGAGGATTTCTTCCTGGGCCGCCGCCACCGGGCCGCCCATCACCTCGGCCACAGTGCCGCCCATCATGCGCCCAGGTTCGCGGCCTTCATGTTGGCCACATAGATCTTGCCGTCGGTTTTCTCATACACGCTGACCGTGCAGGGCATGAACACCGACACCCAGCGGTCGCCGTCGTTGGCGAGCAACTTGCTGGAATGCCGCGGCTCGCACAACTCGACCAGTGTCACCGGCAATACCACCGGGCCGCCATGTTTGCGGATGCTCTGGTCGAGCTTCTTCGGTTCGGCCACGTTTCAGCCTTTCTGGCGGGCGCGTTCCGAGATGATCTTGACGGTTTCCTCCATGTTGTAAGGGCTCGCCCGCTCATCGACCATCGCCGTGCGAACCATGGACGAGCACCCCACAGTGGACAGGGTGATCAGGAGTGCCGCTCCCAAACGTAATGCTGTGCGCATGATGACCTCCGTCTGAACTGGTTGGATTTCCCGGCGAGATGCCGGGTTGGCGTATTAGCTATCCCTAATATAGCAATGGTGGGATAAGCGCCTATGAAGACGGTAAAGTCCTTATAAACAAATGCTTATTGCAATACTTGAGTTGTTTGCTAGACATTAAGTGGGCCGTGCAAAGGCCGCTTTAATCAACTTGAGGAGAATGGAAATGCTGGACATCAACAAACTGGTCGCCGCTGAAACGATGGCTCCCTGCGATGCGGATGCGTTTCTCAGCGATCTGGATACCTGGAACGAAGATATGGCGCGCCAGGCGGCACATGACGAAGGCCTGGAGTTGTCCGACGCGCATATGGATGTGATCTGCTATCTGCGTGACCATTATGCCGAGTGCGGCCCCGATGCCAATGCCCGTAGCCTGTTACGCAATATGGAACAGGCATACATGGAGCAGGGTGGGCGTAAATACCTCTATCAACTCTTCCCGCACGGCCCGGTCACCCAGGGTTGCCATCTGGCCGGCCTGCCGACCCCGGCGGGCAATGCCGATCTTTCATTCGGCACTTCGCACTGATGGCTTCAGGAAATGAAAACGGCCCCTTCCGGGGCCGTTTTCATTCAAGGCGCAGGCTTTACTTGATCCGCCCGAATGTCTTCATTACCGCGCAAGGGTCGCCGGAAATCGGCGGCAGGGTCACGCCACGTTCCTTGGCGCGTTTGTCCAGTTCCAGGTTGTGCGCGTTCATGAAGGTGCGGCATTCGTCCATCGACTTCATGTTGGGCAGTCTGGAGGCGTATTCCTTGCGCTCCTGAGCAGTCATCAACTCAGCGCCGCGCACGTTGTCTCCGGAGGAGTACCAGGGAAACGCCAGTGCCTGGCCGGTGCAAAGAAGGAGGGAAAGGATCAGTAGTTTTTTCATGGTCAGCGGAAAGAAAAATGCCCCAGGGGAAAGCTGGGGCAAGTGTACTACCTGACGTGGTATTAAACGCAGCCGGTAGGCTTCGGGGTGCCGGCGTAGCGGCCTGCCTGCTTGGCGGGGCCATAGGGGAACAGGTCGAAGAGAAACTTCTTGTCGCCCCACTCGCTACCGAATTCTTCCTTCAGACCCTTCTGCAGGATGCGCAGGTTGGGCGCGGTGCCGTATTCATTGAAGTAGTCACGCATGTAATGAATGATCTTCCAGTGATCTTCCGCCAGGGTCAGCTTGTCCTGCGCGGCCAGGAACTCGGCCACGTCTTCGGCCCAGTCGCCCAGGTTGGCCAGATAGCCCTCGGGGTCGGTCTCGACGGTCCTTCCATTGATTTCCAGATCCATGATGTTTCCTCTCTTCAGCAGGTTGTTGCCGCAAGTGCGGGATGACCGGACTTTACAATACCCGACCTAATAGGTCAAGTATCCATTTAGACTTATTCTGAAAGTGTGGTTGCCGCCCGCAGCAATATTCCCCGCTCTTCTTCCGTCAGAGAGGGGAGGCCTTGCGCCACGGTGGCGAGCGGGGCGTGGGTGAGTTTCGCGGCGGCGATCAGGTCATGCGGAAGCGCGGGATCGTTGCGGCCGTAGCTGAGGTGGCGGCCAGCGTCGACGGCGAGTCGGGCGAGTTGCGCGCGCAGACCTTCGTCGCCGCGGATGAGTTGTTTGATCAGCGGCGGCAATCCGCCACGCTCGATCAACTCCAGGCTCAAGTCACGGAAGGCAAAGCCGCAAGCCTGGCGTTGCGCCTGGTCGCTACGGCTGGCGCGGCCGGCATGGAGTTCATCGAGCGCTTTTTGCGGCAGTTCCGGGACGAAGGCCCAGAGCTCGATTTCACCAGCGTCGGCGAGCAGAGCGGCAAGCGCGAGTTCCCCCTGATCGAGATCGTGGTGCAACGAGCCCCAGGCGAATGCGATACGCGCACCCAGCGTGGCGCGGTGCTCTACCTCCATAAAACCCTGGTTGGCCTCGGCCGCCTCCGGCGCGCTTCTGATCTGAGACTTGAACTGTTGCGTGCCCAGTGCCATCAGGATGCCCAGCGGCGTGGTGATGTCGCGCGCCAGACGGCGTGGCAAGCGGCGGTTGGCTTCGCGCAGCAGCCTGAGCGCGAGTAGCGGGTCACCCAACAGCAAAGCGGCATATTGGTGGCCGGAGAGGTTCTCTTCGCCGCCTTCTTCCAGAGACGCAAGCGCGGCCTTGCTGGCCGCCTTGATCGGCAACTCCTTGTATTCCAGGAACGCCGCCCATTGTGGCGCGCCCCACCAGTCGTGCCCCGCCATCGTGTTCTCCGAAAAGCGTGTGTTGAGTGAATATCGAACGAGCTGGGAATTTCTTTAGGATTCAATTGCTTGAGGGGTATCCAGTTGGTGTGTGGTGATGTGGAAGCTGATTTGAAAATCACGCCTCGTAAACCAAGCGGAGCGGGTTCCGGATGGCGGAATCCAGTGTTGAAACAGTTGCGGGCCGGGGGAGCGGGAAACGGCCAGGTACGTTCCTTGGCGGAGCATGAAGAATGCTTTTCTGGATGGCCGTTGTACCTCTGGAAGCTGCCGACCGCGGGTCTGGTTGGGTCGGCAAGTCTTCGCCCTTTCCGGTAATTCAACAGCTCCAGGTGGCTGCCGTTCGGGAATGACCGCTTCCTTGAGCGTCGGCTGGCTCTTGATGTTTAGGGTTGTCCGACGCCTGCCCGGCAGCGTCAGTGCGTAAGCTCAGAACTGTGCCTGAGGGCAGGCATCGGACAACCCTAAACAGTTGCAGCCATCAAGCCACCCTTTCCCTCCGCGTTCACAGTCCGCTCTCCCGCCAAGCCAGCCTTGTTCCAACAGAAATTCGGTTACCGATTCAAGACGCGTTCATTCGTAGCTCACGCATCAATGCCAGAATCGGGCTTCCATTCGGGGTAGGACTTCACCATGAACAAATTCGCCTTTCTCCTCGTCCTCTGGTCCGGTGTCTGTGCCGCCGCCAGCCTGGAAAGTTTTGCGCCTCTGGGGGAACAACTCGAAGCACGCCAGGCGCAGGCGCGTTTCTCCGCGCCGATGGCGCCGCTGGGGGTGAGCGATGCGGCATCGCCCTTCCGGGTGGAATGCGGCGCGCCGGGCAATGGTTACTGGGCGGACGAACGCACCTGGGTGTATGACCTGGGGGGCGCGCTGAAAGCCGGCGAACCGTGCCGTTTCCTGCCGCGCGCCGGCTTGGCGACGCTGGCCGGCGAGAAGGTGGAGGCGGCGCCGGAATATGGCTTTTCCGTCGCCGGGCCGCGCGTGCAATGGAGCCTGCCGTATGCCACGCAGACGGTGGATGAAGACCAGGCTTTCGTCTTGTTCCTCAACGGCTCGGCATTGCCCGAGAGCGTGCTTGCCCAGGTGCGTTGCGAAATCCAGGGCATCCATGAACAGGTGCCGGTGAAGCGGATTACCGGAAATGAGCGCGCGCGTTTGCTGGCGCAGCTCAAGTCGAGCCTGGATGACATGAACGCGACCTGGGAGGGCAATTCCCCGGCAGCCGATTCACGTCTGGAACTGGTGCAATGCGGCCGCACCCTGCCGGCCAATGCCCGGTTCGATCTGGTCTGGGGCGCGGGTGTCGCCACGGTCTCCGGCCAGCGCAACCCGGGCGATCAGCGCCTGACCTTCAGCGTGCGCGACCACTTCAGTTCACGCATGCGTTGCCAGAAGGAAAACGCCAAGGCTGGCTGCATGCCGCTCACGCCCATCCGTCTGGAATTCACCGCGCCAGTACCGCGCGAGCATCTCGACAAGATCACGCTGAAGGATGCCAAGGGCAAAAGCTATGCGCGGGAGAAGGCCGCACAGCCGGCGGCCAGCGACGACAGCGTGGTCTTCCCCGGCCCGTTCCCGGCCAGGGCCGACCTGACCCTGGCATTGCCCGCCAATCTGGTGGATGACAAGGGCCGTGCCCTGGTCAACGCGGAACGCTTTCCGCTGAGTTTTCGCCTGGCCGACAACCCGCCCCTGGCCAAGTTCTCGGGGGATTTCGGCATCATCGAACGGGCCACCGGCGGTCTGTTGCCGCTGACCGTGCGCAATCTGGAACCGGGCGCGGACGGTGGAACAGCGGCCAAAGTGCGTTGGGTGCGGGTGACGGACGATGCCGCCATCCTCGATTGGCGGGCGCGGGTGAAGAAGATCGATCACCCGGAGTTCGACCAGCAGCTCAGGCGCTACCCGGAAACGCGCCACGCGCAATTGCTCGGCAACTGGGAGGCGGGTGTGGTGGAGCGCGCGCTGCCCAAGCCCAACGGCGCCCGGGCGTTTGAAGTGGTGGGCGTGCCCCTGGAACAGCCGGGCTTCTATGTGGTGGAAGCGGAAAGCAAATATCTGGGCAAATCGCTGCTCGACCAGAACATTCCCATGTTTGTGCGTAGCACCGCGCTGGTCACCAATCTCGGCGTGCATTTCAAATGGGGCGCGGGTGCCTCGCTGGCCTGGGTGACGCGCCTGGATCTGGGCACGCCGGTGGCCGGCGCGAAGATGGCGGTGCGTGATTGCAAGGGCCGCCTCTATGTCGAGGCCACGACCGACAACCAGGGCATGGCGCTGATTCCGCGCGGTTTACCGGACCCGCGCAACGCGCAATGGGGTTGCCCCCTGATGGTCAGCGCGCGTGCCGGCGACGACATGAGTTTTGCCTTCTCCGACTGGGACGAAGGCATCGAAACCTGGCGCTTCGGCCTGCCGGGCGAGTGGAGCAGCGACAAGCGGATCGCGCACAGCGTGCTCGACCGCGTCTTGTTCCGGCCCGGCGACACGGTACACATGAAGCATTTCCTGCGTGACCGGCAGTCTTACGGCCTGTCCTATTCCGCAAAACCGCCGCGTACCTTGCTGATCGAACACGGTGCCAGCAATCAGCGCTGGTTCTTGCCGCTGGCCTGGAAGAACGGCGCGGCCGCATCCACCTGGAAAGTGCCGGAAGGCGCCAAGCGCGGCGATTACCGGTTGCGCCTGGTGGACAAGGAGATCAAACCCGAGAGCGACCCGGCCGAGTTGCAATCTCTCGACGGCCTGGATTCCGGCGCCTTCAGCGTCGGCGATTTCCGCGTGCCGCTGATGAAGGCCAGCGTCGACTCGGCGCGGCCGGCGTTGCTGGCGACCGAGGTGGCGGAATACGACCTCGCCGTGAGCTACCTCAACGGCGGCGGCGCGAAGAACCTGGCGGTGAAACTGCGCGCGCAACTGGAACCGCGTTTCAACGTCGAGTTCCCCGGCTACGACGACTATGACTTCGCTGAGCGACACGATACGGATCAGGGCAGAGAGGAGGGTGAATCCGTCGCCCTGGCGGCGGCCGATCTCAAGCTGGACGCGGGTGGTACAACTCGCGGCAAGGTCGCCGGCATCCCCAGCCTGGCCATGCCGCACAAGCTGCGCGTGGAACTGGAATACGCCGACCCCAACGGTGAAATCCAGACCGTGAGCAGCACCACCCCCTGGTGGCCGGCCAATGTGGTGCTGGGCCTGAAGAAGGGCGACTGGGCGCGCGCCGGCATGCGCCACACCCTAGTTTTCCAGACGCTCGATCCGCAAGGCCGTCCGCTTGCGGGCGTGCCGGTGGAAGTGAGCCAGAAACTGCGCCAGACCTTCGGTTACCGCGAGCGTCTCGCCGGCGGCTTCTATGGCTATCGCAACGAAACCCGGGAAACCGCCCTGCCCGAATCCTGCGCGGGCAAGAGCGATGGCAAAGGCCAGTTCACCTGCACCGCGCGGAGCGAACAGGGTGGCGAAGTTCTGGTCACCGCCATGGCGCGCGATGCCCAGGGGCGTATCGCCAAGACCACGCACAGCTACTGGGTGGCGGGCAAGGACGAATGGGTGTTCGCCCAGGACAACCATGACCGTATCGACCTGATTCCAGAAAAGAAACATTACGAACCAGGCCAGACCGCGCGCTTCCAGGTGCGCATGCCCTTCCGCAATGCCACCGCGCTGGTCACCGTGGAACGCGAGGGCGTGCTCGATGCGCGCGTGGTCACGCTGTCCGGCAAGGCGCCGGTGCTGGATATTCCGGTCAAGGCCGGCTGGGCGCCCAATGTCTTCGTTTCCGCCCTGGTGGTGCGCGGCCGCAATGACGACATCAAGCCCACCGCCCTGGTCGATCTCGGCCGCCCCTCGTTCAAGCTCGGCATCGCCGGCATCGAGGTGGGGCGGCAGGCGCACCGGTTGCAAGTAGACGTTCAGGCCGACCGCGCCAGTTATCAGATCCGCGAGAAAGCCAGGGTGAAGGTCAAGGTGCGCACGCCGGAAGGCAAGGCGCCGCCGGCCGGCACCGAGGTGACGCTGGTCGCCGTCGATGAGGGCCTGCTGGAACTCGCCCCCAACGAAAGCTGGAAACTGCTGGAAGCGATGATGGCCGAGCGCGGTTATGCCGTGCACACCTTCACCGCGCAGATGCAGGTCACCGGCAAACGCCACTACGGCAAAAAGGCCCTGCCGGCGGGCGGTGGCGGCGGCAAGCTGCCGACACGCGAGTTGTTCGACACCCTGCTGTTCTGGCAAGACAGCGTGGCGCTGGATGCGAACGGCGAAGCCAGCGTCGAGGTGCCGCTGAACGACAGCCTGACTTCGTTCCGCATCGTCGCCGTCGCCGCTTCGGAAACCCGCTTCGGCGACGGCAAGACCGCCATCCGAAGCACCCAGGATTTGCAACTCATTTCCGGCCTGCCGCCGGTGCTGCGCGAAGGCGACCGTTTGCAAGCCCATGTCACGGTGCGCAACGGCAGCGAACGTTGGATGCAGGTCGAGGTGAGTGGCGCGGTCCACGGAGATTCGGCGGATCGCCCTTCGGGCATCCGCCCTACGCCGCAAACCGTTCGCCTCGCCGCCGGGGAAAGCCGGGAACTGGCCTGGCCGGTCAGCGTGCCGGAACGTGGCGACAGCCTGGAGTGGACGTTCAACGCGGTTGAGGTCGGCGGCAAGGGGCGCGATGCGCTCAAGGTGAAACAGGCGCTGCGCGATGCCGTGCCGCTGCGCGTGCAGTCATCGGCCCTGTATCGCGTGGAAAACAAACTCGAATTGCCGGTCGCCGCCCCCGCCGAGGCGCTGCCCGGCAGCGGCGAACTGCGTGCCACCCTGGCCGCCAGTCTGGTCGACGGCCAGACAATGCTGCGTGACTACATGCGCCGCTACCCCTATGCCTGCCTGGAGCAGAAAGTCTCGAAAGCGATCGCTACCCGCGACAACAGCGCCTGGCAGGCACTGCTGGCCAACCTGCCGACGTATCAGGCCGGGAATGGCTTGCTCAACTTCTTCCCCGGTGACGGAGAGGGCAGCGTGGCGCTCACTGCTTATGTGTTGTCCATCGCCCATGAAGCCGGCTGGAATCTGCCGCTGGACAGCAAGACGCGCATGGAAAACGCCCTCGTGGACTATGTCGGAGGCAAGCTGGAATTACGTCGTGGCGCGTGGGAAGCAGCCGGGGTTGGCCAAAGCGCCGGCCCGGTGCAACGCCTCGCCGCCCTGGAAGCCCTGTCGCGCGGCGGCAAGGCGACCCCGGCGCTGATCGCCACCATCAAAGCGGAACCCCGGCTCTGGGCCAGTTCGGCGCTGATCGACTGGATCGGCATCCTCAAGCGCGCGCCCACGCTGGCGCGGCGCGATGCCTTGTTGCAAGAAGCCTACGCGGCCCTGGAGAGCCGTTTCACCCTGACCGGCCGCCGCCTCAACTTCAGCACTGAAGCCGGCGACGGCCTCTGGTGGATGATGACTTCCGCCGACAACAACGCCCTGCGCGCGCTGCTCGCGCTGGTCGACGAGCCGGCCTGGAAGGAACGCCTGCCCAAGCTCGCCGCCGGCGTATTGGCGCGGCAGCGGGATGGGCGCTGGAATACCACCAGCGCCAACGCCTGGGGCACGCTGGCGCTGGAGCGCTATCAGCAGCGCTTCGAGGCGGTGAAACCGGCTGGCAAAAGCACCGTGGCGCTGGGCAAGGAAGGCCGCCTGATCGACTGGAATGCCTTCCCCAAGGGCGCCACCGCCTTCCTGCCGCTGGCCTCCGACCCCGCCACCCTGCATATCAAACACGAAGGGCAGGGCGAGCCCTATGTCAGCGTTACCACCCTGGCCGCCGTGCCATTGCGTGAGCCGGTCTCACGCGGCTACAGCGTCAGTCGCGAGCAGGTCCCCATCGACCAGAAAATCCCCGGAAAATGGAGCCGGGGCGATGTCCTGCGCGTGCGCCTGACCATCGATGCGCGCGACGACATGGGCTGGGTGGTGGTGGAAGACCCGGTTCCCGCCGGCGCCGGCATTCTTTCCGGCGGCGGCAAACGCGGCTCCTCGCTGCTCACGCAAAATGAGGGTGGCAACCTCGGTGGAACGTCCTGGCCGACCTGGCAGGAGCGCTTGTTCGACAGCTACCGCGCCTACTACGAATGGCTGCCGCGCGGCCGCCATACGGTGGAATACACCCTGCGCCTGAACAACGACGGCGCCTACAACCTGCCGCCGACCCGGGTGGAAGCAATGTATGCGCCGGAGATGTTCGGGGAATCGCCAAACGGGGTGTTCGACATCGGGAAGTGAACCTGAAACGCGGTTGAATGTGTACGAGCGTGGCGACGGCGTTTACGCCATTGCCACGCGACAATACTCAGCACCCGTCCAAACGCTTGGTGTGGGCAAGACATCAGGTTGTTTCAATCTCATGAAAAATGAAGATTTTCAGGCATTTCCTGAGATGTATATCCTATGTACCGGGCGGGGATGCGGATAAGGTTCTAGCATCGGCACGTTGCCGGTACACCTGAGCCAAGCGGAATGACCTATTGACCAGGAGCCACTTTCTTTTCCTCCCTGGTCGTCATTTCAGCGGGGATGGGCCGGCGGAATGCTGATTCCCTTTCCTATAAGGCAGTGCCATGCCCCGCGTCTTGCGCCCCGCCAGTCAGATGAGTCGACGATTGTTTTTGCGCCAGAGCCTTGCCGGCGCTTCGATCTTGGTCGGTCTGGCGGCGTGCGAGCGGCGGGAACCCCTGTTGCGCATTGCCAGCAATGTCTGGCCGGGTTACGAGTTGATCCGTCTCGCCGCCGCGCGAGGCTATTTCGATCGGGATGCGGTGCGTTTGATCGAGATGCCCTCCGCGGCGGACTGCATTCAGTGCCTGGCCGCGGGTACGCTGGAAGGTGCCTGTCTGAGCCTGGATGAAGTGCTGACGGCACTGGCTGGTGGTATTCACCTGAAAGTGGTCTGCGTGCTGGATGTCTCCCTAGGAGCGGATGTGCTGCTGGCACGGCCGGATATTCGCCGTCTCCAAAATCTCAAGGGTCGCCGCATCGGCGTCGAGCAGTCGGGTTCTGGGGCGGTGATGCTGGCCGCCGTGCTGCGCCGGGCGGGCCTGAGCGCCAGTGATGTGACGATCCTCCATATCCCGCTGATCCGGCAACGTGAGGCATTCCTGAGCGGGCAGGTGGATGCGCTGATCACCTTTGAACCTGTTCCCACTCAATTGCGGGGAACAGACATCATCAGGTTGTTCAGCAGCGCCGATCTTCCGGGGCGCATCGTCGATGTGCTGGCGGTTCGCCCCAAGGCGCTGGAACAGAGCCCGGAGGCTTTGCGGCGGTTGCTCGCCGGCCATTTTCGGGCGCGCGCGGAATATCTCAGGGAGCCCGCCACCGCGCTGCCGATCCTGGCCGGGCTGTTGCGCTTGTCGCCCGAGCAGGTGCCCGCCGCCTTTGCCGGCATCGACATGCCTGATGCGACAGCCAACCGGCAGTGGCTGACCGGCAAGTCGGGCCAGTTGGCACAGACCGCGACCAGCCTGATTCTGGCGATGCGTCAGGCGGGCTTGCTGCGGGGGGAATGTCTGGTGGCCGATCTTGCCGATGCGCGTTTTTTGCCGAAGGTGTGAGTCGATGAGGCCGCTACGTTCGCTTCGTCTTTTGATTCCATCCATCGTCGTGCTGTGCTTTCTTGTGGCGATGGCCGTGTCGTTGTTTCACGGTACCGAATCACGCCGGGCTTATGTGTTGGAACAGGCCCGAGCGGATTGCATGCAAGCGGTTTCCCACCTGGCCGTGGCGGCGGAGCATGGCCTGATCCATGACATCAATTTTCTGGCCGAGGAGACCGCGCGTTTGGCTACCGATCCACGCAGCGCAAACGCCGCCGTGTTCAACGCCGAGGGCGCGATTCTGGCCGCAAGTAACTCGGCCTGGGTGGGCCAGACGGTGGCTCGTCTGCCTTCCTATGCCGTCGCGCAGTTCAATCAGGCACGCCAGGGCAGGATGGTCGTCATGTCCGGCAATAGCGATAGCCACGTCATCACGGCAATGATGAGTTATGCGTTGCCACGGCGTCAGGCCGAGTTGCGCGGCCTCGACCGGGGGGTGGCTTATGTGGCTTTTGATCTTTCGGATGCGGTGCGGGAAGCGCAAGGCCACGAGCTAACGGAACGGCTGCCGGAACTGGTGCTTTCCCTGCTGACGGCCGCACTGCTGGCCTTTCTGCTTCATCGCCTGGTCACCCATCCGCTGCAAAGGCTGGAACGCGCCGCGCGGGCGGTGGCGTCGGGCGATTTCTCTAGCCGTATGGAGATCGGGGCGGTGGGGGAAATCCAGGGTTTGAGCCGCGCGTTCAATCAGATGAGCGAACAACTGGCCGCGCGCATCGCCCAGGCGGAGCGCCTGGCTTTGCGCGATGAATTGCTGGAAAGCCTGGGCGAGGGCGTGTGCGGTCTCGACTCGCGGGGGCTTTGCATCTTTATCAACCCGGCGGCCTTGTCCATGCTGGATTGGGTCAGGGAGGAGGCGATCGGCAGTGAGTGGTTTCAGGTTTTTCGTTGCAAAACAACTGGTCGCGGGGCTACCGCGAGCCGTGACTGCCCCATCGCGCTGACTTTGCGGGATGGGCAGCGGCGAGAAAGCGACGAACAATTCTTCAACGGCGCGGGCCGGCAATTTCCGGTGCACCTCACCGTGACGCCGATTCATCAGGCGGGCAAGACGGTGGGGGTGGTTCTGGCGTTCCTGGGCATCAGTGAGCGCAAGCGCGCAGAGCACGCCCTGGCCGAGAGCGAAGCCAAATATAGGCGCCTGCATGAAAGCATGACAGATGCTTTCGTCATGGTGGATATGGGCGGCCACATCCTTGAGAGCAATCGCGCTTATCAGGAAATGCTGGGCTACACGGCGGAAGAACTGAAGCAATACACCTATATCGACCTCACTCCGGAAAAATGGCATTTCGAGGGCGCTCGCCTTGTCGCCGATCGCATTGTTCCGCTGGGCTATTCCGATGTGTATGAGAAGGAATATCAACATAAGGACGGCCATGTATTCCCGGTCGAATTGCGTACTTTCCTGCTCCGCGACGAACATGGGGTACCGAATGCCATGTGGTCCATCGTGCGCGACATCACCAAGCGCAAGCAGGTCGAGGCAGAGATGATCCATCTCGCCACCACCGATCCCCTGACCGGGGTCGCCAATCGGCGCCGTTTTCTCGATCAGATGGAATTGGAACTGGCGCGATTCCAGCGCTACGGGGAGCCGACTTCCTTGTTGATCATCGATATCGACTACTTCAAGCGGGTGAACGATAGCTATGGGCATGCGGTGGGCGATAGCGTTCTCTGCCATCTGGCCAGCCTGGCCAATGCCTTGCTGCGCCGCAACGATCTATTCGGGCGCCTGGGTGGCGAGGAATTCGGCATCCTTCTGCCGGCAACGCGGGCCGATGGCGCCGCCGAGTTCGCCGAGCGTTTGCGCCTGTATGTGAGCGATAACCCGGCTCAGGTCGATCAGGTCAGCATCGCCTTCACCATCAGCATCGGCGTGACCGAGTTCAATGCGGGCGATGACCATCCCGATCATGTCCTGGCGCGTGCCGATACCGCGCTGTATCGCGCCAAGGAGAACGGCCGCAACCGTGTGGACGTGGCGGAGTAATGCCGCGTCGGCATTTGCATGACGGGAATCTATCTCAGGGATGGACCGGATGTGCGGGAGCGATGTGCTCGGCTATCGTTACCCGAATCGTCATTGTCGGCGCTCTGCGATAGGCACAATGGTGTGCGCGGTACTGGACGTCGCGGATAAGTGGTGCAAGATGGCCCGCGGGTTTGTCAGAATTTCCCCTTCGTCCCCAGGTTCGGCGATTCCCGGTCTGAGAGAAGTGATGTAGCCACTCGATATGTCGTCGGTCTGTGAACAGGAGGCTACTTGATGTTGCATGACATGAATCCGGTGGATGTGCCCATGCCGTATCGTGAAGCCACGCTCAACCTCTATGGGCTGGGAACGCGCAAGGTCTTGGTCAGCGACCACGAAGTTCCCTATCCCGACGGCCGATTGATCGTTTCCACCACCGATACGCGCGGCGTGATTACCCATTGCAACAGCTCTTTCGTGGAAATGTCCGGCTATACGCGGGAGGAATTGATCGGCGCGGAGCACAGCATCCTGCGCCATCCCGACATGCCCGCCGCCGCCTTCGAAGAGCTTTGGAATGACCTGCGAGCGGACCGGATCTGGCGTGGCTATGTCAAGAACCTGCGCAAGGATGGCGCCTGCTACTGGGTTTACGCGACGGTCATACAGAATGTGCGGTATGGCGAGGTGGTGGGGTATTCCTCGGTGCGCCGCAAACCCTCTCGGCGCAAGGTCGAGGAGGCGGCAAGACGTTACGAACAACTGTTGGCCGAGGAGAAAGCGCGATGTCCGACGCCTATCAGATGACGGTGAGTCTGGATTTCCCGACGAATCGCATGTCCGGATGGTCCGCGTTCAATACCTGGTTGCGCAAAGCGCTCGATCCACGGATTGACCTGAAGCTTTATCGCGAGTTTGACGAGCAGCGGCGGGCCATCATCGCCGATGAGGTGGACATCATCTATGCCAGCCCCTTCGACGCCTCCAGGCTGGTGCGAGAAAAAGGCTTTGTCCCCGTGGTCCGCCCGGCCGGCAAGCGTTACGAGTGCATCGTGGCGGTGCCCCATGGCGACCCTTCCCGAGTGATCGAAGACCTGCAACCGGGTTGCCGTGTGGTCAGCACCGATCATCCGGATGTCAACATGATCGGCATGATCATGTTGGAACCAGCGGATCTGGACCTGGGCAACGTCCACATGGTGCATGTGGACGGCTATCCCCAGTTGGCCGAGGCGTTGCTGCGGGGGGACGCCGATGTGGGCCTATTCCTGGAAGAAGTCTTCGACGAGCTTGCCGAACCCGTGCGCGCTTTGCTCCGCCCTTTGGCGCAAAGCCGGATCAACGATATTTCTCACGTCTTCCTGCTTGGGCCGCGCCTGCGTGAACGCTGTGAAGATGCGCGCCGGTTGCTGCTCGGCATGGCCGATGAGCCTGATGGGGTCGATGCGCTTACGGAGTTGGGCTTTACCGCGTGGGAAACCATGGGTCAGGAAGATACGGAATTGATGATCGACCTGATGGACGCGCTCAAGGCCTGATCCATGCCGCGTGGCCAGGCCCTGCGGGCACTGTCGCCGACTAATGGATGCGCCAGCGATGGCATGCTCGGGGTCGTGTCCTTGGTAGGGCGGGGGGGCTTCCGGTATCATTCGCCATCCCTGCATTTGCCAATTCCATGACTCGTTATATCTTCGTCACCGGCGGCGTTGTTTCCTCCCTGGGCAAAGGCATCGCCGCCGCGTCTTTGGGCGCCATCCTCGAATCGCGTGGCCTCACGGTCACCCACCTCAAGCTCGATCCCTACATCAACGTCGATCCGGGCACCATGAGTCCGTTCCAGCACGGTGAGGTGTTCGTCACCGAAGACGGCGCGGAAACCGACCTTGACTTGGGCCATTACGAACGCTTCACGCGCGCCAAGATGAGCCGGCGCAACAACTTCACCACCGGCCAGATCTACGAGTCGGTGATCAAGAAGGAGCGGCGCGGCGAGTATCTCGGCAAAACCGTGCAGGTCATTCCGCACATCACCGACGAGATCAAGACCTACATCAAGCGCGGCGCCGAGGGCGCCGAAGTGGCGATCATCGAGGTGGGCGGCACGGTAGGCGACATCGAATCGCTGCCGTTCCTGGAGGCCATCCGCCAGATGGGCATCGAGGAGGGCAGGAACAGCACCTGTTTTATCCACCTCACCCTGCTGCCTTACATCCCGACCGCCGGCGAACTGAAGACCAAACCGACGCAGCATTCGGTGAAGGAATTGCGCGAAATCGGTATTCAGCCGGATGTGTTGCTGTGTCGCGCCGACCGCTCCATTCCCGTGGAAGAGCGGCGCAAGATCGCCCTGTTCTGCAATGTGATGCCGGAAGCGGTGATCGAGGCGCTCGACGCCACCTCCATCTACAAGATTCCCGGCATGCTGCATGACCAGATGCTGGATGAAATCGTTTGCCACAAACTCGGCATCCTGGCGAAAGCCGCCGACCTTTCCGTGTGGAAGCGCCTGGTCGAGGCGCTGGAACATCCGCAACACCAGGTCGATGTCGCCTTCGTCGGCAAATATGTGGATCTGACCGAGTCATACAAATCGTTGTCCGAATCGTTGATTCACGCCGGCATTCATACCCGCGGCAAGGTCAACATTCATTACATCGACTCCGAAGCCCTGGAGCGCGACGGTTGCGCCACGCTGGCGAAGATGGATGCCATCCTGGTGCCGGGCGGCTTCGGCAAACGCGGTACCGAGGGCAAGATCTGCGCGATCCGCTATGCGCGCGAACACAAGGTGCCCTATCTGGGCATCTGCCTGGGCATGCAGTTGGCCGTGGTCGAGTTCGCCCGCGACGTGGCCGGCATGCAGGGCGCCCATTCCACCGAATTCGAGCCGGAAACCCCCTACCCGGTGATTGGCCTGATCACCGAATGGCAGACCGCCGATGGCCGTTTTGAACAACGCTCCGCGCAATCCGACCTGGGCGGCAGCATGCGTCTGGGTGGACAAGTCTGTCATCTGGAGGCCGGGTCGCTGGCGCGAGAGATCTATGGCAAAGACCAGATCGTCGAACGCCATCGCCATCGCTATGAAGTCAACAACGCCCTGCGCGGCAAGCTGGAAGCCGCCGGCTTGAAGGTGTCGGGGCGAGCGCCCGGCACCGATTTGTGCGAAATGGTGGAATTGCCGCGCGAAGTACACCCCTGGTTCGTCGCTTGCCAGTTCCATCCCGAATTCACCTCCAACCCGCGCGACGGGCACCCGCTGTTCACGTCATTCGTCCAGGCGGCTTTGGCGCAGAACGCGGGCAAGGAAGCCCAGTCATGAAACTCTGCGGCTTCGAAGTCGGGCTCGACCACCCGTTATTCCTGATCGCCGGCCCCTGCGTGATCGAGTCGGAACAGATGGCGCTGGATACGGCAGGCGCGCTGAAGGAAATCTGTGCCGAGGTCGGCATCAACTTCATCTACAAGTCGTCCTTCGACAAGGCCAACCGCTCCTCCGGCACGTCGTTTCGCGGCCTGGGCATGGACGAAGGCCTGCGCATCCTGTCCGAGGTAAAGAAACAACTGGGCTTGCCGGTCATCACCGACATTCACAGCGAGGACGAAATCGCGCCGGTGGCGGCGGTGGTGGATGTGTTGCAAACCCCGGCCTTCCTCTGTCGGCAGACCGATTTCATTCAGGCCTGCGCCGCCTCGGGCAAGCCGGTGAACATCAAGAAAGGCCAGTTCCTGGCGCCCGGCGACATGAAGAACGTGGTCGCCAAGGCGAAGGACGCCAATGGTGGCGCCGACACCATCATGGTGTGCGAGCGCGGCGTCTCCTTCGGCTACAACACCCTGATTTCCGACATGCGCGGCCTTGCCATCATGCGCGAAACCGGCTGCCCGGTGGTATTCGACGCCACCCACTCGGTACAGCAACCGGGCGGGCAGGGCGATCGTTCCGGCGGCCAGCGCGAGTTCGTGCCGGTGCTGGCGCGGGCGGCGGTGGCGGTGGGGGTCAGCGGCCTGTTCGCGGAAACCCATCCGGACCCGGCCAAGGCACTCTCCGACGGCCCCAATGCCTGGCCGCTGCATTTGATGAAAGAATTGCTGCATACCCTTAAGGAAATCGATACTTTGGTGAAACAACAGGGCTTTATCGAAGCCCGTCTGTGATTGACAGCCATCCGCTGTCTTATTGAGAGAAAGAGGAAATAAATTGAGCGCTATCGTTGATGTTATCGCCCGCGAAATTCTGGATTCACGCGGCAACCCCACCGTTGAAGCCGATGTGCTTCTCGAATCCGGTGTGCTGGGTCGTGCCGCCGTGCCGTCCGGCGCCTCCACCGGCAGCCGCGAAGCCATCGAACTGCGCGATGGCGACAAGTCCCGCTACGGCGGCAAGGGCGTCTTGCGCGCCGTCGAGAACGTGAACACCGAAATCGCCGAGGCCATCCTGGGCCTGGACGCGGAAGAACAACACCTGATCGATCAGACCCTGATCGATCTGGACGGCACCGAGAACAAATCCCGCCTCGGCGCCAACGCCATGCTGGCGGTGTCGATGGCTTGCGCCCGCGCCGCCGCCGAGGATGCCGGCCTGCCGCTGTACCGCTATCTGGGCGGCGCCGGCCCGATGCAACTGCCGGTGCCGATGATGAACATCGTCAACGGCGGCGCCCACGCCAACAACAACGTGGACATCCAGGAATTCATGATCATCCCGGCCGGCATGAAGAGCTTCCGTGAAGCCCTGCGTTGCGGCGCCGAGGTGTTCCACAGCCTCAAGAAGATCCTCGACAAGGCCGGCCACCCCACCACGGTCGGCGATGAAGGCGGCTTCGCGCCCAACTTCAAGTCCAACGAGGAGGCCCTCAAGTTCATCATGGAAGCCATTTCCGGCGCCGGTTACACGCCCGGTTCCGATGTCCTGATCGGCCTCGACTGCGCCGCTTCCGAGTTCTACAAGGACGGCCGCTACGTGCTGGAGTCGGAAGGCCTGCGACTGACTTCCGCGGAATTCACCGACTACCTGGCCGCCTGGGTCGACAAGTACCCGATCATCAGCATCGAGGACGGCATGGCGGAAGGCGACTGGGACGGCTGGGCACTGCACACCGCCAAGCTGGGCAAGCGCATCCAGATCGTCGGCGACGACCTGTTCGTCACCAACGCCAAGATCCTGCGTGAAGGCATCCAGAAGAACATCGCCAACTCCATCCTGATCAAGGTCAACCAGATCGGTACCCTGTCGGAGACCTTCGACGCCATCGAAACCGCCAAGCGCGCCGGCTATACCTCGGTGATCTCACATCGTTCCGGCGAGACCGAAGATGCCTTCATCGCCGATCTGGCCGTGGCCTGCAACGCCTTGCAGATCAAGACCGGCTCGCTCTCGCGCGCCGATCGCATCGCCAAGTACAACCAGCTTCTGCGCATCGAGGAAGAACTCGCCGAACTCGCGCGTTATCCCGGCCGCGAAGCCTTCTACCAACTGAGATGAAATGCGCGGGCTGTCCTGGGCGCTGGCGGTGCTGATCCTGCTGCTGCAATACCCGCTCTGGCTGGGCAAGGGGAGTTGGTTGCGGGTATGGGAACTGGAGCGGGAAGTCGACGCCCAGAAGACCGCCAACCTCGCCCTGGAAGCCCGCAACGTCCAGTTGGCGGCGGAGGCGCAGGATCTGCATGGCGGCTATGATGCGCTGGAGGGCCGCGCCCGCTTCGAGTTGGGCATGGTGCGAGCCGACGAAGTTTTCATCCACGTAATCGACCCTGAAGCCGGAAAAACATCCGGCGGCGACGCTGGCGACCCGCCTCGTGAGGAGAGTAAACACCCATGATGACCACGCTGCAGATCGTATTGGCCATTGTCGGCATCGGCATGATCGGCGCCATCGTCATATACAACCTGGTGCAGGAACGCCGCTTCCGCAAAGAGGCCGACCGCCTGTTTTCGCATAAACGCGATGACATCATGCTGGGCGAGGCCGTTCGTACCGACCCCAGCCGTCGTCAGGGCGAGACCCGCATCCAGTTGACGGGCCAGGAAGCCGCTTCTCCGGAAGCGCGACAGGCCGTTGAAGCCGCGGATGCGCCCTTGCGGGGGCGTGAGGTGGATTTCTCCTTCCCTGATTCATTCGATACAAAGCCGGATCAGCTTGACCAGGAGAGCGCCCCGCCACCGCCTCTGGCTGAACTGCCCACGCGACCGGCGCCGCGTGTTTCTGAACCTCCCATGCCGACGCCCGCGCCCGAGGTCAGACGTCCTCCCGCGCCGGAACCTGTGCCGCCCCGCGCTACCGCGGCGGAGAAGCCGCTGCTGGAAGTCGAGCCCTCCGACGAGGAACTCGGCTACCTGCCGCCACTTGCCGCCGCCTTCAGCGAATCCACCCAGGCCAGCGCGGCACCCGCCGCCCAGGCCCAGGTGGCCAGCGGCCTCGATGCGCAGACCGAGTTCATCGCGCGCCTCAAGTTCGCCTCTCCGGCGTTCACTTCCTACGCCGGGTTGCTGGGCAGCCTGCGCCGGCTCGGCAAGCCGGTACGGTCGTTTGGCCTGCGCGCCGACGGCGTCTGGGAGGCGCTCACCGGTAATCCGCGCAATGCTTACAGCCAGATGGAATTGGGCTTGCAACTGGCGGATCGCGGCGGTGCCGTCGCCCAGGATCAGCTCGACGCCTTCTGCCGCGCGCTCTATACCTTCGCCGCCGATGCCGGCGGCGCGGTGATCTGCCCGGACAAGGAAGACGCGCTGGAGCGCGCGCGCGTGCTCGATCTGTTCTGCATGGATGTCGATGTGCTGATGGGCTTGAACGTGGTTGCCGCCGACACGCATCCCTTCACCAGTGAGGCCATCCACACCGCCGCGGTCACCGCCGGCCTCACCCTGGAGCGTGATGGCATCTATCACGGGCGCGACGCGGGTGGCCACAGCCTGTTTACCCTGACCAACCAGGAAGAGACCCCTTTCCCGCTGGATGGGCGCGGCCTGACCACGCATGGGGTGACGCTGTTGTTCGACGTGCCGCGCGTGGCCGATGGCGTCAATGTGTTCGACCGCATGACCGAGTTCGGCTACAGCCTGGCCGATCGCCTCTCCGGCCGCCTGGTGGACGACAACGGGCGCGCCGTCAGCAACGAGAGCCTGAACCGCGACCGCGCTCGTCTGGTGGAGTTCTATACCCGCATGCAACGGCAGAACATTCCAGCGGGTGGCGAGCGCGCGCTGCGCTTGTTTGCGTAAGGCGTAGCGCGCGCCGTGCGCACGGCGTACGCGACCCGGCGGATGCATGACGTGATGAGGCTTAAATCGTGATGTTTGAGGCGGAACCGCGCGCCCTCGAACTGCGCCGCTTGATCGAGGACGCCAACTATCGTTATTACGTTCTCGACGATCCGGCTATTCCAGACGTCGAATACGATCGCCTGCTGCGCGAACTGCAAGACCTGGAAGCCGCGCATCCCGAACTGCTCCGCCCCGATTCCCCCACGCAACGGGTGGGCGCCGGGCCGCTCAAGGATTTCGCGCAGGTCACGCACGATGTCCCCATGCTGTCCCTCAACAACGCCTTTTCCGAAGCGGAGGTGGTGGCCTTCGACCGCAGAGTGCGTGAAGGCCTGGAGCGGGAGGAGCTGATCGAATATGCCGTCGAGCCCAAATTCGACGGTCTGGCCATCACCCTGCGCTACGAACAGGGGCTGTTCGTGCGCGGCGCCACGCGCGGCGATGGCACCACCGGCGAGGATGTCAGCGCCAATCTGAAAACCATCCGCGCCATACCCATGCGCCTGGAAACCGTAACGCCGCCCGCCGTGCTCGAAGTGCGAGGCGAGGTGCTGATGCTGCGGCGCGACTTCGACAAGCTGAACCAGGACGCGCGCGACAAAGGCGAAAAAACCTTCGTCAACCCGCGCAACGCCGCCGCCGGCAGCCTGCGTCAACTCGATTCACGCATCACCGCGAAGCGGCGCCTGCATTTCTTCAGCTACGGCATCGGCCGCGTCGAAGCTGCCGACCTTCCCGGAACCCATGCCGAGGTCATGGACTGGCTGGCCGAACTACGCCTGCCGGTGGCGCGACAGCGAGACGTGGTGACCGGCGTGGATGGTCTGATGGGCTATTTCAATGAACTCGGCGCGAAACGCGCCAGCCTGCCTTTCGACATCGACGGCGCCGTCTACAAGGTCAACCGCCTGGCCGACCATGAACGGCTCGGCTTCGTCGCGCGCGCGCCGCGATTCGCCATCGCCCACAAATACCCGGCGCAGGAAGAACTCACCGTGGTGGAAGCCATCGACGTGCAGGTCGGCCGCACCGGCGCGCTGACCCCGGTGGCCCGGCTCAAGCCGGTGTTCGTCGGCGGCGTTACCGTCACCAATGCCACTTTGCACAACGAGGACGAGGTGCGGCGCAAGGATGTGCGGGTGGGCGATACCGTGATCGTCCGCCGTGCCGGCGATGTGATTCCCGAGGTAGTCGGCAGCGTTCTCGAACGGCGCCCGCTGCGCGATCTGCTCACGCCACTGCATGAAGCTTTCGTCATGCCCACGGTTTGCCCCGAATGTGGCGCCCCCGTGCTGCGTCTGGAAGGCGAATCCGCCGTGCGCTGTACCAATGGCCTGGCCTGCCCGGCGCAGCGCAAGCAGGCCATCATCCACTTCGCCTCGCGCCGTGCGATGGACATCGAGGGCCTGGGCGACAAGCTGGTAGAGCAACTGGTCGATCGCGGCCTGGTGAAAACCCCCGCCGACCTCTACTCGCTTGGCCTGGAACAGGTCGCCGGCCTGGAGCGCATGGCGCAAAAGTCGGCGGAGAACCTGCTCGCCGCCATTGCCGCCAGTCGACACAAGCCCCTGGCGCGCTTCGTCTTCGCCCTGGGCATCCGCCAGGTGGGCGAACAGACCGCCAAGGATCTGGCGCGCCACTTCGGCAAGCTGGATGCGCTCATGGCGGCCGATACGGAAGCGCTGTTGCGGGTGGCGGACGTGGGGCCGGTCGTCGCCGCCTCTATCGCCGCTTTCTTCCGGGAAAGCCACAACCAGTCTGTGATCGAGGCGCTACGACGGGCACAAGTCTGGGTCGATGGCGAGGCGCAAGCGGTGGCTCTAGGACGTTTCGTGGGACTCACCTTCGTGCTCACCGGCACCCTGCCCAACCTCACCCGCGACCAGGCCAAGGCGCGCATCGAGGCCGAAGGCGGCAAAGTGGCGAGTAGCGTTTCCAAGCGCACCCGTTACGTGGTGGCGGGCGCGGACCCGGGGAGCAAATTGGACAAGGCGAGCGAATTGGGCGTGGCCATTGTGGACGAAGCGGAATTCTTGCAATTGTTGGAAGTTGAAAGGGGCACATGATGCAACGCGTAACCAAAGCCGTATTTCCCGTGGCGGGCATGGGCACTCGCTTTCTCCCGGCGACCAAGGCGAATCCCAAGGAAATGCTGCCCATCGTCGACAAACCGTTGATCCAGTACGCGGTGGAGGAAGCGGTGGCGGCGGGCATCACCGATCTCATCTTCATCAACGGGCGCAACAAACGGGCCATTCCCGACCATTTCGACAAAGCTTACGAACTGGAGGCCGAACTGGAGTCCAAGGGCAAGAAGCAGTTGCTGGAGATCGTCCGCGGCATCCTCCCGGATTACGTCAATTGCATTTATATCCGCCAGTCCCAGGCCCTGGGGTTGGGACATGCCGTGTTATGCGCCGAGCCGGCGGTGAACAATGAGCCCTTTGTCGTTCTGCTGGCCGACGACCTGATCGATGCCGAACCCGGTGTCACACAGCAGATGGTGGAGCAGTTCAGTTACTACAACTGCTCGCTGGTAGGCGTCCAGGATGTGGCGCGGGAAGAGACAAACCAATACGGCATCGTCGTCAGCCAGCCCATGAGTGACCGCCTGTCCCGTATCAGCGCCATGGTCGAGAAGCCCAAGCCAGAAGAGGCGCCTTCCACCCTGGGCGTGGTGGGGCGTTATGTGTTTATCCCGCGCATCTTCGATCACCTGCGCAATCTGGGTCGTGGCAGCGGTGGCGAGATTCAGTTGACCGACGGCATCGTCAGCCTGCTCAAGGAACAACAGGTGCTCGCCTACCAGTATCACGGCAAGCGTTACGACTGTGGGTCCAAGCTGGGCTATCTCCAGGCCACGGTTGAATATGCGTTGAAGCATCCAGAACTGGCCGAAGATTTCGCGGCGTATCTAGCTGAATTGAATCGTGAGCGGGGCAGTTTGTAGGATGTGGTGAGCGCGGCGAACCGCATCAAGTACGGTTGCATTGCATGGCGCGGTTGGGGCGTTTGTGTCCTCGCGTTTCAACATGACTGACTACTAGTCATTCCCCCGCATTTCAGACCACGAACCTGAGCGCCGGTAAATAGGCATTGCCGTAAGGGTGCGGTATCCTGACTCACTTTGTTGCATTTAACACATAGCGAGAGAGGAGATACATCAGCATGAAACGCGTCACCAAAGCCGTCTTTCCCGCCGCCGGCATGGGCACCCGATTCCTTCCCGCCACCAAGGCGAACCCCAAGGAAATGCTGCCCATCGTCGACAAGCCCTTGATTCAATATGCGGCGGAGGAAGCGGCGGCGGCGGGTATCACCGACCTGATCTTCATCATCGGCCGCACCAAGCGCGCCATCGCCGACCACTTCGACAAGGCCTACGAACTGGAAGTCGAGCTGGAAACCAAGGGCAAGCTCAAGGCGCTGGAAGACCTGCGCGGCATGCTGCCGGTCAACATCAACTACATCTACATTCGTCAGGCCGAGGCGATGGGTCTGGGCCATGCCGTGTTGTGCGCGCAGCCGGCCGTGAACGACGAACCCTTTGCCGTGCTCCTGGCCGACGACCTGATCGACGGCGAGCCGGGCGTGACGAAACAGATGTGTGACCTCTACAACTACTATCAGTGCTCGTTGGTGGGCGTGCAGAATGTCGCGCCGGAAGAGACCCGTTCCTACGGCATCGTCGCCTCCGAGCCGATGGCGGAGCGCATCTCGCGGGTCACCCAGATTGTCGAGAAACCCGCCCCGGAGAACGCGCCCTCCACCCTCGGCGTGGTCGGCCGCTATGTACTCACCCCGCGCATCTTCCATCACCTCCGCCACATCGAACGCGGCGCCGGCAACGAGTTACAACTTACCGACGGCATCGCCGCGCTACTCCAGGAACAACAGGTGCTGGCCTATGAATTCACCGGCACGCGCTACGACTGCGGCAGTAAGCTGGGTTATCTGGAAGCCACGGTGGAATATGCGCTCAAGCACCCGGAAGTCAGCGGCGAATTCCATGCCTATCTGGAAAAACGCTTCTGCGGGCCTTGCCGGAACGGCTGACGCGGCGTGACGCCTTGCCTTGGAATCAAGGTAGGGCGTCGCCGAGTGGCGCGGCGCATGAAACCGCGCCGAGATCGCCGCGCGGGCGGAGAAAAATCAGCGTTGGGAATGACTGCCGGGGCTACCGCTATACGGCAATTCAGGCGGAAGTCTCGACCTGAGGATTGGGCCGGTGTTCCTGGCTGTGAATCAGCGTCAGCAGGCCTTTGGGTGGCACCTGATAGATCAGGACGTTCTTGCTGTCGTAAACCTCCATCACCCGTGTTCCCTCGGAGTCCTTGAACTGGACGCGCGGGTTGGAATTGAGGGTGGACGCTTGCGTTTTCTCCACATCCAGATTTTCGCGCACCGCTTTACGGGCGGTTTCGGCCGCGCTATTTCTGGTCGAATCCGTCGCGGTACTTTGCGTCCCCGCTTGCCCTCGGTGAGTGCCTGAGGATTCGCGCGGTGTTTGCCTGACCCGATCCGCCGCGCCATCCAGCGCCGTGGCGCCGGGAAAGTAGCTGATTGCGGGAGAAGCGGAGAGAGCGCCGATGGCCATGATGGTTCTTCAGTTAAACCAGCGAGGTCTGAACGTAGGCTTCCAGCGCCTGGGTAACCGATTTGCTTGCGGCCGATCTTGTTTCTTGCGGATTGATCTCTTGCTTGCGATCCACCGCCTGCGTATTGGCGACGCGCGCGGCCTCATTTTTCCGGTTCGCCTGCAACGCATCGGTTTGGTTGCTGCCCTGGGCGGATTGCGCGCTCAAGGTCACGCGGTCTTTGCGTTCCGAACTTTCACCCTGTTCCTGGACTTTCGGCTCGGCTTCCTGAGGGCGGCCTCTCGATTGGGCTGCATGCAATTGCGCGGCATAGCTGGCCAAGGCCTGAGAAGAGGTTGAGACACTGGAAATGGCCATAAAAATCTCCTTTACTGAAACGCTGGACCGGTGAAGCAAGCGATTCTCGTCACCTTTATTCCGGCTCCCAGCATAGCCTTATTTTTCAGGTAGTTAAACCCGCGTCTGTCAGGCGGCAAGATGGGCGTGATTTTCGCTCATGACACGGTGTCGAGCAGCTTGATGAAGTTTCGCTTGGCTTTGTAGTGGGCGCGCGGGGTGATCCGATGCGTCGAGCATGGTGGGTGATTCAGTCGTGGGGTGCGTCAAGCCCAGAGATCGGCCAGCGAGAACTCGATGGCGTCGAACGGCGCTACCCAGACCGGTGCGTCGTCTTGCAGGGTGGCGATGAGGGTCCAGAAGCCGTCTCGCAGTTCGTAGGCTTCCAGTGTGTGGGCTTCCGGGTCTACTAGCCAGGCATGCGTCACGCCGTATTTCGCGTAAATCGGCAGCTTGACGAAGCGGTCTTTGCGGGCGGTGCTGGGGGAGAGGATTTCGCATACGCAATCCGGCACCACTTCGAAACGGTGGCCGTCGGGCACTTGCGGCATCCGTTCGCGGCGCCAGCCAGCCGGGTCGGGGACGGCGACCTCGGTGTCGCGGATGAAGTGGATTTCCGGCTTGTGCAAGGTGCGCCAGCCTCCAGGGCCATTGCGCGCGAAGTCGAATGCGGAGCCGATGTTAGCCAGGAGCCCGGTTATCGCCACCGCGTGCCTGCCACTGCCGCTGATCTGGGTGTGCAACCGGCCGTTTGGAATTTCCCCGGTCACCCCCATCCGGAGGGCGCAAAGTTGGTCGTAGAGGCTGGTCTGATAGGCTAGGTTGGCGTTCATGGCGCTGTCAGTTAGTTCCTTATCGTAAAACCAGCGCTCGTCTGTAGCGCAGGCTTCCAGCCTGCATCGTAGGCCTGATCAGAAGAACGACGCAGGCTGGAAGCCTGCGCTACACGATTACTCGTCGTGCTCTTCCACCCCGAACAACTGTTTCTTCATTGCGTGCAGTTTGTCGCGCAGTTCCGCCGCTTTTTCGAATTCCAGGTTCTTCGCGGCGCTGAGCATGTCTTTTTCCAGGCGTTTGATTTCGCGCGCCAGGTCTTTCTCGCTCATGACTTCGTATTTGGCGCGGCCCTGCGCGGCTTTCAGTTCCTGGTTGGCGGCGTCGGGGTTGTAGATGCCATCGATGATGTCCTTGATGCGTTTGACCACGCCTTTGGGGGTGATGCCGTGGGCGAGGTTGAAGGCGATCTGTTTGGCGCGGCGGCGGTCGGTTTCGTCGATGGCGCGGCGCATGGAGTTGGTGATGCGGTCGGCGTAGAGAATCGCGGTGCCGTTGAGGTGGCGGGCGGCGCGGCCGATGGTCTGGATCAAGGAACGTTCGGAACGCAGGAAGCCTTCCTTGTCGGCGTCGAGGATGGCGACCAGGGAGACTTCGGGAATATCCAGCCCTTCGCGCAGCAGGTTGATGCCGATCAGCACGTCGAACACGCCCAGGCGCAGGTCGCGGATGATTTCCACCCGCTCGACGGTGTCGATGTCCGAGTGCAGGTAGCGCACGCGGATGCCGTGCTCGGAGAGATATTCGGTGAGTTGTTCCGACATGCGCTTGGTCAGCGTCGTGGCCATCACCCGCTCGCCGCGCGCGGTGCGTTCGGTGATGGCGGACATGAGGTCGTCCACCTGGGTGCCGACCGGGCGGATTTCGATGATCGGGTCGATCAGGCCGGTGGGGCGCACCACCTGTTCCACCACCTGCTGTTGGTGTTCCTGTTCGTAGGTGCTGGGGGTGGCGGAGACGAACACGGTCTGGCGCATGATGGTTTCGAACTCGTCGAACCGTAGCGGCCGGTTGTCCAGCGCCGAGGGCAGGCGGAAGCCGTAATCGACCAGGTTTTCCTTGCGCGCGCGGTCGCCCTTGAACATGCCGCCCACCTGCGGCACGGTGACGTGTGATTCATCAATGAACATCACCGCGTTGGGCGGCAGGTAGTCGATCAGGGTCGGCGGCGGGTCGCCGGGGTTGCGCCCGGAGAGATGCCGTGAATAGTTCTCGATGCCCTTGCAGAAGCCGAGTTCGGCGAGGAGTTCCAGGTCGAAGCGGGTGCGTTGTTCGATGCGCTGCGCTTCCACCAGCTTGTTGTTCTTGTGGAAGAACTCCAGGCGTTCGGCCAGTTCCAGCTTGATCTTGTCCACCGCCTTCAGCACCACGTCGCGCGGGGTGACGTAGTGGCTGGAGGGGTAGACGGTGAAGCGCGCCGCCTTGTGCAGCACCTGGCCGGTGAGCGGGTCGAACAGGCTGATGCTTTCCACCTCGTCGTCGAACAGGGAGACGCGCACCGCCGTTTCCGCGTGTTCCGCCGGGAAGATGTCGATCACGTCGCCCTTCACCCGGAATACACCGCGCTTGAATTCCATTTCATTGCGCGTGTATTGCATCTCGGTGAGCCGGCGCAGGATGGCGCGCTGCTCGATGCGCTCGCCCTGTCTGAGATGCAGGATCATGCCGTGGTAATCGACCGGGTCGCCGATGCCGTAGATGGCCGAGACGGTGGCGACGATCACGCAGTCTTCCCGCTCCAGCAGCGCCTTGGTGGCCGAGAGCCGCATCTGTTCGATGTGCTCGTTGATGCTGGAATCCTTCTCGATGAACAGGTCGCGCGAGGGCACATAGGCCTCGGGCTGGTAATAGTCGTAATAGGAGACAAAGTATTCGACGGCGTTGTCCGGGAAGAACTCGCGGAATTCGGAATAAAGCTGTGCCGCCAGGGTCTTGTTCGGCGCCATCACGAAGGCCGGCCGCCCCAGGCGGGCGATGACGTTGGCCATGGTGTAGGTCTTGCCCGAGCCGGTTACCCCGAGCAGGGTCTGGAAACGCAGGCCCGCGTCTATCCCGCTGATCAGTTGCTCGATCGCAACAGGTTGATCGCCGGCCGGTGGGAACGGTTGATGCAGTGCAAAAGGGCTATTGGGATAAGTAATCGCCAAGTTAGAATCCGCGCGCTTAAAAATCCAGCAATCCTAGCATTCCAGTGCAACCCGCCGCGTTGCAATCCAGTAGGGGCTCAATCGTGGAACTCTCCAAGCGCGTCCAGAACATCAAACCGTCGCCTACCCTGGCGGTCTCCGCGCGTGCCGCGAAACTCAAGGCCGAAGGCCACGACATCATCGGCCTCGGCGTCGGCGAACCCGATTTCGACACCCCGCAACACATCAAGGACGCGGCCATCGCCGCCATCCACGCCGGCTTCACCAAATACACCGCCGTCGGCGGTACGCCCAGCCTGAAGAAAGCCGTCATCGTCAAGTTCAAGCGGGAAAATGGCCTCGACTATCAGGCCAACCAGATTCTGGTGTCCTGCGGCGGCAAACAGAGCTTCTACAACTTGGCGCAGGCCTTCATCAATCCGGGCGACGAAGTCATCATCCCGGCGCCTTACTGGGTGTCCTACCCGGACATGGTGATACTGGCCGACGGCGTGCCGGTCATCGTCGACGCCGGCATCGAACAGGGTTTCAAGATCACCCCCGCGCAACTGGAAGCGGCGATCACCGCGAAGACCAAGATGCTGGTCATCAACAGCCCCTCCAACCCCAGCGGCGCCGTTTACAGCAAAGACGAACTCGCCGGCCTGGGTGAAGTGCTGCGTCGCCACCCGCAAGTGCTGATCGCCAGCGACGACATGTACGAGCACATCCTCATGGTGGATGGCGAGTTCAGCAACATCGTCAACGCCTGCCCGGACCTGGCTGACCGCACCATGGTGCTCAACGGCGTCTCCAAGGCCTACGCCATGACCGGCTGGCGCATCGGCTATGCCGCCGGCCCCGCCAAGATCATCGCGGCGATGGAAAATATCCAGTCGCAAAGCACCTCCAATCCCACTTCCATATCGCAAGTGGCGGCGGAAATGGCGCTCAACGGCGACCAGGCCTGCATCGCTCCCATGCTCGCCGCCTTCCGCGAGCGCCACCGCTATGTGGTCGACGCCCTCAACGCGATTCCTGGTGTGAGCTGTGTCGACAGCGGCGGCGCCTTCTACGCCTTCCCGGATGCCGGCGCGGCCATCGCCAAGCTGCATGCCGAAGGCAAGCTCAAGGAAGCCACCGACATGGCTCTGTCCGAGCGCCTGCTGGAATTCGGCGTAGCACTGGTGCCCGGCTCAGCCTTCGGCAGCGTAGGCTGCATCCGCATCTCCTTCGCCACCTCGATGGACAACCTGAAAAAAGCCCTCTCACGCATCGCCCAGGCCCTCGCCTGAAGCACAAATAAACAGGCAAAAACCCGCTCCAGATATTGACCGGAAGTCGCGCCATCCTTATTATCGCGGCCTCCCAATTCCTCGATAGCTCAGTTGGTAGAGCAACGGACTGTTAATCCGTGTGTCCCTGGTTCGAGCCCAGGTCGGGGAGCCAGAATAAACAAGCACAAAGGCCACTTTTCGAAGTGGCCTTTTGCTTTTTCGGGGGCCGTATCGCCCACACCTGGGCGCGGCGCCGAGCACTCAGTCGGTATTTCCAGGAAGTCTCCCATGAGCACGCTGCCCAACTGCCCAAAATGCAATTCGGAATTCACCTACGAAGACGGTGTCATGTTCGTCTGCCCGGAATGCGCGCACGAGTGGTCGCGGGAAGCAGCCGAAAGCGGCGATGATCAGCGCGTGGTGCGAGATGCCAACGGCAATGTGTTGGTGGATGGCGATAGCGTGAGCGTGATCAAAGACCTGAAAGTCAAAGGCAGTTCGTTGGTGGTCAAAGTCGGCACCAAGGTGAAAAACATCCGCCTGGTCGAGGGCGATCACGATATCGATTGCAAGATCGATGGCATCGGCGCCATGCAGCTGAAATCCGCGTTTGTGAAGAAACTGTAAATGCCCGGTGTCATGGCCAGCGGCGCTATCGTCTGACGTGATTTGGAACAATGAACGAGACACAGCCGAAAAATCCTCTCCACGGCGTCACGCTGGAAAAATTGTTGAATGAACTAGTGGCCTTCCATGGTTGGGATGCGCTGGGTCGGAAAGTCGATATTCGCTGTTTCAATCATGACCCCAGCATTGCTTCCAGCCTCAAGTTTCTCCGTCGCACCCCGTGGGCGCGGGAGCGCGTGGAGGCGCTGTATATCGACTTGCTGCGACGTGGCGCAAAACAGCGGCGCAATGCCGCTGAACCCTGAGCGCGTGATACGGCGGTGGGAGCCCTGCCGCGTGGAATTACTTCTCGGTCACCGCGAAGTTTGCAACCTGAGCACATTTGAATCGGTCGTGGCCAAGCCGCTCAAGGCTTGTTTTGCCATTGCCGTGGGAAAATCCGGCATCGATAAATTCCCCCTTTGCAGCCGGAGCAAGTCATGAATCAAGCAAGACGAAATATCCTGCGCGGAACGGTTTCGACCGCCGTGCTTTCAGTGGCGGTTGCCGCCGGACTGTTGCATCCCCGCGTGGTGCTTGCCGCCGGCAGAAATGCCGCCCTGACGGATGCCTTGCGGGCGCTACAGGGCGTTAACCCGGTCCTGAGCGACGCGATCCGGATTCGGGCGCCGGACATCGCGGAAGATGGCGCGAGCGTGTTCATCGATTTTTTCTGCGCGTTGCCCGAGGTCGATGCCCTGATGGTATTTGTCGATAGAAATCCGCAACCCCTGGTCGCGGCATTCCATATCGCGCCGGAAGTGGTGCCGGCGCTGCAGATGCGCATCAAGGTTTCCCAAACGGCCCAGGTGTGGGTGGTGGCGCGTAGCGCGGGGCAGTTCTACAAAGCGGCCAAGACCGTGAAGGTGACAGCTGGCGGTTGCGGCGCCGGGGTGAACTAAGCCGGAATGGTTTTGTGGCCGCTGGTAATCGGCCGCGCTTTGCGCACCCGGCGGGGGCGGGCTGATATGCTTCGGCCCCTCTCATGGTTGCCGGTTGGACCCGACGCGGTGCCGTAAGCCGTCAACATGCCACCCTAATTCGAAACACCAGGATTTTTCATGCCTCAAACCGTCAGTCTTCTTTTCGGCGTTCACGCTCATCAGCCCGTCGGCAATTTCCCGGAAGTCATGGAGGATGCCCACCAGCGTTGCTACAAGCCCTTCCTGGAAACCGTCTACCGCTACCCCGATTTCAAGTTTGCGCTGCATTCCTCCGGCTGGTTGTTGGAGTGGCTGTTCACCCATTACCCCGACGATATGGCTTTGCTGCGCGAGATGGCCACGCGCGGCCAGGTGGAGTTCTTCGGCGCCGGTGACATGGAGCCGGTGCTGGCGGTGATTCCTTACCGCGATCGCATGAGCCAGTTGGCCGCCATGTCCGACCGCATCGAACAGTATTTCGGCCAGCGCCCGGATGGCGCCTGGCTGACCGAGCGGGTCTGGGAAGCCACCGTGGTGCCGGCCCTGGCCGATTCCGGCATCCGTTACGTGATGGTGGACGACTACCATTTCCTCTGTGCCGGCGCCGAGCGGGAGCAACTGAACGGCTATCACACCACCGAGGAAGACGGCCGCCGCATCGACGTCTACCCGATTTCCGAAGCGCTGCGTTACCGCCTGCCGTTCTCGCCCGCCAACGAAGCGGTTTCCTATATCGAGTCGCTGGCGGACGAGACAGGCGACGCTGCCGCCATCTACTTCGACGACATCGAGAAATTCGGCATCTGGCCGGAAACCTACGATTGGGTCTACGGGCGCGGCTGGCTCAAGGATTTCATCGAAGGCGTGCTGGCCTCGCAGACCATACGCAGCGCCCATATCCGCGACCATCATCGGGAAACGCGCACCCGTGGCGTGGTCTACCTGCCCACCGTTTCTTATAGCGAAATGGGCGAATGGACCCTGCCGGCGGCCGCCGCCCGGCGCTACTCGGAATTGGTGCACGCGGCGCAGCACGAAGGCGTGCTGGATCGCGACCGCCCCTTCATTCGTGGCGGCATCTGGAAGAATTTCCTCACCCGTTACCCGGAAGCCAACTGGGCGCACAAGCGCATGCTGGGGCTGTCCGAACGTCTCGCTTCCCTGCCCGAGGGCCAGGTGCGCCAGGATCTGGTCGAACTCCTGCACGAGTCGCAGGCCAACGACGCCTATTGGCATGGCCTGTTCGGCGGCATCTATCTGCCGCATCTGCGCCGCGCCGTCTGGCACGCCATGATTCAACTGGAACGCCGCCTCGACGGCCTGCAAGCGCGGCCGCCACTCTCCACTGGCGACCTCGACCTGGACGGGCGCGAGGAAGTGTTCCTGACCAGCCTCGCCATGCAGGCCGTGATGCGCCCGGACAAGGACGCCGCCCTGATCGAACTGTCCAGCTACCCGCTGGCCCAGAACTTCGCCGATACCCTGCGCCGCTACGAAGAGCATTACCACGAGAAGGCCAAGGCGGGCGCCGCCGCGCTCAAGGCGCACGAAGGCGAGGGCATCGCCTCGGCGCATGACGTGGTGCGTTTCAAACACGAGATCAAGCCGGAAGACCTCACGCCCGACACCCGCTCGCGCGGCCTGTTCGCGGAAAGCTGGACCGACTTCGAGCAAAAGCTGCCGGTGGAATACGCCACCACCTTCGTCCAGGGCGGCGCCGTGCTGTGCATGGGCGAGGCGGGAAAAACCCGGGTCGCCAAGGTCTACAGCGTGCGCGACAACTTGCTGTCGGTCGCGCTCAAGACCGTGGGCAATGGTCGCCTGTCCACCCGTCTCAATATCGCCATGCCCTGCTGCGACGGCCTGGCCGGCCGCTATGTGGTCAACGGAGACGTGCCCGGCGGCTTCGGCCAGCGCTTCACCTGGGACGCGCTGACCGACCTGGGTATGGAGGATCATTACCTCGGCGGCGCCATCCGCCTGCGCTCGTCCGTTCCGACCCGCGTCAAGGCGCAACCGCACTACACCGTTTCACAATCCGAAGCCGGCTTCGAAAAGATCATGCAGGCCATCGAACTCACCCTCATCTGGGAAGTGGATGGCCCCTTCGAAGTCAATCTGCAACTGGAAGTGACGGCGCTGGCACGTTGACCTTTCACGGGACGTAGGATGTGGTGAGCGATAGCGAACCGCATCAAGCGTGGGTGATGCCACGAATGGCTCGCCACCCCATCAATTCTGGAGAATTTGAACAATGAGCAACGACAGTATCGGCCACGGCAAAGTGGTGTACATCACCTACTCGGTCCTGGGCGAAGAGGGCCAGGTCATGGGCCAGCAGGACATGCCCACCGGCTATGTGCACGGCGCCGGAAGCGGCCTGTTCGAAGCCGTGGAACGCGCCCTGGAAGGCCGCGAGGTCGGCGATCAGGTGAGCGCGGAAGTGACGCCCGAGGAAGGTTTCGGGCCGAGCGACCCGGATCTGGTCATCGTCGATGAGATCGACAACATCCCGCCCACCATCCGTTATGTCGGCGCCGAAGCCGAATTGCAGAACGATGCCGGCGACTCACTCACCTTCCGCGTGGTCAACATCGCCGACGGCAAAATTACCCTGGACGGCAACCACCCCCTGGCCGGCCGCACCGCTACCGTGGTCGCCACGGTCGTTTCCGTGCGTAACGCCACTCAGGAAGAAATGAGCACCGGCTTCCCCGCCGAACAAGGCCCGCCAACCCAGCATTGAACATGTAGCGCCGGCATCCTTGCCGGCGTCACTACAACAGCCGGCTGGAAGCCGGCGCTACCTGTGCGCGGGAATCCTCCCATCACTCCGAGCCAGCGCATGGGGGCGGGTTAAAATCCGGGCCCGCTTTCCGCCCCGCCTCTTTTTCATGACCGATCCCCGCTTCGTCCATCTCCGCCTGCACAGTGAATACGCCGTGCAGGACAGCATCCTGCGTGTGGACGAGGCGGTGAAGGCGGCGAAGGCCGATGCCATGCCGGCATTGGCGATGACCGATCTGGCCAACACTTTCGGCCTGGTGAAGTTCTATTCGGCGGCGCGTAAGAAGGGCGTGAAGCCGATTGCCGGTTGCGATCTGTGGGTGGCGCGTCCGGGGGCGGAGGACAAGCCGACGCGGTTGTTGCTGCTGGTTCAGGACCACGCGGGTTGGCACAACCTGTGCGAACTGCTGTCGCGCGCTTATCGCCAGAACATGCATCGCGGCCGCGCGCTGGTCAATCCGGCCTGGTTCGATGAATGGTCGGATGGCTTGATCGCGCTTTCCGGCGGCCATCTCGGCGAGGTCGGGCAGGCGCTGGTGAACGGCGCGCTGGACAACGCGCGTGCCCTGGCGAGCGAGTGGGCGCGGCGCTTCCCGGATCGTTATTACCTGGAACTGCAACGCGACGGCCGTCCGGAGTGCGATCTGCATATCGCCCGCGCGGTGACTCTGGCGGAAGACCTGGGTTTGCCGGTGGTGGCGACGCATCCGGTGCAATTCCTCAGTCGCGACGACTACACCGCGCACGAGGCGCGGGTGTGCATCGCCGAGGGCTACACCCTGGGCGACAAGCGGCGGCCCAAGACATTTACCGAGGACGATTACTTCAAGACCCAGGACGAAATGGCGGAACTGTTCGCCGATCTGCCGGAGGCGCTTGAGAACTCGGTGGAAATCGCGCGGCGCTGCAACCTGACACTGGAACTGGGCAAGAGCAAGCTGCCCGACTTTCCAACGCCGGGTAGCATGCCGCTGGATGATTACCTGCGCCAGTTCTCCCAGGAGGGCCTGGAAAAACGCATGGCCGTGTTGTTTCCGGACGCGGCCGAGCGGGCGACGCGGATGCCGGAATACCAGGCGCGCCTGGACCTGGAACTGGACACCATCATCCAGATGGGTTTTCCCGGCTATTTCCTGATCGTCGCGGACTTCATCAACTGGGGCAAAGCCAACGGCGTGCCGGTGGGACCGGGGCGCGGTTCCGGCGCCGGCTCGCTGGTGGCTTTCTCGATCGGTATCACCGACCTCGACCCGCTGCGTTATGCCCTGCTGTTCGAGCGCTTCCTCAACCCGGAGCGGGTGTCCATGCCCGACTTCGACATCGACTTCTGCCAGGACAACCGCTGGCGGGTGATCGAATACGTGCGCGGGAAATACGGCGCCGACGCGGTGTCGCAGATCGTCACCTTCGGCACCATGGCGGCGCGCGCGGTGGTGCGCGACGTCGGCCGCGTGCTCGATCTGTCGTACAACTTCTGCGATCTGTTGTCGAAGATGATCCCCTCGGCGCCGGGCAAGAACGTGACCCTGGCCGAGGCGCTGGAACAGGTGCCGGAACTCAAGGCGAAATACGATAACGAGGAGGACGTGCGCGAGCTGTTCATCCTGGCGCAGAAGCTGGAAGGCCTCACCCGCAACGTCGGCATGCACGCGGGTGGCGTCCTGATCGCGCCGGGCAAGCTCACCGACTTCTGCCCGCTGTACAACGCGGAAGGCTCGGAATCGGTGGTGTCGCAGTTCGACAAGGACGACGTGGAGAAAGTCGGCCTGGTGAAGTTCGACTTTTTGGGCCTGCGCAACCTGACCATCATCGCCCTGGCGGTCAAATACATCCGCCTGCTCGATCCCGCTTGGGACGTGAATCTGGAAACGCTGCCTTTCACCGATCCGAAAGCCTACGACATCCTTAGACGCGCCAACACCACGGCGATCTTCCAGTTGGAATCGGACGGCATGAAGAAGCTGCTGGTGAAGCTGGAGCCGGATCGCTTCGAGGACATCATCGCGGTGCTGGCGCTATACCGACCGGGGCCGCTGGGCTCCGGCATGGTGGACGACTTCGTCCTGCGCAAGAAGGGCAAGCAGAAGATCGACTATTTCCACCCGGACCTGGAAGCCTGCCTGGAGCCGACCTACGGCGTCATCGTCTACCAGGAACAGGTGATGCAGATTTCCCAGATCATCGGCGGCTACACCCTGGGCGGCGCCGACTTGCTGCGTCGGGCGATGGGCAAGAAGAAGGCCGAGGAAATGGCCAAGCACCGGGAAATCATGCGCGAGGGCGCGGCCAAGAAGGGCTACGACCCGGCCCTGGCGATGCGCCTGTTCGACCTGATGGAGAAGTTCGCGGAATACGGCTTCAACAAGTCGCACACGGCGGCCTACGCGGTGGTCACCTACCAGACTGCCTGGCTGAAGGCGCACCACGCCGCCGCCTTCATGGCCGCCTCGCTGTCGTCGGACCTGGACAACACCGACACGGTGAAGATTTTTTACGACGACGCGCTGAAGAATCGCCTCGCCATCCTGCCGCCGGACGTGAACCAGTCTTCCTACCGCTTCGTGCCGGTGGACCGCGATTCCATCCGCTACGGCCTCGGCGCGGTCAAAGGCACCGGCGAGAACGCCATCGACAACATTACCGCCGCGCGGGAAAAGGACGGGCCATTCACCAGTCTGTTCGACTTCTGCCGCCGAGTGGACCGCCGTGTCGTCAACCGCCGCGCGGTCGAAGCCCTGGTGCGCGCCGGCGCCTTCGACGCCCTCCACCCCAACCGCGCCGCCGCCTTGATGAGCGTCGGCCTGGCCCTGGAATGGGCGGAAAACCAGGAGGCCAACGCGGCGCAGGACAGCCTGTTCGGTGACGTGGTCGCCGCGACCCCGCCGCCGCTGGTCGAGGTGGCGGCATGGCCGCTGAAGGAACGCCTGGCGCTGGAAAAAACCGCGCTCGGCTTCTACATCAGCGGCCACCCCTTCGATGCCGATGGCCCTTCGCTGAAGGGCATCGCGACGCGGCCGCTACGCGAGGTCAAGCCGCAGTCCGGCCAGCAACTCCTGGCCGGCATCGTCTCCAGCATGCGCACCCAGATGACCCGGCGCGGCAAGATGTGCTTCGTCACCCTGGACGACAAGACCGCGCAGGTGGAAGTGGCGGTGTTCAACGAAACCTGGGAAGCCAGCCGCAACTTCATCAAGGAAGATGAACTCCTGATCGTCACCGGCAAGGCCAGCGACGATCAGTACTCCGGCGGCATGCGCGTCACCGCCGACGAACTGATGAGCCTCGACGCCGCCCGCACCCGTTACGCCACCGGCCTCAAGCTGGCGCTGAATCCGGGTGTTTCCGCCGCGCCCCTGGTCGAAGTGCTCGCCACCCACCGCGAAACCAAACAGGTCGGCTGCCCGGTGACCCTGAGTTACAGCAACGCCCAGGCCAGTTGCGACCTGGTTCTGGGCGCCGCCTGGACTTTGTGCTTGTCGAACGACCTGTTCAGCGCCCTGGAAAGTTTCGGCCGGATGGAGGTGAAGTACGCCGTGACGCTGAAAAGCGGCGGCCGCGAGCGGGAACGGGGTGGCGGCTTTCGCGGGCAGGACGAGTGAACGCGTTGGGCTGAGGTATGAAGCCCAACAGCGATGTAGGTCAGGTTGCGGCTTTATCGCTACCTGACGATCCAGGATCAACCCCCAGATAGACGGGACGATCGTCAGGTAGTCGCTGTGCGCCAACCTGACCTACCTGATCATCCGCGATGTCCAGGATGGCCGGGCTACGCCCGGAACAAGCGCCCCAACAATTCCGCCGCGCGTGACAAGGCGGTGACGCCGTGTTCCAGGGTAAGGGCGGCCTGGTGTTCGGGGGCCGCGACCCAATCGCGCAGTTCGCGTGCTTGTTGCCATAGCAACTGATCCGCCTCCGAGATCAAACCCTGTTTGGCCAGGGCGCGCAGGTTGTGGCCGAAGGAAAGGGGATGCGGCTTGCCCTGGCTATCCGCGCAGGACACCGGCAGCCCCGCCAGGGCGCAACGCGCTCGCGCGCCGCTTTCCAGAACGCGATAGCACTGCTCCAAACCCATCGCCAGCAGCGGTTGGAAGTAATAGCCGTACAGCATGCCGCCGCGCGCCGCCTCGAACATGCGAACGACTTCCGGCCGCACGGCGGGATCGAGGCGTATCGAGAGGAACGCGTCACGCCATTCGCGGGCGTCCGCGACCTGGCCTTTGCCCCCCGCATCCGCCAGCAACCAGTTGTCATGATTGATCGCTTTCATGGGGGCATTGTCCCATTGGCTCGATTGCATGGGTAAGGCCGGCCGTCGCCGGGGCAAAACCCGCATGTGGCGTCGATCGCTGGGCGGCGCAAACAAGCCCCTGAAGGGGCGGTGCGCTGTCTTGTTGCTTTGGTCGCCGAGGGGGTGGCGCCTTCGCGGCGACTGCGCCAGAAGGGCGCAACGAACGGGCTGGCTCGAACAACGCGCGTAAAAAACGGCCCGGCATTCCCGCCGGGCCGTTTTTATATTGGCCGCCTATCGCGCTCAGGGACGGCTTGGGAATAGCCCCTGGACGGCGATACAGTAATTCACCCCCAGTTCGGGCGGCAGCGTGGCGATTGGGACACTGCCTCCACCGGAAAGGCCGCCGCTGACCGAAACGCCGGCCATGTTCACCGGGTTGGCGGCGGCGGCAGACCACATGGTGGCGGATGATGGGCCACCCGCCGCCGACGCACCCAGGCGGGCGTTGCCGCCAGCCGGAGAGGTGGCGGTGCCTGGGTCCGAGTTCACCGCGACAGTGACCGTCAGTGGTGCCGCCGCCGGCAGGTTGCTTTGCAGCAAGGTGGTCGATTCCGCGCCACGGGTCTGCCCCAGGATGACGGGGCTCAGACCCGCGCCCGCGCCCACCGGCACACGACCGTTGAGGTTGGGCAGCATGAAGTTGGTGGTGCCGTTGCCGCCATAAGTGGTGCCGATCAGCGCGAACAGCGGCGAGTATTGATTGATGGGCAAGGTCGCGCCATTGGCGGGTAGGTACAACGGCGACGGGCAGAAAGTGCTGGCGGTGATGCAGATGGAGCCAATGAATGGCTCCGAACTACAGGCTGTGGCCTCGGCGGCGAACAGAAAACCGGAAGACAGGGCCAGGGCGGCCGCCATGCGGGATGAATTGTTGCGCATCGAGAATCTCCATATATCAGTTGAATTAATGGGAAGCCATGAACACCCACCACGCGGGAGCGCCAGGGTAGACATGCCGCTTCATTCTCGGTTCGATATTGCAAAATATGCAACATGAAAGTAAGCGGATATATCTGTCCGATTAGCCGATAAATATATGTATTTATGGGGTTTACGGTCAACTCTGGGAACGCCAGAATCACGCGCCAGGTATTAGTTCCGGGTCATTTCCCGATTAAGTAAATCTAAAAGGAGGCTTTACTTGCATCCATCACCCGGTTTCCATTTCATCTCCGGCCTGCCGCGTGCCGGCAGCACCTTGCTGGCGGCCATCCTGCGCCAGAATCCGCGGTTTCACGCGGGGATGACCAGCCCGGTAGGCAGCCTGGTACTGGGGATGCTGAACCAGTTCAGCGCCGGCGGGGAGATCGCGCCGCTGGTCTCGCTGGAGCAACGGCGCCGCCTGCTGCGTGGGGTGTTCGACGCCTATTACGCCGATCAGGCCGAAAAAGCCGTGGTGTTCGACACCAACCGCCTCTGGTGCGCCCGCCTGCCCGCGTTGCTCGACCTGTTCCCCGACGCCAAGGTCATCGCCTGCGTGCGCAACGTGGCCTGGATCATGGACAGCATCGAGCGCCTGTATCGCGCCAATCCCTATGAAAACACCCGGCTTTACGGCAACGATGCCGAGCGCAATACCGTATTCAGCCGGGTCGAGACCCTGGCCCAGGGCGACCGCCTGGTCGGCTTCGCCTGGTCGGCCCTGAAAGAGGCGTTTTACGGTGAACAGGCCGGCTCGCTGTTGCTGGTGGATTACGACCTGCTCGCCAATGTTCCGGGCAAGGTCTTGCCGTTGATCTACGGTTTTCTCGGTGAAGAAACTTTTGCACACGATTTTGAGCGGGTCGCATACGACTGTCCCGAGTTCGACGCCAACCTGGGCCTTTCCGGCCTGCACCGCATCCGTCCGCGCGTCGCCCCGGCGCCGCGCCAGAGCATCCTGCCGCCGGACCTGTTCCGCAAATACGAAGAACTCAGCTTCTGGAACGACCGGCGCGGCAGTCGCGCGCACGTCATCACCGCTGCGTCAGACAAAACCGCCGCGCCCGTCCATCCGGCCGAATAAGAGAGCACACCATGGGAATCCTCGAACGCTTCACTCGTCAGCCGGCCCCCGCCAAGCAAAGCCTGCCGCCGCGCCCCCGGCGTCCGCTGATCATGGCGCTGGAGCCGCGCATCCTGTTCGACGGCGCCGTGCTGGCGACCGGCGCGGACGCGCTGGCGCAATTGGCCGACCATCCGGTGGACGCGCCGCATCCGGTTGAGGCCGCGCCGGTCAACGTGGTGTTCGTCGATGCCCGCGTGGCGGAACGCGACAAGTTGCTGGAAGGTTTGGCGGCAAACACCCAGGTGGTGGTGCTCGACGCGCGCGGCGATGGACTCGACCAGATCGCCGCCGCGCTCGCGGGACAAAAGAACCTCGGCAGCGTGCAGATCGTCGGCCACGGCTGGGAAGGCAACCTCTGGCTGGGCAACACTTTCGTCACGGCGGACACGCTTGCCGGCCACGCCAGCGATCTGGCCGCCATCGGCGCCGCGCTCAAGCCTGGCGGCGACATCCTGGTCTACGCCTGCAATACGGCGGCGGGCGAGGACGGCGCCAACTTCATTGCCACCCTGGCCGAACTGACCGGCGCCGATGTCGCCGCCTCAAACAACCGCACCGGCGCGGGCGGCGACTGGAACCTGGAAATCGCCACGGGGAGTATCGAGGCCGGCGCGGCTTTCTCCCAGGCCAGCCTGGACGCCTACGACTACAGCCTCGCCACGCTCACCGTCACCAACAACGCCAACAGTGGCGCGGGCAGCTTACGGCTCACCATCAACACTGCCTCGGCCGGCGACACCATCACATTCAACGCCGGCATGACCATCACGCTCACGACCACTCAACTCAATATCAGCCAGAACCTGACCATTGATGGTGACCTGAACGACGACGGCACACCCGATGTCACCATCACCGCCGGCTATCACAGCCGGGTGCTGCAAATCACCAGTGGCACGGTCACCCTCGATGGCCTGACCATCACCGGTGGTCTGCTATCAGGCGTTGGTGGCGCCTCTAACGCGATAGGCGCGGAAGCCAGGGGGGGCGGCATTTACAACCAGGGAGTGCTGACCCTGCGTAACGTCACGGTGACCGCCAACGTCGCGGCGGGTGGTGGCGGTGGTGGTGGCAATACGAGCGGTGCGGTAGGTGGTGGTGGCGGCGGCGGTGGTGGTTTCAGTGGTGTGGGCGGCGCCAATGGCGGCACGGCAGGCCCCTACACCGGAATCACGGGCGGCAGTGGTTCGGGTGGACGCGGCGGTGGTTACGACACCATCCATATGGGCGGGCGCGGCGGCTCCACGACTGGCGGCGCGGGCGGAATTGGGGCATATGGCTACTCGAACGGCGGCGCCGGCGGCACCGCCACCAACGGTTCTTCTTCCATCGGCGGCGGCGGTGGCGGCTCCGGCTGGAATGCTACCGGGGCAGTGGGCGGCGCGGCCAGCGGCGGTATCTATAACGCCCCCGGGGCCACGCTCTACGTGATCGGCACCTCCGCCATCACCAATAACCTTGGTGCCGGTGGCGGCGGCGGTGGCGGCAGCGGCTCAGGTAGCAACAATATGGACGGCGGCGCCGGTGGTCGTGGCGTCGGCGCGGTGTGGAATGCCGGCACCATGAACATCACCGCCGCCAACTACGCCGCCATGACCGGCAACGCGGGTTCCAGCGGCGCGGGTGGCCTGGAAAATGGCGCCGGCTCCACGGGTGCCGTACCGGCTTCCGCCAACAAGATTTACAACACGGGCACGCTCGATACCGCCTACAACCCCAACGCCACCCCCACCGTCAGCGCCGGCGGCACGACCGCCTTTACCGAACAGACGCCTGTGGTCATCGCAAGCGGCATCGCGGTCAACGACACGGACGGCGACGCAGACTGGAACGGCGGCACCCTGAAGGCGCAGATCACTGGCAATGCCAGCGGTAACGACAGCCTGATCCTGCCAGGCAGCGATCCCGGCGGCGGCGCCATCTGGCTCAGCGGCACCAGTCTGAAAACCGGCGCGACCACCATCGCCACGGCCAGCGCGGCCAGTGTCAGCGGTGGCACCGCCTGGACCTTCACCTTCAACGCCAGCGCGAGCAATGCGCTGGTGCAAAGCACGGCGCGGGCGATCCAGTTCGCCAACGCCAGCGACGATCCCGGTAGCAGTAGCCGCACCATCACTTACACCGCCACCGACAAGAACGCGGCGGCGGCATCCGCCACCCAGACCGTCACCGTTACAGAGGTCAACGACGCCCCCACCCTCAGCGCCACCGGCGGCACGCCGACCTACACCGAGAACGGCGGCGCGGTCGATCTGTTCAGCGGGGTGTCGATCAGCACCATCGAAAGCGGCCAGACCATTAATCAGTTGATTCTTACCGTGAGCAATCTGGCTGACGGCGGCAGCGAGATTCTGAACGTCGACGGCAGCGACGTGGCGCTGACCCACGGCAATTCGGCCACCACCGCGACCAATGGCATGACCGCTTCGGTCAGCCTATCCGGCGGCACCGCCACGGTGACGATCAGCAAGGGGGCCGGCATCAGCGGCGCGGCGGCGCAGACGCTGGTCGACGGCCTCGGCTACCGCAATTCCAGCGAAGCGCCCAACACGACGAGCCGCGTGGTCACGCTCACCAGCATTCGCGACAGCGGCGGCACCGGCAGCGGCGGCGCCGACACCACCAGCCTCTCGATTGCCGCGACCGTCGCCGTCGTCTCGGTCAACGATGCGCCCACGGTCACCCTCTCGGGCGGCAGCGCCGCCTTCACCGAGGGCAACAACGTCACCTCGACGCCCGTGGTCGTGGATGGCGGTCTTACCCTGGCCGATGTGGACAACACCACGCTGGCCAGCGCCACCGTGAGCATCAGCGGCAACTTCCAGAGCGCCGAGGACGTGCTGGCCTTCAGCAACGACGGCTCGACCATGGGCAACGTCGCGGCCAGCTACAACAGCGGCAGCGGCGTGCTCACGCTGACTTCCTCGGGCGCCAGCGCCAGCGTGGCGCAATGGCAGGCCGCGTTGCGCGCCGTGACCTATTCCAATTCATCGGAGGCGCCGAACACCGCCACCCGCGCCATCAGCTTCGTCGCCAACGACGGCGCGATCGACAGTTCGGCGGCCACGCGCAATGTCACCGTGGCCAGTGTCAACGACACGCCTCTGGTCGCCAGCAGCGGTGGTACCACCCCTTTCACCGAAGGCGCCAATACCGCGTCGACCCCCGTTGTGGTGGACAGCGGTCTGACGCTGAGCGACCTGGACAACGCCACGCTGGCCAGCGCCACCGTGAGCATCAGCGGCAACTTCCAGAGCGCCGAGGACGTGCTGGCCTTCAGCAACGACGGTTCGACCATGGGCAACGTCACGGCCAGCTACAACAGCGGCACCGGCGTGCTCACGCTGACTTCCTCGGGTGCTACCGCCACCCTGGCGCAATGGCGGGCCGCGCTGCGCGGCGTGACCTACAGCAATTCCTCCGATACCCCGAATACCAGCACGCGCACGGTCAGCTTCGCGGTCAACGACGGCAGCGCCACGAGCGCCGCCGCCACCCGGTCGGTCAGCGTCACGGCGGTCAACGACGCGCCGGTGGTTACGGTTCCCGGCGGCATCACGGTGACGGAAGACGTGGCCAGCGCCCTTACCGGCATCAGTTTCGTCGACGCGGACGCGGCATCGGCCAGCGTGACCGCCACCCTGTCGGTGCCCAGCGGCACGCTCTCCGCCAGTAGCGGTGGCAGCGTCACGGCAAGCGGTTCCGGCACCGGCACCGTGACCCTGAGCGGCACGGTCGCCAATCTCAACACCTTCATCGCCGCCGGCAACGTGTCGTTCACCACGGCCAGCAACGCCATCGCCGACGTGACCCTGACGGTGGGCATCGACGACGGCGGCAACAGCGGCGGTGGCGGCGCCAAGAGCGACAGCGCGACGACCACCCTGCACGTCACCCCGGTGGCCGACACCCCCGGCGTCAGCGACGCCAGTACCTCGCCCGGCGTGCAGACGAGTTCCGGTCTGGTGCTCTCCCGCAACGTGGTGGACGGCGCCGAAGTCACCCATTTCAAGATCACCGGCATCACGGGTGGCACGCTGTATCAGCACGACGGCACGACCGCCATCAACAACGGTGACTTCATTACTTACGCCCAGGGCCATGCCGGCCTCAAGTTCACCGACAACGGTGGCGGCAACGGCAGTTTCACCGCGCGGGCCGCGACCGTCGGCAACGACGGCGGCCTCGGTGGTTCCAGCGTCACCGCGACCATCTCCGTCGGCATCGGCGTGGCGGACATCGCGACCGATGAAGACACCGATTCCGGCGCCATTGCCATCACCCGAGGCAATGCCTCGCAGAGCCACTTCAAGATCACCGGGATCAGCGGCGGCACGCTCTATTCCGACGCCGGCTTCACCACACAGATCAACAACGGCGACTTCATCGCCAGCGCCGGCGTCACCACCAGCGTCTATTTCCGCCCCACGGCCGACGCCACCAGCGCCGGTTCCTTCACCGCGCAGGGCGCCACCGCCGGCAACGATGGCGCGCTGCTGGCCGGCACCGCGACGTCCACGATCAGCATCAACCCCATCAACGATGCCCCGGTGACGGGCGGCTTCGCCAACTTCGGCGCCACTGAACAGGGTGCCTCGGCCTATGTGATGAGCGGCTTCACGGTCGCCGACGTGGACGCGACCACCTACAACAGCGCCGTGCTGACGGTGGCGATGAACAGTTACCCGACGGGTGAGTTTCTTTCGGTGGCCAACACCGGAGCCGGGGGCAGCGCCGTTGCCTACAACTCGGGCACCGGCACCGTAACCTATGGTGGCACCCAGGTCGCCACGGCGGCGGGCGGCTTTGGCGGCGCGCTGTTCATCACCTTCAACGCCAGCGCCGATCAGGCCGCCGTGCGGGCGGTGGGCCGCTCTGTGGTGTTCTGGACCACGACCGATGACCCGACGGTGAACGGCACACTGCCCACGCGCACGCTCAGCATCGACTTCAGCGACGGCGGCAACAGCGGCGCGGGTGGCGCCAAAACGGCCGTGACCGGCACGGAAACCGTGACCATTACGGCGGTCAACGACGCCCCGGTCGCCACCGCCGGCGCCACGCTCGCCTACACCGAGAACGGCGCGGCGGCGGTCATCGACAACACGATCACCTTGAGCGATGTGGACGACACCCAGATCAGCAGCGCCACGGTCACGATCAGTTCCGGCCTCACCACCGGCGACGTGCTGGGCTTCACCACCCAGAACGGCATCAGCGGCAGCTACAACAGCGGCACCGGCGTCCTCACCCTCAGCGGCACCGCCAGCGTCGCCCAATACCAGGCCGCTTTGCGGTCAGTAACCTACCACTCGACTTCCGACGACCCCACCGCGACCAGCGCCAGCCGCACGGTGGCCTGGACGGTGACCGACACCAACAGCGACGGCGTCGGCGCCCAGACCAGCGCGGGCGTCACCAGCATAGTCAATATCACCGCGACCAACGACGCGCCGGTCGCGCAGACCGCGTTGACGAACCAGACCGCCACCAGCGGCGTGCCCTTGAGTCTGGTCCTGCCCGCTTCGGCATTCTTCGATGTCGATAGCGGCGATACTCTGACCTGGAGCGCCACGCTGGCCGATGGCAGCCCGCTGCCGGCCTGGCTGAGTTTCAACGCCGCCACGCGAACCTTCTCGGGCACGCCGGGGAGCGGCGATGCCGGCACCTTGAGCCTCAAGGTCACGGTGACCGACCCGCACGCCGCCAGTGCTCAGCAAAGTTTTTCCCTGCGCACCGAGGCGCCACCGCCGCCTCCACCGCCACCGCCGCCTCCACCCCCGCCGCCGTTACCCCCTCCACCGCCGCCGCCGCCGCCGCCACCTCCACCCGCGCCGCCGCATTCGGAGCCGGTGCCGCTGGCGCCACCACCACCCCCGCCGCCGCCACCACCTCCTCCAGCGCCACCCGCGCCGGGCGATGCGGTGCTGCCCAGCGAGCACGGTTTCGTCAGCGTCGCCGCGCCCGGTTCGGGCGGCCTCGCCGTGCTGAATCAGCCACCCTCGCAGTCGTTTCAGGCCGGGGAAAGTCTTTCTTTCCAACTGCCGAACGCGACCTTCGTGGCATCCGGCGACAGTTCGCAATTGGTCATCACCGCGCGGCTTGCCGACGGCCGTCCCTTGCCCGCCTGGCTGCGCTTCAACCCGGCGACTGGCAGCTTTGCGGGCACCCCGCCGCCGGGCTTCAGCGGCGAGTTGAATATCGCGGTGACCGCGCGTGACGCCACGGGCAAGGGCGTGAGCACCATTTTCGCCTTGAAGGTCGATAGCACCCGCGACAACAGGCACGAGCCGCGCAGCCTTCTGGAAACCGGCAAGCCCCTCTTCGCCCAGGGGCGTCCGTCGCTGGATGAGCAATTCGTTCGTCACAACAAGACGCGCGGCGCGACCCTGCTCGACCACGCCGCCCACGCTTCAGCCACAAGCAAAATCAACGCAGCAACAGGAAACCAGACATGAATCCGTCCACGACTCCCCGTTTCACCCGCACCCTCCTGGTCACGGCCCTGGGCTTGGCTCTGGCCGGCTGCGCCGTCAACCCGATGCCGTTCACCCAGGCCGACCGCGCCGAGCGCGTGAAGGCCGATCAGGCCCGGCTCCAGGCCGATCAGGAGGCGGTGAAGGCGCCGCTCACCCTGGCCGATGCGGTAGCGCGCGCGCTGAAATACAACATGGAACATCGCTTGAAGATGATGTCCAGCGCCCTGGCCGCGAATCAGGCCGATCTCGCCAAATTCGACCTGCTGCCCAAGCTCACCGCGCAGGCCGGCTACAACCGGCGCGATTCCTACCCGGCGTCCTCCAGCATGAACATCGCCACCGGCACGCAATCGCTGGTGCCGTCCACCTCGCAGGAGAAGAGCCGCGAGACGCTCGATCTCGGCCTCACCTGGAACATTCTCGACTTCGGTGTCAGCTACTGGCAGGCGCAGCAACAGGGCGATCGCGTCTTCATCGCCGAACAGCAACGCCGCAAGACCGCGCAGACCCTTATTCAGAACGTGCGCCAGGCCTACTGGCTGGCGGCCGGCGCGCAACAACTGGAAGGGCGCGTGGATGGCCTGCTGAAGGAAATCGACATCGCCTTGGGTGACAGCCGCAGGGCGCGCCAGGAGCGCCTGAAACCGTCGCTGGAAGCGCTCACCTATCAGAAATCCCTACTCGATCTGGTGCGCCAGCTCGAACCGATCCGCAACGAACTGGCGCAGGCCCGGCCGCGCCTGGCCAGCCTGATGAATCTCGCGCCCGGCGCGAACTTCACCCTGGCCGTACCCACCAGGCTGGATACGCCCAGCCTTGACGCCAAGCCGGAAGCTCTGGAAGAGCAGGCACTGCTGAACCGTCCGGAACTGATCGAGGCGGATTACCAGGAACGCATCGGCGTGGCGGAAACCAAGAAGGCCATGCTGCGCCTCCTGCCCGGCATCGAACTGTCGGCCGGCGCGCATCGCGACGAAAACCGTTTCCTGGTGGACAAGACCTGGGCCGATGGCGGCTTGCGCCTGACCTGGAATCTGCTCAGCCTGCTCTCGGCCAAGCAATCCATGAATGCCGCCGAACAACAACTGGAAATCAGCCGCGCCCAGCGTCTGGCGCTGAACATGGCCATCCTCTCGCAGGTGCGCATCGCCTACCGCGACGTCGAAGGCAAGATGCGCGAATACGGCATGGCCGAAGAGGTCAACGCGGTCGACGGCGAAATCCAGGCCGCCACCCGCGCTTCGACGGAATCCGGCGCCAACGACCGCGCGCAATTGATCCGCGCGGAAGCCGCCAGCGTGGTTTCCGAATTGCGCCGCTGGCAGGCCTATTCCAACCTCGCCCTGGCCTGGGCGCAGTTGAACACCAGCATCGGCGTCGACGCCATGCCGGAAAAAGTCGCCTCGCACGAATTGCCCACCCTGGCCAAAGCGTTCGACCAGCAATCGCGCGCCAGCGAGAAGCTGGCGGCCGTGGCGCCAAGTAAGCAACCCTGGTGGAAACCGGCGCTGGCTGGCCGCGATGAGTGAGTGGGCCCCCTGTAGCGCCGGCATCCTTGCCGGCGTCTTTACAACAGCCGGCTGGAAGCCGGCGCTACAGAGGCGTTTCGCCGGCGTGCCGCGCGCCTGGCTAGCGGTCCTGCTCCTGACCCTTCCCCTGACCGCCCACGCCGAAGGCCGCGTCCGCGCGCAACTGGTTTCCCCCAACCAGACCACGCTGTCGGCGGAAATTGCCGCGCGCCTGGTGGAACTGCCGTTTCGCGAGGGGCAGGCGTTCACGGCCGGGCAGACCCTGGCCGGTTTCGACTGCGCCCTGTTCACCGCGCAGCGCGACAAGATGGAAGCCCAGGAAGAACTTGCCGCGCAGGGGTTGGAAACCGCGAACAAATTGCATGCGCGCGGCCTGTCCAGCGATATGGAATGGCACCAGGCGCAATCAAAGCTCAAGGAAACCGCCGCCGATGCCCAGGCCGCGCGCGCCACGGCCAACCGTTGCGCGATCGTCGCGCCGTTCGACGGCCGCGTCGCCAAGCTGGGCGTGGCGCAATACCAGTTCGTCACCGCCGGCACCCCGCTCATGGAAGTCGTCGATACCCGCAAGCTGGAAGTGCAGGCCGTGGTGCCCTCCAACTGGCTGGCCTGGCTGCGCGTGGGCGATGTCATCACCCTGCGCGTGGACGAACTCAAGCGTGACTACCAAGCCCGCGTGACGCGTCTGGCCGCCCGGATCGACGCGGTCAGCCAGATGGCGCCGGTGGTGGGAGAAATTGAAAAAACCAGCCCGGAGTTGCTGCCCGGCATGAGTGGCTGGGCGACCTTCCGTGGTCGACGTTGAAGTAACGCCGGCATCCTTGCCGGCACGGGCCGACGCCGCCGCGCGGCTCGCCGCCCTGCTCAACCTGGAACGCCGCGCGCGCGAGGCCGCCGGCGTCGCCGAACTGGGTTTCGTCGCGCTCAACGAAACCCGGCAACTCCTGGACTATCGCCAGGCCGCGCTGTGGCTGCCGAACGAGCGGGGCGACGCGCGCCTGGCGCTGTCCGGCCTGCCGCGCGCGGAAATCAACGCGCCCTACAGCCAGTGGCTGGAGCGACTGTTCCGCAAGACCTTCGCCGGCCTGGATGCCAGCACCCGCGTCGACGCGACCAGCTTGCCCGCCGATCTCGCGCAGGATTGGGCGCAGTGGCTGCCCGCGCACGGCCTGCTGCTGCCCCTGGCGCGCGCGGGCGACCGCCTCGGCTGGCTGCTCCTGGCGCGCGATGCGGTATGGGATGAAGCCGAGGTGGCGCTCGCGGAAGAACTCGCCCATGCCTATGGCCATGCCCTGGCGCTGCTGGCGCGGCGCCCGGCTACATGGCGCCGCGCCTTCAGCGGCTACCGCGCGAGGCGCGCCCTGGTCTGGCTGGGAGCGGCGGGCGCGCTCGTGGGCCTGGGCCTGATTCCCGTGCCCTTGACCACGCTGGCGCCCGCCGAAGTGGTGGCGAAAGCGCCGTTTCTGGTGCGCGCGCCCATCGAGGGCGTGATCGACCGTTTCGAGGTGCGCCCCAACCAGGTGGTGAAAGCCGATCAGGCGCTGTTCGAGTTCGACACCACCGGCCTGCGCAACAAGAAACTCCAGGCCAGCGGCGCCCTGGCGCTGGCCTCCGAGGAATTTCGTCAGTCCGCGCAACTGGCCGTCACCAGCGACAAGGGGCGTCTCGACATGGGCATGCGCCAGGGGGAAATGGCCAACCGCGCGGCGGAAGTGCGCTATTCGCAGCAATTGCTGGAACGCGGCCGGGTGCGTTCGCCGCGTGACGGCGTGGCGATTTTCGGCGACCCCGCCGACTGGATCGGCCGCGCGGTGCGGGTGGGCGAGAAAGTTATGGAAATCGCCGATCCGGAGCAGATGGAATTACTCATCCACCTGCCGCTGGGCGATGCCATTCCCCTGGAGAGCGGCGCCCGCATCGACCTGTTTCTCACCGTGGCGCCGCAAACCCGCTACCCGGCGCTGCTGGAATACGCCTCCTACCGCGCCGAGGCGCTGCCGGACGGCGGCATGGCGTATCGCCTGAAAGCGCGTTTCAGCGGCGCCCGGCCGGCTCGCATCGGCCTGGCCGGCACCGCCAAGCTGTACGGCGCGCCGGTGCCTCTGGCCTATTACGTCTTCCGCCGCCCGCTGGCGGTCGCGCGGCAATGGCTGGGCTGGTAGTTCCCCCCTCCCCCGGGGGGGAGGGGAGCAAAGCGCTTCCGCCGCTGCGCCAGGATCTCGCGCTCTACCCCGGCGAGCCGGAGGCGGACGGCAGCCCGACCTGGACGCTGCACGATCCGGCGGCCAATCGTTTCTACCGCATCGGCTGGGTGGCCTTTGAAATCCTCTCGCGTTGGGGTCTGGGCTCGCCGGCACAGGTGGCGCGAGCGGTGCGCGCGCAAACCACGTTGCAAGCGGATGCGGACGATGTCCTCGGCCTGACCGACATGCTGCTGCACAGCCATTTGTGCGAGGCGAGCACGGCGGATGACAGCCGCCGCCTCCTGAGCGAACACCAGGCCGGGCGTCGGCACTGGGCGAAATGGCTGCTGGAGCACTACCTGTTCTTCCGCGTGCCGCTGTGGCGCCCGATGCGCTTGTTGCGCGCGCTCACGCCCTGGGTCGGCTGGGTATATACGCGCGGCTTCTTGCTGGTGCTGGCGGGGCTGTTGCCGGTGGGGCTGTTTCTGGTTTCCCGCCAGTGGGACGGCTTCGTCGACTCCTTCAAGGCCTTCGACCACTGGAGCGGTTTCATCGGTCTGGGGCTGGCGCTGAGTTTTTCCAAGGTGCTGCACGAGTTCGGCCATGCCCTTACCGCCGCCCGCCACGGCTGCAAGGTGCCAAGCATGGGGGTGGCGTTTCTGGTGATGTGGCCGGTGCTCTACACCGATGTCAACGAGGCCTGGAAACTGCCCGCGCGGCGGCAGCGCCTGCGCATCGCCGGCGCCGGCATCGCCACGGAACTGGCGCTGGCGGTGCTGGCGACCTTCGCCTGGAGCTTTCTTCCGGAAGGCCCGCTGAAAGTGGCGGCGTTCATGCTCGCCACCAGCACCTGGCTGATCACCCTGGCCATCAATGCCAGCCCGTTCATGCGCTTCGACGGTTACTTTCTCCTGTGCGACTGGCTCGGCATCGACAACCTGCATGCGCGTTCCTTCGCCTTCGGGCGCTGGTGGCTGCGCGAGACCTTGTTCGCCCTGGGCGCGCCGTCGCCGGAAGTAGCCACCCCAGGCCGCCGGCGCTTCCTGGTGGCCTTCGCCTTCGCCACCTGGGCCTACCGTCTGGTGCTGTTTCTTGGCATCGCGTTGCTGGTGTATCACTTCTTCTTCAAGCTGCTGGGCATTCTCCTCATGCTGGTGGAGCTGGGCTGGTTCATCGCCCGGCCCGTGGCGCTGGAAGCCGCCGTCTGGTGGAAACTGCGAAAGGCAATCATGAAACATCCCCGCTCCTGGGCCACGCTGGCCGTGTTTGTCCTGCTCGCCGCCGCCTTCGCCCTGCCGCTGCAAACCACGGTGCGGGCGCCCGCCATGCTCACCCTGGAAGCGCGCCAGGCCATTTACGCGCCGCTGGCCGGCGTGGCGCAAGCGCCGCTGCCCGTCGTCGGCCAGACCCTGCGCCAGGGCGAGACGCTGTTTCGTCTGCGCTCGCCCGACATCGACTTTCAGCTCGCCCACGCGCGACTGCGGGAACAGCCGCTCAGATGGCAACAGGAGCGGCAGGCGCTGGATGAATCCCTGCGTCGCGAGGGCGGCGTCATCGGCAAACGGCAACAGGAGGCGGCCGGCTCCATTCAGGCCTGGAGCCGCGAGCGAGATCGTCTGGCGATCAATTCACCGCTGGATGGCGTGGTGCTTGAAGTGAACGACCAGCTCAACGTCGGCGGCTGGGTGTCCGCCGACGAATGGCTGGCCTTTGTCGGCCAGCCGCGCGGCGCGCGGGTCGAGGCCTATGTCGAGGAGGCCGACCTGGCGCGCCTGCGTCCAGACGCGCCCGCGCGCTTCGTGCCGGAAACGGGGGAATGGCCGCTGTTCCAGTGCCGCCTGGCGGCTATCGACCGGAGCAATGTCGCTGTTCTGGAACATCCCGCCCTGGCCGTGCCGCACGGCGGCCCCCTGGCGGTGAAAGGCAACGACCGCGCGGGTCTGGTCCCCGCCGGCAGCCACTTCCGCGCGCGCTTCGATCGCTGCGACCCAGCCGCCGCGCCGCCGCGCGAACTGCGCGGCACGCTACACATCGAAGCGGAACAGGCCAGCCTGGCGGCGCGCTGGTGGCGCGGCGCGCGCGCCGTGCTGCTGCGTGAGGCGGGGTTTTGAAGAGCGCCGAGCGTGGCCTCCCCCTTTCCCAAAGGGGGGCTGAGGTACCGAAGGGTAGGGGCTTCATCAGGGATTTAGCGACCGTCGCATAGCCAACCCCCGCAGAAATCCTCCCTAACTCCCCTTTGGAAAAGGGGGGGGGAACCTCCGTGCCAGGCGCATTTTTTCGCGCCGTAACGCTATAAGCCGTCGTGTCGGGTTACGCTGCGCCAACCCGAATTGCCTTACCTCTCTTCCAGGAGAACACCATGCTTGATCTGATTTCGACTCGTCGTTTACAGAGTGCCATCCGCCTTTTTCTGCTCGGCCTGCTCGTCTCATTGGCGCAGATTGCGCCGGCCAGGGCGGCGGACGAGAAGAACACCTATGACCAGGAATCCATCGTGAAAGAGGCCAAGGAGTTTTTCGGCGAGGCCACCGAGGGGCTCGCCAAGGCCATCGAGAAAGTATTCAAGGAGCAGGGGCGGCCGGTCGGCTACATCAAGGGCGAGGAACTTTCCGCCGCCATCACCGTGGGGCTCAGCTACGGCAAGGGCGATCTGACGCTCAAGAACGGTGAAACCGCGAAGGTGTTCTGGCAAGGCCCATCGGTGGGCTTCGACCTCGGCTTCAATGCCTCCAAGGTGTTCACTCTGGTCTACAACCTGCCATCGAAGAACGACATCTACCAGCGCTTCCCCGGCGTCGACGGCAGTCTCTATTGGGTCGCGGGAGTTGGTGTGAACTATCAGCGCCGCAACGACATCGTGCTCGCCCCGATCCGCCTCGGCGCCGGCTGGCGCACCGGCGCCAGCGTCGGTTATCTGAACTACACGCGGGAACGCACCTATAACCCGCTGTAAGGCGGCAACATGGCGAACCCGCCGGCTCGGTCCGCGTGACGGCGGCGCCCATACTTGTTTAGCGAGGCCATCATGGACCACTGGACACCCGGCACTTTTCTTCTGGCGATCGTCGTCATCATTTTCGCCGCCGCTGGATTGGGCACCTTGTTGCAGCGCACTTTCTTCAAGGACGAGAAACCCCAGGACCCGGTCCAGTTGTTTCTCGATTGGCAGGGGCGGAAATTGCGTGGAACGGCGGGCGCCCTGGTCGGGGTGCTGGCCGTGATCCTGCTGGTCGTGTTGCCGGGTCGACTGGGGATACACACCAGTCTGTTCGGGCTTACCGGCGAAGCACTCGTCTGGTTGATCATCCTGATCTTTTCCATCCTGGTGCCTATCCTCTTTTATCTGAAGCGCCGGAAATAAACCGGTTTCGCGCCTCCCCGCCGGCTGGACTCGGCCGTCGCCTACGCCGCTTCTCGCGCCTCCATGAATTCGGCCAGGATCGGAGAGCAGATGACTTCCAGGGCCTGACGCAGCATGCCGCAAGGAATCACCATGGTGGTCGGACGCGACATGTGGGCGCCGGGAATGCGCGTGAGCATGGCGGGGAAGTCATAGCGCTTGCGGTCGCGGAAATGGATGATGCAGATCGATTCGTCGGCCACCGGCACATCGCGCGCGATGAAGGGGTTGGAGGTGTCCACCAGCGGCATGCGCTGGATGTTGATGTCGGTCAGACCAAACTGCGGGACGATGTAATGGATGTAGTCATCCATGCGGCGCAGGATGGTTTCCAGCGATTCCTCGGGCGAGCAGATGCCCTTGTCGCAATCGCGGTGGATTTTCTGTATCCACTCCAGGTTGATGGCCGGCGCCACGCCGATCAGCAGGTCCACATGCTGCGCCACGTCGATTCCCTGGATGCCGACGCGGCGATCGATCTCGGGCGGAAAATGGCGTGAATCCACCTTGCGGCGAGTCCAGGTATTGGCCATCAACCCGCCGTGCTGGCCCTCGTAGAACAACAGATCGCTGCCCGGCGGCAATGGTTTCCAGTCGGTGAACTCGCCGGCTGATACGTCCAGTTCCAGCGCGTGGTCGGCGTTGTGCGCGTACTGGCGATAGACGCCGCTGCCGCATTCGCCATAGGTCTTGAAGAAAGTTTCCAGTTCCTGAAAGTGATTGCACTCGGGCCCGAACCAGGAAATCCGGCGGCCACTGACGCGCGCTTCGTCGAGCAGGGCGGCGAACTGGGGTTCGGTATAACGCCGGAAGCCGTCGCCGTGGACGATGGCCGGCGTGATGCCGAGGCGCTGGAATACGAACTTCAAAGCGTGGCGGATGGTGGACAGGCCGGCCCCGGAAGAGCCGGTCACGGCGACGATGGGATGTTGCTTGGACATGATTGGCTGCTCCCCCGATTGGCCAGAATGAAAAGGATATGTCGGTCGGAGTGTAGCTGAAGCGCGGGGCCGCGCGCCGTCTCGGGCTACCATATGGCCCCCGATCTTTCACTCCTTCGCCATGACTCAACCCGATCTCATTCGCCTGTCCAAACTCATGTCCGAACGCGGCATCTGCTCGCGCCGCGAGGCCGACGCCTATATCGCGAAAGGCCAGGTGTATGTGGATGGCCAGCGCATCAGCGAGCTTGGCACACGGGTAGCCCCGAATTGCGAGATCAAACTGGCGAACGAAGCCAGCCAACAGCAGCAAGCGCGCGTCACCATCCTGTTGAACAAGCCGATCGGTTTTGTCTCCGGGCAGCCGGAGCCCGGCTACACCCCCGCCGTCACGCTGATCATTCCGGAAAATCTCTGGCCCGAGAGCGGTGGCCCGGCGTTTCAGCCCGCCCACATCAAGGGCCTGGCCCCGGCCGGCCGCCTCGACATCGACTCCACCGGCCTGCTCGTGATGACCCAGGATGGCCGCATCGCCAAGCAACTCATCGGCGATGATTCCGAGATCGAAAAGGAATATCTGGTGCGGGTGGAGGGCCGTCTCGACGAGCAGGGCATGAAACTGCTCAACCACGGCCTCTCGCTCGACGGCCAGAAACTGCGTCCCGCCCAGGTGGCCTGGCAGAACGAGGACCAGTTGCGCTTCGTCCTCAAGGAAGGCCGAAAACGCCAGATTCGCCGCATGTGCGAACTGGTCGGACTAAGGGTGGTCGGCCTCAAGCGGGTCCGCATCGGCCGCATCATGCTGGGCCATCTGCCGATGGGGAACTGGCGCTATCTGGGCGAGCACGAAGGCTTCTGAGGGATGGTAAATGTAGGGGCGACCGGCCGGTCGCCCCTACGAAAGACGCCGGCAAGGATGCCGGCGCTACAGGGTTGGGCGACCCCTCAAAACTTCAGGCGCAGGGCCACGCCCGCCGGCTTGCTCGCGTTTGACTTGGGATGGCCGGTCGCGCCCAGGCTGAGCGGCTCGGATTGGGATAGCTCCAGTTTCCACGCCTGATCGATCGAGGCAACGACCTCCACGCGGGAACCCAGGTCTTCCGCCAGTCCCCTGAGTTTGTTGAGCAAGTTGGAAGACTTGCCGTCAGCCTCGTCATCGATGCGCATCTCCGGCGCTTCCTGAATCAGATCGGCGAGATCCGAATCCTGAGCATCACGACTTCCATTGGAATAGTGGTAACCATGGCGATCCACCTTGCCGCTCCCCTGAGCAAGCACGGCCGCCGGAAAACCGGCCGCGACCGCCATGCCCATGAGCAACACTCTACGTTTGATCCTGCGTTTCATCCCGCCTCTCCCGCTGCCGTCCGGCCCGGACCTTTCATTTATAGCAGGCGGTTACAGCAGTGCCGCGATGCACCTAAGCAGGCCGTAGTCGTACTTCCCCTCGAAGCGTTCGAACACGGGTTTCAGGCGCATTTCGCCGGTTTCGTGTTGTTCGCGGATGGCGGTGAGGATGGGTTCGACTTCTTCGTGGTCGAGCTGGATGACGTCTTGCGGGTCGAGCAGGCCCTGGGCGATGGCTTCGCCGCAGTGGGTGTAGATGGTGGTTTCCTTGAGGCCGCGCTGGGCGGCGACTTCCGCGACGCTGAGGCCAGATTCGAGCAGGGTCAGGGTGAGGCTGGCGGTGTCATTGAGGCCAGGGTGGCTGGAGGTGGACGGCGGCGGTTCAGGGGCGACGGGCGGCGTTTCCGCCATCGAATGTTCCGCCGCGTGGGCGCGGCAGCGTTCCAGGATGGCGTCGGCGTAGTGCTCCAGTTTCTTCGCGCCGAGGCCGGGGATGCGGCTCAGGGCGGCGACGTCACGCGGGCAGGCGGCGGCGATGGCGGCGAGGGTGGCGTCGTGGAAGATGACGTAGGCGGGTACGCCGTGCGCTTTCGCGGTTTCGCCGCGCCAGGTACGCAGTTGCTCGAACAGGGCCTGGCCGGCGGCATCCAGAGCCTGTGCCGGGCCGACGCGGCGGGTTTCCTTCACCTTTTTCTTGTCCGCCTGACGCCGTAGGGTCAGGGTCTGTTCGCCCTTCAATAGCGGGCGGGCGGCGGGGGAGAGTTTCAGGGCGCCGAAGCCGCCCACATCCACTTCGAGGTAGCCCAGCGCAACCAGTTGCCGGAACACGGCGCGCCATTCCTTATCCGAGAAGTCGCGGCCGATGCCGTAGGTGCTGAGTTTCTGGTGGCCCCATTGGCGGATGCGTTCAGTGTCGTGGCCGAGCAGGACGTCGATGACGTGGCCGGCGCCGAAGCGCTGTTCGGTGCGGTAGACGCAGGAAAGCGCCTGGCGCGCGGCCTGGGTGCCGTCCCAGGTTTGCGGCGGTTCCAGGCAGATGTCGCAGTTGCCGCAGGGCGGGCTGGTTTCGCCGAAGTAGGCGAGCAGGCGCTGGCGGCGGCAGGTGGCGGATTCGCACAGGGCGAGGAGTTCATCAAGGCGGGCGTGGGAGAGGCGCTTGTGGGCGATGTCGGCCTCGCCTTCCTCGATCATGCGCCGTTGCTGCACGGCGTCCGAGAGGCCGTAGGCCATCCAGGCTTCGGCTGGTTCGCCGTCGCGCCCGGCGCGGCCGGTTTCCTGGTAATAGCCTTCGATGCTCTTGGGCAGGTCGAGGTGCGCGACGAAGCGCACGTCGGGCTTGTCGATGCCCATGCCGAAGGCGATGGTGGCGGTCATGACGATGCCGTCTTCGCGCAGGAAGCGATCCTGATGCCGGCGTCGCGTGATCGCGTCCATGCCGGCGTGGTAGGGCAGGGCGTTGATGCCATTGGCGTTCAAAAACTGGGCGGTTTCTTCCACTTTCTTGCGCGATAGGCAGTAGACGATGCCGGCTTCGCCCTGGTGGCCGTCGCGGATGAATTCGAGCAACTGGTGGCGCGCGCTGGCCTTGTCGACGATGCGGTAGCGGATATTGGGACGATCGGAACTGGAGACGAACTGGCGCGCGTCTTGCAGGCTGAGTTTCGCGACGATCTCGGCGCGCGTGTCGCTGTCGGCGGTGGCGGTGAGCGCGATGCGCGGGATACCGGGGAAGCGTTCGGCCAGGATGGAAAGCTGGATGTATTCCGGGCGGAAGTCATGCCCCCATTGCGACACGCAATGCGCTTCGTCGATGGCGAACAGGGCGATGCCGGGTTTTTCCCGCAGCCGCTCCAGCAGCGAGAGGAAGCGCGGCATGAGCAGACGTTCCGGCGCCACATAGATGAGGTCGTAGCCGCCGGAAAGCAGGGTGCGCTCGGCGGCGTTGGCCTGGTCCATGCTCAGGGAGGAGTTGAGGTAGGCGGCGCGGATGCCGAGTTCGGTGAGCGCGGCCACCTGGTCGTGCATCAGGGCGATCAGAGGCGACACCACCACGCCCACACCCTCGCGCAGCAGGGAGGGAATCTGGTAGCACAGCGACTTGCCACCGCCGGTGGGCATCAGCGCCAGGGCATCGCCGCCGCCGACGACATGGTCGATGATGTCCGCCTGCGGGCCGCGAAACTCGGGGTAGCCGAAGACGTCGTTGAGCAGGGATAGCGCGCGTGTCATGTTTTTACTCGGCCCAGTTTTCCAGCTTGAGGCCGGGGATACGTTGGTAATGGCGGGTGTTGTTGCTCACCAGAATCAGGTTTTCCGCGAGCGCGTGGGCGGCGATCTGGGTATCCATGTAGCCGATCGGCTGGTTTGTTTTTTTCTGTGTGGCGGCAAGCAAGGCATAGATGTCGGCAGCTTCACTGGTCCAGGCCAACGTTGGAATCTCTCGAAGAAACGCATCAACCAAGGCCTGCCGACGGCTGACCTCTCCAGTCAGCAGGGCCAGGCCATAGCGTAGTTCGGCGCGGGTGATGACCGAGATGGCGGCTTCTCCGGCCGCCATCGCGTCATGTAGGCGAGCGGCCACGGCGGATGAGTTTTTCTTCAGGAAATAGCTGGCGATGTCGGTATCGATGAGGTGACGAATCATTCCTTCCAGTCCTCGAAAGGATTGGGTGGCAACTCCGGTCGATTGTCGCGCTGGCTCATGAATTCTTCCGGCATCGGGGCGGCATCGAGCAGATCGAAAAAGGCTTGTAGCGAAGGCTTGGCCGGTATCGGCGTCAGGATTACCTCACCCGTGGCTTCATTCCTGCGAATCAGCACTTCGTCGCCGGGCAGGCGGAATTCCTTGGGCAGGCGCACGGCCTGGCTGTGGCCGGTCTTGAACAGTTTGGCGGTGGTCAGCATGGTTGCCTCAGTATGTACGAAAACGTAGCTATGGTAGCACTGCGGATCGTACCCTAAAGAATATCCACGGCCCGCCGATAACGGCTTGATTCCGCTGGCCCCGCCTTCCCGCGTGAGTGCCACGAGCGACTCGAGGTAACAAGCGATGCCGGGCTCCGCCCAGTCCACCATTCTGATCGTCGACGACGCACCCGAGAACCTGACCGTTCTTAGTGAATTGCTGCAACCGCATTACCGGGTGCGGGCGGCCACCTCGGGCGAGAAGGCCTTGCGCATCGCCGCCAGCGCGCCGAGTCCGGACCTGATCATGCTTGACGTGATGATGCCCGGCATGGATGGTTACGAAGTGTTTTCCCGCCTGCGCGCCGACCCGCTCACCCATGACATCCCGATCATCTTCGTCACCGCGATGGACAGCACCGAGGCGGAATTGCACGGCCTGGAGGCGGGCGCGGTGGACTACATCACCAAGCCCGTCGTGCCGCCCATCGTGCTTGCGCGCGTCCGCACCCAACTGGAGTTGAAGCAGGCGCGTGATCTGCTGGCCGGGAAGAACACCTGGCTGGAAGCCGAAGTCGCCCGCCGCATGCGGGAAAACGAACTGACTCAGGAAGTCAGCATCCGGGCGCTCGCCCATCTGGCGGAAACCCGCGATCCGGAAACCGGCAACCATATTTTGCGCACCCAGGCCTATGTGCAGCGTCTGGCGCAGCGCCTAGGCGACCACCCGCGCTTTCCAACCTTGCAAGATGGCCACTATATCGAGCTACTCGCCCGTTCGGCACCGCTGCACGACATCGGCAAGGTGGGCATTCCCGACGCCATTCTGCAAAAGCCCGGCCCCCTCACCGCGCAGGAATGGACGGTAATGAAAACTCACGCCCGCCTGGGGTTTGACGCCATCGAACTGGCTGAACGCGACGCCGCCCGGGCGGTCGAGTTTCTCGGTCTGGCCAAGGAAATCGCGCGCTGGCATCACGAAAAATGGGATGGCGGCGGCTATCCCGATGGCCTGGCCGGTGATGCCATTCCGATCTCCGCCCGGTTGATGGCCGTCGCCGATGTGTTCGACGCGTTGATCACGCCACGTGTATACAAGGCGCCCATGTCCTTCGAGCAGGCGCGCGAGATCATCGCCGCCGGGCGCGGCAGCCATTTCGATCCGGACATGGTCGACGCCTTCCTGGGGGGCTTCGATGATTTCGCCGCCATCGCCCAGCGCCACCTGGACAACCCCTGAGCGGCGAGCCGCCAGGCAAGCACGACTAACACTCCATGCCCACACCAGCGCAACCCAAAGCCCACGCTTTCGCCACTCGCGCGACGCTGCTCTACGCCGCCTTCGCCGGTGCCTGGATATTGTTTTCGGACAAGGTGGTGGAATGGCTAAGCAATGATCCGAAGCAGATCGTCTTCTACAGCACGCTCAAGGGACTGGTATTCGTCGCGGTCAGCGCGCTGCCCTTGTGGCTGGCGCTGTGTCGTGGCGATGGGCGAGCACCCGAGCCGACGGGCGCGGGCGCGGAAGGCGCGGAAAGTGTGGAGCAACCCTCTTTCCCCTGGCGCGCCACGCTGGCGGCGGGGCTCGCCATACTCGCCCTGACCGCGCTGGGCATTTTCTACAACGTGCGCCAGCAGGAAGACCTGGAACTGGCGCGGCTTCAGGCCATCGCCGATCTCAAGGCGAACCAGATCGTGGGCTGGTTGCAGGAACGGCGGGACGACGCCAACTTCATCGCCCGCGCCCGCTATCTCGCCGAGGCCTATCAACGTTGGCATGGGCGCCGTGACGCGGCGAGTGGCGAGCGGCTGCGCCAGGATCTCCATGAATTTATTCAGTACAACGGCTTTCATGGCGCCAAGCTGCTCGACGCCGGGGCCGAGCACATTTTCTGGGATTCGGATAATTCGCCCGGCGTCGTCACCCCCGAGTTGCGCGCCGCCGCCACGCGCGCCTGGCGGGAGAAAAAACCGATTCATATCGGCCCGTACCGTGATGCAGGCAATCGCCTGCATCTGGACTTTGTGGTGGCCTTGCCGCTGGAGCATGCGAGTGTCGGCCCCAGCGTGGTTTTGCATGTGGATTTGCGCGCGGGGTTGTTCCCGCGGCTGCAAACCTGGCCGGGGCCCAGCCGCAGCGGTGAGGTGGTCTGGTTCCGCCGCGACGGCGACGACTTGTTGTTTCTCAACGAGTTGCGCCATCGCGCCGACGCGGCGGTGAAACTGCGCCTGCCGCTGGCCAGAAGCCGCGTCCTGGCGGCCCAGGTGTTGCGCGGCGATGCCAGATTGGGCGAGGCGGTGAAGGGGGTGGACTATCGCGGGGTGCCGGTGTTCGGGGTGGTGCATGCCATTCCGGGCAGTGATTGGTATTTGTTGGCCAAGGTCGACGAGTCCGAGCTTTACGCCGATGCTTATCGCAATGCCGTCTGGATCGCCCTGGCCGGTCTGCTGGCCCTGTTCGCGCTGGGTACCGGCGTCTACCTGTCGCGCCAGCGGCGGGAACTGGCCATCGCGGAGCGGGTGCGGCAATCTCAGGTTGAACGTCTGCGCGCCCTGCGCCTGCTGGCCGCCATTGCCGACAGTTCCGATGACGCCATTTTTGCCCTGGATCTGGAGGGTCGCTTCATTCTGTTCAACCGGGCGGCGGAGCGGATGACCCGCAGAACCCAGGAATCGCTGCTGGGGCGCGATGAAAGCGATCTCTTCCCCCCCGATGTGGCGAGCGAGAAGATGGCCGTCAGCCGCGAAGTGATGGATGACAACGTCCCCCTGACCTTTCAGGAGGACATCGCCATGCCGGGAGGCATCCGAACTTTTCTCACCACCAAGGGGCCGCTGCACGACAGGGAGGGCAAGACCATCGGCCTCTACGGCATTGCCCGCGACATCACCGAGCGGCAACAGGCGGAAGCGGCGCTACGGCGCGAGGTCGCGCTCAACCAGCGTTACCTCGACACGGTGCAGACCATCATGATCGCGCTCGATGCCGATGGCCGTATCACCATGATCAACCGAAAAGGTTGCGAACTGCTGGGTTATGCGGAAGACGAATTGCTGGGAAGAAACTGGTTCAAGGACTGCCTGCCGCAGCCCCTGGGGATGGAAGCGGTCTACCCCGTGTTTCGCCGCATCATGGCCGGCGAACTGGAAGCGGCGGAATACTTCGAGAACGGGATACTGTGTCGTGACGGTCACCAGCGTTTGATCGCCTGGCACAACGCCTATTTCACCGATAGCGAAGGGCACATCATCGGCACGCTCAGTTCCGGTGAGGACATCAGCGAGCGCAAGCAGGTGGAGGAACAACTGCGCAAACTCGCGCAAGCCGTGGAGCAAAGCCCGGAGAGCATCGCCATCACCGATCTGGATGGGCATATCGAATATGTCAACGAAGCTTTCGTGGCGAATTCCGGCTATAGCCGCGCGGAAGTCATCGGCCGGAACCCGCGTGTGCTGCAATCGAGCAAGACGCCGCGCGCCACCTATGACGCGCTCTGGGCCGCGCTGACTCAAGGCCAGCCCTGGAAAGGCGAGTTCATCAACCGGCGTCGCGATGGCAGCGAATACACCGAATTCGCCATCATCACCCCGCTGCGCCAGCCCGACGGGCGTATCACCCACTATGTCGCTGTGAAGGAAGACATCAGCGAGAAGAAACGCCTGGGCGCCGAACTGGACGAATACCGCCACCACCTGGAAGACCTGGTGTCGGAACGCACCCGGCAGCTCGCCGTGGCCAAGGACGCGGCCGAAACCGCCAACCGGGCCAAGAGCGCTTTCCTGGCCAATATGAGCCACGAGATCCGCACGCCGATGAACGCCATCATCGGCCTGACTCATCTGTTGCGGCGCGATGGCGCCACGCCCGCCCAGGCGGAACGCCTGAGCAAGGTCGATGGCGCCGCTCAGCATCTGTTGTCGATCATCAATGATGTGCTCGATCTGTCGAAAATCGAGGCGGGACGGCTGGAACTGGAACAGCGCGACTTTGCCCTCGCCGCCGTGCTCGACCAGGTTCGCTCTCTGATCGGAGAGTCGGCCAGAGGCAAGGGCTTGCGCATCGAAGTGGATGGCGATGACGTGCCCCCGTGGTTGCGCGGCGATGTCACCCGTTTGCGCCAAGCCCTGCTCAACTACGCCGGCAACGCGGTCAAGTTCACCGAACAGGGCACGATCACCCTGCGCGCTCGCTTGCTGGAAGAGTGTGACGACAGGCTCCTGGTGCGTTTCGAGGTTCAGGACAGCGGCACGGGTATCGATCCGGAGAAACTGCCCAGCCTGTTTCAGGCCTTCGAACAGGCGGATGTCTCCACCACCCGCAAGTACGGCGGCACCGGACTTGGGCTGGCGATCACCCGGCGCCTGGCCGGGTTGATGGGCGGCGAGGTCGGCGTGGAAAGCACGCCGGGGCGTGGCAGCACGTTCTGGTTCACGGTGCGGCTGGCGCGCGGCCACGGCGTCCTTCCCGACGCACCCGAAGTACGGGGCGAATCGGCCGAAACCGAACTGCGCCAAAGCCGGGGCGGCACGCGCCTGCTATTGGTGGAGGACAACGCCATCAACCGGGAAGTGGCCCTGGAACTCCTGCACGGCGCCGGCCTGGCGGTGGAAACAGCGGCTGATGGCCGCGCCGCGCTGGAGAAAGCGCGAAGCGGCGATTACGCGCTGATCCTGATGGACATCCAGATGCCGGTCATGGATGGCCTGGAAGCCACCCGCGCGATTCGCGCGATGCCGGGCTGGGAAACCCGGCCGATTCTGGCGATGACCGCCAACGCTTTCGAGGAAGACCACACCGCCTGCATCGCCGTCGGCATGAACGATTTCGTCGCCAAGCCGGTGGACCCGGGCGCGCTCTATGCCGCCTTGCTGAAGTGGTTGCCGGCGCGCGCGCCGGCGTTGCCTCCCGCTTTGCCCACCGTCGCCGCGCCCGGCGTGGACGTGGACAGCGCCGCGCTTCTGGAGAGCTGGCCTGGTTTCGATGCGCGGCGCTGTCTGCTCAGCGTGGGGGGGCGCACGGACAGGTGCTTGCGCATGCTCGACAAGTTCGCCGGCGCGCACAGTGAGGATGTCAGCCATATCCGGCAACAACTCGCCGCAGGCCAGATTGAAGAAGCGCATCGTCTTGCCCACACGCTCAAGGGCGTCGCCGCCACCCTGGGCCTGGTCGATCTGCAAGCGCAAGCCCTGTCCCTGGAGCTGGCGTTGAAACCCGGCGCCGACGCGGCCGCGCCGCCCGTCGTGAGCGCCGATCTGTTGTCGGCGGTTGAACAGGTGCTCAGCCAGGCCGTCGCGCGCATCGTTACTCTGCTGGCACGAATCCCCAGTGTGGCGCCAACGCCAGCCGTTGTTGAAGTAGACCCGGCGCGGCTGGCGCAAGTAGTAATGGAACTGGACGCGTTATTGGCGGAAGACAACACCCGCGCCGGCCACCTCCTGCGCGAATCCGCCCCTTTGCTGCGGGCAGCCTTGGGCGAACGCTATGAGGTTCTGGCGCGACAGGTTGAAAACTTCGATTACGACACCGCGCTGGCGACTTTGCATACCCCGCCGTAGGGCGCGAGCGTCATCGAACACGCCCCAAACACCGTGGGTCGGGTTAGCGATAGCGTAACCCGACGATCCTGCTTAATGAGGGTTTAGCCCGCATGTGGCGCAGGCGTCCCGCCTGCTTCGTCCTTCTGATCAGGCCCACGAAGCAGGCGGGACACCTGCGCCACAGGTGAGCCTACGGCGTCGTCCCGGCCAATGGATAATTCAGGTTGAAAGGAGAAATGCCGCGTCTGCCCGTCAATCCGGCATGTTGGATGACGGCCCTTTCTCTTTCGTCACCAGATACATCCCCGTTCCGGCCAGGCCCATCCACAACACCATCGCCCAGACGCCAAGTGCTTCCCACAGGCCGCCGAGAAAGATCAGCATGAGCAGGGATACCCCCAGCAGCGCGTTGCCAAGCCAGAAAGTAGAAGTATGTTGCGGGTCGTTCACGGGAAGGCTCCAGGTTGATTGAGTCAGGTGGCTACGCTCCGGCGGCGGGCGTGGCCACTTTGGCGAGAAAGAAAGGGCATGCCACCGCGCCGTCGGCGCGCCGTATCAGTTCTTCGCTGAAATCCGCGTAAGTGCGGCTGAGCGCATGGCGGGCGGCATCGTCCTCATAGCGCTGGCAGTCGCGCGCGAGGGGACAGTGGGAGGTCATGCAGTAAGTGTGGGACATCGTTTCAATCCCTCATTCCGCGTCGATCCTGACTCTGCGGTTGGGTGCCAGGCAGGCCTTGGTGGCCGCTGTGGCGTCGCCCTTGCAGCGTTTCACCGGCTCCGCCTCGCCTTTGGCTTCGAGCTGAATCCTGCGTGGGTCGAAGCCCTTGCCGGCGAGGTATTGCTTCACCGCTTCGGCGCGGCGCAATGACAGTTTCAGGTTGTAGGGTTCGGGGCCGAGCCGATCGGCATAGCCACTGACCCGCACCGTTTTGTCCTTGGGCGCTTCGCTCAGCCAGGCATCCAGCACGGCGCGTCCAACCGGGGTGAGGGTGGCGCTGTCGAAGTCGAAGTGAGCCAGCGCATCCACAGCGGCCGCTTCCGCCGCGATGGTCTGGGCGGTCGCGGGCAGTGTCGCTTCAGGCGCGGCGGGAGGCGCGATGGCGGGGGGTGTTGCCACGGCTTCCGGTGTCGCCACGGCCACGGGGAGTGCCGTGGGCAAGGGTTCGACTACCGGGGCGGCGCTCGCGATCGGCGCCTTCGCGACTGGCGCGGCGCTGGCCGCGACGACGGGCGCCGGAACCTCGCTTGGCGCGGCGGTGATCGGGGCCACGGCGCTGGGCGCGGCCATTTCGGCGGGTACGGCAGTCACGACGGCGACTGGCGCGGGGGGCGGCGCGGCCACCGTCGTGATCGGCGTGATGGTGGGCGCGATGGCCGGGGCAATCGGCGTGGCTGGCATCGCGGCGGCGACCGGCTTGGGCACTTCAGCCGTGATGTGAGGTGCTTCCGGTGGCGTCGGCGCGATCGGTCTGGCCGGCGCGGCTACCGTTGCCCGCGTGGCGAGGGGAATGTGCGCCGCCGCCTGGGTTGCCGGCCACTGGCTTGCATAAGGCGCGGCCCAGGGGGCGAGTGGCTGCAATGTCGCCGGCCCCAATGGCACGGGAACCGGCGCTTGCGATCCAGCGGTGTTGCACTGTGGATTGGGGCCGACCAGGGCAACCGGCTGGCAAAGGTTCAAGCCGTTGGGGAGCAACTGGCAGAACTGGTTGACCGCCTGGATGATCAGGCGGCTGCATAAGTCATCCGCGGCGTGCGCGCTGCTCGGCAGCGCGATGCTTGCGCTTGCGAGCGCAAGAACGACAGCTCTATGTTTCATGGGTGCCTTTGGAATCGAGTGAGTCTATTGAATGGGCCGGTGTTCGTCGGCGGGTCAGCGGCCTAGTTTCGCGAGCCAGTCGCTGGCCATGGTTTTGGCGGTTTCGAGTTGCGCGGGTTGCAGGTGCGCGGCTTCGCTCAGCTTCATGTCGGGAGCGAGTTTGTGGCCGCCGCGCGAGGCCAGATCGAACCAGACGTAGGCTTGCAACGCATCTTTGTTCACCGAAACGCCCCGGCTATACATGTCGCCCAGCGCGTAATAAGCATCGGAAAGCCCCTGTTGCGCCGCCTTCATGTACCAGTTGAAGGCCGCCGTGACATCTTCCTCGGCGCCCTGGCCCTGCTCCAGCATGATGCCGGTCATGTATTGGGAAAGGCCATGCCCCGCCTCGGCATTGGCCTTGAACAGGCGCAGCGCTTTCTCGTAATCGACACAGCTATAGGATTGCAGCGCCTTGTCGTAAATCTCTTTGCCCTTCGCGGGTGAGATGGCGTCGAGTGCCAGCACGGAAGCCGGGGCGAACAGACTGGCGGCGAATGCCGCGAGCAGGAATAGCGATTTCATGGGTTTCTCCTCTTCAGGGTGGTGCCAGTTATCTAGCGTGGAATCCGCCGGGGGGCAACTATACAAGCCTTGAGCTACGTTAATCACACATTGGTTCCCGCCTCCGCTGTGGCAGAGTGCACGCTTTTCCTGGCGGTGGTGGCGAGATGAATCCGCGCTGGTTATTGATGGCTGTACCGGCGGTGCTGGACTCCGGCGACGAAGCCGTGGCTTTCCTGGCCATTCAGGGCGATGTCTGGGATACCCAGTGGGACATGTTCCTGGCCCTGCTCGGCGCGTTATCCTCGCAACTTCTTTTGCGCCGCCGGCATGACCGCCAGTTGGCGATTCTCTTACCGGAACCTTCATGAGCGATAGCTGCGATCACGATTACCCCACCCCCGAGCCCGGCCATCTGGGCATTCCGCGCATTGGCAAGTTCAATCCGGCGGCGTTCGAGCGGGCGGTGACGGATTTGCTGCTGGCCTGCGGCGTGGCGCCGGATTCGGTGCATACCGGGCGCACCGCGCAACGTGTACGCGAGTTGTGGGAACGGCGCCTTCTGGGCGGTTATGAGATCGACCCCGGCGAGGCGCTGGGCGAGGGTTTTGCCGATCCGCGCGAGGACATGGTGGTGATCCGCGGCATCGCCGTGCATGGCGTGTGCCCGCACCATCTCGTGCCGTTTCGCGGTATCGCCCATGTGGCCTATGTGCCGGGCGGCCGTCTCCACGGCTTCGGCCGCATCGCGCGCCTGGTGGATGCCATCGGCCATCGTTTCACCTATCAGGAATGGATGACGCGCGATGTGGCGGAGGCGCTGATTTACCACGGCAAGGCGAAGGGCGCGGCGTGCGTCATCGAGGCGGAACAGTTGTGCCTGTTGCTGGGCGAGGACCGGCGCGGCGACGAGCGGGTGGTGACCCAGGCCTTTGCCGGCTGTTTCCGCGACGATGCGCAGCTGCGCGGCGAATTCATGCGGGCGATTTCCTCAACCGGGTTGAAGTGATGCGCGACCCGGCGATTCGTCCGCTCACCCTGATCCCGCCGCCGCTGGTTTATGCCATCGCCCTGTTCGCCGCCTGGTGGTTGCAGGGGGTGATGCCACTCCCGCTGGACCTGGGTGAACTGGCTCAGCCGCTGGGTCGGGCGCTGATCGGGGTGGGGCTGGCCGGCTTCATCTGGGCGCTGGTGGCGATCTGGGGGCACCGCACCACGGTCAATCCATACAAGGCGGCGTCCAATCTGGTAACGCGCGGGCCGTTCCGCTACTCGCGCAACCCCATCTATGTCTCCGACTGGTTCGTCTACAGCGGGGCCATGTTGCTGTTGAAGACCGCCTGGCCGCTGCTGTTGGCGCCGCTGGTGTTCCTGGTGATGCGTTACATGGTTATCGCCCATGAAGAAACGCATCTGTTGGCGCGCTTCGGCGACGAATACCGTGATTACAAGGCGCGGGTGCGGCGCTGGTTATAACGCGTACCAAGCCGGCTGGAAGCCGGCGCTACAGCCTGAGGCACCGCTGGCTGGCCGCGAGGAAGGAAGATGAATCAAGGTTATCGCTGGCCCCTGGTGGGGCTGCACTGGCTGACGTTGCTGCTGATCGTGGCGGCCTATGTGATCGGCAGCCTGCTCGAAGACATGACACTGTCGCCGCTGAAACTGAAGCTGTTCTCCTGGCACAAATGGGTAGGCATGACGGTGCTGTTCCTGTTGCTTCCGCGCCTGTTGCTGCGCTGGACGGAGCGTATCGACCACGCCGCCGGCCTCCTGCCCTGGGAGGCGCGCGCCTCGGCGGCGGTGCATGGCGCGCTCTATCTGTTGCTGCTGTTGGCGCCGCTGCTGGGTTGGCTGCATAGTTCCGCGTCCGGCTTTCCGGTGGTGTGGTTCGGCGTGCTGCCGCTGTTGGACCTGGTAGGAAAAGACAAGGCCCTGGCGGAGATATTCAAGGAACTCCATGAGGGATCGGTGAATCTTCTTGTGGCCCTGGTCGTCCTGCACGCGGCCGCGGCCCTGTATCACCAGCATGTCCGCCATGATGGCGTGCTGGCCCGGATGGTGCCCTGGTTGAGGAGCAAGTCATGAAGACGCTGTTCGTATTGCTGATGTGCCTGGCCCCGCCCGTATTGGCGCAGGACTGGAAGTTGGACGCGGGAAAAAGCCAGGTCCAGTTCGTGATCAAACAGATGAATGTGCCGACCGAAGGCAACTTTCGCCGCTTCATCGTGCACGCGAGTTTCGACCCGGCGAAACCGGAAGCGGGGCGGTTTCGCGTCGATGTGGATACCGCCAGCGCCGACACCGGTTCGGCCGAGGGCGACGATGAAGTGAAACGGCCCGCCTGGTTCGACTCGAAAGCCCACCCCTGGGCGATTTTCACCGCCAAAAGCGTGCGGCGTGAGGCGGATGGCCGCTATACCGCTTTCGGCGACCTCGACATTAAGGGCCAGAGCCGCGCGCTCGCCGCGCCCTTCACCCTCACCCGCCAGGGCAACGCCTGGTTGGCCCAGGGCCGCTTTCCGCTAAAACGCTCCACCTACGGCATCGGCGGCGGCGATTGGACCGACGTGGTGGCGGACGACCTGGAAGTGCGTTTCAACCTCCTGTTGCTGCCCTGAAGCGCCGCTTCTCGTAGGTCAGGTTGCCGTCTTATCGTTACCCGACTTCCACGCTCGATAAGGATTCGCCATGAACAAATTGCTCGTCAGCCTGCTGTGTGTCGCTTCCCCCGCCGTCTGGGCCGTGGAAAGTTTCTCCCTCGATCCGGGCCATACTTTCCCCAGCTTCGAGATCCACCACCAGGGTGTTTCCGTGATGCGCGGCAAGTTCAACCGTAGCCAGGGGCGCGTGCTGCTCGACCCGGACGGGCCGGGTAGCCGCATCGAAGTGCGGGTGGACGCGACCTCGGGTGACACCGGCCATGACGGCCTCAACCAGAAGTTGTTGGGGAGCGCCTTCTTCAATACGTCGCAGTTTCCGGAAATCTGGTTCGTATCGAGCGAGGTGGCGTTCAAGGACGGTAAACCGGTATCCGCCACCGGCAACCTGACCCTGCTCGGCGTGACCCGGCCGGTCACCCTGGAGATCCGCGATTACGCCTGCACCCTCCAGTTCCTTACCCGTCGCCCCTTGTGCGGAGCGGATGTCCACACCAGCATCAAGCGCTCGGATTTCGGCATGAACTACGGGATTCCGCTGATCGGCGATGAAGTGAAACTGGCGATCGAAGTGGAAGGCTTCCGCGAGTAATTACTTCGCCGGGTGTTCCGGCTTGATGGGGTTGCCGTTCTCGTCGACATCACCCACTTCCGGAATCACTTCATGGCACAGGTAGCGCACTTTCTCCCCGCGCGCTTCGTGCTTGTCGACCAGTACCTTGGCGGTCGCCAGACAGGTGGCCTCGTCATCGACATACTGGGTATGCAGAGCCTGCTGCCTGCCATCACCCATAAGTAGCCAGAGAATCAGGGCGAAAGATTTCATGATAAGAAGGTGGGGAGAAAGTTGGCGTACTGCTGGTCGCAGGCCCGTTAAATAGAAGCGTTTTCTGATGTTGAGTGTAATGGGCCGTTGCCGCGCGTGCACCGGAAAACAGGTGTGGCCGCGGATAAGCCGCGCAGGCGGGAAGCTCTGTGCAACAGCGGGGAGGCGTGGCTTGAACGCGTGTACCGGGGTGGTGTCCAGGCCTGGTTGATCCGACGCCGGATTTACGCCGCTGGCTCAGTCGACGATGTGCAGCTCCACCCGGCGGTTTTGTTCACGGCCCGCGCGCGTGGCATTGTCGGCGGCGGGACGGGTCTCGCCGTAGCCCTTGACGCCGAAGCGGCCGGCACTTAGCGCCTTGGTGAGGAAATAGTTGTACACGGATCGCGCGCGCCGCTCCGAGAGGCCCTGGTTGTATTTCTCGGTACCGATGCTGCATGTGTGCCCGACGATGTCCACTTTCAGCTTGTCGCGCTGCCCGAGCACTCGCGCCGCCTCATCGAGGATCGCGAACGCTTCCGGGCGCAGGCGGGCGGAGTCGAAATCGAAGTTGACGCCCCTGAGCACCACCACCACGTCGCCGGGTTTGGCTTGCTTCAGTTGTGCCGCCACCACTTCCGGCGTGGGCGCCGCTTCCACCTGTTTCGGTTCGGATTTGGTTTCCTGTTTGACCATGACCGGTTCGAGCCTGGGTGCCGCTTTGGCCATGACCGGCTCAGGCCTGGACACCGCCACAGCCGCCGCCGCCTTCTCGCCCAGCGCAATGTTCAGGCCGATGGAGACCAGCCAATCTCCCAGGCCGTTGCCGCTGACGCCGGGCAGGTTGTTGTTGGCCCAGCGATAGCGGGCATCCGCGCGCAGATCCATGTTGTCGGAGAGGCGTTTGAGGAAGCCCAGGCCGGCATTGGCCATCAGGCTGTTGTCCGAGGCGCTGGGAACGTCGCTGCGGAGATACCCGGCGCCCACCAAGGCAAACGGGGCAAAGGCGGGGTCGCGCTTGAAGAAATACAGTCCGTCGACGCCCAGGCCGTACTGGTCGTAGGCTCCTCCCGCCGCGCGATCCAGCTTGTTGCCGCGCAGGGTGAGTTCCAGGTTCCATTTCTCGTTGAGGGGTTTGCCCAGGGCCAGCCCGAGGCCCCAGCCATCGTCGGCCTTGCGATCGCTATCGGCAAAGACATAGCCGATCGTCGGAGCCAGATACCAGCGCTCATTTGCGGTTTCCGCCCACGCCGACCCAAAAACACCTGCTAGCCCGATGGCGAGGAATAAATGCAGGAAAGTTCTCGACATGTGGCGGTGCTCCTGGGCAATGGGAAAACTGTTCGCTAAGGGGGTTCCTTCGGTAAGGATACGGAATTCAACGGCATTTCGACAATCAATGAGTGTCTGGCGGCTTGATGGAAGGCCTTCCGAACACCGTGAATCGACAGAGGGAAGCCGCGTTTATGTGGCGCCGGCATCCTTGCCGGCGTCGTTTCAAACAGCCGGCTGGAAGCCAGCGCTACAAGTGGCTCGCCGGTGCTTCTTTCAAATGTATTGTGGCGAGGGGGGGCTTCGATCACACCGCGAACAAACCCATGAACTCCTGCACCGGCACCGCTTCCAGCCTGGCCTGGTCGGCGCAGAGGTGGTTGAGGGTGGCACATTTCTTCGGCGAGAGTTTGGCGGCGATGGCGGACTCGAATTTCTTCACCAGGACCGGGATACCTTCGCCACGACGCAGGCGGTGGCCGATGGGGGCGTCGATGCTGACTTTCTCGGTGCTGGTTCCATCCTTGAAGAACACCTGCACGCTGTTGCCGATGTAGCGCTTGTCGGCTTCCAGGTATTCGCGGGTGAAGCGCGGGTTTTCCTTGACCGTGGTGAGGGCGCGCAATGAGTCGATGCGCGGGTCGGCGGCGCCGGCGTCGGTGTAGTCGGCGGCGGTGAGGCCGCCCTTGATCAGGGGCACGGCAACCATGTACTGGATGCAGTGGTCGCGGTCGGCGTAGTTGTTCATGGGGCCGGTCTTGTCGATGATGCGGCTGCCGGCTTCCTGGGTTTCGATCTCGATACGTTCGATCTCGCCGAGGCGGTCCTTCACTTGCGGGTGCAATTGCATGGCGCATTCCACGGCGGTCTGGGCGTGGAATTCGGCGGGGAAGCTGATTTTGAACAGGATGCTTTCCATGACATAACTGCCGAAGCCCTGGCTGAACTTGAGCTCGTTACCGCGAAACAGACTGTCCTGGAAGCCCCAGGTCTTGGCGGTAAGCGCCGAGGGGTAGCCCATCTCGCCGGTGAGCGCGATCAGCGCCAGGTGCACGCCGCGCGAGCTGGCGTCACCCGCCGCCCAGGATTTGCGCGAGCCGGTGTTGGGGGCGTGGCGGTAGGTGCGCAGGGAACAGCCGTCGACCCAGGCGTGCGAGAGGGCGTTGAGCACTTCCTCTCGGCTGCCGCCGAGCATCTTCGCGGCGACGGCGGTGGAGGCGATGCGCACCAGCATGACGTGGTCGAGGCCGACGCGGTTGAAGGCGTTTTCCAGGGCGGTGACGCCCTGGATTTCATGCGCCTGGACCATCGCCGCCAGTACCTCCTTCATGGTCAGCGGCGCCTGGCCCTCGGCTACACGCTTGCGCGAGAGCCAATCCGCTATACCCAGGATTGCGCCGAGGTTGTCGGAGGGGTGGCCCCATTCGGCAGCCAGCCAGGTGTCGTTGAAGTCGAGGAAACGCACCAGGCAGCCGATGTCCCAGGCCGCCTTCACCGGGTCGAGTTCATGCGAGGTGCCGGGCACGCGGGTGCCGCCGGGCAGCGAGGCACCGGGCACGATGGGGCCGAGCAGCTTGGTGCATTCCGGGTAATCCAGCGCCATCAGGGCGCAGGCGAGCGAGTCCATCAGGCAATAACGGGCGGTGTCCATCGCCAGGGTGGCTTGGCTGGCGTCGTAGTCCATGACGTAATCGGTCATGGCTTGCAGGACGGTGTCGAAGGGCGGGCGTTCGGCGGAGCGGATGTCGTGGGCGGACATAAGGGTTCCTCAAGTAGCGGAATTTTTCTTCCCCCTTTTCTAAAGGGGGACTGAGGGGGATTTCAGCAACGGTGGCGGAATGGATAGGTCGGCGAAATCCCCCCTGGCCCCCCTTTGGAAAAGGGGGGAATAAGTCAGGGCCGTTGATCGATGGGTACAAACTTCAAATCCTCCGGCCCGGTGTAGTTGGCGGAGGGGCGGATGATCTTGCCGTCGATGCGTTGTTCGATCACATGCGCGGCCCAGCCGGTGGTGCGGGAGATGATGAACAGCGGCGTGAACATGGCGGTGGGCACGCCCATCTGCGCGTAGGACACGGCGGAGAACCAGTCCAGGTTGGGGAACATGTTCTTGATTTCCTTCATCACCGTTTCCAGGCGGTCGGCGACATCGTAGAGCTTGTGGTTGCCGTTGTGGTCGGCCAGGCGTTTCGCCACGGACTTGATGACCACGTTGCGCGGGTCGGAAACGGTATAGACCGGGTGGCCGAAGCCGATGATGACTTCCTTGTTCGCGACGCGGGCGCGGATGTCGGCTTCCGCTGCGTCCGGGCTGTCGTAGCGCGACTGGATGCAGAATGCCGCTTCGTTGGCGCCGCCATGCTTCGGGCCGCGCAAGGCGCCGATGGCGCCGGTGATGGCGGAATACATGTCGGAGCCGGTGCCGGCGATGACGCGGCCGGTGAAGGTGGAAGCATTGAATTCGTGCTCGGCGTAGAGGATCAGCGAGGTGTGCATGGCGCGCACCCAGATCTCCGGTGGCCCATCTGGCAACTGAGCGCCATGCAGCAGATGCAGGAAATGCCCGCCGATGCTGTCGTCATCCGTTTCACATTCGATGCGGCGGCCGTTGTGGCTGTAGTGGTACCAGTAGAGCAGGGCGGAACCCAGCCCGGCGATGAGGCGGTCGGCGATGTTGCGCGCGCCCAGGATCGGCTGTTTTTCTTCCTCGGGCAGGAGGCAGCCCAGGGTGGAAACGGCGGTGCGCATCACGTCCATCGGGTGGGCGGCGGCGGGGAGTTGTTCCAGCACCGTCTTCAGCACCGCCGGCAGGCCGCGCAGGGCTTTCAACTTGGTCTTGTAAGCCGCCAGCTCGGCGCGGTTGGGGAAATGGCCGTGAATCAGCAGGTGGGCGACTTCCTCGAATTCGCAGACATCGGCGATGTCGAGGATGTCGTAACCGCAATAGTGCAGGTCGTTGCCGGTGCGGCCGACGGTGCACAGCGCCGAGTTGCCGGCGACGACGCCGGACAGGGCGACGGATTTCTTCGGCTTGGGGGCGGAGGGGTTGATAGCTTCGCTCATGTCGTCTCCTTGTGATTCATTTCGTAGGATGCGGTGAGGTACGAACCGCATCGTGGCGCGGAGGGGTGATGCGGTTCGCTGTCGCTCACCACATCCTACGGGTCGCTATTCCTTACCCGACGCAAACAGCGCGTCCAGCTTCTGTTCGAAGCCGTGGTAGCCCAAGTGTTCGTAAAGATCCATGCGTGTCTGCATGGTGTCGAGCACGTTTTTCTGTGTGCCTTCGGTGCGAATCGCGCCATACACCTTCAAGGCCGCCTGGCTCATGGCGCGGAAGGCGGAGAGCGGATAGAGCACCAGGCCGACGCCGACGCCGCGCAGTTCTTCCACCGTGAACAGGGGGGTGGCGCCGAATTCGGTGATGTTGGCGAGGATGGGCACCTTCACGGCCTGGCTGAACGCGGCGTACTGCGCCAGTTCGGTCATGGCCTCCGGGAAGATCATGTCGGCGCCGGCCTCGACGCAGGCGCCGGCGCGGTCGATGGCGGCTTGCAGGCCTTCGGCTTGCAGCGCGTCGGTGCGGGCCATGACAACGAACTCGGAATCGAGTTTGGCATCCACCGCCGCCTTCACCCGATCCACCATTTCCGATTGGCTGACGATGGCTTTGCCGGGACGGTGGCCGCAGCGTTTCTGCATGACCTGGTCCTCGATATGCACCGCCGCCACCCCGGCGCGGGTCAGCGCGCGCACCGCCCGTGCGATGTTGAAGGCGCCGCCCCAGCCGGTGTCAATGTCCACCAGCAAGGGCAGGGGGGTGACATCGGTGATGCGGCGGGCATCCACCAGCACGTCTTCCAGGGTGGTGATGCCGAGGTCGGGAATGCCGCAGGAACTGGCCGCGACGCCGCCGCCGGAGAGATACAGCGCCTTGAAGCCGGAATGCTCGGCCAGCAGCGCCGAGTAGGCATTGATGGCGCCGACCACCTGCAAGGGTTGTTCGGCGGCGACGGCGGCGCGGAATTGGGCGCCGGCTGAAGCGGGTGTGGTCATTGTGTGTCCTCGTGGGGCTGACAAAATCCCCCCCTTTTTCAAAGGGGGGCCAGGGGGGATTTCGCCAAGGGTTGCGCGAGTGGAACCAGTGAAAAATCCCCCTCGGTCCCCCTTTGGAAAAGGGGGAAGAAAAGCGGCTGCGTCACTTGCCCACCGCCTTCCTGATTTCCTCCAGGGCGTTGGGGTCATCCAGGGTGGAGAGGTCGCCGGTTTCGCGGCCTTCCGCCAGGGCTTGAATGGAGCGGCGCAGGAGCTTGCCGGAGCGGGTTTTCGGCAGGGCGGCGACAAAGTGCAGCTTGTACGGTTTCGCGACGGCGCCGAGCTGTTCCGCCACCTTGGCGATGCAGGATTTCTCCAGCGCCGCGCGGTCTTCCGGGGTGGCGATCAGCGCCGGGTCTTTCACCGTGCAGAAGCCCACCGGCACCTGGCCCTTCAGTTCGTCATGCACGCCCACCACCGCGACTTCGGCGATGGCCGGGTGCGCTTGCAGGGCTTCCTCGATTTCGCGGGTGCCGAGGCGGTGGCCGGCGGTGTTGATGACGTCGTCGGTGCGGCCGAGGATGAAGTAATAACCGTCGTCGTCGCGCACCGCCCAGTCTGAGGAGGTATAGAGCAATTCATGCTCGAACTGGCCGAAGTAGCTGTTCACATAGCGGCTGTCATCGCCCCAGACCGTGGTCAGGCAGCCGGGCGGCAGTGGCGGTACCACGGTGAGGACGCCTTTCTCGTTGGGGCCGCATTCGGCGCCGGTCATTTCATTGACGATGCGGATGTCGAAGCCGTAAGAGGGGAAGCCGGGTGAGCCGAAGCGGTTGGGAAGCAACTCCACGCCAGGGAGGTAGGTCAGCATTGCCCAGCCGGTTTCGGTCTGCCAGTAATGGTCCAGCACCGGCACACCCAAGGCTTCGGAAATCCAGCGTGAGGTGGGTTCGTCGAGCGGTTCTCCGGCGAGAAACAGGTATTTGAGGCTGGAGAGGTCGTATTTCTTCAGCCAGGCCGGGTCCTGCTTCTTCAGTACGCGGATGGCCGTGGGCGAGGAGAACATGGTGCTGACCTTGTGGTCCTCGACAATCTTCCACCAGATGCCGGCGTCGGGCCGGATCGGCAGGCCCTCATAAACGATGGTGGCCATGCCGTGAATCAGCGGGCCGTAGACGATGTAACTGTGGCCGACTACCCAGCCGATGTCCGAAGTGGTGAACATGGTTTCCCCCGGCTTGGCGTCGTAGATGTATTTCATCGACGCGGCCAGGGCCACGGCATAGCCGCCGACATCACGTTGCACGCCTTTGGGTTTGCCGGTGGTGCCGCTGGTGTAGAGGATGTAGCTGGGTTCGTTGGACTCCAGCCAGGTCATGGGCACCTGGGCGTCGCGCTGTTCCTCGCGCGCATCCCAGTAATCGACGTCGCGGCCTTGCAGCCATTTCATGTCCGGGTCGAGGCCGCGGTCGACGATCAGTACCTTGGGCGGCGGGAATTTCGCCTCGGCGATGGCGGCGTCGACCAGATGTTTGTACGGCACCGCCTTGCCGCCGCGCATGCCGGCGTCGGTACAGATCAGCAAGCAGGGCTTGGCGTCGTCGATGCGCAAGGCCAGGTTGTGCGCCGCGAAACCGCCGAATACCACGGAATGCACCGCGCCCAGGCGGGCACAGGCGAGCATGGAGAACACCGCCTCGGCGATCATCGGCATGTAGATCACCACCCGCTCGCCCTTCTTGACGCCCAGGCTTTGCAGCACGGCGGCGCAGCGGTTCACCTCGCGGTGCAGTTCGGCGTAGCTGTAGTAGCGTTCCTCGCCGGTTTCGCTGGAGAGATAAATCAGCGCCGGTTGCTCGGCGCGGGTGGCGAGGTGGCGGTCCACCGCGTTGTGGCAGAGATTGGTTTCGCCGCCGACAAACCACTGGCGAAACGGCGGATTGGGTTGATCGAGCACGCGCGCGGGAGGCACGTGCCAGTCGATCAATTGAGCTTGCTCGCCCCAGAACCCATCAGGATCATTAATGGAGCGTTGATAAAACGCCTGTGCTTCCCGCATCGCTGTCTCCTCGGTGCCACGCCTGGCCTATGGTGGCCGGGTTGTGCGTGGACCGGGGTGGATTAGGAGGCCTAACGGCGTGTCCTTGTATGAGGAATATCAATTGAGATTATTGAGTGGTTGACCTGGGAGGTCGACTATGGCGTTACTACACGGCGGTTTCGCCGGTCTCGCCGGTGCGGATGCGGATGACCTGATCGACATCACTGACGAAGATCTTGCCGTCGCCGATCTTGCCGGTGCGCGCCGTCTTGACGATGGACTCGATGGCGCTGTCGACCATGTTGTCGGCCACGACCAGTTCGATCTTCACCTTGGGCAGGAAATCCACCACATATTCGGCGCCGCGATACAACTCGGTATGGCCTTTCTGGCGGCCGAAACCCTTCACTTCGGTTACCGTCAGGCCGGATACGCCGACCGCGGAAAGCGCTTCGCGTACTTCGTCCAGCTTGAAAGGTTTGATGATGGCTTCGATTTTTTTCATTTGGGTCTCCTAGTAGGGTGCGCGGTACTTGTTGGTGATGGGATAACGCCGATCGCGGCCGAAGCCGCGCGCGGTGATGCGGATGCCGGGCGGGGATTGGCGACGTTTGTATTCGCTGCGGTCTATCAGGGCCACCACCTGGCGCACGGCGGCTTCCGAATAGCCGTCGGCGATGATGTCGCGCGGAGACATGTCCTGTTCCACGTAGCGCTCCATGATGGCGTCGAGCACTTCGTAGGGCGGCAGGCTGTCCTGGTCGCACTGGTTGGCGCGCAATTCGGCGCTCGGAGGACGGGTGATGATGCGTTCCGGAATGACCGGGCTGAGGCTGTTGCGGTAACGCGAGAGCCGCCATACCAGCGTCTTGGGCACGTCCTTGAGCACCGCGATACCGCCCGCCATGTCGCCGTAGAGGGTGGCGTAGCCGCTGGCCATCTCGCTCTTGTTACCCGTGGTGAGCACCAGTTGGCCGAATTTGTTGGACAGCGCCATGAGCACCACGCCGCGGATGCGCGCCTGGATGTTTTCCTCGGTCTGGTCGAACGGCAGGTTCTCGAATTCGTCGGAGAGTTCTTCCATGAAGGTGTCGAACATGCGCTTGATCGGCTGCACGTCGTAACGCACCTTGAGGTTCTCGGCCAGGGCTTCGGCGTCTTCCAGGCTGATGTTGGCGGTGAACGCGGACGGCATCATCACCGCCTGTACCTTGTCCGCGCCGATGGCGTCCACCGCCACCACCAGGGTGAGGGCGGAGTCGATGCCGCCGGAGAGACCCAGCAATACACCGGGGAAACCGTTCTTCGCCACGTAATCGCGCACGCCGAGCACCAGGGCCTGATAGACCATCGCTTCACTGGGGGGGAGTGCCCGCACTTCGCCCTTGAACGCGCCCGCGTTCAGCTCCAGCCAATAGAGCCCTTCCTCGAAGGCGGGAAACTGCGCGGTCAGGGTGCCGTTGCCGTCCAGGGCGAAAGACGCGCCGTCGAACACCAGTTCGTCCTGTCCACCGACCAGATTGGCGTAGACCAGCGGCAGACCGCATTCGCCGACACGCTGGCGCGCGATCTGGTGGCGCTCCAGTTGCTTGTCCATGTGGAACGGCGAGGCATTGAGCACCAGCAGGACTTCCGCCCCAGCCTCTTGTGCCTGCGCGGCCGGGCCGGGTTCCCAGATGTCGGCGCAGATGTTGATGGCGAAACGCACGCCGCCGTGTTCGAACACCAAGGCTTGCTCACCGGGGGTGAAAGTGCGCAGTTCGTCGAAGACCGTGTGGTTGGGCAGCTTCTGCTTGCGATAAGTGGCATTGATGTGACCGTCGCACAGGACCGAAGCCGCGTTGTAGCGCTCCTCTCCTTCCGCCAGGGGATGCCCCACCACGAGCGCCAGTCCGGGCGGCAGACGGGGCGCCAGATCGAGCAGGGCGCGGGTGTTTTCGCTGTAGAAATCACTGCGTAGCGCCAGGTCTTCCGGGGGGTAGCCGCATAGGGCCAGTTCCGGGGTGAGCATGAGGCTGGCGCCGGCCGCGGCGGCTTGGTGGGCCAGGTCGAGAATCCGGGCGGCATTGCCGTCGAGGTCGCCGACGGTGGCGTTGATCTGGGCGATGGCGATTTTCATGGCGCGCATTCTACGGGGCGCGCCGCGATTGTTCACCCACCCTCAATTCACCGGCACGTCCCAGGTGCACACCCGGTTGCGCCCGTTGGCCTTGGCGGCGAGCAGGGCATGGTCGGCGTGTTCCAAAGCGTCCTCGATAGCTTCATGACTGGCCAATTGGGCGACGCCGAAGGAAGCGGTCAGATTGACCACCTGGCCGCTGCTGCTGGTGATGGGGGTGGCGGCCAGGGTCTCGCGGATGCGATTGAGCAGGAGCGCGGCGTTCTCCAGATTGGTGTTGGGCAGCAGCATGAGAAATTCCTCGCCGCCATAACGGAACAGGCTGTCGTACTTGCGCAATTCGATGCTGACGATGGAGGTAAAAGCCTGTAGGACTTCATCGCCGATCTTGTGCCCGAACTGGTCGTTGACCCGTTTGAAGTGGTCGATGTCCATCATGCACAAGGCGCAAGTTTGGCCCGAGCGCTGCGTGCGCTCGCTTTCCTCGGCGAGCTTCATGGCCATCGCGTGGCGGTTCCAGGCGCCGGTGAGATGGTCCACGGTGCACACCTGGTTGATCAGGGCGTATTGATAGGCCCGCACATCCTGTTTGAACTGGATGGCCATATCCATGAAGTGTTCGTATTCGGTAATGTCGATGGCGGCGCCGGAAACACGGTGGGTCAGCAGCAGACGGGCCGCGTCGTGCATGGCGTGGTGGGTGATCTCGATCTCCGCGAAACCGGGCTCGCCCACATGCTGCGCCATGCCTTCGCCGTAATACCACTTGCCGAAATCGCAATGATGGTGGGCGTCCAGGCGCAGATCGTTGGCCGGACAGGGCGCATCCGTGATCAGCGCCGCATGCAACTGGCGTAGCCAGTTGATGTGATTGGCGATGGCGACGTCCAGTTCATGGATGGCGGCTAGGGTGTTGCGGGTGAACAGCGATTTGTCCGGTGGGCGTGAAGACATGGTTGGATTCAAGTGAATGTTGCGACGAGTGTGACGGATTTATGAAAAATTGCCATCCAGATACCTCCATTGCCCCTGCTCGCGCAGGAATCGGCTGGTTTCGTGCAGACGGTGGGCGCGGCCGGCGATCTTGTAGCGGGCCACGAATTCCACCTCCGCTCGTCCATCTCCCTTGTCTTCGTGCCGCTTGATCGACAACCCCAGCCATTTCGTGGGTGGTTCCTGGTCGAAACCCAGGCTGGCGGGACGGGTGTCGGGGTGCCAGGTCGCCAGCAGGTAGGCCTCGTCACACAGCACATAGGCGCTGTAACGCGAACGCATCAACGCTTCGGCGTCAGGCGGCAGGGCCGTGGCGGCCAGGTAGGGGCCGCAGCATTCCGCCAGGGGGTGGCCGGAGCCGCAGGGACAATCGCTGGTGTGGGGCATGGAGTGGATGCTGGATGGAATTCGCGCGGATGGGATGATCATGGTCAATAAAGTGGCAATCAAGTTAAAGCCTGGGCCGACTTTGCCGTTAAGGGCTTCCCTAGCAAAGGAGCAACAATCGTGGACAGGCTTGTCGATGAACATGGAAATGAATTACCCGAGCGGCGCAAGCACCACAATTTGCGCACCCTATTCGATGATGTTGTGCGCCGCGTGGAACCGTTTTTCAAGGAAGGTGGTGGCCTTAACGGCAGCCGAACGGATTTCTGGATGGTGCGCACGATCAGCGATGCCTATCCTGAGTTGAGCAACGAGGAAGCGCATGTGCTGGTCAACGCGGCCACGCGCTACTACCTGGAACGCAACAAGTAGTTCGTTGGGCAAAGCGTAGCGTGCCCAACAAACTGTGTTGGTACAGCTACTTGATGGTTGATCGGCTGCCCCAACCCGGTTGGTGTTGCGCCCCGAACGGGGCCGCTATCTTGCAAGCACACCCGTAGCCGTCAGCCAGGAGGCCGCATGTCGTTTCTGCAGCAGAAGTGGAATGAGCACCAGTCGAAGCCGATGCGGCGCTATAGCAGCCAGCGCGAGTTCGAGGCGGATTGGGTGAGTGGCCTGCGGCGGCGTTATCGTCTGTCGCAAGAGCGACTGGCCGCGCTGGCCAGCGTTTCCGTGACCACGGTGCAGAACTGGGAAAACCCGACCAGTGCCAAGCGCATCGCCGAGCATAACCAGGACCGCCTGCGCGACATCGAGCGCGAACTCTGGATTAAGGCCCACGTCACTTTGCTGGAGCCCTGTCCACCCTACATCCGCGCCCTGCATGAATTGATGTCCGCGAATCGCGACAGCAGCGCGCAAGGGCTGGCCGACTATTTGGTGACCTGCATGGATGCGCATGATCCTGGCCGCCCCCGCCTGCTGCACTGGGCCGGCCTGGCCTACAGCATCGCCGATCCGGCCTCGACGAAAGCGCGCGCTTATGAAGAAGGCGCATTGCAGGCGCTGGGTATGGAGCATGTCGAGGGCAACACCAGCCTGGCCGCGGCCATCGAAAACGAGATTCTCGGGGCACAGTTCGAGGATCTTATGGCGCAGCCCGAGGCGGCGGCGCGACGCGGCAAGGGACGCCTGTTGATGCAGGCCTGCCAGCGTCTGTTTCAGCGCGATCAACAGCCGGCATATCTCTGGAATGCGCTCGAAGTCGCCTGCCGCGCGCCGCTGGACATGCGCGACAGGTTCGACCTGGTCAGTCAGCTCCAGACCTTGCTTGGCGAGGAGGGCGTGCGTCGCCGCGTTCGCGCGGAAGCCGCCTATCAGGCCGCGCGCGAGTTGCTGGCCGACCCGATGCCGGCCACCTCGGCCACGCTGAACTGATGGAGAGGGGAATGATCGTGAAAACCAGCCTCCCCCGTCATTGCAAGCGACTTACCCTGCTGGCGTTGTTTGTCTTGGTATCTGGCGGCCTGCCGGTTCAGGCCGCGAGCCAGCCCGCCACCGTGGCGACCGCGGCCACGCAAGCACCCATCCATCTGGCCTGGGATCGGGTCGGCTCGCCGATCCAGATTCGCGTGTAAGTTGGTAAGTTGATTTCGTCGGGCAACAAAAAAGCCGGGGCATGCCCCGGCTTTTTTCAACCCTTGCGGGCCGTGATCAAGCGTTCTGGATGTTGGACGCTTGCTTGCCCTTCGGGCCTTGGGTGATTTCGAAGCTCACACGCTGACCGTCTTTCAGGGTTTTGAAGCCACCCATTTGAATCGCGGAGAAGTGGGCGAACAGGTCTTCACCACCGCCATCAGGAGTGATAAAGCCAAAACCCTTGGTTTCGTTGAACCATTTCACGGTACCAGTCGACATTTGTTGCAGTCCTTAAAGAGATAAAAGGGGAAATCCCCCAAGTGCGTGTTCAATTACAAGGCTGCATCTGGTTTTGAACCGGTACTGCCAACGACTTGAAATCAAACAACCGTGCGCGTTTTACGCGGATGCCCTGGCCTGGTCAACATTAATTTTCCCCGAGGGGCGGCAGGCCGCGCGGCATCTGGAATAAGCTACGCCGCTTTCGCAAATCGGTTTACCCGGAACCCAACCACGAGGAGACGCAGTAATGAATTTCAGTGCTTGCCCCAGAACCCGTCTTACCCCCCTGGCCACCCTGGTTTCCCTGAGCCTGCTGGCCTTGTCCGGTTGCGCCACCAAGGAGTTCGTGCAGCAGGAGGTGGGCGTGGTCGGCAGCCGCATCGACACGCTTCAGAAGATGCTCAACACGGTCAGCCAGCGTATCGACGGCAACAGTGTCCGCCTCAATCACAGCGACATCCGCCTGGGGCAGGCCGAGCAAACCGCGCTCACGCTGGCCAGCCGCATCGACGGCAACCTGGCCGGCCTGGTCGGCGCCAATCATCGCCTGGACGGCCTTTCCGACGATCTGACGGTGGCGGGTCGCAATATCGCCGCCAATACGGCCGAAATCGCGCGCGCGCATCAGCGCGTGGATGCCACCGAGGCACAGGTGCAAGCCACTCGGCAGCGCCTGGACAACACCGTCGTCGGCCTGGCACTGGCGGAAAACCGCCTGGTCGTGGCGGAATCCGCCTTGAAGACCTTATCCCAGGTCACGCCAAGCGCGGCGGAAAGCAAAGTCGCCGTTTCAGAGCCGCCGCCGGCGGCCAAGGTTGCCGACCTGGCCCCGGCGGCGGCAGCCCTGCCCGCCGCCACGCCCGTCGCCACACTGGGCGACGCCGGCAGCCGTCTGGATAGCATCGCCGCGCTGGTCGCCGCGGCCAACCAGCGCATTGCCGCCAATAGCAGCGCGATCGATGGCGTCGCCACACGCCTCGCCGGCGTGGAAAGCGGCATGGGCGCGACCCTCAAGCGCGCTGAAGCCGGGGAACAGGCGCTGGCGGCCACCAATGCGCGTATCGGCGAGGTGAACGAGCAACTTGGCGCGGCAAAACAGAGTGTGGTGGCGCAGGCCACCGCCATCGTCGCGGTGGAGAAGCGCCTGGATGACGTGAACGGCGCGCTTGCCGCCGGTGACAAGGGATGGGCGGAGACCTCCGCGCAGGTGGCGCGGTTGCAGGCCGGCCTCAAAGAGGAAGGCGAGCGCATGAGCCGCCACGAAGCCGATGCCGCCGCCGGTTCCTCCGCGTTCAAGCAGACCCTGTCAGGGCTGGGCACGGCGCTCGATGGCGTCAATACACGCATGGATGTAGCCGAGAAGCACCTGGCCGACACTGGCGAGCGTGTCGCTCAACTTCAGGCCACCGTGAAAGAGCAGGGCGGCCGTGTCGAGCAGCATGGTGTTCAGGTGGCACAGACAGTGGCCGCCATCAAGGAACATGAAGAACGCATGCTGCGCGACGAAACCACCGCCGCCGCTATCTCCGCCACCGCCAAGGAAGCCCTGGAACGCGCCCTCGCCGCCGGCCGCCTGGCGGAGGGCAAGCTGGTCTATGAGACGGTGCTCAGCGAGGAACTGACCAATTTCGATCTGGAACAGGCCAAGCTGTCGGGCGCCAGCAAACAGGCGCTGACGGAATTCGCCGACAAGTTGCGCGCGGAGAACAAAAACGTGTTCATCGAGATTCAGGGCCACACCGACAACACCGGCTCCATCGCCCGCAACCTGCGTCTGGCGCGGGAACGGGCCGAGGCGGTGCGCGCCTTCCTGCACGATAGCGGCGGCATCCCCCTGCATCGCATGTCTGTGGTCGCCTACGGTGAAAGCCGCCCGCTGGCGGACAATCGCACCCGCGAGGGGCGCATGAAGAACCGCAGGGTGGTGTTGGTGGTGCTGAAGTAGGCGCTCGCGCTTACATGGGCCGAAGCCGATACCGTTTCGGCCCGTGAACGGGCTTCCTACCGGCGCAAGTGAGCCGCCGTTTTGCTGCTCCAGATCCAGACGTAACGTAGGCCGGAGAGGACGCCGACGCCGGCGGTGAGCAGCACCATCGGCTGGATGCCCCAGGCCAGGCCCAGCGACAAACCGTCTTCCGCCAGCACCCAGGACACCAGCACGAATTCCAGGGCGATGGTGAGCTTGCCGGTGAGGATGGGCGTGATCTTCAAGCCGCCGGTAAGGCGCCGGTAGGCGATGGCGCCGGCCAGGATGATGCCGTCGCGCGCCAGGATCAGCCAGAGCAGCCATAGCGGCAACAGGCCGGTGAATGCCAGGAAGGAGAGGGTGGTCAGCAGCATCACCTTGTCGGCGATGGGGTCGAGCAGGGCGCCGAAATCGCTTTTCTGATTCAGCAGGCGGGCGACCCAGCCATCGAGCAGATCGGTGACGGCGGCGACCAGGAACAGCCAGAACGCCCCTTCCACATCGTGCAGCGCCAGCCGCCAGGCCACGAAGGGAGCGAGAAACAGGCGCGAGGCGGTGAGCAGGTTGGGCAGCGTCAGCACGGCGGAGCGATGAATACCGGGGTGGCAAGGAATATAGCCGATGTCGGCGCCCCTGTAGCGCCGGCCGGGTTGCATCCCCCTTTATCAAAGGGGGATTGAGGGGGATTTGGCGAGGTGTGCGTGAGCAGTCGTCTCAGAAATCCCCCCCCAGCCCCCCCATTGATAAAGGGGGGAGTCGCCGCTCCAACCGCATCACGAGTTGTCGCGAGAAGAGCCTTTTGCACAGGGGGGCACCTTCTAATCTCGCTCCGCCGCGACGATCACGCCGCCGCCCAGGCAGACATCGCCGTCGTACAACACCACCGACTGCCCCGGCGTGACGGCCCACTGTGCTTGCTCGAAGCGCAACACGAGTGCATCGGCGGTAATGGATTCCACCACGCAGGCGGCATCCTGTTGCCGATAGCGGGTCTTGGCGCCGTAGCGGTGGCCGGCTTCCGGCGGCGGGCCGATCCAGGAAAGCTGATCGGCGCGTAGGCGGGAAGACAACAACAGCGGGTGGTCGTGGCCTTGCACCACGATGAGTTCGTTCCTTTCCAGATTCTTGCCGGCGGCGAACCAGGGTTCGCCGTCCTCGGCATCCTTCACGCCGCCGATGCCCAGGCCTTTACGCTGGCCGAGGGTGTGATACATGAGGCCCTGATGGCGGCCCATCACCTTGCCATCGGGGGTGACCATGTCGCCCGGTTGCGTGGGCAGATAGCGTTGCAGAAACTCACGGAACGGCCGCTCGCCGATGAAACAGATGCCGGTGCTGTCCTTTTTTTCCGCCACCGGCAGGCCGGCTTGCCGCGCCAGTTCGCGCACTCGCGGCTTGGGCAGGTCGCCCAGGGGGAACAGGGCGCGGGCAATCTGCGCCTGGTTCAGGCGGTAGAGGAAATAGCTCTGATCCTTGTTGCCATCCACTCCTTTCAACAAGCGGCGGTTTGGCGTCTCCCCTTCCAGGCGCGCGTAGTGGCCGGTGGCGATATGTTCGGCGCCGAGGCTGACGGCGTGGTCGAGAAAAGCCTTGAACTTGATTTCGGCGTTGCACAGCACATCCGGGTTGGGCGTGCGCCCGGCCTGATATTCGTCCAGGAAATAGGCGAACACCCGCTCCTGGTATTCGCGGCTGAAGTTGACCAGTTCCACCTCGATGCCGAGCACCTCACCGATGGCCAGCACGTCACGGAAATCCTGGGCGATGGGACAGTCGTCTTCCAGATCGTCGGCTTCCCAGTTCTTCATGAACACGCCCACGACCTCATGCCCCGACTGCTTCAGCAACCAGGCGGTGACGGCGGAATCGACCCCGCCGGAAAGACCGACAACGATCCGGCTCATTTCTCTCTCCCTCCGGGCGAGGGTCGGGGTGAGGGAGCGACGGATGCCAACCGCCAAAGCGCGATTGGGCGTTGTTCCCTCACCCTCGGCCCCTCTCCCGGAGGGAGAGGGGAGAACAGTGTTCGTCTCATGGCTCGTCGGGGTAATCGGTGATGAGGTCCAGCGGGAAACGGCGCCCACTCTGGTAATCGCGCAGGCAGTCCAGGATCAGCGGGCTGCGATGGCGGTGAGCGAGGGCGGCGATCTCCTCGGCGCTCATCCACAACGCGCGCAGGATGCCGTCGTCGAGCGTGGCGCTGGGGTCGAAGCCGGTGACCCGGCCGGTGAAGGCGAAACGCAGATAGGTACGTTGCCGCTTCTTCGGATGCCGCCAACGATAGACGCCAAGCAGCGCCTCCGGCTCGAAGTGGTGTGCGGTCTCCTCGAACACCTCGCGCCGCACCGCGTCGAGCAGCGACTCGCCTTCCTCCAGATGGCCGGCCGGTTGGTTGAAGAGAATGCCGGAATCGGTGTGCTCTTCAACCAGCAGGAAGCGGCCATCCTGTTCGATGACGGCGGCGACGACGACGTGGGGTTTCCATATTTCGCGGGTCATGGGGTCAATGGGTTTCCTGCAAGCGGTTTGCCCAGTAACCGGGGCGGCGACTGTGATGGGCATAGGCCAAGATCCAAATCATGTCTTCGCGCACCTGGTAAACAAGGGTGTACGGGTGGTGTCGTATGACAAATCCCTTCAAGCCTCTATCAAGATTTTTCCAGGCGAGGGGGAATTGGGAGATCAGTTGCTTGGCTCGGCCAACTTCCTGGAAAAAAACCCCCGCCACATCGGGATGAATATCGCTGTAATACGCCAGGGCTTCATCCAGTTCCCTGGCCGCCGCGTCCGTCTCGCGGAGTGGGAGTGTCATTGCAGCCCGTACTTCTTGCGCAGCTTATCCATGACTTCGTCGGAATCGTAGGTCGCCATTTCGCCGCGCTCACAGGCGGCGATGCGATTTTCACATTCGGCCGCCCAGGCCGCCTCCCATTCCTGATTACGTGGACAAGCCAGTTCGAGGATGCGATCAGACAAGACGGCCTGCTCAGCGGCGCTCAGTTGCATGGCTTGCTCGACCAGTTCATCAATGGTTATGCCCATGTCGTTCTCCAGAGAGTCCATCTAAATACGGCCTTCGCCCGGTTAGTTGTAGCTCGGCCCGGGAAACGCGCCCAAGCCCCTCGCGAGGATTTGAGCGTCGTTCAAACCGGCTTGCCCCACAAATCATAGTCGTCCGAGCGCGTGATCTTCACCTTCACGAAATCGCCCGGCTGCAATCCCCGGCCCTGGGCGATGTGCACCACGCCGTCGATTTCCGGGGCATCGGCGTAACTGCGGGCGATGGCGCGACCACCACCGACTTCATCCACCAGCACGGTCATTTCCTGTCCCAGCCGGGCTTTCAGTTTGGCGGCGCTGATGTCGGCCTGAACGTCCATGAAGCGGGCGAGGCGATCTTGTTGCACGTCTTCATCGACGTGATCGGCCAGTTCGTTGGCCTTGGCGCCGTCCACCGGGGAGTAGGCGAAGGCGCCGACGCGGTCGAGTTTCGCTTCTTCCAGGAAGTCGAGCAGTGTGTCGAAGTCTTCCTCGGTCTCGCCCGGAAAGCCGACGATGAAGGTGCTGCGTATGACCAGTTCCGGGCAGACCTCGCGCCATTTTTCGATGCGGCGCAGGGTGTTGTCGATGTCGCCGGGGCGCTTCATCGCCTTGAGAATGCGCGGGCTGGCATGCTGAAACGGCACGTCGAGATAGGGCAGCACCTTGCCCTCGGCCATCAAGGGAATGACATGGTCGACGCTGGGATAGGGATAGACGTAATGCAATCGCACCCAGATGCCCAGTTTGGCCAGTTCCTGGACCAGTTCCAGCATGCGTGTCTTCACCGGGCGGCCGTTGTGGAAGCCGGGGCGGTATTTGACATCGACGCCATAGGCGCTGGTGTCCTGGGAGATCACCAGCAACTCCTTCACCCCGGCGCGCGCCAACGCCTCCGCTTCGGCGAGCACGTCGCCGATTGGGCGCGACACTAGATCGCCGCGCAGCGAGGGGATGATGCAGAAGGTGCAACGATGGTTGCAGCCTTCGGAAATCTTCAAATAAGCGTAATGGCGCGGGGTGAGCTTCATGCCGCCGGGCGGGACCAGATCGGCGAACGGGTCGTGCGGCTTCGCCAGGTGGCTGTGGACGTGGCCCATCACCGCGTCCGCCGCGTGCGGCCCGGTGATCGCCAGCACTTGCGGATGCGCGTCCATGATCACCGATTCACGCGCGCCTAGACAGCCGGTGACGATGACCTTGCCGTTCTCGCGCAGGGCCTCGCCAATGGCATCCAGACTTTCCTCGACCGCCGCGTCGATGAAGCCGCAGGTGTTGACCACCACCAGATCGGCATCCTGGTAGGTGGGCACGATGAGATAACCCTCGGCGCGCAGTTGCGTGAGGATGCGCTCGGAGTCGAAGGTGTTTTTCGGGCAGCCCAATGAAACGAAGCCGATTTTCGGAATGGAGTTCATGCTGGTTCAGTCGGGTTTGTAGCCGCAAGCCTGCATCGCGGCATAGCGGAAGATGGCTTCGGGCGATTCGGCCAGCGTGGCGAAAGCGGCTTTCAGCGCGGCAATGTCCCGCTCCGAGACGCGGCCATGCTGAATCAGCTTCGCGGCGCCGCTCAATAGCAGGCTCTGCCAGAAATCGAGGAATTCCCGCCGGGCGGCGAGTCCCTTGAGACGGTCGTCCATTTGCGCGGGCGCGTCGTGGAGCGTGACCCGCGCGAAGCCGGCGGCCTCGAACAAGGCGGCCAGGCGGATGCCGACGTCGGGATCGCCGCCCAGTTCAACCTGTAAGGTATTGAAGGCATGCCACCAGGTATCCAGCGCGGCTTGTCGCGGCCAGACGTAGAGGCCACTGTTGAATACCTCGGTGGCATGGAACACGCCGCCGGGTTTCAGCACGCGATGAATTTCGCGCAGCACGCCGAGGTGATCATTCAGGTGCTCCAGCACCCAGAAGATACAGGCGCCGTCGAAACTGGCGTCGGGGAAAGGCAGCCGGTAGGCCGACCCCTCGATCAGTTCCACGCGACCCGCCGCGATCGGCTCGGCGAGAAGTTGGCGCGCCCGTTGCAGTTGGGCGGCAACGATGTCGACACCGGTATAGCGAACCTCCGGAAACCGCCGCAGCAGCACCTGGATCTGGGCGCCGACGCCACAGCCGACTTCCAGGACGTTGGCGCGGCCGGAGAAATCCACGTAAGGCTGGACGTACGGTTCGAGAAACCCGCCCTGGCGGATCAGCCTGGCCTGTTCGTCAGGTTCGAAAGTGTGGATATAGCGTTCCGCGCGCGCGTTCACGGCTGGTCTCGATCGACGCCGATCAACCCGGCAGCTTGTAGTGGTCCTGAGTGAACAGGTCGATGCCGCAGTTGAGGTTTTCGATCCAGTCGAGGAAGGCGCCAATGGCTTCCTTGCCCTTGAACCAGCGGCCGTGTTGCGGCACCAGCATGTCCACGTCCATTTCCCGCACCATGCGCGCCCAGAAGCGGCAGACCTTGTTCGAGACCATGTAGCGACGGTGGAAACCGTCCATGTACGTCAGATGTGCCTGGAACTGCGCCTTGCTGGTGATGGGGTCGACGATGGCGTCGTGGTGCACCAGGGAGGCGCCCATGTCGCCGGAGAAGAGAATTTTCGACTTGCTGTCGTAGAACTGGAAATTGCCTTCGGCGTGCAGGAAGTGGGCCGGCACCGCGTAGATGGTGGTGTCGCGCATGGGGATGGTCATGCCCGGATCGGGAATGCCGATGATGCGGCCATCGGTGCGGTTCGCCGTGCAGAAGTGCGGCAGGAAGCGTTCCCACAGGGCGGAGACATAAAGCGTGCACTCGGTGGCGGTGAGCCATTTGTTGAGCGAGGCGATGATGTCCGGGTCTTGGTGCGAGGCGAAGATGTATTTCAGGTGTTTGAATGGGAAAAACCGGTGCATGGCCATGATCAGAGCGTTGTAGGTCATGTTGCCGGCCGGGTCGATCAGCGCGCCCTCGCCGTCGGAGACGATCATGAACTGGTTGGCCTGCACCGCGTCACTGCCGGTGTCATCCACCAGATCGTTGAACATGAGGCAGACGTGTTTGCCGTCGTTGAAAAGCTCGATAGCCATTTGTTTCTCCCGAAAAGTTGCCTGAATTTCTATCCGTGCATCCACTCATGCGCGAGTGTGCTCGCCAACCAGACCGTGAAAATGCCCAGGCCGATGAGCAATGCCTGCTGACCGGTGTGGATCAACTCAACCCGCTTGTGCAGACCGGGAATGAGGTCCGCCACCGCGACGTAGATCATGCCGGAGGCGGCGATGGCCAGCATATAGGGCAGGATCCATTGCAACTGGGCGAGCAGGAAATAACCGAGCAGGGCGCCCACCAGCATGGCCAGGCTGGATAGCAGATTGAGCAGCAGCGCCTGCATTTTGCTGTAGCCGGAATGCAGCAGGATGAGGAAGTCGCCCAGCTCCTGCGGCACTTCATGGGCGGCGATGGCGAAGGCGGTGACCACGCCCAGTTTGAAGTCAACCAGGAAGGCCGCGGCGATCATCACGCCATCGACAAAGTTGTGCACCGTGTCGCCGACCGTGATCATCATGCCGGAGCGGCCGTGATCGTGATTGTGTTGCGGCGGGGTGACTATGGCTTCAGCGCTGTGTGCATCAGTTCCGTGCGCATCAGTTCCGTGCACCTCGCAGTGCTCGGTATGACAATGGCGCCAGAGCACCAGTTTTTCCAGAATGAAGAAACCGAGAATACCGCCCAGAACCGTGCCGCTCAGGGCTTCCATGTTGCCGGCGTGTTCCAGCGCGTGCGGCAGGATTTCCAGGAACGCCGCTCCGAGCAGGGCGCCGATGGAATAGCTCACCATTACCGGCACCCACTCCGCCTTCATCTGCAAAGCTACTGTTGCCAACAGCACCGACAACACACCACCGGCGGTGCTGGCGAGAAGAATGGCGGTAAGCAGGGACATGGATGGGGGCGGGGCGGAGGGTGCGGCATTCTAGCAGCCCGCCGGGCCGGCGACGGTCCCACGCGTACAGCGCAACCGAAGCCCATCGATGCGTTTGCCGAAAAGGCAACGCCGGCATTCCTGCCGACGTTTTCAAACCAGCCGGCTGGAAGCCGGCGCTACACGAGCGGCCTGCTTGCTGCTGCGCGGCCGCTGTATATCACTGCTCGGCCAGCGAGACGTTGACGTTCACGCGCACCGTCCGGCCCGGATCGTAGGGCAGAAAGGCCGTGTAAGTCTGGCCCTGGTAACGGTAAGTGACATCGTAGCCGGTGAGATGGCGGGTCCAGTTGTCGATCTGGCGGCAGCGTTGTTCATAACGCGGCGCGCCCGCCACAGTCCGGTGTCCGTCATTGTCGATGTTGTCGCCGACGATCGCGCCGGTGGCGGCGCCGGCGGCGGTGCCCCAACTACGCCCGGAACCCTTGCCGATCTGGTTGCCGAGCAGGCCGCCGACCAGGCCGCCGATGATCGCGCCGCCGTATTCGCGCCGACGCGGGCTTTCATAGCCGACCTGTTCGTTCCAGCAGTCGCGCCGGGGTTCGTTGACCGATTCATAGATCGGCGTGCTGTTGATGACTTCGGCGCGATCCTGGAAACCGGATGCCATGCCGGGGGCGCTGAGGGTCGCCGCGGCTATCAATACGAGTGTGAGTGCGGTGGTTTTCATGATGAACTCCTGAGTAAGTCGAAACTGGGGTTAGCGCCGGTTTCTGCCAGCGGGTTGGTTGAATCGGTCGCGTGGGTCGAAATTCGCCGGGTTATCGTCCGCCTCCGGGCCGCGTCGCTCGAAGCCGGTGCCGAAGCCGTTACCCATGTTCACGAAGTCGGCGGGGTTAGGTGGATTGGGTATCCTGCCGGCCCACGGGGCGCGTTGCTCCTGTGTGGGCTGGCGGCGGGCTCCGCGCTCCTGAAGCTGGCGTTGCATGTCCAGGCGCTCTTCCGGGCTGGCTTGTTCCCAGCGTTCGCGCATCATGCGGCGCAGTTCCGGAGCCATCTGGGCGACCTGGATGCTGGTGCCGATGAACATGCTTTCGAGTACATCGCTTGCCAGTGCCGGCGCGGCGAGTACGCTCAACAGCAGGGGCAACAGAACTTTCGCTTTCATCGCATCTCTCCTTTCCATGGCCTGAATGTTAGGCAGGGGGCGTAACACGGGGGTTTCCGCTTCAGTTAGATTTGTAACAGTGTGTATCGAGGGCTGGGTCATGACGGAACGAGTGTTGGTGGTGGACGACGATGCGGGCCTGCGCGACCTGCTGTCGGAATACCTGGTGAAACAGGGGTTTCTGGTGGAAACCGCGCGCGACGGCCGTGAGATGGACGAGCGCATGGCGGCCGCCGCGCCCGATCTCGTGGTCATGGACCTGATGTTGCCGGGCGAGGATGGTTTGAGCCTGACCCGGCGGGTCAAGGCGCTGCGCAATATCCCGGTGATCATGTTGTCGGCGCGCGGCGAGGATATCGACCGCATCGTCGGCCTGGAAGTCGGCGCCGATGACTATCTGGCCAAACCGTTCAATCCGCGTGAATTGCTGGCGCGTATCCGCGCGGTATTGCGGCGCGGCAATGGCGAGGTCGCGGCGGCGCGGGAGAAGGACGAGAACATCCATTTCGGTCCCTTCGCGCTCGATCTCGCGGCGCAACGCCTGAGCCGGGAAGGAGTGGACATACCGCTCACCCAGGCGGAATTCACGCTGCTCAAGGTGTTCGTGGAGCATCCCAATCGGGCGCTCTCGCGCGACCAGATCATGGATTGGTTGAAGGGTTTCGAGCGCGACCCGTTCGATCGTTCCATCGACGTGCGGGTGACCCGTTTGCGCCGCAAGCTGGAAGACGACCCCACCAATCCCTTTTACATCCGCACGGTCTGGGGCCAGGGCTATCTGTTCGCACCGAAGGGGCGCGGCGGTTGAATTTCATTCCTCGCACCCTGTTTGGCCGCACCTCCGCCGCCCTCCTGGCGGCGTTTCTGGTGTTCGAATCCCTGGCTTTCGTGGTGGTCTGGCAGACCCTGATTCAGCCGATGGCGACGCGTTCGGCGGACGATCTGGCGGCGAAGATTTCCCTGGCGGCCAAGACCTGGGTGGAATTGCCGCCTCGGACCCGCACCGACTATGAGATGGAACTGGCTTTTCGCCACGACCTGGGACTGGGCGCGGCGACGAAGCCGCTGACTGACGCGGCGCCGCATACCTGGTTCGGCGATCTTCTGGCGGCTTCTCTCGGACGCCGCATGCAGCAGACCGTGCTGCTCAAGCGCGGGCCGGATGCCGGCTGGGTCTGGCTGGATTTACAGGTGGCGGACAAGCAATTGCGCGTCGGTTTCAGCCAGGATCGCTACGCGTTGCAAGCGCCGCTGGCGGCGGTCGGCATCTTCCTGTTGGGCGCCGCGCTGACCGTGGTGACGGCCTTGCTCATGGTCGGCCGCGCCGGCCGTCAACTCAACAGCCTGGCCGAGAAAGCCGCCGAAATCGGCCAGGGACGCGATCCGGTTCCCTTGCCGGAAACCGGCCCACGGGAGATCCGCGAACTCACCGCCGCCTTCAACCGCATGGCCGGTGAAGTCCACTCGCTGCTGGAAAATCGCACCGTGCTGCTGTCCGGCATCTCCCATGACCTGCGTACGCCAATCACCCGCCTGAAGTTGTCGCTGTCCATGCTGGATGAAGCCGATGCCACGCAGGTAAGCCGCATGGAGCGCGATCTGGACGAAATGAACCGGCTGATCGGCGACATGCTGATTTTCGCCCGCGCGCTCCAGAACAACGATCTGAAGGACTGCGACCTGTCCGCGCTGTTGGGCGATCTGGCGGACACCGCCGCGCGCCTCGGGCCGGTGAACTGGCGCCCGCGGGCCGAGGCTTGTGTGGTGAAAGTGGGAGAGGCCGCGCTGCGCCGCATCGTCGGCAATCTGCTCGACAACGCGCGGCGCTATGGCGGCGAGGAGGCCATCGATCTGGAACTGCGCTGTGGAGAGAAAGAGGCGCGACTTTCAGTGCTGGATCGCGGCCCCGGAATTCCGGAAGATCAACGCGAGGCGGTATTCCGCCCATTCCATCGTCTGGAAAGCTCGCGTAGTCGCGATAGTGGCGGCAGTGGCCTGGGGTTGGCGATCGCGCGGCAGTTGGCGGATGCCTACGGCTGGCGCATCGAGTTCAGGCAGCGCGAAGGCGGCGGACTCGATGCGGCTCTGATCATTTCCCGTGGTACTTGAACACCAATACTTCCAGCTTCAGGAACGACAGGCTGAGGATGGACAGGCGCCGCGTATGCGTGCGGATCATGTGCCAGGCGGTGTCCGCCGCGCAGCGGAAGCGGATGGTCAAGTTGGGGGTCAGGGTGAGTGTCATGATGTTCTCCACGTTGGCAATTTATTTTTAGCAAATTCTGTGCCCGGGCTCGTGAGCGTTCCGCAGGGCATGAGATAAGCGCGTCTCGCCAGCTTCGTTCTGCTGATCAGGCCTACGAAGCCGGCGAGACGCCGGCGCTACACGTTCGCCCAACGGCGAACAGTTGTCTTGATCGGCAAATTTCCGACAGGCGACGGGCCGGGCGCTGTGGAAGCAATCACGGGTAAAATCGCCCCCCTTTTCGCAACGGCTACACCAACATGCCCGCTTTCCAGGACATCATCCTCACCCTCCAGCGTTTCTGGGGGGAACAGGGCTGCACCCTGCTGCAACCCTACGATCTCGAAGTCGGCGCCGGCACCAGCCATACCGCCACCTTTTTGCGTTCCCTCGGCCCGGAACCCTGGAAAGCCGCCTATGTGCAGCCTTCGCGTCGGCCCAAGGACGGCCGCTATGGCGAAAACCCCAACCGCATGCAGCACTACTACCAATTCCAGGTGGTGCTGAAGCCGGCGCCGGACAACATCCTGGAGTTGTATCTCGCCTCCCTTGAAGCCCTCGGCTTCGACCTGAAACAGAACGACATCCGCTTCGTCGAGGACGACTGGGAAAACCCCACCCTCGGCGCCTGGGGGCTGGGCTGGGAAGTGTGGTTGAACGGCATGGAAGTCACCCAGTTCACCTATTTCCAGCAGGTCGGCGGCATCGACTGCAAACCAATCACCGGCGAAATCACCTATGGCCTGGAGCGCCTGGCCATGTATCTGCAAGGCGTGGAAAACGTGTTCGACCTGGAGTATTCGCCCGGCGTCAGCTACGGCGACGTGTTCCACCAGAACGAAGTGGAGCAGTCCACCTACAACTTCGAGCACAGCGACGTGGAATTCCTCCTGACTGCGTTCAACGCCCACGAGAAACAGGCCAAACACCTGATGGAAAACAAGCTGGCGCTACCCGGGTATGAACAAGTGCTGAAAGCCGCCCACACCTTCAACCTGCTCGACGCGCGCGGCGCCATTTCGGTGACCGAACGCGCCGCCTACATCGGTCGCATACGCAACCTGGCGCGCAGCGTGGCGCAGAGCTATCTGGACTCCCGCGCCCGCCTCGGCTTCCCGATGGCGCCCAAGCCATGGGCCGAGGAAGTGCTGGCACAGATCGAAAAGAAGGCGGCGTGAACATGTCGACGAAGAATCTGCTGGTTGAACTGTTCGTCGAAGAACTGCCGCCCAAGGCTTTGAAGAAACTGGGTGAAGCTTTCGCCAATACCTTGTCCGACAGCCTCAAGGCACAGGGTCTGGTTGGCGCCGACAGCGTCGTCACACCCTATGCCTCGCCGCGTCGCCTCGCCGCGCATGTCACGCAAGTCGTAGCGCAGGCCGCCGATAAACCGGTGTCGCAGAAACTCATGCCGGTCAGCGTCGCGCTCACCGCCGATGGCCAGGCGACGCCGGCGCTGCTGAAAAGACTGGGCGCAATGGGGCTGGATGTCTCGGTCGTGCCGCAACTCAGACGCGCCGAGGATGGCAAAGGCGGCGGCAAGGCCGAGGCCTTGTTCCATGACAGCATCGCCAGTGGCGCGCTGCTCGCCGACGGCCTGCAGAAGGCCCTGGACGAGGCGCTGGCGAAGCTGCCTATCCCCAAGGTCATGACCTACCAGCTTCAAGACGGCTGGAGTTCGGTCAACTTCGTGCGCCCGGCGCATGGCCTGGTGGCTCTGCATGGCGAGGAAGTGGTGGCGATTTCCACCCTCGGCCTGAACGCCGGCCGCGACACCCATGGCCACCGCTTCGAGGCCGCGGTTGATCCCGTTTCCATCAAGGACGCCGACAGCTATGCCGCGCAGATGAAGGAAGAGGGCGCGGTCATCGCCAGCTTCGCCGAGCGTCGCGCCGAGATCGTGCGCCAGTTGGTGGCCGCCGCCGCGCAAGTGGGTGGTGGTGTGAAAGCGATCGAGGACGACGCGCTACTGGACGAAGTCACCGCCCTGGTCGAGCGCCCTAACGTGCTCCTGTGCCAGTTCGAGGAGGAGTATCTGGACGTGCCGCAGGAATGCCTGATTCTCACCATGAAGGCCAACCAGAAGTATTTCCCGCTGCTGGACGCCGCCGGCAAACTGACCAACCAGTTCCTGATCGTCTCCAACATCAGCCCGGCCGACCCGTCCAAGGTGATTGGCGGCAACGAGCGGGTGGTGCGCCCGCGCTTGGCCGACGCCAAGTTCTTTTACGACCAGGATCGCAAGAAGACGCTCGCGTCCCGCGTCGAGGCGCTGGACAAGGTGGTCTATCACAACAAGCTCCGTAGCCAGGGTGAGCGCATCGATCGGGTGCGGACTATCGCTCGCGCGATCGCACATGAACTACGCGATTTGGAGTTGATGCGCGATGCCGACAAGGCTGCCGAATTAGCCAAAACCGACCTCCTGACCGATATGGTCGGCGAGTTCCCGGAGTTGCAGGGGGTAATGGGCCGCTATTACGCACTCAACGACGGTCTATCCGCAGAAGTGGCAGATGCCATCGAGGACCATTACAAACCACGGTTCGCCGGCGATGACTTGCCACGCAACCAAGTGGGTCTAGTCGTTGCACTAGCCGATAAGCTCGAAACACTAGTCGGACTGTTTTCTATTGGGGAAAAGCCAACTGGTGACAGAGATCCCTATGCGTTGCGGCGGCATGCTTTGGGTGTGATTAGGATGCTTATCGAACGAGATATACCTTTGGATATCTCGTTCTTCATTGACGTAGCAATTCGTGCCGTTGAGAGCGAGGAAATTCAAAACGCTTGGTTACAGAAAATTCGCGAACAAGGACTCGCTGCCGCCGTAGCAAGGTCTCATGGCGGTATGGTTGCGTATCTCGATGACTTTGTTAACCGCGTAGTCGATCCGAAAACTGCCGAGACGGTTACTGATTTCATGTTCGAGCGCCTCGTCGGCCTGCTTCGCGAGCAAGGCTACACCGCGCAGGAAGTGGACGCGGTGGTGTCGCAGCGTCCGCAACGCCTGGGCGACATCCCCAAACGCCTCGCCGCCGTGCGCGAATTCGCCGCGCTGCCTGAAGCGCAGAGCCTTGCCGCCGCCAACAAGCGGGTGGGCAACATCCTGAAGAAGGTCGAGGGTACGGTGGAGCCGGTGACCAATCCCTACCTGCTTCGGGAAGCGGCGGAGATCGCGCTCAACGCCGCCCTGGCCGAAGTCGAGCCGGTCGCGGACGCGGCTTTCGATTCGGGTGATTACGCCGCTTCCCTGAAAGCCCTGGCCGCGCTGAAAGCCCCGGTCGATGATTTCTTCGATGGCGTGATGGTCAACGTGGAAGATGAAAGCCTGCGTACCAACCGCCTCGGTCTGCTGGCGCGCCTGCACCGCGCCATGAATCGAGTGGCGGATTTGTCACGCTTGGCGGTGTGATTTGAGAAGCAGGTATCGGGTAGGTCGGGTTAGCGATAGCGTAACCCGACGCTCACCAGCGACATGTCGGGTTACGCTATCGCTAACCCGACCTACGGAGTCTGTATTGGAGATCGCATGAAACTCGTCATCCTCGATCGCGACGGCGTCATCAATTTCGACTCCGATCAGTTCATCAAGAGCCCGCAAGAGTGGTTGCCGATTCCCGGCAGCCTGGAAGCCATCGCGCGCCTGTGCCAGGCGGGTTATCGCGTGGTGGTGGCGTCGAACCAATCCGGGGTCGGGCGCGGCTTGTTCGACATGTCCACGCTCAACGCCATCCACGCCAAGATGCACAAGCTGGTGGCTCAGGCCGGCGGGCGTATCGACGCGGTGTTTTTCTGCCCGCACGCGGCGGATTCGCGCTGCGTCTGCCGCAAGCCCAAACCGGGCCTGTTCCAGGAAATTTCCATGCGCGTGCGGCGTGACTTGCGTGGCGTGCCGGCCATCGGCGATTCCCTGCGCGATCTGCAAGCGGCGCTGGAAGTGGGCGCGCGGCCGATGCTGGTGAAGACCGGCAAGGGCCGGCGCACCCTGGAAGGCGGCCAGATGCCGGCGGGCACGCCGGTCTACGAAGATCTCGCCGACGCGGTTCAGGCCATCCTCGCGGAAGCGGCTTAACAACGAACCGCCGGCGGAACACCGGCGCTACCAACATGCTCTTCATTCGTTCCCTCCTGTTTTTTCTCATCAAGGCGGCGCTGACCATTCCCTTCAGCCTGCTGATCCTGCTCGCCGCGCCGGTGCCGGCGTTGCCGCGCTATCGCTTCATCACGATCTGGGGCCGGGTGGTGATCTGGCTGGCGCGCTGGGTGGTGGGCATCCGCTTTCACGTCGAGGGCCGGGAAAACCTGCCATCGGTGCCGGCCGTGGTGCTGGCCAAGCACCAGTCCGCCTGGGAAACCATCGCTTTCCAGCAAATCTTCCCGCCGTTGTCTTTCGTGTTGAAAAAGAACCTGTTGCACATCCCCTTCTTCGGCTGGGGCCTGGCGCTGTTTTCACCCATCGCCATCGATCGGGGCGCCGGGCGCGAGGCCTTGAAACAACTGGAAGCGCAGGGGCGTGAACGGCTGAGCGCCGGCTTCTGGGTGCTGGTGTTCCCCGAGGGCACGCGCATGGGGGTGGGCGAGAAGGGCAACTACCAGATCGGCGGCGCCTGGCTGGCGAGCAAGTGTGGCGCGCCGGTGGTGCCGGTGGCGCACAACGCCGGCCGTTGCTGGCCGAAGAATGCCTTCATCAAGCGGCCGGGCGAAATCACTGTGGTGATCGGCCCCGCCATTCCGACCCAGGGGCGCAAACCGGCTCAGGTTCTGGCGGAAACGGAAGCCTGGATTGAAGCGACCATGCAGCGCCTTTGAGTCGGGCTTGTTGCGGCACGCGGAACACGTCGGCAATTCGAATCGGGCGGGGTAACATTCCCTCCGGATGCCGATGTCATGAATATTCCCGATTCCTTCCTCCCTCCCCGCATCGATCGCTGGCCCGCGCGCCTCGATCTGCTGCAAAGCGCCAGTGGCCTGATCCTGGGCCTGTTCATGTGGCTGCACATGCTGTTCGTCTCGTCCATCCTGCTGGGCAACCATGCCATGTGGACCGTGGCGCGTTTCTTCGAAGGCTATTTCTTCTTCGGTTACCCCTTGCCCTGGCTGGTTTCCGCCTTCGTGGCGCTGATCTTCGCGTTGTTCGCGACGCACGCCTGGCTGGCGCTGCGCAAGTTCCCCACCCACTGGCGCCAGCATATGGCCTACATGCGGCACATGCGCGCCATGCGCCATGAGGACACCTTCCTCTGGTTTGTCCAGGTTCTCACCGGCTTCGCCATGTTCTTCCTGGCGCCGGTGCACCTCTATCTGATGATGGCCCACCCGGAACTGATCGGCCCCTATGAATCCGCCGACCGGGTCTGGAGCGGGCGCATGTGGCCGCTCTATCTGGTGCTGCTGTTCCTGGTGGAACTGCATGGCGGCGTCGGCCTGTATCGCCTGGCGGTGAAGTGGGGCGACTTCAAGGATGCCATCGCCGCCCGACGCAAGCTGAAACGACTGAAATGGGGTTTGACCGTGTTCTTCCTGGTGCTCGGCCTCGCCACCCTGGCGGCTTACGTCAAGATCGGCATGGAGCATGCGCCCCATGTTGGTGAGCGTTACCAGCCGGCGGCTTTTCTCCTCCCTTCTTCAAAGGATTTCTCTGATGCTGGCTCTGGTGGAGGTGGTCTAAATCCCCCCCAACCCCCCTTTGACAAAGGGGGGAGTCGGCGCGTGGAGGGAATGTCATGAAGATCATCCACTCCGACGTGCTGGTCATCGGTGGCGGCCTTGCCGGGCAGCGGGTTGCTTTGGCGGCGAAGCGGCGTGGGCTGGAACCTTCCATCCTGTCGCTGGTGCCGGCCAAGCGTTCGCATTCCGTCGCCGCTCAGGGCGGCATGCAGGCCAGCCTGGCGAATTGCTTCAAGGGCGAGGGCGACAACGAGGATGTGCATTTCGAGGACACCGTGCGCGGTTCCGACTGGGGCTGCGATCAACGGGTCGCGCGCATGTTCGCCCATGTCGCGCCCAAGGCGATCCGCGAACTGGCCGCCTGGGGCGTGGCCTGGAACCGGGTGCGCGCGGGTGAGCATGAAGCGGTCATCAACGGCCAGCGGGTGACCCTGACGGAGCGCGAAGACGCGCATGGCCTGATCACCGCGCGCGACTTCGGCGGCACCCGCAAATGGCGTACCTGCTACACCTCGGACGGCACCGGCCACGCCATGCTCTATACCGTGTCCGATCGGGTCATCGCCGAAGCCATCCCGGTGCATGAGCGCCAGGAAGCGCTGGCCCTGATCCACGACGGCCACCGCTGCCACGGCGCGGTGGTGCGCGACCTCATCACCGGCGAACTCTCCGCCCACCTGGCGCGCGCCACGGTCATCGCCACCGGCGGTTACGGCCGCATCTGGGGTATTTCCACCAACGCGCTGATCAACGAAGGCATGGGCGCCGCGCTGGCGCTGGAAACCGGGGTGGCGCGCCTGGGCAACATGGAAGCGGTGCAGTTTCATCCCACCGCCATCCTTCCCACCGGCATTCTGGTGACCGAGGGCTGCCGTGGTGACGGTGGCGTTCTGCGCGATGTGGACGGCCACCGCTTCATGCCCGATTACGAGCCGGAAAAGAAAGACCTGGCTTCGCGTGATGTGGTCTCGCGGCGCATGGCCGAGCACATGCGGGCGGGCAAGGGCGTGAAGTCTCCTTATGGCGAACACCTCTGGCTGGACATCACGCAACTCGGCGCCGCGCACATCGACCGCAATCTGCGCGAGGTGAAGGACATCTGCCGTTACTTCCTCGGCATCGATCCGGCGAAGGACTTCATCCCGGTGCGCCCCACCCAGCATTACTCGATGGGCGGCGTGCGCACCGATTATCGCGGCGAATCGCAATGGCTCTCCGGCCTGTTTTCCTGCGGTGAGGCGGCTTGTTGGGACATGCATGGCTTCAACCGCCTGGGCGGCAATTCGGTGGCGGAAACCGTGGTCGCGGGCATGCTGGTGGGCGAATACGTCGCCGATTTCTGCCAGTCCAGGCATGGCGACCAGGAGATTTCCACCGCCCTGGCGCGCGAGTTCGTGCAGCGCGAACAGCGCGGCCTGGAAAAAATCATCGCCAACCCCGGCCACGAGAACGCCGTGGATTTGCGCCGCCGCATGGAGCAGATCATGACCGACAAGGTCGGCCTGTTCCGCAACGGCCCCGATCTGGAAAGCGCGGTGGCGGAATTGGCCGAGCTGCTCGCGCGCAGTGGCGAGGTCGGCGTCAATGGCGGGCTCGACGCCAACCCGGAACTGGTGCTTGCCTACCGCCTGCCGCGCATGCTGAAAGTTGCGCTCACCGTGGCGATGGGCGCCTTGAACCGCACGGAAAGCCGGGGCGCGCACTTCCGCGAGGATTACCCCGCGCGCAACGACCGCGACTGGCTCAACCGCACCCTGGCCTGCTGGCGCGAGGGCGACGCGCTGCCGAGGCTGGATTACGAGGAGCTGGATGTGCTGCGCATGGAACTGCCACCCGGTTTTCGCGGCTATGGCGCGAAAAACATCATCGACCACCCCGATACCGCGCCGCGTCAGGCCGAAGTCGACGAGATGCGCGCGGCCAAGCTTGATCGTTATGCCGTCCAGTCCTATCTGATGTCCTTCAAGCATTTACTGCCGCTGAAATATCGTGGCCGCAACGAGCGCCTGGACGAACCGCTGCCATGACCGCTTCTCGTACCCTCACTTTCCACGTCTTCCGCCACAACCCGCGCGATTCCGGCGGCGAGCCGGGCGTGCGTGAATACCAGGTGGAAGAAACGCCGGGCATGACCCTGTTCATCGCGCTCACTCGCATCCGTGAAGAACACGATCCTGGCCTTTCATTCGATTTCGTCTGCCGCGCCGGGGTCTGCGGCTCCTGCGCCATGCTCATCAATGGCCGTCCCGGCCTCGCCTGCCGCACGCTGACCAGCGAATTACCGGGCACGATCAGCCTGTTCCCGCTGCCCGGCTTCGAACTCATCGCCGACCTTTCGGTGAATACCGGCAAATGGATGCGCGCCATGAGCGAACGCCTGCAAGCCTGGGTGCACCTGGGCAGCGAGGTGAACCCGAACCAGATCGAAGCGGCGATGGACCCGGATCTGGCCGAAGCCGTCTACGAACTCGACCGCTGCATCGAATGCGGCTGCTGCGTGGCCGCCTGCGGCACCGCCCTGATGCGGCCGGATTTCGTCGGCGCGGTGGGCATGAACAAGCTCGCGCGCTTCCGCCTCGACCCGCGCGACGACCGTTCCGACGCCGAGTATTACCAACTCATCGGCGACGACTCCGGCATCTTCGGCTGCATGAGCCTGCTCGGCTGCCAGGATGTCTGCCCCAAGGAACTCTCGCTGCAAACCCAGATCGCCTTCATGCGCCGGGCCATGGCGCGGCAGGGGTTGTAAGGCCGTCCGACGTGGTGCGCGCTTTCTGTAGCGCAGGCGTCTCGCCTGCGTCGTTCTCCCAATCAGCCCCACGAAAGCAGGCGAGACGCCTGCGCTACAGAAAGCAGCGCGTCATCAGGGACATTCAGCCATATCCCTCCTCCAATCTGGAACTGGCCGATAGCAGGTAAGCTTCCGCGCCATGCCGTTAGCCCGTTCCGCCACTTGTTCCGAGGAAATTCGCCCCTTTCCGGGCGGGCATCCGTCCTACCTCCTGCGCCGCAGCAGTCGGCGGCGAAGCCTGGCGTTGCGGGTTTCCGAGGCTGGCGAAATCGTGGTCAACGCACCCTTGCGCCTGTCGCAGCGGGAGATCGACGGTTTCCTGCACAAACACGCTGACTGGATCAGCGCGCGCCTGCAAGCCGCGCGCGCGCATCGCTTTGACTGGCAAGACGGCGCGCTACTGCCGTATCTGGGCGGTCATCTGCAATTGCGTCTGCTTGACCAGCCTGGCCCGGCCCGCGCCCGCCAGGATGGCGCGGCGCTGCTCTGCAATGCCTTGCCCACACAAACACCGGCCCTGGTGCTGCGCTGGTATCAGCGCAACGCCCGCGCGTTGTTGGGCGAACGCCTGGCGCATCACGCCGCTCGCGCCGGCCTCGCCATGCCGCCGTTGCGCTTGTCCAATGCCCGCACGCGCTGGGGCAGCAACTCGGCCAAGGGCGTGATCAGTCTCAATTGGCGCCTGCTCAAGGCGCCGCTTGCAACCATCGACTACGTCATCTGCCACGAACTCGCCCACTTCAAGCAGCGCAACCATTCCCCAGCCTTCTGGCGTGAAGTGGAAGCACTGTTCCCGGATTGGAAAAAAGTACGCGCGGAACTGCGGCAGAATGGCCGCCTTTATTTCCAGTTCTGAAACCGTTTACAGGAGCCATTCGTATGGAAATCCCCGCCTGGGTGCGCCAGTTGTTCCACAGCATCGACGCCCGCGACGCGACCGCTTTCGCAGCCTATCTGGCCGAGGACGGCACTTTCCGCTACGGCAGCCAGCCCGCCGTGGCTGGCAGGGACGCGGTGCGCGAGCATGTGGCGGGCTTCTTTACCGGCTTGAGCAGCCTCAGCCATGAGCTGACCGGATTCTGGTGGGGAAAAACGGGAGATACCTGTTTTGTCCAGGGCGAGGTGACCTATCACTTGCCCAACGCGGCGGTGGTCACGGTGCCTTTCCTCAATCTGTTCCACATGCGTGATACGGCGATCGTCGATTACTTGGTCTACACCGATCCCACGCCCCTGTTTCAGGGGCCGTAGCTTCAGCTGTGCTTGCTCTGGCGTATCCAACTGAATACAGTTCGATTCATGAATCAATTCCATCGCACCGCTGAATTCGATGCTTGGTTATCAACCCTGAAAAACAAGGTTGGCGTAGCCCGGATCGTCCAGCGACTGGATGCCGCCGCCGCCGGAAATTTTGGCGACTGTGGGCCGGTAGCCGAAGGGGTTTCCGAAATGCGTGTTCATGTCGGCCCCGGCTATCGGGTGTATTACACAAGGGTGGGTGGGGGCAAATCATCGCAGTCCCGCGACATCAAGCGAGCCATCGAGATGGCTCGCGCTTTGCGAAAGGAATGAGCCATGAAAGTCGAAACCGCGCCGTTTGATGTCGCCGATTATCTGACCGACGATGAAACCATTGTCGAATACCTGACCGCCGCGCTGGAGGATCCCGATCCGGATATGTTTCTGGTGGCGATGAAAACCGTGGCCCGCGCCCGCGGCATGACGCAACTGGCGAAGGATTCCGGGCTCGGGCGCGAGAGCCTGTACAAGGCGCTCGCCCCCGGCGCGAAGCCACGTTACGAAACGGTGATGAAAGTGGTGCGCGCGCTGGGGGTGAAGCTTCACGCCGAAGTGGCGTGAGTGCTCGCGGCATGCGCGCGGCCAGCGACGAGCCCTACCTGATTGCGGCTACGCGAGGATGATCCCCTGGCTCCACCCCTCCACGCCGTTCCCCCCCCTGGAACGGGCGCTGACGGAACCCAACGGCTTGCTGGCGGCGGGGGATGATCTGTCGCTGCCGCGCCTGCTGGAGGCTTACCGACACGGGATATTCCCCTGGTTCAACGAAGGCGAACCGGTGCTCTGGTGGTCGCCCGATCCGCGCATGGTGCTGTTCCCGGAGGAATTCAAGGTTTCCCGTTCGCTCAAGAAAACGCTCGCGCGTGCCGATTATGTGGTGCGGGTAGACACGGCGTTTACCCGGGTGATGCGGGCGTGCGCCGAACCGCGAGACGCGCACGGCGGAACCTGGATCAGCGAGCCGATGATCGCGGCGTATGGCGCACTGCATGAGGCGGGGTATGCACACTCTTTCGAAACCTGGATGGATGGCGCGGACGGTGAAGAACTGGTTGGGGGTCTGTACGGCGTCGCCGTGGGTAGGGCATTCTTCGGCGAATCCATGTTCACGCGTAAGACCGATGCCTCGAAGATCGCATTGGCGCATCTGGTCGCCACCCTCAAACAGCATGATTTCGGCGTCATCGACTGCCAGATGAAAACGGCGCATCTCGCCTCTCTGGGCGCGCGCGCGATTCCGCGCGGCGAGTTCAGCCGCCTGCTGGCGCGGTTGACGCCGCAATCGCAGTTGTTCGGCCCCTGGACTAACCATTCATGGCCTGTGGGGTCGCACCAGTCTATGCAGGCCGCGCCTGGCCATGAACTGTTTCCCTCACCCCCAGCCCCTCTGATGGAACCCCTAGCCAATCGACTAGGCGGGGAAACAACTCCCGCCAAGTCGCTGGCTATCCCGGAGGGAGAGGGGAGCTTCGAGAGTCGCTACCGCGACTTTCACAGTAAGCCATGAGTTTCGCCGCCGAACTGCCCATTTTCCGACTTCAGTTTTATCTGACGTCGAGTTACCCCTGTAGCTATCTCGCCAATCAGAGCGCGCGTTCGCAGGTGGCCGCGCCGAGCGGCATCGTGGATACGGTGGTTTACAGCGAACTGATGCGCGTGGGTTTCCGGCGCAGCGGCCTGCATGTCTACCGTCCGCATTGCGACCATTGCCGGGCCTGTACGCCGACCCGGGTGCTGGTCGATGGTTTCCAGGCGAGCCGCGCGCAACGCCGCTGCCTGGCCAGGAACGCGGACCTGGAAATTCGCCTGAAACCGTTGCTGTTCGACGAGGCGCATTACCGCCTCTATCGCCGTTATCAGGCGGCGCGCCATGCCGGGGGCGGCATGGATCAGGACGACCGCGAGCAATACCGCGGCTTTCTCCTGCAAAGCCGGGTGGACAGCGCCCTGATCGAATACCGGCTGGCTGGCGAGGTGGTTATGGTGGCGTTGGTGGATCGCCTGCTCGACGGTCTTTCCGCCGTCTACACTTTTTTCGAACCTGGCCTGGAACGGCGCAGCCTGGGGGTATTCGGGGTGCTGGAACAGATTCGCCTGGCGCGCGAACTGGGGCTGCCCTATCTCTACCTGGGTTACTGGATCGCCGATTGTCGCAAGATGGCCTACAAACGTGCCTACCGCCCGCTGGAACTGCTGTTGCAGGGGCGCTGGCAAGCCGTGGAGAACGAGCGTGAAAAATGCGCCGACTGAATTGCCGGATGCCGTGGAACAGGTGCGGCGCATGCACGCGCCCTTCATACATGCCGTGGTGGGCGCCTTGCGTGACCGCTCGCGCCTGCCGGAATTGATGCAGACCCTGGCGGCGGCCGAACAGCAGGGCTGGGCCACGCTGGCCGGCGCCTTGCGCCAGATCATCGAGGGCAAGCGCGACGCGAGCGTGAAGCTGGGACTCGACGAGGAAGACCGGGTCATCGTCGACACCGTGTTGCGCGGCCTGGAGAACCCGGCCAGCCTGCCGGCCCTGGATCAGCAACCGGACGGCCGCGCGGCGGCCCCCGGCCTGGCGTCGATGATCAGCGCGGCCGGACATGGCGATGCCAAGGCGCTTGCCGTGCTGGCCGACATGGCGGAACAGATGGTGCGCGCCGGGGGCGACATGGCGCGTCTCGGCGGCGTCATGCGCCGCCTGGTCAATGGCGAACGCGATAGCGACGTGTTGATGAAAGGGATGGGGCCGCTCGGGCGCCAGTTGTTGCTCGATATTCTGAGCGAGCTGGGCAAGGCGGGCGTGCATTGATGACCACAGAAATATTGAAGGGATAACAACACATGGTCGAAGACAGTTTCATGGTGCCGGTGCGCAAAGCGGAGATCGAGATCGGCAAGCCTTTGGGGTTCGCGGTCTACGACGTGGACCACAACCTGCTGTTGAATCGCGGCGTGGTGGTGACTTCCGAAAACCAGGTCGAGGTGTTGCTGCAAAAAGGGCTGTTCCGCGAGCGGGTGCGGGAGAAAAACGGCCATGTCACGGCGCGCCTCGAAGACGACAAACCGGCTGAAGCGGGGGGCGGCTACGTCAAGCCGCAGGAGGAGAACCTCAGTTTCGACGCGGTCAAATTGATGCCGGGTGATGCCCTGCAATTGCAACCCATGCTCGAAGGGCAGACCGAGCGTTTCACCGTGCATGTGATCGGCGTGATGAAGCCCAGGAGCGTGCTGGTCACCATGCCGGTGGTGGAGGGCAAACTGATCTTTGTGCGCGATGGCCAGACCTATCTGGTGCGCGCCTTTTCCGGCCTCAATGTCTGCGCCTTCAAAGCCAAAGTACTGAAATCGCAGTTGCAGCCCTTCCCCTACCTGCATCTCTCCTACCCCGACTCGGTGCAGGCCTTGCGTATCCGCAAGGCCATGCGCGCGCCCGCCAGCATCATCGTCGCCGTGCAGCAGAGCGAGGAGGGCAAGCAGATCGGCGCCGGCAAGATGGTCGATATCAGCGTCGGTGGCGCCAAGATGTTTTCACCCATGAAACTCGGCGAGAAGGGCGATAACCTGTGGTTGTCGTTCAAGGTCAAACTCGGCGACATGGAGGAATATGTGAAAACCCCGGTGGTCATCCGTTCGGTCGGCGAGGAGGATGACGAACAGGGCAAGCGCATGAAAGCCTTCGGCATCCAGTTCGGTGAACTTGGGCAATCCCAGCGTTTGATCATCATGAACCTGGTCTATCAGCATCTCTTGAAGGAAGGCGTCTGATGCGGCAATACCTCGACTTGTTGAACCATGTGCTGGCCCACGGCACCCGCAAGGACGACCGCACCGGCACCGGTACCATTTCGGTGTTCGGCCATCAGATGCGTTTCGATCTACAAGCCGGTTTTCCCCTGCTCACCACCAAGAAAGTCCATCTCAAATCCATCCTCCACGAGCTGCTCTGGTTCCTGAAGGGCGACACCAATATCAAATATCTGAAGGACAACGGGGTTTCCATCTGGGACGAATGGGCCGACGAAAACGGCGACCTCGGCCCGATCTACGGTTACCAGTGGCGCTCCTGGCCCGCCGCCGATGGCCGCCATATCGACCAGATCAGCGAAGTGCTGGAAACGCTGAAACGGAACCCGGATTCACGCCGCATCATCGTTTCCGCCTGGAACGTCGGCGAGCTGCCCAACATGCGCCTGCCGCCCTGCCACGCCTTTTTCCAGTTCTACGTGGCCGACGGCAAGCTCTCGTGCCAGCTCTATCAGCGCAGCGCCGACATCTTTCTCGGCGTGCCCTTCAACATCGCCAGCTATGCCCTGCTCACCCTGATGATGGCGCAAGCCACCGGTCTGAAGCCCGGCGACTTCGTGCACACCCTGGGCGATGCCCACATCTACCTCAACCACCTGGACCAGGTGAAGCTGCAACTTTCCCGTGAGACGCGCTCGCTGCCGACCATGCGGCTGAACCCGGCGGTGACCGATCTGTTCGCCTTCAAATACGAGGATTTCACTCTGGAAGGCTACGACCCGCACCCCGGCATCAAGGCGCCGGTGGCGGTGTAGTCCGGCGCGGCCGGCATGCCCGCGTCCTCCGCGCTTGAGCAATTGGCCTGGCGCCTGGCCGCGCAACAACCGCGTCTGGCCGACTTCGCGGCGGGCCTGCGGCCGGCGCTGGCGCCCGGCGCGCGGCTGGCCATCCGGCGCCTGGATGGCGCCACCCAGAGACTGGAAACCCTCGCCGAAATCAGCTGCGATTCGGCTCGGGACACCCTCCGCCAGGCCCTGAACCCGGAACTCTGGACGGCGTTGTCGCGCCTGGCGCGCGGCGCCGAAGTCTGGGAGGGCACGGCCGCAGAGGCGAGACGCCGCTATCCCGGCCTGTTGTCGAGTGACTGGAGCGGGCCGCTGGCCCTGGCCGGCTTGTACCGCGACGACGTGGCGGGCCTGTTGCTGTTGGCGCAGGCCGATCCCGTCGCCGCCGCCGGCGCGCTGCGCGAGCCCTGCGCCGCCGCCCTCGCCAACGAACTGCGCTGGCGCGAACTGGCGAGCGGGCGCGAGGCGGCGGAAGCCGAGCGGCAGGCCCTGTTGCTACGCCTGAAACGCCAGGACATCAGCGACAGCATCGTCGGCGCCGAAGCCGGTCTGCGCGAGGTCATGGAGGCCGTAAACCGGGTGGCGCGCGCTGATACCCCGGTGTTGATCCTGGGCGAAACCGGCAGCGGCAAGGAAGTGGTCGCGCGCGCGCTGCACCAGCGTTCACGCCGTGTTGAAGGCCCCTTCCTGCGCGTCAATTGCGGCGCGATTCCCCCGGAACTGATCGACTCGGAACTGTTCGGCCATGAACGCGGCAGCTTCACCGGCGCGGTGGGCGCGCGTCGCGGCTGGTTCGAGCGCGCCGACGCCGGCACCCTGTTTCTCGATGAAGTCGGCGAACTGCCGGCCGCCGCCCAGGTGCGCCTGTTGCGGGTGCTACAGGACGGCGGCTTTCAGCGCGTGGGCGGGGAACGCACGTTGAACGTGGATGTGCGGGTAGTCGCCGCGACCAATCGCGACCTGCGCGCGGCGGTCACGCGGGGAGCGTTTCGCGAAGACCTGTGGTTTCGCCTGGCCGTGTTTCCCATTCCCCTGCCGCCCCTGCGCGAACGGCTCCAGGACATTCCCGCCCTGGCCGCGCATTTCTCGTTGCGCGCCGCCGAACGCCTGGGCTTGCCGCCGCGCATGCCCGATGCCGCCGATCTCGGCCTGCTGGCGGCCTACCCCTGGCCCGGCAATGTGCGTGAACTGGCTTCCGTGCTCGAACGCGCCGCGATCCTGGGCGACGGCCGCGCCCTGGATGTGGCGCGCGCGCTGGGGATCGCGCCATTCACACCGCCAGCCGCGCCGCTCGCGGAGGCCGCCAGCGAAGCCCGCCCGGCGTCACTCGAAGCGGCCATGCGCCGGCATATCGAAGCGGCCCTGGCGCGCTGCCACGGGCGCATCGAAGGCCCATTCGGCGCCGCCCTCGCCTTGAGCATGAACCCCCACACCCTGCGTTCCCGCATGCGCCGACTCGGCATCCCCTGGGGCAAGTTCCGGGGGTAAGGGTCGGATAGCCCAGCTTGGGCTGGGAATTGGGTGGCTATTAATCGGCCTTAAGAGACGGTCAAGGTTCAGGCTGAATGTGTGATTGCATGGCCTGACCCCGCTTGGGAGACCCATGACGGCGCAATGGAAAACACACGCCGGAAGTCAAATTGCATGTATGCAACCATTGCACTAGCATCTGGTCCCATGCCAGTCATCCAGCGCTTTTCAAATTGCCGGGTTGCCATCAACCCGCGAGATCACGCTCCTCCACACTTTCATGTCGTGCTCAACGATGGACGTGAAGCCTGGGTTGCCATCGCCACAATGGAAATCCTTCACGGCAAAGTGGCTGCGCGCGAGATGACCGATGTACTGGCCTGGGCCAGGATCAATCAGACCATGCTGGCAAGGAAATTCGAGGAGCTACAACAATGAGCAAAGACCATTTTCAACTGACCTCAGTGACGCCCCTGCCGGGCCACCGGCTGCGCCTGATTTATGCGGATGGCCAAACGTTCGAGGTTGGTCTCAGCGAGTGGATCGCCACATCGCCCATCCTACGTCCACTCAAGGAGGCCGCGCTGTTCGCCCAGGCAAGGATCGGCTTTGCCGGTCGGACAGTGGAGTGGATTGCGGACGAGCTTGATCTTGGTACCGACAACCTGCGCAACCTCGCCATCGAACAGGCCGGCGGTATCGGCCATGAACGCATTTGGAACTGGCTGCACGAGACCGGCTTGACGCTGGAGCAGGCCGCGAATGCGCTGGGCATCTCGCGCCGAATGTTGATCTATTACCGTGACGGCGAGAAACCGATTCCTCGTTCGATCTGGCTGGCGTGTCTGGGTTGGGAAGCCGTGCGCCCGAAGGGTGACAGCCTGCCGCGGCAGATCCCTACAGCGCGGGAATATGCCGCGATGCATGGTTGATTTATCAATGGCTTGGAGAAATTGTGAGCCTGGCCCCTTTGGCCCTGTGCGCCGGCATATCGAAGCGGCGTTGGCGCGCTGCCACGGGCGTATCGAAGGCCAATTCGGCGCGGCCCTCGCCTTGAGCATGAATCCCCACACCCTACGTTCCCGAATGCGCAGACTCGGGATGCTCTGGGGCAAGTTCCGGGGGTAAGGGTCAGATAGTCCAGCTTTGGCTGATGAATTGGGTGGCTCTTGATCGGCCAAAGCAGACGGTCATGGAGTCCTGGAAATGTGGCCCTGTAATTCCTTGATTTCCATGCCTTCCAGAATCTGGAGGATCAGGGTGCCCACCTTGGTTATCTCTTGGGTGACGCCCTCGATATCGACTTTCCATGGAAAAATGAGCCGGTAGCTGTCAAAGGCTGCGAAGGGAAACTGTGAACAGTCGCAAAAGCGAAGGGATACGTAGTGACTCAGGCAGGAAAAACGTGACAGCCCTCCATGAAGTGGCGCTACGGGGATGGAGCATAAACATCCCCGCTGACGTATCAAGGCTGATCGCGCAAGCATCAACTGGGTTTTATTTAACCCAGTTTGTTTGTGCTGGTTTACCCAAGTGGGTCATCCATACCCCAGCCGCCTTAGTTGATCTCGCATTGACCGAATGAATTCAAAGACGTCCAACAGCGCTGTGAATGGCATATTCTTTGCTTAAGGACCAATGGAAGTCCACACGAATGGCAGCTAACCCTTAGAGGGGAGCGAGACATGTCGGGGGTTCTTAAACCGAGAGAACAACAAGTCAAGGGGAAACCCAAGATGAAAATCGCCTTTACCTCTTGCGCCTATCTTCAGAAATACCCAATACAGTTAGGTTGGCAGCGAATCCAACAACTTGAGCCAGATGTACTCCTGCTCTTGGGCGACCAGATTTATATGGATTTTGGCCTCCCACGATTTGGCGGCGATCTCTATGTGCCACGCAAGTTTTCGTTGACAGAGTTCGCGTCGCGGATGTATGACCGATACCGCCATCAGTACACAGAACAGTACTTTCGAAACCTGCTGGAATCACGCCCTGACATGCGAATTGCCGCAACTTGGGATGACCACGATTTCGCATGGAACAACGCATGCGGCGGGCGTTGCCAGAAACCGGAACCTGACGAACAGGTCACTCGGATAATCAAAGATGGCATGCAACACAAAGTGCCAGACGACAAAAAATGGGTGACGCGAAAGCTATTCATGCAATACCTGGAAACCGTGCGTGCCCGAAAGGAAGACTACCCCCCTCCACCTTTCGATCTCAGCAACCCGCCTACGGATCAGATACTGAGTGACCTAGGCATTCAGGAAGCCTTCGATCTAGAGGGAGGGCAAATCAGAGTGTTGATGCTGGACGTGCGGTATCACCGTGATTGCCGTCTTTACATGGAGGACAACGCGTCACACGCTCGCATCATGGACGATGCGCAGATGACTTGGCTGCGTGAGCAACTCAATGGAAATCAGGAAGTGACGCTGATATGCAGTGGCTCCACCCTTACCGATGCGGAATGCTGGAAACAATATCCACGAAGCTACGGAGAGTTGCTTTCGGCTAGTGCTGGAAAAAAAGTGCTGGTGCTCACAGGTGATATCCACCAGAACAAATTCCACGCCCACAATAATCCCCACAACAAGGAAATTCGCTTGTTCGAGGCCATTTCCTCAGGTATTGCAATCAGGGGACTCAAGCCATTTTTGTGGTTGGGAGACCAAGAAAATTTTGGCTCGCTGGAAATCGATAACACACAACTGACCATCAACCTGTATCGGCGTCGGGGGGCAATCGAATCGCACCGTATCAACCGCGCTACTTGGCAGGAGCAAGAAATCAGTGCCAAATCATTTGGCATTCCAGGTTAGCGCAGGCAAAGGCCAAGATCAGTTATTCCTTAAACAAATAAGCAGGAGAGACGCATGTCACAAGCCAACCACCCCCGTGATTACGCCAACATGCTCGCGGATTTTCCGTTTAAGCCACGGAAGATCCTAATCGAGGGCGACTCTTGGGTTTCGCATCCGTTTCTCGCCAACCTGACGGCGCAATTCGATCAGTTTGGCAAAGGAGAATTCGCCATCCTCAACATGGCTCAACCCGGGGATACCGCAAAGCGAATGCTGTCACCCGACAGCAGCCAATTCAAGGACTTGTCTGCGCTCATCGTCAACGAGCAATACGGCTACAAATGGGATTTTATCTTCATTAGCGCGGCGGGTAATGACATCGTTGGTGACGACATCCTTAGCTATGTGGATGACAAATCGCCCGGGAAGTATGGCAAGGAACTGATCAACGACAGCTTCTCTAAGCGCGTCACCCAGATCGCCGAGGATTTCAAGAACCTCATAGATTTCCGCGATCAGAGCGAAGCCAATCCGACCACCCCTATCGTCACCCATGCCTACAGCTATCTAACGCCACGCAAGGTCGGCACCAAGCTGTTCGGCGCCATGCTGGGCTCAGGTTGGATTCAGCGTTACCTCGAGCCGAAGGGCATCGAGGACATCGAGGAGCAGAAAGAAATCGTCCGGGAAATGCTGGATCAGTACTACAACGCCATGAAGGGGCTGGAACAGCCCGGCAACAATTTTGTGGTCGTGGACACCCGCCCACTGCTGTCCAGAACGCCCACCCGGCCCAACCTAGCATGGTGGCACGACGAAATTCATCCCAATTACACTGGCTTCAAGAAAGTCGCCGAAGTGATTCGCACGGAAATGAAAGTCGCGGGTTACTGGCCATGATGATCCGAACCAGCCGACCGATCCCGCAGTAGATCAGGAGCATCGAATGAAGACGCTATCTCCCGGTACAGCTTTCACCCTAGAGGTAGACCCGTGCGCCTTATTCCACCCCAGCGGGATCGAAGTAACTGCCGGGGCACACTACCAGTTCGAAGCCAGTGGAATGTGGGGTGATAGCAAGATCAAGCGTGGACCGGAAGGCTGGCATGGGCTGATATTCCAGGCTTGGAATCGATTACCGTGGCGACCTTTCATGCTGCTGTGTGGCTCGGTAGGACAAGACTTGCAAAAGTCATTTCCCATCGGCCGCACCTTGGAATGGAGAGCATCGTCAGAGGTAACCGGCTGGCCAGATCGCCAACTCTATTTTTTTGCCAACGACTGGCCAAGTTGCTACAGGAACAACCATGTACTTCCGCCAGAGGAAGGTGGCCCGCTCAACGTGTCTATTACTCGTTTGAAATAACACCTGGGAGATACTGTTGGTTAGCGGGTGTGGTGACCACGATGTGTGAGCTGGGAATGTGATTCCGGCCAAGTTGGGAATTTGAGAAGCAGTGAAGAAAGAAATACAACAAAAGACTAAAGAAAGAGGTTCATATGCGTGTCCATGTTTTGGTGGTATTTTTTGCTCTGGTTAATGCGTCATTGGCACAGGATTTGAGCATAATCAAAAAGACGTACGCTCCTGATTCAGCCAAGGCACGCCTTGAATATTTGGCTACTGAACCTACAGAGAACTGGCGCCCTATTTTCACGAAAAGCAAGCAAAGCGTTCCTATCCAAGTGCTCGATACGAATAACATAACAATCGATGATCAACTCTCGAAGATAAAACCTCCTGGGGTCAAATATCGCACGCCCAACTATGCTCCATCCCAGGTAGTCGATGGCCCGTCGTACGAATTCGGTTCAAAGGAATCCCTCAAGGACTACCTCACTCCTGAAAACACAATGGAGCGAGTGCTAGACTTGGCAAGATCCTATCAGTGTAATGACGAGATCGGGCCATTCAAGACTTCACTCGATATGGTCAATTCGTCATTCAGCACAAGTCTCGGCCAAACATGGAGCCCTTGGTTCTGGAACTATATCCGAGAGAATAACATTCAACCTATAAGAGCGCGAGCAATGCAGAAGTATCGCTCAGCTCAATCAGCTTTCAAGAACGCATGTTTGTCACGAGATGCCGTTGGAATGACTGCGGATCAAAAAACGCAGATTATTAGCGTAATTGGATTTTTCAGAAGTTCTGATGAGGGGACCTACTGCACTGGCACCCGAATCGCACGCGATCTAGTGATATCTGCAGCACACTGTTTTTTCGATGTGCGAAAGGGTTGGGCAAGGTATTCCAGGACCGATCAGAGCCGATTCCACCTTGCAGTGGACAAGGTGGGCTACCCCTTTGAGCTAGTGTCATGCACATTGGGGGAAGATGGTCAGAGTTGCAACTCACTTACTGCCAAAGCGAAAGACGATCATATCATAGTTCGACTCCGGCCTGATCCAGGAATAACACTTCCACAATTTACACACCTATCCACCGACACTCCGAAGGAAGGAGACAGGCTTGTTCTTGTGGGATACGCAACTCAGTTTGAAGGAGAAGACATCACCGATCCCCTGCATTACTTGGGAACTTCCGAGCAATACCCGGGGTGTGTCATCAAGAGCACTATGGGTGGTTGTATCCATCATGGTTGTCAGGCGTTCGAAGGTTACAGCGGGGCAGCCATATTCCGAAGGGACAAACAACATGGTCTTACTATTTTGGGCATTCATCTCGGGACTGACGGTCCCGCTGTTGATGGTGGGGAATGTAGCGCGAACCGGCAACAATTAGGCAACCTAGGGTACAGTATTTCACCCACAGTTGCCTCGATCTTGGCTAAATAGCAACTCAAAACGAATGGAGCTAGGTATGAAAACCACAATTGCTTTAACTATTTGTCTGGCCACGGGGTTCGGATCGGCAAGCGCCGAGCCCCAAAAAAGAAATTTTGAAGATAAGGAACTGATAGCAAACACCTACACTGTAAGGGCTGCTGTTACACCTAATTGTCCGATTAGCAACGAAAAGAGAGAAAGCGTAGTAGGAGCGGTGCTTGCGGCCATTGCCCCGACCCTTGTCGAAAAAGCCGTTGACTGGGCTGCAGCCTCGGCAAAGGCTGCAGGTGACTCAAAGTCGTCTTCAGCGGAAATCGCAACGACTTACACGAACATGTACATAACCGACGCAGCAGGTAACCTTAATTTTGCACAAGGTTTCGGCTGCTTGGTAATTGTAGCGGGTGATTTTGGAAAATCCGATCAGAAGAGGCTGACTGGCACATGGAAAAACGATACGCTAATAATTTCTAAATTATTAGCAAGTGACCCACGTATCTATATTGAGATGGCTGTAAATCCTACCCAAGACGGTAGCCACTTCGTGCTGATACCAAAGTATTTGTATTTCGATAAGCCTGCGGAATCTTCTTGGTTTCGGAATGATACGCGTGCGGTAAACCTGTCCTTGTCGTTCTTCCGCTCGCAAGAGAAGGAGCCGTTCGCGAGTGCAAATATCATGTTTCCCCGACTCACGGCTCCTACGAACCTTGACATGAAGGAAGAGGACGTATATTCACTTTCAACCGGCTATCTAGCGGCCTATCCAATTGACGATCGGATTAAAGAGACGTTAGCGGCCGAGAAGGCGAATATGGACAAATCTAAGGTGGAAGATGAGAAAGTCGCCCAGATTAAGAATGTCATTGAGAGTGGCAAAGAGGCAGAAACAAGTCTCCAGAGATTTATTGCAGAAAATGACAATCAGAAAAGACATGTATTAATGGGTTATCAAAAGCCTTTTGAAGATGCGCTTTCAGCACTCTGTAAGACAGCTGTAAAACAAAAGGTTGAACGGACCAATTGTCCTGACGACTTGTATTGGAAAGAAGAGGAGCTTAGGTACATTACCAGTCTATTGAAGGCAATTTCTGATGGAAAGAGCTTTACCCAGCCGAATTCAACAAATAAGAAGGCCAAGCAGGCTGATGAAAAAAAACTGGTGGGGTATACAACAATTCAAGTTTCAATGGTCGAAACTCGAGATGGAAACGCATTCCTGAAACTGGTTGGCGATGTGCTCGATGGTTCCAAGGCTGAGATCAAGGCCGCCGCAACTGAGCAGTTGCCTGGTAAACGCAAAGATGCCAAAGAAAAAGAGCAAACAGACAATGAGAACCTGGTAATCGCCGCTGCAGGTGAGCTTGCTGCAGTCAAGAAGCTTGAAGCAAAGGTTGCCCAAGAGACTGATCCCGTGGAAAAAGGCTCCCTTGAAGCGGACCTCTTGGTGGCAAAGATAAAGGCTAACCAAGCCTACCGAAAAGCGGGAATCAAGCAGCCCTATGACGTTGGCCTCTGAGCAGACAAGATTACAATTACTTCGAGCGGGATAATCCGCCAGCAAACTTCGCTTGTTGGCTCTGTTCTAATCAAGCTGAACATTGAGACAATAGAAATACACGAAGCGAAGTAAAAACTAGCGAGAAAATAATTGTGAGGTGCCCCAGAACGAGAATATGCATCCCTCTTTTTCCTTTGGGATGTTTTGCAACAGCCACGCTTACCGTCCGCTTTGGCCGATCAAGAGTCATTCAATGCGCCCCTGCCGAACGCACAGTAATTAGCTATCGGCCGGGTTCATTCAACAGCGCTTCCAGCTTGGCGAGGGTCTCTGGGTCATCCCATTCGATTGAGCCGAATAGGCCCAGGCGCAGGTGGCCCTGCTTGTCCACCACATAGCTGGTGGGGAAGGCGAAAACCTGCCAGGGCTTCAGATGTTCGCCCTCGGCATCCAGCAGGATGGGGAAGTTCACCGGCACTTGTTTCAGGAAGGCGCGGATTTCGTCCGGGCTTTCGCCCACGTTGACACCCAGGATGGCGAAAGGACGGTTGCTCATCTTTTCCGCCAGGCGTGCCATCGAGGGCATTTCCTTGCGGCAGGGTGGGCACCAGACCGCCCAGAAGTTGACCAGTACCACGCGGCCACGCAGTTGCTCCAGGCTGGCCGTGCCGCCATTCAGGGTCGGCAATGTCAGTTCCGGCGCGGGTTTGCTGATAGGCAGCGGCTTGAGTTCGCCCGCCGCCACCGTGCCGCTGGAGAGCGCGAAGAGCAGGGCCAGTAGCCAGCGTTTCATGGTTTGTCCTTGTCTATCAGGGGTTTGAGCGCATCCAGCAGGATTTCACCAAGGCGCGCGCCGGCGCGGATTTCCTGTGGGTTGATGTCGTTACGGCGATAAAAACCATCGCGTAAGCCGGGCAGCACGGTCAGCCAGACGCGGCTGCCGGCGCTTTCAAGAAAGCCTTTGAGGCGCTCGCGCCACCAGTATCCGGCGGACGACTTGGGTTGCAGGATGACCAGATCCATGTGGGTTTGCCGCACGATCGGGTCGTAGTCTGGTTCTTGTCCGGGTGCCAGTTCCTGGTACAGCAGGGGCCACATCAACAAGGCGCCGGCCAGCGGGTTGGCCGCGCCGCCAGCCTTGCCGGCATGCCATTCATCGGCCGCGCGCAAGGCCAGGCTGGCGACTCGGCCGCTGGCGATGAGGACGATGCGCTTGCCGGGGTTCTGGCGGTGCAGGGTTTCCAGCCAGTCGCTCATGTCGCGCTCGGGTATCTGACTCCAACTGCTGGGCAGCATGGGCAGAAAGTAGGGCGCGAGAAAGTCGGTGACCCAGGTTTCCACGCCCTTTGCCGCGAGGTCGGCGGCGGCTTGTTGTTCTTCCTGGCTACGCCCGCCCTGGTCGGTCAGCCAGAGCGCCAGGACATCGCCGGCGGCGGGGTAACGCTGGCTGACGATGTCGGCGCCGGAAGCTAGATGCAAGGTGATCTCGGCGGGCTCGGCATGGGCGGCGAATGTGGCCAACAGGGCGATCATTGCCCCCGCGGAACGCAATAGATATGGAATTCCCAAGGCTTAGAACACCCGGTCGTAACTCAGCGTCAGCAAACGGGCGTCGCCGTATTTCGGAGACCAGTTCGAGCCACTGTTGTCGTGCTGGTCGTCGATCTGGATTTTCACGGCGCTGCTGGTATCCACTTCGTAGCGCAGGGTGAAGGCCGTGGTGGCGTGGGCTTCCTGGGCGTTAGGGTCGGCGCCCAGCGCGGGTTTCGAGTAGTAGTTGGACCAGGTCAGCATGGGTTGCCATTTGCCGATGCGGCGGCCGATGGCGACGATCTGCGCGTAGTCCCTGAAATTGGCGCCGGGGCGGTTGATGTGGATGAATTCACTCTTCAACAGCCAGTTGTCGCGGTCGATGTTGAAGGCCAGACCGTAGATCTGCTGGCGGGCGTCATTCGTGTAGTCCGTTTCGATACCGATGCCGTAGGTGGTGCCATTCCATGAGCCGGTGACATTGCGGCTGCTCGTTTTCGACTGGATATAGACCAGACGGGTTTCCAGCCAGTCGTTGCTGAAATTGAGGTCGCCGCCGAGGATGGCGTCCCATTTCACGTCGGTGCGGTTGTTCGGCCCCCGGTAGATCTTCCAGTAGCCGCTTTCCTTGACCGTTTCGGCGCCGGCCAGCAGGTTGGCGACCAGGTGCCAGCCGTTGTCGAGGGGTTTGTTCCAGGTCAGGTTGGCGCCGTTGTAATTCACCGCCTCCCAGCCATAGAGCTGCGGCGGCAGGTGGGTCCAGGGCAGGGCGTAGCCGATGTCCTGGGCGTCGGAGTTGTAGAACATGGGCAGGCGCTTGCGGCCGAGTTGCAGGGTGAGGGCGTCGTTGATCCGGTAATTGCCGTACAGCCATTCCAGATTGACCGCGCCGTCCTGGGCGCCGCGCGCGACGATCTGGCCGGTCAGCGAAAAGGGCGTGTCGGTGAAGATCATGGAGCCTTGCAGGCCGAGTTTGCTGTCCGGCTGCCATTGCAGGCCGCTTTTGCCGGTGTAGACGCCGGTCTGGGCATAGTCGGAAACGAAGCAGGGGCATTCCGTGTCGTTGGCGCGGCCTTTCGTGCCGGAGAGCATTTTGCCGGCGGTGAGACTGAAAAAACCGGAGCCATCGAACTCGATCGGGCTGTTGTCGTGGTTGTCGACATCCGCCTGGCAGGTACCTCCCCAACAGGTGATGAGACAGGCGAGGGCATGTCTTGCCCAGGGCTTGCTATTCATGTTTTCTCCGTGGTTGTTATGACTGCGAACTTACTTGAGCGTGCACAGTACTTTGACGCTGCCATCCAGCGAATCTTCATCGAGGTAGGCGATGACGCCGGGTTTGGCGCTGGCGTATTTCTTGATGTCACTGCTGCTGGGCACTTGTTTCGGCGGGGTGCCCTTGCCGGTGAATGACATCCTGGCCCAGTAGGCCTTGATCTGAGCGGCGCTCTTGCCGGTGATCTCGTTGTAGAAAGTTTCGCGTTCCGCGCTGGATGCGGGCAGATCCAGGGGGATGGCGCTGGTGCCGCCGGGCAGCGTGGTGACTCGCCCCATGTAGATGTCGGCCACCTGTTCACGGCTGAGGTGGTTGATCGGGTTGTGCGTGCCTGTCACGACCACGAGGTCGCTGGCATTGGCCGGGCGGAGCAGGGCGAACGCCAGCAAAGCCAGGGCTATGGCAAGGTGCTGTTGTCGCGTGAAGGGTGCCTGCATGGCTTTGTTCCGTAATGTTTTGTCTATCGAACGCCGCTGATTCTCTCAGATGGCGTGATGTTTCTCGTGGCGCGCGACGAAGTGGCGCGCCACCGTATCCTGGGGGAAGACGTCGAGTAGCGCGCGATACAGCGCCAGGGCCTCATCCTCTTTGCCGGCCTGCCAGGCGGCGAAGGCGGGCAGGGTGAGTTGAACCAGTTGGTGCTGCTCCGGCGTGGCGGCGATGCCGGCCGCTTCGGCCTCCGGGCCGATGGCGGCCAGCAGTTCGTAGACGATCAACTCGCCGCGCCGACCCTTGACGCTGACGTGGTCGAGCGGGCGCATCAACATGCGCTCGCCGGCTTCCCGGAACACCGAATGGCTGACGCAGATGCGCGTGCCGTAGCGTTTGTTGAGGGTTTCCAGATGCGCGGCGATGTTCACGCCGTCGCCCATCACCGTGTAGGAGAGACGTTCGGCCGAGCCGATGTTGCCGACCAGCACGGCGTCGGTATGCAGGCCGATGCGGAACGAGGTGGGCAGTTTGCCTTCCTTGATCCAGGCTTCATTGACCGCGTTCATGGCCCGCTGCGCCTTCAGCGCGGTGAGGCAGGCATGGTAGGCGTGGTCGTCATCGGCCATGGGCGCGCCCCAGAAGGCCATGACGGCGTCGCCGATGTATTTGTCCAGCGTGCCATGGTGGGCGTCGATGACGCGGGTGACGGTGTCGAGGTGGGTGGAGACGCGGTTCATCAACTCGCGTGTCGGCGTGGTTTCCGCCAGCGCGGAGAAGCCGTCCATGTCGGTGAACATGATGGTGAGGTAGCGGCTCTGGCCGCCTACTTCCAGGGTTTTGCCGCTGGACAGCAGTTGTTGCACCAGGGTACGCGGCACGAAAGTGGTAAAGGCGCGGATGGTCGATTTCATCGCCTGGGTGGCGTCGACCAGTTGCCGAATCTCGCGGATGTTGGAGCGGATGGTGAGGTCGTCCTTGAGTTCCAGCGCCTTGATTTTGGCGGTTTCCATGGTCACTGCGGCGATCGGGCGGGTCAGGTAGCGCGACAGGAAAGCCACCAGCAGCAGGCCCAGGAGCAGCAAGGCGGCGGAGAGCGCCAGCATGACGCGGTTGGTGCGTTGCAGTTCGCCGACGAAATCCTCCTGCGGGGCCAGGGTGAGGATCATCCAGTTCTTGCCCAGCGCCGGGGGAAAAGCATGGAAGGACGCCAGATAAGGCGTTCCGCTGACCGGTTCGTCGAACACCAGGCGTGTGCCTTCGCCGGCGCGGTAGCGGCGCACCGCCTCGTTGAGCGCCGGGTTGCCCAGTTCGGTGGCCGAGGACAGGCGCACATTCTTGCCATCGATGCGCAAGGCCTTGTCCATTTCCGGGTACGCCACCACGCGGTTTTTCTCATCCAGGATCATGGTGACGCCGCGTTCGCCGATCTGATGGCTGGACAGGAACAGAGCGATGTTGTCGAGGGCGATGTCGGCGGCGATGACGCCGAAGCGCTTGCCATTCACCGTCATGGGCGCGGAAATGGAAATACCGGGGCGCCCGGAGCTGCTGAGGATGAATACGTCGGAAGTCACCAACGCTTCCTGCTTCCAGGCCGCCAGGTAGAACGGCCGTTCGCGCGGGTCGAAGCGGTTGACGCTCTCCTCGGTCTTGATCACGGTATCCAGGTCGGCCAGATATTCGTAGCGATCCACCCGCGCGTTGCCATGCTGGCTGACGTGGCGGCGCACAAAGACGGCGTCGAGAGGCGGTTGTGCGTCGTTGGGGCCGAAATGTTCGATGCCGTCGGGCAGGCGGATGAGCTGGAAATAATCGCCATTCTGCTCGAAGCCGACATACACGCTGTAAACCTGCGGGTTCAGTTCCAGGAGGCGGAAGAAATAGCGCTGGTAATCCAGCCGCCGCATCGCCTCGGGATGGCCGCTGCCCAGGGTGGCGGAAGCATCCACGGCGCGGGCGATGGGCAACAGGCCAGCGGCGACGTCGGAAAGGATGGTTTCAGTGGTGATGTCGAGCAGGTCATGCGCGGTCTTGATGGTGAGCCGTGAATTGACCCGGTAAATGCTGGTGGCGACGATCGCGACGATCAGGAACATCAGGGTTCCGAAGGAAAACGTCACGCCTTGTCTGAGGCTTATGCCGTTGGGAAATAGCCACCGCATTGGATATATGACCCCGTTAGTCCTTGCTATTACTTTCGTGTGGGCCAGGCCAAATGAGCCCGACAACGCGGCGCAGTGTACCCGATATGAATTTTCGATGCGTGGGTCGGGTTTTCTATGGCTTTGATTTTGATGATGTTTTTGTTTCTTATAGCGTCGGCTTCCAGCCGGCTGTTTTCAAAGACGCCGGCGTTACTGTGTAGCAATCCGCCATGATTAGGATGTGGTGAGCGCAGCGAACCGCGCCATGCCGCGCGCGCCAGGTCGATGCGGTTCGCTGCGCTCACCACATCCTACGTCGCTGTGTTCAAAGACGCCGGCTGGAAGCTGGCGCTACACGGTCCCCCACAACCAGGCGGCGCCGCGCACACCGCCGGAGTCGCCATGAACCGGAGGCAACAGACGGGTCGACACCTGGTCCGAGAAAACATGGTGGCCCCACAGTCGCGGCACGTTTTCGTACAAGCGGCTGATGTTGGAGAGGCCGCCGCCGAGGACGATGACATCCGGGTCGAGCACGTTGATGACCTGCGCCAGGCCGCGCGCCAGGCGGTCTTCGTAGCGTTCCAGTGCCGCCTGGCAGTCGCTGTCGCCGAGGCCGGCGATTTCATCGGCGCGCAGGCGGCGCCCGCTGTGCTCGAACAGATCGCGGGCCAGCCCCGGCCCGGACAGCCAGGTTTCGATGCAGCCGTGCTTGCCGCAATAGCAGGCGGGACCCGGACGTTCGTCGTCATTCGGCCAGGGCAGGGGGTTGTGGCCCCACTCGCCGGCGATGGCATTGGCGCCGGTCAACACCTGGCCGCGTACCACCACGCCGGCGCCGCAGCCGGTGCCGAGGATGACCCCGAACACCACCTCGGCACCCGCCGCCGCGCCGTCCACCGCTTCGGACAGCGCGAAGCAGTTGGCGTCGTTGGCCAGGCGCACCTCGCGGTGCAACAAGGCTTCCAGATCGCGGCGCAGCGGTTGCCCGATCAGGCAGGTGGAATTGGCGTTCTTGATCAGGCCGGTCACCCGCGATTCCGCGCCGGGCATGCCGACGCCGATGCTCGCTTGTGCCCCCAACTCGGTTTCCGCGCCCGCCACCAGCGCCGCCACGCTGGCCAGCGTGGCGGAATAATCGCCCTGGGGCGTGGCGACACGGCGGCGCAGCAGTTCATGGCCGTTCCTGTCGAAGGCGGCGATTTCGATTTTCGTGCCACCGAGGTCGATGCCGATGCGTGGCATGGCGAGCCTTCAGGCGGCGTGCAGTTCTTCTCGAAGAATTCGCCGTAGCGCATCCACCGAAACCGGCGCCGACTCCGGCGCCAGGGCCGAGCGCAAGGCCTCGTTGATCAGCGTCTGGTAACCCTTGCCTTCACCGGCGGCGCGTTCGCGAAAGCTCGCAAGAATCTCGTCATCCAGATAAATGGTGATGCGGGTCTTGCCGGTGGGTTCCACTACCGGGCCGCGTTTGGCGTTCGAGAAGTCATATTGGTCTTTCATGTTTTATCCCTCTTCATAAGCACGCCGTTCATGTGGCTCTGCGTGGCGCGCGGAGATGACGCGGATTTCGTGCTCGCCCCGCCATGCGTAAACCACAACCAGGAGTCAGCCGAATCCATCCAACCCCAAGGTTACAAAACGGTCTTCATCGTGGTCTTTGTCTTCGCGCGTCAGGGCCAATGGGTCATAAAACACCCCTTCCACATCAACCAGATCAATGCCGTGCTTGCGGCGGTTAATCCGATTTTTGGCGAGGTCATGGGTGAAGTCCATGACTTATTATACATATTCAATATGTATTTAAATTACTCCGCCGGCTCCGGCTTGCCGAACAGATAGCCTTGCCCGCGCCGGCAGCCGACGGCGGTGAGGAAGGCTTGCTGGTCCTGGGTTTCCACGCCCTCGGCCACCACCGAGAGTCCCAGCGCATCGGCCATGCCGATGATCGCGGTAACGATGGCGGCGTCATCGTGGTCGTGTGGGATGTCCATGACGAAGCTGCGGTCGATCTTGAGTTTCTGGATGGGCAGGCGCTTGAGTTGCGAAAGGGAGGCGTAGCCGATGCCGAAATCGTCGAGCGAGAGGCTGACGCCAAGATCATGCAATTCGTTGAGGATGTCGATGACTTCACGCTCGGCCCCCATCAGCGCGGTTTCGGTGATTTCCAGGTCCAGGTGGCTGGGCGGCAGCTGGGTCTCCAGCAGGGTTTGGCGCACGCTGTCCACCAGGGTGCGTCCATAGAACTGGCGCGCCGAGATGTTGACCGAGACGACCACATCGATGCGGCCTTCATCCAGCCAGGTCCGGGTCTGGGCACAGGCTTCACGCAGGGCGAAGGCGCCGAAGGCGTGGATCAGGCCGGTTTCTTCCGCTATCGGGATGAATACGGCGGGCGAGACATCGCCCAGTTCCGGCGAGGTCCAGCGCATCAGTGCCTCGAAGCCGGTGTGGCGGCCGGTGCCCAGGTCGACGATGGGCTGGTAGACCATGCGCAATTCGCCGCGCTCCAGAGCGTGGCGCAGACCGGCTTCCAGGGCGAGGCGGTCGCGTGCCTGCTGGTCCATTTCCGCTGAAAAGAAGCGCCAGGTGTGCTTGCCCGCCGCCTTGGCGGCATAAAGGGCGCTGTCGGCACTGCGTAGCAGCTTGTCCACGCTGTCGCCATCCTCGGGAAACAGGGCGATGCCGATGCTCGCGCCGACGCTGAGTTCGTGTCCGTCGACGGGGAAGGGTTGGTGTAGCGCCTGGATCACATGTTCCGCAACGGCGATCGCCTGCTGCCGCTCGGCGCCGACCACCAGCAGGGTGAATTCGTCGCCGCCTAAGCGCGAGAGATCGTCGCTCTGCCGCACCACTTGGCCGAGTTGCGCGGCCACCGCCTTGAGCAAGAGGTCGCCGACGGGATGGCCGAGGCTGTCGTTGACCACCTTGAAGTTGTCGAGATCGAAAAACAGCAGGGCGGCACACCCGCCGCCACGCGCGGTTTGCGCCAGCACCCGCGCGGTGTGCGTCTCGAACAAGGCGCGGTTGGGCAGTCCTGTGAGCGCGTCGTAATGCGCCATGTGCACCATGTCGTCCTCGTTGCGACGCATGGCCCGGCGCAGGCGCGCCATCAGGGCTTGGGCGATGAGCAGGGCGAGCAATGCCGCGCCCAGCACCACGGCGATGAAACCCAGGATGCGGGCGCGCAGCGGTTCCAGGTCGGCGACCAGGCTGATGTCGGCGACCGCCACATCCTCCAGATCGAGTGGCCGCTGGTATTCGATGCGATCCAGCCCGAGCGGGCCGGCCCAGAATGGGGCGTCTTCGCTGGCGCCGGCCTTCTGGTAGCTGGCGAAGAGGGTGCCGTCGGGTAGCACGATGCGGGCGGAGAGGATGTCCGGGGCATGCTGAAAGGCGGCCAGGTTGTCTTGCGCGGACTGCGCATCCTTGAACACCACGGCCGCCGCGCTGTTGGCGGAAACCAGACTGGCCTGGGTCGCCAGGCGATGCTGGAAATCCTCGCGCAGGGTGGCGGTTTCGCTGGAGATCAGCAGCAGCGTGGCAATGCCCAGCGCCAGCGCGGTGGATAACCAGTTGAGACGGTCCCAGCCGCGTCCGTGGTCCACTGTCGGTTGTGGTTTCATTTCACCACGCTGCGCGCGAGGCGCAGCAGTTTGGCGTCCAGCCGCAGGCCGCCACGCTGTACCGCCGGCAGGTCGATATCGAAATAGACGCGCTCACCGGCAATGCCCAGGCTGACCATGATGCCGGGAATCTGGGCGCCCCCGCCATTGCCGATGGTCAACACCGGCTGTCCGGCGAGTTGCGCGATGACGCGGCCGCGCGCGGCGTCATTCATATCACCCAGGTAGACCATCTGGCAGATGCTCAGGTCGCTGGTCGGCCGCTTGCGCCAGGCCATCAGGCTGACGCCTTTGACCGTCTTGCCGCCGAGTCGGGAAAGCGCTTCCGCCATGCTCTCGTTCTCGGTCAGCGCACACAGGTTGAAGCTCCCCTCGCGCGGGCTGCCCGGCGGCCATTCCGCGAACAGGGAGAGGTGGTAGATCACGGCGGCCTTGACCTCGTATTCCTCCAGCGCGGCGCGGGTGGGCGGCGCCAGCGCCAGCAACAAGATGGCGAGCAGAATGCCACGCATCAGAAATGCCAGGCGAGGCGTGCTTCGATAACGCGCCCCTCTTGTGTGATCGCGGTTTGCGTATGTTCATCGCCGGCCGGGTCGCTGTAGCGGCGGTCGAACAGGTTGCGGATGCGTAAGGAGAGTTCGCCGTGGTCGGCCAGGCGTGGCGCGATCAGGTTGAGGTGGACGACGCTGTAGCCCGCGACCTCGCCGCCGCCGCTGTCGCGACGCGGCCCGACATAATGGCATTCCAGACCGAGGTTCCAGCCGCCCAGCGGCAGATTGGCGCTGGCTTTGGCGAGCAGGTCGGGGGAGAGGCTGACGCGGTTTCCCTGGCCGTCGCGCGAGCGGAGTCGGGATACGCTGAGGCGCAGATGCTCGCCGTTTGCCCAGCGTCGTTCGGCCTGCAAGGCGATGCCGCCAGACTGGAGCGTGTCCTGGTTGGTGAACATCAACAGGCCGTCGGCAGGGTCGCTGATCTGGGTGATCAGGTCGCGGATGCGGTACTGGAACAGGGTGCCGGTCAGCAGCCAGTTGGAGGCGGTTTCGTGTTCGGCGACGAACTCCAGGGTGCGGATGCGTTCCGGCTTGAGGCCGCTCGGGTTGACTTTCTGGCTGCCGCCCGCGTCTTCATAGAACAGCTCATAGGCGTTGGCTGCCCGGTAGGCGGTGCCGGCCAGGTATTTCAGGGTAGTGCGTGGTGTGACGCGCTGAATCAGGCCCAGGCGTGGGTTGAAGGCGCCGCCGAAGCTGGAATGATGGTCGTAACGAGTGCCCAGGTTGAGCAGCCAGGTATCGTTCAGGCGCCACTCGTCCTGGAGGTAGAGGCCGGCCAGATGGCCGCTCTGGTTGGAATCCAGATAAGTGCTCGCGGTGCTTATGTTTTCACCGTGTTGGCGCCTTTCCAGATCCTGTTGCCACTCCGCGCCCCAGACCAGTTTGTGGCCGGCCAGGCGGCGATCGGTCAGGCGCGCTTGCAGGTTCAGCCAGCGCCCCACCGCGTTATCGCGTTTCAGATCGCTGCTTAGCGTGGTGCGGTCGCCCGGATAGTCGCCCCGGAATCGGTAATCGCCGTAGTCGGCGAGAAAGTCGCCGGTCATCCCCGCCGTAAGCTCGGTTTGCCAGGCCAGGCCGAGATGCCCGTGCTGGTCGCGGATACGGCTGCGCGGATCGCCGATGAGCGTGTCGTAAGGCGCGGTCGGATCAGCCTTGTCACGCCTCGCCAGCAGCGCCGAAATTTTGAGGTCGCCCAGGCCGAGTCGGGCGTAAAGGCGGGTGTTTTCCTCGCCGTCGAGCCGATTGATGTTGCCGACCACACCATCCGAGTAAGGGCTGCTACCGTCCCGGCGGCCATGGCTGAGCGAGAGCAGCCAGTCGCGATTGCCGTTGGCGTCGCTCATGCCGACGCGCGCGCGGCGCCAGCCGGCGCTGCCCAGTTCGGCACCGGCCTCGCCGCCGGGTTGCGCGGCGGCGGTACGGGTAATGACGTTGACTACGCCGAGAAAGGCGTTGTTGCCGTAGATCGAGGCGCCGGGGCCGGGCACATATTCGATGCGTTCCACCCCTTCCATATCCAGTGGGAACTCGGCACCCAGGGGACCCTGGGTATAGACGTTGTCGTTGAGGCGCACCCCATCCAGCATGATCAGCACATGGGTGTTGTAGTCGGATGGGCGCAGCAGGCCGCGCGGCCCGAGATAGCTGTATGCGTGGTCATTTGCCACCAGGACGCCGCGCACGCCGGCAAGCGCTTCCGCCAGGCTGCGCCAGCCGTGTTCCCTGATCTCGCGCGCGGTGATAATGCTGACCGCGGAGGGCGCTTCACGCGCCTGTTGGGGGAAACGTGAAGCGGAAATGACTTCGCTGGAGAGCAAGGCTTCCAGGGGCAGGGCGGTGAGGTCGGCATGGGCGAATGTCGAAGCCAGAAACGCCACGCCAACCAGCCATAAGCAATATAACTTTAGGTGCATAGAGTCTCCTGGGCGCGATTCTATCCACCTTCCGGCGCGAGGTACGCAACAGATGGGGCGCGGTGGTATCCTGCCTCGCCTTGCGTACTGACCGGCATTTCCCCATGAACTTCTCTGAAAACACCCCCCGCAACGAAGTTGAGCACCTGTTGATCGAAATGAACGAGGGCCGTATCGAGGCCGAAAATTTCGCCCGCGCGTTGCTCGACCACCAGATATTCATTCCGATCCAGGATGAAAAACACCATATCGCCGGTTTCCAGCTTTCCACCAAGGCGCGGCCCATGGTGATCGAGGATGAAGAGGGCAACCGCGTGTTGATTGCGTTCTCCTCTCCCGAGCGGGCCAAGGAATTCACCACGATGTTTCCTGACCAAGGCGTGGGTTACGGCGGCGGCCTGCTCATCGAGGCCTCCTGGATGTTGCGTCGCATGGGCGCCGACATGGGCCTCTCAATCAATCCTGGCCAGGAATTGGGCTTCGATTTCGATGCCGATATGGTGGCCATGCTGGTCTCGCTGCTGCCCGAGGAGGCGGTGTGAAAGACTTGCATACTTTCCCGCGCCCGGATTTCCTGCCGCCCGAACCCACCGTGGGTGAACGCTGGTCGGCCGAACACCGGCAATATGACGAAGGCGTGCGCTATGTCTACCGCTACGGCGCGCATGAACTGACGCTGTTCTGGCCCGCGCCCACGCCGGCGGAAGTCACCGGCCTGCGTGATGCCGACGTCGAAGTGGGCCTGTTCAGCCACGGCCCGGCCGCCTTCCTGCTGTACAAGGTCAAGAATGTCTGCGAGTGGTCCGATGCGTCATTCAACGCGCATCTGGTGCCGGAAAATGAGCGCGAACTGCCGAACGAGGCCCCGGGCGATCGCGCCCGCCTCAAGATCACCCTGGTGGACAGCGAAGATGGCATCGTGCGCGCACGCCGCATCCTGTCGCTGGACAAGGTGATGACCCAGGCGCTCAAGCACGCCATGCGCGAGCAGATGGCCACCCCCTTCAATCGCCTCATCTACGACGCCGCCGTGCGGGACGTGCACACGAAATACCAGGATTCCGACGCGCTGGTGGCCGTGGCCGAAGTGGTCGAGCCGGCGCTGGGATGAAGCAGAGTCTTTTCTCCCCTCCCCCCTCGGGGGAGGGGCCGGGGGAGAGGGAGCACCCCTCGATCGAGCGCCCTCGGTTGTTTCGGCGGCTTGCCCTCTCCCCGGCCTTCCCCCGAGTGGGGAGGGGGACACGATGCTGACGCCTTCCATCCTCGCTGAATTCCAGGCGCTTCTCGGCCAGGAGCGCGCGCGCGCCGATGCCGATACCCTGGCGCTCTACGGCAGCGACGAGACGCCCAAATTCTGCCTGCCCGAGGCGGTGCTGTTTCCCAGCAGCCATGAACAGGTGGTGGAGATCGTGCGTCTGGCCAACCGGCATCGCGTTACGTTGACCGCGCGCGGCGCCGGTTCCGGCAATGTTGGTGGCGCCATGCCGGTGCCGGGCAGCGTGGTGGTGAGCTTCGAGTGCATGAAAAGGATCATCGAGATCGACACGGCGAACCGCCTGGTAGTGGTGGAACCGGGTGTGATTACCGACGAAATCGACCGTCTCGCCCGCATGCATGGACTGATGTACGCCCCCGATCCCGGTTCCGGCGCTTATTGCCGCATCGGCGGCAATCTGGCGATGAATGCCGCCGGCCCCAGGGCGGTGAAATACGGCGCCACCCGCGACCACGTGCTGGGTCTGACCGCCGTCACCGGCGACGGCCGCGTGATTCACACCGGCGGGCGCACCACCAAATACGCCACCGCCTACGACCTCACCCGCCTGCTGGTGGGCTCCGAAGGCACGCTGGCCTTCATCACCCAGGCCACACTGAAACTGTTGCCGGCGCCGGAGTCGGTCGCCACCCTGCGCGTCTGCTACGCCAGCAACCAGAGTGCTTGCGAGGCGGTGAGCCGGGTGATGAATCAGCCGACCACGCCCTGCGCGCTGGAGTTCATGGATCGCCGTTCCCTCGACGCGATCCGCGAATACGGTGATGGGGTATTTGAAGCGGCGGGCCTGCCGCCGGGTACCCAGGCCGTGCTGATGGTGGAAGCCGATGGCGACCCGGACGATGTGCCGCGCCAGATCGTCGCCCTGGAAAAAGCCTTGGCGGGAGTGGATCTCCTGGAAATTCAGAGTGGTTTCACCAAGGAAGACACGGTTCGCCTGTGGACCGCGCGCAAATCGCTGTCGCACGCGGTGAAGCGCATCGCGCCGCTGAAGATCAACGAGGATGTGGTGGTGCCGGTGGGCCGATTGTCCAACCTGGTCAATGCCATCGACGCGCTGGCCGAGTTCCACCGTTTGCCCATCGTCGCCTTCGGTCATGCCGGCAACGGCAACCTGCACGTCAACATCATGGTGGACAACGGCGACGAAGAGGAAATGCAACGCGCCCGCGCCTGCCGCGCCGCCTTGGTGCAAGCGGTGATCGGCCTCGGCGGCAGTCTTTCCGGCGAGCACGGCATCGGCAGCGAAAAGCGCCATTTCGTGCCCCTGGAAGTGGACGCCCCCACCCTGGACCTGATGCGCGGCCTGAAGCGCCTGTTCGATCCGCTGGGCTTGTTGAATCCGGGTAAGAAGTTGCCGGATTGACCTTATTTCCGAAATCCGAAATCCGAAATCCGAAATCCGAAATCCGAAATCCGAAATCCGAAATCCGAAATCCGAAATCCGAAATCCGAAATCCGAAATCCGAAATCCGAAATCCGAAATCCGAAATCCGAAATCCCATGACCCTCACCGAACGCCTCTCTCTCTACGAAAAGCTGATGCGCCTGGACAAGCCCATCGGCATCCTGCTGCTCGCCTGGCCGACCTTGTGGGGTTTGTGGTTGTCCGGTGCCGGCGAGCCGGACCCGCTGGTGTTCTGGATCTTCGCCCTGGGTGTGGTGTTGATGCGTTCCGCTGGTTGCGTGATCAATGACTATGCCGACCGCCATTTCGACGCGCATGTGGCGCGCACCAAAAACCGCCCCCTGGCCGCCGGCCAGGTCAGCGAGAAGGAGGCGCTGTGGCTGGCGGGCGGGCTGGCGCTGCTGGCGTTCCTGTTGCTCCTGCCGTTGCAGAACAAGTTGTTGATCGGACTCTCCTTCGCCGCGCTGTTCCTGGCCGCGACCTATCCGTTCACCAAACGCTTTTTCGCCGTGCCGCAGGCTTACCTGGGCGTGGCCTTCGGTTTCGGCATCCCCATGGCCTATGCCGCGCAACTGGATTTCATTCCCGCCGAGGCCTGGCTGCTGATGCTGGCCAATGTGTTCTGGGCGATGGCCTACGACACCGAGTACGCGATGGTGGACCGCGAAGATGACCTGAAAATCGGCATCAAGACGTCGGCCATCACCTTCGGCAAGCATGATGTAACGGCGGTCATGGCCTGTTACGGCCTCACCCTCCTGACCCTGGCCTGGGTCGGCTCGCGCCTGCACCTGGGCTGGCCGTTCTACCTCGGGCTGGGCGCGGCCGCCGGCGTGGCCGCTTTTCACTGGACCTTGATCCGCGAGCGCGATCCCGCGCGCTGCTTCAAGGCCTTCCTGCACAACAACTGGTTCGGCGGCGCGGTGTTCGCCGGCATCGCGGCCAGCCTGCTGCGCCTGTAACACAAGGAATTGCAATGGATGCCGATCACGCACTGAGCGACGAAGAATTCGACGAACTCGATGCCTTCCTGATGTCGGAATCGCTCTCCGACGAGGCGATGGATCTTTCCACCCTGGATGGCTTCTTCGCCGCCATCGCCCTCAACCCCGAATTTGTCCTGCCCAGCCAGTGGTTGCCCTGGGTGTGGGACATGGAAGAGGGCTCGGAAACCCCCACGTTCGACAACGCCGAGCAGGCCGAGCGCATCAGCGGGTTGCTGCTGCGCCACTACAACAGCGTGCAGGAGATGATCGGCGATGGCCGCTACGCGCCGCTGATGTACGAAATGCATCAGGAAGACGGCAGCGAGTTCTTTGACGCCGAAGGCTGGAGCATGGGCTTCATGTTGGGGGTGTTCCTGTTCCAGGACATCTGGCTACCGATCCTCGATGATCACCCGGAATGGCTGGCGCCGATGCGCTTGCTGGGCACCGCGGAAGGCTGGAAGGAACTGGAGGAGATGCACCCGGACCACGCCGACCAGCGCCCCGCGATTCGCGCCGCCTACGAGCACATTCCCGAGGCGATCGAAGCCATATTTCTGCATTTCCTGCCGCAACGCGAAGCCGCCGCGCGGGAGCGGGTAACCGCCACGCTGCGTCGCGCTGGTGGCAAGGTCGGCCGCAACGACCCCTGTCCCTGCGGCTCCGGCAAGAAATTCAAGAAATGCTGTGGCGCCGGGCCGACACTTCATTGAGGTAGCGCCGGCACCCCCGCCGGCGTTTTTTCAAGACGCCGGCAAGGATGCCGGCGCTACAAGCCATGACGCCTCCCCAATTCGAACGTACTGAAATCCTCGTCGGTGGTGAGGGTGTGGCGCGCCTGGCGGCTTGCCATATTTTCCTCGCCGGTCTCGGCGGGGTCGGTTCCTGGTGCGCCGAGGCTTTGGCGCGGGCCGGGGTGGGGCGGTTGACCCTGGTGGATATGGATACGGTGGCCGTCTCCAACATCAACCGGCAACTGCCGGCCCTGCTCTCCACTGTGGGGCGCGCCAAGGTGGAAGTCATGGCCGAACGCATCCGTGACATCAACCCGGATTGTCGTCTCACCGTGCTGACTGATTTCCTCACGCCCGACAACATCCCCGGCCTGTTGCCGGACGATGCCGACTTTGTGATCGACTGCATCGACTCGCTCAACTGCAAGGTCGCGCTGATCGTGGAAGCGCATCGCCGTGGCCTGCCGGTCGCGGCCAGCATGGGGGCGGGCAACAAGCTGGATGTGACGCGGGTGAAAATCGCCGACATCAGCAAGACCGAGGTGGACAAGCTCGCGCGTCTGGTGCGCAAGCGACTGAAGCGGCAAGGAGTGGAAAAGGACGTGCTGTGCGTGTGGAGCGATGAAACCGGCCGCCCGCCTTTGCCGCCCGAAGCCGTGAGCCAGGGTCGCGCGCGCGCGGTGAACGGCACGATTTCCTACTTGCCGCCGTTGTTCGGCCTGATGCTGGCGGGCGCGGTCATTCAGCGTTTGTTGGAGCGGGAGACGGCTTCACCTGGAAACGGCAGTTGAACGCGCCCGATGGCGCGTTCAACTGCCGTTTCTAGCTTTAATCGCTGATTTCGGCCGGAACGCCTTGACCACGTCTTCCCGCGTTTCCAGGTAAGGCCCGCCGATCAGGTCGATGCCATAAGGCACGGCGGCGAATACGCCATCCAGGGTTTCCTTGATGGCCTTGGGTTGGCCGGGCAGGTTGAGGATCAGACACTGGCCGCGCACCACGCCGACCTGGCGCGAGAGGATGGCGGTAGGGACGTACTTCAGGCTCACCGCGCGCATCTGCTCGCCAAATCCGGGCAAGACCTTGTCGGCTACCGCCAGCGTGGCTTCCGGGGTGACATCGCGCGGCGCCGGGCCGGTGCCGCCGGTGGTGAGCACCAGGCAGCATTGCGCGGCAAGCTCGATCAGGGTGGCTTCGATGGCCGCCTGTTCGTCCGGAATCAGGCGCTCGACGAAAACGAGCGGGTTGTGCAGCGCGCCCGCCAGCCATTCCTTCAGGGCGGGCAAGCCCTTGTCTTCATAAACGCCGGAACTGGCGCGGTCGCTGATGGAAACGATGCCGATGCTGGCGGATTGGGCCATGAAATATACCTGTGCGCAAAGCGGGCCGGTTATTTACCACGCCGCCACCGCGACGGCCAATAGGCTAGTTTTTCCGCTCGGGTGGCGCGCACTCGCGCGCCACCCTCGAGATGGCGGCCGGCGGGCCGAGTTCGGCCCAGGTTTCCGGGTAATGTCCTTGCGCGATACGCGAAGGCAGGCTCGACCAGGGGTAATCGGCCGCTCGCGCGCATAGCTCGTGCCGTACCGGATCGTAGTGAATGAAGTCCAGGTAGGCGCGCAGGTCTTCGGCCGCATATGCGCTGCGGTATTCGATGTTGTGTTCCCAGAACGGGGTGTTATTGGGCGCGTCGCGTTCCAGCAGGGGCGTCGATTTACGCCAGGCGCGCAGGTAGCAGGCACGCAGGTCGTTCATGACAGCGGAGCATTCGTATTCGCCAGGAATACTGAAAAGGAAATGGGCGTGGTCATCCAACACGACATAGCCGGCAACGGTCAGCTTGAAACGTTTCTTGGTGTCTGTGAAGCAGTCCAGGAGCAGTTGCTTCATGGGCCCTTTGGCCATGAGCGGGGCGCGACCGAAGGTGCGCAGGGTGACGAATTGAAAGGGGGAAAAACGGGAGGCGGACACGATGTGCTCCAGAGCGCACTGACGAAAGCGTGCGCGAGTGTCTGTTACCCGTTAGGCGCGGCCTATGATGCCCGTCACAGTAGATTGGAGATATAACCAATGCCTCAGCCGTGGGCGCACTTGTTTTCCAAAACGCAAAAAAATGCGCCCTCGCGGGCGCATCGTAGTGTCCCCGGCAAAGCCGGGGACCATGACAGACGACTTGATTACTTGGCCGATACGCCGAGCGCCTTGACCGTCTCCATGTTCATATAACCATCCATCGGTAGGCCTTTGGCTTTCTGGTAGGCCGCGACCGCGCTCATGGTCTGGGCGTCCGAATTGCCGGTAATCGCGCCTTGATAGAAGCCGGCGGTTTGCAAGGCCTTCTGGATTTCCGCGATTTTTTCCGGTGTGGCGTTGACGTCACAGAGGATCTGAGTCCAGTACTCCTGGACCGGGCAGACCATGGTTTCCTGCGCGACATCGTTGTACACGGCCGGAATCACGGTGCGCACTTCACGGGCCGGAGACACCAGCTTGGTGACCTCGCGTTCCGCATATTCGGCCGGAACCGGGATGCGCTTCTCTGTAGCGGGCTGGGCGATGGTCATGATTTCACGCTCGTAGTCGACCGGAATTACCTTGGTGACGGTGGTGGCGGGCTTGACCAGTTTGGTGACCTCACGCTCGGCATATTCGGCGGGAATTTCGACGGTGCGCGTCGTGGCCGGGGATTTCAGCACTTGCTTCTTGACCGTCGTGTATTCCGCCGGGACGTCCTCGTAGCGGACGGTCGCCGGGGACTTGACCACTTGGCGGGTAACGTCCTCGTACACAGCCGGAACCTCGACCAGACACATCACCTGGCCGGTCTTTTCGTCGATCTTCTGCAGGTTGGTCTGCGTGCCGGGTTTCCAGGTGGTGTAGGCCTCGCGCACCAGTTTCTTCTCGGTGACGGTTTCATACACGGCGGGAACGTCGATGGCCGTCTTGGAGGCCGGCTTGGCCAAGACCTTTTCCTCCGCGTTTTCGTAGACGGCGGGCACTTCTTCCAGACGGGTGCTAGCTTCCTTGACCAACACGCGCTCCTTGACCGTCTCGTATACCGCCGGAACGACTTCCTGCACTTCCTCGCTCTGGACGTGAACCTTCACGGCCTTGTAGACCGGTGGGACGATTTCGATGCGTTCACTGGCTTCCTTGACCAGCACGCGCTCCTTGACCGTCTCATATACCGCCGGAATGGTTTCAATACGCTCGCTGGCTTCCTTCACCATCTTGCGGACAGGGTCGCTGCGGAAAGTGGCGGGCTTGGCGACCTTGGCGAAGCATTGGCCGGCCTGGGCGTTCGATGGCACGCTGTCACCTGCAATGGCGCCGGCGGGGAGCGGGCACGGATTCGGCGCGACCACGGCTTTGGCGACGGGCTTGGGCGCGGGCTTCGGGGCGGGCTTCGGCGCCGGTTTGTCCACTTCGCACGGTGCCTCCAGTATGCCCCGGCCCGGGCAGCCGATGGTCTTGTACAGGTTGGCCCCGGTGGTAACGCCTGTGGAGCTGGCGGCGTTGGACGGGTCGTAATAGGTGCCAGCCTGAGCATTGCTGATGCCGGCTGTAGCCAGGGCGATACTCAAAGAACTCAGGACTAGTAGTGTTTTACGCATTGTCGCTCTCCTTGCAGTGAAAACTGACTTAGTGAAAAAAACTGTAAATCAATGCCGAAACCGTTTCAGGACGGGGCCGGTCATTACCAAATAAATCCCAGTGCCAGCCGAGGCTAAGAGGGATTCTTTCCGCTCTCGATGGGTGAAGGCGCGGGGCGGCCCGAGAGTATGGCCGCGTCAGGATTTTCGAAAGTTCCGCTGACCACCTTGGTCGCCTGGCCAAATGCCCGCGCCATAACCAAGCCGAGCACGCGGGGTTGCTTTTGCTGGACCCCGCTCATGAGGCCAGCGCCTCGCGGAACAGCGCATCGGAGTTCATCACGATCAAGGTGCCATGGTCGTGGTCGATAATTCCGGCGTCTATCCAGGCACGCATCTGTCGGTTCACGCTTTCCCGCGAGACACCGACCAGATGGCCGAGTTCTTCCTGAGACAGCTTGAGGCCGATGACGATGCCTTTCGGAGATACCTTGCCGTATTGCTGAACCAGGTTGAGCAGAATCCGCGCCAGTCGCGCCGACAGATTGAGGAAGCTCAGATTGCCCACCAGGGTGTTGGTGGCGCGCAACCTTTTCGACATTTCGGCGATCAGCTCCAGCATCACCGGTACGCGCTTTTCCAGAAAAGGTAGGAAAACCTGACGGCGCAGCACCAGAAAACGGCAGGGCTCCATCGTGGTGACCGTGGCGCTGCGCGATTCGCCATCGAACAGCGACATCTCGCCGAATACCTCACCCGCGCCCAGGATGCTGAGGATCGCTTCCTTGCCCTCTTCGGACAGCAAACTTACCTTGACCCGCCCTTCCAGAACGATGTGCAGGCTGTCACCAGCCTGGCCCACCTGAAAGACGGCTTGTCTGGCCAACGCGGTTTCCTGGCGGGCAAGACCAATCAGTTCCCAGGCATCCGCATCTGACAACGAGGCGAATAGCACGCTGTTCTGGCGCAGCGCGGCCAAGTCAATCAGCTTGGCTTCGACAGGGGGGTGGAGTTCGTTTGCCATTGTTTTTAGTAGGGGGCTGCATTGCTCTTTATTGTTGATAAAAAGGCTCGGGTATACAAGAGTGAAGTCTACACCGAGCAATCTGGCTGATTCTGTGCGCTATCGCACAGATCGCTTTTGATCTGTTCCCAATCGATCTGGAGAGGCGGACCAGCCTCGATTGGTTGCCTGGCGATGGCCGCGCGCAGGGCGGCGAGACGTTCGTCGCCGGCCGGGTGGCGGGAGAGAAGGTGGGTCGTGGCGTTCTCCCATTGCGTCATCTTGGCGAAGAAGGTCTCCATGCCGTTCGCCGCGATCCCCGCTCGATGCAGGGTTTCCAGGCCTTCCATATCGGCTTCGCTTTCCAGTTCGCGACTGTAGTTCAGGCTGCCCAGGTGCTCGGCCAAGTTGCCCCAGACCCCGCCGGAATAGTTGCCCAGCGCCACGCCCAGGATCGCGCGCAGGCCAAGCGCATGCACCATGTTGCGCAGGGCATGGCGCTTTTCCACATGGCTGATCTCGTGGGCCAGCACGCCGGCGGCTTCACCCGCGCTGCTCGCGGCGTTGATCAGGCCGGTGTAGACCACGATGTGGCCGCCAGGCAGGGCGTAAGCATTGATCCGCGGGTCCACCACGACGTGGAATTGATAGTGGTAGTTCGACTCGGCCGTCAGGCGTTTGCCTATGGCCCGTACCGCCGCGGGCGTCACGCCGGTTTCCAGTACCTTGAGCGAGGGGCGCATCTGGGCATAGATGAGGTCGCCCAACTTCTCTTCCTGCTCCTGATTGATGTGTGACACGGCCCACAGACTGAGTCGATCGGCATTGACCTGGAACAGACCCAGGATCAGTAGTACCAGCAGGGCGAGCACGATCAGGCCGATGATGACGCGGCGTCCGGTAAGTAACTGGCTCTTGTGGGTCTGTCGAAACTGTCGGCCGATTTCCTCGGGGGCGAGCTGGATGAAGGCTTCCAGCGCCTCCTCGCTTTGCAGCATGGCGGAGTAGGTGCCCTCCTGCGCCGCCCAGGTAATCAGCCACTGGCGGCCATCGAAGCCCCCTGTCCGCAAGTTGATCAGATGCGGTGGCACCAGGAAGAAACCCTTGTGTGCCGTGACGGCCAGCGAGTCACCTTCAAAGCGCGCGCGAGCCCTGATTCCCGACGGGTGGAGTGACGGGCCATAGAGCAGAACTTTGAACTCGGGTACGGGAATGCCCATCTGTCGTTATCAGTTATGCGCGGGCGCGTAGAATGCCCGGCTTTCTCCGAGTCTTCCAGCATGAAACAGCAACTATTTGAACTTTTTAAAAAACGCTTCGCCTGCCACCTGTTCCAGGCGGATCAACCGATTGCCGACGCCGACCTGACCTACATCCTGGAAGCGGGCCGCTTGTCGCCGTCTTCCTTCGGCCTGGAGCAATGGAGATTCGTGGTGCTGACCGCGGCGCGCCATAAGCGGGATTTGCAAGCTGCTTGTTTCAATCAGCCACAGGTGGGCACAGCCGGCGCGGTGGTCGTGATCCTGGCCAAGCTGGCCGACATGGACCCGGATTCCGACTACATCCGTCGTCTGCTGGCGCGCGAATATCCCGGCGATCAGTTCGAAAGCGCCTTGAAAAATTATCGCGGCTTTCACGCCGCCACCGACGTCAAGGCCTGGAGTATCACCCAATGCCACATCGCCGCCGCCAACATGATGACGGCGGCCACGGCGGCCGGGCTGGATTCCTGCGCCATCGGTGGTTTCGACTCCGCCGAGGTGCGGCGCCAGCTCGAAATCGACCCGACAGTGTATGAGCCGGCCCTGATTCTGGCCTTCGGCTACTGTGCCGGCGAGAAGGGCGAGAAGCAGCGTCTGCCGCTGGAAGAACTGGTGGAATACCGCTGATGCCGGTTGCCTTGGCCTGGCGCAACATCTGGCTCGCTCTCGGCTGGAGCCTGGTGCTGACGGTCGTCTACCTGTCGCTGACGCCGAAGCCGCCTTCGATCGATGTGTCTTTCGGCGACAAGATCGGCCATTTCCTCGCTTATGCGACGCTGATGGGCTGGTGGAGCCAGCTCGATACGCGCCATTGCCGACTTGCTCTGCTATTCGTGCTCATGGGCCTTTCCATGGAAATCGCGCAAAGCTTCACCGACTATCGCCAGGGCGATGTGTTCGACATGGCCGCCAATACGGTCGGTGTCGGTCTCGGCTGGTTGTCCGTCGAGCTCGCGCCGAACTGGCTGCGCATGCTCGACCGCAGGCTGGCGGCGTGAATGTGCATGGCGCCGCCCGTGCCGTACTCGTCGAATGCGACGTGGAAGCGAAACTGGCGGGCGCCGCGCGCCTGTGGACGGAATGGCGCGTGGGTGACTTGCTCGCGGGTGACCCAGGTGTGCCGACCGACACCCCCGGCCGCCCTGCGCGGCCCGAGTTGTTGCCGCCGCAGGCCATGCCCCGGCGCCAGCTCAATGGCCGGGAAAACCACGCCGCGCTGATTCACGCGCTCGCGCACATCGAGTTCAACGCCATCAACCTGGCCCTCGACGCGGTGCAGCGCTTCCCCGACCTGCCCGCCGAGTTCTACGCCGACTGGCTCAAAGTGGCCGCCGAAGAGGCCTATCACTTCACCCTGTTGCGCGACCACCTGCGCGCGCGGGGCAAGGATTACGGCGACTTCCCAGGGCACGACGGCCTTTGGGAAATGGCGCTGAAAACCGCGCATGACCCCCTCGCGCGCATGGCCCTGGTGCCGCGTTTGCTGGAAGCGCGCGGCCTCGATGTGACGCCGGACATCCAGCGCAAACTGAAAGGTTTCGGCGATGCGGCGGGCGCCGCCATCCTCGACATCATCCTGCGCGACGAAATCGGCCACGTCGCGGCGGGTGATCGCTGGTTCAGGCATCTCTGCGAACAACGCGGTGTGCAACCAGAAGCGACTTTTCGCGACTTGTTGGCGATGCCCGGTGTGCCGCGACCGCGTCGTCCATGCAATGAAACGGCTCGTCTGGCGGCCGGTTTCAGTGAACAGGAACTTGCGGCACTTTTCTCTTGAAATACAGACAAACACGTCTGTTTATTTGTCGTTACGCGCCTTGCCCGGGGGGAGGGGGGGCGGCATAATCCCGCCCCATTTTTCCGTTTATTCACCCTGTTTTTCATCGATTTAAGGGAACCTGGCCATGTCTGAAATGGCTGCTTCGCCGCTGCTCACCCGGGTCAGTCCGGCGTTGCCCGTGAACTGGTATTTCGATCTCAAGATTTACGATCTGGAGATGCAACTCCTGTTCAAGAACGGGGCGAATTACGTCGGCCATGAACTCATGGCGCCCAATCAGGGCGACTTCCATGTGCTCGACTGGCTGCATGACGGCGGCAAGATGCTGGTGAACAACCCCAACGGCGTGGAACTCCTGTCCAACGTCTGCCGACATCGCCAGGCACAAATGCTGAAAGGGCGCGGCAATGCCCAGAACATCGTCTGTCCGTTTCATCGCTGGACTTACGACACCCAGGGCCAGCTCCTCGGCGCGCCGCATTTCCCGGAAAACCCCTGTCTGCATCTCAACAAGAAGACGCTGGTCAACTGGAAGGGTCTGCAATTCGCCGGGCCGCGCGATATCCACACAGACCTTGCCAAGCTGGGTGTGGCGGCCGACATGGATTTCAGCGGCTTCGTCTACGACAGCACCCAGATCACCGAATACAAGTTCAACTGGAAGACCTTCATCGAGGTCTATCTGGAGGACTACCACGTCGTGCCCTATCACCCCGGCCTGGGCCAGTTCGTCAATTGCGACGAACTGAAATGGGAGTATGGCGAGATGTATTCGGTGCAGACCGTGGGTATCAACAAACACCTGGCGCAGCCCGGTAGCGCCGTCTACAACCGCTGGCACCAGCAGGTGAAGCGCTACCGCGACGGCCGCGACCCCGCGCACGGCGCCATCTGGCTCACCTATTACCCGGCGTTAATGGTCGAGTGGTACCCGCACACCCTGGTGGTGAGCAACATCATCCCCACCGGCGTCGACTCCTGCCTCAACGTCGTCGAGTTCTACTATCCGGAAGACATCGCCCTGTTCGAGCGCGAATTCGTGGAAGCCGAACAGGCCGCCTACCGGGAAACCGCCATCGAGGACGACGACATCTGCTACGGCATGCACAAGGGCCGCAAGGCGCTGTACGAGCAGGGCATCAGCCAGGAAGGCCCCTACCAGTCGCCGATGGAGGACGGCATGGTGCACTTCCACGAATGGTTGCGGCGCATGATCGAGCCGCATTTGTAGCGCCGGCATCCTTGCCGGCGTCTCAAGGGCCGGCTGGAAGCCGGCACTACAAAATTGCCTGTCGAGCCCTCGACAACCTGCCGAGCCGCCAACGGTACTGATTGACCATTCAAGAATCGACCCATTTCGCCGTTAATCCAGCTACGGTGGTTGTATATCGACCGTACTATGTAAATGGATATAACCCGAGATGGCAACACTTTTCTGGATTCAGACCGGAGCCTGCGGTGGCGATTCCCTCGCCATCCTGAGCGCCGAGGCGCCCAGCCTGGAAGGGCTGCTGGCGGAGCATGGGGTGGAGCTACTCTGGCACCCCTCCCTGTCACATCAGCCCACGCGTCATTACGACCGCCTCATCGAGCGCATCCTGGTCGGCGAACAGGCGCTGGACATCCTGTGCGTCGAGGGCAGCATCGTTACCGCGCCGCGTGGCACCGGGCTGTATGACAGCTATCACGGCCGCGCCAAGATGGATTGGGTGCGCGACCTGGCGCAACACGCCGGCGCGGTGGTGGCGATGGGTACCTGCGCCGCGTTTGGTGGGGTCCACGCGGCGCCCCCCAATCCCAGTGACTGCATCGGCCTGCAATTCGACAAGGCCGCGCCCGGTGGGCTGTTCCCGCCGGACTGGCGTTCGCGCCGCGATCTGCCGGTGATCAACGTGGCCGGTTGCCCGGCGCATCCTCACGCCATGACCCAGACCCTGGCCTGGCTCGCCACCGGCCTGCCGCTGCGCCTGGATGCCCTGAACCGGCCGTCGGCGCATTTCAGCACCGTGGTGCACCAGGGCTGCACGCGCAACGAGTACCACGAGTACGACGTCGAAGAGACCGAACTGGGCGGCCGCGCCTGCCTGTTCTTCAATCTGGGCTGCCAGGGCCCCATGACCCAGGCGGTATGCAACAGCGACCTGTGGAACGGCGTCAGCAGCAAGACCCGCGCCGGTGTGCCCTGCTTCGGCTGCACGTCGCCCACCTTCCCGCGCGAGGAAGACCTGTTCCGCACCGAAAAGGTCGGCGAAGTGCCTCTGCGCCTGCCCCTGGGGGTCGAGCGTCCGCGCTACATGGCTTACAAGAACCTGGCCCGCGCCGCGGCGCCACAACGCGTAAAAGATAAGAAGATGGAGTCCTGATGGCCCGCGTCGAACTCAGCATCGACCTCAACCGGGTGGAAGGCGACCTGGAAATCGGCGTCACGCTGGAAGACGGCGTGGTCGTGGATGCCCGCACCATCGGCACCCTCTATCGTGGTTTCGAGCAGATTCTGGTGGGCCGCGCGCCGCGCGATGCGATGGTGATCACCCCGCGCGTCTGCGGCATCTGCGGCACCGCCCACCTCTACGCGGCGGTGCTGGCTCTGGAATATGCATGGAACCTGCCGGTGCCGGCCAACGCCACGCGCATCCGCAACCTCTGCCTGATGGCCGAGGGCATCCAGAACGACCTGCGCCAGACCTTCCTGTTCTTCGCGCCGGATTTCTGCAACCCGCGTTATAGCGAACATCCCCTGTTCGCCGAGTTGATGGCCGCGTTCGAGCCGTTCAAGGGCAGCCTGCACCGCGAGACCTTGCGGGTGACGCGGCAGGTGGTGGAGATCGTCGCCCACTTCGGCGGGCAGTGGCCGCATTCCTCCTACATGCTGCCGGGTGGCGTGGTGACGCCGCCGGATGAGCGCCGGGTGCTGGCCTGTCGCGCGGTATTGGACGAGGTGCGCGCCTGGTATGAGCGCCGCATCATCGGCGCGCCGCTTGATGAATGGCTGGCGCTGGATAGCGCCGAGGCCTTGTTCACCTGGCTGGATGCGCCGGAACGCGCCGCAGCCGCGCTGGGCCTGATGACCCGTTTCGCCCGCTCGCTGGACATGCACCACCTCGGCGCCGGCACCCCGCACATGATCAGTTTCGGCTCCTGGTGCGACCCGCAAAGTTCAGGCTCGCACCTGCTGCCGGCCGGCTTCTATGATGGCGACAGCGGGGAAGTCCAGCCGCTGGATCAGGCCCTGGTCAACGAACATGTGCGCCATTCCTGGTTTCGCCCCTATGCCGGCGGTCGCCACCCCTGGCAGGGCGAGACTGTGCCCGACTTCCAGCCCGGCAGCGACCGTTACACCTGGGCCAAGGCGCCGCGCTATGGCGACCGGGTGGTGCAGACCGGCCCCTTGGCGGAATTGCTGATTGCTGGCGACCCGCTCATTACCAGCCTGCACGCGGCCGAGGGCGGCAACGCCTGGCTGCGACAGTTCGCCCGCGTGCGCCGCGCCGGGGTGGAACTCGTGCGGGCACGGCAGATGCTCGACGAACTGGCCGCCAACCTCGATGCGCCGCACTACCTGGCGCCGCCACCAGGGAGCGAGCGCGACGGCCAGGGTTACGGCCTGGTCATGGCCGCGCGTGGCGCCCTTGGCCACTGGGTGAAGATCAAGGATGGCGTGGTGGAGAAATATCAAATCGTCACCCCCACCGCCTGGAACGCCTCGCCACGCGACAGTTCGGGTGAGATGGGGCATTGGGAACGCAGCCTGCTCGGCGTCAAGGTGAGTGACCCGGATGACCCGGTGGAAATCGGCCATTTGATCCGTTCCCACGACCCCTGCCTGGTCTGTACCGTGCACATGCTGGGCAGCGGCAAGAAGTTGCGCTTCGCGCCGTGATCGTTCATCCATGAATGCCACGCTGATGCCCCCCGATCCGGTAGCGGTTTATGTAGCGCCGGCATTCCTGCCGGCTCTTCCGGGCAAGCCAAGGACGCCGGCAGGGATGCCGGCGCTACATCCCCCGCACGCTCAGGCAAGGACACCAGATTCATGCGTCATGTGATCGGCTTCGGCAATGACCTGCACGGCGATGACGGCTTCGGTGTCGCCGTCTGCCGGCGCCTCGCCGAACTGCCATTGCCGGAGGATGTGCGGGTGTTCGCGGCGGGCACGCGCGGACTCGACGCACTGGCTCTGTTCGAGGACTGCGGTGAGGCCATCGTGGTCGACGCCGGTGAACCAGCGGGGCAGCCTGGCCGCCTCAGCTTTCCCGCGCCGGAAACGCTCACCGAGGACTCCAGCCTGCCCGGTCACGGCGCCGGTGTCGGCTACCTGCTGCGCGCCCTGGCGGCGTTGGGACAGACCCCTCGCCTGCGCATCGTTACGGCCGAGGCGGCCGCGTTGACGCCATTCCACACGGAACTTTCACCGGAAATGCGGCGGGCGGTGGAGGAAACCGTGCTGTTGCTGCGCGACTGGCTGGGAGTGCATGGTGTCTGACGAACTGCAACGCCTGCGCACCGAGGTCGAGGCCCTGCGCCTGGCCAATACCGCGCTGGAAACGCAGATGCTGGCCGGCGCCGAGCAGAGCGATGCCATGCTGCGCGAAGTGGAGGTTCAACGTAACGCACTGCGGAGCGCGCACCAAGTGCAACGTACCCTGAGCGGCTTCGTGCAACGGGTCATGGACACCGCCGGCAGCCTGGTCATCGTGCTCGGGCCGGATGGCCGGGTGCGACTGGCCAATCGCCGCTGTGAGGAAGCACTGGGCGAAGCGGCGCGTGATCTGGAAGGCCGGGTGCTGGACGAGTTGTTGCCGGTCGATGAACGGATGGTCTTGGCGAGCAGTCTGCCGCCTTTGCCCTGGGAAGTAGTCTCGCCGCTGTTCGAGACGGTGCGGCGTCAGGGCAATTATTCCGCCGAACACCGCATGGCCGGCTGCAACGGCCACTACCGGCATTACCTGTTCGACGCCGCCATGTTGCACGACCCCCAGGGCAAGGAAGAGGGCGCGGTGGTCAACGCCACCGACATCACCCTGCTGAAACGACAGGAATCCCGTCTGCGCCGCAGCGAATCCCTGCTCAAGGAGGCGCAGCGGCTTGCCCTCATGGGCAGTTGGGAACTCGACCTCGTCGGCAACAAATTGTCCTGGTCCGATGAAGTGTTTCGCATCTTCGAGATCGACCCGAAACGCTTCGGCGCCTCTTATGATGCCTTCCTGGCGGCCATCCACCCGGAGGATCGGGCGCGGGTGAACCAGGCCTATACGGAATCCCTGCGCACGCGCCAGGAATACGACCTCGTCCACCGCCTGCTGTTCGCCGAGGGCCGCGTGAAATGGGTGCACGAACGTTGCGCCACGCACTACGCCGACGACGGCAGTCCCCTGCGTTCCGTCGGCACGGTGCAGGATGTCACCGCGCAGCGCGAGGCTGACGAAAGTCTGCGCCTGGCCGCCACCGTGTTCGACAGCAGCCTCAACGGCATTCTCATCACGTCGCCGAAGGGCAACATCCTTCGCGTCAACCAGGCTTTCAGCGAGATCACCGGCTATAGCGCCGCGGAAGCGGTGGGGCAGACCCCGCGCTTGCTCAAATCGGAACAGCATGACACGGCGTTCTACCAGGCAATGTGGGCGTCGCTTGAGCAAACGGGAAGTTGGCAAGGCGAAATCTGGGACCGTCACCGTGACGGCCATGTGATTCCGATGTGGCAAAGCATCACAGCGGTGCGCGACGCGCAGGGCGAGGTCAGCCACTACATCGGCATCTTTTTCGACATCACCGAGCAGAAACGGGCCGCCGCGCACATCGACCGACTCGCGCATTACGACGCCCTCACCGATTTGCCCAACCGCCTGTTGTTCACTGAGCGCTGCACCCATGCCCTGGAGCACGCGCGCCGCAAGAGCAGCCAGGTGGCCCTGATGTTCCTCGACCTGGATCATTTCAAACACGTCAACGACAGCCTCGGCCATCCGGTGGGTGACGCCCTGTTGCAGGCCGTGGCACAGCGCCTGAAACAGCAGTTGCGCGAGGAAGACACCGTGGCGCGCCTGGGGGGGGACGAATTCGTCGTCATCCTGGAACAAGTGGCCTCATCGGCCGATGCCGAATGGGTGGCGCGCAAACTGCTGGAGTCGTTCGCCGAGCCCTTCCCGGTGCGCGGCCACGACCTCTCGCTGGGGCTTTCCATCGGCATCAGCATCTACCCGGAGGACGGCGAGGACGTCACCAACCTGGTCAAGAACGCGGACATTGCCCTGTATCGGGCCAAGGAACATGGGCGCGGCAATTTCCAGTTCTTCGAGGCCCACCTCACCCAGGTCGCCGCCGAACGCCTGTATATCGAAGGCGAGTTGCGCCAGGCCATCCGGCGCGAGGAATTGACCGCTTTCTATCAACCGCAGCACACCCTGTCCGATGGTCGCCTGGTCGGCGCGGAAGCCCTGTTGCGCTGGAACCACCCCGAACTTGGCCAGGTGCCGCCGGATCGCTTCATTCCCATCGCCGAGGATTCCGGCCTCATCGTCTCCATCGGCGAATGGATACTCGCCACCGCCTGCCGCCAGGCCAAGGCCTGGATAGACAGCGGGCACCCGCTGGAACGCATGGCGGTCAACCTCTCAGGGGTACAGATCCAGCGCGGCGACATCGTCGCCACCGTCAGCCGCGTGCTCACCGAAACCGGCCTGCCGCCCGAAACGCTGGAACTGGAAATCACCGAGACCTACATCATGCGTCAGGCGGAACGCGACACCCGCGTCCTGGAAGACCTACGCGACCTCGGCGTGAAACTCGCCATCGATGACTTCGGCACCGGCCAGTCCTCGCTCGGCTACCTCAAGCGCCTGCCGGTGGACAAACTCAAGATCGACCGCTCCTTCGTCATGGACATCCCCCAGGACGCCGACGACGCCGCCATCACCCGCGCCATCGTCGCCCTCGGCCACAGCCTGCGCCTCAAGGTGCTGGCGGAAGGCGTGGAAACCCCGGAACAGGAAGCCTTCCTCAAGGAGCTCGGCTGCGACGGCGTGCAGGGGTTCTACTACAGCAAACCAGTGGATGCCGCGGCATTCGAGGCGTATCGGGACAGCGCACTATCACACCCTGACGGCCAGGCCAGGCAATGAAAGGGCTCATTTCGCGTTAGCTGGGGATACGCGCGAAAGCCGGTGGCTAGGTGACCTCCCCCTTTTTTAAAGGGGGAATGAGGGGGATTTAGCGACGTTTGCTTGAGCAGCCACCTCAGTAATCCTCCCTGCCCCAACCGCATCCCCGGCCAACGCGAAAAAACCAATGAAAACGGGCCCGTTTCGGGCCCATTGGCGATCTGGCGGAGAGTTCGCGAACCTGTTGCCGCTACACCAATTGCGCGTGCATGCCACGATCCTGGAACTGGTGCATGAAGGTCGATGACCGGGCGACGGCCGAGTCATAGGCCACCAGCAACAGGTGCGGGTGGCGGGGGTTGTGCCCCACCGATATGACACCCCGGTCTCCGCGCATCGCATCTTCCAGCGTGTGCAATGCTTGTTCATTCAGGGTTTCGTTCACATGGACCATGACATCGGTGATTTCAGCGTTCATGACAGTCTCCTTGTTTTCTGAATGGTCACCGGGGGTTAGCCGGGCCTGGAGGTCCAACTATAGAGGCCCAAGATCATTTGTCGACTAATCCACTCGGGTAAATGAGATAGGCTGTTTGCCTGCTGGGTAGTGGCCCGCCACAATCACACACATGTCTTCCACGCCCCCCTTCGCCGCCATCCTGCACGCGCCTTTCGGCGCGCTCGGCGTGCGGGTATCAGCCGATCATCTTGTCGACCTGACGTTTCTGGCGCCTGGAACGGCACTGTTGGCGCCGACCTCCCCCTTGCTCGAACGCGTGGCGGAACAACTCGCCGCCTACTACGCCGATGCCCGCCATCGCTTCGATCTCCCCCTCGAAGCGCGCGGCAGCGACTTCCGCCGCCGCGTCTGGCAAGCCCTGCTAGACATCCCCGTCGGCCACACCAGCACCTACGGTGAACTTGCCCGCCGCCTCGGCTCCAGCGCCCGCGCCGTCGGCCAGGCGCTGGGCGACAACCCGTTGCCCATCGTCATCCCCTGCCACCGCGTATTGGCGGCACACGGCCTGGGCGGCTTCAATCATGCCGGCGATGGTTATTCGCTCGACGTGAAACGCTGGTTGCTCAGGCACGAAGGCGTTTTGTGAAGCGTGTGGTGAAGCCGTCGCCCTTCGACGCCGAACTCGACCGTTTCTGCGACGCTCTCTGGCTGGAAGACGGCCTCGCCCCCCTCTCGCTGGAAAGCTACCGGCGCGACCTCACGCAGTTGTTCACCTGGCTGGCGGCACAAGGTATCGCCCCGGAGCAGGCCGGCGCCCAGCATATTCAGGCCTTCCTCGCCCACCGCAGCCTCGACCAGAAAGTCGTCGCCCGCAGCCTCGCCCGCCAACTCACCACCATCAAGCGCTACCACCGCTGGCTGCTGCGTGAAGGGCGTCGCGGCGACGACCCCACCCTCACCGTCGACCCGCCGCGCCTGCCCAAGCCCCTGCCGAAAAGCCTCAGCGAGTCCGACGTCGAAGCGCTGCTCACCGCCCCCGACGTGGACACCCCGCTCGGCCTGCGCGACCGCGCCATGCTGGAAACCCTCTACGCCGCCGGCCTGCGCGTCTCCGAACTGGTCAACCTGCCCAGCGCCGCCGTCAGCCTCAGCGACGGCGTCGCCCGCATCTTCGGCAAGGGCGGCAAGGAACGCTTGGTCCCGCTCGGGGAAGAAGCGCAGGACTGGATCAAACGCTACGCACTCGACGCACGCCCCCTCATTCTCAAAGGCCAGCGCAGCGAAGCCCTGTTCGTCACCGAACGCGGCGGCGCCATGACCCGGCAGATGTTCTGGTACCTCATCAAACGCCACGCCAGCCACGCCGGCATCACGAAAGCCCTCTCGCCCCACACGCTGCGCCACGCCTTCGCCACCCACCTTCTCAACCACGGCGCCGACTTGCGCACCGTGCAGGAACTCCTCGGCCACGCTGACATCAGCACCACCCAGATCTACACCTACGTCGCCCGCGAACGCCTGAAAACCCTGCACGCGAAACACCACCCGAGAGGGTAGGGCAGCCACTCGATCGTGCCGCGATTATTACCCTTGTGCGGGCCGGGACGTCCGCGCTCCGCGCAAGGCTTAGGCCCGCTAGCGATACGCCCTAAACGCCGTAGCTGATTTCTTCCGCCAGGCAGCCGATGGGTTCGGCCAGGGTGCCGTCGGGGCCGGTTTCAAAGCGGACCAGGTAGATGTCCTGTTTCGGATCGGCTTCGGCGTGGCCGACATTGACGACTACACCGCGGGTGCCGGCGCTGGCGAGCAGTTCGTTCGCGGCGACTCCGGGAATGCCGCTTTCGCCGGTTTCCTCCAGCGGGTCGTTGTGAATGTCGATGCTGGCGATGACCATATCGCCCAGGTTGAATTGCTCCATTTCATTCTCCAGGTTGCAGGCGTAAACAAATCATCCGGGTGGTTTGCCAGCCCAGGTGTTGATAAAAATCCAGGGCGGCTTCGTTCTCGCGATCCGCGAGTAATTGCAGGCGACTGAGGCCGCGCCGCGTTGCCCAGGCAACCACGGCATCGAGCAGCAGGCGGCCGATGCCGCGGCCGCGCAGGTCGGAACTGACCACCATGTCTTCGACCCAGGCTACCGGGCCGCCTTCGGCGGTGGAAATCACGACCTGCGCGGTGCACATGCCGATCACGCGCCCGCTCTGTTCCGCTACCCATAGCGCCGCCGAGGCATCGCGCGCCAGCAGCAGGCTGAGGCCGCGTCGGACTTTGGCGGGGACGAAGGGGAAGTCCGGTTCGACGGCGAACAGCCGGCCGATGAGTTGGGTCATGGCATCGAGATCGGCCTCGGTCGCGGCGCGGATGCGCGGCTTGCCAGACATCGCCGCCTCCGCCATGGACTTATCCCATCAGTACGGTGTAGGCCAGGCGCAGCAAGTCCAGTTCGGCCGGCGCGCAGCCACGCGCTTCGGTGATGGCGATGAACTTGCCGCCCAGGCTCGCGGCGGCCTCGAAGGGCGGGTCGATGCTGGTGAAGGTGGCCAGGCGTACCTGGATCGGGCCTTCCGGTGTATCGACGCTGGCGCTGAATTCCGCTTCCAGCGCGAGGCCGCCGGCATCCAGGCCGAGTTGCGACTCGGCGGCGCGTAGATAGAGGGCGGGATGTGCCTCGACCCGGCTGGAAGAAACCTTTTCCAGGACCGATGCCAGGGCCGGCAGTGCCTGGAACGCGGTGAGGCCATGCGGAAAGCGCAGGAATCGCACGCGCGCGCTGGTCTTCTGTTTGTGCGCCAGTATCAAGCGCATGTTGGCGGGGAAGGGGGTGTTCATACCGCCGCCAGCAATCTCGGTTCCGCCTTCACCACGCCGTCGCGGCCCCATACCGTGATGGCTTCGATGAACCAGCGCGGTTTGCGCGGGTGCAAGACCAGGAGGTCGAACTCGGCGTAGTAGCTGCCGTCGCTGTTGATGATCAGGCTGCCACGCTTCTGCGCGCGCGCGTCGCGCCAGACACCTTCATAGCCGGGCAGGCCGTTGGATGGGTCGGTCACGCGGGTGAATACGGCTTCTGCGAGATGGATCGCCGGCGCCTCATTTGGGGCATAGCGCCGGGCTTCCTCGCCGAGTACCTGACACAGCTTGACACCGAGTTCGACCAGTTCGTCCGGCAGGGCGGTATTGGCCATTACCAGAGGTCTGCCGGAACCTTCAGGCGTTCGATCGGCGTGCCGCCCAGCAGGTGCTGGTCGAAGATGGCGCTGACGTCGTCTTTGGTGACGGAGCCGTACATGATGCCTTCCGGATAGACCAGCACGTTGGTGCCGGTGCCGCACGGGCCGAGGCAGCCGGTGGCGGTGATGGCCACCTTGTCGAAGCACTGGCGCTGCTGGAACTGGAACAGGAATTCGTCCATGACTTCACGGCAGCCTTTTTCCGCGCAGGAACCGCGCGGATGGCCGGGAGGACGGGCTTGGGAGCAGATGAAGACGTGTTTGGGTGGACGTGGCATGGTGGTTATGTCGAAGGTTGTGTGTGGGATCGAGGCTTTATGCGGCAACGGGCAGGGCTTCGTGGGTGTGGCAGCCTTTCGGGCAGACGCGGGCGCAGGAGCCACAGCCGATGCAGTCGAGCATGTTCTTCAGTGACATCACGCTCATCTGGTCGTCGTCGAGGTCTTCGTCCAGTTCGTCTTCGTCGCGTTCCACCAGCTCGAACACGTCGCGCGGACAGACTTTGTAGCAGCGGCCGCAGCCGATGCAGGTCTTCTGGTCGAGGGCGGTGACGAAGGTGGGGTGGTAGGGCGTGCCGCCCCGGGTGAGTGCGCTATAGGCGTCCATGATCAGCCTTTCTGGGCGGCCGCCAGACGGGCATTGGCATCGGCCCAGGCCTGGCAGGCATCGTAGGTGGATTGGGCGATACCTGGAATTTCCAGGTAGCCGGCGGGGAGTTTGTCTTCCACCAGGTCGTGCAACTGGGAGGCCCACTCGCTGGCCTGGCGTTTGAGTTTTTTGACCTCGCGGTCGAGTGTTTTCAGTTCGTCGTCAGTCATTTGCTTGCTCCGCAAGGGATATGGAGTGAGTTGAAACGGCTGCGTGCCTGGTGGACCCCCCCTTTGCAAAAGGGGGGCAGGGGGATTTAGTGACGTTCGTAATCGTGCAACCGTTGGAGAAATCCCCCCCGCACCCCCCTTTTGCAAAGGGGGGCGCGGGGATGCGTGTCAGGGTGTCTCACACCGTTGCCCGTTTACAGACCCGCTACTTCCGGGTACTTGCCGATGATTTCCAGCGCCACCGAGAGGTATTTGTCGGCTTCATCCTTCATCTTCGAGAAGGTGTCGTAGCCGTAGCGGTGGATGTCGCGCACGGTGCGGTCCATCACCACCAGCTTGCCGACGGTGATCAGGGCGCGGCCGAAGCCTTCGTGGGTGATGTTGACCATGGGCACGGCCATCAGCCCGCATTCCTTCTCGATCAAGACCGAGATGCCGTTGTAGAAGGCTTTCACGCGCGACAGGGTTTGTTCGTCCGGGTCGCCGATCACCGGGATCTGGCGGCGCATTTCCTTGGTGACGATGTAGGGTTCGAGGATGCGTTCCACAGTCCAGCCGTCGTAGGTGCCGTAGCTGTCGATGGCGCGCATCTGCTTGACCATTTCCTTGATGAACTCGGTCTCCATGATGGGGTCGTGTGTTTCGCTCATGTGGTTCTCCTGATATCGATTGGTGAATGGGGTGCGGAAAGCGGGTGTGCGTGTATGTGCGGCGTGGGCGCGAGAAAGCGGGCGGCAACCAGGCCGGCGATGAACCCGGCTATGGCGCCGAGCGCGGCGGCGATGTCGGCATAAGCACCACCCGCGCCGCTCACGTCGGCCAGGACCGCGCCGACCACGGCGAGCAAGGCGGGCAGAAGGTAGGCAAACAGGCCGGCGCGCAGGAGTTCGCTTTCATCCACGCAGACCAGCAGCTCATCGCCCATCCGAGCACCCGCTTGCTGGAGCGGCATGGCGGCGCGGTGGCGCGAAAGGTATTTGCCCAGGCCGGAAATGCCGCAACTGGATTGCGACTGGCAGGCGTTACATCCGGATTGTTCACTGGAGGAAACCCAGGCCATGCCGGCGGCGGTGGAAACCACACGAACGCGCGCTTCGATCATTCCGACCACCCCTCTGCTTCCATCGTCGCGAAACGGTCGTCGTCCTTGGGCTTGACGTGCTTGACCAGCCAGGCCGGCGGTGAATTCTTCAGGCTCTGATTGAGCCCGCACAGCAGTTCGTCGACCGGCGTGCCTTCCTCGACTTTCATGGGTTGGATGCCGGAGGCCAGCAACTGCTTGATCGCCGAGGCGCCGACCGCGTTGCAGTACACCGCGACACAGCCTTCCAGCAGGGCGATCTTGCCGGCCAGCTTGCCTTCGTGGCCGTCCATCACGATGTCGCTGTCGTGGAATTCGGCCACTTCGATCAGACGGGCGTCATCTTCAGCCAACTGGTAGATGCAGAAGGCCTCGGCGGCGCCGAAGTGCTGGTCCACCACGCGGCGATCCGTGCTGGCAAAGGCGATTTTCACGCTCATGGCGGCAACCTCTTCAGTGGAGTGGACGAGTTTCAGATGGCGCATCGTGGATTCCCATGGCTGAGGCGCCCCCCTTTTCCATAGGGGGGCTGGGGGGGATTCCCGAGGCCGTCGCCCAGGAAAACGTCGCTAAATCCCCCTTTCCCCTTTGGGAAAGGGGGAGGTCACCCCCTCTGGCACTTTCTGTCGCATCTCCAGTTAACGGGAAAATAACCTTTGCCAAAGGGGGGGTGACACCGCTGCCGGCATAGATGGAACGGTAGGCGGCGACGTCATGATGGCCGTGCTCGACGATCAGGTTGGCGAGGTCGAACAGGGTCTGCCGGGTACCGCGATAGCCCACCCACAGCTTCTGATAGCCGCCGATCAGGTCGTATTGCGGGAACCCGGCGCGCAGCAGTGGCACCCCGAGACGGCGCGCCGAATCGACCGCGTGCGAATTGCAGATCAGCAGATCGACTCCGTGTTCCAGCGCGCTGGTTTCCAGGTCTTCCAGATCGCCCAGCTTGACCTGGGCGGTGGGCACGCTTTCCAGAATGTGCGCCTTGGCGGGCGCCACGGCGGCGGTGACCGCGCAACCCATGCTGGTCACCAGTTGCGCCATCGCGTAGAGCAGGTCCGGGTCGGCGGCGATGGCGACGCGCGCGAATCCGAGCATGAAATGGGTATCCACCATCGCGTCCTGTAATTGCGCGCGCTGGCGTTCAATCTTTTCCGGCACCGGCTGGCCGCTGATCTGTGCCAGCGCGACGATGAAGGCATCCACCGCTTCCAATCCCATCAGAGTGTCGAAGCGGGTGTCGGGCACGCCGGTGCGTTTATTCAGCAGGTCGGCGGCGGGGTTGAGCGAGGCGCCGATCACCAGGGTGGCCGCCGCTTCGCCCAGGGTCGCGATTTCCGCGACCGGCGTGCCGCCCACCGTCACCGGGCTGGATTCCTGCTCGGTCAAATGGCCGTCGAGCGAGTCCGACAGGTCCGGCAGAACCACCGGACGCAAGCCGAACATTTCGATCAATTCCTTGATGTGTTCCAGGTCGCCCGGCGTCAGCATCGAGCCGGCGAGCACATTCACCTGCTTCTTGCGGCGGCCGACACAGGTGCTTTCCGGCACCAGCACGTCGATCATCGCCTTCACCGCCAGCGCATAGCCCGATTCCAGGCAGCCGGCGAAATCCGGCGTATTCACCGCCACCACAGGAATGCCGTCGAACTCGGGATGTTCAATGCGGAATTTGCGCACCAGGCCGTGAATGTCCGTGCCCTGAGTTTCCGACAGCCCCGTGGTCGGCAGACCGATCAAGGCCGGCTTGCTTTTCTCGGCGACGGCCAGCAAGCCCTGGATCACGTTGTCGTCGGCGTTCATCACGGTGGAAACCTGATCCATCGCCGTCGTCTGCAAGGGAATCGGCTCGCGGAAATGGCGCACGAAAAACACTTTTCCGAACGCCGTGCAGCCTTGCGAGCCATGCAACATCGGCACCGCCCGGTTGATCCCCAGGAAGGCCAGCGACGCGCCCACCGGCTGACTGACTTTCAGCGGCCTGACGGCAAGCGCCTTGTTGCGTTTGATGATCTCGGTCATGGGCGGGGAGACAACGACGGTGATGGACGCTTTCTCCATCGCAAGCCCCATGCCAAAGGGGAAGACTAGTTAATTCATGGAGTTGGCGGGGTTTGTCGTTGTCGCAAAGCCGACAAGCGGGGGTGAGGGTGGCGATGCCCGACAAACCGGCGGCACCATAAACCTGGTAGGAACGTGACTTCCCCCTTTTCCAAAGGGGGGAACCCGTGCCCCAGCCGGACGTAGGGTGTGGTGAGCGTAGCGAACCGCACCATGCAGCGCGACGGTATTTGTTGATGCGGTTCGCCGCGCTCACCACATCTACAAACTATCAGCCGGCATCGTCATTCTGATCAGGCCCACGATGCCGGCGAGACGCCGGCGCTACAGGTTTATTCCGCGTCCTGCATGCGCAGGCGCCGCTCGCGTTCTTCGATGAGGGCGTCGTCGATTTCCCGCATCACACCATGCAGATCCACCGGTTTCGTGCTTTCGGTGAAATGGCCGGTGAGTGGGGAGTCCGGTAGCAGGTCGCCGTGTTCGTAGAGCGCCCAGATTTCCTTGCCGTAGCGTGTCGTCAGCAGTTCCGGCGCGAAACGGCCGAAATAACCGGCCAGGTTGGCGACATCGCGTTCCAGCATGGCGCGGGCGTGGTTGTTGCCGGCGGCATCCACGGCCTGCGGCAGGTCGATGATGACCGGGCCATCGTCGCCGACCAGGATGTTGTACTCCGACAGGTCGCCGTGGATGATCCCGGCGCACAACATCAGCACGACTTGCCTGAGCAGCGTCTGGAAATGCGCGCGCGCCTCTTCGGGTGTGAAGGTCAGGTCATTCAGTCGCGGCGCCGCGTTGCCGTCCGCGTCGGCGACCAATTCCATCAGCAACACGCCGGCATGGAAGTTGTAAGGCTTGGGCACGCGCACGCCGGCTCGGGCCAGGCGATACAAGGCGTCGACTTCGGCGCTTTGCCAGGCTTCCTCCTGGGCTTCCCGGCCAAAGCGCGTGCCTTTCGCCATGGCGCGCGCCTGGCGGCTGTTCTTCACCTTGCGGTTTTCCGTGTAATCGACGCTCTGGCGAAAGGCGCGCTTGTTCGCCTCCTTGTAGACCTTGGCGCAGCGCACTTCCTCGCCGCAACGGACGACGAACACCATCGCCTCCTTGCCGCTCATGAGCTGGCGGATCACGTCGTCGATCAGTCCGTCTTCGAGTAACGGTTGCAGTCTTTTCGGGATTTTCATGGGCGCCTTTGGGTTCGCTCGCGACCCTATATACCCAACCGGCTGATCCCGTCGTAGGCCTTTCTCAGCCAGACCTTGACGCGCTGGCGTTCGAGCAGACCGAGGCCGCCGTTGGCCTTGTCGGTTTTGTTCATGGCGGCCCAGAAGCTCAGGCTGTGGCCATCGATCTTCTGCATCGTCGAATCCTGCATGTGAGGAAGGGAGACCACCTTGGCGCCGAGGCCTTCCGCGCGCGCGCGCTCCCCCGAGGCATTGAGGATGTCGAAGCGGTCGCCGCGCACTTCGTTGAGCACAATGATGATGTTGAGGCGGGAGCCGAACTGGTCGAGGAGTTGGCGCAGCAAGTCGACGGAATCCTGGCCGGAGTCCATTACATGCCAGTAGTTCAGGGTCAGCCCCAGGTCACCGCTCAAATCCAGCAAGCCCGAGTCTTCGATCCAGCGCGCCAGAAACTGGTGGGTCTGCGCCGCCAGATCAACCAGCACACGGCGCTCCGGCGCGTCGGCCGCGCTCTCGATGATGCGGTCCAGACTTTCGTATTGGTCGATGACGGTGGGTGAAGTGAAGTCGGAATAGAAACGCAGCAAGGAGCCATGTGACTTGTCGGTATCAAAACCGAGAAAGGGCTGCTCGTGATCGATCATGTACTGAGCCAGTACGCGCGACACCAGGGATTTGCCGACACCGCCCTTTTCGCCACCGATGAAATGCAGATTACTCATCTTCAATACCTTTCGTTATTCGTTGAATCTAGCCAGGATGCCTGGAACAGGCCTCGGCCGGTCGCTCGCGGAGTATACGCAAAGCCGCCGCCTGGCTTGGCCACGCGGTGCTTGCCGCGTCATTTCTGCGCTGCGCGCCGGAACCCGATCAAACCCGCAACAGCAGCATCTTCAGCGGCGGCTTGCCGTCCGGGCTGGGGAAATCCGCCTCCGGCGCGATCCACTCCGCCTCATGAATCTGGCGACCGGCTTTGATGGCGCTGCGGCGCAACTGGTCGAGCCAGGCATCTGGCTCCACTTCCGCCACATTGTTGGTGCAGATCAGCGTACCGCCTTCCGCTGTGGCCAGCAGCGCCGGCTTGAACAGGGCGGGATAGTCGTTGACCAGGTCCACCACGCCGAACGGGCTCTTGGCGTAGCGGGGAGGGTCGAGGAACACCAGGTCGAACTGCTGCGCTTCCAGTTTCGGAAACGGCGGCAAACGCTTGCCGCGCACCATCTGTGCCTGGCCCAGGCCGGCGTATTGGCGCAGGGCGGGAAAGACATCACTGTTCACCCTGCGCGGCCGGGTCGACAGTTCGTTCAGGTGGGTACTTTCCTTGCCCACCCGCAGGCTCGATTCAGCGAAATCCACGTTCACCACGAGGCGTGCCCCGGCCTTGGCGGCGGCGATGCCGACCCCGCAGGTATAAGCGAACAGATTGAGCAGCGACTTGCCCGCCGCCTCCGCCATCACCCGCCGCCGCCCGGCGCGCAGGTCGAGGAACAGCCACGGGTCCTGGCCTTCGTGACGCGCCTGGATGCGGTAATTCACGCCCATCTCACTACACTGGCGCGGCAGGTGCGCCGCGACTTTCTGCTCGGGCGTCAGGGGGTTGCGGATGCGCGAATTGGGTTGACTACGGTCGTTGTAGATCGGAATCAGGCCCGGCAGAGCGGCGCCATAAAAAGCTTCCAGCGCGGCCAGATCATCCGGGGGCAGGCTGTGATGAAAACTTTGCACCAGCAGCAGATCGCCATAACGATCCACCGTCAGGCCCGGTACACCCTCCACGCTGCCGTGGAACAGGCGATAGGCATCGGTTTGCTCGCTGTGCAAGCGAGTAAGCAGGTCGGCCCGCGCATCAAGGGCGGCGGCCAACAGGTCGGGAAGAGAATCGGACATAGGGGTTAGCGGCAATCAAGAAAGAGGGCGATTCTACAGGCGCGGTCAAGCCCCCCTCTTCCGGGCGGATGATCAATTCCAGGCGGCGCCATCCCGTACCTCAGCTTGGCGCATATCCGATGAAAACCGCGCCCACGGCGATCGGCTGATGAAGGCCGGCAACGGTGTCTGGCTGAAGGATTTCGTCGTATGCTCGCGGCCACAACCCAGGCAGTGAGGCTCCCATGTCACAAACCAACAAGCGGCTGGACCAGGTGGTTCTTGAAGCCCGACGCAACGCCGAGAAACGGGAGGAGAGCTATCGGGCACAGGCGCTGAAACTCTTCCCATGGGTGTGCGGACGCTGTGCCCGCGCATTTACGCACAGCAATCTTCAACTGCTGGAAGTCCACCACAAGAACAACAACCACAACGACAACCCCCCGGACGGCGGCAACTGGGAACTCCTCTGCACCTATTGCCATGAGAACGAGCATTCCAAACTGAAAGACATGGCGGGCCGCGCGGACTCGGGAACCACGGCGGCGACTTCCACATTCAATCCCTTCGCGGATCTGAAGGCGATGTTGGAGTCCAAGAAGGGGGGCTGAGCGGCATAAGCTTCCCTACTTCTTCGCCTTTCGATCCAGTTCGCGCAGGTGCGCCAGGCGTTCGCCGATCTTGCCTTCCAGGCCGCGCGGGGTGGGGGTGTAGAAGCGCGGCGGCGAACTGAGTTCATCCGGAAAGTAGTGTTCGCCGGCGGCATAGGCTTCCGGTTCGTCGTGGGCGTAGCGGTAGGCGTGGCCGTAGCCGAGTTCCTTCATCAGCTTGGTGGGGGCGTTGCGCAGATGGATCGGCACGGCGCGCGAGCCGTCTTCCTTCACATAAGCGCGCACCGCGCCCCAGGCCAGGTAGCCGGCGTTGGATTTGGCGGCGCAGGCCAGATAGATCAGCGCTTGCGCCAGGGCCAGTTCGCCTTCCGGGCTGCCCAGGCGTTCGTAGGTTTCGGCGGCGTCGAGCGCCAGGCGGGCGGCGCGCGGGTCGGCCAGGCCGATGTCTTCCCAGGCCATGCGCACGATGCGGCGCGCCAGATAACGCGGGTCGGCGCCGCCGTCGAGCATGCGCGCGAACCAGTACAGCGAGGCGTCGGGGTCGGAGCCGCGCACGCTTTTGTGCAAAGCGGAAATCTGGTCGTAGAAGGCTTCGCCGCCCTTGTCGAAGCGGCGCAAGGAAGGCGACAGAGCCTTTGCGGCGAAACCCGCGTCCACCTGCTCGACCCCGGCGATGTGCGCCGCCACCGCCAATTGTTCGACCAGATTGATGAGGCGGCGGCCGTCGCCATCGGCATAGGCCACCAGCAGTTTTTCCGCGTCGCCGTTCAGGTTCAGGCCGAGCCCCTGCTCCAGGGCGCGTTCGAGCAGGGCGGCAAGTTCGCCCTCGCTCAGGGCGGACAGCACATAAACCTGGGCGCGTGAGAGGAGGGCGCCGACGACCTCGAACGAGGGGTTTTCGGTGGTGGCGCCGATAAAGGTGACCAGGCCGGATTCGACATGCGGCAGAAAGGCGTCCTGCTGCGCCTTGTTGAAGCGGTGCACCTCGTCCACGAACAGGATGGTCTGGCGACCCAGACGCTGATTCATGCGCGCCCGTTCCACCGACTCGCGGATTTCCTTCACCCCGGCCAGGACGGCGGAAATCTGGATGAAATCGGCGCCGAAATGGCGCGCGGTCAGGCGTGCCAGGGTGGTTTTGCCCACCCCCGGCGGCCCCCAGAGGATCATCGAATGCAGGCGCCGCGCGTCGAACGCCAGTTTGAGCGGCATGCCCGGCCCAAGCAGATGCGCCTGGCCGATCATCTCGTCCAGGCTTTGCGGGCGCATCGTCTCCGCCAGCGGGGCGTCGCCGGGGCCGGCCGGGGAGGGAAGAGTGGCGAAAAGATCGTCGCTCACGGAACGGAAAACCCGGCTAGTCCTGGCGCGCTTCCCCGTTCGGCAGCTTGTCCTGGCATTCGCGGAAGATGCGCGATTTACAGGTGCGGCAGATGTCGGGGTTGAGTTTGGGGTAGATGCCGGCGATGGCCTCGGGTCTGTTGCTGTAGATGTTGTCGCGCCCCAAATCGTTTTCATAGCCGCCCTGGCGCAGCATTTTGCAGAAGCCTTCGCGCACCCCGCATAGATAGAGCGCGCCACCCAGGCGGCGGCGGCGCTGCGCCTCGCGGCTGAGCATTTCCGCGCCGGCCAGGTCGATGGCGTTGATGCCTTTCGAGAACAGCAGGATGTGTTTGCGCGTGGGCGTGTTCTCGCCCACCGCGACCAGCGCGTGCTGGATGTGCTCGACCGCGCCGAAGTAGATGCCGCCTTCGATGCGCAGCAACTTGAGTTGCGGGCAATCCGGTTCCGCGCCGGTCTCGACGATGAACTTGCGCTTCGGATCATGCATGTTGGCCGGGTCCGGCACGATGGAGCGGATGGCCGGGCGCGAGGTGCGCGAGAGATAGAAGATCAGGGAGGCGGTGATGCCGAAGAAGATGCCTTTTTCCAGATCGATCACCGTGCCGATGAAGGTGATGGCGAGCACCACGGCTTCCTCGCGATGCACCTTGAGAATGGCGGTAATGTGGTGGAAGTCGACCAGGTTCCAGGCCACCAGGAACAGCACGGCGGCCATCGCGGGGATCGGCAGATAGGCCGCCAGCGGTGCGACCAGCAGCAACACCAGGAACAGGAACACGGCCGAGAACACGGCCGCCAGCGGTGTGCGGGCGCCCGCCTCGTAGTTGACACCGCTGCGGTTGAAGGAACCGGATGAGGCGTAGGCGGAGAAGAAGCTGCCGAGGATGTTGGAGAGGCCCTGGCCGATGAACTCCTGGTTGCCGTTGATGTGCTGCTCCGATTTCGACGCGATGGCGCGCGAGATGGAAACCGCTTCGGTGAGCGCCAGCACGGTGACGGCGAGCGCCGAGAAGAAGGTGTTCTGGAGCGTGCGCAAGGAGAAATCCGGCAGCGTGAATGCGGGCAGACTGGCCACCAGGGCGCCGACCGTGCGGATCTTCGTGGTCTCCACCCCGAATTCGGCGTTCAGCGCGGCGGCCGCGAAGCCGCCCAGCACCATTGCCACGATCATGTACGGCACTTTGGGAATGAAACGGCGCGCCAGCAGGCCGGCGATCAGCGAGACCACCGCCACCGCCAGGATGTAGGGATTGATCTGGTTGATTTGCAGGAACAGTTCTTCCACTACCTTGTAAGCCGGTGAGCCGCGCGGAATGTCGATGCCGAAGAAGTTCTTTACCTGGCTGGCGGCGATCAGCAGCGCCGCGCCGGCGGTGAAGCCGATCACCACGGTATGCGAGATGAAGTTGATCAGGGTGCCCATCTTGGCCAGGCCCATCAACAACTGGAACACGCCGGTGAGGAAGGTCAGGGTCAGCACCATGCCGATGAACGCGGGCGACCCCGGTTCGGCGTAGGGTGAAACCGAGGCGAACACGACGATGGAAATCGCCGTGGTGGGGCCGGAGACCAGATGCCAGGAGGAGCCGAACAGGGCGGCGATGATGGCCGGCACCATCGCCGCGTAAAGGCCATACTCTGGCGGCAGGCCGGCGATGGTGGCGAAGGCCACGGCCTGCGGCAGCACGATCAGGGCGCCGGTGAAGCCGGCCAGCGCGTCATCCTTGAGGTTGCCGGGGGTGACCCGGTCCTGCCATTTCAGGAAGGGGAAGAACTTGTACAACCACAGGTTGCAGGCAAGGAACTCACCGAAGCGGTCACGTTTCAGGTAGGACATTTTTTCTCCAGGCAAGAGAGATAAGCGGCGCCATCGGGTGGCTGGTTGTAACGCTGCGCGGTCCAGATCATTTCGGCAAGGCAATCCATGACCTGATGCTGGGCGTCATGCTCATCGCCCAGCGCGGCGCGCAGCTTCTCATAACCCGACTTGATGCCCGAGGGCTGGTCGATGGAAAGCAGCTCGCTGATCGCCAGGTGCATGGACAGATGCAGAAAGGGATTGGTCTCGCCCAGTTCCGGCCGCCATTCGCGTTCCTGGTAACGCTCCGGCGCATCCAGGATGGCGTGGTATTCCGGATGCCGGCCGATGTGTTCCACCGCGATGGTTTCCAGGTCGGTCAGGATTAATTGCTCTCGGAATTTTTTCCAGGCATCGAAGAAGAACAGGCGGGCCTGGTCACGGGTGGGATTGAACATGGCTTATGTAGCGCCGGCATCTTGCCGGCGTCTCTTGGTTTGACGGGATGAGCCGGCAAGGATGCCGGCGCTACAGTTATGCCGGGTCATACCCCAGCCCCAGCACCACGCTGTATTGCAGCAGCCGATTGGCGCCGTCCAGATGGGCGATCTCACCGTTGCCGTAGAAACCCGCGAAAGGCATGCCGGGGAAGCGCTCTTCCACGATTTGGAGGTCGCGATCGATGCCGCCGTAAAAGTAGGGGCCGCGCCCCATGCAGGGAAACATCAGGGCGAAACGGGGTTTACCGTTAGCGCCCTCGCTCAAGCGATCAAGCATGGCGCGCATGTCGTGTTCCGCCGCCTTCGGCTGGCGCATCGCCCAGAACAGGTCGAGTCCGGGTGTGAGCTGGCCGGCCACCGTCACGGAACGGTCGCCGGCATTGGCGGAAATCACCGGCAACAGATGAAAGCGGCCTTCCTCCAGGGCGCGTTCCGGTTCGCCATAAGTCACCCCGGCCATTAGTAGATGCGTGGGAATGCGCTCCGGCGCGCGCTCGCTCAAGGGCAGTTCGCGCGCCAGACTGGCAAGCGCGGATTGGCCTCCCACCACGCGTACATCGTGTCCCTCCACCTGGCCGATGCCGGCGGGTTGCGACAACGGCCGGATGCCTTGCGAGACGCCCACGCGCAAGTCCGCGCCGGCCAGCGCCAGTTCACAGCGGCCGCCGTTTTTCGCGCGTCCACCGGACCAGACCGTGTAGGGCCCCTGGCCGGAGGCATCACCGGAAACGCCGCCATAACGCGCGCCCCCACCCATCAGCCAGTGCATGTCCAGGGCGTTGGGCGCGGCGAAGGTGAGCACCGGGTCGCTGTCCGCCACGGCGGTTCGCAAGGAGAGGCCATCGCCCAATACCAGGGCGACGGCGGCGGGCGCGTCCAGCACCCAGTCTTCGTCGCTGAACACCCCGGCCGCCGTGCAGCCCGCCACTTGCAGGCAGTTGCCCGCACGCGCGGCGGCGCTGATGGCCGGCTGCGGGTCATGGGCGAAATCGGCGCTGAGATAGAGCAACACCGCCTCGGCATGAGTGAGGCCGGCGCGCGCCATCGCCGCCTCTACCGCCCGCGCCGCCAGAGCCGGTTCCGCGCGGCGCCCCTGCGCCAGTCCGCTGGCGACTTTCATGGTCGGCCCACCTTCAAAGATGCGCTGAGCCGCCTGTCTCCCCCCTTTTTCAAAGGCTCGGTATGCGGCAATGGTTGAAACGCTTGCGGCTGAGGAGAACCGAGTCCCCCCCTTTTCCAAAGGGGGGCTAGGAGGGATTTCTCCAACGGTTGTGCGTGCGCGGGCGTCCGAAAATCCCCCCCGGCCCCCCTTTGAGAAAGGGGGGAGAAAGGCGTGTGGCGCCGGCAAGGGTTCACGCCGTCTTCTCCTTGAAATCGCAGAGATCGCGGATCAGGCAATCACCGCACGCCGGTTTACGCGCCTTGCACACGTAACGGCCGTGCAGGATCAGCCAGTGGTGGGCGTCATGGCGGAATTCGGCGGGGATATGGCGCAGCAGCTTCTGTTCCACTTCCAGCACGGTCTTGCCCGGCGCCAGGCCGATGCGGTTGGCCACCCGGAAGATGTGGGTATCCACCGCGATGGTCGGCTCGCCGAAGGCCGTGTTGAGCACCACGTTCGCGGTCTTGCGGCCCACGCCCGGCAGGGCTTCGAGAGATTCCCGGTCTTTCGGCACCTCGCCGCCGTGCTTGTCGAGCAGGATCTGGCAGGTGGCGATCACGTTCTTCGCCTTGGTCTTGAACAGGCCGATGCGGCGGATATGCGAGATCACGCCGTCCTCGCCCAGGGAGAGCATTTTTTCGGGGGTGTTCGCGACCGCAAACAAGGTCGCGGTCGCCAGATTCACGCTGACATCGGTCGCCTGCGCCGACAGCATCACCGCCACCAGCAGCTCGAATGGCGTGCGGTAATGCAGTTCGGTGGTGGGGTGGGGATTGGCCGCGCGCAGACGTTCGAAGATGGCGCGGCGTTGGGTGGCGTTCATGGGGCGCGATGATAAGAGAAACCCGGCCCAAGCGCTCCACCGGCTCGCAGGCGAGACGCCTGCGCTACAGCGCGGCCTTGTAGCGCAGGCGTCTCGCCTGCGTCTTTTAACCCAGCCGGCTGCTAGCATTCGCCACCATGCGAATCGAATCCCTGCGCCGGCGTCTGCGCGACCTCGGCGCCAAACCCCTCCACGAGCAGCGTGTGCTCCAGGCCTGGACGCGGCTGCGTTCCGTGGATACCCGCCACCGCCGCGCCGAGGATTTCCTGCCGTTGCGCCTGCGCGAGGCGCTCCCGGCGCTGACCGAGGAACTCGCCGGGCTCGCCCGCCTGCGTTCGGAACATCCCGGTGAGGATGGTTCGGCGCGCTTGCTGGTTGAGCTGGGTGACGGCCAAACGGTGGAAAGCGTGTTGTTGCCGCGTGATGGTCTGTGCGTTTCCACCCAGGTCGGCTGCGCCGTGGGCTGCCTGTTCTGCATGACCGGGCGCGACGGCCTGCTGCGCCAGTTGAGCGGCGGCGAGATCGTCGCCCAGGTGGTGCTGGCACGCGCGCGGCGGACGGTGAGCCGGGTGGTGTTCATGGGCATGGGCGAGCCGGCGCACAACCTGGACAACGTGCTCGAAGCCATCGACCTGCTCGGTACCGTCGGCGCGATCGGCCACAAGAACCTGGTGTTCTCGACCGTCGGCGACCCGCGCGTGTTCGAGCGCCTGCCGCGGGGCGTGGTGAAACCGGCGCTGGCGCTGTCCCTGCACACCACGCGCGCCGATCTGCGCGCCTGGCTGCTGCCCAAGGCGCCGCGCATCACTCCCGCCGAACTGGTGGAACTCGGCGAGGGCTATGCCCGCGCCACCGGCTATCCGATCCAGTATCAGTGGACCCTGCTCGAAGGCATCAACGACAGCGACGAGGAACTGGAGGGCATCGTCCAGCTCCTCGCCGGCAAATACGCGATGATGAATTTCATCCCCTACAACGCCAACGAAGGCCTCGGCTTCAGCCGCCCCTCCCGCGAGCGCGCCGCGGAAATGGCCGGCCGACTGCATCAACGCGGCATCCTCACCCGCTTGCGCGACTCCGCCGGCCAGGACATCGACGGCGGCTGTGGCCAGTTGCGCGCGCGCGCGCTTGCGGACGAACCGCGCGGCACGGAGAGGCCATGAAACGGCCTCGCCCATTGGCCGAGGCTGCGGGGGCGCCGGCGCTACAAATGCCTCGGTTAATGGACGATCCAGCATGAAGAGAATGGGTCTGAACAGTCTGGTCTACGCCGTGCGCTGGCCGGTGCTGGGGCGCAACCTGGGGCAGTTGTCGCTGGTCATGGCGCTGCTGGTGCTGCCGCCCCTGGCGGTGGCCGCCGCCAATGGCGAATACGCCACCGGCCTGCGCTACCTCGCTGTCATGGCCTTGCTGGCGGCGCTGGGTTGGCCGCTGGCCCGGTTGCCGGCGCCCGACCGCATCCAGAGCAACGAGGCCATGGTCATCGTCACCCTGGCCTTCCTGATGATTTCTCTGCTCATGAGCTGGCCCCTGGCGGCGGCCGGCCTGTCACCGCTGGACTCGCTGTTCGAGGCCATCTCCGGCACCACCACCACCGGCTTGACCACCCTGGCCGGCGTGGCGGACAAGCCGCGCAGTTTCCTCTTCGCCCGCGCCTGGTTGCAGTGGTGCGGCGGCCTCGGCATCGCCGTATTGGCGGTGGCGTTAATGGCCCATCATGGGTTGGCCGCGCGCAAATTGGTGGAGAGCGCTGGGGCCGAAGTGCTGGTGTCCGCCACCCGCACGCATGCCCGGCGGGTGACGGCGGTGTACCTCCTGCTCACCCTGGCCGGGGGGCTGCTCATCTGGGCGGCGGGCCTGGCGCCATTCGATGCCGTCGTCCATACCCTGGCCGCAATCTCCACCGGTGGTTTTTCCACCTTCGACCGCAGCCTGGGCGGCGCGCTGCCCGCCGCCGCGCCCTATGCCGTGATGGCGGTATGCCTGCTGGGCGCCGTCTCGCTGCCCCTGTATTACTTCGCCTTCCGGCGCGGGTTGGGCGCGTTCGGCGCCGATCTGGAACTGCGTGCCCTGGTCGCGGCCTGCCTGGCCGGCACCCTGCTGCTTGCGCTGTGGTTCTTGCATAACGGCTGGAGCCTGTCCGTGGCCATGAATCAGGCTGCGCTGCTGGCCGTCTCGGCCCAGACCACGGCGGGCTTCAGCGGCGTGCCCATCACCGCGCTGGACGATTTTTCCAAGGGCCTGCTGATTCTCTCCATGGCCGTCGGCGGCAGCGTGGGGTCCACCGCCGGCGGGGTGAAGCTGCTGCGGGTGCTGGTCCTGCTGCGCCTGATTCAGACCCTGCTGCGCCGCGCCGCCGCCCCGGAACATGCCGTGGTGGAGGCGCGTCTGGGTGGCCGCCGGCTGGAAGACGAAGACATCACCCGGGCGCTGCTGGTCATCGCCCTGTTCGCCGGGGTGGTCATGTTCTCCTGGCTGGCCTTCCTGGCCTATGGCTACCCGGCGCTGGACGCGCTGTTCGAGGTGGTCTCCGCCACCGGCACGGTGGGCCTGTCGGCGGGCATCAGCGGCCCCGACCTGCCCGCCGCCCTCAAGCTGGTGCTGTGCCTGGACATGTTGGCCGGGCGTCTGGAGATCGTGGCCTTGCTGGTGACGTTGTATCCTGCGAGCTGGATCGGCAACCGGCGGGAGATGTGATGCGAGCAGTCTTCATCGGAGCGGCGGCGGTGGCGTTGATGACCGCGCGCACGCTGCTCAAAAGGGGCCACGACGTGGTGATCATCGAGCGGGATAAGGAACGCATCGACGCGCTCGGCGAGGAGCTGGACTGCGGCTTCATCCACGGCGACGGCGGCAAGCCGGCCATCCTTCGCGAGGCCGATCCGGAAAACACCGATTTTCTGTTCTGCCTGACCGACAACGACCAGAGCAACATCATCGCCAGCCTGGTGGGGCGCTCCCTGGGCTACAAGCGAGTGGTGACCCGCATCGAGGACCCGGAGTTCGAGCACATCTGCATTGAACTCGGCCTGGAAGACACCATCGTGCCGGCCCGCACCATAGGCCGCTATCTGGCGGACATGTTTGCCGGCCATGACCTGCTCGAACTGTCCGCCATGCTCAAGGACGAGGCGCGGGTGTTCACCTTCGTGGTCAAGCAGGAAGAAGCGGGGGCGACCCAGGCCCTGGATCTGCCCAAGGATAGCCGGGTGGTGTGCTGTTACCGGGGCGGCAAGTTCATGCTGCCGAAAGCGGAGGATGCGCTGCATGCGGATGACGAAGTAGTGGTCATCACCCACAGCCGCAACCTGCCCGCCCTGGAGGAACGCTGGGGGCCGCGCAAGCAGCGTCGGCGCGGCCATTGATTGAGCGCCACAGGTACGGCCTGAACAGTCTGGAGGCGCCATGAAAGACCCCATCCTTTGGTACTTCGCCGACCCCATGTGTTCCTGGTGCTGGGGTTTCTCGCCGGTCATCGAGATGCTCCGGGAAGGTTACCGGGGCCGCCTGAAAGTGGCCTTGATCCTGGGCGGCCTGCGCGTCGGCACCAGCGAAGCCATGAGCGCCAAGCAACGGGAGGACATCCTGCAACACTGGCGCGAGGTTCAGGCCATGACCGAGCAGCCCTTCCGCTTCGACGCTGTTCTGGGCGAGGGCTTCATCTACGACACCGAGCCCGCCTGCCGCGCCGTGGTGGCCATGGCGGAATTGGCGCCGGAGGCCGTCTTCCCCCTGTTCAAGGCCATCCAGGCGGCGTTCTATGGCGAGGGTCTGGATGTGACTCAGCCGGAACAGCTGGCGCGGTTGGCGGAGGGGCAGGGGGTGGCGGCGCCGGATTTTCTCGCCGCCTTTGCGTCCGACGCGGTCCGAGGCAAAACCCTGGCCCACTTCCAGATGGCCCGCAAGCTGGACGTGCGCGGCTTTCCCACCGTGGTCGCGCAGCGGGGCGAGCTCTACCAGATCATCACCACCGGCTATCGCCCGCTGGACGAGATGCAACGCGCTATCGACGAGTGGCTGGCGAGGGCCGGCGGCGCCTCGGCCTGATTTGTCCCTGTTTGGCTATTAGGGAGGTGGTGCCACATGTAGCGCCGGCGCTACAGATCTACCTCGGGAAACGGACGACCTGGATTCAACCCTGGTCGTCGCGCAACTCTCGCTCGAACTCCTCGATCGGCATGGGCGCGCCGAACAGGTAGCCCTGGAAGGAGGAACAACCGCTGCGTTTGAGGAAATCCAACTGGGCCTCCGTCTCCACCCCTTCGGCGATGACATTGAGGCCCAGATTGTTGGCCATGCCGATGATGGTCTGCACGATGACCTGGTCGGTGGATTTGACGCCGATGCTGGCGATGAAAGAGCGGTCGATCTTGACCTGATCGAGAGGGAGTTGCGACAGGTAGGCCAGGGAGGAGTAGCCGGTGCCGAAATCGTCCATGGAGAAGCTCACGCCAACCTCCTTGAGCGCCAGCATCTTGCGGATGGTGTCGGCGACGTTGTCGAGTACCAGACTTTCCGTGAGTTCGATCTTGAGGTGGCTGGGATCGATCGCCGTCGACTCCAGCACCGCGAGCACCTGCTCGACGAAATCGGGCTGGCGAAACTGGCGCGCGCTGACATTGACCGACAGCGAAAGATGCCGCGCCAGCGGGTTGGCATCCCACGCCTTGATCTGTTGGCAGGCGACTTTCAGTACCCAGCGACCGATCGGCACAATCAGGCCGGTCTCCTCCGCCAGGGGGATGAACTGCATCGGGGAGAGGAGTCCCTGTTGGGGATGCCGCCAGCGCAGAAGTACCTCCGCGCTCATGGCGCGACCCGCGTTATCCACCTGCTTCTGGTAGTGGAGACTGAGCTGTGCTTCCGGCAGCGCCAGGCGTAGATCGCTGTCGAGGGCGATGCGTGCCTCCATAACGGCATGGGTGTCCGGGTCGAAAAAGCGGATGGCATTACGGCCGGAGCGCTTGGCCTGATACATGGCGACGTCGGCGCGTTTGAACAGCTCGTCCACCGAGATTTCGTGGCCGCGGAAGAGATTGATGCCGATGCTCGGCGAAGTGCGGTGCTCATGGCACTGCAACTGGAAGGGCTGGGTGAGGGCGCTTCGAATTTTTTCGGCAACGGCCTCGGCCTGGGTCGCGACCTGGTCGGTTTCCAGGCCGATATCGGCGAGGACGACGACGAATTCGTCGCCGCCCAGACGGGCCACAGTGTCTTCTTCCCGCACGCTGGCGCGCAGGCAATTGGCGACTTCGATCAGCAGCAGATCGCCGATGGCGTGCCCCTTGGTGTCGTTCAGCTCCTTGAAGTGGTCGAGATCGATGAGCAGGAGGGCGCCGAAGCGCTGGCTACGCGCGCTGGCGGCCAGGGCATGGTCGAGCCGATCTTGCAGGAGGCGCCGGTTGGGGAGTTCGGTGAGTGGGTCATAGAAAGCCAGATTGTGGATTTCCGCCTCGGCCTTCTTGTTGCGGGAGGTGTCGGAAAAGGCGGCGACATAGTGGGTGATCTGCCCGGATTCGCCCGTTACGGCAGTGATCGTGAGCCACTCCGGGAACACCGCGCCATTCTTGTGCCGGTTCCAGATTTCGCCCTGCCAGTGCCGCTCGCGTTCGAGACAATCCCACATCTCCCGGTAAAAGGCGGCGTCGTGGCGACCGGACTTGAGCAGTTGCCCGGGATTGTTGCCGACCGCCTCCTCAACGCTGTACCCAGTGATCCGGGTGAATGCCTGGTTGACCTTGAGGATGACCTGATTGGCGTCGGTGATGGCGATGGCCTCCTGTGACTCGAAAGCAATGGCGGCGACGCGGCGGTCCGTTTCTTCCTGGCGACGGTGGGTGATGTCGGCGTAGGTGTAGACACGGCCGATGATCCGCTCTTCCAGATAGTGGGGCTGGGTCTTCTGTTCCAGCACCTGGCCGTTCGTCAGTTCGAGGATGTCCAGGGTCTCCTCGTCGAGCAGTTCGGCGATCGCCGTGAGACGCCTCTCGAACGCCGAAGGATCAGCGCAGCGGCTGGCCATGTAGGCCAGGACATCCGCGTCTTCCGCGCGCATGAGCAGATCGTCGGGCAGGCCCCAGAGCATGGCGAAGTGATGATTCATGTTGATGATGCGGCCATCCTGATCGCGCACCAGAATGCCGTCCGCCGTGGCCTCCAGGGTGGCGCGCAACTGTGAGGTGGTTTGCGCCAGAAGATTTCTTTCCTCGGTCTCCTGGGTGTTATCGCGGGCCCGGATCAGGATCCAGGCGTGCTCGCCATCGCGCACCAGGTGGACGGTTTCCTCGACTGGAATCAGGCGGCCATCGGCGCACTGGAACAACCCTTCGGCACGCTCGATCTCCTGAATATTGCCGGCCAGCACTTCTTCCCAATAGAACACGTCGGATAACGCGCAGACGAGGTCGGTGATGCGCATGCCCACCAGTTGCTCGGCGCCGTAGCCCAGGCGCTCCTGGGCCTGGCGGTTGGCGGTGTGGATGCAAAGGGTCTCCGGGTCGAGCAACAGCAGCATTTCGCTCGCATGGTCGAGGAGGAGGGAATCGAGGTTTGAATGGTCGCCACGATTCATGATTTGCGCCCCTTGCCGTCGTCGAAGTAATAGGACACGTGCTTGCGCATGCAGAGATAGTCACGTGTGGCGCGTGGCAGTTGGTTGGGGCGGATCGCATGGCTGATATTGGTGTCCGGCTCCAGTTCCAGGTCGAGGGTGATCGCTTCCTCCTTGGGTACCTCCGGATCGTGCACCACCAGGATGGGCTTGAGTGGCCGCTCCGGATTGACCGAGGTGACCAGCGCGGTGGCGCCGTTCGAGAGGTGGACCACCGTGCCCGGTGGATAGACCCCCAGGCTGCGGATCAGCATCCGCAGGTGCTGTGGATCGTGTTTTGCCCGCTGCTGCGCAAACAGGTAGGAAAGGGCGTCGTGCGGCGACATGGCTGTGCTCGAATCGAGCGGGTTGCACAACTTGTCGTAGCGATTGGCCACCTCGACGATGCGCGCCAGGGGGGCGATCTCATCTCCTTTCAAGCCTCTCGGGTAGCCGGAGCCGTCCATGGCCTCGTGGTGCTGATGGATGATTTCCAATACCGCCTTGGGTAGCCCCAGTCGCCGCCCCAAATCGACACCGTATTCGCAATGCATCTGGCGCAGCCGATATTCCGCATCGGTCAGCGGCTCGGCCTTGCGCACCACCCGACTGGGAATATCCCTGAGGCCGATGTCATGGAGCAGCGCCCCCATTCCGAGCGTTTTGCCCCGTTCGGTGGATAAACCCAAGCCTTTGGCCATGACCAGAGAGATGAGGGTCACGTTCAGACCATGGTGAAACAGATCCTCGGTATCGGTCCTGCCGCCCATGGCGTGGATCATCACGTCCGGCGCGGTCAGGAAAGTTTCCGCCAGTTGGTCGATGAAGGCATCGGCCTCGGCCCGAACTTCTCCGGGATGGGTCAGCAGATTGGCATTGATATGGCGCACCGTCTGGGCGGCGTTGATGAGGGCCTTCTCCGCTTTGGCTACCGCCTCCCGGTACTGGCGCAGATGTTCGATGCGCGCCTTCTTTGCCAAAACCAGGGGGTCGTCCTGGCCCAGGGTCGCGGCCGGCTTTGCCGCCATTGTCGGTGTCGGCGTCGCGGGAACCGGCCGGGGCTTGGCCGCGCTGCGGCTCGGGTCGTAGCGGACCTGCTCCAACCCCAACTGCCGCATGACCTGGATCTGCTCTTCCGATTTAATCTTGAAGCTGTTGAAGGTAAAGGGGTGGCTCACCCAGGGCAGGTCGATCTGCACGTAAATGCCTATCTGTAATTGATCAATGGTCAGGTAAGGCATGCCGTTGTGTCGGGGTGGTTTGTGCCAGATTCAGCGATACTACCTAAGGATTTATGGTCATGATCTTGGTCAATGGAGATATGTACCCCCCTCGGGTGTACCAGTACCATCGCGGCGATTCCGCCGTCGGGGCCGGCACCCGCACGGCCTGAGCCAGTGGGCCTGAGTGGATATTCCGATTCGGGTGGAAGCAGGATAATGCACGGCTTACCGTCCACTTTTCCGCCAGCCCCATGCAAGCCTCATACATGCTCGCCGCGCCCGAGCCCATGCCGTCGGGCCTCGACCCCTACCAGGAAATGATCTGGCAACTGAACCGATTGCCGGGTGGCGCGGCGGCGGCGATACCGGATTTCTTCGGTAATTTGCTGGCGGAAACGCCGGCCGGCGGCTGCTGGCGCTTCAAGGAAGGCGGCCATATCGATCTGCATGGCGACGGCGCCCTCTGGCATGGCGATACCCTCATCACCCATTTGCCGCCGAGCCTCCTCGCGGCCGCCGAAGCGGCCGCGCTCCCCGCCATCGTTCTCGGCCTGCTGGCCCTCGCCACCGGCGAAGTCGATGGCGACCGCCGCCTCAAAGCCGTGCTTCCGAAGGTGGACAGCGCCGCCAAAGACCTCATGCTGATGACCGTCTGCCGCCTGTGCGGCTGAACGGTAGACTCGCCGCTCATCACTTAACCCCAGGCCACCATGACCGATCCCATCCGCCTTGCCAAACGTGTCGCCGAACTGCGCGCCTGCTCACGCCGCGAAGCCGAGCAGATCATTGCCGGCGGCTGGGTGCGGGTGGACGGCGTCGTGATCGAAGAGCCGCAGTTTCGTGTCGCCGATGAGCACGTCGAAATCGACGCCCAGGCCAACCCTGGCCAGACGGAACCCGTCACTCTGCTGCTACACAAACCGCCCGGCTATTTCACCACCCAGGACAGCAGCGGCCAGCCCGCCACGCAACTGCTGGTACCTGACAGCCTGTGGGCGGAAGACGCCTCCGGCATCCACCCTTTGAAAATGCACTTTTCCCAACTCACCGCCTGCGTGCCGCTGGATACCAGCGGCAGCGGCCTTGTTGTCTACACCCAGGACTGGCGCATCACGCGCAAGTTGACCGAAGCCGCCGCCACCGTGGAACACGAAGTCGTCGTCGAAGTGGCGGGAGAACTGACCGCCAACGGGCTCAAACGGCTGAATCAGGGCATCTCCTTCAACGGCCGTACCCCGCCCGCCATCAAGGTCAGTTGGCAGAACGAAACCCGTCTGCGGGTGGCGCTGAAAGGCGCCCAACCCGGCCAGATCGCGCACATGTGTGAGGCTGTCGGCCTGCAAGTGCTGTCGCTGAAACGTATCCGCGTCGGCAGCGTCCCGCTGGGGAAACTGCCGCCCGGACAGTGGCGCTATTTGCGGAGTGATGAACGGTTTTGACGGCTACGCCCCGAACGGGCTCAAGAAACACATTGCAACCAACTGATTCGAAATAAAGTTTCCGCGCGCGTGTAGCGCCGGCCTTCCAGCCGGCGCTAGAGGTGCGCATCGGCCGTGCTTCTTCGGCTCGATTTTCGGCGGATGGCCGATTACTTCGCTAACTGCCGCCGGCAACTTCCCCGCGTGCATCCATGCCGCGCGGGCAACAGGAGTCCTTCCATTTTTTTCGCCGATTGTTGACAGCCGAAAGGCGTCTGGGTATTGTGCACCGCAACATTGGTGCACTGCACAAATGGCAAATTACCCGGTTTACTTAACCTTCAGGAGAATCACCATGCAAAAAGAAGTCATCGAAATCATCGAAAAGAGCAACGAAACCGTTCTGGAAGCCGTTCGCAAGATCGCTGAACTGAACATGCGCACTTTCGACAAGCTGTTCCAGCAGCAAGCCGAAATGGCCGCGTTCTACATGGACGCCAGCGCCCGCGGCATGGAACTCATGACCAAGGCCAAGGGTTACCAAGATCTGATGGCCGGCCAGACCGCCCTCGCCCGCGAACTCGGCGAGCGCAATATGGCTGCCGTGCGCACCGGCATGACCGACGTCTATGCCACCAGCACCGAATACAGCAACCTGATCCAGGAAGGCGTCAAGCTGGCCCAGGAACAAGTGACCCAGGTTTCCGGCGTCGCCATGAAGGCCGCCGCCTAAGTAATAAAAGCTCGTCCTGCTCCTCCGGCGCCCGTGCGGCCTTTGGCCCATCGGGCGCTTTTTTTGTGGCGCCGGCGCCTCGCCGGCTGCGTGGGGCTGATCAATAACAGTCGGCGGCGCGTCGGCGCGACCGTGCCCAAAACAACCTGTGTTTATTCGGGCAGCCGCGCCGCCAGGCTCTCGAACAAGTCGAGATATTCGCGAGTGAGCTTGTGGCTCGGCAACAGGTGGATCAGCGGCTGGCAGGCTTCGTGTGATTCCTTCAGCTTGATCGAGGAGGATAGGTATTGCGGCAACACCGGCAAGCCCTCCGCCAGCAGTTCCGCCACGACCCGCTGCGGTAGATTTGAACGCGCCTGGAACTGGTTCACCACGATGCCTTCCACCGATAACCCGCGATTATGGTCGGCGCGGATTTCCTCGACGTTGCGCAGCAGGCTGTAGATGGCTTTGCGCGAAAAGGTGTCGCAATCGAATGGAATCAGACAACGGTTAGCCGCGATCAGGGCCGAGCGGGTGTGGAAATTGAAGGCGGGCGGGGTGTCGATCCATATCTGATCAAAGCCCTCCAGTGCTTCCAGCGCCTCGCGCAGTTTGTAAATTTTGTAGCGCGCTTCCAGCTTGGCGCCGAGTTCTTCCAGATCGGGGTGTGATGGCATCACCCACAGATTCGCGAACGGCGTTGCCTGGGCAAATTCTTCGGGTTTGCGGGGGCGCATCGTGAAGTTGAGTATCTGGTCATAGAAGTCGGCCAGTGTGCGTTCCGGCGCGGCTTCCCCCAGCAGGTAATGCGTGCTGTTGCCCTGCGGGTCCAGATCGATAACCAGCGTGCGCAGCCCGCGCGCGGCGCCAATCGCGGCCAGATTGCAGGTGATGGTGGATTTGCCGACGCCGCCCTTCTGGTTGAACACGACCCGCTTCATGCGTGACTCCTGGCCACAAAAATGATCGGGCATTCTCGCTTAGGCGGATGTTGCGCCGCAACAATCCCGCCGCCATACCATCCCATTACAGATTCATCTGATTGAGGAATTCCAGAAGCGCGATGCCGGAGTAGCTGCCCGCGAGCGTCAGCCCCGCCTTGATCAGAGGCTGTTGGCCCAGTGGGGAGAAGGTGCCGATTTTTATCTCCTGAATATCTTTCCGCATGATTTCGATCTGTTTCACGAGTTCTCCTTTTCCTTGTGCCTGGAGTTCAAGGAGCCGAGTGTTCAGATTCTCGATGCTGTGCCGGCGCACTTTCTCCGCGCTGTAGCGCATACGCAGGGCCGCGATGACCACTAGCGTGATGGAGATTGCGTAGATCGCGATGAGAAAAGCGGGGATGCCCCAACGATCGAACAGGGAACTGCGCGACAACATGAGCAGGCTGAGCACGATAAAGGGATAAAAAATGATGCGTTGCACCGGTTCGGTGGCATGGGCGATGAATCGCACGTCCAACCAGGGGTCGAACAGTGTGTGATCAGCGGCGACGCCTCCGGTGAAGGGCCAATGTTTCGGTTTTTCCCCCTCGGGGAAGGGCCAGAAACGCTCGATGATTTGATCCGGCCAATGGGTGGGGCCTTGCAGCGCGCGCGCCAGCCAGACCGCGCGGAAGCCTTCATACATGGCGAGGAACAACAGGGCCAGATGCGCGAGGAGGGTAAAGATAATCACCCCATGATCGACTGAGAAAGCCAGATCGCCACGCGCCGGCACCTGAGGCTTGGGCAGGCCAAGTTCAAACAGGATGGCCGCCATCAAAACGTAGGCCAGCATGAATTGCAGCACTGAAGCCCAGAACGGCAAACGGAGCGGGCGGGGAGCGCCCGCGCACATCTTGCTTCCGTTGTAGATGCCCCAGATATCGCCGGCGTCCTGTTCCTCCGTGCTCGGAAAAGCCATGGCTTTGCCTTGGTGGCATTCCATTGCGCGCTTCCACGCCTGTTTCGCGCGCACGCGGAGCCAGAGTCCCAATCTATGAAGTCGCCTTGCCGGGGCGAGCACGAAATGTAGATGGGTACAGAGTGAGACCTCTTTTCCCGCCTTGTAGTGGTCAAGGCCAAAAAACTCGCGGTCAAGGTAGGCGCGTGCCCGGTGGACTCGCCTGACGCCCTCCCAGTACAGGGTGAGAGCCAGGGCCAGGGCGATGAGCCGTAGCACTTCGCTGGGCCAGATGCTGACGCCCTCCAGCCAGCGTAGCGGTTCGCTTCCCATGGCAAGGAAGTACAGGGCGATTGAAACGAAGCCCGTTCCCATCACAATCGCGGTCCAGGCACAGCGGTGTTGTCGGTGAGTGAAGCCGGTCGTGGTGGCGATGAACCAGATGATCAATGCCAGCGCGACTGGCAGTAATCCCACTCTCCATAGCACGGTAGGCGCGCCTGTTTCGATTTGCTGCCGGCAGTACCGCATTCCCTCGGCGCAGGGGAGGGAAACCAGTTCGCTTCGGCCTATTTCAAACAATTGGGCCTTGCTCCTGGCCTCCTGTGCGAGTGAGCCCAGGCTGTCTGGATTCAGCGCCTGGCGAGTGGCGACATAGGTCGCGGTTTGATCGTTCTCACGGAATGGCGGAATGTCTTTTTGCCCATCCGGCGCGAGGCTCAGACCATAACCAGCCGCCACTATCAGGTTGCGCGTGTGCTTGTTGTCATCACGATCCAACATGGCCGCGTCCACGTCGGTGGTGAAAAACACCGTGTCGGGGAATGCCGGGCGCAACGCTTTGAGCACCAGCAGCTTGTCGTAATAGTCGTTGCCCAGCACGCCGATCGCGCCGATGCGCTCGACATCTTTTTCTCTCAGCTTCAGTTTCGCGGACAGGCGGCGCAGGTAGTCGATCTGTCCCTCGCCCTCGGTAGGCTCGATGACGGTTTTTTCCTTGTTCTCGGTTTTCTTGTCCGTGTCTTTCCGCTCGGGCAGTTTGCCGTCGATCCCGCGAAGATAGCTTTCTTCCAGCACCCGCATCTTTCTGCCGGGTTTTCCCGCGATCGGCTCGTTTTCTATTTTCTCCTTGAGCAACCCCCGCAGTTCGCGGGAATAAGCGGTATCCCATTGCCCCACCAGCGCCACGGTTTCACCCGATCCAAAACGCCTCAGGCGGAGTTCTTCCACCAGGGCGCTGGCCAGTTTGTCGTCGTCGGTGGTGACTCGGGTCAGCTTGTCCAGGAATTTTTGTTTCAGCCCGTCTTTCCCACTGGGCGGGATCTTGTCATCCGGGAGGGTGGCAAAGGGGGAGTACCAACGCGGTACATGGCTTGCCAACTGAGCCAGCGATTTTTCTATACCCGGTTCCTTCACGGCCAAGGTCAAAAAGGTGGAGGACGAGGGGCCGATCAGCAGCCAGGTCGGCTGGTTCGCCTTGTCCGTATTTCCTGGCTTGTTCTGTGCGCCCAGCTTTTCCACGATCTCCGCCAGACGGCTAAGCGGTTTTGGCGCGATGCGTTTGTTGTTCTCCAGGCAGCCAGCCTTGGCCTTGGCGCAGTTTTCAACCCAGGTTTCCCGCAACAAGGCTTCATCATCCAGCCAGATGAGAAGAAGCGGCTCCCCCTTTTGGCTAGTCAGCCATTCGAACGGCATGACCATGGGTATCTGGTCTACCTTGCCCTTGGCATAGCCGATGTGTTCCGGGTCGTCGGGCACATAGTCCTCGGCATTGAGGCCGGCGAGTACGGCATAGCGAGTGCGCCGCCGGGCTTCGTCCGCGCCTACCCAGTTACCCCCCGGCACCATCGTCAGCATGACTTTTGTAGGGGTGTTGTTTTCCCGCTGGCGCGACTGAATCAGTTCACTCAGCCATTCCAGGCTGTGGTCGCGCGCCGTGCCGCAAGCAGCGGACTTGATCGTGACGTCCTTGCCGGACTGAGCCAGGGTAACGCACGCGGGGGAACTCGTTTTGCCGGTCCTGTCGATCGCGCCGAAAGGATCCTGCCAGAGACGGGCATCCACATCCTGTATGCCTCTGGTACTCACCCCCTGGCCGGAGGGTGCCGGCCGATCCGGTTCGATGGGGAACTGTATCCAGACAGCGCCCACAGCCAGGAGCAGAACCACGATGACTTGTGACCACCCCGTATTGTTCTGGTCGTTATATGCCATGGTGTATCTCCCTCGCCGCAACCGCCCCCACGCCGATATTCGAGCCAGAGGGATGTGGGCTATTTACGTTTCATATTTACCTTATAGCTCTGGAACTCCTCCGGGATAGATGGCTTCAACGAACAATTAACTGAAGATGTCTTCCGGCCACGGGCTAGGTTCGGGCTCGGTGCGCGGCGGCAGCAGCTGGTACTTCACCAGTTCCTCGCGCATGGCCTTGATGGCGGCATCAGCCAGTTTGTTGTCCACCAGGCGGATCACCAGGCCGATCAGGCCGTTCAGAAAAGGCGCGTCGCGCATGCCCTGGTCGGCCAGCCGCTCCCCCACCGCGAGGATGCGTTTGCGCAGGGGTTTCCTGATGCCGTCCAGCCGTTCGTGGCTGTAGAGGCTGTTCCAGGCCGGCAACTCGGCGTCGAGGGGAATGCTGTCCAACACGGGAATGATGGGTAGATGGCGCGGGCCGATGCCGGCATAGGGCTTTCCATCCTCGTCGCGGCCGTACCGTTGTGCCAGCGCGTCACTCCAGCCATGGTCCCAGGCGCCGGTGGCGTCCTGGAACAGCGGGTTGTTCTCCGGCAGGGTGAAGTGCTTGTCCAGGAAACCCCGCGCGTTGCGGCGGCCGAGCTGGAAATCATGGCGGCGGAAATCTTCGCTCAAAAAGCCGCCGAAGGCGCCGACCGAGGCACTGGCAATGGGGTAGTTCACCGCGTTCCCCTGGGGGTCCGCGCGCACTGGGGCGATCAGGAAACGGCTGTAGATGTCGGCTTGTTGCGCCAGGGCGATGTCCATGGCGCGGAAGCGGCTTTGCGCTTTCCAGGCGCCGACCAGACCGATCGCGGCGCTGAATAGATCGTCACGCGCGGCCTTGTCGTCGAGTTGATCCGGGAAGGGGTCGATCATGATGACCGCGGCCCGCGCCTTGTCGCCCTCGCGTGGGTTGAAACCGTCGGCGCCGGCGAGGATGCCGTGGGCCAGTTCCAATGGTTCGTTGTTCATGCTGCCGCCATCCACGCAGACGAAGCTGTAGGGCTGTGAATAAGGCTGCACATTGCTGTCTTTCGGCACCCACTGCGGCACAACTCGGCTGTAATTGCGCTTGAACAGGTGTTGCCCAGCGCATTCGAGGCCTTCCCAGGACTGCCATTTGCGCTGCCAGTAAATGTCACCGGCCAGAGTGCCGAAGGTGTATTCCAGCGTGCGTGGCTTGAGACCGATGGGGAAGGCGCCGGAGGCCAGGGCCGCCTGGCCGATCAAATGCCAGCCCGCCTGGCCCGCCGGTGATTGACTGCTCCAAGGCACCGCGACCGCGCCATCGCTGTGTTCTGTGCCGCCCTCGCTCAACAGCAGGTGGACGTGGTCGCCGTGCATGCGGAAGTCGTGCCCGGCGGCATAGTTGCCGCGAAACCCCAGGTTGTAGGGGACGCCGCGAAGATTGGTCACCGTGAACATCAGGTGCAGGGGTTCCGCGAGATAGGAACGACGCCGCAAGGTGCCCTGTTTGAGCGCGGCGTCCGCGAGTTTGTCGAGAATGCTGGAGTCGAGCAGAGAACGGGCCGGAGCGTTGGGGTCATCCAGGTCGCTTTGTTCGAGCAGATACTTGATGTCGATGCCGGTTACCCAGGTGTCGTAAAGCCGGTTGGGCTGTGCCTGGACGGGGTCATGCACGGGATGGTGCTCGTGCAGCATGGCGGCGGTCGCGACGGCGGCGGTGATGGAGCCGGCGGAGGCGCCGCTCATGACCTTGATGCTGACTTCATGACGCGGCACGTCGCCGCCGGGTTTGCTTTTTTCGCTGTGCCAGGCGTCCAGCGCTTCGATCATGAAATCCATCACGCCCGCGCTATAGGCGCCGGCGGAAACCGCGCCGGCCAGGGTCAGGCCAATTTCAAAGGGTTGTTTGCTCATGATGTGTTTCCTCCTGGACGATCTCAGCGTGAGTACAAAACATGCTGGTCGGCATTGACGCGCCGCCGGACTAGGCCTTGTTGTTGCAAGCGGGTGAGGGCGGCTTGCACGGTGTGGACATCCACACACCACGCCGCCGGCAACCACCATTTGGCGATGCCTTCCGCGCTGTCGACGGCTTCGGGGTGGGTATGCAGGTAGCGCAGGATGGCGTCGACCACGTCGGTGAGATGTTGTTGCTGGGGCTGCATGAATGCCTCCTCTACAGGGCTGCCGCGGTGCCTTGATCCGAGATTGTCCATTAGCCGAAGCCGGCATGTAGCGCAGGCGTCCCGCCTGCTTCGTGGGGCTGATCAGACGGACGAAGCAGGCGGGACGCCTGCGCTACTGGTGGGCCTCCGGTGTCGTCCCGGCTAATAGACAATTTGGGTTGATGGCAGCGAAGAGGGGCAAGCGCTGTGCCAGATGCCGCGAGAAGATGATGCTTATGGATTCAACAGCTTGGCGGCCGAACCCGTTCCTCGGGTGGGTCTTGGGTGACCCATTCGGGTGAGGTGAATCGAGCGTCCGGGTCAGTCAAGACCCAATGCCGCGAGCGGTGATCAGCGGTACAGGTTGGCTTCGATCTGGTACTTCTTCAGCAGCTTGCCCAGGGCGCGGCGTTCCTTGCCGGCCATGCGGGCGGCTTGCGAGACATTGCCGGCGCATTCCCGCATCAGGCGCAACAGATGGCTGCGCTCGAATGCCTGCAACATGTTTTGTTTGGCTTCGTTGAAGTTGAGCGTGTCGGAGATGCCGTGGCGGCGATCGGGTTGGCGACGGCGCTCGTTGCTCAGCACGGGCGCGCGGATGCGCAGTAGCGGGCCATCGGCGAGCAGGAATTCGCGCTGGATGCGGTTCTGCAATTCCCGGATGTTGCCCGGCCAGGGTTGGCTGGCCAGCCATTCCAGGGTGTCCGGATGGAGTTCCTTGCTGGGAACCTTGTAGCGGCAGGCGGCTTCGGCGATGAAATGGCGTGCCAGGAGTTCGATGTCGCCGCCGCGCGCGCGCAAGGGCGGCACTGGCAGTTCCATGACATTCAGGCGGAAAAGCAGGTCGGCGCGGAAATGGCCCTCCTCGACCTGTTGTTCGAGTTCGACATTGCTGGCCGCGAGGACGCGTACCTGCGCGGATTCCGTGCGGCTGCTGCCGAGCGGGCGATATTGGCCGTCCTGAAGAAAGCGCAGCAGGCTGACCTGGGCTTTCGGGGAGAGGGCGTCCACTTCGTCCAGGAACAGGGTGCCGCCTTCCGCCTGGGCGATCAGTCCGGCCTGGCTCTCGCGCGCGTCGGTGTAGGCGCCCCGGTTGTGGCCGAACAGTTCGTTTTCGATCAGGTGGTCGGGCAGGGCGCCGCAGTTGACCGGGATGAAGGGCTTGTCTCGGCGCGCGCTCAGATAGTGGATGGCGCGCGCGGCCAACTCCTTGCCGCTGCCGGTTTCACCGGAGATGAGAACCGTGGCGTCGTAGCCGGCGATCTTGTGCAGTATTTCGAGCATTTCCCGAAAAACAGGGGAATTTCCGATCAATCCATGCGGTTGCGGCAGATGGGTCATCGCGGTCTCCACTGGCGGCGAATGGGGGTGTGGCTATTTATTGATAGAAATGAACTAGTACCGTAGCAAACCAATTGGGTTCTTGCCAAGCACGGCATCGTTATATTCCGAGATAGGCCACATAGGGAATGCCCGGCTGGCTTTGGGTTCTTTCCTTTCCTTCCCCGCTGTGGCTCGCGATAATCCCGCGTCCTTTCCCGCCCTATCCCCGTGATGAACAAGAAGAAAGTTTTGTTGCCCGTGCTGCTGCTGGCGCTGGGCATAGCCGGTTTCGCGGCCCTCAAGGCGACGCGGCCGAAGACGCCGGTGGCGCTACCCAAGGAGCCGGTGTGGCGGGTGCGGACATTGCTTGTCGAACTTGCCGCGCGCGGCCCGGTGACCGCCCTGAATGGCCGTGTGGAAAGCCCGGAACAGACGCGCGCGGCGGCGCCGGGCGTGGGGCGGGTGCTCCATGTGAGCGTGCGCGAGGGTCAGGCCATCAGCCCCGGGCAGCGCCTACTGGAGCTGGACCCGCGCGATTTTCAGCCGCATGTGGAGCAGGCGCGCGGCGAGGTGGATGAACTGGAAGCCGCCATCGCCAGCGAGGAGCTGCGCCACAAGGCGGACCTGGACCTACTCGTCCAGGAGCGCAAATTGCTCGACTTTGCCGCCGCCGATGTTGGCCGCTTCGAACAACTGCGCAAGGAGAATTTCTATTCCCAGAGCGCGGTGGATCAGAGCCGCCAGAGCCAGGCGCGCCAGCAGATCACCTTGCGCGGCCGTGAACTGGCCATCGCCGACCACCAGGCGCGTCTGGCGCAGTTGCGGGCGCGTCTATCCAAGTCACGGGCCAATCTCGATCAGGCGCAACTGGCTTTGCAGCGCAGCCGGGTGACGGCGTCGTTCGCCGGCTATGTGGCGAAGGTGGAAGTCGCCGAGGGCGACCAGGTGAACAGTGGTCAGAGCCTGCTCACCCTTTATCCTGCCGCCGGCCTGGAAGTGCGCGCCAAATTGCCGACCACGCGGCAGGATGAGTTTCTTGCCGCCATGCGTCGTGGCGAGCATCCCAAAGCCACGGCGGTGGTGGCGGGCGAGACCCTGGAGTTCCGCCTGGCGCGCAGTGCCGGCGCCGCCGATGCGCGTGGCCTCGACGCCTTTTTCGTGGCGCGGCGCGCCTCCACCCATTTGCGCGTGGGCGAACTGGTCAGCCTGGAAGTCGCGCGCGCGCCGGTCGCCGATGCCGTGGCGGTGCCTTACGCGGCGCTGTTCGGCGGGAACCAGGTGTATCGCATCGAAGGCGGGCGGCTGAAGGCGCTGGACGTGGCGGTGCTGGGCGACGCCGGCGGCGAGCCCGCCAGGCTGCTGGTGAAAAGCCCGTTGCTGAAACAGGGCGACGTGCTGCTCGCCACGCATCTGCCCAACGCGGTCAGCGGCTTGAAGGTCGAGGTGGTGAAGTGAGGCAACCTGGAATGGGCGTTGTTTGCAACTTGGGCAGTGGAGACGTTGCTCGCTTTATGGACACACTGGTTATCTCGTTACCTGGTGATGCGGTTGGCGTGGTGGCTCCCCCCCTTTTCAAAGGGGGGCAGGGGGGATTTCTGAGGCGGCTACTCAGGCAAATGTCGCTAAATCCCCCCCAGCCCCCCTTTGGGAAAGGGGGGAGCGGGTGCTGTGGCGCCTGGTCGTTTCACGGTAACGCCTCACGCCTCACCACACACCAATGAAACGCCAGGACCTCATCGGCACCTTCGTCCACCATCCGGTGGCGGCCAATCTGTTCATGTTGATCCTGCTGCTGGCCGGCCTGTTTGCCGTCTCCAAGCTCAATGTGCAGTTCTTCCCCAACTTCAATCTGGATTTCGTGACCGTGCGCGTGGACTGGCGCGGGGCGGCGGCGGAGGATGTGGAAGAGGGGATCACCACGCCGCTGGAACAGAAGCTGAAGAGCGTCGCCGGGGTCAAGCACCTGACCTCGTCTTCCAGCCAGGGGGTGAGTTCCATTTCCATCGAGTTCAAGGAAGGCACCGACCCGATTACCGCCGTGGACGAGGTAAAGCAGGCGGTGGACCAGTTCCGCAATCTGCCACAGGACGCCGAGCCGCCGGAAGTCGGCCGCGTCATCCGTTACGAACCCATCGCGCGCGTCCTGCTCAGCGGCGACAGTCTGCCAGAGCTGCGGCGGCTGGCGCGCCAGTACGAACAGGAACTGCTCGGGCGCGGCGTCGACCGGGTCGATCTGCTCGGCCTGCCCGACGAGGAAATCGCCATCACCGTGCCGGGCAAGGAACTGGAGCGTCTGGGCTTGACCCTCGATCAGGTGGCCACCCGCCTGGCGCTGACCAACCGCGATCTGCCCGCCGGCAAGGTCGGTGAAGGAGAGGTGCAGCGCGAAGTGCGCGGCGTCAACCTGCGCCGCGACCCGCGCGACTATCACGACCTGCCGCTGGTCAGCGAAGCCGGCAGCCGCATCGAACTGGGCCAGGTGGCCGAAATCACCCGTGGCCCGCGCGACAACAGTCTGTTCATGTTCGTTGCCGGCAAGCCGGCGGTGGAGTTGCTGCTGAAGCGTGCCGAAGACGGCAACACCCTGAAGGCGGCGAAGATACTCAACGCCTGGCTGGCCGATACCCGTCCGAAACTGCCCCCCTCCTTGCAACTGACGGTCTACGACGAGACCTGGAGCCTGATCGAGGACCGTATCGGTTTGCTGCTCAGCAACGGCGCCATGGGCCTGGTCATCGTGGTGTTCATCCTGTTGCTGTTCCTCAACGGCCGCGTCACGGCCTGGGTGGCCATGGGCATTCCCACCGCTTTTATGGCCACCCTGGCGGTGGTCTGGCTGGTGGGGGGCTCGATCAACATGATCAGCCTGTTCGCCCTGATCATGGCGCTGGGGGTGATCGTCGACGACGCCATCGTGGTGGGCGAGGACGCCTATGCTCATCACAAGATGGGCGAAGACCCCATGTTCGCCTCGGAAGGCGGCGCGCGCCGCATGTTCTGGCCTGTGATCGCCTCCAGCCTGACCACGGTGGCGGCCTTCCTGCCGCTGATGCTGGTATCCGGGCCGATGGGCAAGATCCTCGGCGACATTCCCTTCATCATGATCTGCGTGCTGCTGGCCTCGCTGGTCGAGTGCTTCTTCATCCTGCCGGCGCATTTGCGCAATGCCTTCGCCCATGAGGGGAAGAAGGTGAGCAAGGCGCGTCTCTGGCTGAACCAGACCTTTGACAACTTCCGCGACGGCCCCTTCCGGCGCGCGGTGACGGCGGCGGTGGAATATCGCGGTGTCACCATCAGCGCCGGGCTGGTGATCCTGATCCTGGCGGTGGGCCTGCTGGCCGGCGGGCGGGTCAAGTTCACCTTCTTCCCGACCCCGGAGCCGCAGATCGTCTACGCCAACGCCACCTTCGCCAGCGGTACGCCGCGCGCGCGGGTGGACGCATTTCTCGCGCAGTTGCGCCAGAGCCTGGAGGCCACCGAGAAGCACTACGGCGTGAAAATCGTCGACCACGCGGTGTTCAGTAACGGCTCTCTCTCCGGTGAGCAGCGGCTGCGCCTGGGCGACCAGTTCGGCTCGGTCACGGTGGAGCTCGCCCCCTCGGAAAAGCGCTCCATTCGCACGGAGGCTTTCATCAAGGACTGGCAGTCGCGCATCCAGGTGCCGGCGGGTATCGAAAACTTCGTCGTGGTGCCGCGCCGCCAGGGGCCGCCGGGCGGCGATCTGGTGGTGCGCCTGGCCGGCCACGACGCCCACGCGCTCAAGCTCGCCGCCCTCGATCTGCAAGCCAGCCTGCGCCAGATTCCCGGCGTCTATGGCATCGAGGACGACATGCCCTATGGCCGTGAACAGGTGGTGTTCAATCTCACCCCGGCCGGTGAAGCGCTTGGTCTGACCCTGGACGATCTTTCCCGGCAACTGCGCGCCGGCCTCGACGGCAAGCTGGTGCAACTGTTCCAGGATGGCCCGGAAGAGGTGGAAGTGCGGGTGCGCCTGCCCGCCTCCGAGCGCGCCAGTCTGGCCCTGCTGGAACGCTTTACCGTGCGCGCGCCGAGTGGTGATTGGGTGCCGCTCGCCAGCGTTGCCCACTGGAGCACGCGCCAAGGCTTCGAGGCGCTGCGCCACGCGGAATCGCAGTTGGCGGTGGAAGTGAACGGCACGGTGAACAGCGCCGTGGCCAACAGCAACGAAATCCTCGCCGGACTCGCCGACGCCACCATGCCGGCGCTGGAACGGAAATTCGGCATCCACTGGTCGTTCCAGGGTCGCGCGGCGGACCAGCGCGAAACCATGGCGGACATGAAGACCGGCCTGATGCTGGGCCTGGCGCTGATCTACATCGTCCTGGCTTGGGTGTTCGGCCATTACGGCTGGCCGCTCATCATCATGCTGGCGATTCCCTTCGGCCTGGTCGGCGCCATCACCGGCCACTGGATCATGGGCATCGACCTCACCATCCTGTCCATGTTCGGTCTGTTCGGCCTGTCCGGCATCGTCGTCAACGATTCCATCGTCCTGGTCGAGTTCTACCGGCACCAGCGCGAGAAAGGCATGGCGGTGAAAGAAGCCGTGGTCAACGCCGCCTGCCTCAGATTGCGCGCCATCTTGCTGACCTCGCTGACCACCATCGGCGGCCTTTCCACCCTGATGGCGGAAAAATCCCTGCAAGCGCAGTTCCTCATTCCCATGGCCACCAGCATCACCTTCGGCCTTGCCTTCACCACCGTGCTCGCCCTGCTCTGGCTGCCCGCCATGCTGTCGTTCTACGAATCGGGGCATGTGCGGCTGATGCGCTTGCTGGGCCGGCCGGACAGCACGTAGGAGAACCACTCATGCCGACCGAATCTGTACGTTTCTTCGATACCCAGTTCCAGCGCCAGGTGAGCACCGGCGAATTCGAGCTCAACCCGTTCGAGCGGCTGACATTGCCCTACCTCAAAGGCGAGGTGCTCGACCTCGGTTGCGGCCTCGGCAACCTCGCCCTGGAAGCCGCGCGCGCCGGTTGCCAGGTTACCGCCCTGGACGGCAGCCCCACCGGCATCGCTCGTCTGCGTGAGACGGCCGCTTATCTGGCCTTGCCGGTCACGGCGCACGAGGCCGATCTCGGGCATTGGCTTTGCGACCGCGATTACGACGGCATCGTCGCCATCGGCCTGTTGATGTTCTTCCCGCGCGAGCGCGCCGAAACTCTGCTCGCCGACATCGTCGCCCATGTCCGGCCGGGCGGCGTGGTGGCGCTCAACGCGCTGACCGAAGGCACCACCTTCCTCGGCATGTTCGAGCCGGATCATTACCACCTGTTCGCCCCCGGCGCCCTGAAGGCCGCGCTGCCGGGCTGGGAGGTGCTGGCCGAGTCGCTGGACCAATTCCCCGCGCCCGGCGATACGCTGAAAGTGTTCGATACCGTCATAGCGAGAAGACCGTGAACAAGGCTCGCCCGGACTGCTCCCCCCTTTCCCAAAGGGGGGCCGGGGGGGATTTCTACAGCGTGGGCGAGATTGCAACCGGCGCTAAATCCCCCCCAGCCCCCCTTTGAGAAAGGGGGGAGTGGTTAGATGAAATCCATCCTCATCACCGGCTGTTCCAGCGGCATCGGCCATGCCGTGGCGCACGGCCTGAAACAACGCGGCTGGCGGGTGTTCGCCGGCGCGCGCGATGCGGACGACGTGGCGCGGTTGGAGGGAGAAGGGCTGGAAAGCCTGCCGCTCGATCTCAACGATTCCGCCGCTATACGCGCCGCCGCCGCCGAGGTTCTGGCGCGCACCGGCGGCACTCTGGACGCGCTGTTCAACAACGGCGGTTTCGGCCAGGTGGGGGCGGTGGAAGACCTCACCCGCGACGCGCTGCGCGAGCAGTTCGAGACCAACCTGTTCGGCTGGGTGGAGTTGAGCAACCTGATCATTCCCGCCATGCGCGCCCAGGGGCATGGCCGCATCGTCATGAACAGTTCGGTGCTGGGCTATGCCGCGTTTCCCTATCGCGGCGCCTATGTCGCGGTGAAATTCGCCATCGAGGGCTTGAGCGACACCCTGCGCATGGAACTGGCCGGCGCCGGCATCTCGGTCAGTCTGGTGGAACCCGGCCCCATCGCCTCGCGCTTCCGGGAAAACTGTCTGCCGCACTTCGAGAAACACATCGCCTGGCAAAGCAGCGTGCATCGCGCCAGCTATGAAGCCCAGCTCGCGCGCCTGAATAATCCCGGCCCGGCGGCGCCCTTCACGCTTGGCCCGGAAGCGGTGCTGGAGAAAGTGATTCACGCCCTGGAAAGCCCGCGCCCGCGCGCCCGCTACCCCATCACCGTGCCCTCGGTGGCGTTCTGGTGGCTGAAGCGCCTGCTCTCGACCCGGATGATGGATAAGCTGTTGTTGCGCGCTTCGGGTGAGGGTAAACGCTGAGGGCTGCTATCCTCGCGCTCAGTTTCGCATCGACCTGAATTCATGTTTTCCGCTTTTTCCGATTGGCGCCAGCGCCTGCAAGACCCCCTCGCCAGCAGCCTGCTGTTTTCGCTGAGCCTGCATCTGGCCTTGCTGGCATTGGTGCAACCGGCGCCCGGAGGCCGCGTGATGGAGACGATGGTGATCAATGCGCGCCTGGCGCTCCCCGCGCCGGAGACACCGCCGGACGCGCCACAAGTCATCCCGGAACCCGCGCCGGAGCATCCCGCTGAGGTGGTGGTGGCAAAAGCCGTCGTGACGCCGGTACCCGTGCCGCAACCCTTGCTGACCAGCAACGTGCCGTCTCCGGCTCCGCCCTTGCCAGTCGCGCCCACACCGGTCGCGCCGACGCCCACACCCTCACCCGTAGCCGCCGTCGCGCCGCCCAGCCCGCCGGAAGCAAAGCCGGCCAGCGCGCCCGCCACCGTCGCCGTCGCCACACCACACAACGGGCCGAGCACGCCGCTCAGTGTCGGCATCGACACCACCTGGTATGTGGCGCGCCAGGTCGATATGCATGCCCGTTCAATTGGCGGCATCGTTCCCGAATACCCGGAACAGGCGCGGCGACGCAATCAGGAAGGCACGCTCAAGCTGATGGTGAAGATCGATGATCTCGGACGGGTGCGCGATGTGGAAGTGGTCGAGGCGGACCTGCCCGGCGTGTTCGATGAAGCCGCGCTGGATGCCTTCCGCAATGCCCACTTTCACCCCGCCATGAAGGACGGCCGCCCGGTGCGCTATCAGGCGTATATCCGGGTGGTGTTCAAGTTGCGGGATTGAGCCGGGATAAGCCATTAACCGAAGTAGGCAAGTAGCGCAGGCGTCCCGCCTGCTTTGTCCTTCTGATCAGGCCCACGAAGCAGGCGAGACGCCTGCGCTACAGGTGGGCCTCCGGCGTCGCCCGGCTAATGGACAATTTGCGTTGATTGCCTCCCTTTGATAAAGGGGGGAGCCGCGCCTATTTCGTGTAATACAAAAAATTCTCGTAAGACGATTCAGCCACCCGGAACCACTGGATCTGGCCGTCACGGAACGTCTTCCACTGTTTGTAGATGCGCGCGAAATCAGGGTTTTTTGCGGCTTCGGCGTCATACAGCTTGAAAGACGCGGTACGCGCGGCTTTCATGACGTCTTTCGGGTAGGCGTGCAGCTTCACTCCCTGCCTCACCAGGCGCATCAGGGCCTGGGGGTTCTTGAAGTCATATTCCGCCAGCATGTTGGCGTTGGCCTCGGCGCAGGCGGTTTCAAAGGCCTGTTTGTAAGCCTCCGGCAATTCATTCCACTTTGCGCTGTTGACGTAGAACGACAACTGCGGGCCGCCTTCCCACCAGCCGGGGTAGTAATAGTGCTGGGCGATCTTGTGGAAACCGAGCTTCTCGTCGTCGTAAGGGCCCACCCACTCGGCCGCGTCGAGGGCGCCGCGTTCCAGCGAAGGGTAGATGTCGCCGCCGGCCAGGGTCTGCGGCACCGCGCCCAGTTGCGCCATGATCTGCCCGCCGATGCCGGGAATGCGCATCTTCAGGCCCCTGAGATCGGCCAGGGATTTGATCTCCTTGCGGAACCAGCCGCCCATCTGCACGCCGGTATTGCCGCCGGGGAACTGCACGATGTTGTATTTCTTGAACAACTCACGCATCAGTTGGATGCCGCCGCCGAAATACATCCAGGCATTCTGTTGCCGCGCGGTCAGACCGAAGGGCAGGGCACAGTCGAAAGCAAACGCCATGTTCTTGCCGACGTAGTAATAGCTGGCCGAGTGGCCGCATTCCACGGTGCCCTGCTGCACCGCGTCCAGCACCTGTAGCCCCGGCACCAGTTCACCACCGGCATGCACACGCAACTGGAACTTGCCGCCGGTGATCTTGTTCAAGCGGTCGGCGAGAAGATCCGAGGCGCCGTAAATGGTGTCCAGGCTCTTGGGAAAGCTGGAGGCCAGATGCCATTTGATCGCGGGACCATCGGCAAACGCCTTCGCGGCCAGCGCGCTAGTGGCCAGGCCCAGACCGGCGCCGGCGCCTTTCAGAAATGCGCGTCGTTGCATGGGGATGCTCCTTTGGGAGGATTGGTTGGATCAAGTCGGGACGAGTAGCGTGGAAATCCCGTCGAAGGCCTGGCGTAGGTCAGGTTGCGGCTTTATCGCTACCTGACGATCCGAGTCGTCAGGTAGCCTTCGGCAACCTGACCTACAGCTTGGTGTCCAGTCGGTAGGGGGCTGTTCAAGCCGCCGCCATTTCACGCGGGCGTATCCGCACGATGATGTCGATGCTGTCCGCCACCATGCCTTCGGGCAGCGCGGGCATGCCGGCGAGGTGCAGATTGTCGTCACAGATGTCGGTCAGTTCGCCGCTGGCCATGTTGTAGAAGTGGTGGTGCGGCTCGGTGTTCGGGTCATAGAAAACCCGGCTGGGGTCCACGATCACTTCGCGGATCAGCTTTTTTTCCAGGAACAGGCGCAGAGAGTTGTAGACCGTCGCTTTGGAAACCTCGCTGTAGCGCGCGTTGACGATGGACAGCAATTGATCGGCTGCAAGATGCTCATGGCGCGAGAACAATACCCCGGCAATTTCGATGCGCTGGTGGGTGGGCGCAATGTCATGCGCCCTTAGCAACTCGGCGATTTCGCCCCGTTGCATCGGGACTCGCATACGTGTCGGCATGGAAATACCTGTTGGTGTATTGAATGGCGCCATTTTAGGAACATGCTTAAACGCTGTCTAACTCTGGAGTGGGCTGGATGGCTTTGTAATCCAGGCGTATGGCGCGCTATCGACAGGCACCTTTGTTCCCAGCATGCGATGCAACAAAACTTCGCCCGCCGCCGGTGCCATCGTCACGCCATAACGGAAATGGCCGCTGTTCACATAAAGATTTTCCAGGGTGGGATGCCGGTCTATGGTCGGCACGTTGCCAGGTGAGCCGGGGCGCAAGCCGGCCCATTGGGTGACGATCTCCGCCTGCCGCAAAGCCGGCATCAGGCTGTAGGCGAAATTCAGCAGCTCCGTTCGCGCATGGGCCGTGGTGGTCTGATCGAAGCCGACGTTTTCCAACGTGCTGCCGACCAGAATGTGCCCGTCCGCGCGGGGCACCAGGTAATGCCCGCGCTGGTAGACCACGCACGGGAGCAGCCCCGGTTCAGCCTTGAACAACATGATCTGGCCGCGCACCGGTGTGATCTCGGGCGCGTCGCCTAACTCCGCCAGCAAATTGCCGGTCCAGGCGCCCGCCGTCACCACCACGCTGTCGGCGCTGAACAGGCCATTCGGCGTCTCCACGCCCGTGACCCTGGCGCTGTCCGTCAGTAAACGTGTGGCTGGTGTGTGCTCATGTAGCACGACGCCCGCTCGCAACGCCGCGCTGCGCAAGGCTTGCATGATGCGCGGGTTGCGTGCCTGCGCCACGTTCGGCAGCCAGAGCGCGTTTTCTCCCCTCCCCCCCGGGGGGAGGGGCTGGGGGAGAGGGAACTCCGTCAGCGGGACAGCGACCTCGCCATATTCCGCGCACCAGGCCAGCGCGGCCTCAAGTTGTTCAACCGCCAGCACCGCCATGCCACAGGCCAGGTATTCACAATCGACTCCACTCGCGACTTTCAGACGATCCGCCCACTCCGGCCACAACGCGCGACCGCGCTGTGCCAGGGCATTGACCTCCGGCCCATAGTTCCACGGCAACAGCAAGGAAAGAACGCCGGCGCCCGCCCAGGAGGATTCCCGCCCGGTATCGCCCCGTTCCAGAACGCACACCTCCAGGCCGGCCTGCCGGAGCAAGAGCGCGGAAAGCAGGCCATTGATGCCGCCGCCAAGGATGAGGCATGAAGTCATGATGGATAGTTCTGTAGGCTCTGTTAGCGTTAGCCGTTGATTAATGTGAAAGCGAGTGGTGGAGTGGCTTCCCCCTTTCCCAAAGGGGAGTGAGGGGGATTTTTCCAAGGGTTGTGTAGGTGCGAGCGTCCGAAAATCCCTCCTAACCACCTTTGAAGAGAGGGGAACATGCCCCGACTTCATCAACAGCCAACGCAAGCAGCGCCATTCTGTAGGATGTGGTGAGCGCGGCGAACCGCATCAAATAGCGCCACCGTGGTTGATGCGGTTCGCTGCGCTCACCACATCCTACGCGGTTGATTACAGGCAAGCCCGGTGCCGTTCATCGTGGCAGAATCGCCGCTCATCCTCCGCCTGCTGCCTGGCAGCCACGGCGCGGCTAGGATAGCAGAGCCGAAACAACACAGCCCATCGGGAGAACCCGGCACCATGCGCCACATCTTGGCAAACTCCTTGCAACGCGGCCTCAGCCTGATCGAATTGCTGGTCACCATGAGCATTGCCGTGATTCTGCTCACCATCGGTGTGCCTTCGTTCATCGACATGATGGCGGCGAATACCGCTAGTAGCTATGCCAACGACTTGCTGGCTGATTTGAATTACGCTCGGAGTGAGGCAATAACACGGGGGAGTAGGGTGGTGGTATGCAAGGGTATGAGTGGAGTGAACTGCAGTGCAGGGTCATGGAGTGATGGGTGGCGAGTATTTGAGGATTGCGATGGCGTCGATACGCCCCCCAAGATGGAAGCGGGAAAATGTCCGGATCGCGATGGAAATGGGGGTGCAGACGATGAAATACCCTTACGAGTGCATGCCGCGCTTTCTAACGGCTGGACGCTGAATGCCAACAACTTCTCTAATTTCATTAGTTTCTGGCCAGATGGACGTGCCAATACCAACGGCACATTCGTATTTTGCAAAGATGGCGCTATAAAATCCGGCAACCAATCTCGCTCCAGTGCAATCACCATTAACCGAACCGGTAGGGCAAGGACACTCCAGGATACCGATAACGACGGTGCACCAAATGACGATAACGGCAATTTATTAGCTGCACGTTGCACGACTGGATAAACAGGCAACAGAATGAAATCAAGTCTCGAAATACGAAACATAGGTTGGGCAAAGCGCAGCGTGCCCAACATGGACGGCATTCACGGATGCAAGCTGTTGGGCACGCTGTGCTTTGCCCAACCTACGCAATGTCAATTCCGTCAATCCGGCCTGACACTTCTGGAAATCATGATCACGGTGGTCATACTTTCTCTTGGCCTGCTTGGATTGGCCGGCCTGCAAATGACCGGCCTAAAAAATAACCGCAACGCCTATTACAATACCGTTGCCGCTCAAGTCGGCCAGGATTTGGCGGAACGTATCAAGGCTGATCAGACGGGAGCGGCAGGTACAGGCTATGACGCACGCTCTATAGACGCCGATAAAAGCAAATGCGCGGTGTCAAACCCTCTTTTCGCCGACCGTGCCGCCTGTCTGGCTGCCGCTTTGCCGGGCGGTCAGGCACGTGTGACTAAGCGAACCGACACACCCAAGACCTTTTTTGTTGCGCTACGTTGGACTGACTTGCAGTTGAGTGGCGCCAAAGGCTGGGGGGCTGATACAGCAGCCAATCCAGCCACGACCGTTTGTGGCGAACCTGTCGACAATACCAGTTGCTACTACACGCTGATCCAGCCATGAAACGTATCGCAGCCCCTTCCTCCCATGCCGGCCTCTCTCTGATTGAACTCATGGTCGCCATCACCTTGGGACTCATGATCACCACGAGCCTGGGATATATATTGATGGGTAGCCGCTCCACCTACCGTACTCAGGATGCCAGCGCACGCGTACAGGACACCGGTCGCTTCGCGTTGGAATTCATTGGACGGCAAATACGCGTGGCGGGTCGTACTGATATCACGCCTCTTGCCAGTGATGGAAGGGTTGAATTGGGTGTGGATATAGAGCCAATCACAACGAAAAATACTTTAGATTCATCCGGAAATATCACTAAGAAACGAAGCACCGCTACAGAATTGATCGTGCAATATCAACTCACTGATCTGAATGGTCAGGCGATCCAGGATTGCAATGGATTTGGAGTGACACCGCCTGTAGATGCCAACAAGATTGTTAATGTCAATGGCACTGTTCTGGGGCATTACGCCACAGTGTTCAATACCATCAGTCGCGACGTGTCTATGCAATTGCAATGCCTTGGCAATGGCGGCGCCACTCAGCCCTTTGCGGAAGAGGTGGAGGAACTGCAATTTCGCTATACCACTGGCAATGGCACGTGGGCGGCGACACCAACAGCTCCGGTACGGGCGGTAGAGGTATGTATAAGAGTGCGTTCATCCGCGAACGGAGTGGTCAATACCACGCAAACCATAAGAGATTGCGCGGGAAACAATTTTACGCCCAATCCAGCGGATACCCGCCTTCGCCGGACTTTTACGTCTGTATTTGCTCTACGCAATAGCATCCATGCCGTACCTTAATAAAATGATGAAAGCAAAAGTCGTCAAGGCACAGCAGTTTGGCTTCCTTCGCGCTAAACCTGTCGATGGTGGGTATTTGCAAGTGTTGTTTTTAGAAGAAAATACGACAAAGCGAGATATTCAGGGGAAAGTAATACCGGGATTCCATGATTACAGGCAGACTGGCGCGGCACTGATTACCAGTCTGATATTTCTCACGGTACTGACCATTCTAGGTATGAGTACGCTGGGTACAGCTTTATTGGAAAGTCGTATGTCCGGAAATGCTCGCGACCGCAACATGGCCTTTCAGACGGCGGAAATAGGTTTGCGCGATGCGGAACTCTATATCCGAGACTCCGGGCGGATTGTAGGTTTGAACGAAGAGGGCTATGACACAGGCGGCGTCTGTGATCCGACAACAAATGCGTGCGATGCACAAATCTGCAAATTTGGGTTGTGTTATAACGGTGGCACAATGGCCGCGTCAGGCGCGGCGAACGCCTGGTATCTAAATGGCAAGGCGGTCTGGCTGGATGGGGAAATTTATTGGGCTAATGCATTACAATATGCGCATGACTCCTCAGTGTCTGGCACAGCCGGAAAAAAAATAGTGGGTATTAGCAATGTAGCGGAAATCAGTGTGCTTAATGCCGCTACGGGTAACTGCGGCCAGATACCAGGTTCCTGTAATTATGCACAACCTGGCCGGCTACCTTTGGTGCGGCGTCAGCCTGAATATTTGATAGAAGCGTTTCAGAAAAACGTGGGGGGTAGCCGTTTTTATTACCGCATTACCGTGCGCGGCTACGGCATGCGAAGTGGTACACGGATAATGCTGCAGGAAGTCTACACCCCATGATTATCGGAGTACGGCCATGAAAACAAAATTTCCTCTCCTTGTTTTGTCCGGCTATTGCTTGCTGACGGCAGCTTCCCTGAACGCCGCTGGCCTGAGATTGTCGAATGATCCGCTATTTGTCACCGAGGTATTGCCGCCCAATGTAATTATTACTCCGACCTACAGAGGTGATTCAGATAATGGTAGTTTTGATTCGAATGAGGTTGCGCTCAAAAATACACCGTGGGATGTGCTTAATAAATGCAGGGCCAATAGCGCTAATTGCCCTAACGGGTCCATTGTTATGACTACGCCACCCTGGTATGGAACATTTAATAGTGGTGGGTATGTATTTGCTCCGACCAGAATTAAAAGAGTTACGCCTTGGCCGGGCGCCGTGAAATATTTGTCTCAACCATATGGCCGCAATGTAGTTTGTGGAACGGCAGGTATATATCCACTGGATATATTTACTCAGCTTGATAACCCTCCTTTCGTAACAGGTTATACATCTAATTACCCTCTCAAGTGTCGTATTAATGCAGCGGGTGATAGGGAGACTTCAAGTGTGCCGTTAAAAACCGAGGAGCTTTATCCTGATTTATTGAATAATATTGGTGCGAACTATTATAATGAAGCCTTGTCAAAATATGTCAGATCCGATAGTAATTTCTTGTACTTCAATAAGCAGGTTGCTGATCGGAATGCGAGAGAGGGTTACAAGCCCTGGCCAACGCTGGGAGTGAGCGCGGATGTTTATTCGCCCATAGTCTACGATTTGACCACCGCTAAAGAACCCTATTACAGTTCTTTGTATCGGGCGGCGGGTAAGGTCAGAATTGATCAGACCGCAAAAAGCTATGTCATGATTGACTTTAACCAGGATGTCTCTTCGGCTTTTGAGCAGACTTATCTTATAGGGCAGTATTACACTTTCGATAATACCAAGAATGTCTGGGATGCGACAGCGTACACAGGCGCAAACTGGGATGCCGGTATGGATGATAAGGACAAGGTCAATTTTGCGCACTGGTTTACCTATTGGCGGACCTCTTATTCGGCTACGCGCGGCATGCTTTCACAGTTTCTTGATAAACTTGGCCCGAATGGTGCTGATCTTTTAGATCGCTTTCGGCTGGGTATCGCTTATACCGGTTCAGACAATAGATATAACATCAAGGTGGGTAGGGTGGAGCCCTTGACCGCTGATGAGAGGCAAAACTCACCGGTTGCTTCCAGGCTGGCCAAAAACAGGGCCTTTATTGAGGGTTTGGGTAGAAATATCATTTTTAACGCAGGCGTGAAGTTCAGGTCGTATAATGCCACCAAAGCTAATGACTATTACAAGTTATATCCTTCGGCATATAAAGATGATCCGACGGCATCAGATTCTGATTGGACAGGCGCGCGCTCATGTCGACGTAATTATGAAATTATTCTGACGCCAGATTACACAAGCTTGGCGGACAATGCTGTATTGCCTGTGTTTTTAAACACTACCGTCGCTAACGCCACTGCGGACTTGGGTGTTGGAAGTCCTTATGAGGATAGTGTTTCTAGTCGTTGGGGCGATGCCGGAATGGCCGGTTGGAAAAACTCGACCGCCGATGTGGAGGCTCTTGCGGATACGCTGTTGCCAGGACAGCGCGACGAGGCTACCTGGCAACATGTTGTCAGGTATATCGTCGGGCCAACGGCCAAAGGACGCATCTTTAACGAAACGATCACTAATTATGACCAGGCTATTAATATCCTCAAGACCCGGGCGGCAGGGAATTGGCCGCTATTCAACAATACACAGGATACGGCGGTAACGGATAATATTGACGACCTGTGGCACATGGCGCTGAATAGTCGAGGTTTTTTCTACCCAAGTGAGAGTGTGGATATCGCCGTGGATAACCTACTAAAGGCTTTCACCGATATTCTTGTCAGAAATGTGTCCGGTTCCTCGGTGGCTACCAATACAACCTCATTGCAAACAGGAGCACAAATCTATCAAGCCACGGTGGAAAGTGATTGGAAGGGGCATTTGCGAGCTTATTCACTGGTCAAGACAAGAAAAGAGGTCAATGGCACGCAGCAGGATGTGGTTAGCGTCACCTACGGCTCACCTAACTGGGACTTGGCGGAAAAGATTTCCGCAGTATCGCCATCTGATCGCAAGATATTTACCTACAATCGTGATAGCTCTGGTGGGGCTTTATTCAACTGGGCGTCCATGGATGCTTCATCCAAAACCGCGTTTACTGCTGCTTATCCTTTGACCGGACAGGCGGAGGCATTGGTTGATTATTTGCGTGGCAGCGGCAGATGTGAGGATGGGGCCAGTACGGTATGTACGGCTGATAGTACCAATTACGCGTTCCGCCGCCGGAATCTTAATCGTAGCGAAACCAGGCCTTATTCCACCGCCATTCCAGATGGGCGTAATGTGCTCGGGGATATTACCAATTCCAACCCGTGGTATGTGTCCAGGCCACTTGCGGGTATTTCAGATGTGGATTACCCCGGATATAATTCACACCGAATCACCTACAAAGATCGGCCCAGTGTCCTATATGTCGGCTCAAACAACGGCATGTTGCACGCCGTTCGTACCGATGATAACTATGACGCGGATGGTCGTGTGGTTGGAACTTCCGTTAAAGGTACGGAATTATTTGCCTACATTCCTTCGTTTGTCATTAATAGGCTGCCCGCGCTTGGCAGCCAGGCGTACATTCACCAGTTTTATGTCGATGGCTCCCCATTCTCCGCGGAAGCTGATATGGGATCAGGTGTCTGGAAGACTGTTTTGGCCGGTGGGGCGAACAAGGGCGGTAAGGGATATTATTTGCTAGACATTACCACCCCCGCGACTTTCTCCGCTAGTTCCGTACTTTGGGAGTTTACCAACGATACGGATAATGATCTTAACTATACTTACAATTTTCCTATTTCATATCCTGTTGGTCATACCCGCGTTGGTCAGGCACGTCAGATTGTCAAGTTGAATGATGGAAAATGGGCGTTGATTGTAGGGAATGGCTACCCTGAAGACGCTGGCAAGAGAGCGTGTTTGTTCATTATTTATCTTTCAGGCCCAGGGGGTGGGTGGAGTAATGGGGTTAATTACCGAAAACTGTGTGTCGGCAACAGTGATTATAGTGCGGCTGTCGGTAGTGTCCCCGGTGGTGGACTGGATACCAATGGCCTTTCCACGCCTACTCCCGTTGATTTGAATGGTGACGGCATGGTGGATGTCGTCTATGCGGGGGACTTGAACGGGAATATGTGGAAATTCGACCTTTCATCGAGCCACCCAGAGGTTGTGGAAACACCTTGGGCCGTCGCTTATGGTGGCAAACCGTTTTTTGTGGCCATTAATGGCAATGGCAAAAGGCAAGCTATTATTTCGCCACCGGAAGTGACTTTACTCAGCACGGGTGGGAAATCTGGCCAGATGGTTTTGTTTGGCACAGGGAAATTCCTGGAAGACACAGATCGAGTCAATGCTGATGTGCAATCTTTTTATGGTGTATGGGATCGTAATCTTGTTGAGCTTTCTGGTCTGACTAGATCAGTTCTTAATTCACAGACATTCTCTACCGCAACCACGGGTACGACTCAATACAGGAAGCAGGATGAGAAGGTCGAATTCTCTTTCTGCTTTAGTGATGTTTTGTCTGGGTGTACCACAGACGGAACAAAGCTTGGCTGGTATTGGGATATGACCGATACGGGTGAGCGCATGACGGGTCGTGCCAACCTGCTATCAGGTGTGGTGGTTTTCAATACGTTCGCGCCAGGCGTGGTGGATGGTCAATTAGACCCCTGTCAGTACGGTGGTAGTGGCTGGATCATGGGTCTCAATTCAACTTACGGTTACATGGAAACGGACTATCCAGTATTTGATGCCAACATCGATGGGGTTATCGATTCCAATGACCCCAAAGCCGCTGGTGTGAGGGTAGGGGCGGCGATTGGTGGTACGACGTTTGCACGTATGGGTAGCGATAGCATGGTTGGTGTCTATTCCCCCACCAGTCTGGGTACGGCGTCGAGTGAAGGTGACAAGATGACTATGCGCATAAACTTGAATCCTAATTCGACTGGTCGGGTTTCGTGGTTTGAGCTTACGAACTAAATACATGAGGCACCTTGAAAATTCCCACCATCCGGCTCGCCAGTTGGCTTGGCGAGTTGATGCGGTTTTTTTGCTGCCCTTCGTTGTATGCCTTTGTGTATAGGGTTCTTGTCAGGCGACATTGATCACTGTCATCCTGGCTGGATATAGGTAAAGTCCACGCGTTTGTAGTTCAGGGGTAAACAAGATGAGTAAAGGTTTCACGTTGATCGAGTTGCTGGTGGCGATCATGATCGTCGGCATCCTGAGCGCGGTGGCGGTGAGTTCTTACCAGGACTACACGCTGCGGGCGCAGCGGGCCGATGCCAAGGCGGTGCTGCTGGAGGTGGCGGGGTGGATGGAGCGGAACTACACGGCGACGGGCGCCTATAACGTCAGCCCAGCCGGTGTGGCTATCGGCGTCAGTGACTCGCCCATCGCTCAATCACCGAAATCCGGAACCGCGCGCTACAACGTCTCATTTACGGCTGCGCCCTCAGCTACCGCGTTCGAAGTGCGGGCGGCCCCAGCCGATGGGTGGGCGGATGCGCAGTGCGGTACGTTGACCTTGAATAATCAGGGTGTGCAGGGTGCCTCGGGTGCTGCTGACACCGCCGCAAAGGTCGCCGATTGCTGGCAGCGCTGAGGACTACCTCGTAGGTCAGGTTGCGGCTTCATCGCTACCTGACGTTTGCAAAGGCGTCAGGTAGCGATGAAGCCGCAACCTGACCTACGCGTCATTCCATTTCTCGTTCTCACTTCATCACACCCTCATGACCCCGCAACTGCTGGACATTCTCCGGCAGCTTTCCCATGAAGATTTTCGTTCCGGCGAGGAAGTGGCACGTCGCTTGCTGATTTCGCGTGCTTCCGTGCATAACGCGGTTCATGAGGCTGAATTCCTGGGCTTGCGGGTGCAGGCGGTGCGCGGGCGCGGTTATCGTCTAGCGTTGCCGGTTAGCTGGCTTGATCCGGAAGTCTTTGCGCCGCCATTGTCTGACCGCGGCGTGCACGCCCAACGGCTGGATACGCTCGATTCGACCAATGCCCATCTGATGGCTCAGGCGCAGTCCGGGGCGCCGCACAAAAGCCTGGTGGTGGCGGAGTGGCAGGGCCAGGGGCGTGGCCGCCGTGGCCGCGCCTGGCTGTGCGGCCTGGGGGGCGGTTTGATGTTTTCCTTGCTGTGGCGATTCAATCGCCCGGCAAGCGAGTTGTCGGGGTTGTCTCTGGTCGTGGGGCTGGGCTTGGCGCGGGTGTTGCGCGATCTGGGACTGCGACATGCCGGCGTCAAATGGCCCAACGATATTCTGGTCGATGGCGCCAAACTGGCCGGTGTGCTGATCGAGTTGGCGGGCGACATGCTGGGGCCAAGCGCGGCGGTCATCGGTGTCGGGGTCAATGTGCTGGGCGCGGATTCACTGCGCGGCGCGGTGGAGCAACCGGTGACCGATCTTTCCGAACATTTGCCCGGGCACTGCCTCGATCGCAATGTCTTGTTGCGGGAGTTGGTGTTGCGCCTGAATGACTCTCTGGAACGCTTTGATCGTGACGGTTTTGCGCCATTTCGCCTGGATTGGGAAGCCTTGCACGCTCACCAGAATCAGCCTGTGCGGCTGATCAATGGTCTTGGCGAGGTCACCGCCGGCCTGGCGGTCGGTGTGGATGAGAGTGGTGCCTTGTTGTTGGCCACGGAAAACGGGGTCCAGCGCTTTCATTCCGGTGAAGTGAGCTTGCGAGGCCTGGCTTGATTCTGTTGCTCGATGCCGGCAACACCCGCGTCAAGTGGGGGGTGCGGCAGGCGGGTGCGTGGCTGGCGCGCGGCGTTTGTCCGACACGAGAGGTTGCCGGTTTGCGGGCCGACCTTGCGGCATTTTCGTTGCGTCGCGCGTTGCTCTGTTGCGTGGCGAATGAGGCGACCCGCGCGGCGTTGGACAAGCTGTTGGTGGATCGTGTCGAGCAGCTCGCCTGGTTGACGGCGGCGCTCGACGCGCATGGCGTGCGCAATGCCTATCAGCCGCCCGAATCGCTTGGCGCGGATCGCTATGCCGCCCTGGTGGCGGTTGCGCGGCGTGGCCTGGGCGACTGCGTGGTGGCGAGTGTCGGCACGGCGCTGACGGTGGATGCCTTGACGGCGGATGGGCGCTTTCTTGGTGGTGTCATCGCCCCCGGCCCCGATCTGATGCGGGCGGCTTTGCTGGATGGGACGGCGGGTGTGCGGGCGTACTCCGGTTCGGTGGACAGTTCGGTGGCGGGGTTTCCGCGCGCTACCGGCGCGGCGGTGGCCAGTGGAATCGCGCTGGCCCAGGCGGGGGTGGTGCTCGGCATGCGTGAACGCCTGGCCCGCTTGAGCGGCAATCCTGTTACGGTCTTGTTGAGCGGCGGCGCGCGCGCGCTTTTGACGAGTTTGCTGGAGCCTCCCGTCGTGGAGGCCGATGATCTGGTTCTGGAAGGTTTGGCCTGGATTGCGAAGGATAGGGAATGGGACGATTGATCGGTCTGCTGGCGCTGTTGAATGGGGTGGTCTTGATTGCCGGTTTGAGCATGGAACAGGTGCGCGGCAAGCCCGGAGTGCTGGTTGATTTCAATGCCGACAAGGTTCGCCTGCTGGGGCGGGTTGAGCGTCAGGAGCCCGCGCCGGCGAACATGGTTAAAACGGCCGATGATGCGGAATCACCGGAGGCGACTGTCGCGCCGCCCCGTGCGCTGGTCACCGCGGCGGCAACGACCAGTCCCCGCTGTTTGGCCTGGCCCGCTCTGGATGATGGCTTGCTGGGTGAAATTGAAACGCGGCTGCAAGGCGCCGGCATTACCGCCGCGCGTTACGACATTCATCTGGACAAGCGCCTGGGCTGGTGGGTCTACCTGCCCCCGTTCGCCGAGGCCGAGGCCATGCAGGCGGCGATCGACGAGGTGCGCCAGAAGGGGGTCAATGACTTCGCACCGGTGCGCGGAGGCGAGATGAAGAATGCCATCTCACTGGGGGCGTTCCCGACCCGGGCCAAGGCGCAAGCTCAGTTGGAACGGCTGCGGAAACTTGGTGTGCAAGGGTTGCGCATGGGACCGCGCCCGAAGTCGGGTAGTGCCCGACTTTCCATCGCCAGCGCGGTGCCTGATGCTCAACTCGCGGGCTTGAGCGCGGGTTGGGGCAAGGGGCGGGCGCCGGCGGCGTGCGCGGGGAACTGAGGGATGCAAGCTGTCATCACTCCTGTTGGCGCATTGGTTCCCCCTTTTTTCAAAGGGGGGGCAGGGGGGATTCCTGAGGCGGCTGCTCGGGCACACGTTGCTAAATCCCCCTCATTCCCCCTTTGCAAAAGGGGGAGGCCACGCTCTCCAGCTTCTTCACTCATATCACCCACCAACGCGAAAAGCGCCTTTTCCAATGGGGGCGCCAGCCGGCTGAACACATGCGGGCCGTTCATGGCGGGGCTACGGTTTTGCCTGTTCCTGCTGGCGTGCTTCGCCGCCCCGTCCTGGGCGGAGGTGCCTGTGCCGCCACTCAAGGCTCATGTCACCGACCTGACCGCCACGCTGGATGCCGGCAGCCGGCAGGCACTCGAAGGCAGGCTTGTCGCCCTGGAGCAAGCCAAGGGCGCCCAGCTCGCTGTTCTCATCGTCGCCGGCACCGCGCCGGAAAACATCGAACAGTACGCGTTGCGTGTGGCTGAAGTCTGGAAGCTGGGGCGCAAGGGCGTCGATGACGGCGCCTTGCTGCTGATCGCCAAGGACGAGCGCGCCTTGCGTATCGAAGTCGGCTATGGCCTGGAAGGCGCGATTCCGGACGCGCTGGCGAAACGCATCATTGCCGAGATCATCGTGCCGCGTTTCAAGGCGGGTGATTTTCCCGGCGGTATCGCCGCCGGGGTGGATGCGATGATCAAACTGGTGCAAGGCGAGGCGTTGCCGGCCCCGCGAAAGAATCACGGTACTAGTTCCGATGCGCTGAAGGATCTGGGCGACTCGCTCCCCATGGTGATGATGTTCATCTTTGTCCTGGGGAGTGTGCTGCGCATGATCTTCGGCCGCCTGGTCGGCGCGGGTGTGGCCGGCACGGTGGCCTTTCTGGGCGCCTGGCTGTTGTTGGGTGGTTTGCTAGCGGGCCTGGCCGCCGCGCTGGTCGCCTTCGTCTTTGTCCTGGTCGGTGGCCATGTCGGCGGAAGCCGCTTTGGTGGTTATGGCGGAGGTGGAGGCGGCTTTGGCGGCGGTGGTGGTTTCGGTGGGGGCGGCGGCGGCTTCGGTGGCGGCGGCGCTTCCGGACGTTGGTGAGGGTAGGAACATGAACCGCCTGTTACGGCATCTGCTTTTTCCTGATTGGCTTACCCGGCGGCGCTTCCCCGTGCGTGTTCTGAAACGCATCGAGGCCGCCGTTGCCGCCTCGGAACGCGGCCATTCCGCTGAGCTTCGCTTCGCCGTCGAAGGGGCTTTGCACCCCAGACAATTGATGGCCGCCATGAGCGGGCGGGAACGCGCGCTGGAAGTATTTTCCAATCTGCGCATCTGGGACACCGCCGCCAACAATGGCGTGCTGATCTATTTGCTGCTGGCGGATCGCGATGTCGAGATCGTCGCGGACCGTGGCTTGAGTGGTCTGGTCCAGCCGGTGGAGTGGGAAGCCATCTGCCGTGATATGGAAACCTGTTTTCAACGTGGCGAATTTGAGGCCGGCACGCTGCTCGGCATTGAACGGGTGGATATTTTGCTGCGCCGGTATTTTCCAGCCTCCGGGGAAAATCCCAACGAATTGCCGGACGCGCCCAGCGTGTTGTAGCGCCGGCATCCTTGCCGGCGTCTTTGGCTTGACCAGGAAGCCGGCTGGAAGCCGGCGCTACAGGGGGTTACTTCACGCGGTTGCGATATTCGCCGGATGCACAGTCGATCTCGATCTTGTCGCCGATTTCCACGAAGGCGGGAACCTGGATCGTGTGGCCGGTGGGCTTGATGCGGCAGGGCTTGAGCACCTTGCCGGAGGTGTCGCCCTTGACGGCGGGTTCGGTGTATTCCACTTCACGCACGACGGAGCTGGGCAGGTTCACGGAGATGGCCTTGCCTTCGTAGAACACCACTTCCAGCGGCATGCCGTCTTCCAGGTAGGGCAGGGCGTCGGACATGTTGTCGGCTTCGATTTCGTACTGGTTGTACTCGGCGTCCATGAACACATACATGGGGTCGGCGAAGTAGGAGTAGGTGCAGTCCTTGCGCTCCAGATTCACCGTGTCGAACTTCTCATCGGCCTTGTAAACCGTCTCGCTGGCGGCGCCGGTGAGCAGGTTCTTGAATTTCATCTTGACCACGGAGGAGTTGCGGCCGGATTTCTGGAATTCGGCCTTCTGCACGACCAGGGGGTCGTTGCCAACCATGATCACATTGCCGGCGCGGAGTTCTTGAGCGGTTTTCATCGGGATAGTCCTGGGGGCGCTAAAAAGCCCGAGATTCTAACAACTTGTTGATAAATTTCACCAAATTTGAAGCTAGGTCGCTTTGCTCGGCGAGATGTGTGGCCCAGGCGCGCGCATGCGTGGAAAGCATCGGCAGGGCATCGATCCAGGCCGGCCAAAGAACAGCCATATCCTCCTCCCGGTTCCAGGCCTGCCACACCGCGCGCACCAGGCTGGCGTCGGCGGGCGGCAGATTCGCGCGGTAGAGGTCAAGAAAGGCCGCGAGCTTGTCCAGGTGCGCGCCTTCTTCCTGGCGGTAGGCCTGCCAGATCAGGGGTCGGGCGGCGAACTGGGCGCGCACGAAGGAATCTTCGCCGCGCACGAGATTGCCATCACAGGCCCAGAGCAGACGGTCGTAATCGTCCTGCGACAACATCGGCAGAACGTACACACTCAGGTTGCCGCGTCGCCAGATAGCGCCGGCCCGGGCTTCGGCGGCGGCAAACCAGGCGGCGATTTGCGGCACGGCTTTGCCCAAGGGAACCATCAGATCAATCGGCCGCGGCGACTGGCTACAGGCTGCCAGTAGGCTATTCAGCGACGCGGATTCATAACTGAATAACGAGATACGTAAGTGCCCCGGCTTGTCATTCGGCAAACCAATATCCGCCCAGAAACGGGATTGGACATTGATATCGTTCTGGAACTCATCACGCGCGTGGTAAAGCCATGCCTCGCGTGTGAGGCCGCCGGTTCCCGCAATGTAGCCGGGCATGAAGAAATATTTCGTGAGCGGTAAACGTGGGTGCGGCGAAGGTAGGCCATGTACGCCTTGCACCCAGTTTTCCGCGCTCAGATATTCCAGGTTGATCCATAGCGGCGGCGGTGATTTCTCCGCCATGGCGTGGATGAATGAATCCGGTAAATGGCAGGCCAGTGCTTCGATAACCACGCCGCCGGGTTCTATTGCCGGCAACGGTGTGGTCCAGTGGCGGATCTCGACATCCTGGAGCAACTGGGTCGTGGCGGTGACATCCACTTCCGGGTAAATATGGCGGAATGCGGCCAAATCATCCACCCAGAGGCGTACATTAATCTTGTATTCCGCCGCCAATTGCCGGGCCAGGCGCCAGGTCACACCTATGTCGCCATAGTTGTCAATGACGCTGCAGAAGATGTCCCAATGGTTGCTGGTATTGCGCACGGGTGAGTAATTATTTATTGCAAGGTTCCCACGGGGAAATAAAAAAACCCTCAGGTATTACCTGAGGGTTTTGTCGGCGCGGCAACCGATCAAGAGACGAGGCAATCCTCGATGGTCTTGCCCTGGGCTTCGAGCGCGGCGACCCAACCGGGACGGCGGCCGCGGCCAGACCAGCCCTGGCCACTCACCGGGTCACGGTACTTCACGACGCCGGAACCGGCTCGCTTGGCTTTCACGCCACGAGTGGGGAACAGGTCGCTCGGGTCAATGCCGAATTCGGCCATAAGACGTTTGATTTCGGCAATGGCGCCGGCCATTTCCTGTTTGCGGGCATCGTCCGCTTGACGCTTCAGGCCCTCGATCTGGGCCATCAATTCCTGATAAGACGCCATGTTGGCTCCTTGAACTTGAGTGAATTCCCCTCCTCAATGAGGGGTGGCGGCATGGTAATGGAAAATAAAATGGAAGGGAAGTGTAAATCGCGATTACGCCCGATGTAACAGCGTGTGGATATAAAGCAATTGATCAATATCAGGTGGAATTCCCGGATTTCGGCTGCTGGCAATCTACCCGGTTGGCGTGGCGTAATCCGACAATAAACCGGCAAACGCCGGGTTACGCCGACAAAACCCCATCAGCTAACCCGATCCACGCGTCAGCGTTCCCCGAGCGACTCGTCCAGGGTTTTTGTGATGGGTTTGGTGAGATAGCGCAGCACGGTCTGGTGGCCGGTCTTGATTTCCACGGTAGCGGTCATTCCGGGCTGAATGTCGATGCGTTCATTTTTTCGGCTGGAAAGATTGCGGTCACGGGTTTTGATCTGCACTCGGTAATAAGGCATGTCACCGGAGCGGGTTTCTTCATTCAGCGTATCGGCGCTGATATAGCTCACCGTGCCTTGCGGCGAGCCGTAAATGGAATAGTCGTAGGCATCGAGTTTTACCGTGGCGGGTAGACCGGGCTTGATAAAGGCGATGTCGGCGGGGCGTACCTTGGCTTCGACAATGAGGTCGTCTTCCAGCGGCACGATTTGCAGAATTTCATCGCCTGGTTTGGCGACGCCCCCTTGCGTGGTGAGGCGCACATTGCGCACCACCCCATCCATTGGTGCGCGTACCTCGGTGTAGGCCAGTTGCTCGCGGCGCTGGGCGAGCACTTGTTCCACCGATTCCAGGTCTTCCTGCGCCTTCGCCAGGTCGGTCTGGGCATCCTGGAAATACTTGTTGCGGCGATTGGTGATCTGTCCCTGAACCTCGGCCACCTGGCGCTGTAATTTGAGTACTTCGGCGCGGCTGACATCGCCGCTTTTGAGCAGTGGCAGGTTCATGTCGAGCTCGCTTTTCTCCAGCGAGAGTGAACGCTCCAGCGTGGCGACTTCTTCCTGAATGGCGGCCTGGCGGCGATTGAACAGCGCGCGCTGGTTGGCCTGCAATTCAGGGAAGCCGGAGAGTCCTTTGAAATGCGGTTCGCCGCCGAATACCTCGGCCTGCAAGCGGGCCACCGCGGCCCGCAGGGAGGCGGCCTTGGCCAGGCTTTCCTTATGGCCGGCACCGGCGCGGGTCTGGTCGAAGCGAAACAGTACCTGGCCGCGTTTTACCTTGTCGCCTTCCCGTACCAGCATGCTTTCCAGGACACCGCCGTCCGGTGCCTGAATAACCTGGTTGCGCGAGCTGACGATGACCTGGCCGCTGGCGCGGGTGATCTTGTCCAGTTCCGCCCAATTGGCCCAGATCAGGAAGCCGGCGACCGTTGTGATGCTCGCCCAGAGCCGCATCCGGCTGGCCCGGCTGACGCCGTGTTCAGTGCGGGAAATCATGGGGTTTCCTCATGTGGCGCCGGCATCCTTGCCGGCGGGGTTAAAAGACGCCGGCAGGGGTGCCGGCGCTACAAATAAGCACCTGATTTGTAGGTCGGGTTAGCGCGGCGTAACCCGACGATCAATGCCGCATGTCGGGTTACGCCGACAAAAAAACGTCGGCTAACCCGACCTACTTTGCTTCCAGATTCAAGTCGCCGGTCTGCGCCTTCAGGCGTGGCACCGCCGCCTGCATCTGGCTTTTTACGTCGACCAGGGCCAGTTCCGCCTGGGTGGCTTCGCGCACAGCGTTGAGCACATCCAGCCAGGTCATGCGGCCGGCGGTGTACTGGCGGGCATAGGACTCGGATACTTCGGCCGAGGTGCCGCGCGCCTGTTCCGCGTTGTCCAGACGTGTGCGTGCCGCCGTCCACTCATTCCAGTCCAGCGCGATCTGTTGCCGCACATCGCGTTGCGTGACTTCCGCCACCAGCCGCGTGGCTTCGCGGCGGGCGAGGGCGGCATCGACGCCGGATTTCGCCGATAGCCCCGCGCCCGGCTGCGCCAGCAGAACCAGCAGAGCGCGGTTGTCCGTGGTGGTGCCGTGGCTGCTTTCCAGGCGCAGCGACAGTTGCGGCATATAGGCCGAGCGCTTCGATTCGATTTCGGCATTCGCTGCCTCGGCCTCGAATTTGAGCCGCCGCAGCGCGGGGGAATGGGCCAGGGCGCGCTCGCTTGCCTGCGCCAGGTCGCCCGGTAGGCCGTCAGGTTTGGCCGCCTCCGTGTACCCACAGGGTCGATTTCGGTGACCGTCTGCCCGGTCAGATGGCCCAATTACGCCAGCGCGTTCTGTAGCGCCTGGGTGGCGGTGGACGACTCGTTGACGGTGGAATACAAGCGCGATTCCGCCAGGCGCTGGTCCGCCAGCGGGCTCACTTCCTGCTGCACGCGGCGGCGGATCATCGCCAGCAATTTCTCGTGTTCACCGACGCTGGCCTGGGCAAAGCGCTGCCGCGCCTGCTGCCGTAATGCTTCGCTGCTGGCGGCGATGACTCTGAGCGCGAGCTCCTGGCGCGCCTCGTCGATGGCCATGCCGGCGGCGTCAAAGCGACTGCCGGCGGCATCGATGCCGGCCGTGATGCGCCCGCCGGTCCACAACGGTTGATCCAGACGCAACAGGCTGGCGTTGCCGCCGCCGCTTTGTGTGTTCGCCTCGATGCTGGGCGTGGGATAGCGCTGCCACTCCGCGCCTTCCTGCTCCGCCTTCGCGGCGGCTTGCGCGGAACGCTTGCCCCGTACCAGCGGATGTGTGGACAGCGCCGCCTGGAGCGCCTGGTCGAAGGTGAGGGGAGCGGCCGAGGCGGGGAGGGCCAGCAAGACCAGGCAGGCCAGCGCGGAGGTTCGCTTCAAGTTATTCATCGTGGATTCCATGTCGGTCAATTCGAGCGTTGCCGCTCATCCTTGTGGCTACGGTGGCGATGTTCAACCAGCCTGCTCCAGGAGTAGCGCGGAAATATCCCGCCGGGTATGCAGGACACGCATGACATCCACCTCGCCGTCACGCTCGAAATAGAAGATCAGATAGGGATAAGCCGCTACCGGCCAGATGCGCAAACCCGGCAGATCGAGCAGATGGGCATAGCGCGGGGAACCGCTGGCGGGGAGGCAGGAAAGGTGATGAAACGCCGCCTCCGATTCCCTGGCAAACCCCTCGGCGGCATCGAAAGCCAATTCATCCAGGTAATAGCCCAGCGCTTCCTCGATGTCCTGGCGAGCACGGGGCCGAAGCCGAATGGTGCTCACGCCAGCCGCGCCCTGGCGATGCGTGTTCGCAGGTCACCCCAGAAAGTATCTTCGAGTGGTTGCGGCTCTCCGGAGACCAGGCCCTGGCGCAGCAACTCCCGCAGATCGTCCCCGGCACGGCGAACCTGATCGGCGCGAATCAGATCGCGGATGTATTCGCTCGACGAGTCGTAATGATGCTGGGCAACCGGCTCCTCGCATTTTGTGGTGAGCGTCTTGAGGTCACTCTCTTTCAGCTTGTCCATCAATGCCTCGTAGGCCTTCGCCGGAATGCAATAAAACGCCGGTTCGTTGCGGTTGAGGATGGCCACCGGAAACCCCTCGCCGGCGGCGACGGTGCCCATCGGGTTCTTCTTCAATTCGGAAACGCTCGCGGTGGTTTCCGCCAGGATTACATGGGCCATGACAAACTCCAGGTGCTCTTAATGGCATGAATACTAGCACTGTAAACAGGTCTTACTGGCGTGGGCGTCCTGTGGAACACTCACGGCAATTCAGCCAGGGCGTCCTGCCACAAGGCATTGACCAAGGCTTGTTTCTATCCAACGGCACGGGGTCAATGCGGTGTTGGCCGATGGGCCACAGCAAAGCGCGCCGCCAATTCCGCAAGACGCCTGTCAAGCGTCCATAACTCGGCGCCTGGTGTAATGAGTGTGGATGCCAGCAGCGCCATGTCCACCAACCCGCACCCAAGCCCATACAGCTTTTCGTGCTCGATGAACGCCATGACTTCACGCAAGCTCGCCTGATTGCAGGGCTGCAATAGGCCCATGTTGTCCAGCGTCTGGACGCGTGGCGCCGGCGGTGTTCCGCACGCAATTTCGAGGATGACCATCGGGTGAATCAGCGCGCGGTCGAGTCCGATCAGGTCAACCAACGCAGCGTTGCCATTTCGAAAGTGGTCTATCCACACCGAGGTATCGATGAGCACATTCATTGCGCGACAGGCTCCTCGCGACGACGCGGTACATCCCGCATCTCGGGCATCGTGCCGCCTAGCGCCGCAAGACGCTTGGCCGCTTGCACGCGGACGAAGGTCTTGAGGGCTTCCCGGAAAATATCCGACTTGTTCATGTGGGTGTCGGCCACTTCCAGCGCTTTTTCATAGAGGGCATCGTCGATCGTGACCGTGGTACGCATGGGGCGGGCTCCATTTATTTCGTTCATCAATATTGATGTCAATCTACATCAAATATCTCACCCAGTGATGCGCAATGCAGCCTCCCGATTCAGGTCCCCAAAAACAGACCGCCCGCGCAAGCGGACGGTCTGTTGCAGGCTGGGATGCCTGTTACGCCTTACACATGCGAGATCCAGCTGTTGCCATAGCTGAGGTTGAGCAGGTCGGGTGAGACGCCGGAGAGCACGATGCCGGTCTGGGTGACGTTGGCGCTGCTGTCGCCATCCCAGACGATCAGAGTGTCGGCGCCGCCCGTCGTGTCCACGGTGAAGGTGCCGCTGCTGCCCGGCGTGGTAAGGCCGCTGGCATCAGTGTAGTTGCCCCGCACCACGAAAAAGCCCTGGTCGGTGGCTTGGCCGTCGCTGGGTGCGCTGCCCATGTAGGTAGGTACGCCCGCGTTGCCGAGCAGCTCGCTCATCGACTTGTGGAGACCGATGCCTTCGCCGCTGGAAAAGTCGGTGATGCGATCCACTCCGTTGGCGAAAGTGAAGGTGTCGCCGGTGCTCACGCCAGCACCGCCATTCTCATGGAACACACCCAACGGCGAATCGCCCTGCTCGAAGCTGAAATCGTCTTTACCAGCGCCGCCGGTCATCGTGTCCGCGCCGGTGCCGCCGTTGATCCAGTCGTTTCCCAAAGAGCCGATCAGGGTGTCGTTTCCGGCATTGCCGCTGAGGTCGTAGCCGTCGGACAGGGCGCTCAGGTTGATGGTGTTGTTGCCGCTCCCACCCTCGGCGAAGCTGAAACCACCCGCATCCTCGATCAAGGTGTTGTTCGCCGCATCGCGGAAGCTGTTGCTGGCATCCGTGCCGGCGTAGTGCAGCATCGCCCAGTCATCAGCGGCAAGACTCAACCCGCTGTAGGTGACCGTCAGGCTGGTGGTGCCATAGCCTTCGATGGTCGTGGGCGAGAGGATCGCACCTGTACCGTTCTTCTGCACCGTCAGCGCCAGGCTGGTCGTGGCAAAGGCGTTCTCCGAAAGAATAATGCTTTCAGTGGGATTGGCCGTTTCAGTGAAGGTGGCGCCGACGTTGGTGGGCGCGGTGGTATCCACCCTATAGCCGCCGTTGTCGGCAACCAGCACATGGGTGAGCGTGGCATTGTTGCCGGCGGCTCCCGTATCGTGCCGCCGTTGAGATTAAGGCTGTTGGCGGCGATGCTGATGCCATTGGCGTCGGTCTGGCCGGCCAGGATGGTGTAGTTGAAGACGATGGCGATGGTCGGGGTGGTGCCGGCGCCGCCGTTGTTGCCGGCCGCGCCGGTGAATCCGGCGGTCGGGGTGAATAGCGCCGTGTAGACCTTGGGGTCGGTGGTCACGGCCAAGCCGGAGAGGGTGCCGCCGCTGGTGGCGATGTCACCCGCCGCGAAGCCGACCGGTGCCTCGCTGAAGGTGAAGGTGACGGTGGCGGTTTCACCGATCTTGACGGCGGCGACGCCGCTGGTAATGGCCAAAGTCGGGGGCACCGTGTCGACGTTGATGCTGCGCGTGGCCGTGGCGGTGCCGCCGCCACTCAGGCTGGCGGTGGCGGTGCGGGTTTGCCCGCCAATGCTCAGGGCCACAGTGGCACCCGCCACGTTCGTGCCGGTGATACTGCCGCCCGTTTCCGTGCCATTGATGGCGTTGTCCGTGGCGATGTAGCGATGCTGACCGACGCGCTGGTCGTGGCGAGAATGTTGGAGATGTCGCTGACCAGGCTGCCGGTGGTGGTGTTGTCGACGGCGGCTGCGCCGGTGACCGTCAGGTTGGCGGCCAGGGTATTGATGGTGCCCTGCTGGGAGCCGTTGCTGTCCATGCCAGAGAGCGCGGCGAGGACGGCGCCATATTTTTCGGCGTTGGTAAGTCCATCGCCGAGGATGTAAGCGGCATTGGCGCCACCATTGGTGGCAACCGTGGTGATGAACGTGGTGCCGGTGAGGTCGCTGAGGCCGAAAGCCTGGGCAACGGCGGCATTGTTCTGGTTGACGAGATCGGCCGTGAGGGTTCCAGGTGTGGCGCCGGCGAAGTTGGCACCGGCTTTCATGGCCGCCACCGGCGACGCCCTCGGCCATTAGGTTAGCCGCCAGGTCGACCGCCTGCCCGGTGGCTTCGTCTACGTAATCGGCACCGCCGTTAGCATCCACGACTTTGGCGATGACCACGCCGCTATAGGTGCCGACATCGATGCTGAATTTGCCCGTGGCATCCAAAGTGCCGCTACCCAGCAGCGTAGTGCCGTCAGCTTTGTATAGATTGACGGTCAACCCGTTACCCGCGACGACGGGGCCGGCGTTGATGGTTCCGGAAACGATGTTGGAGACGATACTTCCGCCGTCATTCACAGCGCCCCCCCACCCCCTCCTGCGGCCGCCGCGCCCGCCACGGCGGCGCCGCCGGCGACCGGGCCGGCTGCGGTGGCCGGAAGGGCGTCGAGGCCGTGGATGACGCTGGAGCCGTCCGCCAGTTGCGCCAGGGGCTCAGCGGCGGGAGTGATGACCTCGGGCGCGCCTTCCAGCGGGACGAGGGCGATTTCCGAGGTGGCGCCCTGGGCGTAGAAGCCCTCGATTTCGACTTCGATGTCGTCGACAAAAATCAGGGCGTTGTCGCCGACATGCTTGACGGCGATATTGAGGGGGTCTTGCCGGTGACACTATCCACCACCTCGAAGTGGGCGCCGTTTACGGCCTGTACCTTGAGTTTCCCTGCCGAGAGGGGGGGGCTGGCTGGTCTTTACATTGCCTACTTTCTGGGTGAGTTGCCGTGCCATGATGTTTTTTCCCTGTTGCGATCAGTTGAATGGCCAGTGGCAGAGTGGAGGTTTGCGTGGGTGGCGGAGCGGTATATGGGCATATAGCGGTCTGCTAATCTGTCCGGGACATTTGTACTAGTGTGTGGCATGTACGTCCCTATATCTGTCGATATACCGATACGCCTAAGTTGCAGGTTTTATCAATATCGGTTTTCTTGTTTTTGCGGGTGGCGCGCAGCGCCTTATCGAACTCGCGGCAGCGCAATTTAGAGTGATGCCGAACAGGGGGGCTGTTCAAGAAATTACATGCAACCCATTGGTTCAGCAGGGTGCGCTGTGCGCACCGATCCACTAATGGTGCTCGCGGCGCACCCTACAAGTGTTTCTTTGGCGTGATTCTCGGCTGTGCGCCGATTACTTCGCCAACCCGTCCTTGCTACCTGTTCACTCCATCCAGATCACGCTGGCCATGCGGCCGGTGCGGGGTTCGCGGCGGTAGGAGAAGAAGCGCGGGTTGTTGTAGGTGCACAGGCCGCCGCCGTACACCGCTTCGACGCCGATGGCGGCAAGGCGGACGCGCGCCAGGGCGTAGAGGTCGGCCAGCCATTTTTTCGGTGCTTCATCCAGTGTGCCCGGCAGTGCGGGGCGGAAGGCGATGCCGGCGAGCGGGTGTTGGCTGACGAAGGCTTCGCGCACTTCGCCGCCGACTTCGAAGGCCGTCTGGCCGATGGCGGCACCCAGCCAGACCAGGATGCGTTCGGGCGGCACGCGCATGGCGGCCACCGTGGCTTCCAGAACGCCGCCGGCCAGGCCGCGCCAGCCGGCATGAGCGGCGGCCACCACCGTGCCGGCGGTGTCGCAGAACAGCACCGGCAGGCAGTCGGCGGTGAGCACGGCGCGTACTTCGTTGGGTTGAAAGGCGACGGCGGCGTCGGCGGTGGGCGGTTCCCCCCTTTCCCAAAGGGGGGCTAGGGGGGATTTATCGGTGTGAGCATGGCCGCCCGTGGCGGAAATCCCCCCCCGCCCCCCTTTGGGAAAGGGGGGGGTAACGACCTCGCAGCCATGCACCTGATTCAGCCAGAGCGGTTCGGCGGGTAGCCATTGCCGTAACAGGCGACGGTTTTCGGCCACGGCTTCGGGGGCGTCGTCGACATGGCTGGCGGGGTTGAAACTGGCGAACGGGGCCAGGCTGACGCCGCCGGCGCGGGTGGTCATGAAGGCGCGCACATTGCTCGGCGCGGGCCAGTCGGGGGTGATCCAGTCTGGGGGCATTCAAGCTCCTGTAGCGCCGGCGCTACATTTCCAGTTGCCGTAACAGCCCGGCGAAATCCTCGGGTGGTGGGGCTTCCCATTCCATTGTTTCGCCCGTGCCCGGGTGAACCAGGCCCAGGCGCACGGCGTGCAAAGCCTGGCGCGGGAATTCGATGGGGCTGCGCTTGCGTCCCGCGTAGACCGGGTCGCCCAGCAGGGGGTGGCCGATGTGCGCCATGTGCACGCGTATCTGGTGGGTGCGGCCGGTGGCGAGACGGCATTCCACCCACGCGACTTCGGCGAACTGGCGCAGCACCTTGTAATAGGTGAGGGCGGGTTTGCCGCGGCCTTCCTCCACCACGGCCATCTTCACCCGTTGCGTGGGGTGGCGGCCGATGGACGCTTCGATCGCGCCTTCGAGTGGCTGAATGCGGCCCTGCGCCACCGCCCAGTAGACCCGTTTCACGCTGCGCGCTTGCAGGTCGCGCACCAGTTGCGTCTGCGCTTCCAGGGTCTTGGCGACCACCATGAGACCGGAGGTGTCCTTGTCCAGGCGGTGCACGATGCCGGCGCGCGGCAGCGTGGCGGCGCCGGGAACGTGGTGGAGCAGCGCGTTGAGCAGGGTGCCTTCCCAGTTGCCGGCGCCGGGATGGGTGACCAGGCCGGCGGGCTTGTCGAGTACCAGGATGGCGTCGTCCTCAAAGACGATGTTCAGGGCGATGTCCTCGGCCTGATACGGCAACTCGGCGGGGTGGGCTTCCGGCTCCACACTGACGCTTTCGCCGCCCCAGACCTTGAGTTTGCGGCTGGCGTTGGCGTTGGCGATCAACACGAGACCGGCGTCGATCCAGGTCTGGATGCGGCTGCGCGAGTATTCCGGCATCAGCTCGGCCAGGCTCTGATCGAGACGGCGGCCGGCATGTTCGGGAGGGATGGTGAGGTGGCGGCTTTCCGGCATGGGCTATTGCGGCATGGGTATAATCCGCGCGCCTTTTTTGGGGATTGAAATGCCGCGAATTCTAGCCTTCCTTCTGTTGTTGAGTTCCCTCGCGGGATGCAGCCTGCTGCCGGATGTGATCGACGAGACCAAGAGCTGGTCGGCGTCCAAACTGTATTACAGCGCCAAGGAGCATCTCGCCGATGCCAATTACACGGAAGCCGTGAAGATGTTCGAGAAGCTGGAGGCGCGTTATCCCTATGGCGCTTTTGCCCAGCAGTCGCAACTGGAAGTGGCTTATGCCTATTACAAGGACAACGAGCCGGCCTCCGCCATCGCCGCTTGCGAGCGCTTCATCAAGCTGCACCCCAATCATCCCAACGCGGACTACGCCTATTACCTCAAGGGTTTGGCCAACTTCGTGGTGGATACCAGCTTGTTCGCCCAGTTTTCCGATCAGGACATGAGCGAGCGCGATCCCAAGTCCGCGCGCGAAGCCTTCGAGGCGTTCAAGGAACTGGCCACCCGCTATCCGCAGAGTAAATACACGGCCGATGCCGTGGGCCGCATGAAGTATCTGGTCAACAACCTGGCCGCCCACGAAGTGCGCGTGGCGCGTTATTACTACAAGCGCGGCGCCTATGTGGCGGCGGCGGCGCGCGGCAAGTACGCGCTGGAAAACTACCAGCAATCGCCGGCGCTGGAAGAAGGCCTGGCGATCATGGCCAAGAGCTACGACAAACTGAATCTGCCCGACCTGCGCGACGATGCCTTGCGCGTGCTCAAGCTCAACTTCCCGAAAAGCCCCTATGTGGCCGGCGATGGTCCGGTCCAGGAAAAGCCCTGGTGGAAGTTGTGGTGACAAGGTAGGTCGGGTTAGTGAAGCGTAACCCGACGCCGCGCCACCCGATGTCGGGCTACGCCTAACCCGACCTACACACTACAAACGCCGGCAGGGATGCCGGCGCTACATCATGGTCGCCCACGCCCTTACTCTCACTTCCAATGACGCTGAATCCTGGCTCGCGAGCCTGGAGGAGGTGTATTCCGAAGCGCAGCGCGAGGTTCTTCAGCGGGCGCTGGACTGGTTGGCCGACCATGCGGCGGACGCGCTGGTCGATACCGGCGCCGACTTGGCCGGGCACAGCCTGGGCACGGCCGCCATTCTTGCCGGCATGCGTTTCGACGCCGAGACGGTGGCCGCCGCGCTGTTGTGTGGCCTGCCCGATGCCGCGCTGACGCGCGACAAGCTGGCCAAGGAATTCGGCGAGCATCTGGCCACCCTGGTCGAGGGCGCGGCCAAGCTGACCCGGATGGACCGCATGCTCACCGAACTCGCGGCTGAATTTGCCACTGAAGGCGGCCAGAGCGAGGCGCTGCGCCAGATGTTGCTGGCGATGACCGACGACATCCGCGTGGTGCTGATCAAGCTGGCCGAGCGCACCCAGGCGCTGCGCGAGTTGGCCAACCCCGCGGCGGGCCAGGATGAGCCGCTGCGCCGCAAGATCGCCGGCGATGTGCGCGAACTTTATGCGCCGCTCGCCAACCGTTTGGGCGTGTGGCAGCTCAAGTGGGAGCTGGAAGACCTCTCCTGCCGCTACCTGGAACCGGATACCTACAAGCAGATCGCCAATCTGCTGGATGAGCGTCGCCTCGACCGCGAGTGGTACATCGAGCGGGTGATCAAACAGCTGGGCGAAGCCCTGGAAGCCGACGGCATCAGCGGCTTTACCGTCAACGGCCGCCCCAAACACATCTCCAGCATCCTCGCCAAGATGCGCAAGAAGCGCCTCTCATTCACCGAGGTCTATGACGTGCGCGCCCTGCGCGTACAGGTGCGCGACGTGAAGGACTGCTTTCATGCCCTGGGGCTGGTGCACAGCCTCTGGCAACCGATACCCGGCCAGTTTGACGACTACATCTCGCGCCCCAAGGGCAACGGCTACAAGAGCCTGCACACCGCCGTGGTGGGGCCGGAGAACAAGGCGCTGGAAGTGCAGATACGCACTTTCGACATGCACCAGGAAGCGGAACTGGGCGTCGCCGCGCACTGGCGTTACAAGGAAGGCGGCAAGTCACAGGGCGACGCCATCCAGGACAAGATTGCCTGGCTGCGGCAGATCCTGGCCTGGAAACAGGAGTTGGGCGAGGGCGAGGGACCGGGAGGGGAGCAGGGCGGTGGCCACGAGCTGGCGCAACACTTCCGCAACGAACTGTTCCAGGACGAAGTCTTCGTTCTCACCCCGCAAGGCAAGGTGATGGCGCTTACGGCCGGCTCCACACCGCTCGACTTCGCCTACGCGGTGCACACCGAGCTCGGCCACCGCTGCCGCGGCGCCAAGGTGGACGGCACGCTGGTGCCGCTGGATACCGCGTTGAAGACCGGGCAGCGGGTGGAAATTCTCACCGTCAAACAGGGTGGTCCCAGTCGCGATTGGCTCAACCCGCATCTGGGCGTGCTGAAAACCACGCGCGCCCGCAACAAGGTGCGGCAGTGGTTCAAACAACTGGATCACGGCTCCCATGTGCAGGAAGGGCGCAACCTGCTCGACCGCGAGTTGCACCGGCTCAACCTGGCCAACGTCAACCTCGACAAACTCGCCACCCGCCTCAAGTTTCCTGGCCTGGATGAGCTCTGTGCCGCCCTGGGGCGCGGCGATCTGGGCAGCGGCGCGCTCGACCGCGCCCTGCACGAGGAATTCATCCCACCCCCGGAAAAACCGCTGGTTTCCGCCTCCAAGCGCAACAAGTCGGATGTCGGCGGCATCCTGGTGGAAGGCGAACCCGGCCTGCTCACCCAGATGGCCGGTTGCTGCAAACCGGTGCCGCCCGACCCCATCATGGGCTACACCACCCAGGGCCACGGCGTCACCATCCATCGCGCCGACTGCCCGATGTTGCAGCACCTGCCGGAAGACAAGCGCGCGCGCTTGTTGGCGGCGGAATGGGGGGGGCAGGAGGGCGCCAAGGACAGCCAGGTCTTCGCGGTGGATGTGGAACTCACCGCGCACGATCGCTCCGGCCTGTTGAAAGACGTGGGCGAATTGTTCTCTCAGGAAAAGATCAACGTGGTGCGGGTCAACACGCTCTCCCAGGACGACATGGCGCGCATGGAATTCACCCTGGAGGTGAAAGACATGTCCCAGCTCACCCGCTTCCTCACCCGCGCCGCGCATTTGCGCGGCGTGCACTCGGCAAGGCGGAAGTAGTTTTATCTCCCCCCTTTTCCAAAGGGGGGCCGGGGGGGATTTGGGGACGCTCGCACATGCACAACCCTCGGAGAAATCCCCCTCACTCCCCCTTCGGCAAAGGGGGAAGCCACTCCTCCACGCGCTTGCATATTGATCAACGGTCAGCGCGAACAGCGCCCTTATCAAAGGCCGACAGTCTGCTACCGGTACTTGCGCACCACGCCCACCACCACCCCGAAAATTTCCAGCGAGCCTTTCGGGCGGATCACCGGATAGGCCGGGTTGGCTGGTTGCAGCACGTATTCGCCTTTTTCCCGCGCCAGGGTTTTCAGGGTGAATTCGTCATCCACGATCGCCACGACCAGATCCCCCGGTTGCGCGTCATGGCGTTTTTCCACCACCGCGATGTCGCCCGGATGAATGCCGGCCTCGATCATGGAATCGCCCTTCACCCGTACCAGCACCGTGCGCGAGGGTTGCTCGATGAGAAATTCGTCGATGGTCAGGGTATCGCGCGAACTGTCGTCGGCCGGCTGCGGAAAACCGGCGCGCACCGAATCCGCCAGGGTGCGCTCGAAGAAACGGGCGCCTGGTTTCAGACGCTTGTCCGGCGCCGATTCGAGAAATCCTTCCAGACGCAGGCGCGCCACCAGAGCGGCGACCGAGGATTTCGATTTCAGGCCCAGCCGTTCGCCGATGGCGGCGTAGGACGGCATGACCCGATGGCGGGCGTAGTAATCCTGGAGTTGAGCGAGGTGGTCGGCATCTTGCGACATGGTCAGGGCAGTGAAAAAACGGAATCGCCAAGGTAAAGAACGAACGTTCGTTTGTCAAAGCGTGATTGCACCGCCTTTTGGAAAAACGTTGCCGGCGTTGGCGACTGATGAAGTTAGGGCACGAGTTCCCCCCTTTTTCAAAGGGGGCTAGGGGGGATTTCTCCAAGGTCTGCACTACTGCAACCGTCGCTAAATCCCCCTCATTCCCCCTTTGAGAAAGGGGGAGGCCACTCCAACACGCGCTTTCACGTTGATCAGCCGCCAACCGCAGAAATCCCCCCCAGCCCCCCTTTGAAAAAAGGGGGGAGTTGGCCCGCTGACTTCCACGCGTGGTGTGGGTTATCTTCCCGGCCTTGCTCGTTAAGTCGGAGTTCTCGTGTCCACCCCGTCCGCCACCCCCGTTGTTTCCGTCATCGCCGCGATGGCGCGCAATCGTGTCATCGGCATCGACAACGCTCTGCCCTGGCGCCTGTCGGAAGACCTCAAGCATTTCAAGGCGCTGACCATGGGGCATCACATCATCATGGGGCGCAAGACTTATGAATCCATCGGCAAGCCGCTGCCGGGGCGCACCACGGTAATCGTCACGCGCGACCCGGCCTACCGGGTGGAAGGCTGCCTGACGGCGCATTCGCTGGATGCGGCCATCGCCGCCTGCGCGGGCGACGGGGAAGTGTTCTTTGTCGGCGGCGCGGAGCTGTATGCCCAGGTATTGCCGCGCGCCGACCGCCTCTATCTCACGGAAATCCAGGCCGACTATGTCGGCGATGCCTGGTTTCCCGAGTTCGACCGGGCGCTATGGCGCGAGGCCGAGCGCCGGGAAAACGTCAATCCGGAGGGGCTGGCGTATCACTTCGTGACCTACCGACGCGTTTGAAACGCCCGTAGGTCAGGTTGGCGCGCAACGGCTACCTGACGATCGTGCAATCAAATTTGAGGGTGGATCGTCAGGTAGCGATAAGGCCGCAACCTGACCTACGGCGGTGCCCGGTCCAACGTTGTAGGTCAGGTTGGCGCGCAACGGCTACCCGACGATCGTGCAATCAAATTTGAGGGTGGATCGTCAGGTAGCGATAAGGCCGCAACCTGACCTACGGCGGTGCCCGGTCCAACGTTGTAGGTCAGGTTGGCGCGTAGCGACTACCTGACAATCGTGCAATCAAATTTGAGGATGGATCGTCAGGTAGCGATAAGGCCGCAACCTGACCTACGGCGGTGCCCGGTCCAACGTTGTAGGTCAGGTTGGCGCGCAGCGGCTACCTGACGATCGTGCAATCAAATTTGAGGGTGGATCGTCAGGTAGCGATAAGGCCGCAACCTGACCTACGGCGGTGCCCGGTCCAACGTTGTAGGTCAGGTTGGCGCGCAACGGCTACCTGACAATCGTGCAATCAAATTTGAGGATGGATCGTCAGGTAGCGATAAGGCCGCAACCTGACCTACGGCGGTGCCCGGTCCAACGTTGTAGGTCAGGTTGGCGCGCAACGGCTACCTGACGATCGTGCAATCAAATTTGAGGATGGATCGTCAGGTAGCGATAAGGCCGCAACCTGACCTACGGCGGTGCCCGGTCCAACGTTGTAGGTCAGGTTGGCGCGCAACGGCTACCTGACGATCGTGCAATCAAATTTGAGGATGGATCGTCAGGTAGCGATAAGGCCGCAACCTGACCTACGGCGGTGCCCGGTCCAACGTTGTAGGTCAGGTTGGCGCGCAGCGACTACCTGACAATCGTGCGATCAAATTTGAGGATGGATCGTCAGGTAGCGATAAGGCCGCAACCTGACCTACGACCCACCGCCGCCGAATAACGCATCCAGCTTTGCCTTCGCATCGCCATCGCCGCCTTTGCTCACGGCGTAGGCGCCGGGCCGAGGCTGGAACCAGCCGCAGAAATTCGCCCTGGTCTTGTCTTTCACATCGTCGGCGGCGGTCTCGCGGCATTGCTTCGCCTTGGCGGTGTCGTAGTGGCGGCACAGGCGGCAGACGTGCTGTTCGGCGTGGCAGGTCAGACATTCAGCGCGGCGGCCCAGAGGCAGCGGCAGGTCGGCCAGGCTGGCGCCGCATTTCCAGCACACCAGTTCGTTATTCATGGGCAATCTCCATCAGCGAGAATGGCCGCTATCTTAGCCACGGGAGTGTTACATGGGCTTCGGTCTGATCATCATTGGTGACGAAATCCTTTCCGGAAAACGCGAGGACAAGCACTTCGCCCAGGTACGCGGCTTGATGGCCACGCGCGGCCTGCGGCTGGACTGGGTGAGTTATCTCGGCGACGAGCGCTGGCGCCTGGCCGAGGCCTTGGCGCACAGCTTCGCCTCGGGCGACATCGTGTTCAGTTGCGGTGGCATCGGCGGCACGCCGGACGACCATACCCGCCAGGCCGCCGCCGCCGCGCTGGGCCTGCCCCTGGTCTTGCATCCGCAAGCGCGCGAGTTGATCGCCGGGCGCATGGTGGAAGTCGGCCAACCGCTGACGCCGGACCGCTTGAGCATGGGCGAGTTTCCCGAGGGCGCCGAGATCATCCCCAACCCGTTCAACCGCATTCCCGGTTTCAGCATCCGCCGCCATCACTTTGTCCCGGGTTTCCCGGTGATGGCCTGGCCGATGCTGGAATGGGTGCTGGATAGCCGCTACGCGCACCTGTTCCACGTCGACGAACCGGCCGAGCGCTCGATGCGCGTGGAAGGTATCGCCGAAGGCACGCTGACGCCGCTGATGCAGGCGGTGGAACAGGCGTTTCCCGGCGTGCGCGTGTTCAGCCTGCCGCACATGGACCCGGTGCGTCAGGTCGCCTACCACATTGAGTTGGGCGTGAAAGGCCCGGCGGACCTGATCGAAGCCGCCTACACGCGCCTGGCCGATGGCGTGGCGGTCCTGGCGGGGGAGGGCGCCGCGCTTTTGGAAGAGGGCATGCGGCAGTCGTAGGCTGGTGGTTTTCCCCCGTGGCCGGGGCATTTCAACCGCCCGCGCCGGCCTGCGATGACGCGGAGCCCGTGAATCGGGGAGGTGCGCCGCTGGCCTGGTTTGTGCTGTAGTTTGTTCCGCCTACATCAGGAGCACGCCATGCCGAACCCGAGCAACCACAACGACACCCCCACCACCCTTTTCCTAGCCTTGCTCGGCGCCGATGGCGACCTGGCCTGGCGCCTGGTGGTGCCGGCGCTGTATGACCTGTATCGCGATGGTGGCCTGCCGGAGCGCTTTGCCATCGTCGGGGTGGATCGCAAGCCGGATACGTCCGAAGCCTTGCGTGCCCACTACCGCGAGGGCATCGAACAGTTCTCGCGCCTGGGGCTGGGCGATGAGGCGACATGGAACGCTTTTGCCGCGCGCATCGACTATCTGGCGGCCGACATCGAACAGGCCGGCGCTGTGCTCGCGCCGCACCTGGCGCAACGGGCCATCGATTGGGGCGAGCCGCCGTTGGCGGTGTACTACCTGGCCATTCCGCCGCGCCTGTTCGCCACCGCGGCGCGTGGTCTGGCCGCTTCCGGCCTGGCGGTGGACCGGGAACGCGCGCGGCTGGTGGTGGAAAAACCGCTGGGGCATGACCTGGCCAGCTTTCTTGCCCTGGATGCCGATCTTCGCGCCCATTTCCAGGAGGGCCAGATCTATCGCATGGATCACTTCCTGGGCAAGGAGACGGTGCAGAACCTGCTCGCCCTGCGCTTCGCCAACCCCATCTTCGAGCCGATCTGGGACCGCCGCTACATCGACCACGTCGCCATCACCGTGGCCGAGACGCTGGGCGTGGAACACCGCGCCGGCTACTACGAGGGCGCCGGGGCGCTGCGCGACATGGTGCAGAACCACTTGCTGCAAATCTTCTGTCTGGTCGCCATGGAACCGCCGTCGCGTTTCGACGCCGACAACCTGCGCGACCGCAAGATGGACCTGCTCACCGCCCTGCGTCCGATCCCGGCGGCATCGGTGGACGAGTTCGCCGCGCGCGGCCAGTACGGGGCGGGCTGGATACACGGCGCGAAAATGCCGGGCTACCGCCAGGAAGAGGGGGTGGCGCCCGCCTCCAACATCGAGACCTATGCCGCCATCAAACTACTGGTGGATAACTGGCGTTGGCAGGACGTGCCGTTCTACCTGCGCACCGGCAAGCGCATGGCGGAGGCGGTATCGGAAGTGTCGATCCGCTTCCGTCCGGTGCCGCACCAGGCCTGGCCGGCCGGCACCACCAGCGACCACGGCCCGGTGCGCCTGGTGCTGCGCCTGCATCCGGACGAGGGCATGGATCTCAAACTCAATCTGAAAGTCCCCGGCGCGCATTTCGCCCTGAGCCAGCAGGATCTGCGTTTCACCTACCGCGAAGCGTTCCAGTCCGCGCCGCCCAAGCCCTATGAAACCCTGCTTTCCGCCGTCCTGGCCGGCGACCAGAGCCTGTTCATGCGCGCCGATCAGGTGGCCAGCGCATGGCAACTGCTCGACCCGGTGGTGCAATCCTGGGCCGCGCGGCCAGGGGATTTTCCCAACTACGCCGCCGGTTCCTGGGGGCCGGAAAGCGCCGAACGGCTGATCAACCGTGATGGCCGCGGCTGGCTGACGCCGACCCTGCCACCGGCGGAGTGATGCGTCATGCCCGTTGAATGGCACGAATACATGAAGATGTTCATCGGCCTGCTGGTCATCCTCAACCCCATGCTGGCCGTGCCCGTGTTCATCAGCCTGACCGAGTCCCATACGGTGCGCGAACGATTGTCCAGCGCCCGCCGCACGGCCATCGCGGTGGGCGTTGTCTTGACCGTTTCGGCCCTCCTGGGTCAGCGACTGCTGGACCTGTTCGGCATCAGCATCGACTCGTTCCGGGTCGGCGGCGGCCTCCTCATTCTGCTGATGGCCGTGTCCATGATGCACGCCAGGATGAGCGGCGCCCAACACACCGAAAAAGAGGGCGAAGAGGCCCAGGCCAGAGACGATGTGGCCGTGGTGCCGCTGGCCATTCCCCTGCTGGCCGGCCCCGGCGCCATCAGCACCGCGATCATTTACGCGCACCGCGACCCGGTCTGGCTACACGCGGTTCTGATCGGTGAAATCTGGCTCACCGCGCTGCTGGTCTGGCTCACCCTGCGTTCGGCGCTGCCCATCAGCCGCGCCATGGGAACCACGGGCATCAACATCGCTACCCGCCTCATGGGCCTGGTGCTTGCCGCCATCGCCGTGGAGTTCATCGTCAACGGGCTGAAAGGCATGTGGTTGGCGTAGCGTCGGCCTCCCCGCCGGCGCTACAAAGGCATTGAACCAAGGAGTTACGCCATGACAGAAGCGCCCGGCGCCCCCGGAATCCCCCCCACCTGGACCTCCTCCGACAAGGATCTGGTGGGCACCGCCATCGGCCCGGCGCGGCTCTGGTATACGCTGGGCCACGGCATCGTCAACGAGGTCTACTACCCGCGTATCGACATCCCGCAAATTCGCGATCTCGGCTTCATCGTCGCCGACGGCGCCGGCTTCTGGGTAGAGGTCAAACGCTTGCGAGACTACCAATTCAGCACGCCCGCGCCGGGCATCCCCCTGGCCACGGTGACGCACCGCCACCCGCGCTTCAGCCTGACCCTGCGCATCTGCCCCGACCCGAATCGCGACGTGCTGCGCCTGGAACTCGACCTGCAAGGCGATCCGGCCCTGCGCCCCTATGTGCTGCTCGCGCCGCATCTGGGCGGCACCGGCTGGAACAACCAGGCATCGGCGGTCAGCCACCGGGGCCGGCGCATCCTGTCGGCGCAACAGGGGCCGTTCGCCCTCGCCCTGCTGGGTGTGGACGCGGATTTCCGCGACGCGCTGGGCGCCACCTCGGCCGGCTACGTCGGCGCGTCCGACGGCTGGCAGGATTTCGCCCGCCACGGCCGCATGACCTGGAACTGGAGCGAAGCCGGCCCCGGCAACGTCGCGCTGATGGCCGCGCTGCCGCGTCAGGTGAATCTCGCCCTGGGCCTGTCTACCTCGCCACAGGCCGCCGCCACCCTGGCCCTGTCCAGTCTCGCGGAACCCTTCGAGCAAACCTGGCAACAACAGCGCGGCGCCTGGGCTGACTGGCACGCGGCGCGCGAATCACTGTGCCCGGCGTTCGCTCTGCCCGCCGCGCTGAGTGAGCAACTGCGCCTTTCCGCCCAGGTATTGAAGACCCATTACGACAAGACCTTCAACGGCGCCATGGTGGCCAGCCTCTCGGTGCCCTGGGGCAGTCAGGGAGAAGAGCGCGGCGGCTATCACCTGGTCTGGCCGCGCGACCTGGCCGAGTGCGCCCAGGCCCTGCTGGCTCTGGGCGGCGAGGTCGAGGCGCGCGCCGTGCTCGGCTACCTGCTCGCCACCCAGAACACTGACGGCCATTGGCACCAGAACCAGTGGCTGGGTGGCCGCGCCTATTGGCGGGGTATCCAGTTGGATGAAACCGCCTTCCCGGTATTGCTTGCCGCCAGCCTGGCCGAACGCGGCGCGCTGGCCGGCATGCCGGTGGCGGACATGACCCGCCGCGCCCTGGACTTCCTGATCCGCGAAGGCCCGGCCAGCCCGCAGGATCGCTGGGAGGAGGATGCCGGCGTCAATCCCTACACCCTGGCCGTGTGCATCGCCGCCCTGGTCGCCGGTGCCGAACTGCTGCCCGAGAAGGAGCGAGCGTTGCCCCTGCTGCTGGCGGATTTCTGGAACGCCCGCCTGGAAAACTGGTGCGTGGCCCGTGACAGCGCGCTCGATGCCGCGCACGGCATCGCCGCCCACTATGTGCGCGAGGCGCCGACGGAAATTCTGGCCTGTCCCGCCGCCCTCAGCCGCCACCTGGTTATCAAGAACCGCGCCGACGACCCCGGCCTCGCCGCCGCCGCTCAGGTCGGCGTCGATTTCCTGCAACTGGTCCGCCTCGGCCTGCGCCGCGCCGACGATCCCTTGATCCTGGACAGCCTCAAGCTGGTGGATGCGCTGTTGAAAACCGACACCCCGAGCGGCCCGGTCTGGCACCGCTACAGCGGCGACGGCTATGGCGAACACGCCGACGGCGCCCCCTTCGACGGCACCGGCCAGGGGCGCGGCTGGCCCCTGCTGGTGGGCGAACGCGGCCATCACGCCCTGGCGTTGGGGGAAGACCCGCTGCCTTATCTCTCCGCGATGAACGCCATGGCGGGAACGGGCGGCCTGCTGCCGGAACAGGTGTGGGACGCCGCCCCCCTGCCGGAACGCGGCCTGCTGCCGGGACGCCCGAGCGGTTCCGCCATGCCGCTGGCCTGGGCGCATGCCGAGTTCATCAAGCTGGCCGCCTCGCGCGCCCTGGGAAGGGTATGCGACCGTCCGGAAGCGGTCTGGCGGCGCTATGCCGGCTTCCGAACCGACGCCGCCACCTGGGTATGGACCCCCGGCGCCCCCATCGCCCACCTCGCCGCCGGCCGCGCCCTGCTCATCCTGCTGCCCCGGCCGGCGTCGTTACGCCTCGGCTTCGACGGCTGGCAAGACATTCGCGATCTGCCCAGCCAGCCGGTGGGCCTGGAACTGCACGGCATTACCCTCTCCGCCGATTTTCCGCGCGGGCGCCGGCGCCTGGATTTCACCTGGCAATGGCGGGAAGGGGAGTGGCAGGGTGAAGATTTCAGGATTGATCTGGCTGGCTAAAACGCGCTGCCGGGTAACACGCCGCCGCGTAGGTCAGGTTACGGCCCTATCGCTACCTGACGATCCACCTCAACCACTCACTTTGATGAAACGAAAGTCAGGTAGCCGCTACGCGCCAACCTGTCCTACGCCGCTGCCGAGTAACACGCCGCCGCGTAGGTCAGGTTACGGCCCTATCGCTACCTGACGATCCACCTCAACCACTCACTTTGATGAAACGAAAGTCAGGTAGCCGCTGCGCGCCAACCTGACCTACGCCGCTGCCGAGTAACACGCCGCCGTGTAGGTCAGGTTGCGGCCCTATCGCTACCTGACGATCCACCTCAACCACTCACTTTGATGAAACGAAAGTCAGGTAGCCGCTACGCGCCAACCTGACCTACGCCGCTGCCGAGTAACACGCCGCCGCGTAGGTCAGGTTGCGGCCCTATCGCTACCTGACGATCCACCTCAACCACTCACTTTGATGAAACGAAAGTCAGGTAGCCGCTACGCGCCAACCTGACCTACGCCGCTGCCGAGTAACACGCCGCCGC
>JAQTLN010000003.1:234590-247839 GCA_028714875.1 Gallionellaceae bacterium
GTAGGTCAGGTTGCGGCCCTATCGCTACCTGACGATCCACCTCAAACACTCAGTTTGATGAAACGAAAGTCAGGTAGTCGCTGCGCGCCAACCTGACCTACGCCGCTGCTCTTCCAGCCGCGACGGCATTACGAGTCGCGTCGGCGCAGCCAGCCCAATCCATGCAGCGCCAGGGCCAGCACCACCACCAGGACCATGATCCACTCCTCGATCCGATGCAGTTGCGCGATGTGCTCCGTGAGCAATGCGCCGAACAGGTAACCCGCGCCGCCCACCAGGGCCGCCCACGGAATGGCCGAGGCGGCGTTGAGCCAGAAAAAGCGCCGCCAATGGATGCCGCTCATGCCCACGGCGATCGGCAAGGCGATGCGTAGGCCCCACAAGAATCGCATGGACAGGATGATCTTCACGGGATGCCGGTCGATCAGCCCGAGTGAGCGTTCCACGCGCGCAGCCAGCGTCGCCCATTTGCGCATCAGAGCTTGCCCATGGCGTCGCCCCAACCAGAAAAAGAACTGGTCTCCCAGCAACGCCCCCAGCCAGGCGACAGCGAACACCGCGACCGGATTCAAATAGCCCCGGTGCGCGGCATAGCCGGCCAGCAGCAACACGGTTTCGCCTTCCAGCACGGAACCGAGAAACACGGCCGGGTAGCCGAACTGATTGATGAGGCTGGGCAGATCCATGAGTTGGGCGTTAAACGGGGTGACGAATGGTAATGAATCCGGAGGCGGGAAGGCGGAATGGCGCATGACGAGATACCACGCTCTTTCGCTCCACCAACAAACGCGATCAGGGTTTGTCCGCGGCCGTTCGTTTGTTGAGGCGAGCGCTATGCACCAGGCCGACCACGATGGTCAGGGCGCCGCACAGGAACAGGGTGGGGCGGATGCCAATAACGTGCGCCAGGCTGCCGACGGCCAGGCTGCCGAGTGGGGCGATGCCGAGGAAGGACATGGAGAACACGGACATGACCCGGCCGCGCATGTCGTCGCGTACCCAGTTTTGCAACAGGATGTTGCTGCCGGCGGCGATAAGCACCACGGAGAAACCCAGCGCCATCAGGATCGGGTAGGCCAGCGCGTGCTGGCTGTTGAGGGCGAACAGGGCCAACGCCACGCCGCCCAATGTCGCCGCCATCGAGACCTGGCGCGCCAGCCCCTCGACTGAAGCGCGCGAGGCGAGGAACAGGCTGGCCATGAGGGAGCCGGCGCCGGCGCTGCTGACCAGCAGGCCCAGGGTGCGGGCGTCGCCGTCGAAGATGGTGCGGGCGTAGAGCGGCATCATCACCACGTAAGGCGTGACCAGGAAGCTGACGGCGGCCACCAGCATCAGGAACAGGCGGATGTCGGCATGGCCGAAGGTGTAGCGCAGCCCGGCGCGCAAGGCGTGCAGGGCGGATTTTGAGGCATCGCCGCTGGGCGGCCGGGCGCGCAACGCCAGCAAGGCCACCAGGACGGCCAGGTAGGAAGCGGCGTTGATCGCGAAACAAACCGCTTCGCCGGCCAGGGCGATGATGAACCCGGCCAGGGCCGGGCCGACGAAGCGGGTGGCGTTCATTAGCATGGAGTTCAGCGCGATGGCGTTGGCCAGTTGCGTCCGGTCCTCCACCAGATGCACCACCAGGGATTGCCGCACCGGCATGTCCAGGGCGTTGATGCAGCCCATGAGAAACGCCATGGACAGCAGCAGGGTGGGGGTAATCCAGCCCTGCCAGGTCAGCAGCGCCAGGGTCAGCGCCTGGAGCAGGGCCAGGGCCTGGGTCGCCATCATCAGGTGGCGGCGGTCCATGCGATCCGACCAGACGCCGCCCAGCGCGCCGAACAGGAGCACTGGCACCTGGCTGGCGAAGCCGAGCAGGCCCAGCACCAGGGCGGAGTCGGTCAGCCGGTAGGCCAGCCAGCCCATGGCGATCTGCTGCATCCAGGTGCCGGCCATGGAAACCAGTTGCCCGGCGAAATAGATGCGGAAATCGCGGGAACGCAGGGCGCGCAGGGGGTGGCGAGTGGCGGGGGGCATGGGTGGGTGTTCCGGAGGGCTGGCGGCCAGGATGGGGGGGCGCCGGTATTTCCGCGAAAAGTGGCTATGGGTGAGGCGTATTTTCGCGGCTTTTGCGCCGTCGCGCGGAAGCTTGTTCAAACGCCGGCCGGTTGCGCGCGAGAGCGGAGCTTGCTCCACGCAAGCCACCCGGATAAAACCAAATTGTCCATTAACCGTGGCGATGCCGAAGGCCCCCATGTAGCGCAGGCGTCCCGCCTGCTTCGTGGGGCTGATCAGAAGGACAAAGCAGGCGGGACGCCTGCGCTACATGCCTGCTTCGGCTAATGGACAATACAGGATACAACCACCCCACTTTTCTTTCTGTACGACCATGTCCCCCAGTCTCCCGCGCGCCGCCCGCCTGCCGATCAACCGCTGCAACCTGCCGGCGGTCATTCTTGGCAGCTTGAGCTTCCAGCGTCACCCGGCGCCGTTGAAGCTGGATGGCGTGGAGGAACTGAACAAGCCCTTGTTCGACCGCCTGGCCATACTGGACGAACCGGCGGAGCGCGCCCATGTCTTCATGCGCCACATGGAAGCCACTTTCAGCCTGGAGCGCCCGGAGGATGCCGGTTTCAACCCGGCCTGGCAGTACGGGCGGGCCAAGGCCAGTTATCTGAAAGTCCTGCGCGGCTGGGCTTTCGACGCTGACGGGCGCGAGGGGGCGGTGCTGAAAGGGTGGGTGGAGTCGCGCTTCGGCTTGCTGCCACGCCATCACGGCGGGCCGATCCGCGATTTCTCCGGCCCCACTTATCGGCATTACCTGGAACAACGCAGCGGTGGCCTCTACAACACCAACAGCCTGGAAGCCCAGTTCGATCTCCTGTATGCCTATTGCCAATATGAGCTGGCGCGGCGGATGCCAAGGGAAACCCACCTCATGCTCTATCGCGGCGTGAATCGGATGGGGACGTATGAGGAATTGGAGGGAGAGACGGAAAGTGGCCAGCACCACATCGTTCTGCTCAACAGCCTCAACTCCTTCAGCCGCGAGCGCGAACGCGCCTGTGAGTTCGGCGACAACATTCTGGAAGTAAGCGTGCCGTTGCCAAAAGTGTTCTTCTTTCACGGTTTGCTGCCCGGCAAGCTCAAAGGCGAGGCGGAGTATGGAGTGATCGGCGGGGTATATGAGGTGACCGTTTTGTAAGGGAGATAACCTGACAATGCCCGGCCTTTGCAATGAATCCGACATGGCCCGGCACCCGCCGGCCCGCATGGCTGCGCGGTTCACGACCGGCCCGCTTCTTGCGATGGGGTTGCTGTTCACCCATCAGGAGGTTTCCATGGCAACAGACCACTCCAGCACCTTCGCCGACATCCTCGCCGGTCTCGCCGACGGCAGCGTCGTTCCCTATCTCGGCGCGCGCGCCCTCGACGGGGTCATCGACCCGGCCAGCGGCAAGTCCATTCCCGCCGATTCCGACAGCCTCATCCTGGCCATGAACGATGGCAGGCCGATGGCGCCCAAGCTGATGTACGAGTTCCCCCGCGCCGCGATGAACATCGAGCTGAAGCGCGGCCGCTCGGCCGTCAGCAAGTTTCTCGACCGTACCTATCGCGATACGGTCTGGAGTAACTCCGCGCTGCATACCTGGCTGGCTGAGCAGAATCTGCCTTATGTGGTCGACAGCAACCGCGACATCCTGTTGCAAAAAGCCTTTGCCAAGCAGCCGCACACCTTGATCGTCGGCCTCTCGCGCATTGGCGGCACCGACTACCGCTTCAAGCTGTTTCAGCATGACGGCGGTGGCGATGTTGCTGGTTACAAGCCGATTGAACAGGGCGATGTGGACGTGACCCTGCCGGTGCTGTTCAAACCCCTGGGCACGCCGTTGCCGGAGTCGCATTACATCGCCTCGGACGCGGATTTTGTCGATTACGTCACCGAGTTGATGGGCGGCTTCGGCATACCCGCTTTCGTGAAGCGGATGCGCCAGGGCAAACGCTATCTGCTGCTGGGCTTGCCGCTGAACCGCGACACCGAGCGCATGGTGCTCTCGGACATCAAATTCGGCTCCGCCACGCCCGCCGGCTGGGCCTTGATGCACAGCGCCAACGACAAGGAAAAGCGTTTTCTGGCCAAGCAAGGCTTTGAACTGGTGCCGGCGGATATCGCCGACCTGCTCGCGGCGGCCTCGGCAAACATGGTGTTGGAGGCGGCCTGATGCTGGCGTGGGATGACAAGGTCCATGCGCTGGGCATCTCCGAAATGGACGCCACACACCGCGAGTTCACCGCTTTGACGAACATGCTCGCGGAATGTGACGACACCGATTTCGCCGCCCTGTTCGAGAAGTTGCTGGAGCATTGCCGGCTGCATTTCACCAACGAAGGGCGGCTGATGCGGATTTCCCGTTTTCCCGCCCTGAACGAGCATGAAAGCGAACATCACCGTATCTACGGCGATCTGGTGCAGATGAACCGCGCCGTGCAGCGCGGCCGTTTGCTGCTGCCGCGCGCCTTCGTCAAACAGGGCCTGGAAGAATGGTTCAGCGTGCACCTGGCCAGCATGGATTCGGCGCTGGCCGCGCATCTCAAGCGGATCGGCGAAGCGCGCGTGGAACTGTCGGGCGGCTTGCCGGTTTTGTAGCGCCGGCTTCCAGCCGGCTTATTTGCCAACATCGCGGCTAGGCCGGCGCTACATTCATTCCCGCACGGTCCGCTCGACCTTGATGTCGAGCTTTTTGATCCGGTGCCACAGGCTGCGCTCGGTGATGCCGAGTTGCCGCGCGGCCTGCGCCTGGACGCCGTCGCAGGCTTCGAGGGCGGCGATGATGCCGCGCCGCTCGCGTTCCTCCAGCCAGTTATCCAGCCCTTCCGCGCCCGGCCCGTCTTCCGCCTGGCCGGCGGTGAGGTCGTTGCCGTGCACGCGCTCGGGCAGGTCGCTCGCCGCGATCTGGCGGCCGCGACAGGAGAGCAGGGCGCGTTCCACCGCGTTGCGCAGTTCCCGCACATTGCCCGGCCAACCATAGTGGGCGAGGGCGGCCAGGGCGGCTTCGGAGAAGCCTTCCACCGGCTTGTCCATCTCGGCGCGCAATTCAGCGAGGAAGGTGTGCGCCAGTTCCGCCACGTCTTCCCGGCGCTCGCGCAGCGGCGGGACATGGATGGTGTAGACGTCGAGACGGTAGTAGAGGTCTTCCCGGAACGCGCCCTCGCGTACCCGCGCCGGCAGATCGCGGTTGGTGGCGGCAATGACCCGGACATCGGCGCGGCGTACCGCGTCGCTGCCCAGCGGTGAGAACTCGCGCTCCTGCAATACCCGCAGCAGCTTGCCTTGCAGCGCCAGTTCCAGGTCGCCGATTTCGTCCAGGAACAGGGTGCCGCCGCTGGCCTGTTCCAGCCGGCCGAGGCGGTTGTGGGTGGCGCCGGTGAAGGCGCCGCGCACGTAGCCGAATAATTCACTTTCCATCAGGTCGCGCGGGATGGCGGAGCAGTTGATGGCCACCCACGGCTGCTCGGCGCGCGGGCCGCGCTCATGGATGCAATGGGCCACCGCTTCCTTGCCGGTGCCGCTCTCGCCGGTGATGAGGATGTTGCTGCGGTAGGGCGCCACCCGCATGATGTCCTCGCGCAGGCGCAGCATCGCCGGGCTGTCGCCGACCAGGCGGCGGCGCGGCTGGGCATCGCTGACCACGGCATGCAGGCGCAGGTTCTCACGCAGCAGTCCGTGCAAGCGCAGCGCGCTCTCGATCGCCAGTTGCAGTTCCTCGGTCTCGAACGGCTTGGTCAGGTAGTTGGCGGCGCCGGCCTGGATGCATTCGATGGCGGAACGGATGGAGCCGAAGGCGGTGAGCACGATCACCGGCAGTTCCGGCCGCTCGCGCTTGCAGTGGGCCACCAGTTCCTCGCCGCGCATGCCGGGCAACTTGAGGTCGGTGAGCACCACCGCCAGATCGGGGTCGCCGAGATGAGCCAGGGCCGCTTCCGCCGAGGCGGCGCCGAGCACGCGGTAGCCCGCGTCCTCCAGCGCCATGCGGATCACCATGAGCATGTTGGGTTCGTCTTCCACCACCAGGATGGTGTGTTGCATCAGTTCTCCTCCGAGGGGGTCGGGAAACGCATCACGAAACCGGCGCCGCCACCGGCCGCCGGGGCGTATTCCAGGCTCGCGCCGTTCGCCTCCGCCAGGGTGCTGGCGATGGTCAGGCCAAGTCCGCTGCCCTGCGTCTTGCTGGTGAAGAAGGGCTCGAACAGGCGTGGAATCCGTTCCACCGGCACGCCCGGCCCATTGTCTGCCAGGGTCACGCAGAGCGCGTCCGCTTCCACCCAGGAGCGCAAGGTCAAACGCGCCGAAGCATCGCCGATGGCTTGCAGCGCGTTGTTGATGAGGTTGCTCCAGGCTTGCTGCAACAGTTCCGCGTCGGCCAGCACCTGGCGCTCGCCGTGCTGGAAATTGCGCGCCACCTCGACGTCCGGGCGCCCGGCCAGCATCAGGCGCAGCGCCCGCTCCAGCGGTTCCTGCGGCGCGATCGGCGCGAACACGGGTTTGCGATGCCGGGCGAGTTGCTGGAAGTCGCGCAGCAGGCCGTTGAGACGCGCGGTCTCCTCGCGAATCATGCGGGTAAGGTCGGCCATGCGTTCGGGGTTGCCGGCGGCCTTGTCGAGCAGTTGCGCGGCGGTGTTGATGACGCCGATGGGGTTGCGGATCTCATGGGCCATGGCCAGGGACAATTCACCCAGGGCGGCGATCTTGTCGCGCTGGAACTGGCGCTGGCGCGCGTCGCGCGTCTCGCGCAAGCAGGTGGCCATGGTGTTGAAGGCGCTCGCCAGATCGGCCAGTTCATCCTTGCCACGCACCGGCAACGAGGCGCGGAAATCCTGTGCCGCCACCCGCAACACGCCATCGCGCAGGGCTTCCACCGGACGCACCACGAAGCGGCTCAGAAGCAGGCCGGTAACGGCCGCCAGCAGGCTGCCGAGGAGGGCGATGGCGAGGGTGAGGGCGTAGCGGTCGGTGAGGATCGCATCGCCCTTGTGGTGCGCCAGGCCACTGAACAGCACCGCTTCCACCTGGCCGCCGGAATCCACCACCGGGGTATACAAGCCCCAGTACTGGCCCTCCTCGGCGTCGGCGCTGAAATATTCCTCGCGCCGCTGCAACCGGGTGAACGCGTCGCTGGGCAAGCGCAGGCGTAGCGGCGCGCTTTCCTCCTCGGAAAAGGCTTTCGCGAAGTCGTCGCCCTGGGGATAGAACAGCCGGGTCTTGAGGCCGCTGGTCAGGCCCAGACGTTGCATCAGGGGCTTGTCGAAGAGGGTGCCGAGAACCACCCGGTAGCGCGCCGGGGAGCGGCGCGGCGCCTCCACCACCGTCACCGCCGCCAGCAGATGGCGGTCGCCTTTGCCCACCCGCACCACCGCCTGGTCGTGCCCCGCTTGCGGTCGCCACGGCATGCTCACCGGCGCGGAGGCGTAAAGCAGGCGGCCATCCAGCGCGTAGATCTGCACGAAGCTGATACCCAGTTCCCGCGCCAGGGGTTCCAGGCGCCGGGAAATCAGGGGATGGGCGGCGTCGGCTTCCCAGTTGTCGTGGTTGAGGTCTTCCAGGACATCGGCGAAGAGCTGGCCGTTGTGATGCAGGGTCTGGAGCCAGCCCAGGTTCATCCGCGCGGACTCGCGCAAGCCACTCTCGATGGAGGCATCCATGCGCGAAGTTACCCAGGTGGCGGTGAGCATGCCGGTAACCAGCATGGGCACGACGATGATCACCAGCACCACCCCGAGCACCTTGCGTTGCAGGCGATTGACCCGGAACCAGGCGGTGAGGCTACGCATTGCGTAGGGTCCTACGCAATGCGTAGCGAGACGCGTCCAGGATGAGTGTTGGAGGTGTTTTCAACTTTATGATTAATAAAGGAAATATTGTTTATTTAGGGGGTGGCCCGATGCTTGCTAAAGGAATAATGAATAGCGATTTCCATCCACTTAGCGAGGTCTAACATGCGTCTTTTTAACGATGTCCGCAAGCACCTGATGCCCCGGCAACTCGGGGTTGTCGCCGGCGATTCCCTGTTCGGGGCCTACCATCGGTCGCCTGTGGCCGTTCCCCGCACCATCTGGTTCGCGCTTGGCGGCATCACCCTGGCTGTCGCCCTGCTGGCCGCCGCGCCACGACATTCCGCCGCCGAAGTTGACGCCGATCAATTGCTGCATCGCGCCGCCGCCGGTTCCACCAGTTCGCAGTTGATGCTCGGCCTGGCTTATCGTGACGGCCGCTACGGCCTGCCGCGCGACAGGCATGCCGCCGCTGGCTGGCTGACCCGCGCCGCGCAATCCGGCAACGCCTATGCCGCCGCCATGCTGGGCGATGCCTATGCTCAGGGCGACGGCGTCGCTTTGGACCGGAACGCCGCGCAACACTGGTGGCGCCAGGCCGCCCTGACGGGCAACGTCCACGCCGAATCCCGCCTTGGCTTGTCTCTGGCCAACCCCGCGGGCAGCCAGGCACAACGCGACGAAAGCCGCCGCTGGCTGCAACGCGCCGCTGTCGGTGGCGATGCCCAGGCGCGTCAGGCCCTGGGAATCGAGGTGCCCATCGTCACGCCGGTCGCGGACCAGATCGACCGCGACCTTGGCGTCACCCAGGGCCACAGCCTGATGGGTGACATGGAGCGGGTGGCGCTGGACGACAACTCGAGCGGGCAATCGATAGCGGATCTGAAGCAACGCGCTCTGGGCGGCGACAACGTGGCCGAGTTTCAGCTTGCCATGCGTTACCGCGACGGTGCCTGGGGAGTGGATGCCGACCCGAAGCTGGCCTTGATCTGGTTGCAGCGGGCCGCCGATCACGGCAACCCGGTGGCGATGGATAGCCTCGCCGAAACTTACGGCCAGGGCCATATCGGCCTGGCGCGCAATCCAGCCGAAGCCGCCGCATGGCATCGGCGCGCCGACCTGGCGCGTGCCGAACCACTCGCCGGGCAGCAGTGATGGGGGCGGAAAACATGTATGAAGCACTCTCCAACTCCACCTGGCTGACGGGTTCCGGCCCCGATGAACTGGCCTTCCTGTTCAGCGTCTTGCTGGTCGCCGCTTATTACCTGCACATGCGCCAGCGCATCCAGCAGGATCCGCACTATTCCATTCATGCCGTCAACGCGCTGGCGCGCAGGCTCTGGGTCGAGAACGTCATGTCGACGCCGGGCAAGGACGTGATGGCGGTGCAGACCCTGCGCAACTTCATCATGGTCGGCATCATGATGGCGTCCACCACCGCGCTGCTGATCATGGGCACGCTCACGCTCTCTGGGCAGGCCGAGAACATCGTTCGCAGTTGGCACATCCTGGGCAGCTATGGCTCGCATTCGGCGGCGCTGTGGATATTCAAAGTGATCTGTCTGCTGGCCGACTTCCTGGTGGCATTCTTCGCCTATGTCATGTCGATGCGCCTGGCCACCCATGTCGTGTTCATGCTCAACGTGCCGCGCCAGGGGCAGGGCGCGCATCCCGGCCTGTCGCCGGAATCGGTGGCGCAGCGCCTTATTCAGGCGGGCAACATGGTCGCCATCGGCATGCGCGCGTTCCTGTTCGCGGTGCCCATCGTGTTCTGGCTGTTCGGCCCCCTGTTCCTGGCGCTCGCCAGCGTCGGACTGGTCTTCTTCCTCTATCACCTGGACAGGAATGAGGCGGCGGACAGCCGAAGCTCGACGCCGGTCAGGGAGGACGCGCACGAACACGATCTGGGCCATGCCCTGGGCAGTTTCTAAAGCCCGGCCAAGGCCTCGGCCCGCGTCGCGCAGGCATGGCGGATGACCGGGTCGAGCGCCGAAAGCCAGCGGCCGGGGAGACCGGCCATGCCATAAACCGCGCCGGTGGTGTCGGCGTCGCCGCCGCGGTTGACCACGTCGATCAGGCAATCCTCGACCTGATTAGCAAGCTGACTCCGCTGAAGCATGGATTGAAGCGAAGGTTGGGCAAAGCGAAGCGTGCCCAACAACCCGTCGCAGCGTGGCCAGCGCCAGCACCACCGGCAACACGCGCATGGCGGCGTCGGATCGACGACCCGGCCCGCCAAGAGGGTGGATTCGCCCAGAGCCAGCGCCATGGTGGTCGTCGGCGACCTGCCCGGGCCTGAGCTTGAGCCAGCCGCCGCCATCGATAAGTTGGCGAAAGCGGGAGCCCAGTCCCCCCCTTTCCCAAAGGGGGGTTAGGGGGGATTTGTCGACGCTCGCGCCAGCACTAAATCCCCCTCATTCCCCCTTTGCAAAAGGGGGAAGCCACTCGCCCAAGGTAAGCACCTTGGGTGTTCCGGGCGTAACCGCGCTCAATCAAATACCGTTTGAGGGCGTCGGTGCATGACTGCTGCCCAGGCTCTTCAACACGGCGCGGAACAACTTGAAGCTGGCTTGTCGATTCCATCGTGGTCTCCTTGAGTGAAGCCACGACGACTCGACCACACCGCCAAAACTATGTCGAGTTCAAGTCCAACCTGCAGCCCGCAGCGGTAGGGAGTTGGCACGGCGAGCGCTGCGAACTGCGCATAGTTGAGTTCTACGCATAGGGGTCGCTATGCAAAGCTTTGCATAGTGACCCGGATGAGCCGTTCGGTGTCCGGCGTCATGTGTGGCAGGTTTCAGAGGTTTAGCCGCCATTGACGCGAGGATCGCCGCTGTTGGGGCATCGGCCAAAATCGACGCTCAACGGCATCGCGGAATTGCTGGTGAATGACCGCAATGGAAAAACTGGCTGAATTCATATCACTTCAAATCACGGCCAGAATTAGACCGTCGAACAGACGAGGTTGACTGTCATTCAGATTGACGGCGGGACAGCCAGAGACGGAAAAATACTCGGCAGCAGCCTATCCAGAGAAGCATCCAAACGAACCAGAAACGAAGCGAACTCGCAGGTGTGGAAATGTGGACTGCTGCCCAATCACCCCGGTAACCTCATCCCATTCCCCCGCACCACCTCGACACAGGCCGCCACCACCGCCGGGTCGAAATGCAGCCCGCTACCGCGTTCGATCTCGGCCAGGGCGGCTTCCATGCCCAGTCCGGCGCGGTAGGGGCGGTGCGAGGACATCGCTTCAACCACGTCGGCGACGGCGAGGATGCGCGCCTCCAGGCAGATATCCCCGTCCTTGAGGCCGTGGGGATAGCCGCTGCCATCCAGGCGTTCGTGGTGCTGCACGATCATGTCCGCCACCGGCCAGGGGAAGTCGATGTCGCGGACAATTTCATAGCCGGTCTCGGGATGTTGTTGGATAAGCTGGTATTCGATATGGCTGAGTTTGGTGGGCTTGGCGAGAATTTCCGCCGGGACGGCGATCTTGCCGATGTCGTGGATCATGGCGCCGAAGTACAGACCTTCGATGCCTGTTTCCTCCAGGCCCATTTTGCGCGCGATGGCTAGGGCCAGGGCGGTAACGCGCTGCTGGTGGCCGGCGGTGTAGGGGTCGCGCATTTCCAGGGTGCGGGCGATGGCGGCCACGGTATTTTTCATGGCATCGCGGAAGTGACCCAGGTAGCGGTCGCGTTCCTCCGCGGTACGAAGCGCGGCTATCCCATAGGCCAGGTCGGCGGCCAGTTCTTCCATCAGGCTGATTTCCGCGGTATCGAATGCGTCCGGGTTCGCCGAGAAGATGGTCAGGGTGCCGAACAGCTGTTCCCCGGCCAGCAGCGGCAAAGCCAGGATGGCCTGTACACCTGCTTCGTGCAAGCGGCCGAAGCCGCATTCGTCCGTCTCCAGCAGACGATTACAGGTTGCGGTCTGACGTTCGCGCAGGGCGATCCGGGTCAGGCAATGGCGGGCGTGTTCCGGGTCGCGTTCCAGTTCGGCGTGGGTCTGGAAAGCCGCCTCGTCACCGTAGTGGGCAGCGGTCATGGTCGCGCCATCCGGTGCGGCAGCGGGATAGACCACCCAGGCCAGCAAATAGCCGCCAACCTCGACGATGTCGCGACAGATGGCTTGCAGCAAATCGAGCTCGCAGCGGGCGTGTACCAAATCCTCATTGCAGATGCTGATGGTGCGCAGGATGCGGTTCAGGTTCCTGATCTGCGCCTCGCGCTGTTTGCGTTCGGTGATGTCGCGCACGATGCCGGTGGCATGCCATTTGCCGTGTATCTGCATCGCCGACAGGGACAGTTCGATGGGAAATTCCCCACCGTCTTTGCGCAAAGCAGTCAATTCCAGGGTCTTGTTCACCGCCGCGCCTTCGCCGCTGTGGGCGAAATGTGCCAAGCCACGGTTTGCGGCTTCGCGATCGGCCGGTGGGGTGAGGAAATCATGCAGTTGCTTGCCCAGCACTTCCTCGCGGCGATAGCCGAACAGCGTCTCGGCGGCCGGGTTCCAGGTGGTGATGGTGCCCTGTTTACCCTCGATCACGATGAAGGCATCGCGAATGCTGTCGGTGGCGTTGCGCATCAGCGCCTCGGCTTCGTGCCGTTGTGCGCGCAGGGTCTTTTCCGCCAGGGCGCGCTGCACCGCCGAAGGCAGGCGCGTCAGACGATCCTTGAGGATGTAGTCGATGGCGCCCTGTTGGATGGTTTCCACCGCCCGCTCTTCGCCCATGGCGCCGGTCACGAAGATGAAAGGAGTTTCCGGTGAGAACTCTCGGACAATTGCCAGGGCCTGCAAACCATCGAAGCCGGGCAACTGGTAGTCGGCCAGGATCAGGTCCGGCTTGAACTCTTCCAGTGCGGCAGTGAAAGCTGTCAGCGTCTCCACCCGCAGGGCGGTGAACGCGATGCCCGCCTTACGCAGTGTCCTTTCATTCAGTTCGGCATCCGTGGGGGAATCCTCCAGCAACAGGAGGTGAAGTGGATCGCTCACGGCTGTTCGCCGCCTGGTGTCGGCACCTTGTTGATGAGCAGCCAGTACAGCCCCATCTCGGCCACGGTGTGGGCGAATTCATCGAACGCCACCGGCTTGGGCACGAAGCTGTTCACCCCAAGCTGATAGGTGGCGATGATGTCGCGCTCTTCCTTCGATGAGGTCAGCACCACCACGGGAATCAATCGGGTGCGCTCGTCGGCGCGCATCTGCTGCAACACCTCAATACCGTCGACCTTGGGCAGGCGCAGGTCGAGCAACACCACACGCGGTGGCGGCGCCTCGGCCCGGCTCGCGTAATCGCCACGGGCAAACAGGAAATCAAGCGCCGCCGCGCCATCCTTCACCCATTCGATGCGATTGGCCAGGTTGTGTTTCTTCAGGGTGCGCAGGGTCAGTTCTGCGTCGGTCGGGTTGTCTTCCACCAGCAGAATTTCCG
>JAQTLN010000004.1:0-186860 GCA_028714875.1 Gallionellaceae bacterium
AGTGCGTCATCCCGGCGAGGAGGCTCGCCGGGATGACGGCAACAATGCGAGAAGCGATGCCTGCGAGGCATCGCTTCTCGCATGGCAAGAAAATAAAAATGAATCCGGGAAGGTTCAAACGATATGGGATACCACACCACCGCGCCTGTGCGCGATGTGCCGGGCGTTGTCGCCAAGGCATCGCCACGCAGTCGGTCTCAACGACAATTACGTCAAGCCAGCCTGATTGGGGTACTGGGGCTGCTGTTGGCCATGGTCGTCGCCTGCCCGGCGGATGACTTCTCGCAAACGCTAACCACACGGGAAACGCTACGCCAACAAGAGCGTGACCAGCGGCTCCAGCCGCGCGCGCCCGACGCGCGCCTGGAACCACCCATTTCGCGCGCGGAGCCGGAACGGTTTCCCGCGAACGAAACGCCCTGCTTCGACATCAACCGCATCGAACTCGTGGGAGAGGCCGCCGCGCAATTTCAATGGGCGCTGGCCACCGCCGATCTGCCCGGCAACACGGCCACCGGACGCTGCCTGGGCGCGGGTGGCATCAATCTCCTGATGAAGCGCATCCAGAACGCCATCGTCGCGCGTGGCTACGTCACCACGCGCGTACTGGCCGCGCCGCAAGACCTCAAAACTGGCCTCCTCCGATTGACCCTCATACCCGGTCGCATCCGCGCCATCCGCTTTGCCGAAGGCACGGATGCCCGCGCCACTCGCTGGAACGCATTCCCCGCCGCCCCCGGCGACCTGCTCGACCTGCGCGACATCGAGCAAGCCCTGGATAACTTCAAACGGCTACCCACCGCCGAAGCCGACATCCAGATCGCCCCGGCTGAAGAAACCGGCGCCGTCCCCGGCGAGAGCGACCTCATCGTCGCCTGGAAGCAAGCGTTTCCCTGGCGCGTCAACCTGTTCGCCGACGATTCCGGCGCCAAAGCCACCGGAAAATACCAGGGCGGCGCCACCTTCTCCTACGACCACTGGTGGACGCTCAACGACCTCTTCTATCTCAGCCTCAACCATGACCTGGGCGGCGGCGAGCCGGGCCGCCACGGCACGCGCGGCTACAGCGCGCATTACTCGCTGCCGTTCGGCGACTGGCTGCTCAGCCTCTCCGGCGGCAAAAGCCGCTACTACCAATCGGTTCCCGGTCCCGGCCTGACCAATATTTACAGCGGCGAAAGCCATACCGGCGAAATCAAAATCGGGCGCCTGATCCACCGCGACGCCACGAGCAAGACCGGCGCCAGCCTGAGTGGCTGGCTGCGCAGCTCGAAAAACACCATCAACGACGTCGAAGTCGAGCCACAACGCCGCCGCATGGCCGGCTGGGAACTGGGGCTCTCGCACCGCCGCTTCCTCGCGGCCGCCACCCTCGACGGCAACCTCGCCTACCGGCGCGGCACCGGCGCCTACGGATCACTTCGCGCACCGGAAGAAAATTTCGGCGAAGGCACCGCGCGCCCCCGCCTGATCAGCGCGGAAGCGCAACTCGACCTGCCGTTCAGCCTGGGGGAACAACGTCTGCGCTACAACGGCCGCTGGCGCGCGCAATGGAACGCAACCCCGCTGGTGCCGCAAGACCGCTTCGCCATCGGCGGGCGCTACAGCGTGCGCGGCTTTGATGGTGAGAACAGCCTCTCGGGTGATCGCGGCTGGTTCCTCCGCAACGACCTCGCGCTCACGCTCACACCAGGCCACGAGTTTTACCTCGGCATCGACCACGGCGAAGTCGGCGGCCCCGCCGGCGCCGGCCTCATCGGCACGCGGCTCAGCGGTGCCGTTCTCGGCCTGCGCGGCGGCTACAAAGGCTTCGCCTGGGATGTATTCGCCGGTCGGCCGCTCGCAAGACCCCAAGGCTTTGCGGCCCCCGATCCTGTTCTCGGTTTCCGTCTCAACTGGTCTCCATGAGGCAGCCCATGCGTTATCGAGACTACGAAATCATCGCCCCCGGCCTTCCAGAACAAAGCGAACAAAGCTGGAGCGAAGCCGCCGCCCTCGGCTCCGCCGTCTGGCTATGGATGCATTCCGGGCAGCATCGCGACGCGCCCCTGCATACCCTATCCGTGCTTCTGCTGCCCGCCATCAAACGTCGGCAGTTCATCCTCGTGGCGGAAGCCTCCCAGCCCGTTTTCTACCTATCCTGGGCCGAGCTCAGCGCGGAAGCGGAACAGCGCTACCTGCGCAACTCGCCGCTGCTCATGCCCGAGGCGGATTGGCACAGCGGCGAGCGCATGTGGCTACTCGACTGGATCGCCCCGTTTGGCCACACCCGTGCCATGAGCCGGCTCCTGGAACGCCACCTGTTCGCCAACCGTCTGGCGCGCGCCCTCTATCACCGTGGAGAAGAAAGCGGCCTGCGCGTCAAGACTTTTCGCGGCATCGCCGTCCCACCCGAAGAAGCCCGCTGGTGGTTTCAGCAAAACCCAGTCGACTCTGGTCAGGGAATGACATGAACAAGCACCGTCACCGCCTCATCTACAGCCGCGCGCGCCATATGCTCATGGCGGTTGCGGAAACCACCGCCGCGCAAGGCAAGGCCGCCGGTAGCAGCCATGCGCCCAGCGATCCCCCCGCGCGATGCGCCGCCCCGCACCCGTTTACCCTCCGCCGCACCCTCTCCCTCGCCTTGGGCGTCCTCGCCTGGCTTCCCGTCCAAGCCCAACTCGTCCCCGACGCCGCCGCTCCCGGCAATCAGCGCGCCACCCTCCTCAACGCCGGCAACGGCGTCCCCCTCGTCAACATCCAGACCCCCGGCGCCGGCGGCGTCTCGCGCAACGCCTGGAGCCAATTCGACATCCAAACCCAGGGCGCCATCCTCAACAACGCCCGAAGCAACGTCCAAACCCAACTTGGCGGCTGGGTTCAGGGCAACCCCTGGCTCGCCACGGGAAGCGCCCGCGTCATCCTCAACGAAGTCCACTCCGACAACCCCAGCCTGCTCAAAGGCCCCGTCGAAATCGCCGGCGACCGTGCCCAATTCATCATCGCCAACCCCGCCGGCATCACCTGCGACGGCTGCGGCTTCCTCAACGCCAACCGCGCCACCCTCACCACCGGCACCCCGGTCCTGAATGGCGGCAACCTCGACGGCTACCTCGTCCAGCGCGGCACCCTCACCATCGAAGGCGCCGGCCTCGACGCCCGCCAGGCCGACTACACCGACCTCATCGCCCGCGCCGTCCAAGTCAACGCCGGAATCTGGGCGTATCAACTCAAGGTTACGGCGGGCGCCAACCGGGTCGATGCCGAACACACCAGTGCCGCGCCGATCTTGGGCACCGGCGCGGCTCCCACCTACGCCCTCGACGTCGCCCAACTGGGTGGCATGTACGCCAACAAAATCACCCTCATCGGCACTGAAACCGGCGTGGGCGTGCGCAACGCCGGACAGATCGGCGCCGGTGTCGGCGAAATTGTCATCAGCGCCGACGGCCACCTGCAAAACAGCGGCCGCATCACAGCCGGCAGCCATCTCCGAATTGAAACCGGCGGCGGCATCCAGAACAGCGGCACGGCCTATGCCCAGGGCGACGCCCACCTCGGCACCCAGGGCGACATCGACAACAGCGGCATCCTCGCCGCCCAAGGCGACGCCACATTCACCGCCGGCGGCGGCAACAGCCGCATCGCCGGCAGCGCCGGTTCCATCCTCGGCGCCGGCATACAAAGCGACGGCAGCCTGGGAACCAGCGGTACGCTCAGCCTCGACGCCACCCAAACCATCGCGGCACAAGGGCAAAACCTCAGCGGCGGCGACCAAACGCTGACCGCGCGGAACATCGACCTCACCGGCGGCCAAACCAGCGCGCAAAACCTCACCCTGCAAGCCAGCGCCGGCGACATCGACACCAGCGGCGCCACCCTCGCCATCCAACAAATCCTCACCGCCCGCGCCAGCCAGACCCTGCGCACGGACAACGCCGCAATCTCCGCCCACCAAATCAACGCCGGCGCGCACGATCTTTCCAACGTCCACGGCGAAATCCTCCAACTCGGCGTCGGCGACCTCACGCTCAACCTCGCCGGCGCTCTCGACAACCGCCAAGGGCGCATTGCCGGCAACAGCCGGAATCTCGACCTCAGCGTCCACAGCCTCGACAACCGCGACGGCAAGCTCGAACACGCCGGCGGCGGCCGCTTCACGGTGAACGCCAGCACCCTGCTCGACAACGCGGGCGGCCTGATCGCCGGCAACGGCGCGCTCAACCTCAGCGTGGGCGAACTCCTCAACCAAGGCGGCAACGTACAAGCCGGCGACCTCCTCATCAGCGCCAGCGGCGCCATCGACAACCGCGCGCGCAACGGCCTCGCCGGCAAACTGGCGGCCAGCGGCAACACCACTCTCACGGCCGACAGCCTGAACAACAGCCAAGGTCAAATCAGCGCCGGACTCGCCCTCGACCTCAGCACCGCGCACGCCCTCGACAACCGCCAAGGCCTGCTGGCCGCCAACCAACAAGTCAACCTTAGCGGCGGCCGCATCGACAACCGTGGCGGCCGCATCGGCTCGGTACAAAGCCGGGCCGTCATCACCGCCGGCGACAGCCTCGACAACGCCGCCGGGCGCATCGAAGCCGCGCAAAGCCTCGAAATCACCGCCCTCGGCCTGGTCAACCGCGACGGCGTCATCAATGGCGGCAGCCTGAAGGTGAACAGCCGGGAACAAGCCCTCGACAACACGCGCGGCCAACTCATGGCCACCGGCGCGGCCGACAGCGGCACACTCACCCTCCAAAGCGGCGCCCTCGACAACGAAGCCGGGCTGATCCAAGCCCAAGGCGCGCTCACCATCGACACCCACGGCCAAACGCTCAGCAACACCCACTCCGGCAACCAAGGCGGCATCCTCGGGCAAAGCCGCGTCACCCTCACCAGCGGCGCCCTCGACAACCGCGCCGGCACGCTCGGCGGCAACGGCGCCCTCACGATCGACGGCAGCGCCATCGACAACAGCCAAAGCGGCAACATCGCCGGCGCCGCGCAACTGACGATAAACGGCGCCACCCTCGACAATCGGGGCGGCCAAATCCAGGCCCTGGGCGAGGTGGGCATCAACCTCGCCGGCAGCCTCGACAACAGCGCCAGCCTGATCCGTTCCGGTAGCACCTTGACCGTCAGCGCCAACAGCATCGTCAACCGCGACAGCGCCGGACTCGAAGGGCACTCGGTCCGCCTCAGCGCCGACCAGATCGACAACCAAAGCGGCGCCATCCTTGCCGACGATGTTCTGACCCTAAGCAGCGGCGGCAGCCTCGACAACATCCTGGGCCTGATCTCTTCCGGCGGCACGCTCACCCTGCAAGACCCCGGCGCGCAAAAAACCCTCGACATCCTCAACACCGGCGGCACCCTCATCGCCGGGCAACAGCTCGCAATCGACGCCGCCGGCCTCACTGGCGACGGCAACCTCCTCAGCCTGGGCGGCCTCGCCATCCGCCTCACACAAAACTACACGCACAGCGGCCGCCTCCAGGCCGACGGCGACGCCCACCTCGAAACCGCCGGCAGCCTCGTCAACCAAGCCACCCTCCTGGCCGGCGCCGCCCTCCACCTCAAAGCCGCCAGCCTCGACAACCAGGCCGGCGGGCAAATCATCGGCAAACAGGTCACCCTCACCGCCACCGCCAGCCACACCCTCACCAATCGCGGCCTCATCAACGGCCAAGACGTCGCCATCGAAACGCCCACCCTCAACAACCTCGGCACGGGCCGCCTCTACGGCGACCACCTGGCGATTGCCGCCACCACCCTCAACAACGAAGCCGAAACCGTCGACGGGCAAACCCAAGCCCCCGTCATCGCCGCCCGCCAGCGCCTCGACCTCGGCGCGGAAACGATCACCAACCGCGAACACGCCCTGATCTTCAGCGGCGGCGACCTCGTCCTCGGCGCCGGCCTCGACGCCGACCACCACGCCAGCGGCCAAGCCGCCACGCTGACCAACGCCAGCGCCACGATCGAAGCCCAGGGCGAGCTCGCCCTCAATGCCCGGCAAATCGACAACAGCAACGAACACTTCAGCACCACGGTGCAAGACCTCGGCAGCGAAGCTCTCGTCGAATACCAAGGCAGCGGCTCGCCCAACCGCTACCGCGCCGGCACCCCCGGCGTTTACGTCTACAACGACGAATCCGACCATCTCCATACCCCCGAAGGCGACCACGAAAACTGGCTCGTCTACGACTACACCCGCGCCACCACGGAAACCCGCGTCCAAAGCAGCGACCCCGCGCAAATCCTCTCCGGCGGCGCCATGCGCCTCAGCGCCGACCGCCTCCTCAATGACAAAAGCCGGATCATTGCCGGCGGCACCCTCAGCGCGACCCTCGGCAACCTCACCAACAGCGAAGCCACCGGCGAACGTACCACCACCGACAACGGCAGCGTCACCAACTACTGGCGCATCCACAACAAAGGCCGCGACTCCACCGGCAGCAGCTCCACCGCCTATACCCCCGCCACCACGATCCAGGCCATCACCCTCACCCCCACCGTCTACCAACAAAACACCGCCCCCAACGGCAGCGGTACCCAGATCGCCCCCCTCACCCCCGGCAACCCCACCCCAAGCCCCGGCCACGCCCAGAGCGCCAGCGTCACCATCGACCAGCGACCCACCCCCACCCCCATCACCCAGGTCGCCGCCCTCGGCGGCAACACCGCTGGCGTCATCCGCAGCGGCGGCATCGACACCCGCGTACCCAACAACCGCCTGTACAGCCCCAGCCCCAACCCGAATGCCGGCTACCTCATCGAAACCGACCCGGAATTCGCCAACTACCGGCAATGGCTCAGCTCCGACGCCCTGCTCCAAGCCCTCGCCCTCGACCCCGCCACCACGCAAAAGCGCCTCGGCGACGGCTACTACGAACAAAAGCTCATCCGCGAACAAGTCGCCCAACTCACCGGCCGAAGATACCTCGCCGGCTACACCACCGACGAAACGCAATACCAAGCCCTCATGGACAACGCCACCAGCTACGCCCGCCAAGTCAAGCTCACCCCCGGCATCGCCCTCAGCGCCGGGCAAATGGCCGCCCTCACCAGCGACCTCGTCTGGCTGGTCGAACAAGACATCCACCTCCCCGACGGCCGCACCACCCGCGCCCTCGTCCCGCAACTCTACGTCCGCGTCCAGGACGGCGACCTGCAAGCCAGCGGCGCCCTCATCGCCGCGGACAGCATCAACCTCGACCTCACGGAAACCCTCAGCAACAGCGGCACCATCGCCGGGCGCAACGTGGTGTCGCTCACCGCCGACACCCTCAAAAACCTCGGTGGCCGCCTCAGCGGCAACGATGTTGCCCTCACGGCGCGAACCGACCTCACCCACCAAGGCGGCATAATCGAAGGCATGAACAGCCTCACCCTTAGCGCCGGGCGCGACCTCCAAGCCGCCGGCACCGTTCGCACGCAAAGCAACAGCCAAGGCAGCCGCACCAACCTCGGCCGCCTCGCCACCCTCTACGGCGGTGCCGGCGGCCTCCAACTCCTCGCCGGGCGCGACCTCGACCTCAACGCCCTGCAAGCCACCAGCGCCGGCGGCGCCCAAATCACCGCCGGGCGCGACCTGCGCCTGGGCACAGTCAGCGAAAGCAGCAGCCAAGCCCTCGCCTGGAACGCCAACAACGACCGAAACGACCGCGCCAGCCAGGAAATCGGCACCACCCTCAACACCACCGGCAGCCTCACCCTCCAAGCGGGAAACAACCTCAGCGCCCGCGCCGCCACCGCCACCAGCGGCGGCACCCTCACCGCCGGCGCCGGAAACGACCTCACCCTCCAAGCCGGCCAAAGCAGCCAAACCGTAGACGAAGCCCACCAACGCACCAGCAAAGGCTTCCTCTCCAAAAAGACCACCACCACCCGCGACACCCTGGAGCAAACCACCGCCCAAGCCACCACCTTCAGCGGCCAGACCGTCGACCTCCAAGCCGGCCACGACCTCAAAATCACCGGCGGCAACGCCGTCTCCAACCACGGCACCACCCTCAAAGCCGGCCACGACCTCACCCTCGAAGCCGCCACCGACACCACCGTCGAAAGCCACTTCAAAGCCGAAAAGAAAACCGGCCTCTTCGGCAGCGGCGGCATCGGCATCACGATCGGCACCCGGCAACAAAGCAGCGACAGCCAAGCCACCCAAACCACCGCCGCCGCCGGCACCGTCGGCAGCACCCAAGGCAACATCGCGATTCAAGCCGGCAAGGCCTACACCCAGACCGGCAGCGACCTCCTCGCCCCGCAAGGCGACATCGGCGTCAATGCGCAACGCATCGACATCATCGAAGCCCGCGAAACCCGCCAAAGCCGAACCGAAACCAAGTTCAAACAAAGCGGCCTGACCCTCGCCCTGACCAGCCCGGTCATCACGGCGCTGCAAGGCGTCAACCAAACGGTGCATGCCATGGGCAACACGCAAAGCGGCCGCATGCAAGCGCTGGGCGCCGCCACCCTGGCGCTGCAAGGAAGCAACCTGGCCAAACAGGCGGGCGACATCGGCAAAGCGCTCGAAGCGGGCAAAAGCCCACAGGAAGCCGCCAGTGTCGGCATCAGCATCAGCGTGGGCTCAAGCAGCAGCCAGAGCAACCAAAGCAGCCGCGCGGACAATGCGCGCGGCAGCACGGCCACGGCCGGCGGCAACCTCGGCCTCACCGCCACCGGCGCGGGCCAGGACAGCGACCTGACGGTGCAAGGCAGCACCCTCCAGGCCGTGGGCAACGCGCGGCTCAAAGCGGACGGCGCGATCAACCTGCTGGCAGCGCGGAACGACAGCAGCGAGCACAGCAGCGAAAGCGGCAAAAACGCCAGCGTCGGCGTAGCCATCCAGATTGGCGCCAACGGCACGGGCATCGGTTTCACGGCCAGCGCCGGCAAAGCCACCGGCGCGGGCGCGGGCAACCGCACCACCTACAGCAACACCCACCTCAGCGCGGACCAGGTGAGCATCGACTCGGGTGGCGACACCACCCTCAAAGGCGCCACCGTCACGGGCAACACGGTCACCGCCAACGTGGGCGGCAACCTGGCCGAAGAAAGCCTGCAAGACACCGCCAGTTACAACGCAAAGCACCAACAGATAGGCGGCTCAATCATGATTGGCGCGGGCGGCGGCGGCAGCCTCAGCGCCAGCCAAAGCAAGATCGCCAGCGACTACGCTGGCGTCACCGAGCAAACCGGCATTAAGGCGGGCGATGGTGGTTTCCAGATCGCGATGAAGGGCCACACTGCCCTCAAAGGTGCGGTCATCGCCAGCACGGACAAAGCGGTGGAGGAGGGCAGAAACAGCCTCACCACCGCCAGCCTCACCCTCAGCGACATCGACAACCGCGCCAGCTACAACGCCAACAGCGCGGGTGTGAGCCTAGGCAACGGCGGCCAACTCGGCGGCGGCGCCGGATTAGGCAAGGACAGTGGCAATGCTGGCAGCACCACCCAAGCCGGCATCAGCGGCATTGCCGGCCACGCGGAAGTCCGAACCGGCGACGCCGAAACCGGCATCGCCCCGATCTTCGATGCGGACAAAGTACAAAAGAACATCAACGCCCAGGTCGCCATTACGCAGGCGTTCGGGCAGCAGGCCAGCAAGGCGGTGGGGGACTACGCCGAGACAAAGCTCAAGGAAGCGACAAATCTACGCGATGAAGCCAGTCTGGAGACCGACGCAGGGCGCGCTGTGCAGTTACGCCAAACTGCGCGGGAGATCGAAGCGAACTGGGGCGATCAGGGTGCGCTGCGCATTGCCGCGCACACCGTCATTGGCGGGCTGACGGGCGGCGCATCCGGCGCGGCGGGTGCGGCGGCGGGTACGCTGACCGCGCCGCTGGCGGCCAATGCGCTGGCCGGGGCGGGTGTCGATCCACGCCTGGCCAAGACCCTAACCGCCATTGCCGGTACCACCGCCGGAGGAATCGTTGGCGGCGCTGCCGGGGCGGGAGCGGCCTTGAGCGAGGTGGCGAACAATTATCTGTACCACTACAAAGGTAAGATCATCGCCTACGACAAGAATGACAACGACAAAATCATTGAACTCAGCGAGCGCGATTTACGCAAACTCGCAGCAGAAAACCCCGCACTACTCATGCAGATAATAGCGGGCATAGGCAAGCAAGATGCGCCCATCCTCGTTCTTGACAGCTCGGCCGCACGAATGACGGACAGCCAGATCGTGGATCTCGACAACCCTGCAGACAGACATCGAATCGCCAAGGAGGCCGACATGGGCTACATCAACCTTACCGACGCGGGCACGCGCATCTATGTGCAAACGGGGATGGACAATACCCGCGCCTCTGCCGGAAAGAGCGCGCAGGCCCTGAGCGACCTGCTCAAGCAACCGGTCGGCTATATCAACAACGCAACCGAGGGCTTGGTGGGCGACGTGGGTGAATATTTGCCCAATAGCCTGAGCAAGAAGGACGTGCTCAACGAATACACCTACCGTACGCTCGATGCCAAGGGGCCGACGCTGGTCGTCATGCACAGCGCGGGCAACGAAGACACCCGCAAAGCCCTGCTCGCGGGGGCGCTGTACGGCCACCAGTACGGCAACTTGAGCTTTGTGTCGGCGGGCTCGCCCGTGGGGGTCGGCAGTTTGCAGCCGGCAGTCAGCCAGGCGGGCGCGCAGTTCCTTGGGCAGGTTAATGATTGGCGGGATCCGGTGACGCATCCGAAGCTGTGGGTTGCCGGCACGGCAACGCTGGCCGTCGGAGGGCTGGTGGCTGGGGTTGCCCTTGCCCCGGCGACCGGAGGGGGCTCGCTTTACGCCTATGGCAGCGCGCTAATTGGTGGTGGTATTGGTGGTGGTATTGGTGGTGGTATTGGTGGTGGGGCCTTGGTGGGATCAATCAAAACCTACCACCCCTTCGAGCGGTACATCGCCAAGCCGCAAGTGCAGAGCATCATGTTCGACTGGCTCAAGGCAAATCCGTCTGCGCCAGTGCGCAGGTGACACGCAATGAGTAAGACGGGGAAACGGCGACGGGGAAACGGGGACAGTGCGGCTTGGCAATGCCGCGAACTTTAGTGGGTGGGACTCCCACCTGGGTAAACGTTAGCCACGAGCCCAGTATCCAGCCTTGCTGCTCGTCTGGTAACAGGCGGGTGGATGCGTAGGCAGGAAAGCCGGCGAGGTACAAGGGTAACGGGTGAAGCCGACCTTGAAGGTGTAGAGCCCCGAAAAATTCAGACGGAGAGTGCCGACGGGATTGTCCCTCCGGCAGGCAACAACCCACGCGGCGCCAAGGCGAGCCGCGCGGGTACTCCCCGGGGTCCGAGGCCGTGTCGAGCCTGACATAGCGGGTACGTGGTAACCAAGGAGATCCGAACGCCGGTCCGCGCAAGTGGGCACCCGTGAACAAGTGTCAAAAGCGAGGACACGGGCGGTGGCGCTCGGAAGTCGGAGCCGCCCATAGTAGCCGTGAAGCCTGGTAATGCGGGTGGAGCCAAGGGGTGGCGGTTTGAGGCAACGCAAAAGGGAAACACGGCCCTACACCGAGAGGACTCTGCCCGTGAGCACAAGACTTGAGCGTTTCACACACAAGGCGCGTAGCGAACCGCACACGCGGTTCAACGCCCTGATGGGAATGTTGTTCGACCCCGACGGGCTACGCGACAGCTTCGAGCGCCAGCGGGCGTAGCCCGGATGCAGCCCGCCCCGCCGACCGTTGAATTCGCGCCGACCGCACGCGGGCGGAATCCGGGGAGGTTGGGGCACACAACGCGCGAGCCACGCGCCATTTCCCCCGGATTCCGCCCGGAAACGCTCGCGGCACTGCCCTCGGCATCGGGCGGGCTGCATCCAGGCTACGCCCTCGACAACCGCCGGGGGTACATTGCCAGCAACAGCCGCAATCTCAGCTTCACGGCCGCCAGCCTCGACAACAGTGGCGGCCTGATCGCCGGCAACGGCGCGCTCAACCTCAGCGTGGGCGAACTCCTCAACCAAGGCGGCAACGTACAAGCCGGCGACCAGGCCGCATTCCGCCACCTGATTGAATCGGTCAAGATTGAGCCTTTGCAACCGTGAACATGAGCGCCCCGACGGCCGCACCACCCGCGCCCTCGTCCCGCAACTCTACGTTCGTGTCCAGGACGGCGACCTGCAAGCCAGCGGCGCCCTCATCGCCGCTGACAGCCTCAACCTCGACCTCACGGAAACCCTCAGCAACAGCGGCACCATCGCCGGGAGCGACCTTGCCTCAACGCCCTCCAAGCCACCAGCTCTGGCGATGCCTATCAATATCAGCGTGGGCTCAAGCAGCCAGAGCAAACCACACTCACCGCCGCATGACACGCCCATAGCCTCCGCCAGGTTGCGAGCAGTCCCCAAGCCGTGACACTCTCCAGCCCGTCACTGGCAACCTGGAATTTCTACCTTGCTCAACCTCATTCTCTGCTGGCACTTTCATCAGCCTGATTACCGTGATGCCGACGGGCGTTACCAACTGCCCTGGACTTATCTTCATACGGTCAAGGATTACGCCGATATGGCGGCGCATCTGGAAGATGCGCCCAACATGTGTTGCGTGGTCAATTTTGTGCCCACCCTGGTGGAGCAGATCGACGACTACGCCGCGCAGTTCGCCAGTGGCGAGTTGCGCGATCCCTTGCTCGGGCACTTGATCGCGCCTGATCTGGCCGCGCTGGATCTGCCCGCTCGGCGGTTATTGATCGATCAGTGTTTCAAGCTCAACCATGCCACCATGCTGGAGCCTTTCCCGGCCTATCAGCGGCTCTATACCTTGTGGAAGACCGTGGACGAGTGTGGCGACGCGGGGTTGAACTATCTTTCCGGGCAGTATCTGGCCGACCTGGTGACCTGGTATCACCTGGCTTGGACCGGCGAGACCGTGCGCCGCGCGCACCCCGTGTTGCTCGAACTCATGGAGCGTGGCGAAGGGTTTACGTTGGCGGATCGGCGTGCCGTGTTCGGTCTCTACGGTGGCATTGTCTCCAATCTCATCCCGCGCTATCGCTACCTGGCGGAGCGCGGCCAGATCGAGTTGTCCAGCACGCCGCACAGCCATCCCATTCTGCCGCTTCTGCTCGATTTCAAGGCCGCCCGCGACGCTCGTCCGGATCTGCCTTTGCCCGAGTGTCCCGCCTACCCGGACGGCGAAGCGCGCGCGATAGCGCATGTGGAGGCGGCCATGGCCAGCCACCGCGCACACTTCGGGCAGCCGCCCGCGGGTTTCTGGCCCGCCGAAGGGGGGGTATCCGAGGCCACCATCAAGCTGTTTTCCCAGGCCGGCGTGAAGTGGACCGCCAGTGGCGAGGGGGTGTTGCGCCATAGCCTGGTGAAGGCTGGACGCGGCCTGGAGCACAAGCCGGCCTGGATTACCACGCCTTACCGCCTGGCCGGCAGCGATACGGCGCTGTTCTTCCGCGACGATCATCTCTCCGACCTGATCGGCTTCGAGTACAAGGGCTGGCACGGCGCCGACGCCGTGCGCCATCTGTTGCACGCCCTCGATGAACTGCGACGCCACGCGCCCGGCCCCAAACCCGTCGCCAGCATCATTCTGGATGGCGAAAATGCCTGGGAGTATTTCCCCTACAACGGTTTCTATTTCCTTTCCGAGTTGTTCGCGGAGTTGTCCAAGCACGGTTCCATCCGCCCAACCACGTTCAGCGAATATCTGGAAATGAATCCGGATTCGCCACAGGAATTGCCGCAACTTGCCGCTGGTAGCTGGGTTTACGGCGACTTCACCACCTGGATGGGCGACCCCGCCAAGAATCGTGGTTGGGATTGGTTGTGCGCGGCCAAGCTGGCTTTCGACGCCGTCGTGGAGATGCTGCCCGAGGACGAGGCGGAGGCCGCCGAGGTTTTGCTGAAATCCTGCGAGAGTTCGGACTGGTTCTGGTGGTTTGGCGACTACAACCCGGCCGATGCGGTCGAGAGTTTCGATCGCGTCTACCGGCAGAAGCTCAAGCGTCTCTACCAGACCCTGCGGATTCCCGCGCCCGAGTATCTGGACGCGCCCTTGTGCCAGGGCGGCGGCGCCAGCGAAGCGGGTGGTGTGATGCGGCGGGGGGGGTGATAACGCCGTCCGTCGTGATGCCGAGGTAGTCGCGGATGATCGGCCTGTTGCAAAGAGTGAGCCACGCCAGTGTGATGGTGGCGGGCCGCGAGATTGGGCGCATCGGTCCCGGCCTGCTGGTGCTGGTGGGGGTGGAAAAAGGCGATGGCGAGGCGCGGGCGGAGCGTTTGCTGACGCGCCTGCTCGGTTACCGGGTTTTCGCCGATGCGGAAGGGCGGATGAACCGCAGCCTTGCGGAGAGCGGCGGCGGCCTGCTTTTGGTGTCCCAGTTCACCCTGGTGGCGGACACCAACAAGGGGACGCGCGCCAGTTTTTCCTCGGCGGCGTCTCCTGAAGAAGGGCGGCGTTTGTTCGACTATTTGGTGCAACACGCACGGGCCCGGCATGCGGAGGTGGCGACCGGCGAGTACGGCGCCCACATGGAAGTAGCCCTGGTCAACGATGGGCCGGTGACATTCTGGTTGGAGGCACGGTAGGAGCGGGCTTGCCCGCGACCGGCACGGTTGCATCGCGGGCAAGCCCGCTCCTACGGCGCGGCGCAGGCGCTGGCTGGGTCGCACAGGCGGCCGAGTAGCCAGGCGGGAGAGATCCAGGTAACGAGGTCGTCGAATTCGCCTTCGGCACGATCGGCGGCGGTAGGGGGGTGCATCACGAAACGTGGGGTTCCATCTACGTTGGTGAGTTCGTCCGCGGAGACCGGGGCCAGGTTGGTTTTACCCAGGGCATTGTGCGCGCCGAAGCCGTTGCGGCCGTGCGAGAGGACGGCGGCAACGGTGGCCAAAGGCTGGGCGCAGGTATTTTCCTGACAGATGCTGACCTGGGTCGCGGGCACGGGGTTGTGGACGATGCCGTGGTTGGCGTCGGCATAGTCAGGCGAGACGGCATAGCCCAGGCGGTTGCCCCAGGCATCGACCTCGGCCACGCCCAGGGTATGCCAGGGCAGGTTGCCGACTACCGTGGCGCAGCGTCCATCGGTCAGGCGGTCTTCCTCGCCGTCTCCGGCGCCGCCGCCATTGAATCGATCCGGACAGGGCAGATAGGGCTTGCCGGTGTTGTCGCGGTGGCTCAGGGCGTATCCGGCCAGGGCGGTGCGGGCGCTGTCCAGGGCATGCCGGGTATCGCTGTTCTGGCGTTCGGCAATCTGCTGGCTGAGTGGGGTGAGCATGCCGCCCAGGAGCAGGGTGATGACGAACAGGACGATGGCCAGTTCGACCAGGGTGAAACCCTTTGTGCGGAAGGCGCGTGGCGACTCTTGACGCGCCCCTCGCCCGTGGGCGGGATAAGCAGCGACTTGGCCGCCGTTTTTGGGCAGCCTAGTCGATTGCTTAGTAGCCCCATCAGAGGGGCTGGGGGTGCGGGCCTTACTGGCCATTCCAGGTCCACCAGTCCAGGGTGCAGTTTGCCGCGCCTTGTTTGCCGCTGTTATCCGGTTGCAGGGTGCATTCGCGCGGCGTGAAGTGGCCGTGCGCGAGCGCGCGCAGTTGTTCCAGGAATAGCCGCAGGCGGCGCGCGTCGATGGGCGTGATGTCGAGCGCCATGCCGCTGCGGTAGAGGCCGGAACTGAGGTCGGACGCCACGCGCGGTGTCAGATGCCAGGATACCTGCTGCAATTGCAGCGCGTCGCGCAGGTGGGCGAGGCTGCCCAGCCAGTCGATACGGTCTTCTTCGCCGATGAAACCTTTGTCACTCAGTTGGTCATAGGTGGCCACTTGTGCGTGGTCCCGCGCCAGACGCTCCGGGGTCCGGCGCAGGTCGCGCGCGGCCGTGTCGGCCGCCGTCAGTGCGGCGAGTTGCCGGGTCTTGCTGGCCATGCGCGCGTCGAGCGCCAGATAGAATACGCTGCCGCCCAGCAACAAGGAGGCGGCAAACCAGATGGCGGGCCGACGCAGGGGAAGCGGTAGGCGGAAGTTCATGGTTTTGCTCGCACCTGAAGCTGAAAACGCGCGGCGATCTGGCCGCCGCCTATCGCGCCCTCGAGATCCTCGCTGGAGTGCGCGTTCAGAGGCCAGGCGCTGACTTCCACGTGATGTTTGGGCAGTTTCTCGGCAAGCGTTCGCGCCAGGGTGGCGATGCTGGCATGAGCGACGCGGTAGTCGCCGCTGAAGGCGGGAAGATCGCCTTCGATGATCAGACTGGCTGCCTCGCTATTGTCGCTGTTGCTCCAGATGAGGCGGGTGAGCTGGATGCCGGCAATGCCGTCGGCGGCGGACTGGGCGGCGTCCAGCAGGTCGGCGGGCTGCTGGTCGCGTCGGCGCACGGCGTTCCAAGCCTCGACCGCCGCCAGGCGTTGTCCGATCTGGCTGGCGCCGCCGGCCGGGGCAAGCAGGCTGGTTTCCCGCGTATGGTCGCTCATCATCCGGGCTTGCAGCGCATCGCTTTGCCGGTCCAGGCGCCAGGCATCACCCAACAGCAGCAACGCGGCCGCCACCGATAGCGTCAGCCAGGCGACGGCCCCGAATACCAGGCCACGCCGTAGCCAGAAGGCGCGGCTGCCGGCGCGCTGTTCGGCGGTCATCAGGTTGGCGCTGGCGGGGGCGTGCGAGAGCAGGGAGAGGTAGAGGGCGTCGGCGGATTCCGCGAGCAGGGCGTGCGGTAGCTTGAGCGCTTCCAGCAGGCGTCCGCGGTTGATGCTGATGCACTGGAAACCGGCCGCTTCCAGAAGGAAACCGTGCAGGTCATTGAGCGTATTGAGCGGGTCGACCAGAACCACCTTGATCTTTTCGTCGCGTGTGATCAGGCGTTGTCCGACCAGTGCCTGGCGGGTGCGTTCGATTTCTTCGGCATAGCCTTCCAGGGGATTTTCATGCTGACTCCCATCCACCGGGGCGAGACGGGAGAAACGCAGTTCGCCACCCTCCAGGTAGGTCAGACGCAGGCCGCCTGTCTGTTCGGAAACCAGCAGCAGGCACGGGTCTTCCATTTTGAAGCGGCGCACCAGGTTGGCGCTCAGGGCCGGCAGCAACCAGATGCCGGCCAGCGGCGTGCCGCGCAGGTGCATGATGTCCAGCCAGGGGCGAACTTGTTCCGGGTTGGTGAGGCCCATGATCAGGTAGCGGTCGCCGCGTGTCGCCGCCTTGCGTTCACGCCCCTGGCGCAAAGCGGCGCGATAGGGCGACTGGTGCACCACCTGGCGCAGGCGCCGGTTGGTCATTTCGACGCGGTCCTGGCCCCAGACGCGCGGCAGGATCTCGCCGCGGTAAGTCTCGTCGACACTATCCACGGCGATGGCCACCGGGATGTTGGGATGGGCCATGAGCAGGGCGTTGAACGCTTCCCAGCCTTCCTCCTCGCTGGGCAGGTATTGCACATCGGACAACTGCTCGTTGCGTTGCAGCGCGCAACTGGCGCCGGCGGCGGAGAGATAGAGGAGGAGGCGGCGGCCGGCGAACATCATGGCGTCAGCGTTCCGATGATCCGGAAGCATGTGGGGCGGATGCTTGTAGGGTGGATGCCCGAAGGGCGATCCGCCGGAAAGTGGATCGCAAGATTGAACGCCTCACCTTCCGGCGGAACCGCTTCGCGTTCCACCCTACGGGCATGTTCAACCGTGGAATTCAGGCTCATAACGGCAGTTCCCCGATGATCTGGTAGACCGGCAGGAACACCGCCAGTAGGAGCAGGGCGAGGAGGAGGCCGAGCAGCGCGGCCAGGGCGGGTTCCAGCAGCTTGAGCGCGCGCGTGATGGTTTCGCGCGCGTCGCGCTGGTAGAACCAGGCGACGTTGTCGAGGGCTTCCGGCAGGGCGCCATTGGTTTCGCCAGTCAGCACCATGCGCAGCACCAGGGGGGGGAGCAGGTCCTGGCGGCGCAAGCTGTCGCTGATGCCGCCGCCGGCGGCGATCTGTTGCGCGGCGCCGTTGATCTTGCGGGCGATGACCCGGTTGCCGGCGCTCTCGGCACCGGCGCTGAGCGCTTCCAGCAGGCCGACACCGGATTGCAGCAACAGCGCGAGCAGGCCGGAAACCCGCGCCAGGGCATGTTTCTTAAGGGCCGGGCCGATGCTCGGCAGGCGTAGCAGGAAGCCATCCATGCGTTCCGCCAGTTGGCTGGAATGGCGCACCGCCAGATGTACGGCGATGCCGCCCAGGAGCAGCACGATCAAGAGCCAGGGGAGATGCCGTTGCGCCAGTTCCGAGAGGCCGACCAGCATCCGGGTGGCGAACGGCATCGGCAGGTTCAGGCTGGTGACCAGGATGGCCAGGCGCGGCGTCAGGTAGAACAGCATGACGCCGCCCGCCGCCAGAACGGCAAGCGCGGTGATGCTGGGGTAGATCAGCAGGCGGGTGAGTTCGGCCTGGAGTTCCTCTTGTTGTTTCAGGCGGGTTTCCAGGCGGGCAAATACCGATTCGATCTGATCGCTCTTCTCGGCCGCGCGCACCAGCGCGATGAACACACGGTCGAACACGTCGGGATGCGCGGTGAGCGCCTCGGATAGCAGCTTGCCGCCTTCGAGATCGTCGACGATCAGAATCAGCAGGTCGCGGAAGCGGGTGTTTTCCGCGCCGATCACCAGGTCTTTGAGTCCGTCCAGCAGCGGGGCGTTGGTGTGGGCGATCTGCTGGATATGGAAACAGAAGCTGATCAGGTCGCGCCGGGTGATGCGCTGGCTGGAAAACAGCGCGCGCCGTTGCGCCAGGCGCGCGCGCACCAGCATCAGGCCCATGCGGCGCAATCTCAGGTCGAGGTCGATGTCGTTGGCGGCGGTCAGCTCACCGGAGACACGACGGCCCGCGGAATCGGCGGCGCGGTATCGGAAACGGGGCATCAGCGTACGCCCCTCTCCCCTCGGGAGAGGGGCCGGGGGTGAGGGAACACGGTTTGCGGGAATGGGAAGGTTGTTCCCTTTTCCCCGGCCCCTCCCCCAGAGGGAGAGGGGAGTGTCTGAATCCGCGCCCGCATCATGCCGCTCATCGCCGCGCCAGGTCGACGACCCGGCTGATTTCGGCGAGCGAGGTGTCGCCCGCGCGCACCCGGTCCAGGCCATCCTCGCCCAGGCTGCGCCAGCCGCGTTCGCTGGCCAGCGCGGCGAGTTCACGTGGGGTGGCGCCGCGCAGGACGGCTTCGTCCAGGGCTTCGTCCATGAGCAGGGTTTCCATCAGTGGGAAGCGGCCCTTGTAGCCCTTGTTGGCGCAGTGGGCGCAGCCGCGCGGGTGGTAGATCAGATCGGGAACGGAGGCGCCGAGCGCTTCGCGTTCGTCGGCATCAGGAGCGTGGCCTTCCTTGCACTTCGGGCAGAGGCGGCGCACCAGACGCTGCGCGATGATGGCGACAATGTTGCCGGCGAGGATGGCGGGGCGGATGCCCATGTCGACCAGGCGGGGAAAGACGCCGAGAACGGAGTTGGTGTGCAGGGTGGTCAGCACCAGGTGCCCGGTCATGGCGGCGCGGAAGGCCATTTCCGCGGCTTCCCGGTCACGCACCTCGCCGACCAGGATGATGTCGGGGTCTTGTCGCATGATGGCGCGCACGCCGCCCGCGAAGTCGACCTTGGACAATTCCGTGATGGAGGTCTGGCGGATGATCGGCAGCGGGTATTCCACCGGGTCTTCCAGGGTCATGATGTTGACCTCTTCCCGGTTCAGGTGCGAGAGCAACGAGTATAGGGTGGTGGTTTTGCCGGAGCCGGTGGGGCCGGTGACGATGAGCAGCCCTTCCGGCCGGGCGATGGCTTTTTGCAGGCGCGCCAGGGTGGCGCCGGGCAGGCCCATCGCTTCCAGGGCGATGATGGATTTTTCCCGGTCGAGGACGCGCAGGACGATGTTCTCGCCATGCAGCGTGGGCAGGCTGGAGACGCGGAAATCGATGCCGCGGCCATACAGGGTGAGTGACAGGCGGCCGTCCTGCGGCGCGCGCGATTCGGCGATGTTGAGGCCGGAGATGACCTTGAGGCGCACCGCGATAGCCGGCCAGTATTTGCGGTGCAGGCTGCGCATCGGTTCCAGCACGCCGTCGATGCGGTAGCGCACGCGCAGGAAGGCGGCCTCCGGTTCGAAGTGCACATCCGAGGCGCCGCGCTTGACCGCGTCAGCGAGCAGGGCGTTGACCAGGCGCACCACAGGATGGGTGTATTCGCCGCCCAGTTGCAGGCTGCTCCAGTCCACCTCGCCGGTCTCGATTTCGGCGAGGATGCCATCGACCGAGAGGTCGAAGCCGTAGAACTTGTCGAGCTGTTCCAGTATCTGGGCTTCCGCCGCCAGCACGGGACGGATGTCGTAGCGGCCATCCAGGTGCGCGCGCACCTGGTCCTGGGCGACCAGATTGAACAGATCCGGCACCGCCACCGTGAGGATATGGCTGTCGAAATCGACCGCCAGCGGCAGGATGCGATGGCGTCGCGCGAGGTGCTCGGGCAGCAGGGCGATGGCTTCCGGGTCGGCGACCGCCTGCGATAGCTCGATGCTGGCCTCACCGGCGTTGTGCGCTAGTACGTCGCGCAGCATGGCCTCGCTGATGAAGCCCAGGCTGATGAGCTGGCGTCCCAAAGGCATGCCGCTGACCGCGTGCTCGGTCAGCGCGATCTTGAGCTGGTCATGGCTGATGACGCCCTGGGCGGTCAGCCATTCACCTAGTTTGGGAGGCTCGGGGAAGTGGGCCATCTTCGGATTTCGGATTTCGGATTTCGGATTTCGGATTTCGGATTTGGCTGGCCAGGCGCGGCGCAGCCGCGCGAGGCTGTTATATCCGAAATCCGAAATCCGACATCCGAAATTGCCTCATTCGCTCTGATACGTCTGCATGCGGCTGTACAGCGTGGTGCGGTTCACGCCCAACAGTTTCGCGGCTTGCGAGAGGTTGCCGTGGGTCATGGCCAGGGCGGCTTCGACGTAGCTTTGTTCCCACTGCTTCATGATCTGGTCGAGGTTGAAGTTGTGCATGCTGCGCAGGTGTTGCTTGGCGTAGTCCTGCAGGGCATGGGCGTCGGTCGGCAGGGGAATGCCGCCGGAGGCGACGACGTCGAGGTCGAATTCGCCTTCCAGTTCGCGCGCGTTGACGGTGCGGCCAGCGTACTTGGTGGTGAGGCGGATGACGATGTTGCGCAGTTCACGCACGTTGCCGGGGAAGTGGTAGTCCTCCCACAGGCGCTGCGCATCGGCGGAAAGGTTGAAGGGCGCGCTTCCCACTTCACGCGCGAAGTGGGAGCGGAAATGTTCCAGCAATGCCAGTTTGTCTTCGCTCTGGTCGCGCAGCGGCGGCACATGGACGGAAAACACCGAAAGGCGGTGGTACAGGTCGCCGCGGAAGCGGCCTTCGCGTACTTCGCGGCGCAGGTCGCGGTTGGTGGCGGTGACGATGCGGGCGTTGGAGTAGCGGCTGTTGGTTTCGCCGACGCGCTGGAACTCGCCGTTTTCCAGCACGCGCAACAGTTTGGCTTGCAGTTCCAGCGGCAATTCACCGATTTCATCAAGGAACAGGGTGCCTTCGCGCGCGTCTTCGAAATAGCCGGAATGGGCCTGAGTCGCGCCGGTGAAAGCGCCCTTGGCATAGCCGAACAGGGTGGGTTCGACCAGCGTGGGCGAAATGGCCGCGCAGTTGAGCGCCAGGTAGGGCTTGTCGCGGCGCTTGGACCACCGGTGCAGACTTACGGCGACCAGTTCCTTGCCGCTGCCGGATTCACCTTCGATCAGCACCGGGAAGGGTGCCTCGGCATAGAGCTTGATCTGGTTGCGCAGTTTGTCGACGGTAAAACTGTTGCCGATGATGGTGCCCGCTTCCGTGGCCGGCGCGGCGACGCTTTCTTCCTGCTCATCCTGATCGAAACGCAGGGCGGAGAGCAGCGCGGCCTTGATACGCTCCGGCTCCGCCGGCTTGCCGATGAAGTCGATGGCGCCCAGCGCCCGGGCATGGCGGGCATTGGCTTCGTCGTTCTGGCCGGACAGCACCAGAATCTTGATCTTCTTGGAGTGATTGAGCAGGTCGGTGATGAGGGCGAAGCCTTCGTCCGGTTTGTGCTGCGTCGGCGGCAGTCCCAAGTCGACCAGCGCCAGCGGCGGCGGCGAGGGCAGTTGGGTGAGCAGGCTCTTGACCTGTTGCCGCGATTCCGCGACATAGACTTCGAAATCGTGCGAAAGCACGAAGTGGAGGGTATCGGTGATCAGCGGATCGTCATCGACGATGAGCAGCCCGGGTTTACTCTCAGTGGCGGTTTTCAACCTTGTCTCTCCAGTTTTACTTCGACAGCCTGCCAGGCGGCTTCTCAAGTCGTTCACCGGGCCGCCTCAAGAATGACTTGGCCCCGAGCGTAGCCGTTGCCGCTTCAGCGGCTTTACGGATACGGCCTGCCCCTCGCGGGTGCTTGGGGGGCGGCTCGGGCGCTTTTCCCAAGCCGGGGGTACACCTTATCCGACCGTGGTATAGGTGGCCATCAGCCAGCCATCACCCTTGTCCTGCGCCGCTTCCAGGCGGATATAACGTTCGCTGTTCGGCAGCATCATGCGGTAGACCCGGCCATGGGCATAGCGCGCCGGCTCCAGGATGACGAAGTTGCCTTGTTCCAGTTCGGGGAAGATCAGCCCCATGCTGGGTGCGTTGTTGCCGTAGCCGCCATCCTCGACCGAATAACCGAGTTCGTGCGTCTGTTCCTGCTCCAGTTGCACCAGTTGCGCGTAGCTGTTCAAGGTCTGCAAGCCCACCTTGCGCTGGTTGTTGTCCAGTCGGGTCAGGCGGCGAATGATCGCGAGATGCCAGATGTCGCCCGGGTCCATGCGTAAGGCCAGCAGTTTGCCGACCTTGACCCATTCGCTTTCCTCGGCCTGCAGGATGATGCCCAGGCCAGTTTCGCTACGGTCGTTCAGGGGCCAGCGTTCCAGCGGGAACTCGCGCTGCTCTTGCGGCCGTTGCTGATAGGCGGTCTTGGTGCGTTCAGTGACGAAGCCGTAGAGCTTGATGTCCAGGATTTCTTCCGGCGAGAGCGTTTGCCGCGAAGACTGGCCACTGGCGATTTCGCTCTCGCCACGCATGCGGTTGCAGATGCTGGACAGGTCGCGCAGAACCTCCCAGCGCCCCTGCGCGGGTTGTCGTGGGCTGACGCGCCGCTCGCGTTCACTGGCGGGCGCCCACTCATTGGCGACATATTCCAGCAGGTCGTAGCCGTCGGGCAGGCGGAATTCCTCGCCCAGGCCCAAGGTGACCGGCGCTGCGCCGGATTTGAGCGCGCGTTCGATCTGGCGCAGGTGTTCCAGCACCTTGTCGGTGGCAAGGTAGCGAAACGTGGGCTCGTTGACGCCGGGGCGAATGTGCCGCAGCCCCTGGCCCTTGCTGGTGTCGACCATGTAGAAATGGCGTTCGCCGTCGAAGCCGGTATCCAGCGTGGTGTGCTCGGACCAGTTGTCCAGCCAGTGGTCCACCATCTCGATCTGCCTGGGGGTCAGGCTGCCCGCGCCCAGTGGCGAGAGGAGCAGCGCCTGCACATATTCCTCGGTGCAACTGGAAGGGCTGGCGTCACCCGGATAGAGCTTGAAACGGTTGTTCTGGAAGCCGTCGAATTCGCTGATGCGATAGAGATTGTGGAACCTGAGCCAGAGCTTCTCTTCCACCTTCTCGTAGCGGAAGTAGCGCCACTTGAAGATGTCGGAAAAGCCCCGGACCGCGCGCGCGGTGATAGTGGGCACGGCCGCCTGGATCTTGCTGCCGCCGGGATTGGCGACGAAGTCCATCAGGAAGGCGTGATAGCCGCGCGTGATTTCCCAGTAGAAGGCGTGGATGGCGGTCCACAGGCGTGACTCGATGACCTTGGACATGCGCGGGTTGCGCAGGTATTGGCCGCACAGGGAAAACTGCATGTCGCGGGCGTGTTCGTCCAGGTGCATAAGCACCTGCAAGCGCTCTTTGGACATGCCCAGGCCGGCATGGTTGAACTGAATCAGGCTTTGGACCACCTGCTCCTGAGCGGAATAAATATCCCCCGCCGGCAGTTCCTGCATCCAGCGCGAGACCGTTTTCAGGTCGCTTAGGGGATCCTCGTCGTCTTTCTTACGCTTGAAGAACCCGAACATGTCCCGTCCTTAATTAAGTTTGCCCCGCACCCAGGCGGCGACGCTTTGCAGCGCGACGGGCAGTTTGTCCGGCTCGCTGCCGCCCGCCTGCGCCAGGTCCGGTTTGCCGCCGCCCTTGCCGCCAACCTGGCCCGCCACGAAATTTACCAGTTCACCGGCTTTTACCTTGCCGTTGGCATCGGCGGTCACCGCCGCGATCAGGGCGACTTTACCGTCCACCGCGCTGCCCAGCACCAGGGCGCAAGACTGCAACTTGTCACGCAACTTATCGGCGAGTTCGCGCAAAGCTTTAGCGTCGGCGCCTTCGATTACGGCGGCCAGCACCTTGATGCCGGCAATTTCGACCGCCTGGGCGGCAAGATCGTCACCCTGGCTAGCGGCCATTTTCGATTTGTAGCGCGCCAATTCTTTTTCAAGGGTTTTGACCTGGTCCTGAATCTGCGCCAGGCGCGCGGCGATTTCCTGAGGTTGCGCGCGGAACATGTCCGCGACATTACGCAGAGTGGCTTCCTGTTCCTGGGCATAAGCCAGGGCGCCGGGGCCGGTGACCGCTTCGATGCGGCGCACGCCGGCGGCCACGCCACCTTCGGCGACCACCTTGAACAAGCCGATGTCGCCGGTGCGTGTGACGTGGGTGCCACCGCACAATTCGGTGGAGAACTCGCCCATGCCGACCACGCGCACTTCGTCGCCGTATTTCTCGCCGAACAGCGCCATGGCGCCGGCCTTGATGGCCTCTTCGTGTTTCATCAGGCGGGTTTCGACGCGGTTGTTGCGGCGGATTTCGGCGTTGACCAGTTCCTCGATTTGACGGATTTCCTCGGCCGTCACCGGCTGCGGATGGGCGAAGTCAAAGCGGGTACGTTCCGCGTTCACCAGCGAGCCCTTCTGGGAGACATGCGTGCCCAGCACGGCGCGTAGCGCGGCGTGCATCAGGTGGGTGGCGGAATGGTTGTAGGCGGCGCGTTGGCGTGCCTCGCTGTTCACCTGGGCGTCGATGCTTTCGCCCACCGTCAGCTTGCCGGTGGCCAGACGCCCTTTGTGGCCGAAGACTTCGGCCTGGATTTTCAGGGTGTCGTCCACCACAAAGCTGCCGTGTCCACTGGCGATCTCGCCGATGTCGCCGGCCTGGCCGCCGGATTCGGCATAAAAGGGGGTGCGGTCGAGCACGATCACGGCCTCGTCGCCGGCGGCGATTTCGTTGACCTGGCTGCCTTCCTTGTAAAGGGCGACGATACGGGCTTCCTGGCGCAGGCTGTCGTAGCCGACGAATTCGGTCTTCTCGCCGTCGAATGTCAGACCCTTGCCCATGCTGAACTTGGAAGCGGCGCGGGCGCGCTCGCGCTGCATCTGCATGGCGTGTTCGAAACCGGCGAAATCGACGGTGATGCCGCGTTCACGGGCGATGTCGGCGGTGAGGTCGAGCGGGAAGCCGAAAGTGTCATAAAGCTTGAACACGGTTTCGCCGTCCAGCATCTTGTCTTCGGAGGCCATTGCCATTTCCAGCACGCCCATGCCGTGTTCCAGGGTTTCGGCGAAACGTTCTTCTTCCTGTTTCAGGACGCCGGCGACGCGCGCTTGCGCGTCGGCCAGTTCCGGATAGGCCTCGCCCATGACGGCGGCAAGATCGGCCACCAGTTTGTGGAAGAACGGCGTTTTGCAGCCCAGCTTGTAGCCATGGCGGATGGCGCGGCGAATCACGCGGCGCAACACATAGCCGCGTCCTTCGTTGCCGGGAATGACGCCATCGACGATCAGGAAGGAACAGGCGCGGATGTGGTCGGCGATGACCTTGAGAGAATTGTTGTCCAGATCCGGCGCCCCGGTTTCCCGCGCGGCGGCCTTGATCAGTGCCTGGAACAGGTCGATTTCATAGTTGGAATGCACGCCCTGCATGACCGCGGAGATGCGCTCCAGGCCCATGCCGGTGTCCACCGAGGGTTTCGGCAGCGGGTGCATGACCCCCTCTTCGTCCCGGTTGTACTGCATGAACACCAGATTCCAGATTTCAATGTAGCGATCGCCGTCTTCCTCTGGCGTGCCGGGCGGGCCACCGGGGATTTCCGGGCCGTGGTCGTAGAAGATTTCCGTGCAGGGGCCGCAAGGGCCGGTGTCGCCCATCGCCCAGAAATTGTCGGATTGGTATTTCTGGCCGCCTTTGTCACCGATGCGGGTGATGCGATCCTTCGGGACGCCGATTTCGTCGGCCCAGATGGCATAAGCCTCGTCATCGTCCTGATATACCGTCACCCAGAGTTTTTCCTTGGGGATGGTCATGGTCTGGGTCAGAAACTCCCAGGCGAAGCGGATCGCGTCGTGTTTGAAATAATCGCCGAAGCTGAAGTTGCCCAGCATTTCGAAGAAGGTGTGGTGGCGCGCGGTATAGCCCACGTTTTCCAGGTCGTTGTGCTTGCCGCCGGCGCGCACGCAGCGCTGCGAGGAGGCCGCTCGGACATAGGGACGCGACTCACGGCCCAGGAATACGTCCTTGAACTGCACCATGCCCGCGTTGGTGAACAGCAGGGTGGGGTCATTGCCGGGAATGAGTTGGCTGGAGGCGACTGGGGTGTGCCCTTTCGCGGCAAAAAAATCGAGAAACTGGCGGCGGATTTCGCTGCTCTTCATGGCTTGTGCTTATGAATTAAGAAGTTGCCAGATTGTAGCGACGAATACCGGCGCGGGGGAGGCGCCAACCCGCATTTTTCGGGCATTCCCGGGGATGGAGGTGCTTGCCGCCCCGCGAGTTATCAGCCCTGTACGGAGGGGAAATTACACCGGTAACGCATCCGCCGGATTGGGGAAACGCACGGTGTAATGCTGCGGCGACAGTTGCGAGCGAATTTCGACGCGGCGCCCCAGTAGATTGAGGAACTGGTGCCGGGTGTAGAGATGCAGATTGATGGGAATGCCGGTGCTGCCGTCTTCGAGGTGAAGCAACGGACGGTGCCCGGTACTTTCGAATAGCCAGGCGTACATGATTGGATTCCCGAAGTAGATGTGCCTGGTTACATGCATGTCGCGTGCCAGACCGTCAGCCCGCTGTCACCGTGGCCAGGGCGCGATGCTTGGGGTTGGAATCGTGCGATACCCGACACGCGTGCCGAAGTGCCGACAGTGTTCAGCGGCGGCGAAACACCAGATCCCACACGCCATGCCCCAGGCGCAGGCCACGCTGCTCGAATTTGGTGAGCGGCCGATATTCCGGGCGCGGCGCGAAAGTGTCGGCCGTGTTGGCCAGTTGCGGCTCGGCGGAGAGCACTTCCAGCATCTGCCGCGCGTAGTCCTCCCAGTCAGTGGCCAGATGCAGGTAGCCGCCCGGCTTGAGTTTCCGCGCCAGCAAAGCGACGAAAGCGGGCTGGATCAAACGCCGTTTGTGGTGGCGCTTCTTGTGCCAGGGGTCGGGGAAGAAGATGTGGATGCCGTCGAGCGAGGCATCCAGGAGCATGTGATTGAACACTTCCACGGCGTCATGCTGGACGATGCGCAGATTATCCAGGCCGAGTTCTTCGATGCGCTTGAGCAAGGCCCCCACGCCGGGCTGGTGAACCTCAAGGCCGAGATAGTCGGTTTCCCGCTGTGCCTCGGCGATGGCGGCCGTGGCGTGGCCCATGCCGAAGCCGATTTCCACGACTTTGGGCGCTTGCCGGCCGAAAACGGTTTCAAGGTCGAGCGGCGCGGGCTGGTAGGGCAGTAGAAAACGCGGCCCCAGTTCCGCCAGGGCGCGCGCCTGGCCGCTGCCCATGCGACCGGCGCGCAGGACGAAGGAGCGGATACTCCGCTGATGCGGTGGCTCGGTCATCGCAACGGCTCAGGTGCCGATGATGCCCGTGGTGGGAGATGATGGACTGGCCTGGTAGACCTTCTTCGGCATACGCCCGGCCAGATAGGCCTCGCGCCCCGCTTCCACCGCCTTCTTCATGGCCGAGGCCATGAGTATCGGGTTTGCGGCACCCGCGATGGCGGTGTTCATCAACACCGCGTCACAGCCCAATTCCATGGCGATGGCGGCGTCCGATGCCGTGCCGACGCCGGCATCGACGATTACCGGCACTTTCAGACGGTCGATGATGATTTGCAGGTTCCAGGGATTGAGGATGCCCATGCCGGAGCCGATCAATGAGGCCAGCGGCATCACGGCGACACAACCGATGTCTTCCAGTTGGCGGGCGATGATCGGGTCATCGCTGGTGTAGACCATTACCTTGAAACCATCCTTGACCAGCACTTCGGCGGCCTTGAGCGTCTCGACCACGTTGGGATACAGGCTTTGCGGGTCGCCCAACACTTCCAATTTCACCAGATCGTGACCATCCAGCAGTTCGCGCGCCAGGCGCAGCGTGCGGATGGCGTCATCCGCCGTATAGCAGCCGGCGGTATTCGGCAGATAGGTGAACTGGCTCGGCGGCAGGGCGTCCAGCAGGCTGGGCTGATTGGGGTCCTGGCCGATGTTGGTACGGCGGATGGCGACAGTGACGATCTCGGCGCCGGAAGCGTCGATGGCCGCGCGGGTCTGCGCGAAATCCTGATATTTGCCGGTACCGACCAGCAGGCGGGACGCATAGCCGCGGCCAGCGATAACGAGGGAATCCATATGTGTAAGCCTGGGTTGTTGCGGGAAGGGGAAGGCGGCTGAACAGTAAATTAGCCGCCGCCGACCGCGACCACGATTTCCAGTTGGTCGCCATCGGTGATGGGTGTTGCCGCGTGTTGGCTCTTGGGCACGATTTCGCCGTTTTTTTCCACGGCGATGCGTTTGCCGACCAAATCGAGATTTTCCAGCAATTCGGCCAGTTGCATGGCGGCGGGAAACTGGCGCGGCTGGCCGTTGATATAAAGAGTGATCACTTTGAGAAGCCAGCTATATCAAGTAAATTCCGGGCCGCGAGTTTACCTCGCGGGTGTAGCTCAATGGCAGAGCTCTTGGTTCCCAACCAAGTGACGAGGGTTCGATTCCCTTCACCCGCTCCATTCAAGCCACATCCCCCCATCGACGAAGCAGACCTTTAGCGCCAGCGCTACAGGTGGGGCCGCCACCCGCCTGATGAACCATCCGCTAGGGATGCGAGTCTTGCCGGTCCCGCTCTGTGCCGACAGGCGGCGCATGCGTTAAGCCATCCAGCGGTTTACCCGGCCAGGGGCCAAGCAGGTGCAGATCGCGCTGCGGGAAGGGAATAACGATGCCCGCCGCCTTGAACAGGCGCCAGATTTGCACGTATACATCGGAACGCACGCCGACCAGACCTTGCTGCGGGTCATTGATCCAGATCCGCAATTCCAGTTCGATCCCGTTATCGCCAAAAGCCAGCAACCTGGCCGCGGGGACGGGGTCCGCCAGGACACGGGGAACGCCGCGCGCCGCTTCCTCCAGCAGGGCCATGGCCTGTTCCGGGTCATTGTTGTAGCTGATCGACACCGGGATTTTCAGGCGCACGTTGCGGTCGGTGTAGCTCCAGTTGATCACCTCGTTGGTAATCAGGGTCTCGTTGGGAATCAGCCGCTCCACGCCGTCGCGGTCCCGCACCACGATGTAGCGGGCGCGCAGTTCCTGCACCCAGCCGAATTTGTCGCCGATGGTGATGACGTCGCCGGGGCGGATGGAACGATCGAACAGCACGATAAAACCGCTGATGAAGTTGCTGGCGATGCGTTGCAAGCCGAAGCCCAGGCCCACGCCCACGGCGCCGCCGAACACCGTCAGCGCGGTCAGGTCAATGCCCGCCGCCTCCAGCGCCAGCAGGGAGGCCAGGGTCAGCAGCGCGAATTTGCTCAGTTTGACCAGGGCCACCTGCATGCCCGGGTTCACATAATCCGTCCGGCTCAGGCGGTTTTCGATCAGGCGGGCCAGCCACAGGGCGAGTATCCAGGTCAGGGCCACGGCCAGCACCAGCTTGATGCTCTCCAGCAGCGAGATGCGGATCGTGCCGACTTGCAGCGCGATGGCGTCCAGCCCTTCCAGTACGGTGGGCAGCCACCCCAGCAGATGCAGGGCGACGATGATCCATGCCGAGGTGGCGATGAGGCCTTCCCAGGCCTTCACCGCCGGGCCGGGCTGGAAGGTCTTGCGCAGGAGATAGACCACCAGGCGAATGCTGGCCAGGGAGGTGAGCAGCGGCACGGCCAGGTTGAGCAACTCGATCTGGTGTTCCATATGGTCCAGCATGGCCCTGCCCGCCAACACCCCCAGGAGCATGCTGATGGGAAAGAGGAGGCGCTGGAGGCTTTTCAGCGTCAGCCGCCGCAGGGTGTATTCCTCGCTACTCTCGGTCTGTTGATCCAGGCTCTGCCCGAGGGTGCGGTGCACCAGAAACGCGCCGGCCGCGGCCAGCAGCAGCACGCCGACCTGCCACCAGAAGGCGGGTGACCGGGGCTGCCCCAGCCAGGTTTCCAGCAGGGTGCCTATGTCGGTGGGAAAGTTGAAGGGCATGTAGGTGATTTTATGGTTGTCCTCCCCGGACCATACCGGAAAGCGATGGGTTGCCGCAAAGACGCGACGGAATGGGGGCGCGCCAGCCCTCCACGACCCTCCACGTTCAAGCTGAATGGGCGCGCCAGAAACAATTACACATCCTGCCGTGCGCGCCTTGACCCGTTTTTATCGTTTTGCCAGAGTCCCGGCCGTTCGTGCCGCCGTGGCAACAAAAATCAGAACGGCAAAAACCTGGGAGGGTTTTGATCTTGGAATCTTGTTTAGCCATTCGGCGGGTCCCCGCGACACTGCTCGTCTTCGCCGCGTTCCGTGGCAGCTCCGCCGGAGAGTCCGCATGCGCCGCCAAGGCAGGATAACCACCTGGCAAGGCGATCATGGCTACGGCTTCATCACCCAGAATGGGGGCGGCGAGCCGGTCTTTCTTCACCTCAACGCCTTGTCGGATCGCCAATAGCAACCCAACGGCAACGAGGTCGTCAGCTTCGACGTCATAACCGATGCCAAGGGCCGCAAGCGGGCCGCAAACGTTGCATTGGTCGGCAATCATCCCGCGTCAGTCAGACCCCTCGGAGCTGGTACATCGACACTGGGTTTGGTGGTCATCTTTTTCGCCTTTGTGGTCGTCGCCACGTTCATGGGCAAGCTGCCTGTCGCCGTGCCGGCGCTTTATCTGGGCAGCAGTTTCATCGCCTATTTCATCTACGCCTTGGACAAGTAGGCCGCCCGGCGAGGCCGTTGGAGAGCCAGGGAAGATACCTTGCTTCTGCTTAGCCTGATCGGCGGCTGGCCCGGCGCATCGCTCGCGCAAAAAGTGTTGCGCCACAAAGGCGGCAAGGCATCGTTTCAGACGGTTTTCTGGATCACGGTCGCGCTGAATTGCGGCGCGCTTGGCTGGCTGTTCGCGCCATCCGGCGCGGCTGTGCTGCGCACAGTGTTGAGCGCGATCTGATTCGGCGTCATTGCCTTGCCGGCCGGCATCGGCGGAGATGCCATGCAGGTTCTTCCAGGCATCTACACTTGAAACCAGAGTGCAATCACCCATTTAGGAGCCAGTCATCCTATTAGGAGTCCGCCATGCGTTTCGACAAACTCACCACCCCGTTCCAGTCCGCCATCCAGGATGCGCAGAGCTTGGCGCTGGGCAACGACAATTCCTACATCGAGCCGGTGCATCTGCTCGCAGCCCTGATCAATCAGGAAGGCGGTTCCGCCCGCCCGATCCTGCAAAAGGCCGGCGCGCGCCTGCCCACGCTGGTATCCGCCTTGCAGGCGGCGATGAACCGGCTGCCCAAGGTGGAAGGTACCGGCGGCGAAATTCAGCCGTCGAAGGAACTCGTCAACCTGTTCAACCTGACCGACAAGGAAGCGAGCAAGCGCGGCGACCAGTTCATCGCCAGCGAGCTGTTCCTGCTGGCGGCGGTGGACGACAAGGGCGAGGCGGGGCGTTTGCTGAAGGAAAACGGCGCCGCCCGCCGCGCGCTGGAAGCGGCCATTCAGGAAGTGCGCGGCGGCGAGGGTGTCGATAACCAGGAAGCCGAAGGCCAGCGTCAGGCGTTGACCAAATACACCGTCGACCTGACCGACCGCGCCCGCCAGGGCAAGCTGGACCCGGTGATCGGCCGCGACGACGAAATTCGCCGTGCCATCCAGGTGCTGCAACGGCGCACCAAGAACAACCCGGTGCTGATCGGTGAACCCGGCGTCGGCAAGACCGCCATCGTCGAAGGCCTGGCGCAGCGCATCATCAACGGCGAAGTGCCGGAGACCCTGAAAGGCAAGCGCGTCCTGGTGCTGGACATGGCCGGCCTGCTCGCTGGCGCCAAGTATCGCGGCGAGTTCGAGGAACGCCTGAAAGCCGTGTTGAAGGAAGTCGGCCAGGACGAGGGCCGCATCATCCTGTTCATCGACGAGCTGCACACCATGGTCGGCGCCGGCAAGGCGGAAGGCGCCATCGACGCCGGCAACATGCTGAAACCCGCCCTGGCGCGCGGTGAACTGCACTGCATCGGCGCCACCACGCTGGACGAATACCGCAAATACATCGAGAAGGATGCCGCCCTGGAACGCCGCTTCCAGAAAGTGCTGGTGGACGAACCCAGCGTGGAAGCCACCATCGCCATCCTGCGCGGCCTGAAAGAGAAGTACGAACTGCACCACGGCGTCGACATCACCGACCCGGCCCTGGTCGCCGCCGCCGAACTGTCGCACCGCTACATCACCGACCGCTTCCTGCCGGACAAGGCCATCGACCTGATGGACGAGGCCGGCAGCCGGATCAAGATGGAAATCGATTCCAAGCCGGAGGTGATGGACAAACTCGACCGCCGCGCGATCCAGCTCAAGATCGAACGCGAGGCGGTGAAGCGCGAGAAAGACGAGGCCTCGAAAAAGCGGCTGGCCCTGATCGAGGACGAAATCCGCAAGCTGGACAAGGAATACGCCGACCTGAATGAAGTCTGGAAGGCCGAGAAAGCCGTGGTCCAGGGCGGCGCGGCGGTGAAAGAGGAAATCGACCACCTGCGCGCGGAAATGGCCGACCTGCAACGCAAGGGCCAATTCGACAAGGTCGCCGAGATTCAATACGGCAAGCTGCCCGCGCTGGAAGCGCGCCAGAAACAAGCCGAAGCGGGGGAAGGTAAGCACGAGTTCAAGCTGCTGCGCACCCAGGTCGGCGCCGAGGAAATCGCCGAAGTGGTCTCGCGCGCCACCGGCATTCCCGTCTCCAAACTGGTGCAGGGCGAACGCGACAAGCTGCTGGCGATGGAAGAACACATTCACCAGCGCGTGGTCGGCCAGGACGAGGCCGTGCGATTGGTCGCGGACGCCATCCGCCGCTCGCGCGCCGGCTTGAGCGACCCCAACCGCCCCTACGGCTCCTTCCTCTTCCTCGGCCCAACAGGGGTGGGCAAGACCGAGTTGTGCAAAACGCTGGCGGATTTCCTGTTCGACTCCCAGGACCACCTCATCCGCATCGACATGAGTGAGTTCATGGAGAAGCATTCCGTCGCCCGTCTGATCGGCGCGCCTCCCGGCTACGTCGGCTACGAGGAAGGCGGCTATCTCACTGAAGCCGTGCGCCGCAAGCCGTATAGCGTGATCCTGCTCGACGAAGTCGAGAAGGCGCACCCGGACGTGTTCAACGTGCTCCTGCAAGTGCTCGACGACGGCCGCATGACCGACGGCCAGGGCCGCACCGTGGACTTCAAGAACACCGTCATCGTCATGACCAGCAACCTCGGCAGCCCGATGATCCAGAGCATGGCCGGCGACGACTACCAGGTCATCAAGCTGGCGGTGATGGCCGAGGTGAAAAGCTACTTCCGCCCCGAGTTCATCAACCGCATCGACGAAGTCGTGGTGTTCCACAGCCTCGGCGAAGAACACATCGCCAACATCGCCCGCATCCAGTTGCAGTACCTGGAACAGCGCGTCGCCCAGATGGACATGAAACTGGAAGTCTCCGATGCCGCCCTCATGGAACTGGCCCGCGAAGGCTTCGACCCGCTCTACGGCGCCCGCCCGCTCAAACGCGCCATCCAGCAACAGATCGAAAACCCGCTGGCGAAAGAAATCCTGTCCGGCCACTTCGCGCCCAAGGACGTCATCCGGGTCGACGTGGAGGACGGCAGGATCGTGTTCGAGCAGGTGATCGAGGCGGAGGCGGTGTAAACGCCACCCCCGTAGGTTGGGCAAAGCTGCGCTTTGCCCAACCTACGTTACGCGAAGAATACGGGCAACTTCGTAGGCCACTCAGTCATCAGCACCAGATCGCATTCCACCGTCGTCCCATCCGCCACCACCAGTTCCAGTTGGCCGACGGGCGCGGCTTGTTCCACCGCGAAAGCCTCGCTCATCAAGCGCAGTACCGACTGGATGTAAGTGGTTTTCGAGTTGCCGGCCAAGTGCTCGCCTTTCATTTCCAGCACGGCCAGCTTGTCCCCAGCTTCGCCACGCCGAACCGCGAATATGAAATCGGGGTAAATCCTCTCCCGCCGCCAGCCCTGAACAGCGTAGTGGGAACGGGCCACATTGCGATGCCACCATTTCAGCGCTTTTTCGCCATCGAGATGAACGGCGATGTCCCGCTCGTCCTGGCTGGAAAAATCGCCCCGGTAGATCGGGTGAAACAGGCTTTTTTCAACGGCGAGCTTTTCCGCCGTCGCCGGCTCGAAAGTTGTTGCTTCGAATGGCATCCGCCAATTGTGGCTATCGGCGCGCAAGCGAAACTGAATCCGTTCCGCCGCTACCTCTGCGCGAAACAGCGCCTCGGCCTTGGCGTTGCGTTGCTCGTCCAGCCATTTCCGCAGTTCTTCCACGATCAGGCTGGAGAGGGCGCCCAGCTTGGTTTTGTCGATACTGCGGGCTTCGAGCTTGGCAATGACTTGCCCGACGATTTCACGCGACCACCACGCGTTAGGCACGATGTCTGAAATCATACGAACCGCGTAGGCGGCATCGAAAATCAGGGTTTCCCGTGACGTTCCGGCCACTTCATCAACGATGCGCTCCTCGCCCGAATCGGCAAGGCGGATACGCCGCATTTGACGCTCGGCACTGGTGATTCCATTGGGAATCCTGGCGACCAGCGGTGAGACGTCCAGCCCCCGCCAATCCAGAGCGAACAGGATGTCTTCCTCATAGTCCAGCGGGCGGGTCAGGCCGTCGGCCACGCGCAGTACCAGCGGCAGATAGATTTCGGTCTTGGCGAAGGGGTTCCGGCGTTGCACGGGGCGTGGTCTGGAAGGCGTATTGCCGTCGGTGGTGCGAATCTCCTTCACCAGATCGCCCATGCCGTCCTCTTCCAATCCCTTCTTGATGGCGCCCACCACGTCGCCGGTATTCGCGTGGTGGGTGATGACGTAGCTCTCATCCAGCAACGCCACGCCGGTTTTTTGGGCATGCGGCTGGCGCAGGATGCGGCCCACCAACTGGGTCATGGCCGAAAGATTGGCGCTCGCGGCCAAGGCGCACAGCACATAGGCGAACGGGCAGTCCCAGCCCTCCTGCAACGCCTGTTTGGTGACGATGACGCGGACGCGGTTGATCGGGCTGGCCAAATCCAGATTCTCCGGCGTGGCCAGGTCGTTGGTATCCGCCGTCTTGATGGCGATTTCCGCCTCCTCCAGACCCCCTACCGTGACCAGCCATTCCTTGGCATCCAGCGCATGGATGTGTGTCCCATCGCGCTGATCGGCGCCGGTGCGTTCCACCTGCACCAACAGAATGGGGCGAATGTAGCGGCCGGTGTCGGCGTGGAATCGTCGTGCCGCAGCGTCCAGTTCGCGCAGCCGATTGAGCGCCGCCGCCAGCGTATGCCGCCAGTCAGCACTCGCTCTCGGGTCGAGGTTGAGCGGCATCTTGATCATGCCCTCGCGGTCCAGGTCGATGCCCTTCACCTCCACCAGCACGTTCGCGTAGCGGGCAGGCTTCGGATTCTTTCCGGCGGGGTTGCCTGCGGGGTAGCCTGGATGTGCCGCCACATCCTTCGGCGTTGCCGTCAGTTCCAGCACGAAACATGGGTTGAAGCCGTAGAGGGTGGAAAAAGCGAGCGCGGAAACAGCCTTATGGCCTTCGTCCATGACCACCACCGGACGAATCAGGCGCAAGGCATTGCCCAGCGAATCCTTGATCTGCGGCCACGGGTAGGCGGAACCGGCCAGATCGTAAATATCGAGATTGGGGGTTTGCCCGCGCGCCACCGCGTGGGCTTCCTGATCACCCTCGGGTGGGAAAAAACCCCGCACATCGCCCCGGTCGCGAAACATCTTGAGTGAATCCTTGTTCTCGCGGTTGGAGGCTTGCAGCATCAGCAGCATCACGCACAGATGGCTCTCCACCTCGCGCGCGTCCAGATGATCGTTTTTCTCCAAGATACGCACCGCATTGCCAGAGAGCACATCGAGCATCTGCCGATAGGGGTGCTGACGGTCGATCAATTGCCGTTTGGTCTGCGCGTATATGGCCTCGTTGGGCACGATCCAGAGCACGAAACCCTTATGCCGACTCAGGTAGCGCCGGAAAATCTTGGACAGGGCGGCGACGGCCAGAAAGGTCTTGCCGCCGCCGGTGGGCACCTTGAAAACGAGGTTCGGCACCGCCCGCCCGATACCGTCGGCGCGGCAGGAATAGGGAATGCCCGAGCGCGATTCGGGCAGTTTGCCCGCTGTTCTCATCGCCTCCCACGTTTCCAGCGGAGCGTCGGGCACGGGCCGAATCAAATCGGGGTCGGTTTCCTCGGAATTGGCCGCCGCGATCTTGTCGGCCTTGCGTTTCCGGGCCGCCAGTTCGGGCAGATACTCGTCCAGCCGAGCCAGGACACGAGCTTGATAGTCGAGGTCGCGCATGGTCATAAATACGCGCTCTCTATGGGAATAGGGAAAATGGCTGCGTGCATGGCGATTAACCCGCAGACCTGATTTTTTTTACAAAATCCGGATCGTTCATGGCTGCACTCCATTGATAAATCTTGTGGCTGTATCCGCGAAGAATAGAAGTGACATTGTCATTTACAGCTTTTGGTTTCTTCTCGATGGTTTCATCGCTTGCCGATTCATCCGACGCCATGTCGTTAATAAGAACAACACGCTCCGCACTTGGTTGAGCATCTTGTAAATCGATCCAGGTAAAAGAGGCGATTTTTGCCGCTTGTACACTTGGGCGAGGGATCAGCTTTATCAATCTGTCCAGTCCTTTGGGTAAGGGAATAATGAAATCTATAGGGTGTTCTACAGTTCTCCCGGTGATGCTTTTGTTCGCAGTGTAGAGAATTTCGTGTTCGTCGAAATATTCTTTAACGATCTCGAAGAAGTCGGTCACTGTCCGGGGGGTGGATGTCATCCATAGGTCGTTCAGCCGCAATATCGCGGCCGTCAGAAAATGCAAGCGTTGGGCTCGGTTCGAGTGTGAAACCACGGTTTCAAGTCTGCCGTTATTTAGCCGTACCCCACATCCGGCGATGGCATTCTGAATGATGGCTTGGCGACGTTCCGACTTCTCGATCTGGACGCCCATGTCCATGAGGTTGTCGAGCGTCTTCCCCTCATCATGGAGCACCATCTCACCGCCACTAATGTCGAGAGCGATTTCAATGCCATCGTTAAACGGATCGAGAAAAGGCGTGCTCAATACCTGAGAAGTGCCTCGCTCGAAAATAATGAGGTTGTCCTTGAGCCAGTGGACATATTCACTGCTCAAGTCGTGCATGGCTTGTTGGGTCATATCAACACGTCCTGCACGCCAATTGGGAAACGTGTGCTAATAAGATCAAGAAATTTGAACAGTGTGTCGAGCGGCTTGGTTGCGTCATACCAATCTATTTCTTCCGCCCACTCCAGATGTTCGAACCCCTCTTTGTACCAGTGCAGGTGGGGGCCGGTTATTCGAGTTCCATCTGGGTTGATGTGCTGGCGCTGAATATCAATCCGCGCCAGATGGATATTTTTTTGTTTGGCTCGAAAGTGGGCTTTGACTTCGAAAGGGTTACGCGTCAGGGACAAAATAAACTGCAAATCACGGTTTTCGACTGCAATCACGGGTTCGTCATATCGCGAATTTATTTCCCAGCTCAAAACCTCATTGCGTGTCGCATCTTTCGCCATCGCCAGTAGCTGATCGGCTTCTTGTTGAGTTATTTTCATTTCGACACCTGTCTCGGTTTTTTAAAGTAGGTCCAAGCCGAATTCCTTCCAGCTCACCGGATGCTATTGCGGCCGCTCCACGCGGTACAAGGCCCACGGCAGCGGCGCGAATTCGACGGGGAGTTTTTCTTCTTCCAGCAGTTTCTGGGAAACGAATTTGGCCGGTGCGAAGACCAGGTGCCGTTTGCCGGGCTTCGCTTCGGCGAGTAGTCGGGCGCGGGCCAGTGTCAGCGCCGCCTCGCGGGATTTCAGGAAATCCAGTTCCGGTCGGTAGATCAGCCAGACATGGAACGCCGCCGATTCGCCCAGGTAGCCGCAACCCGCCACAGTTGTGCTCCCCTCTCCCTCCGGGAGAGGGGCCGGGGGTGAGGGAAGCGCCTCGTTGGTCGCCATGTGAAACAGCAAAGCTCCCAAAGCCTCGAAGCTGGGCAGGCTCTCACCAGTGAGCATCTTGTCCATGTCGATGGCATCGCCCAGGGTGCAGTAGGTGAAGCCGCCACCCAAGCCATCGGCGCGCTCAGTCACGGTCTTGACGCCTTCGACCAGTAATTCACCGTTCTTGACGGTCTTTTCGATCCGGTCGAAGCGGTGGGCCTCCAGATTCTCGATGCTGGCGATCTGGTCGAGCAGCTTGTCCGCTTTTTTAAGGTCGGTGAAGGTCAGCGACTTTTTCAGCAGTTCCTCGCGCTGGTTGCCCTGGAAGGCGTAGCCGCCGATCACGCGCCGCACCCGCTCGGCGGTGAGGTGGTCGGCGTAGTCCTCGAATTCCACCAGGATGAATTTCCGTTCGCCGCCGTCGCGCCGGTTGGCGGCCAGCACGGCGTGGGCGGTAGTGCCGGAGCCGGCAAAGGAATCGAGCACGATGGCGTGCTCGGTGGTGGCCAGTTCCAGAATTCTGGAAAGCAGGGCTACCGGCTTGGGGGTTATGAAAACGTCGTCTGAACTGGCGAAGTCCAGAATGGAAAGTAGTTCCTTTTTGGCATCCTGCGTGTGCCCAACTTCGTTGTATTCCCATAAGGTTTGCGGGACGCGCCCCGCCTTCACTTCGGAAAGAAAGCGTTTGATGGCGGGGATGTTGTTTTTATCTTCACCCCACCAGATACGCTTATCCCTATCCATCTGCCTGAACTTGGCCTCGGCAACTCGCCAATAGTTTCCTCCCGGCGGTCCCGTAATCACCCGTCCTGATGGGCAGGTTATTGGGTATGTCCCCTCGCCGTAATAATTGCGGGCCGAAAGATCGCCCGGTTTCCATGAGCCGCGCGGATCGTTGTCAGGGTTGTCGTACCGCGCATTCATGTCCTCGGTACGTTCCAGTAGATTGGGACGCCATACGGCTTTGTCTTTGGCGTAAATCAGTAGGTAGTCGTGGTCTTCGGAGAAATACTGCGCAGAGGGCTTTGGCGAATAGTTTTTGTGCCAAATACATGTCGCCACAAAGTTCTGCTCACCAAAGATCGCATCCAGCATCCCCCGCGCCCGGTGTATCTCGTTGTCGTCCAGCGTCACCCACAGGCTGCCCGCCTCGCCCAGCAACTCATGCAGCAACCGCAAACGCGGCCACATCATGGCGCACCACTTGTCGTGGCGCAGGCCGTCTTCGATGCCCACCGGGTTTTCCGACAGCCACGCCTGCAGCATCGGGCTGTTGACGTTGTCGTTGTAGGCCCAGCCTTCGTTGCCGGTGTTGTAGGGCGGGTCGATGAATACGCAGTCCACCTTGCCGGCGTACATCGGCAACAGCGATTTCAGCGCGTGCAGGTTGTCGCCGTGGATGATCAGGTTGCCATCCAGTCGCGCCTCGCCCACCGACTTGTCGGGGTGCGGCAGCAATGGCCGGTGCGGCACGGCGAGGTGATGGTTGTAAACGAATTCCTTGCCTTTGAAATTCAGTTCCGGCATGTCGGGTTCCCTGGTTTTTGTAAGTTACGCGGTGAGGGTCTCTTGCGAGGCTTTGATCAAACTCTCCGCCGGTATCCCCAACCCCTCGTGTAGCTTGCGGATCATGACCAGCGTCAGCGGGCGCTTCCGATTGAGGATTTCGTACACCCGGTTCATCCGCCCGATCATGGGTTCCAGGTCTTTGGGTGTGAGGCCGCCTTGTTCCATGCGGAATTTGATGGCTTCAACGGGGTCGGGCAAATCCACCGGGAAATGCTTGGCTTCGTAGACCTCCGCCAGGGTGAGCAGGATGTCAAAACGGTCACCTTCCGGCGTGCCCGGTTCCGGCTCGTTGTCGAAGAAGGCGGAGATTTCCCGCATGGCGGCACGGTAGTCGGCTTCGGTGTGAAGGGGGCGGATGTCCATGTTCATAACTCCATTTCCACGGTTTCGGCATCGATGCTGTCGTATTCCGCATGGGTGCCGATGAATTTGATGTAAAGGGCGCCGAAGCGGTAGGCCACGGCGACGATCAGGCGGTAATCGTTGCCCTTGATGTTGAACACCACCCGGCGGTTTTTCAGGATGCTGGCGTTGCGGAACACCTCCTTTATTTCTGAAGGCTGCTTCCAATCCGCTTTTCGCGCCTCATCGATCCACGCTTCCAGATGAGGTTTGGCGGTGGGATATCGAATCCAGAAATCGCGGAGGATTTTGATGGCCACAATCCGCATGACGTGATGCTAGTCCCAAAATGGGATTGCAACAATTTGTATTACAAAAAGACTCAGATCTCGATCGGCGAGCCCGGCGTCGGCAAGACCGCCATCGTCGAAGGCCTGGCGCAGCGCATCATCAATGGCGAAGTGCCGGAGACCCTGAAAGGCAAGCGGGTGCTGGACATGGCCGGCCTGCTGGCCGGCGCCAAGTATCGCGGCGAGTTCGAGGAACGCCTGAAAGCCGTGTTGAAGGAAATTGGCCAGGTGAATACCCAAACCCCGAGGCCGCATCATCCTGTTCATCGACGAGCTGCAACGATGGTGGACGCTGGCAAGGCGGAAGGGGCGTCTGGGACTGGAAGTGGCGCACCGCCTCTCCGACACCACGGTCCTCACCTTCGGCGTCAACGCCGCGACAAACGGCGGCGATGCCTCTTGGGGCGTCACCGCCGGGCTGCGGGCGAACTTCTGAGGGTGGGCGTGGTGGACGGCCGGGTCGTGTTCGAACGGGTGAACGAGGCGGGGGTGACCCGATTCATCTCAGATATGAAAAGTGTCCATGTGCCAGCCTGCCCGCTCACTGCGCTTGTCAGAATATTCTGTTATTTTGAATAAGGACGCTGTACGCAGACATCGCTGTACGCAGGGTCTTGATCAGCCCAATTGGGGGTTTTCTCAAGTAACCATGGGAATCAAGAATATGAAATCGACACCTCTCTTTCTCGCGCTCGTTCTTTCTTTAACCCTGGCCGCATGCGGCAAGGACAAACCCGCCGACACGGCGGCTGTGGCGCCAGCCGACACGGCAACCACCGCCGGCCCGCCCATGCCCATGGACCCGAGCCAGGGGGTGGCGGGCCATGTGGAAGGCGTCGCCGCCGTTGCCGCTTCCGGCGAGAGTGGCCATGACCTTTATGCCGCCAAGTGCGTCACTTGCCATGGCGGTTCGGGCGAAGGTCTGGCCGGCAATCCGAAGCTGGCCGGTTTGAGCAGGGCGGACATCCAGTCGCGTCTGACCGACTATCGTGACGGCAAGACGCGCGGGCCCAAGACCCCGATCATGGCGGCCATGGCCAAGCCGCTGACGGATGCGCAGATTGCCGCTTTGGCGAGCTATCTGGGCGAGTAATCGCGTTTCTTCAGGTAGTAATTGGCGCCGCGCGGAAACGCCGGCGCCATTTTTTTGGCGCTGGGTGCGTTGGCTGTTGCTGTTGGTCCAGGTGCTGGCGAGGGCGCCTTCCCCCTTTCCCAAAGGGGGATTGAGGGGGATTTCTTCGATGGTTGTGCCAGTGCGGGCGTCTGAAAATCCCCCCTAGCCCCCCTTTGGGAAAGGGGGGGAACAGCGCCGCCACGCGCGGCCCCTTTTCGCTTATGCGCGGGGTGCGCGTTTCGGCGCTCGCCGCAGCCATTGCCAGAACCATCCACCCGGGCTGTCCGTCCCGGTGAGTAGATAGTTCAGGACTCTCAGGTTGCGTAGCGCGAGCACCTGTCGTCCCCTTGCGCCGTGGCCGCCGCAGAACAGGATGCGGTCGCCCGGGAACAGCGGGGTGTCCAGGTCGGGCAGCAGGGCTTCGGAGTTGCCGAGCAGCAGGGGGATACAGGGCAGATCGGCGTCGCGGTCGGAAGGGTTCCGGATCAGGTCGCGCAGGGTCAGTTCCATTTTCAGGTCCATGGCCTGGCGGATGGCCACGGCGTTTTCCACGCTGAGTTCCACATCCCAGATCTCGGGTACCGTGTCGCCCACCACGGCGGCGATGCGGGACAGCAGTTCATTGGCCCAATCGTTGGGCTGTTCCTTGCAGCGGGCGAAGAAGCGGGAGAGGAGGGGGGTGGTGAGCAGGGAGAGGAATTCATGGCCGACGATATCCGCCGGCTGCATGGTGACATTGGCGCCGAAACGCTTGAACAGGGGCGCGTTGGCATGCCGGTTCTGGCGGACCACCATGAATAGGTCCGGATTGAGTTCCCTGGCGGTCATGACGATGGAGAGATTGTTCACGTCGTTGTCGGTGCCGGCGACGATGCCCACAGCACCCTTGATGCCCGCCTCCAGCAAGGTATTCGCCTCGGTGCCGCTACCTTTGATGCATTTCTCGCAGCCGGTTCTGGCGGGATCGGCCTCGACGATGACCAGTTCGACTTTTTCCCGGCGCAGGTTGCGCACCACGGCCTTGCCGAAGCGCCCGTAGCCGCAAATGATCCACTTGCCGTGCGGTGGCCGCAGGGGTTCGCTCAACGGCATGCCGGGAATGTCGGTCAGCCAGTCGTACAAGAGGTGTTGACCCGGGCTGTGCAGGGCCATGGCGAGGTGCTCACCGAAGGCCGTAAAGGCGTTGACGACCTCCTCCGTGCCGAACGAAACCATGTTGCCGGCGGTTTCCATGCTGTCGGCGCGGCACAGTACCGGCAGTTCCGGGCGCAGCAGTTTCGCGGTCACCGCCACCGCCAGATTCGCCTGGTCATCGTTGGTCAGGGCGATCACGCCGGCACACGAAGGGTGATTCAGGCCTGACGCTTCCAGGTTCTCCGGCAGGCGCGCGTCCCCGGTCAGGGCGGGGATTTCCAGATGGTATTGCCCGAGCTCCAGTTCGCTGATGCGGTCGGCGTCGATGTCCAGCACCACCGCCTGCTGGTTGCGGCTGTCCAGCGCTTTCATCAGCAGGGTTCCCGTCTCGCCGCAGCCGCAGATGATGTAGAAGGGCTGGCGCAGGCGCCGTACCCGATGTTCAAAGGCATTGGCCTTGATCACCCGCTGGAAGGCCGGGTCTTGCAGCAGGGCCAGGATGGTGCCGATGCTGTACAGCCAGACCAGCACGGTCATGTAGATGGTAACCAGCGCCCAGGTGCGCTGCGCCTCGCTGAAAGCAACCGGGATTTCGCCGAAGCCGATGGTGGTGGCGGTGTAGCTGACGAAATAGAAGGCGTGGAACAGGCTCATGCCCGGCGCCGGGTTGCCGGCGGCATCGACCCCGGGCATCAGGCTCATGCCCAGGATGGAAACGGCATAGCTGGCGATGAGCAGGATCAGCGGCATGCGCATCCGCCGCAGAACCAGGAACAGCACGCTGTTCATCTATGGCGCCGAGTGTTGGAGGAGTGCGCCGATCAACGGTGGAACAGCACGGTCTCGATGACCAGGATGATCACCGAGAGCACATTGGCCATGAGCGCGCCGGCGGCCAGAGAGACGATGCTGGCCATGATCGAGGGGGTCAGGCCCGTATCCGTGATATGCACCGCAACCGCCCAGACGCAAGCGGCGGCGATCAGTTGCAGATCGGCGACAAAACTCGTGGCCAGGTGGATGGCGCCGATCTGGGTGCGCTCGCCGAATTTCAGCACCGTGGCGATCAGGTTCACCACCACCACCGCGAACAATTCGTAGACGTGGTGATGATCGACGTTATCCAGTTCGCCGATGACAAAACCGAAATTGAGGGTCATGGCGAGGATGATGAAGAAGCCGAAAACGACCTTTTCCAGATTCATGGCGTGGGTTCCCGTTGGCTGTGCTCGCGCCATGATAGCCCGGCGGGTGGCTAATCGAAGCTGAACGTATAGAACAGGTCCACGGCCGGGGTGGTGCCGGCCTGGGTGCGCAGGGAAAGGCGGCGGGAGAGGGTGTAGTTGATCTTCACCAGGGCCGCCGTGCCGGTGAGGCCTTGTTCATAGCTCAGGTAGGCGCGCGAGGAGAGGCGTTTGCCCAGGGTGAGGACGCTGCTTTCCAGGGTGCCCGCGCCTTTCAGGCTGACTTCTTCCAGCCCCGCCGCATGCGCGATGCGTTGTTGCAGGGTGACCGATTGCCCCGCGCCGAGGAGGGCGCCGGCGGCCAGTTGCAGGGCGTCAAATTCTTTGCTGCCGGCGTCGGCGATGCCGTGGCCCAGCACCAGCCAGGAAAGCTTTTCACTGTCCGGCACGCTGGGGTTGGAGACCAGTTTGACCACGGGGGCCTGGGCGCCGCCGGTGATGGCGACGCCGGCCTCGACCGTCTGGTTCTTGCGCATGGCGACGATGTTGAGGCCGGGGTTGTCCAGCGGCCCCTGGAAGTTGAGGAGGCCGCGCTCGATCTCCAGGCGCTGGCCGTAGGCGGCATAAGCGCCTTTCACCACCCGGATGCCGCCGTTGGCGCGCAAGGGGAGACCTTGGCGACCGGTCAGTTTCAGCGCGCCGCCCAGTTGCGCGTCGAGTCCGCGCCCTTTTAGGAAGAAGCGGTCGCCCAGGTCCAGGTCGAGGTCGAGTTCCACCGCGTAGGGCAGGCCTTTGTCCGGGCTTTCTTGCGCGGGTTCGCGTCCCAGCACCACCACGTCATCACTGAGGCTGGGGGCGTCTCCCTTGGCCAGTTCGACCAGGCCGCGATCCGCCTTGAGTTTGCCGCGCAACTGGAGCTTCCTGGCCTGCATGGCGACGCCGCCGTCGCCGCTGAGGATGAGTAGGCGGTCGGGGCGTGAAATGAGCAGGAGCTTGTCCGCCTTGAGGGCCAGTTGCAGGTCCGGCTGACCGCCGCGCAGGCCGAGTTTGCCCTGGCCGCTGAGGAGTCCGTCGCCGCCGCGCAGGCTGAGCGATTTCAGCACCAGCGTGTCCTGGCTCAGTTCGGCCTGGAACCGACCCTCTTTGAGATCCAGCCCCTGTTCGGGTTGCGCCAGGTGAAAGCGCTCACCGCTGATCGTGCCGCCGAGCCGTGGCTCGGCCAGGGTGCCGTTGCCTTGTATCTTGGCGGTCAGGCTGCCATCGAAATCGGTGGCGCCAGTCTTGTCGAGATAGGGGGTGGCCCAGGCCAGGGATTGCAGGGCCAGATCGGCGCTGGCCTGGAAGGGGGTGTCGGCGGTGATGCCCCAGGCCGCGTCGCGTCGCGTCAGCCGAGTCTCGCCGTTGGCGCGCAAACGTCCCAAGGTCGTGCCGTCGGCATTCAGGCTGACGTGCAAACGGCTGTTGCTGGCCTCGGCCAGCAGGTTCAGGTGTTGCAGGCCGAGGGCGGCCGGTTTGCCCTGGGTCGCCGCCAGTGTCAGGTCGCCGCGTTCGCGTTCCAGGGTGATGCGGCCATCCACCTGGCCATCCGCGTCGATGCGCCAGGTGCCGCCCAGTACCAAGTCGCCGCCGATGGTCTCCGGCCAGGCCGGCAAGTGCTTCAGGTGGGTGATCGAGAGCCCCTTGAATTCGCCCTGGCTGCTGAATCGGCCCGCCTGGTAGCGCAGCTCCCGGCTATTGAAAAACGCACCGAATGTGGCGATGCGGGCATCCGCCAGGCGCGCGCTGTCCGCCGTGAGTTCCAGCGTCGCCGGGGCCTGCAAGGTCAACGGGTAGCGGCCCTGGTTGGCGAGGCGTAGGATTTTTCCGCTCCAGCTCGCCTTGCCCTTGGCTTCATGCCAGGCGCCGGCCAGCTCGCTACTCAGATTGAAATCCGCATTGCCGGCCGTGAGGCTGATGCTGTGTTGGCCGCGCCGGCCCTGGGCGAGCACGCTGACTTGGTCCAGCTTCAGTTGCGGCAGTTTCAGGTTCGCGAGGCGCGCGTTCAGCGCCAGCGCGCCATTCAGGCCTTGTTCCAGGCGGGCGTCGGCGCGCAGGCTGCCGAGGCGGTAATCGCGGCCCCAGGCCAGGTTGTCCGCCTGGATGTCGAACTCACCGGCCGGCGCCGCCAGGCTACCGCTCAGCTTGCCGTTGGCCGTGACCCGGCCCGAGAGTGTCGGGTCGACGATGCCGAGTTGCTCCGCGCGCAATTGCAGGGCGAGCTGGTCGCCGGGAGCGCCGAAAGCGCCCTGAATACGCAGCCGATTGCCGGCCAGGCGCAATTCGGCATCGCTGTTCCACAGCCGCTTGGCCGCGAGGCGCAGATGGCCCTGGCCGGACAGGGGCTGGCGGCGGAACTGGCTGTCGGCGATGGCGAAGACCAAGGCCGCCTCGGGCGCCGGTTGCAGTTGGCCACGGGCGTTGAAAGAGGCATTGATCCGCGCCTTCGGGTAGTCGCCGAAAGCGGCGGGATCGAAGCGCTCCAGCGCCCCGGCCAGGTCGAAGGGATGGCCGGCGTCCAGCCCCAGCGTGCCGAACAGATTCAGGTGCCCGCCGCTGGAGGCGAGCACGGCCTGATTGATGCGCAGCACCTGATTCCGTAGCTCGGCGTCGAGGTTCAGGCGGTAACGCTGGTAGGCGAGATCGGCCGTCAGGTTTTGCTGTTCGCCGTCCGCTTTTACCTGGATGGCGCCGGCCAGGCGCAGGGAATGCAGCTTGCCGTGCAGGCCGCGCGGGTCGAAGTCCCGGGTATTCAGGTCCAGTGCCAGGTGACCGGGATCGGCCCTTCCGCCGCCGCTGAATTTTCCCCCCTTGCCCAGATCCAGGCGCAGGTCCGCCAGATCCATGCTGTCCGCCGTGCCGCTGAAACGCGCGCTCAATTCCCGCAGCGGCAGGCGCTTCCGGTCCCAGGTGCCGGGCTGGCCGTTGCGCGCCGTGAGGTCGCCGGCGTAGGTGCCTTTCCCCTGGCTGCGCAGGCGGGCCGTGAGGCTGAGATCGGCGCCAGGCAGTTTCTTGTCCCAGGCGGCGGGGTCGATGCCGCGCGCGTCGATTCGAGCTTCGGCCAGGGGGCGCGCCGCGAACAAGGTGAGAATGAGGTCCGCGTCGGCCTGGCCGCCCGCCAGCGCGGCGCCGGCCTTGAGGTCGATGCGGGCGAGGCTGCCGCCGGCCTTGGCTGTCGCGCCGCCGGAGGCGTGGTTGAAGCGCGCTTGTCCGGTGAGGGCGAAGGGCGGCGCGTCATCCAGGCTGGCCTGGGCCTGAGCCTTGCCCCAGGGTGTGGTGAGGTTGCGCAGAATTAGCCGGTAGCGGTGCTCGGGTTTGTCCAGGCTCAGTTGAATATCGCTGAAGACGTGCTCGCCCGCGCCGGCCTTGATGACCAGGCGGTCGAGGCTCGCCAGCGGCACGTTCAGGCTGAAGGGCAGGCGCAAAGTCTCGGGGAGCTTGGGCGGTTCGGCGCTAGGCTTGAGTTCGGTGATGCGCAGTTCCGCCAGGTGCAACTGGCTGACTTGCAGGTGGCGCCGCCAGAGGGCGCGGGGTGACCAGTCGAGGCGAATATCGGCGGCGTCGAAGCGTTTTTCCTCGCTCGACAGGCTGATGGATGCGATGTGCAACGGCCCAACAAGGGCGCCCCGCGCCTCTCGGATTTCCAGCTTGCCACCGCTCAGCGCCGTGGCCTGTCGCGCGATGAAACGCAGGCCGGGCTCGCTGCCCGCCAGCCAGGCCAGGGCCACGAACAACAGCGGCGGCAGGGCGGCCAGCAGCCAGAGCGAAAGGCGCCGGGCGCGGCTCAGAAGCTGAACCCCACGGAGAAATGCAGCCGCGTCTCTTTCGTCTCGCGGCCGTGGGCCAGGTCCAGGTTCAGCGGGCCGACCGGACTCTTCCAGCGCGCGCCCAGGCCATAACCGACGACGGGGTGTAGCGCGGCCAGGCTGTCGGCGGCGTCGCCGGCGTCGACGAACAGGGCCGCGCCCCATTGCGGTGTCAGCCAGCGCACATATTCCGCGCTGGCCACGCTCAACCAGCGGCCGCCGGAGATGGCGTTGCCGTCGCGCACGCCGAGGCTCTGATAGGCATAGCCGCGCACTGTCTGGTCGCCGCCGCTGCGAAACAGGAAGTCGGCGGGGATGCCGTCGCGGCTGGCCGCGGCCACGGCGCCCAACTCACCGCGCAGGATCAATTGCCCCTTGTTGCCGAGGCGGTGGAACCAGGTGGCTTTGCCGTAGCCGCGCAGGAAGCTCTGGTCGGACAGCAGCGCCTGGGCGGCGGCGTCCGCCTGCACGTTGAGCAGATAGCCGCGCGTGGGGAACAGCAGGTTGTCGACGTCGCGCCGGGTCCACGACCAGGATGGGACGAGGGCGGAACGCCGCTCGCCGATCGCCCCGTCCAGCTCCTGTTGTTCGCGGTAGTAGCGCAGGCCGTAGGCGGTTTCGTTCTTGCCTTGGGGGTGAGTGCGCCTGGCCCCCAGGGTCAGAGTGCGGGTGACTTCACCTTCCACATCCAACCGCGTCCATTGCGCGGTGAGGCTGTCGCGGTAGCCCAAACGGGTCAGGGGAAATTGCAGTTCGCCGCCGAGAGACTGTTCCTTGTTCGCCAGCTTGAGGCTGCCGGCGAGGCGCCAGGCCTGGCCGAACAGATTGAGGTCGCGATAGTCCATCTGGGCGCGCGGGCCGGTGTCGGTGCTGATGCCGATGCCCAGACCCAGGGTGCGGGCGCGGTTTTCCTCGATGTCGACCTTGATCGGCAGGTTCAGGGGGTGCTCCGGGTCGATTTCGGCCTGGACGCCGGCGCCGGCGAAATAGGGGCTGTCCTGGAGACGCGATTGCAGTTCCAGCAACTTGGCCTGGACGTAGGGTTCCCCGGGCCGGATCGGGTTGAGCCGCTCGACGACGCTGGCGGGGTAGCGGCGCAGGCCCTCAATTTCCAGTGCCCCGAAGGTGAAGACCGGGCCGCTGTCCAGGGTCAGGGCGAGGGCGACCGTGTTGGCTTGTGGGTCCACCGTGGCTTGGCTTTCGCGGATGGCGGCGGCGGGGTAACGGTCCAGCAGCAGGCCGCGCAGGGCGGCGCGCTTGGCGCTTTCCCAGTCCTCATGGCGGAACACCGCGCCGCCGGGCAGGGACCAGTCGGCGCGCAATTTGAGCTGCCGCGCGCGGAGGTCGGCGCTGCTGTCAGCGGAACCGCCGACGATTTGCAGATCCACCGGGCCGACCCGCGCCGCTTCGCCGGGTTGCACTTCCAGTCGAACCGCCCAGGCGCCGCCGCTGTGCGCCAGTTCGGCGTGCACCTGGGGCGAATAAAACCCTTCGCTCGCCAGCAATGCGCGGACTTGTCGCGGCGCCTGATCCACCAGACGGCGCAACTGGGTCTCGTCCATGCGTTCGCCGTCACGCCAGCGGTAGAGGTCCAAATGGTTTTCCAGCAACCTACGCTGCGCTTGTGGCGCTTGCAGGTCGATGGCGTAGCTCAGCGCCGCCGCGTCGGCGGCCTCGGCCAGGGGAGTGAAAGCGAGGCAACAGGCCCAGGCCATGACGGCCAGGCTGGTACGGCGCGGCATCAGGTTTTCTTGCCGATCCAGCGCAACAGTTCCCATACCGGAATGGCCGCCAGGCCACCACTGACGCCGGCCAGATAGCTGGGAATGAGGAAGTCGAAAGCCAGCAGCCAGAGGCGACCGGCCGCATAGCTGGCGATGAGCATGGCGACCAGGGTGATGAGGAGTTTTTGCCAAAGTTTCATGGAGGGCATGGCTTTGTGGCGGCTGCTTTTATTGCAGGGAATATGCGGGTGGCGCGTATTCCAGCACCACGGTGCCCAATTGTTGATTCAGGCCCAGGATGGGAATGATGGCGAGCAGGTTGCCGTTCGCGCCGCGTTCGACCTTGATCTCGCCGGCTTGCAGATATTGCGCGGAGTAGAGGTTGGCGAAGGGCTCGGCGAGTTTCTTGCGGTCGCTGGCGACCAGCACCTTGCCGTCCGGGTTGGCCAACAGTGCCGCCTGGAAACCCTGCCTCTGCACCAGATCAGTGAAATATTGGTCCACCTGGTCCAGGTTGGCGGCCATCAACTCGCGGCGGATGACCCAGGCGACAGGCACGCTGAATCGGCGCAGGGACTCTTCGCCATGGTGGGAATCCAGTTGCCGGGCCTGTTCGACCAGTTGGTCGTGGGCCTGGAGCTGCTTCGATTCAGCCGCGGCCAGCTTGTTTTCCAGAGACGTCACGGCGACCACTCGCCAGCCATACATGGCCGCGGCCACGAATAGCAGGATGCCGACCAGAACCAGCATGATCTTGCGATTACTGTCCATACCCGTGGCCTTGGCGGACGCGGTTTCCGTTGTAACTTCTTCCACGATCTCTTCATTCGTATTCATGTCTTGCTCCTGTCGTAACTCGTCATGGCTCTTTATGAGCCGCCAACCCTATGAAACAACTGCCGTAGGGTGTGGTGAGCGCGGCGAGCCGCATCATGCCGCACATGCCAGGTTGATGCGGTTCGCCGCGCTCACCACATGCTACGCAGTGCTGCCAGCTGTTTCACAGTAAGTAAGGAAACCTGGTTCAACGGACCAGGGAGGACAAAGGTTTGTTGGCTGTTTCCAGGTCTACATAGTCCATTTGCTGGATGAGAAGAGCCAGATCCTCGTGCAACCTGGCCAGCGCATCTTCCGGTAGTTTGCCCAGCGCATTGGGCACCAGGCCGGTGAGGGGTTGCGGCGCGCGAGCCAGCACGGCCCGGCCTGTTTCCGTGAGATCCAGGTTTACCACGCGACGGTCTTCCTCGCCGCGCCTACGCTCCACCAGGCCGGCCTTGGCCAGTTTGTCCAGCATGTTGCTGGCGGTGGAAATGTGTATCGACAAGGCTTCGCTCAGGCGGGAGACCGTGATGCCCGGGCTTTCCTCAAGCGTGGCCAGTATCCAGACCTGGGCGCCGGAAACGCCGCACGCGGCTTCCAGCGCGCGGAAATGCTGGCGCACCGCGCCGAGGATGATGCGGAACTGCTTCAGGGTTTCCCTGGCCAGTGGGGTGCTCATGTCTATGTCCTTGCTAGGGATAGGGAATGGTTTGGGGGGGGGTGCAATGTTACGGCTTTGCGCGGGTGTCGGCCGTGACGGCGGGATCATTCGTCTCTTCGGTCGCGTCATCGAAGAGCGGTTGAATGCGGGCAATACGCCAGGCGGCCACCCCCAATTCCTTTTCCCGCGACTTTTGCGAGGCGGCGGGATAGTCCACCTCACCGCGCGCCGCCAGGCCCGCCGCATGTAACTGGCCGGTAATCAGATCGGCGCGTTGGCGCGCCAGTTGGCTGGTCTTGCGGCCGTTTTCGTTAAGCGCGGCGGCCCCGGTCACCCGTACCGAGTCGACCTGCCAACGCGCCAAAGCCCAGAGACTGGTTTTCAACGCCTGCTGGCCGCTTGCTTCCAGCCCGGTTTCACCGCTCAGGAAACGGATGTCCGGCAAGGGGCGCATGGGCGGGATGAGGGCGATCCGCCAGGCGGGAAAGCGTTGCTTCAGGTTTTCCTCCATTTGCCGCAAGGTGTTCAGGCTGCCGGAAAAGCCTGGCGCCACCTGTAGCTTGGCGACTTTCGCGTTGGCATCCACTTCCGAGAGCGTTAGCGGTAGCGGCAACACCTCGCGCAGGTGACGCACCAGAAGCTGTGCATCGCTCAGGGGGGTGCCGCTTTGTGGCGCGGCGCCTATCGGGTTGGCCAATATCGACTGCTGTGCCTGGGTCTGCATCTGGGCATCGCCCAACACCACCTGATCGAGGGCCAGCTCGACCGGGCGTTCCAGGCGTCTTTGCAACAAGGGCAACAGGCGGTCATGCGCGCCCTGGTCGAACTCGCGGGTATAGACCACCGCGCTGATCGCCACCGGCTGGCCGTCCGTGATGCGTACATCCAGTTTGTCCAGCCGGGCGCCCTCCAGTTTGAGGTCTTGTCTGAGGACATCCTCCACCTGATTCAGTGTCAGCGTCTTGGTCACGCTTTCATCCAGCGTGCGAATCAGGGGAATCGACAGCACCACCAGGATCACGCCGGCCGCCGTGGTTTGCCAGATCAGATTTTTCGGTGTGCGCAGATTGCCGAAGCCGTACCACATGGCCATGGTGGCGACGCTGAAGGCGATGGCCAGCAGGTTGGTGAGGAACAGGAAGAACGCGCCCTGGAAGATGCGCATGTCGCCGGTCGCCAGGCCATAGCCCGACGCCGCCAGCGGCGGCATCAGCGCCGTGGCGATGGCGACGCCGGCGACGGTGCCGATCTTGCGGTGGGTGACCGCGTAACCCGCCACCATGCCCGAGAGCACCGCGACCAGCAGGTCGAACAGGTTGGGATTGGTGCGCGCCAGAATCTCCGGCGTGGGCGGGATGTAGGGTGACAACTTGACGATGACCACCGAGATGGCCAGCGCGGCCAGTACCCCCACAACCATGGCCTTGGCGCTGCGTATGACCAGTTCCACATCGGTCTTGGCGATGGCGAAACCGAGCAGCACGATGGGCCCCATCAAGGGGGCCACCAGCATGGCGCCGATGATGACGGCGGCGGAATTGAGCATCAGGCCCAGGGTCGCGATACCGCAGGAGGTAACGACCAGAAAGGCATAGGAATAGCTCAGACCACCCTCTTCCTGAACCTGTTCGTTGGTGGCGTCGCGATCCAGATCGCGCATGTGGCGGCGCCACCAGAGCGAGAACAACCGGAACAGGCGGTTCTGGAATAGGGCGGGCGTTTCGGGTGCGCTGTTGCCTGGGCTGTTGTTCATGGATGCGGGAGGAAGTTGTTCAGGCATCGAGTTAAACAGGTATGGGGAACGGCGGCATATTACTTTTATACAAAAGTATTTGCCATGATAATATTCGCCGCCTTTGCTCAGGCGGTCGTGGCCTTGTCAACCGATAAGCCCCGCGCGATGGCGGGGTTCGGCCTGTTTTTACTCTTTCAAGGAGGAGCGATTTATGGATTTAAGCGTGTTTTCGATGGCGGTTCAGAACGCCTTTGGCGCCCATTTGCCGAATATTCTCGGCGCGGTGGGCATACTGGTGGTGGGTTATCTCCTGGCGGTGGTGGCGCGGGCCGCGGTGCGCAAACTGCTCTCGATGACCAAGGTGAATACTTTCGTCGGCCAGTCCGTGGGCAAGCCTATGGACATCGAGGGGGGCGTCTCCCTGGTTGCCTTCTGGTTTGTGCTGCTGGTGACGGTGATTGGGGGGCTTCAATACCCTCAATCTGGAACGGCTCCCGTGTCATGCAGGACCGGCGTTTTGCTTACCTGAAGGATTTTTCTCATGCTAAGAACACCGATATTGCTTACCTTTTTAATTGCGCTGGGCGGCTGCGCCCATCTCGGACCCGGCAGCATCAAGGGCAACCGTCTCGACTACAACATGGCCATCCAGCAGACCAACGACCAGGAATTACTGCTGAATCTGGTGCGCCTGAAATACCGCGACCGGCTTTACTTCATGAACGTCGAGCGCGTGGTTTCGGCGCTGGAGTTCAATCGTAGCGTCGGGGTCGGCGCGACGTTCCCCCCGGGGGTCGACCCCACGGTTTCTCTCGGCCCGATCGCGGCGGCCTACAACGAGAAGCCCTCGATCTTCTATACCCCGCTGGAAGGCGACAAATTCGTCCGCCAGATGCTGACCCCCATCAGTCTGGAAACCATTCTGCTGCTCACGCGTTCTGGCTGGTCCAGTGAGCGCGTCCTGTTGCAGACGGTGCAAACCATGAACCAGCTCAAGAACGCGCCTTCCGCGTCCGGCCCAACCCCGGACTATGAGCCGGAGTTTCGCGAGTTTCGCGAGGCCGTGCGCGCCCTGCGCTCATTGCAGACACGGGGGCTGGTCAGTTTCGGGCGTGATGCCGGGGAGCGCGGCGACTATGAATTGCGTATCGCCAGCGACGCGGCCAACGACGCGGATGCCGTCCGCTTTCGCAGTCTGCTGAACCTCGACCCCGCGCTCACCCGCTATCGCGTGTTCGTCGGCTATGGCGCGCCGGATCGCCAGAGTATCGCCGTGACGACGCGCGCCATGACCGGGGTGTTGTATTACCTCTCGCAGGGCGTGCGCGCGCCCAAAGCCGACGAGGAGATGGGCCGGGTGACACGCACGCTGACCGCGTCCGGTGAATACTTCGACTGGAGCGGCATGCTGGAAGACGTGCTGCGTATCGAATCCGCACCCACGCAACCTGAGAACGCGGCGGTATCGGTCCCCTACCGGGGCGGCTGGTTCTACATCCGCGACGCGGACTTGCAGAGCAAGACCACTTTCTCGCTCCTGGCGCAGCTCATTACCTTGCAGGCCGGGCCTGCCGTGGCGGGTGGCGCGGCGCTGTCGTTTTCGGTGGGTGGGCGGTAGCCGCACCGCTGTGGGAGGCCCACCTGTAGCGCGGGCGTCCCGCCTGCATCAAAGGCCTGATCAGATCGTGGGATGTGGTGAGCGCAGCGAACCGCACCCTACAAAATCAGCCGCTCAGTCAGTGAGCCAATAACACGACAGCGCGGGCAGGACGACCGCATCGTTTTCGACCGCGAGGCGTTCACCTGAGCAGAGGTCTTTCATACCCGCTTGCTGGAAGAAGCCGAGCGGCCTTAACGCCGCGATGGGTAGCGGTTGCTCCGCGTCGTTGAAGTTGCCGACCACCAATACGCGGTTGCGGTTGTTGTGCGGGTCGGTGCGGGAATAGACCAGCAGATTGGGGTTGTCCACGTTCAGCAACTGGCGGTTGTCGAAATCCGCGAACGCCGTGATCTCCTTGCGCAGCGTGATCATTTTCTTTAGCGCGCTGAAGATGCGCTGTTCCACCGTGCCGTTGACATGGCGTTTTTCCGCCTTGCTCCAGTTGAAGTTCGAACGGTTCATCCAGCGGTTGTCGGCGGCCTTGGCGGGGTCGGCGAGGTATTCCAGGCTGTTCAGCGTGCCGACCGCGTCGCCGTAATAGAGCAGCGGGATGCCGCCGAAGGAAAGAATCACGGAGTGGAGCAGCACGATGGTCTTGATCGCGGCGTCGATGGCGGCTTCATCCTGGGTTTCCTGCGCCACCTCCAGCCCGACCAGGGAGGCAAGCGAGCCGGAGATGCGGGCATCACCCGTTTTCGGGTTCTCGCCGAACGGCAGGCCGCGGGCGATCGAGCCGGCAAAGTGGCCGGTGAAGTAATCGAGGATGAAGCGTCGATGCGGGCCGGGTTCATAGCCGGCAACGCGGATGTCGTTGTCGTCGAAGCCCAGGCCGATGTCGTCATGGCAGCGCACATAGTTGAGCCAGGTCGCGCGTTCCAGCTTGTTCGGCAGGCTCTTGATTCCCTGGCTGAGCACCGCCGCGTTCTTGGTCGCGACCGCGTCCCAGAGCAGGGCCATGAGGGTGGCGTTGTAAGCGATCTCGCATTCCTTGGCATTGATCGCGTCCTCACCGAAATACTTGGAGATTTCACCGGGGGCGACGATGGCTTCGGCGATGAACAGCACGCCCGGCGCGGTCACCTGGCAGCAGTCTTTCATCAACTGCAACAAAAGGTGCGCCTCGCGCTCGTTCTGGCAGACGCTGCCCACCTTCTTCCAGAGGAACGCCACGGCGTCCATGCGCAGGATGTCCGCCCCCTGGTTGGTCCAGAACAGGATGATGTCGATCATTTCGATCAGCACCGCCGGGTTGCGGTAGTTCAAATCCCACTGGTAGTTGTTGAACACCGTCATCACCCACTTGCCCATTGCCGCGTCCCAGGTGAAGTTGCCGGGCGCGGTGGCCGGAAAGATTTCCGGCATGGTTTCTTCGTAGAGGTCGGGCATCTCGCGGTCGGGGAAGATGTAGTAGTAATCCTGGTATTTCTTCTCGCCCTTGCGTGCCCGCCGCGCCCATTCGTGCTCGTCCGAGGTGTGGTTCACCACCACGTCGAGGACTAGCAGCATTTCGCGCAGCCGCAGTGTGGTGGCCAGCGCGGCGACTTCCTCGGTACTGCCGAAACGCGGGTCAATCCGCTTGAAGTCGCGCACCGCGTAGCCGCCGTCGCTGTTGCCCGGGGGGCAGTCGAGCATGGGCATGACGTGCAGCAGGTTGACGCCGAGATCCTGCAGGTAGGGCAGGTTCGTGCGCAGGCCTTGCAGGTCGTCGGCGAAGCGGTCGCAGTAGAGCGCCATGCCGACCCACTTCTGATTGAGAAACCAGTTGTAGTCCTTCTCCCGCGCCAGGTCGGATTCCCGCAGGGCGGGCGCTCGTTTCAGGTAGCGCCGCGCCAGCGTCTCGACCAGGTAGACCATCTGTTCCTTGAAGTCGACGCGATCGCCATAGAGCAGATGGAACAGGGAATGGATGGAGTAAAAGTTCGCCCCGAGGCGGGTATAAAAATGCCGCAATTCCTGGTTGCCGAGTTCGGGGGCCAGCTCGATCAGGATTTCATTCAGCAGCGAGTGGGAAACTTGTTCGTACATGGGCGGTAATCTCTTGGTTTATGCAGTCCGGCGCGCGCGGTCAGCTGTCTCTTTCGGTTGAACGATTATCCCGGAAACGGCGGTTGACCGCGTCCTGACTGGCATGCCGCCGCGAGGATGCGCGCGCTGAAATCTGTCATGGGGTTACCTTTGGGGCGAAGCCTACTCCCACGACGTGGCGGAGGCGGTTACCCCGGCTTGCCGTCCACTCGCGGGCGCCAGTACGTCGGCGCGAATTTTCCGGCCCACACCCCGAAGGCGAGCAGCCACAAGCCGCCGGCGAGGGAAATCAGGAGTGTCGGCAACCCCGGCAGCAGGTCCGGCAGCAGGCGCAGCAGCGCCACACCCTGCACCAGCCAGAACAGCCCCCAGATCGTGGCGTCGGCTTCCAGCTTGCGCCCGGAATGGCCGAGGCTGACGCGCGAAGCCATGCCGATCAGCATGCTGGAGAAGTAGCCGATACCGAGAGCATGCAGCGGCGCATGTCCGGCGTTCCAGGCCAGCCCGCCATAGCGCGCCAGGCTGTCGAGGCTGTAGAGCAGAAGTGATAGCCCCAGCCACAGGAAACCGATGTGCAGCATGGACAGCAGGCGCACTTGTTGCGCGCCGCGTGCCACGCCCCAACGGGTGGCAAACCAGAACACGGTGACCGCCATCGGCAGATCCACCAGCCAGAGCAGTTCGCGCCGCTCCATGACTTCCAGCGCCCCATGCACCAGGCAGCCCGCCAACACTCCCCAGAGCGGGCCATAGGGCCGAACCATCACATAGTTGGGCACGATGCGGCTGGTGAACCAGGGAATCATGCGGTGGCACACCGCCAGGAAGGTGGGCACCAGAAATCCCCAGACGCCGATGGCTTCCGCCATGCGCAAGGCATCGGGGAAATCCGCCCCGGCCCAGACCAGAAACACGGCATCGCCGACGCCACCCAAGGCCGCCGCCGCCGTGACGATGGCGGGATGGACTTTGTCTTGCGGCGGCGCGCCGGTGAGGGTGCGAAACAGCGCCCACACCGCCACACTCCAACCGGCCAGATGCAAGGCCAGCCCCGGCACCACCAGGCCGGCGAGGACCAGCAACGCCCCTAGCGCCATGAGCACCCCGCTCGCCACATAGGCGCGCCTGGGAATGGCCGGCCCGTTCAGCCAGTTGGGCGCCGCCGTGAAGAGAAAGCCGAAGATGAAGAAGGGAAAGAAGCCATACAGCATCCACCAGACATGCAGCGCCGGCCCCGGCAGATCGCCCAATCCGGCGCCGCCCGCGCGCCGGCTTTCCAGATCGAGCAGCCACCAGAGCATGGCCAAGACGGTCAGCAGGGCGCCGGGAAGAAACATCACACGATGCGACGCGGCGGTGTAGTTGGACCAGAGACGGGACATGGCGACAGGGCGAGAAGAGGGGGCGATGGAGTGTCGGCGCACCAGGCGGTGACGGCATTGATGGACGTCAAGCGGGTGCAAGGCGGCGAATCGCGCCTGATCACCCCGTGGACATGCCGTTTTCAGGATTCGACCGCCGCGAATATCAGAAGAGGGTGCCGTCCAGGATGAGCATGGAGGATCGCGGCCGGACCAGGAAATTGCGCATCCTGTGCCGCTTCATCCGCAACCGGGGCGAACAACTTGCGGGTTGCTCCAGGCGCTGAGCGTGCCGGCCAGGTGGCCCATCTCCTTCCAGCGGCGCTTGATCAGTTCGGCGATTTGGATTGCTTATCGACCTGGTTGCTGACGATGGGAATGTCGCCCCATCAACGCTCCATCAAGAACCGGAGCCGAGTCGTGCCTGGGCTATGTCCAACCTTGTTGGCAACATCAAGGTTGCTGAGTGGGCACAAACGTGAACGCTCAGTCAACAGGGTTGTGTATTTGTCTTCAAACGAAACCCTATCCAGTTCCGATCGGGCCTGGCGCTGCTCCATTTGGTAATCGCGGCATTCTTGCTCCGTTAGCAAGATTGGGCAGGCGATCTGTTCTGAAGTCTGTTCTGCATGGGCGTTTGTAACGAGTGGCGTCATGCCGACGATCATGCCGACTAGCCACGGCAAACGCGGTTTTGGATAACTCATGAGGTATTGCCTCCGGCGACATAAATGGGAACTCGGCGTAAGCCAATTTCATTGGCGTGGTGATGGCGCCTTCTTGTCTGGCTCTGGCGGCCCAGGAAGTACAGAAGGATGCGTCCGGTAAACACACCCGCATACGGCCGCTTCCCTCATGAGAGTGAACGCTGCTTCGGCTGCCAGAGAGGCGCATGAGGCAGTGCTTCAGGCAGTTGCGTATTGAAGCGCTGGTTGCCAGGAGAAAATTCAGGCAGGTCCGGCCGAGAGACGCATGGATTTCGTGGATGTGGGCCGTCAATTCGCCACTCGCCGCTCGAGGTGGTTACCTGGCAAGCCGTGCTCGTCGTCACGTAGCGCCATGACCTTGTAACCCTCCAGGCGCAACGCTTCCAGCGCCGGATGCAGTCTTTTCCCTTCCCTGTCGTTGCAACCCAGCAAGACGATGGAGATGTCTTTGAAGCGGTGGAGGTAATGCGGCAGTTCTTCCGCCAGGTCGCCTTCGCCCGTGGTCAGGCGATAGTCGATTCGTTCTTCTTCCAGTGTTTGCAGGAATTTTCCGAGCATCAAAGTCGCGGGCTTGGGCGGGTTGAGCAAGAGGATGTCGAGACGATTGCCCACGCGCCTGCATAGCTGGAGCGCGCGCGGAAACGCCGGACGCTCCAGGCATAGGCCATCCAGCGCCAGCAGCATGCCGGTGCTGGCAACCATGATTTTCAGCGGTGTGCGCAAGACGGTCTGGCGCCCACGTTCCTGTAGACGATTTCGCATGGCGGTCACCAAACCAGCCGGATACCGCTAGGGTTATTTTCGACGACAGTGACGCGTTGATGGAATGAGGCGAGATTCGGAGGCTGGTACTGGAAATCTTCGATATCCAGGTGCATGCCGACCGGAAAGGAGATTGCTCCGTGGACGAGCACCATGGTCCGCGCGTTGATCTGCTTCACGCGGTAAAGCCCATAACCTTTTCCAGCGTCCGATATGGCCACAACGGCAAGCCCGCTCCAAGCGGCGGGAACGTGCATGGCTTGAGATGATTTCTTCGTTTGTATTCCCAGCATGGTGTCTCACTCCTCGTGTCTTCCATCCACCTTTCCCGATCTCGTAAAGCATCGGAAAAGCGCCCTGTTTCTCAGCCTGGATCGATTGCCCAGGTTGGCCTGAGAGGGTGTGTGAAGACTAGTTGGAACGGACCAAACGAAAAATATCCGGGTTATTTAGGTGCCATAAAGAAATCTTTATACGAGGGCTTTCAGGACGGTAGTGGTTGCTGGGCGATGGACCAGAGCTGCAACAGTTCCGCCAGGGTACGCACGCCGACCTTGCGCATGATGTTGAAGCGATGGACGTCCACGGTGCGGCCCTGGATTTCGAGTTGTGTCGCAATCCGCTTGGTGTGGCCACCGGCCGCAATCAACTCCATCACCGCCAATTCGCGCGGCGTGAGTCGGGCGAAGCGTGCTACCGCGTCGTCCCGAGCTTGTCGTGCGTGCCAGTAGGTTTGGTCATCCTTTAGATATTTATGGATGCGGTCGAGCAAGTCCTGCTCGTTGAAAGGTTTCTCGACGAAGTCGGCCGCGCCGGCTTTCAAGGCCCGTACCGCCATGGGCACATCACCGTGTCCGGTAATGATGATGACCGGCAACTCGATACCCATTTCCAGAAGTTTGCATTGCAGTTCCAGGCCGCTCATGCCCGGCATGCGCACGTCGAGCAGGAGGCATCCCCGCATATTCCGATCCGCCACTGCCAGAAAATCTTCCGCCGCAGCGAAAGTATCGCAAGGCAAGCGTACCGACCCGAGCAGGGCGCCCAAAGCGCCGCGCACCGCATCGTCGTCGTCGACGACATAAACGGTTGGCATTGGGGGGGGCAGGGGCGATTTCATGTTTGACGCCTTTTTAGTGGTTCGTTGAGACATCAAGGCTTAACCGAGATTGTTCATTAGCCAAAGTAGGCCTGTAGCGCAGGCGTCCCGCCTGCTTCGTAGGCCTGATCGGAAGGACGAAGCAGGCGGGACGCCTGCGCTACATGTGGGCCTCCGGCTAATGGACAGTTTCGGTTTATCACGGCGCTTCCCGGGGCAGGCTGAACATGAAGGTGGCGCCACCCTCAGGATTGGCGAGATAGCGCAATTTGCCGCCATGCGCTTCGATGATGGAACGGCTGATGGTCAGGCCCATGCCCACGCCCTCCTGTTTACTGCTTACAAACGAGTCAAACACGCGCTCTCCGAGAATCGGGTCGACACCGGATCCGGTATCCATGACCTCTACATAGACCTGTTTCGCATCGAACGAGGTGGCTAACGTGATCTTGCATCTATCAGGTAATGGCGGCAGCGCATCCAGGGCGTTCCGCACCAGATTGAAAACAACTTGCTCAAGCAGGACGACCTCTCCCTGTACCGATGGCAGGTCTTCAGCCAGTTGCAGGATGATCTCCACACCCTGCGATTGGGCTTCGTGACGCAGGAGGGCCGCCACCTCGCCAGCGACCAGATTCAGGGCCACCGGGCCGCGTTGATGTTCCCCTTTCTGCACAAATCGGCGCACGCGCCGCACGATTTCACTGGCGCGTTTCGACTGGGAATTGATGGCTTCCAACCAGTTTTCAATCTGACCGCGATCACCGTCGGATTGCAGGGTTCGCAACCCCGCCGCGCTATACATGGCAATGGCGGCCAGGGGCTGGTTGATCTCATGGGCGATCTCGGTGGCCATTTCACCCATGCTGGCGAGACGGGAAACCTGGGCCAGTTCCAGCATGCGCCGCCGTTCGCCACGTTCGGATTGCTTGACCAGGCTGACGTCGTTGGCCACTAGAAAAAAACCTCGCACTTCGCCCCGCTGGGCGGTGTCCGGCAGGAAGTCCACCACCAGGTCACGCATCCCCATCCCGGGATAGACCAACTGGTATTCAAAGGATGCCGCCTTGCCGGCCAGGGCTTCTTCCACATAAGGGCACATCTTCTGATAGGCGTCCTCGCCGAGAAGCTCGCGCAGGGTACTGCCATAGAGCCTTGCTGGGCTGAGTCCGAAAAACCCCTCATAGGCCTTGTTGTTGAATCGGTAGCGCTGCTCCGCGTCGACGTAGGCAATCAGCGCCGGCAGGCTGTCGATCACTTTTTCCAGGGACTCGGCCAGAGCCTTGTTGCGGTTGATCGCAAAGGAGAGTCCGCCGGCCATAAGGTAGGCAAACAACGACAAAATGGCGTAAGTCAGCCACGGATTCTGCTGCAAATGGGTGTTCGCCACCTGCGTGGCCGATTGTGGAGGTGCGACAGCCAGCGTCCAGTAATAGCGATCCACCGCCATCGGCTGGGCAAAATCCGGTACTCGCGGATACTGGTTTGAGCCGGCCAGCGGGAATATCCGCTCGAACCGTATCCAGGTGGTTCCGGTTCGATAAGTGCCCGACTTTTCTACACTCGCCTGCTGCCAGAAGGGGGCATTGAATTGGCTCACATGGTGTTGCCGCCGGCTTGGAAACATGAAACCCCACTCGTCCTCTCGCGTGGGGCCGATAAGCCAGTAGCCCTCGGCATTGAGCAGCCAGATGTCACCCACTGATCCAGCCAGCAAGCTCAGCTTGCTGAGCAAACGCTGTCCCAGGTAATTGAGTACCACCATGCCGCGAATCTGGCCCTGGCTATCGGCCACCGGCACGGCAAAGCGTATGGTCGGCTTGACGGGGTGTTCGATGGCGCCATGCTCGACATTCAAATCGAGGGGTGAAACGTAGATCTGCCCAGGTGACAGCCACAGGGTTTCCTGGAAATAGTAGCGATCATGCTTGTCCTGCAGGTCTTGCTTCTTTTGGATCGTCGACTGTCCATCGGCAAAGTCGACGCGCACCTCCTCCATACCATCCAGGCCGATGAAACGGATCTTGTCGTAGATGCGCTTCTGCTTGGCCAGCACGCGGTACTCGAGGGCAAGCTGGCGACGGTGCTCGGGGTTGTTGTTTTCCAGGTAGGTGGTGAGTTCGTTGTGCTGTGACAGATAGCGTAGGTCGGACAGGACGGTATCCATCTCCAGGTGGATGATTTGCGTGGCAAGCTTGACGGCCCGTTCCTGCTCCGCCTGGCGAAGATTCAGAAGATTGCGTGCTTCAGCCTGGTTATAAATGGCAACCGGGATGGTCAGCAATGCGGACAACGCCGCTCCGAACAAGAGGGTCTGGAGCGCGATGAGCCGGACATCGACCTGCACTACCCGATGCAGGGTGTGTACCCGGGTCAACCAGTGTCCACGCAATTTCATGGCGGGGCGGGTGCGCCGCCGATTTCGGCCACCAGTGCGCAAATGGCCTCGGGCTGTACCGGTTTGACCAGATGTAGGTCGAAGCCAGCTTCCCGCGAACGCATCCTGGCCTCCTCGTGTCCGTAGCCGGTCACCGCCACCAGATACAGCGCTTCGTCCGGAGCTTGCTGATCGCGCAAACGTCGGGCCACCTCGTAGCCATCCATGCCGTGGAGTCCGATATCGAGCAGGACAAGCTGGGGATGAAAGACGCGCGCGAGTTCCAGCGCCGCCGCGCCGTCGGTCGCCGTCCTGACAGTCTGGCCTTCGAGCGCCAGCAGTACTGACATGCTGTCCAACACGACGGGGTTGTCATCCACCACCAGCACCCGGCAACCGACTGTGGCGGGAGACGCCTTCGCCATTTCCGTGCCTGCCGCCTTCGCGGTATCGACCAAGGCCGGCAGCCGGATCGTGAACTCCGAACCCAGCCCTGGGCCCGCGCTGGCCGTCTCGATTTGCCCACCGTGCATTTCCAGCAGCCGCTTCACCAGCGTCAAACCGATTCCCAACCCGCCCTGAGCACGATCCAGCGTGCGTTCACCCTGGAGAAACAAGTCGAAAATGTGTGGCAACAGGTCGCCCGGTATGCCGATGCCGTTGTCGCGCACCTTGATGTCGATCATCGCCCCCTCCACGCTGGCCTCAAGCTCGATGAGTCCGCCTTCCGGGGTGTACTTGGCGGCGTTGTCCAGCAGGTTGAGCAGCACCTGCGCCAGACGCACCGGGTCGCCACGCAGCCAGACCGGCCTCTCGGGCAAACGCAACTCGAGCCGGTGCCCTTTGGCCTCGATCAGTGGCCGGGCCATGTTGAGCGCCTGATCCACTATGTCGGCAAACGAGAGCGTTTCCTGATGCAGCGCCACCTTGCCGCGCGCGATGCGTGAAACATCCAGCAGGTCGTCGACCAGCCGGGTCAGGTGGGTGACCTGACGCTCGATGGTCTCCCGCGCCCAGCGTATCTGCGGTTCCCGCGTCTCCAGGCGGCCAAGGACATGGGCAGCGTTGCGGATGGGTGTCAGTGGATTGCGCAGTTCGTGACCGAGCATGGCGAGGAACTCGTCCTTGCGTTTGTCCGCTTCCGTCAATGCCCGCTCGGCCGATTTGAGCTCGGTAATGTCCTGGGTGGTGCCGAAGCCGCTCAGCAGTGATCCAGTCGCGTCGAATTCCAGTTCGGCCTTTTCCCGCACCCACTTCACCTCACCGTTCACTACCAGGCGGTGTTCGATATCGTAAGGCGCGCCTCGCAGGGCGGCTCTCCACATCCGATCAACGTAGTCCCGGTCTTCCGGATGAACGATCGTGAGAAATGATTCATAGGTGAGCGGTGTGCCCTTGGGAATGCCGAAGATGCGATGGTTTTCGTCCGACCAGCGCAATTCGTTGCGCTCGAGGTCGAGCCGCCAACTACCGATCTGGCCAACCGCCTGGGCGCGATTCAGATCGGCCTGGCTGTCCCGCAATGCCAGTTCGATTTTTCTGCGCTCTGTGGTCTCGCGCAGGATGACGGTGAACCGCCTGTGGCCCTGCATCTCGATCTGGGAAATGGAGGCTTCGATGGGAAACAGATCGCCATTAGCCCGCCGCCCCTGAAGCGCGCGTGAACCGTTTATGTTGCGGCTGGTCAGGCCGGATCGCGCGAAAGTCCGGAGGTGTTCGGCATGGACAAGACGCGACTCCACGGGTAGCAGCGCATCCAGTGGCTGGCCCAGTACCTCGGCGGCCGGCGAACCGAACATCCGCTCGGCTGCCGGGTTGAACAACACGATGAGTTGATCTTCGTCAACGCTGACGATCGCATCCGTGGCTGACTCGACCAGCCCGGCCAGGTGTTGCTGCGCCAGCCGGCGCTCGGTGATGTCGGTGAGCGCGATGCGGGTCAACAGCGACGCGTCGTCCTGCTTCATGCACAGGCAATCCAGTCGGGCATGGAACAGAGCGCCGTCGGCGCGCCTGAGCGTCAGTTCGCAACCTTGTTTTTTGCCCGGGTTCATCGAATCCATGAACTGACGGTTCCAGTGCTCTCTGTTCTCGGGGCTGACAAAATTCGCGAAGCGCTGCTTCAGCAGTTCCTTGCGCGTCACCCCGAACAGTTCGGAGACGGTGAGGTTGGCCTCGACTATCACGGCCGAGCGGTCGAGGGAGAGGTAGCCGATGGGGGCGAAATCATAGAGATCCAGGTAACGATCCCGTGACTCCTCGATGGTTTGCTGTGCGCGGCGCAGCTCGTCGTTTTGCATCTCCAGTTCAATCTGGTGAACCTGGAGTTCGTGCAGAAGCTCGTCCGCGGGACGTGCGCGCATCGCCGTGTCCGCTTCGGAAGCCTCGGTGAGGCGCGATTCCGCGTCTGTCCGAAGTTGTGGTTGATCCTCCCCAAGCGGCTTCGTCGCCATGTGCATCCTTTCGCTTGGTACAGCGGGTGCGGTCTTGGTGGGGGTGTTGCTTCTAGGGATATTGCCTAGAAAGGGGGGATTATTCATTGCGTATCGGATTGTGGCAAATCGGCAGGTCCAGCAGTCAAGGTGGAATGAATCGCCCGACATTCCGGTTGCCGCGTAGCCAGATCACGCTGGGGCCGTGCCATGGCAAGTCGTATAGGTAGCTAAAGATACCTCCAATATCTTCTCTTCCCACTCCCGGTTGATGATGCAACCCATGGCTGGGTGGCGTGGCGCCGGGTTTTTCAGTGTTTTTGGCGATGCGCACGGTGTGCTCACACTGGCTTTCCCGCCCCTGAACGCAACAATGCCCGACGGTTTCGAGTAGCAGTCGGACGGAGATCATCATGGTGTCCAACAAACCCCACATTCTTATCCTCGACAACGAGCCGATCTCCTCTCACGTACTCGCCAGGGTGCTGGCCGCCGAGTACAGGGTTCAGCGTGTCCCGGATGCGAACCATATCCTCGATGCCGTCAGGCGCCCCGGTCGGCGGCCGGACCTGATTCTGCTGGACGTCAGCCCACCCAAATGGGAGGGTTTCGATATCTGCCGGCAGATCAAGGAAGACGAGATGACCCAATCCGTGCCGGTTATGCTGATCACCCAGGGTGACCACGCGGATGACGAGGTGCGCGGCTTCAAGCTGGGAGCCGCCGATTGCATCACCCGGCCTTTCCGCCTGGATCTGGTCAAGGCCCGCATCCGCAGGCAGATCCGGCTCAAGATCAATAATGACTTGCTTGAGCGCTATGCCAACCAGGACTGTCTCACCGACATCGCCAACCGACGTCGCTTCGATCTGGCGCTGGATGCCGAGTGGCGACGCGCAATGCGGGATGTAAATCCTCTGTCGCTGCTGATGGTGGATGTGGATTGCTTCAAACAATACAACGATCTTTATGGCCACCTCGAAGGTGACCAGTGCCTGCGCCAGATAGCCGGCGCCATGGCGCAGGTATTGACCCGCCCGGGCGATCTGCTGGCCCGTTACGGTGGTGAGGAGTTTGCCGTCATCCTGCCTGGTACCGACCTGGAGGGCGCCTGTCTGATAGGGGGGCGGCTGCGAGAGGCCATCGCGGAGATGAACATCCCCCACTTGCGCGAGGATGGTGTCGGGCGGGTCACCATCAGTGTCGGCTGTGCCAGTGAGCGTCCCACTCAAGCCCAGTCCTGCCACCAACTCATACTGACCGCCGACAACCAACTCTATGCCGCGAAAAATGCGGGCCGCGACTGCGTAAGGGCTGGGAAAAAGACTGTTTGATTCGTGGGGGAGCGGACAAGCGCGCGTGATGCTCGCGTTCCTTCGCTTCCGTGTGTCAGTGCCGCCAGCGCAGACCCGGCCTGCGGTTGGATAGGGGCCTCACCCGAACAAATTATCCACCTCGTCCTGCGATACGGCCGCCGCCGGTGTCACCACCGGGCCGGCCAGCAGGCCGGGGTCGGGTTCGTCGTCGACCAGCAGGTGCACCAGGCTGTCTTCCATTTTTTGCACCAGCACCATGAGCTTGTTGATCACCTGGCCGACCAGATCCTGAAATGCCTGCGCCTGGATGATCTCGCTGGTGTCCGCGCCGCTTAGCGTATGTTCCACCCGCAAGCTCGCCAGAAAGGCGCGTATTTCCGGGGAACGGGTTTTGCCTTCCAGTTCCGCCGCGCGCGCCTTCTGGGCGCGCAATCGGTCGGCTATCGCTTCCGCCGCGTTCAGGGTCTGGCCGGCGGATTGTTCGGTCAGCGCCGCGATATAGCGCAGACGGTCGCGCGCGTTGCTCACCACATTGGCTTGCGGCATGCCCTGATCGCCGATGTCGAGCAGCGTGGCGCGCAGTTCTTCCACCATGCCGACGAGGTCGTGGCGCAGGTTTTCCAGGTTGTTCATCAAGGCTCTCCTCCGGGGATGGGGGGTTATCGGCAGGTCGGGCGAATTCTTTTGCTTCGCGCCTCAATCACGCCAATAACGTTTTTCCCGCGCGCGCGCGCTTTCAACTTCCACCCCTGTTCTATCCAGGCGCAGCGTCACCGCGCCATCGCGGTCGGTGCGCCAGACAGGCACCGCCAGACTTCGATAACGCGCCAGCACTTCCGGATGTGGATGCCCGTAGCGGTTGCGATGGCCGACCGGGATGACGATGCTTTTCGCCGCCACGGCGTGCAGGAATTCGGGGCTGGAGGAAGTCAGGCTGCCGTGGTGCGGCGCGACCAGGACATCGGCGGCCAGAGGTTGCCGGCGTTCGCGCAGGTTGATTTCCGACAGGCGTTCGATATCCGCCGTCAGCAAGGCGCCGTGGCCCGCCGCGTCCACCCGCAGCACACAGCCACGTTCGTTGTCGGAATAGCCGGGCTGGGCGTAGTGGTGCGCGGGCGGATGCAGCAGGGTGAATACGACGCCGTCCCAGGCCCAGGTCTGCCCGGCGACGCACGGGCGCGCGTCGGGCCGCGCCGCCAGGATGGCCTGGCCGGCTTCGCCCAGGCTGGCGCGCGGCACCCCGGCCAGCGAAGTCAGAAACCAGTCGGGCCGATGGCTTGCCAGCACGGCCGCGACGCCGCCGCTATGGTCGAGGTCGTCGTGGGTCAGAATCAGGCCATCGAGGTGATTGATGCCCTGGCTCCACAGGTAAGGCGCGACGATGCGGCTGCCGGCCTCCTCGCCGGAAAAAAAGCGCGGGCCGGCGTCCACCAGCAGGCTGTGCCGGGCGGTGCGCAGCAGTAGCGCCTCACCCTGGCCGACATCCAGTACCGTCAACCAGGCCTCGCCCGGCGCCGGCGCGGGCAGGCGGGGAAACAGCAAGGGCAGGAACAGGAACACGCCCAGCCAGCGCGCCGGCACGCCGCGCGGCAAGAGCAGAATGGCCGCGCCCAACAAGGCCAAAAGCAAGGCCGGGAGACTGGGCGTGGCGGCGTGGAACACCGGCTGCGGCAGGCGCGCCAGCCACTCCAGCCCGATCATCACCACCTGAACGACCGTATGCGCGATCACGGCAAATACCTCCCACGGCAGCACCGCCGCCAGCAGGCTGGCCGGCACCGCGACCAGGCTGATCAAGGGAATGGCAAAGGCGTTGGCCAGCGGCGAGACCAGCGAAACCTCATGGAACAAGGCCAGCAGGAGTGGTGTGAGCGCCAGGGTCACCGCCCATTGCGCGGCGAGCCAGGTGCGCCAGGCCGGCAACGGGCGCAAACGCCCGCTGCCGGCCCAGAGCAGCGCCGCCACCGCGCCGAAAGAGAGCCAGAAACCGGGCGCGAACGCCGCCCACGGGTCGAACAACACCACCACGGCCAGCGCCGCCGCCAACAATCGCGAGGGGCTGCCGTTGCGGTCCAGCAGCGCCACCAGGGCGGCGCCGGCCAGCATGTAGAGCGTGCGTTGCGCGGGGATGCCGAAACCGGCCAGCGCGGTGTAAGCGGCGGCGGCGGCGAAGCCCAGCAAGGCGCCCGCCTTGCGCGCCGGCAGGCGCAAGGCCAGCCCCGGCAGCCGCCGCCACAACGCTTGCGCCAAGGCGTAGATCAGCGCGGAGAACAGGGTGATGTGCAGACCGGAAATGCTCATGAGGTGAGTTACGCCGGTCTGCCGGAACAACGTCCATTGCGCGGCGGGAATGGCATCCTGCTCGCCCACCGCGAGGGCGCGCACCACCCCGGAATAGGGGCGTTCGCCCAGCGCCGCGCGCAGATGGCCGCGTATGGCTTCGCGGGTGTGGTCGAGACGCGCGCGCCAGTCGCCGCCGCAAGCCGAGGCGCTGGTGGGCAGGCCGACCACGCCGCCAGTGGCGCGGATGTCGCGTTGCAGCAGCCAGGCTTCGTAGTCGAAACCGCCGGGATTGATGTTGCCATGCGGTCGATACAGCCGCGCCAGCACCTGGACGCAGTCGCCGCCGCGCACCCTGGGCACTGCTTCGCCCGGCCGGCCATGCCAGCCGAGTTGCACGCGCGCCGGCAAGGTGGCGCCGGGTGTGCTTACCGTCTCGACCGCCAGCACGAAGCGGATGCCGCTCGCCGTGGTTTCCGGCAGATCGAGCACGCGCCCGCTCAGGCTGACATCGCGCCCCTCCCAGAGCGCGGGCAGTTGTTCGGAGAGACGGAGATCGGCGCGCCAGGCGGCGTAGAAGAAACCGGCGGCCAACGCGACCAGCAACAGGGCGGCCTGGCGCACCCGCCGGGGCGCTCGGATGGCCAGCAGAAAAGCCAGCGGCAACACCCAGGCCCAGAGCAGCGGCGGCAACGCCGGCCGGGTTTGCAGCGCGGCGGCGCCGAGGACGAAGGCGAGGATGAGGAAGCGGATCATGGGTGGGAAGCCTGTCTCCCCCCTTTTTCAAAGGGGGGCCGGGGGGGATTTTTGATGCAAAGGCAGGCGTGATACAAATCCCCCCTAACCCCCCTTTGAAAAAGGGGGGGATAGCTTTTGCCAGACTCACACCGCACCGGAATCACCCCGCGCACTGAGGTTTCTTCATGCTTCCCCATAGAATCTCCCCATGCCACGCAAATACTTTCGCAAATATCTCCCGGATCACGCCACAGTGCGCGAGCACCGCTTTCTGCGCCCGTTCCAGGCGCTGCTCAAACATCCCAATCTTTGGCATCTGAACCGCCATTCCGTGGCGGGCGGGCTGGCGGCGGGGTTGTTCGGCGGGCTGGCGCCGGGGCCGGTGCAGATGGGCATCGCGGCGATTCTGGCTATCGTGTTCCGGGTGAATCTACCGGTGGCGGTCATCACCACGCTCTATACCAACCCGTTCACCTGGCCGCCCTTGATTCTGGTGGCTTACAAAATCGGCAGTTGGGTGACCGGCGGTAACGGCGTCGGTTACCAGGAGTTCGTGTTCGACTGGCACAAGCAGCCCTGGAGCGAGTTTCCGCCGGTCTTCGGCCATTGGCTGCTGGGGTTGGGTGAAACTTTCCTGATCGGCGATCTGATTTTGGCCTGCGTGCTTGCGGTGTTGGGCTATGTCGCCGTGCAACTCGCCTGGCGGCTGCACATCCTGGCCTATCTGCGCCGCCGGCGGCGGCGCCCACGCTGATTACCAGTCCCGCTCGGCCGGCACGCTGATCGGGTAGCCATTGGTCAGCGCGGTCACGAATACTTCCAGATCGGTATACGGCTGGCTGCCCGGCCGCAGCGGCTGGGTGCGGGTATCCAGGTTGCACTCGGCGAAACGCAGTTGCAGCGATTGCAGCATGTATTGCGTGCGGTAGACCGGATAGTGGGCGGCGTCGCCGTAGATGGTGGTGATGACGTTGCCGCGCAGGCGCTTGCCGATGTTGTGGGTGTGGCAGGAGGCGCAGGCGAAGTTGAAGGCACCCGCCTTGGTGTGGAACAGGCGGCGGCCGCGATCGTAGGCTTCCTTCATCGGTCCAGCGGACACGTCGATATTGATGGGTTGGCCGTTGCCGAGGCTGGCGAGGTAGAGGGAAATCGCGCTGTTGTCGTAACTGCCGTTCTGCAACACGCGCCCCTGCTTGGCGCCGCAATGTTCGATCACTTCCTCCAGCCCGGCCACGTGGCCCAGATCTGCGCGCCAGCGCGGATAGCCGGCGCGCAGATTCTGCTGTGAGCCAGTCCGTTCACTCAGGCAACTGGCGAAGTTGCCGTACACGTCGAGTTGCTTGAACAGGCGCTCGCCGCGATCCACCGCGAAATGGCCGCCATGCACCGCCTGGTTGAAGGGCGGGTCCATGAACTTCCAGTTGAGTTTCCAGTTTTCGTCCGGATTGCCGGCCAGGCGGTAATCCAGGTTGGCCGGGTCTTTCCAGTATTGATAAGTGCCGGAGAGCGTGAGATCGCCGGATACGAGGGGTTCGTAACGTTCGAACGGCTCGTATTCACGATAGGGAATGTCCTGCGCCAGGGTCGCGGAGGCAAGCAAAGCGGCGAGAAGAAAGGACAGGGTTTTCATGGCGCCACCTCACTCGATGCTTTGCAGGTAGGCCACGAGATCGCGGATGTCCTGTTCGGCCAGTAGTCCGAAAGTGCCGAAGGCCGGCATCACGGTATTGGGGTTGAAGATGCGGGGATCGAATATCTGCTGGAATATCAGGGGGTCGGCATGCTTGTACTGCTTGTAATGCACCATCGGGCTGCCCACGTTGCCCGGCCATTCGTCGCCCGGCAGGGTGTGGCAGGTGATGCACCACTCCCAGGCCAGCGCCTTGCCGCGCGCCTTGTCGCCAGCCAGCGGCAGCTTCATCGCGAAGCGGGTCGGTTCCGGCGTGGCGCGCCGATCCTGGTAGCTGAGGGTCAGCCAGCGCGTGAAATCGCGCTTGTACGGCGCCCATTCCAGGCGGCCGCTATTGACGATGATTTGCGGCGCCATGGTCTTGCCGTCGCTCACGCCGGCGTCACTCGGTATCTCGGCACACCACACTGGGGTTGCGAGCAACAAGGCCAACCCGGCTAGTAACAAACGCATGGCACTCTCCAAATTTGCGGCGGCGGCGGCCACCCTTCGCGGTCGTACTTTTGTACCAATCAGGCCGTAGGGTGTGGTGAGCGTAGCGAACCGCACCACGCAATTCTTGATGCGGTTCGCTACGCTCACCACATCCTACGAGCCATCCATTCGTTTCATGATGGCTGACTACCAGCAGCTCATCGTACTTTCGTACTAATCGGCTTTCAGGATACCAGCCATCAAGCGGGTGCCAAAACCCCATCGGTCAAGCGCAGCACACGTCCCAGACGCGCGGCCAGATCGGGGTCGTGGGTGACGACCAGAAAGGCGGTGCCATGTTGTTTCGAGATGTCCATGAGCAGGTCCTGGATGCGTCCGGCGCTGTGCCGGTCCAGGTTGCCGGTGGGCTCGTCCATCAGCACGCAGGCCGGCTGCGTGACCAGGGCGCGGGCGATGGCGGCACGCTGGCGTTCGCCGCCGGAGAGTTCGCCGGGTCGATGCGTCATGCGGTGGCCCAGGCCCACTTCCTCCAGCCATTTCGCCGCTTCGGCCAGCGCGCTTTCACGTTCCTGGCGACGGATCAACAGCGGCATGGCGACGTTTTCCTGGGCGGTGAATTCCTGCAGCAGATGATGAAACTGGTAGACGAAGCCCAGCGCCCGATTGCGCAGGCGCCCGCGCGCCAGTTCCGAGAGCGACCAGATCGCCTCGCCCGCCACCCGCACTTCCCCCGCATCGGGTTTGTCCAGCCCGCCCAGCACATGCAGCAAAGTGCTCTTGCCGGCCCCGGACGCGCCCATCACCGCGATGTGCTCGTTCGCCATTACCGCCAGGTCGATGTCGGCCAGTACCTGCACTTCCAGCGGGCCCTGCCAGTAACTCTTGCGCAGGCCGGTACAGGCCAGCACAGGCTCCTGTAGCGCAGGCTTCCAGCCTGCGTCGGAAACTTGCAGGCTGGAAGCCTGCGCTACAACGGCCTCACTCATAGCGCAATGCCTCCGCCGGCTGCACCCGGGCCGCGCGCCAACTCGGATACAGCGTCGCCAGGAACGCCAGCACCAGCGCGACCAGGCCGATGGTCGTCACGTCGCCCCAGATCAGCTTGGAGGGCAGCTTCGAGATGTAATAGACGTCGGCCGGAAACAGATCCATGCCCACCAAACGTTCGATCCAGGGCACCACGGTTTCCACGTTGAGCGCGAGCAAAATGCCGGATGCCATGCCGAGCAGGGTGCCGATGACGCCGATCAGGCTGCCCTGCACCATGAAGATGGCCATGATGCTGGAGGGGCTGGCGCCCAGCGTGCGCAGGATGGCGATGTCGGCCTGCTTGTCGGTGACCGCCATGACCAGGGTGGAGACGATGTTGAACGCGGCCACCGCGACGATCAGCGTGAGAATGATGAACATCATGCGTTTCTCGATTTGCACCGCCTGGAAAAAGCTGGTGTGGCTCATGGTCCAGTCGGACAAGGTGTAGTCGCCGCGCAGGGTCTTCGCGAGTTCGCGCAGCACCCAGGGCGCGCGATCCATGTCCGCCAGCTTCACGCGTAGGCCGCTGACGTTGTCGCCCAGGCGGTAGAGTTTTTGCGCATCTTGCAGGTGGATCAGCGCGAGGCCCGAGTCGTACTCGAACATGCCCATGCGGAAAATGCCCACCACGGTGAACTGCTTGATGCGCGGCAACATGCCGGCTGGCGTCACCACGCCCTGCGGCGCGATGAGCGCGACCTTGTCGCCCTTGAAAGCGCCCAGGGAGCGCGCCAGATCGGCGCCCAGGACGATGCCGAATTCACCCGGCTTGAGATCGGCAAGCGAGCCGCTGACCATTTTCTTGGCGAACTCCGCCACCTTGCTTTCTTCCGCAGGCAGCAGACCACGCACCAGCGCCCCCTTGGTTTCGCCGCCCAGCGCCAGCAATGCCTGGCCGCTGATATAGGGCGCCATGCCGCGCACTTCCGGGTGTTTTTCCACCTGCCGCGCGAGCGTCGGCCAGTCCGCCAGTTGCCCGCTCGGGCCGCTGATTTCCATGTGCGCGGCAACCCCGAGGATGCGGTCGCGCAATTCCTCCTGGAAACCATTCATGACGGAAAGCACCACGATCAGCGCCATCACCCCAAGGGCGATGCCCGCCATCGAGGTCATGGAAATGAAGGAGATGAAGTGGTTGCGGCGCTTGGCGCGGGTATAGCGCAGGCCGATGGTGAGTTCGTAGGGCAGCATGGGGGGCGGAGTCTGCCACAGGCGGAAGGCGGGAGGTAGAGCGACCGGCAGCGATGGCGCGCGCTGATGAGAACCAAGACGGATCAATCCGCTGGATAAGCACACGCCCCCCTTTACCAAAGGGGGGTAAGACTTACAGCACGCGCTGGTTTTCCGGCAGGGTGATGTTCAGTTCCAGCACGTCGTACTCGCCATGTTTGTCCAGTTGCACCTTGATCATCTGGCGGTCGATGTGGATGTACTTGGCGATGACTTCGAGCAGTTCTTCCTGCAGCGCGGGCAGATAGTCGGGGGTGGCGGCGCCGCGCCCGGCGCGTTCGTGGGCGAGGATGATCTGCAGGCGTTCCTTGGCGACGACGGCGGTTCTTTTCTCAGGGCCGCGCAGGTAGTCGAGCAGGTTATCGATCAGGGACATATCAGCGGCCTCCGAATAGTCGTTTCAACAAGCCCACCTTTTCGGCGGTGACGAAGCGCATCGGGATGTCTTCGCCCATGAAGCGGGCCACCACGTCCTTGTAGGCATCGGCGACATCGCTTTTTTCCAGATGGATGGCCGGCGTGCCCGAGTTGGAGGCTTGCAGCACGGATTCCGATTCCGGGATGACGCCGAGCAGGGGAATGCGCAGGATTTCCTGGATGTCGTCCACCGACAGCATTTCGCCCGCCGCCACCCGGCCGGGGTTGTAGCGCGTCACCAGCAGGTGTTCCTTGACCGGGTCGAGCTTGTCCACCGCGCGCTTCGACTTGGCGGCGAGGATGCCCAGAATGCGGTCGGAGTCGCGCACCGAGGACACTTCCGGGTTGGTTACCACCAGCGCCTCATCGGCGTAGTACATGGCGGAGAAGGCGCCGTGCTCGATGCCGGCGGGCGAGTCGCAGACGATGTAGTCGAAGGTTTCCTTCAATTCGTCGATGATCTTGCCCACACCTTCCAGGGAGAGCGCGTCCTTGTCGCGGGTCTGCGAGGCGGGCAGGACGAACAGGTTGTCGCAGTGCTTGTCCTTGATCAGGGCGCGGTTCAGGTTGGCGTCGCCATTGATGACATTGATGATGTCGAACACCACGCGCCGCTCGCAGCCCATGATCAGGTCGAGGTTGCGCAGGCCGACGTCGAAGTCGATCACCACGGTTTTGTTGCCGCGCAGCGCGAGGCCGCTGGAGAAGCTGGCGCTGGTGGTGGTCTTGCCCACCCCGCCCTTGCCGGAGGTCACTACGATGACTTTTGCCACTTTTGCCTATCCCTCACCTAACAGAAAAATGTTGCGCATTATCGCCGGCTTCGCCGTTTCAGCGAACCGACGTGAGAGCGGCCAGCGTGACCTGCTCGCCATCGAGAAAGACTTGTACCGATTTGCTCCGTAGCGGCGCCGGGATGCCGTCTTCGAAAACCTGAAAATAGCCGGCGATGGAAACCAGTTCCGCCTCCATACATTGCGCGAAGATGCGCGCGCCGGTATCGCCGCGCGCTCCGGCCAGGGCGCGGCCACGCAGGGGGGCATAGACGTGGATGTCGCCATCGGCGATCAATTCCGCGCCGGCATTGACGATGGCCAACACCACCAGATCGCCGCCCTCGGCGTGGATGCGCTGGCCGGCGCGCACCGGTTTGTCGATCACCAGGGTAGGGCGGCGCGGTGGGGCGGCGGCGGGCGGCGCTTCCACAACGGTCGCGGGCGCTTCGGGAACCGATTCCGGCGCGGGCTGTGGTTCCGGGGTCGGTTCGGGCGGGGGCGCCACAACCGGCTTTTTTTCCGCCCTGCCTTCCGGGAACAGGCCAAGGCCGGCCGCGCGGGCGGCCGCGCGCTGCGCCTCGGAGCCGCCGATCACCCCGGCGATGGCCATGCCGCAACTGCGCATGAAGGCGGCGAGGTGCGCGAAATCCGGGGTGGTGTCGCTGTCGGCGATGGCGGCCAGGCCCAGCGCCACCGGCGCGCCGGCGAAGAAGTCGGGCATCTGGGCCAGGTGAGCTTCCAACTGCGCCTTGAACAGCGCCATGTCGGGCGTCATCGCGTGCAGCACGAATAGCGGCAGGCTGGCGTTCTTGATCTTGAGGGCCGGGGTGTCTTTGGGCATGAGCAGTGGTGGTAGGCCGGCGGAAGGGTGCGCATTATCCCGGATTGTTTGCGAGGCGTGGTAGGCACACTTGTAGCGCCGGCTTCCAGCCGGCTTCGTATTTCTGATCAGGCCAACGAGCCGGCTGGAAGCCGGCGCTACAGCGCCGCCTCTATCCGCGCCAGTGCCTCGCGGATACGTTCGGCGGACGTGGTGTAGGCGAAGCGCACATGGCGGTCGGCCTGGTGCGTACCGAAGTCGGTGCCTGGCGTGATGGCGATGCCGGCTTCCAGCAACAGCTTTTCCGCGAAGGCTTCGGAGGTCATGCCGAAGCGGTCGATACCGGCATAAATGTAAAAAGCGCCCGCCGGTTCCACCGGAACATCGAAGCCCAGGCGGCGCAATTCCGGCAGCAACAGGTCGCGGCGCGCGCGCAACTCCGCCTTGCGCGCTTCCAGCAACAGCCGCGTTTCCGGCCGCAAGGCGGCGAGGGCGGCGTGCTGGGCGACGGTGGGCGCGGAGAGAAACAGGTTCTGCGCCAGCTTGTCGATGGCTGGCATCAACGATGGCGGTGCCAGCAGCCAGCCCAGGCGCCAGCCGGTCATCAGGAAATACTTTGAAAAACTGTTGATGACGATCACGTCGTCGCCGAGAGCGGCGGCGGAACGTTCCTTCGAGTAACCGCCGCGTATGTGGCGCTCGAAGTTCCCCTCTCCCTGTGGGAGAGGGGCTAGGGGTGAGGGGCCGTAGATCAGCTCGTGATAAATCTCATCAACGATCAGCCAGCCACCACGCGCCTTCACCACTTCATGAATGGCGCGCAATTCGGCGGCGGCGATCACCGTGCCGGTGGGGTTGCCGGGATTCGCCACCAGCACGCCCCGGGTGCGTGGCCCCCAGTGTTGCTCAACGAGTTGCGCCGTCAACTGGAACGCCGTCTCCGCCCCCACCGGCACGCCGACCCCGCGCGCTTCCACAACGCGCGCGAAATGCCGATTGCAGGGATAGCCAGGGTCGGCCAGCAATACTTCATCGCCCGGATCGAACAGCGCCGCCATCACCAGCAGCAGCGCGCCGGAAGCGCCTGGGGTGACGCAGACGCGGGCGGGATCGACCGCGACGCCGTGATGCTCACCGTAATAACCGGCGATGGCCTCGCGTAATGGCGGCAGGCCCAGTGCCGGGGTGTAGTGGGTGTGGCCCGCGCGTAGCGCCGCGATGCCGGCCTCGACGATGGGCGCCGGGGTGGCGAAGTCCGGCTCGCCCACCTCCATGTGGACGATGTCCTGGCCCGCTGCCTCCAGCGCCCGCGCCCGCGCCAGGATGGCCATGACGCGGAAGGGTTCGATGTCCTGAGTGCGATGAGCCGGTTTGGTCATGCGATTGGGTACCGTTGCCGTTGAAATCCGGTGGGCACCCGGCGTAGGTCAGGTTGCGGTTTCTTCGCTACCTGACGATCCACCCTCAAACTTCGAGATTGATGGAACGATCGTCAGGTAGTCGCTACGCGCCAACCTGACCTACTCCGGAATGGCGAAGCGTGGGGTATTGATCAACCCAGATGCGCCTCGATGAATTCGCGCACGAAGTGTTCCGGCTTGGCGGAGTGGAAGCGATCGACTTCCTCGCCGTTCTTGAACAGCAGCACGGTGGGAAAGCCGCGGGCGCCGTAGCGGCCGGCGATTTTCATGTTGTCGCCTTCATCCACTTCGATCTTGGCCAAGCGTACTTTGCCGGCATAGGTGGGGATCACCTTGAGCAGCACCGGGGTGAGGAAATGGCAGGGGCCGCACCAGTCGGCCCACATGTCGACCATGACCAGATGGTCTTTCGAGGCCTCGATCACGTCGGCCTCGAAGTGGTGCAGGTCGGTGTCGAAAATGCATTTGTCGCAAGCCGCGTGCGCGTGCTGGTGGTCATGGTGTTGCAGAGTCATAGAAGCGCTCCATCGGGTCTTGCCGGTAGAACCGGCGCATCTGTTCATACACCGCCGGGTAGGCTTCGATCAACGCCTCCGGCAAATCGAAAAAATATTCCGTGAGCACGGCGAAGAACTCGGCCGGACTTTCCGCCGCGTAGGGGTCGATTTCCGTTTCTTCGCCGGCATCGGCGCGGCGGCGGAAATCCTCATAAGCGGGGTTGAAGGCCGCGGCCCAGTCTTCCACCCGCATGTCACCGTGCAGCGGCGGCAGGCCGTTGACGCCGCCACCGCCCATATCCAGCTTGTGCGCGAATTCGTGAATCACCACGTCATAACCCTCGCCCCGGCCGGACCCTTTCAGGTCGTCCAGCGACAGGATCAGCGGGCCACCGGCCCAGGCTTCGCCGCTGCGCAAATGGTGCATGGCGTGGACGATGCCGTGCTCATCCATTTCTTCCGCGTCGTGAATGAACTGCGCCGGGTAGAGCACCACTTCGTGCCAGCCCTGATACCAGGACACGCCCAGTTTCAGGATGGGTAGCGCGGCGCGCGCGGCGATGCCGGCAATGTCCGCGCCCGTGGGCCGCGCGTCGGCCACCGGAGTAAAGGTCTTGTCGGCCAGGAGTTGCAGGGCCAGGGTTTGCAGGTGGCTGTAGTCTTCGTCGCTGAACCCGGCGAACAGCGGCAGATTCAGCGCCCTGTCCCAATCCGCCGCGGACGGCGCGGGCACCGGCCGCGGTTTGGCGAAGAGGGTGTCGAGGAATCCCTTAGCCATACCGCGTCACGGCAGGAAGTCCGCGAGCCGGGTTCCCACGCGCAGGCTGTCGATCTGGCCGAAATGGGCATCGAAACTCATGAGTGCCACCCCGTGTTCCAGGGCGCTGGCGGCGATCCACAAATCGTTGGTGGGAATGGGCGTGCCCCTGCGGCGCAGGGCGGCATAGACCAGGGCATAGAGGTCGGCAGTGGCAGTGGTCGTCGGTGCCTGTTCAACTCGCGGCGAGGCAAGAAAACGCGACAGCTCCTCGCGGTTCTCGGCTTCGCGGTTGCCGGCCGCGAAACCCGCCAGCAATTCGCCCAGCACCGTCACGCTGATCAGGAGGCGATCCGCCTGGCGTAGCACCGCCAGAACCTCGGCATCGCCCCGCTTGAATGCGGTGTAGGCGTTGGTATCCAGCGCCAGCGGTCTCACCGGTTCGAGCTCCACAAGTCCGGATCGACCTCGGCAAAGGCTTGCGTGGCCTGCTGAAAGTCGCGCTCGTCCTGGGCGCTCCAGGTGCCGGCGAGGTCGTCCAGATCATGGTGTTCGACCTTGGTGGGCAGACTGGCTCCCACCGCCTCGCCCAGCAGGCGCACCACCAGACCGTTCACGCTCGCGGAATCGCGCAGCGCCCTGGCCTTCAAGGCATTGAGTACCGTAGGGTCCAGGCCGCGTAAGCTCAGATTTGCCATGCCATCACCTATTGCCATCAAATTGATGGCACGGATTGTAGCATTTCGTCGGGCTCCGGTTTTGAGCCCCAGTGAACGAATCCTGACTTACCCTTCGCGCGCCGCGCGCTTGCGGTCGTGCTCGTTCAGGAAGCGCTTGCGAACGCGGATGGTCTTCGGGGTGAGTTCCACCAGTTCGTCGTCGGCGATGAATTCGATGGCGGATTCCAGGGTCAGCGCGATCGCGGGCACCAGGCGCACGGCTTCGTCGGTGCCGGAGGCGCGTACGTTGGTGAGCTGCTTGCCCTTGACCGGGTTGACCACCAGGTCGTTGTCGCGGCTGTGGATGCCGATGACCATGCCTTCGTACAGCTTGTCGCCGGGGGCGACAAACATGCGGCCGCGATCCTGCAATTTCCACAGCGCGTAGGCCACGGCATCACCGTTTTCCTGGGAGATCAGCACGCCGTTGCGACGCTCGGCGACACCGCCTTCCTTGACCGGCGCGTAATCGTCGAACACATGGGAAAGCAGGCCGGTGCCACGGGTCAGGTTCATGAATTCGCCCTGGAAACCGATCAGGCCGCGCGCGGGAATACGGTATTCGATGCGGACCCGGCCACGGCCGTCCGGCACCATGTCCTGGAGATCGCCACGGCGCAGGCCGAGGCTTTCCATGACGCCGCCCTGGTGGCCTTCTTCCACGTCCACGGTGAGCTGCTCGTAGGGCTCCAGCTCGACGCCATCAATGATCTTCTTCACCACGCGCGGGCGGCCCACGGCCATCTCGAAGCCTTCGCGGCGCATGTTTTCCAGCAGGATGGACAGGTGCAGTTCGCCGCGTCCGGAGACGTCGAAAATGTCGGCGTCTTTCGTGTCATGCACGCGCAACGCCATGTTGGTGAGCAGTTCCTTGTGCAGACGGTCGCGGATCTGGCGGCTGGTGATGAATTTGCCTTCGGTGCCGGCCAGCGGGCTGGTGTTGACCATAAACTGCATCGACAGCGTCGGCTCGTCGATCTTCAGCAGCGGCAGGGCTTCCGGCTTCTCCGGGTCGGTGATCGTGGCGCCCAGCACCAGGTCTTCGATGCCGGTGATCTGCACGATGTCGCCGGCCAGTCCTTCGTCCAGCTCGACCTTGCTCATGCCGCGATAGCCGAACACCTGGCCGATCTTGGCTTTGACCGGGCTGCGCTCGTGCTCGATCATTTCTTCATCGGTGCCGAACAGCACCATGACCTGCTGGCCGGTCTTGACGCGGCCGCGCTGGATGCGGCCGACGCCGATGCGGCCGACATAGCTGCTGTAATCGAGGGCGGAAATCTGCAATTGCAGGGGGGCTTCGACATCGGTGGCCGGCGCCGGCACATATTTCAGCACGGTCTCGAACAGCGGCTTCATGTCCACGCGTTCATCCGTCTGTTCCTGCACCGCCCAGCCGTTCAGGGCGGAGGCGTAGACGATGGGGAAATCGAGCTGCTCGTCGGTGGCGCCCAGCTTGTCGAACAGGTCGAAAGTCAGGTTCACCGCGTTGTCGGGGTCGGCACCGTCGCGGTCCACCTTGTTCACCACGACGATGGGCTTCAAACCCAGCGCCAGCGCCTTCTTGGTGACGAAGCGGGTCTGCGGCATCGGGCCTTCCACCGCGTCCACCAGCAACAGCACGCCATCGACCATGCCCAGCACCCGCTCCACCTCGCCACCGAAGTCGGCGTGGCCGGGGGTGTCGACGATGTTGATATGGACACCCGCGTATTCCACCGAGGTGTTCTTGGCCAGGATGGTGATGCCGCGTTCCTTCTCCAGATCGTTGGAGTCCATCATCCGTTCAGTCAGATGCTGGTGCGCGGCGAAGGAGCCGGACTGTTGCAGGAGCTTGTCAACCAGCGTGGTCTTGCCGTGGTCGACGTGGGCGATGATGGCGATATTGCGGAGGGCGCGAGACATGGGGGGCAACCGTTAGAAAAAAGCCGCGCATTCTAGCATGGCGATCTTCCCGATTTTGTTACCGAGACGTTGCGCCGCCGGTTTTTGCTGACTCGTGGCATAGCCGCCGCAATCCGGAATGAGCTAGTCTCGCCCCATGAACGACGACGAACAGGCGCCGGAGGTCGAGGTGGTCATCGAGATTCCGCGCGGGAGTTTTCTCAAGCGCGGGTCGAGTGGCCAGATCGATTTCGTTTCTCCCCTGCCGTGCCCTTACAACTACGGCTCCGTGCCGAACTATCTGGGGCAGGAAGGCGATCTGCTTGATGCCCTGGTGCTGGGTCCGCGCCTGCCGCTCGGCAGTCGTATCCGCGTCAAGGCCTGGGGTGCCGTGATTCTGGCCGACCGGGGCATGACCGACGACAAACTGGTCTGTAGCGTCCACCCGCCCACGGCCGCCGAACGGCGCGGTGTGCTGCGCTTTTTCCGTCTCTACGCCAGGTGCAAGGGCTTGCTCAATATCTGGCGCCGCCAACCGGGACGCAACGCCTGCGATGGCTGGTGCGAAGCCGCGCAGGCCATCGCGCGCGCCGCGCCCTTGCCTGACGACTGGCGGGGGCCACGCATCGGATTCTGATTTCTCGTTAACAGGTGATGCGACCGAAGGGTAGGGGTTTCATCAGCCGGCGCTACAGGGAGCCAATTACGCCTGGTCGTGGTCTTCACCGCGCGTCAGCCAGTGGGGCAGCGCGCTATTGGCCAGGGCGGCGAGGCTGTAGCCGCCGAGTCCATCGGTCAGTTCCTGTTTGATCGGTTTCCATTGGCAGTGCAGCACGCAGGCGGTTTCGTCTTCGCATTCCTTGAATCCGAGCAGGCATTCCGTGGTGACGCGATGGCCGTCGGTGAGGTGCAGGATGTCGAGCAGGGTGATGGTTTCGGCGCCGTTGCTGAGCCGCACGCCGCCGCCGCGCCCGCGCGCGGTGGTCAGCCAGCCGGCACGGGCGGGGGGCTGGATGAGTTTGGCCAGGTAGAACACGGGCAGGCCGAGTTCATCAGCCATGTCTTTGACCATGACCATGTGGTCCGGCGGCTGCCGGGCCAGGTAGATCAGCGCTTGCAGGGTGTACTGGCTGGCGCGGCTGAGCAGCATGGCCGATTCATCCAATCCTTACTTTTGTTGCTTCAGCCAGGCGCGCTGGCAGGTGCGCTTGCGCTGTTGTTCCAGCATCTCGCGGATGGGCGCGCGCGCTTGGTTGAGGCTGAGCACGCGCTCTTCCACGATGGCTTCGCAGAGCAGGACGTGATAGCCGAGCGGGGATTCCAGCACGCCGCTGATCTGGCCGGCGCGCATGCTGAACAAAGCGGTGTCGAGTTCCGGGTAGAGCTGGCCGCGCGGCACTTCGCCCATGCGTCCGCCTTGCAGGGCGGTGGGGCATTCCGAGTGCTTGAGCGCTTGTTCCTCGAACAGTTTCGGGCTCTTGGCCAGGCGCGTGGCGATGCTTTCCATGCGAATTCGGGCGGCTTCGGCGGTGTTTTCGGGCAGCGTCGGGTTGATCGTGATCAGGATGTGGCGGACGTGCCGGGTCTCCGGTCGGCGGAACTGGTCGGGGTGGTAGTGGTAATAGAGTTCGACGTCGATTTCGGAAACCTGGGGCGCGCGCGTGGCGACTTTTTCCAGGATGGCTTCGACTTTCAGTTCGCGCTCCAGCGCCTGGAGATAGCTGTCCTGGTCGAGGCCGTTGCGGGCCAGGTCGGCATTCAGTTCTTCTTCTTCCGGATAGCGTTTGCGGATTTCTTCCAGCGCGGCTTCCAGGCTGGTTTGCGGCACCATCACGTCGCGCGCATCCGGGGAGTGCAGCACGCGCGCTTCCAGGCTGTATTGCTGGTCGGCCAGGCCGCGTACCTTGTCGCGCTGCTCCTCGGCGAGTTCGATCGGCGCTTTGCCGAACAGGTTTTGCGCGGTCTTCAGTTCCAGATAGGCGATAGCGGATGGTTCAGGCATGCGGCGCCTCCTCCTGAGGGCTGTCGAGCAGGTTTTCCGGTACTTGCAGCATGTGGCCGCCGGGAAAATGCACGTGGTATTGCACGCCCGTCGGCAGGTCGCGCAGCACCTTGAATACTTCGCCCACGCTGCCGGGCTGGACCACGACTTCGCCACGGATCGAAAGCGCGAGTCGGGCGGTGACTTTCTCGCGGGTTTCGAAACGGCTGTCCACCCAGGGTTCGTCGGCACCGATCAGTTCCTCGTCACGGCAGCCGACGACGCGGCCCTGATCGAGAAAGTTGACGGTGTAGATGATCTGGTCCTGCAGGAAGGTGCCGACGTTCATCACATAGCCGACGCTGCCGCGCTTGATCAGCAGGTTGCCGACTTCCAGGCCGGGGAAAGTGCCGTCGTTGCGCACGTTGCGCGTCAGCCGCACGGCGACACCGAAGTCGAAGCGTTGTTCCATGTTGGTTCAGCTTCGCAAAGCCGCCTCGGAACTGTGGCAGGAGCCGGTGTTGCCGCAGCCGCAACCGCCCGCCGACGGCGCCGGGGCGCTAGCGAGGGTGATCGACGACAAGGGCACGAAAGCGGTCTGCGGCTCGTGCATGTGGAACACCTTGAACACTTTTTCGGTGAGCGCGTCGGATTCCACGAAGTCCTGATAGGCGCGGGTGAGTAGGGCGGTGTAGACCGCGCGCCGCGCCTCTTCTGCGGCGGGGAGATCGCCGGCCTGGGTCAGGTAGTTGTGATAGCGCTGCAAGATGTGCAGGCGGTTGACGTGCACCACGGCGGGGTCGAAGACGACGCCGAAGTAGTTGAGGAAGTCTTCGGCGGATTCCAGGTCTTCCAGGGCTTCGTTCAGGTTGAGGTCGTCCATGATGGTTCCTTTGTGAAGGTTGGGTTTATGGCCCAACTTTGTTTAAGGCTCTTTTCGCGTTGGCTGGTGACACGCGATGAAAGCCGGTGGGAAGGTGGCTTCCCCCTTTTGCAAAGGGGGATTGAGGGGGATTTCTCCAATGGTTGAGCCAGTTCAAGCATCCGCAATTCCCCCCTAGCCTTCCTTTGGGAAAGGGGGGTGATTGCGCCAGCTTTGGCCTGGTGTTCATGCTTCCACTTCCTGCTCTTCCCGCACCACATTCAGCAGGGCCTGGCCGCCGAGGCGATCGTGGCTGTCGAGTTCGGCGAGTTTTTCCAGCATGGCTTCGCCGACGCCGTGGTTGCCCTGGCGCAAGTGGATGTAAGCGGTGGCTTTCAGGACCATCAGATAGAAGCGCAGCAGGCCCATGGAGCGCAGCACCGCGTGGCCGAGGTGGTCCGGGTGCATGTGTTCCCACTTGGCCGGGAGGTCGAGGCGGCGGCTGGCCACGTCCAGCGTGCGGTCGGCCACCAGCAGGGCGTCGTCCAGACGGTGCTGGTAGAAGTAGTAGCGATACATCGCCACCAGCACCATGAGTTGTTCCGGCGCCAAAAAATAGGCGCGCAGGAGCAGGGCTTCGGCTTCGCCGTCGCTTTGGCCATAACTCGCGCCGGCATCGCGTAGCAGACACTCGATCTCCAGCGGCAAGGGCTCGTCGAAGTAGAGCGTGGTCTGGTCGAATTCCATCAAGTCCATGGTGTCCTCACTTTTTTATGGTTGGCGTTTCATGACGTGAATAACCTGTGTTCCGCAAAGATCATCGGCCTCGCAATTGCTGCATTGCCCATCCACTGGTTCGCCCTTTGCCCGCAGGGCTTTTTCCAGCACCTCGATGCGCTCCATCAGGCAGGCGATGGCGCGCCCGACCGGGTCGGGGATGAGGTGGTGATCGAGATTGATACCGAGCGCACCTGGTCTGTTTTCGTCGGAACGCAGCACCACCTTGCCGGGGATGCCGACCACAGTGCGATGCGCCGGAACGTCTTTGACCACCACTGAATTGGCGCCCACCCGCACGCTATCTCCCAGGGTGATGGCGCCCAGTATCTTGGCGCCGGCGCCGATCACCACGCCATTGCCCAGGGTGGGATGGCGCTTGCCCTTGTTCCAAGTGGTGCCGCCCAGGGTGACGCCGTGATAGAGGGTGACGTCGTCGCCGATCTCGGCGGTTTCGCCGATGACCACGCCGGCGCCGTGGTCGATGAAGAAACGCCGCCCCAGTGTGGCGCCGGGGTGGATGTCGATATTGGTGAACAGGCGGGCGATCCAGGACAGCAGGCGAGCCAGATAGCGCAGTTCGGCTTTCCACAGACGATGCGCGATGCGTTGCAGCAGGATGGCGTGGACGCCGGGATAGGTGGTGAGGACTTCAAACCGGGAGCGCGCGGCGGGGTCGCGCTGGAACACGCAATCGACGTCTTCACGCAGCAGGGTGAAGAGGCCGACGCGTAGCCCGGATGCGGCGATAGCGGAATCCGGGGTGGCGGCGTCCCGGATTCCGCCGCGCTGCATCCGGGCTACGGGGGTGATGGCCTTGTTCATGTCCATCGCCCCTGTCGCCGTAGGATGTGGTGAGGAACGAACCGCATCATCCCCTTGCGCCCGAGTTGCATGATGCGGTTCACGGGCTCACCACATCCTACGGATGCTGCGGAGCGAGTTGGCTTCATGCCCATCTCCTCAGTGCACCGCGCCAGCGGCGTAGCGTCCGATCAGGCGTTGATAGAGGAACAGCAGTTCGTGGTCCGCCGGCGAACGCTTGGCGCGTTCCGAGAAGGCGCGGATGTCGGGCAGCAGTTCGCGCGCTTCCGCCGGGCTGAGGGTGAGGCCCATGCGCGCGTAGGCATTCATGATGCCGTGCGAGCCGGAGTGCTTGCCCACCACCAGGGTGTGGCTGCGGCCCACTTCGCTTGGGTCGAAGGACTGGTAGGTGTCGGGATCTTTCAGCAGGCCATCGACATGGATGCCGGCTTCGTGGGTGAACACGCCTTCGCCGACCACGCTCTTCTGCCAGGCCACCGGACGTCCGGAGGCATCGGCCACGGCGTCGGAGAGCGCTGGAAATAGCGAGAGATCGACGCCGGTCGTCATGCCGTAAAGCTTGCTCAGGCCAAGCGCGACCTCTTCCAGCGGCGCGTTGCCGGCGCGCTCGCCCAAACCGTTGACCGTGGTGTTCACATGCGTCGCCCCGGCGCGACAGGCGGCCAGGGTATTGGCGGTGGCCAGGCCGAGATCGTCGTGCGCGTGCATCTCGATTTCCAGGTCGCAGACGGCGCGCAGGCTGGCGATAGCTTCATGCACGCCGAACGGCTCCATCACTCCCAGGGTGTCGGCATAGCGCAAGCGGCGCGCGCCGGCGTGTTCAGCGGTTTCCGCCACGCGCATGAGGAAATCCAGTTCGGCGCGGGAGGCATCCTCGCAGCCGACAATGACTTCGAGGCCGAGATCCAGCGCGCGCGGCACCATTTCGCGAATGTTGTTCAGCACCCAGGCGCGGTCTTTCTTCAGCTTCTTGGCGATATGGATGTCCGACACCGAAATCGAAATGTCGATCAGATCGACTTTAAGGTTGCGGCAGGCTTCGATGTCGGCGCCGCGCATCCGGCTCCACACCACCAGTTTCGATTTCAGGCCGAGGCCCGCGATAAGGCTGGAAACCGCCTGGATGCCCTCGCATTCCCGCGAGCCCATCGCCGGGATGCCGACTTCCAGTTCCGGCACACCCATGGTTCCCAGGCGGCGGGCGATGTCCAACTTCTCGTCCAGGGTGAACGACACGCCGGCGGACTGTTCGCCATCGCGGAGCGTGGTGTCGTCGATGATGATGTGGCGGTTGGAGGCGGACGGCATGGTCGTTGGCTGTGACGTGTGATGGTTGCACCATCGCAAGTGCCATGCCACGCCCGGAGTGGTCGTATCTATCTGAATAAAAACGACAAACCAGTCCGCTTATGGGTCCAACTCGCGTCGATAAAAGGACTTCCGCGCCGCCTTGGTGGGGTTTGCGACAAAATGGCCTGGCGACCGGGTAGGCCCGTCGCGCGAACGGCCGGCTATGATGAAATCGGCAAACGGAGGTGGATCATGTTCAAGACCATACTGGTACCCGTCGATGGCGGTGAGTTGTCCAACGCGGCAGTGGCTCGCGCCTGTTCTTTCGCCAAGGAAAGCGGCGCGCGGCTGGTGTTTTTTTTCGCGAAACCCGTCTATTTTCCGTCCGCCATCGCGGGCGAGGCCTTGTTTGACGATATGGCGTCCTACGATGCGTTCCGCGCGGCGATGGACAAACAGGCGGAAACGCTCTTGAGTCGCGCGGCACAGATGGCGGCTGAAGCGGGGGTCGCGGCCCATACCTTGAGCGACGAATGCGGCACTCCCTATGAAGGGATCATCGCCGCCGCCGAGAGCCAGGCTTGCGATCTCATCTTCATGGCCTCCCATGGCCGTCGCGGCGCGAGCGCGCTCCTGCTCGGGTCGGAAACCACGAAGGTTCTGACCCACTGCAAGATCCCGGTGCTGGTCTATCGGTAGGCGCTTTTCGCGTTAACTGGTGATGCGACAGACAGCGCCCGATGGAGTGGCCTCCCCCTCTACCAAAGGGGGATCGCTGTGCCAACCGCATCTCCAGTTAACGCGCAAGGCGCCCATCGTCAGCCGTTCACGGCGGGACCGCTGGTCGTTCGCGGCGCGCGGCTCGCCCGTTAGCCTTCCGGTGCTACAACAGCCCCTGCAAACGACGTAGAATCGCCGCGCCCGCGTTGAATTTTTCGTGCCTCCGCGTGAAACCCCAAACAGGTTTTTCCCGGCGATGACTCGCAATCCCTCCTCTTGATAAGCGCTTGAATGCGGATTCTCCTCAGTAATGACGACGGCTATTTCGCTCCCGGATTAGCCATCCTCGCCGCCACCCTTACCCGTCATGGCCATGAAATCACGGTGGTCGCCCCGGAACGCGATCGCAGCGGCGCGAGCAATTCATTGACGCTGGATCGGCCGTTGATGGTGCGCAAGACGCCGGGCGGCTTTCATTACGTCAACGGCACTCCCACGGATTGCGTGCATCTGGCGGTAACCGGCCTGTTGCCGCATCTGCCCGACATGGTGATTTCCGGCATCAACCACGGCGCCAATATGGGCGACGACACGGTCTATTCCGGCACCGTGGCGGCGGCCACCGAAGGCTTCCTGCTGGGCATTCCCTCCGTGGCGGTCTCGTTGGCCAATACCCAGGATGAAAACTTCCAGACGGCGGCGGACTACATCGCCGGACTGGTGACGCGCTTTGCCGAGCAACCCTTTCCCGAACACGTGCTGCTCAACGTCAATGTGCCCGACGTGCCCGCCGACCGGATCGCCGGTGTCGAAGTCACCCGCCTGGGGCGCCGCCACAAGGCACAGGACACGGTCAAGACCATCAATCCGCGCAACCAGACCATGTATTGGGTGGGTGCGGCGGGCGCCGCGCAGGATGCCGGGCCGGGCACGGATTTCCACGCCCTGGCGCAGGGCCGCATTTCCCTGACGCCGCTGCAACTGGATTTGACCCGCTACACCCAGTTGGGCCTGGTCGAGGACTGGTTGTCAAAATGACCGTCGGCATCGGCATGACCTCGCAGCGCACCCGTGTGCGCATGTTGGAGCGGCTCAAGGAACAGGGCATCAAGGACGCGATGGTGCTGGCCGCCATGAATGCGATGCCGCGCCACGCTTTCGTGGAAGAAGCCCTGCATTCGCGCGCTTACGAAGACACACCCCTGCCGATCGGCCAGGGCCAGACCATATCCAGCCCTTACACCGTCGCGCGTTCCTGCGAGTTGGCCTGCCAGGGGCGGATACTGGAGCGGGTGCTGGAAATTGGTGGCGGTTGTGGCTACCAGGCCGCGGTGCTGTCACGGCTGGCGAAAGAGGTGCTCAGCATCGAGCGCATCGCCAAACTGGTCGGGCGCGCGCGTCTGAACCTGCGCGGCCTGCGTATCAACAACGTGCTGATGAAGAACGCCGACGGTAGCCACGGCTTCAAGGAGGCCGCGCCGTTCGACGCCATCATCGTCGCCGCCGCCATGCCCTATATCCCGGACGAACTGAAGCACCAGCTCAAGCCCGGTGGCCGTCTGGTCGCTCCGGTGGGCGCCGGGGAGTCGCAGCATCTGGTGGTGGTGGACGCCAATATGGAAGGAGGTTTCACCGAACGCATTCTGGAGGCGGTCAAGTTCGTGCCCTTGCTGGAGGGTGTGAGCTGACTCGGCTGCCCGCCCGCCTGTTTGCCTGCCTCCTGGCGGCAGTGCTCGCGGGCTGCGCCAGCACCCACAATTCCGCGCCGATTCGTGAGCGCGCGCATACCGCGTCGGATAAGGTAGCCGCCGGGTATTACCGCATCGTCCCCGGTGACACGCTCTACAAGATCGCCTTTGAACAGGGGCAGGACACCCTCGATCTGGCGGCCTGGAACAATATCGCCGATCCTGACCGTATCCGTAGTGGTGATGTCCTGCGGGTGCAGCCGCAGCCCAAGCCGGTGGTCGCCACGACGCGCGCGTTGCCGGCCACGGCGACGGTGGAGACGAGGCCACTGGCGAAATCGGCGACCGCCACGCCGCCCGCCAGCAAGCCTGAGCCGACCGTGCCGACTCCCCCAGCCGTGGTGGAGGACGCCCCCCCCGATACCTGGTCCTGGCCCCTGCGTGGTCCGCTTCTGGCGCGCTTCGGCGATGGCTTGAGCAAGGGCATCGACATCGCCGGGCCGCGCGGCATGCCGGTACAGGCCGCGGCCGCCGGCCGCGTCGTCTATGCCGGCTCCGGCTTGCGGGGCTACGGAAAACTCATCATTATCCGCCACGGAAAAACCCTGCTTTCCGCCTATGCGCACAATGCGCGCATACTCGTTTCGGAAGGCCAGAATGTCGCGCGTGGCCAAGCGGTGGGCGAGATCGGCGATAGCGACACTGACCGGGTCAAGTTGCATTTCGAAATTCGCGAGCGGGGCAAACCCGTGGATCCGTTGATTTATCTTCCTAATGCCGGTTAGCAGCCTGTCGGGTGCGCCGGCCAATACAAACCGACAGGTAAGCAGGAGCAACGATGCAGGATGAACGCGATCCCGACGCGGAACCGGAAATGCAGGAAATCCTGGACGAAAGCATCGTCCCTCCGCCTCCGGCCGAGGCTCATTACGAGTACGACGATCTCCCTGATGTCACCCAGATCTACCTCAACGAAATCGGCCGCGAGGGCCTGCTGACACCGGATCAGGAACGCGCCTTGTCGACCCGCGCGCGCGAAGGCGATTTTGCGGCGCGGCAGAAGATGATCGAGCACAACCTGCGTCTGGTTGTGAACATCGCCAAGCACTACCTCAAACGCGGACTTTCCCTGCTGGACCTGATCGAGGAGGGCAATCTGGGGCTGATGCACGCGCTGGAGAAATTCGAGCCGGAACGCGGTTTTCGCTTCTCCACCTATGCCACCTGGTGGATACGCCAGAACATCGAGCGGGCGATCATGAACCAGTCGCGCACCATCCGCTTGCCGGTGCATGTCATCAAGGAACTCAACATCTACCTGCGCGCGCAGCGGCATCTGGAAATGCATGGCGTGCCGGACGCCGGCCCGGAAGAAATCGCCGGCCTGACCGGTAAGCCGGTGGAAGAAGTGCGCCGGGTGCTCGCGCTGAACGACCGGGTCGCTTCACTGGATGCGCCGCTGGACATCGACCCCACGCTGTCGATAGGTGAATCGATTGCCGACGAGCATTCGGAAAAGCCGGAAGACATGCTGCAAATGGCGGAAATCGAGCACTACGTGCGCGAATGGATGGCGGAACTCAGTGAAAAGCAGCGCTGGGTGATCGAATGCCGTTTCGGCCTCAATAACCAGGATGTCTGCACCCTGGAGCAATTGGCCGCGCAACTCGGCGTCACCCGCGAGCGGGTGCGCCAGATCCAGGTCGAGGCCCTGCAAGCCCTACGCCGCATCCTGCGGCGGCGTGGCGTCTCGAAGGATGGTTTGTTGTAGGCGCGCCGCCACGCACTCCCTGGCACGGTTCGCAGGATGTGGTGAGCGTAGCGAACCGCATCAAGTGCGTTCGCATCGCATGGTGCGGTTCGCTACGCTCACCACACCCTACGTCAACTGGGGCACGTTTCCACGGCGGGTTTACACCGGCGCGCGTCAGCGCAGGGCTTCCACGCACTCCCTGATCAGTTCCGGCCCGCGATAGATGAGGCCGGTATAAATCTGTAGCAACTCGGCGCCGGCGGCGATTTTTTCGCGGGCGTCAGCGCCGCTGAGGATGCCGCCGGCACCGATGATCGGCACCTCACCGGCCAGAGCGGTGTGGAAGGCCTTGATGATCCGGGTGGATTTCTCCCGCACCGGGGCGCCGGAGAGGCCGCCGGTTTCCTCGCCATGAGGCAGGTGTTCGACGCCGACGCGGGCCAGCGTGGTGTTGGTGGCGATCAGCGCGTCGATGCGGTGTTTGCGGAACAGCGCGGCCATATCGGCGATCTGCTGGTCTTCCAGGTCGGGGGCGATCTTCACGGCGACCGGCATGGTTTTGCCATGTACATCGGCCAGACGGTTCTGCTCCGCCTTGATTCTGCCCAACAGCGCATCCAGTTCGTCACCGCCTTGCAGGGCGCGCAGGTTCTTGGTGTTGGGCGAGGAGATGTTGATGGTGACGAAAGCGACCTTGCCGTAGAGCTTGTTCAACAGAATCAGGTAATCGTCGGCCGCGCGTTCGATCGGCGTGTCGAAGTTCTTGCCCAGGTTGACACCGATGATGCCCCGGAAACGGCTCGCCTCCAGATTGCGCAGCAGATGGTCCACGCCCAGGTTGTTGAATCCCATGCGGTTGATGATGGCCGAGGCGGCGGGCAGGCGGAACAGGCGCGGCTTCGGGTTGCCCGGTTGTGGCCGCGGCGTCACCGCGCCCAGTTCGAGAAAGCCGAAGCCGAGCGCGGCCAGCGCGTCGATGGCCTCGCCGTTCTTGTCGAGGCCGGCGGCCATGCCGATCGGATTGGGGAAATCCAGACCCATGACCCGGCGCGGCGCGTCAGACACAGCCGGCAAAAAGGGTTTGAGCAGCCCGAGCGCATGCAGATTGCGCAGCCCGGTGAGGGTGAGGTTATGCGCGGTTTCCGGGTCGAGCTGGAATAGCAGGGGGCGAAGCAGGGGGTAGAGGTTCACGGGGCGGCGGGTAGCGTCAGTCGAGCCGCGAGTTTAGCCGGGGTGGGCGGTCCCGTGGCCGCGCCAGGCATTACCGTTCAGGCTCCTTGCGGTTTGTAGGGTGTGGTGAGCGCAGCGAACCGCACCATGCAATGCGACCGTATTTGAAGCGGTTCGCTGTGCTCACCACATCCTACGAACCTCTGTCCGACTGGTCTGCTAGGCCCAGATTTCCACGCGATTGCGCCCTTGTTCCTTGGCGCGGATCAGGGCCATGTCGGCGGTGGCGATGCTTTCCTCCACCGGCAGGCGCGAATTCATTTCGGCGACACCGAATGAGGCGGTGGCGAAGAAGGTTTCGCCGCTGGGTAGACGAATGGGCAGGCGCTCCAGGCCGGCGCGGATGCGTTCCACCACGATGACGGCTTCCTTCAGCGGCGTTCCCGGCAGGCAGACGAGGAATTCCTCGCCGCCATAGCGATAGATGGAATCGTATTTGCGTAGCACCCCGGTGACGAACTTCATGCCCTGCCTCAGCACGGCATCGCCCGCCGGGTGGCCGAGGTCGTCGTTGACGCGCTTGAAACGGTCGAAATCGAGCAGGCACAGGCAGCACGGACGCTGGATGCGCAAGGCGCGCTCCTGCTCCTCGCGCAGGCGCAGCATCATGCCGCGCCGGGTGGCGCAGCCGGTCAGGCTGTCGGTGGTGAGTAGTTCGCCGATGATCTCCAGTTGCAGGCGGCGCAGGATGGTGTTGAGGCGCAGCGCCAGGTCGATGCACTGGTCGTAAAGCTCGGGCGCCGGGCGCCGTTGATCGACGATGCTCAACAACGCCAGGCGGGCGCTTGCGTGCATGGCCTGCTGGGTGATGCCGAGATTCTGAAAATCCGGCGTGCTTTCCAGCACATAGGGTTCCTGGCTGTAATACCACTGGCCGAACGGGGAGCGCAGGTGCGCGTCGCTTTCCAGATCGCTGTGATTGACTTGCCCGCCGCACACCAGCGTGCGGTTCATCTGTTTGAACCAGGCCAGATGCGCGGCAATGATGACTTCCAGTTCTTCGGTGATGCGCTGGATTTCTTCGCGTTCCAGGGGCAGGGACATGGTGGCCGGTCAGTGTTGTTGTAGTCCGTAATATCGGCCGCGATGGGGAAGTCTTGAGTAGGGTTTTAGGCACTGGAAAAAACTAAAACCACAATCTGGTTAAGGTTCAGTTAAGGCTCGTGGCAAGAATGGCCGCCATACCTTCTCAAACAGGAAGTGGCCATGTACCGAATCTCATCGCTCCTCGTCCTCACCGCCGTCCTCGCCACGTCCTCGCTGCCCGCTCTGGCGCAACCCGGCATCAGCGCCGCTTTGCTCGACAGCTACCGCGTCACGGCCAGGCAGGAGGAACCCGGTTTCCGTGATTTCTCCGCACAGCGCGGCGAGACCTTCTTCCACGCGAAAAACGGCGACGTGAGTTGCGCCTCCTGCCACACCGATAGTCCTAATAATCGCGGCAAGCATGCCAGGACCGGCAAGGTCATCGAAGCGCTGGCCCCGGCCGCCAATGCGCAACGCCTGACTGACCCGGCCAAGGTGGAAAAGTGGTTCAAGCGCAATTGCAACGATGTGCTGCAACGCGCCTGCACCGCCAGGGAAAAAGGTGATTTCGTCACCTGGCTGCTTTCCGTTAAATAACGAGCAACGCCATGAAAACCCTGTTCAGTCTGATTCTGGCCTTTGCCGGTTTGACCACTTTTTCAGCCCTGGCCGACGAACGCCGCCTGTTGCCCGTCAAGCCGAGCGCGGAATGGAAACAGGAATGCGGCGCCTGCCACCTGGCTTTCCCGCCTCGCCTGCTGCCGGCCGAATCCTGGCGCAAGATGATGGGCAGCCTGGATCAGCACTTCGGTACCGATGCCTCGCTCTCTCCTCGGGAAAACCGCGAGATCACCGATTTCCTGGTCAAGAATGCCGCCAGCCGCTGGCGATCACCCACCGCGCCGTCGCGCATCACGGAAACCGCGCATTTTCTGCATGAGCACGACGAGATTGCCGCCGCTGTCTGGAAGCGCGCCGTGATCAAGAGCCCATCCAATTGCGCCGCCTGCCACCCGGCGGCCGACCACGGCGATTTCAACGAACACCGCGTGCGCATTCCGCGCTGAGGCTGGCCGCTGATGGGCCGCGTCTCGATTCATTCCTCCCACGGCGGCACCGGCATGGGTGGTACCGGCTGCCTCCTGTAGCGCCGGCATCCTTGCCGGCGTTACAGGTGCCGGCTGTTATGGCCGCGCGCCGATGACTCACTGAATTCGCCGATCAAAGGAAATCGTATGAATACCATCTTGATCTGGGACTTACCTCTGCGACTGTTCCACTGGCTGTTCGCGGCCAGCTTTGCTGGCGCCTGGCTGACGGCGGAATCTGACGAATGGCTATCGCTGCACACCTTCCTCGGCTATCTCATGCTGGGCTTGATTGCGTTTCGCCTGATATGGGGACTGATCGGTAGCCGCTACGCGCGTTTTTCTTCTTTTTCTTACGGCCCGCGAGCGGGTCTGGCGTACCTACGCCAGGTACTGAGCGGTACGGCCACGCGCCACCTTGGCCACAACCCGGCGGGCAGCCAGGCGGTGTTCCTTCTCCTCGGACTGGGCTTGCTGGTGGGCTTGAGCGGTTTGTTTGTGCAGGGCGGCGAGGAGCAGCACGGCGCGGCGGCGGGAGTGCTCGGCTACGCGCTCGGCAAGGCGATCAAGGAGGGCCACGAGTTCCTCGCTGAACTGATGCTGCTGCTGGTGTTCGCACACCTCGCCGGTGTGGCGCTGGAAAGCTGGTTGCATCGTGAAAATCTGCCGCGCGCCATGGTGAACGGCAGGAAAGCGGCTGCGGCTGATGCGCCGGCCGTGCGCCCCCATACCCTGGTTGCCGCGCTGTTGCTGCTGGCCGTGGCGGCATTCTCCGCCTGGTGGTTCCAGTATCGCGGCAGTGAAACCGGCCTCGCCTTCATCGGCAAGAAACTCCCCGAGAGCGCGCTCTGGCGGGAAGAGTGCGGTAGTTGCCACCAGGCTTTCCACCCCAGCCTGCTGCCGGCGCGTTCCTGGAAAAGTCTGCTGGCGCAACAGGGCCGTCACTTTGGCGACGACCTCGGGCTGGACGACGCCACCCTTGCCCAACTACTTGCCTTCGCCGTGCCCAATGCCGCGGAACAGGGCGCGACCGAAGCCGCCTGGAAGATCAATCGTTCCGTGCCGGCGAACAGCACACCGACGCGCATCACGGAAACCCCGTACTGGGTCAAGAAACACCATGAGATCGCCACCGCCGACTGGAACAAACCCAAGGTGAAGAGCAAGGCCAACTGCGCCGCCTGCCACCTGGATGCAGAAGCAGGCAGCTATGAGGACGCGGCGATGCGGATACCGGGGTGAGGCTGAATCCGGGGCGCCGGTTTTAAGGTTCGATTAATCCTCGCCTCGCACACTGCGCCACATCACTTGGAACCGGATCGCACCATGCAAGCGCTGGCCCGCATTTCTCCCGTTTTTTCGTCAACATCCCCGACTTCGGCCGCCAGCCTCATCGCGGCCGACTCACCGCGCCGCGCCGAAGCGGAGACGTTCATCCAGGATGTTTTTGCCGCGCATTACGGCGCGCGCGTGGCGTCTTTTGCCCCCGACATCATGCTGCTGGAGCGGAACGGAAAACCCGGCGCGGCCGCCGGTTGGCGTGGCGCGGCGAGCGGACGGCTGTTTCTGGAAAGCTATCTGGAACAACCCGCCGAAGCTTTGATTTCGCGTCTGGCCGGGCATACGGTGGCGCGCGAGCATGTGGTGGAAGTCGGTCATCTGGCCGCGCTCCAGGCCGGCGGTGGGGTGCGCATGATTCTTACCCTGGCGGGCCATCTCGACCGTCTCGGTTACGAGTGGGTGATCTTTACCGCCACCCGGGAACTCATCGGCATTTTTACAAAAATGGGCCTGCCGCCGCTGGCGCTGGCGGTAGCCGATCCCGACCGCCTGGGTGAGGCGGCGCGGGATTGGGGGCGCTATTACGACACCCGGCCGATCGTGGTTGCCGGCCGCATCCGCCTGGCTTTGGAAAAGGAGCCTTTCACATTGACGGGTGATGCGGTTGGCGCGGCGCTTCCCCCCTTTGTCAAAGGGGGGGCAGGGGGGATTTCTGAGGCGGCCACTCAGGCAAATGTTGCTAAATCCCCCTCAATCCCCCTTTGGGAAAGGGGGAGGCCACTCCCTCAGGCGCTTGCTGTCGCATCACCCGTTAATGAGATGTCTCAGGGATGAACGGGGCGCCGTTGTTCGCGGCCCTGGCCGCGCGCGAGGACGCCGCGGTGGTGTTGCGCGGCGACTCGGCAAGCTGGAGCGCGGCGGCTTTGCTGGACGAAGTGGCGGCACTTTCCACGCGGCTGGCGGACTGCCGCGTGCTCGCGGTGCTGGCCGATAACTCGCCGGAATGGGTCATCGCCGATCTGGCGGCCTTGCGCGCCGGTCGCGTGCATCTGCCGTTGCCGGCTTTCTTTACGCAGGCGCAACTGGCCCATGCCCTCGATCAGACCGGCGCCGATATGCTGCTGACCGATCAGCCCGGCCGCGTCGAAAACCTCAATCTCGGCTTTGCCACCGTTTCCACCTGGCGCGGCCTGGCCTGGATGCGGCGTGTATGCGCCCGCGTGGATTTGCCGGCGGGCACCGCCAAGGTGTCGTTCACCTCCGGCAGCACCGGCAGCCCCAAGGGCGTGTGCCTGAGCGAAGCGGGGCTGCTGCAAACCGCCACCGCGCTGGTGGAAACCCTGGCCGATCTGCCTCTTGCGCGCCATCTCGCGGTGTTGCCGTTGGCCCTGTTGCTGGAGAACGTGGCGGGGGTTTATGCGCCGCTGCTGCGCGGCGCAAAAATCGTGTTGCCGGGCCTGGCGCAAATGGGTTGGCGCGGCATGGCCGGATTCGATGCCGTCGCCTTGCGCGGCGTGATCGAGCGGGTGCGGCCGCACAGCCTGATTCTGGTGCCGGAATTGCTCAAGGCGCTGCTGGCTCTCGGCCAGGGGGATTCCCTCACCCCCAACCCCTCCCCCGGTGGGGGAGGGGAGCATCGAGAGCCGCTCCGCGACTTTCACGACAATGGCCTCTGTTTTGTCGCCGTCGGCGGCGCCCGTTGCGATGCCGCGCTGATCACCCGTGCGCGGCAACTCGGGTTGCCGGTTTACGAAGGTTACGGCCTCACCGAATGCGGCTCCGTGGTCAGCCTCAATCATCCCGGCGCGGATAAGGTCGGCACGGTCGGCCAGGCGTTGCCGCATGTGCGCGTGAAGGTCGACGCCACGCGGGAGGTTCGCATCAATATCCCGGCCTTTCTCGGCTATCTGGGCGATGACGGCAAGTCGAATGCGAGCGGTTTCTCCACCGGCGACCTGGGGCATCTCGATCACGCCGGTTTCCTGCACTTGTCCGGACGCCGGAAAAACCTCCTGGTCACCGCCTTCGGCCGCAATGTCGCGCCGGAATGGGTCGAGGCCGCCCTCACCGCGCAACCGGAAATCGCCCAGGCCGTGGTGTTCGGCGACGCGCGCCCCTGGCTGGTCGCCGTGCTGGTGGCGATGCCCGGCGTCGACGCCACGGCACTGGCCCATGCCGTGGCGCGCGCCAATGCCGGCCTGCCGGATTACGCCCGTGTCGGCGATTGGATCGACGCTGCCCCCTTTACCCCCGGCAACGCACAGGCGACCGGTAACGGCCGCCCCGTGCGGGCGGCCATCGCCACCTGTCATGGCGATGCCATCGCCGCCCTTTACCGCAACAAGGAGCTTTCCCATGTCGTTCTATGAACACCTGAGCCAGGCCACCGCCCATGAGCGGGCGCAACTGCTCGCCGCGCCGGCCATCGCCGACTGCCTGCGCGGCCAGGTCAGCCGCGAGGCCTATCTGGCTTTCCTGGGCCAGGCTTATCACCACGTGCGCCACACCACGCCCCTGTTGATGGCGATCGGCAGCCGCCTACCGGCGCGTCTGGCGTGGCTGCTGCGCCCGGTGGCGGAATATATCGAAGAGGAAATCGGCCACGAGGAATGGATCCTCAGCGACATCGTCGCCGCCGGTGGCGATGCGGCGGCGGTAAGGCGCGGGCAGCCGGATCTGCCCGCCGAGGTGATGGTGGCGTATGCCTACGATTTGGCGAATCGGGGCAACCCGGCCGGCTTCTTCGGCATGGTGTTCGTGCTGGAAGGCACCAGCGTGGCCCTGGCCCTGCATGCCGCCGATCAGATTCAGGATGCCCTGGACCTGCCCGACAACGCTTTCACCTATCTGCGCTCGCACGGCACGCTGGACCAGGAACATACCCGCCATCTGGCGGAGTTGCTGGAGCGCATGGAGGAGAAAGATCAGGACGAGGTACTGCGCCGCGCGCGGGTGTTCTACAAGCTATATGGCGACCTGTTTCGCGCTCTGCCGGTGTCGCTGCCGGAGGTGGCTTCGGGGGCCAAATCATGCAACTGAACGGCGCGCGTATTCTGCTGACCGGCGCCAGCGGCGGTCTGGGTCAGGCGCTGGCGAAAACCCTGGCGCAAGAAGGTGCCTCCCTGCTGTTGGTGGGGCGCGATCAGAAAAAACTCGCGGCGCTCGCCGTTGGTCTGGCGGGAGGCGGGCGGGCGATCACCACGCTGGCTATTGATCTCAATCAACCGGCCGATGTCGCCCGCCTGGCTGAAGAAGCGGGCCGCTTCCAGGTGGATGTCCTGATCAACAACGCCGGCATCAACGCCTTCGGCCTGTTCGAGCAACAGGATTGGGCGCGTGTCGCCGATGTGCTGGAAACCAATCTCGCCGCGCCGATGCGTCTGACCCATGCCTTGCTGCCACTGTTGCAGTCACGCGAGCGGGCCGCCATCGTCAATATCGGCTCCACCTTCGGCAGCCTGCCGTTCCCCGGTTTTGCCGCCTATTCCGCCGCCAAGGCCGGCATGAAGGGGTTCTCCCAGGCGCTGCGTCGGGAGTTGGCGGATAGCCGCGTCGCGGTGATCTACGTCGCGCCGCGCGCCATCGACACGCCGCTCAACACCCCGGCGGTGAACGCGCTCAACGAGGAACTGGGTAGCCAAAGTGATTCCCCGGATGTCGCCGCGCGCCAGATCGTCGCCGCCCTGGCGGCGGGGCGCGGTGAAAGCTATCTCGGCTTTCCCGAGCGCCTGTTCGCCTGGCTCAACGGCTGCGCGCCCACGCTCATCGACCGGGCGCTCATGCCCAAGTTGGCCATCGTCAAACGCCATGCCAAGCCATCTCTCTAACACAGCCAAAGGAACACTCATGAAAATCCATGTTCTCGCCAAACTATTCCTGATCGTCGGCCTCGCCGGCACTGCCGGACTGGCCGCCGCCGACCCGGTCGAAGAGGCCCTGCGCCCGATACTGGACGATTGGGCCGTCATCAAATACCGCACTCCGGAAAAGCAGCAGGAGGCGCGTTATCAGGTGCTGGCGCAACAAGCGCACAAGCTGGCCGAGGCCCATCCCGGCCGTGCCGAGCCGCTGATCTGGGAAGGCATTGCCCTGTCCAGTGAAGCCGGCGCCAAAGGGGGGCTGGGCGCGCTGTCCCTGGCCAAGGCGGCCAGGGACAAGCTGGAACAGGCGCTGAAGCGGGACGATCACGCGCTCAAGGGTTCCGCCTGGACCAGCCTGGGCACGCTCTATTACAAGGTGCCGGGCTGGCCCATCGGCTTCGGCGATAAGGCGAAAGCCGAGGAAATGTTGAACAAGTCTTTGGCTATCAATCCCGACGGCATTGACCCCAACTTCTTCCGTGGCGAATATCTGTTCGAGCGCGAACGCTACGGCGAAGCGCTGAAATCCCTGGAAACCGCCCTCAAGGCGCCCGCCCGTCCCGGCCGTGAACTGGCCGACAGCGGTCGCCGCCAGGAAATACTGGCCTTGATCGCCAAGGTCCGGAAAGAAATGGAGAACTGATGCGCATCCTGCTGGTGGAAGACGACGCGCTGCTCGGTGACGGCCTGCGCGCCGGGCTGACGCTGGAAGGCTATGGTGTGGACTGGGCGCGCGATGGCGAGGCGGCGCGCCTGGCGTGGCTGGCGGAGGAATACGATGCCTGCGTGCTGGATCTTGGCCTGCCGCGCCGCGATGGTCTTTCCGTGCTCAAGGAGTTGCGCGCGCGGGGCAAGCATACCCCGGTACTCATACTCACCGCGCGCGATACCACCGCCGACAAGGTGGCCGGACTCGATGCCGGCGCCGACGATTACTTGCTGAAACCGTTCGAACTGGAAGAACTGCAAGCCCGCCTGCGCGCGCTGTTGCGCCGCGCCTCGGGCGCGTCAGCTCCCTTGTTGCGCCATGGCGACCTGGCCCTGGACCCGGCGGCGCGGCGCGTCACCCTGGCCGATGTACAGATCGCCCTGTCGGCGCGGGAATATGCGCTGCTTCACGACTTCATCACCCACCAAGGCCATATCCGCTCGCGCCAGGAGCTGGAAGGCGGCCTGTATGCCTGGGGCGAGGAAGTGGAAAGTAACACCGTCGAGGTCTACATCCACCATCTGCGCAAGAAGATCGGCCCGGACAAAATCCGCACCGTGCGCGGCCTCGGCTATGTGCTGGGAGATACGCCATGAACCGCGCGGCGGCGCCCGCTTCCCTGCGTGCCCGCCTGCTGACGCCGCTTCTGCTCGCGACGCTGCTGGTCTGGGGCATGGCGGGCGTGGTCAGCTACCTGAAAGCCCGGCACGAAGCCGGCGAACTGCTCGACGGCCAGTTGGCGCAGTCGTCCAAGTTGCTGATGGCGCAGGCCGAGCATGAAATGGAAGATCTCGCGGAGGTGACGGCACTGGTCGAGGAGGTGGTGGACCGCGTCGATCATCCGTATGAACAACCGCTGGAATTCCAGATATGGGGCGCTGACGGCCGCTTGCTTTTGAAATCGAACGATGCGCCGTCGGTGCCGCTCTCCCGCGCCGATGGCTATAGCGATATCCGTCACGCGGGCAAGCCCTGGCGGATGTTTTCCATCTGGTCGCCCGACCATCGATTCCAGGTGCAGGTCGCGGAACCGCTTGCCGGCCGTGAGCAGGTCGCGCTGGATGTGGCGATGCAGGTCGGTCTGCCCATCATCCTGGTGCTGCCGCTGATCGCGCTGGTGATCTTTTGGGCCGTGCGCCATGCCCTGCGGCCAATGGAGGAGTTGGCCGGCACCGTGGCTACGCGCACCGTGACCAATCTGACACCGCTGCAAACCGAGGGCCTGCCGCGTGAAGTCCTGTCCCTGGCGACGGCTCTGAACCGCCTGCTGGAGCGCCTCTATCATGCCCTCGACAGCGAACGCCGCTTCACCGCCGATGCCGCGCACGAACTGCGCACCCCGCTCGCCGCCATCCAGATTCAGGCTCAGGTCGCGCTCGCCAGTCAGAAGGAAGAGGGCCGCGCGCACGCTCTGGAACAAGTGCTGGCCGGCACCCGGCGCGCCACTCGCCTGGTGGAACAACTGCTGCGCCTGGCGCGACTCGACCCGTTGGCCGGTCTGCCCGCGACGCAGCCCATCGAACTCGCGGCACTCGCCCGTCTGGTGGTGGAAGATCTGCATCTGGGCAGCCAGGCGGAACGCTTGCAGGTGGAGGTCATGGACAACGCCAGCGTGGCGGGTGACCCTGATTTGTTGCGCGTGGCCCTACGCAACCTGCTCGACAACGCCTTGCGCTACAGCCCGCCGGGTAGTCGCATTACCCTGGGCGCCAGCCTGGAGAATGGCGCGCCGCGCCTATGGGTGGATGACAACGGACCCGGTGTGGCGAAAGAAGAACTGCCGCGCCTCACCGAGCGCTTCTATCGCGGCAGCGAAGTCACCCAGGGCGGCAGCGGCCTGGGCCTCGCCATCGCCGCCCGTATCGCCCAATTGCATGGCGCCAGGCTGATCCTGGAAAACCGTGTAGAAGGGGGATTGCGCGCAATGCTGACTTGGCGAGTTGCTTAGGCAATCCGCAAGCGCGGGTTCAGTTCGGAATCCCCCAGTCCGAATGGCAAGTGCAATTCGGGCTGGCGCTGTTGTCGCAGCAGACGATCTTGCCGGCGCGGCAACCACAGACACCCTTGTGGCCTTTGCAGCAATCGCTCTGGCTGACCTGGGCGGTGTGTTGGCCAGACTGCGTCGGGCAGTCTTGCGGTAGCGTGGGGAAGTCGGTGGGTACCAGTGACAAGGCGCCGGTTGTCGGACCATCGCTATCGGCCAGCAATGCACCGGAATACATCAGCAAGGCCAGTAACATCAGCTTGATCAGCATTTTCATGATGGGTTCTCCAGGAAAGCCACCATACCAATATATGCGATGCGGCCATCGCCTTGGCGATTCCGTGCCGGTAATCAAACCTGTTCTGTATGGAACTGGCCTGTATGAGGTTTTTTAAACGAAAAAAAACGGCTGCCGAAGCAGCCGTTTTTCTTGATGCAAGCCCGTATTACTTGGCGGGGGCGGCAGCGGGAGCAGCCGGCGCGGTCGGGAACGGGAAAGCGAAGGGCTGACCGGCCGGAACCTGGAACAACTGGTTCAAGGTGCTCAGGTCGAACGGAACGGGAGCGCCGGCAGCCGGAGCTGTAAAGGTGGGGAAGGCCGGCAGGGTCGGCAGCGCGGTGGTGGCGCCGGGGGTCATGAAGCCTTTCCACATGTCGCCGTAAGAACCCGGGTTCAGTGTGGCGCCAGCCCAGCCCATGTACAGGTTGGGGTTGACCGGAGCCATCATGAGCTGAAGGGCGCGGGGGTCCAGGGGGGACATCATCCACTTCAGGTATACGTTGGGGTTGACGCTATTCATGACCATTTGCAGGACTTTGGGGTCCAGCGGGGACATGGCCCAGCGCATCAGCTTGCCCGGGTCGGACAATTGGGTCAGCGCGGCGGTGTAGAAGTTGGGGTCCATGGAAGCGGCCAACCACTTCATGTAGACGTTCGGGTCAGCAAAAGCGGCCACGTTGGTGTAGGCGCCGGGCTGGGTCATGGTGTTCATCATGTTCAGCCAGTTGCCCGGCTCCATCATGTTGTTGCCCATGGTGGTGTAGAAGCCGGGTTCGGTCACGGCGTTCAACCAGGGGATAAAGACCTTCGGGTCTTTGTAGGCGGACATGTTCTGGGTCATGTCGGTCATGCGGGCCAGCCACTGTTCCGGGGTCTGCGGGACTTGTTTGGCGGGGGCGTCAGCGAAGGCGGCGGGGGCGGCGCAGACCAGCAGGGCGGCGACGAGGGATTTCATTTTCATTGCAATCTCCTTGAGGTAATTGGGAAAAACTGGACAGTTGGTGGGGTGAACAACTCGGTGAAAGCAGAATATCAACATATCCTGATGTACTCCAAGCTCTCATAACTTTGCTTTATCGACAGCATTCATCTGTTGTGTTTCCGCGACATCGGGGTGCTCCCTATAATCCGCCGCATGAAAAAACATGCTTTCCTCGGGGCCGCCGGCTGGGGTAGGCCGGAATGGTCCGACGCGTTCTATCCCTCGGACATGCCGGAAGAATGGCGTCTGACCTACTACAACACGCAGTTCGATTGTGTATTCCTGGCCGCGTCAGCCTGGCGCCAGAGCGACGCGGCAACCTATGAGTCATGGGCCGGAGATACACACGAACATTTCCTGTTTTTGCTGGAAGACGCGCGCCCGGAGGATTTGCCGGCGGAGCTGGCCGGACGCGCGCGCGGGATAGCGCGGGATGATCCTCGGCTGCTCTGGTTCGATGGCCGGACTTCACTGAAGGTGCTGGCCGCGCGACTGGCGCCGCCAGACAGCGAAGCGCCGCTTTATCTGATCAGCCAGGACGGCGAAATGGGGCAGATCGAACGGGTGCGTACCCTGCTGGAATTGATGGGGCTTTGAGACGCGCCTTTCAGGACATAGAATGCCGCGCGTTTGCACCTGTTTTATTTCCAATAAGAAAAGCGTTTTCCCGTGTCAGACAACCTCATCGAAATCCACGATCTCTCCTTCGCCTACGGCAAGCGGCTGGTGCTCAAGGGCATCGACCTGACCGCCCGGCGTGGGCAGGTCATCGCCATCATGGGTATCTCCGGAGGGGGCAAGACCACGCTATTGCGTCTGATCGGTGGTTCGCTCAAGCCGACCAGTGGCGTGCTCAAGGTGGATGGTGTCGACATGAGCGGCCTGGATCGGGACGCCTTGTATCAACTGCGTCGGCGCATGGGTATGTTGTTCCAGTTCGGCGCGCTGTTCACCGATATGTCGGTATTCGACAACGTGGCGTTCCCGCTGCGCGAACACACTGACCTTCCGGAAGAAATGGTGCGCGACCTGGTGCTGATGAAGCTGAATGCGGTGGGCCTGCGCGGAGCTCATGATTTGATGCCCTCGGAACTTTCCGGCGGCATGGCGCGCCGCGTGGCGCTGGCGCGCGCGATTGCCCTGGAGCCGAGTTTGATTCTTTATGACGAACCGTTCGCGGGCCTCGACCCGATTTCCCTAGGTGTCACCGGCAATCTGATCCGGCGTCTCACCGATACCCTGGGGGTAACCTCCATCGTCGTGACCCATGACATCCAGGAGTCCTTGCGCATGGTGGATTACGTCTATTTCGTTTCCGAGGGCGTGATCGCCGCGCAAGGCACGCCCGATGAACTGCGTGCCTCGACCGAGCCCTTCGTGCACCAGTTCGTGCATGGCGAGGAAAACGGGCCGGTTCCCTTCCATTACCCGGCGCCCCCTTATGCCGATGAACTGGAGCTCGCCGCATGAATAGCCTGCTCGACAGCCTGCGCGGCATCGGCGCCCGTGTGATCGACAGCATCTGGCGCATGGGTGTGGCGACACGTTTCTTTCTGATGACCCTGCTGCAATCCGGGCAGAGTTTCCGCCGCTTCCATCTGGTCATTCGCGAAATCTACAGCGCGGGGGTGCTTTCGCTGATCATCATCCTGGTCTCCGGCCTGTTCGTTGGTATGGTGCTGGGTCTGCAAGGCTATGAAACCTTGCAGACCTACGGTTCCGAGGAAGCCCTGGGTGTCCTGGTTTCGCTCTCGCTGGTGCGCGAGTTGGGGCCGGTGGTCGCCGCGCTGTTGTTCGCAAGCCGCGCCGGCTCGGCCATCACGGCCGAAATTGGCCTGATGAAGGCTACCGAGCAGTTGGCGGCGATGGAAATGATGGCGGTGGACCCGGTCGCTCGCGTGGTGGCGCCACGTTTCTGGGGCGCGGTGATTTCCATGCCGATACTGGCGGCCCTGTTTTCGGCGATGGGCATCCTGGGCGGCTATCTGGTCGGCGTGGTGCTGATCGGTGTCGACGAAGGCGCTTTCTGGTCGCAGATGCAGGCCGCCGTCGATTTCCGCGAAGACATTCTCAATGGCGTCCTCAAGAGCGTGGTGTTCGGCGTGGCGGTGACCGCCATTGCGCTGTTCGAAGGCTACGACGCGCCACCGACGGCGGAGGGCGTCTCCCGCGCCACCACCCGCACCGTGGTGACTTCTTCCCTGGCCATTCTCGGCCTGGATTTCATCCTGACCGCTTTCATGTTCCGTGGAGTCTGATCCATGCAGCGCGCAACTCTAGACCTCTGGGTAGGCATCTTTGTGGTGGCCGGTATCGCCGCCATCCTGTTTCTCGCATTGAGAGTGGGCAATATGGGCAGCTTCGACAGTGCCTCGACTTACACGGTAAAGGCCGAGTTCGACAACATCGGCGGTCTCAAGGCGCGGGCGCCGATCAAGAGCGCCGGTGTGGTGGTGGGGCGCGTCGCGGAGATCGGTTTCGATTCCGCCATGTATGAAGCGACGGTGACGATGAAACTGGATACCCGCTACAAGTTTCCCAAGGACAGCAGCGCTTCCATCATGACCTCCGGCCTGTTGGGCGAGCAGTACGTCGCACTGGAAGCGGGTGGAGAAGAGAAGATGCTGAGCGAGGGCGATACCCTGAAAATCACCCAGGGTGCCGTGGTTCTGGAGAACCTGATCGGCCAGTTCCTCTACAACAAATCAGAAGAAGCGCCGAAAGCCGCCGAGCCGAAGTAAGCCCGCGAATTTATGTAGCGCATTTTGTCTCCAGAATGGCCTATCACGAATGCCTAGTCTTGCCGGTAGGAACATATGCTTGACCAATCGGCATCCGAACCCGCACAGTAAAAACTGTTTCGATTCACCAGGACTCACCATGTATCGCTTGTTGAAACTCTTTTTGTTCATGCTCATCACCGGCTCGCTTTCCGTCTCCGCGCAAGCGGCCGAAATCGGACCCGATGTATTGGCCCGGAACGTCACCAACGATGTCTTGCGTATTGTCCGCCAGGACAAGGACATCGCCAGTGGCAATACCGCCAAGGTCAACGCGCTGGTTGAGCAGAAAATCCTTCCCCTGTTCGATTTCAAGCACATGACTCAATTGGCCGTCGCCAAGCACTGGCCCAGGGCAACGGCGGAACAGCAGGAAAGCCTGACCAACCAGTTCCGCGCGATGCTGGTTCGTACCTACGCCTCGTCTCTGACCAGCGTGGCGGATTACAAGATCGAGTTCAAACCGTTCCGTTCCTCACCCGGTGATAGCGACGTCACCGTCAGTACCGAAGTGAGCAAGCCCGGCGCGCCACCCATCCCCATCGATTACCGTCTCGAAAAAACTGACAACAACGGTTGGAAGGTGTTCGATGTTGTCGTCGACAACGTCAGTCTGGTGACGGTCTATCGAAACTCGTTCAATTCCGAAGTGCGCAGGGGCGGTGTCGATGGTCTCATCGCCGCGCTCGAACGCCGCAACAATCGGCCCTGAGATTCTCATGATGCGCGTGGATGCCGGCGTGGCCGTGCTTGATGGCGACCTCACCCTGGCCAACGCGAGCCAGTGCCTGGTTGAGGGGGAGGCCGCCCTGAAACAAGGAGTGACGGCGTTCGACATGGCCGGTGTTGGGCATCTTGATTCTTCCGCCCTCAGCCTGATGCTGTCCTTGCGTCGCCGCGCCGAAGCGGCTGGTAGCACCATCGAGTTCCGCAATATTCCGGATAGCCTTGCCAGCCTCGCCAAGTTGTACGGCGTCGACGAGCAGATATAACCTGGAAACAGCGGTTGACCGCTCATCAGCCTTCGTGAGGCCGCCATGGTGCAGAGGTTGGTGCCTTCGTTGACGTTCGTCCGTTGGGTGAGCACGCTACGCGCCCGATTGCGGGCCTGCCGGGTCCTCTGGCTGCGTTACTCCTCCTTGCGGGCCCCGGCCCGCAGCGTCGTCGTGCCTTGCCAGACGACCCGGCAGACCCACACTCGGGCGCGTTCGACTGCTGTTTCCAGGTTTAACCCCTGATTCGATGACGACCGCCGTCCGCCTGCGCGGCGTGGAAAAGCGCTTTCCGCGTGTGCATGCCCTGCGTGGCATCGACCTCGACATCGAACCCGGCGAGTTCTTCGCCCTGCTGGGCCCCAACGGCGCCGGCAAGACCACCCTGATCAGTATCCTCGCCGGCCTCACCCGCGCCAGTGCCGGGTCGGTGGAAATCATGGGCTTCGATGTGACCCGCGATTATCGTCAGGCGCGCCGCGCGCTCGGCGTGGTGCCGCAGGAACTGGTATACGACCCCTTCTTCACCGTGCGCGAAACCTTGCGTCTGCAATCCGGCTATTTCGGGCTGCGTCACAACGACGACTGGATCGACGAGTTGCTGGCCAATCTGGGGCTGGCCGACAAGGCGGATGACTACACGCGCCGCCTCTCCGGCGGCATGAAACGGCGAGTGCTGGTGGCGCAGGCGCTGGTACACAAACCGCCGGTGATCGTCCTCGACGAGCCCACCGCCGGCGTCGATGTGGAATTGCGGCAATCGCTCTGGGCCTTTATCCGCCGCCTCAATCGAGAGGGGCACACCATCGTCCTGACCACGCACTATCTGGAAGAGGCCGAGGCGCTGTGCCAGCGGGTGGCGATGCTCAAGGAAGGCCGTGTCGTCGCGCTGGATCGTACCGAGAACCTGCTGCGCGCCGGGGCCGAGCGGCGTTTGCTGCTGGAACTCGATCCCCATGAACTGCCCGCTTTCCTGCAACCCCGCCTGAAGGGGCGGGATGGGCAGCGCTTCATCCTTGACCTGCCCGACTATGGCGATCTCGAAGTCATCCTCGCCAACCTGCGCGCGGCGGGCATCAACATCCGCAACATGAGCCTGGGCGAGGCCGATCTGGAAGAAGTGTTCTTAAAGATCATGCATGGGGGTACGCCATGAGTGGCTTCCGCACCCTGCTCTACAAGGAAATCCTGCGCTTCTGGAAGGTGCTGGTGCAGACCGTGGGGGCGCCGGTGCTCACCTCCCTGTTGTATTTGCTGATCTTCTCGCATGTGCTGGAAGACCACGTTCAGGTCTACCCCGGTGTGCATTACACCGCGTTCTTGATGCCCGGCCTGATCATGATGTCGATCTTGCAGAATGCTTTCGCGAACAGTTCCTCGTCGCTGATCCAGTCGAAAATCACTGGCAACATCGTTTTTGTCCTGCTGCCGCCGCTGTCCTATCTGGAGTTTTTTCTCGCCTACCTGATCGCGGCGCTGGTGCGCGGTTTCACGGTGGGGTTGGGCGTATTACTGGTCGGCCTGCTCTTCGCGCACATTGAAATGCGCTATCCCCTCTGGATATTGGCTTTCGCGCTGGCTTCGGGAACCGTGTTCGCCTGCATGGGCATCCTGGCGGGGATCTGGGCGAACCAGTTCGACAACCTCGCCGCCGTGCAGAACTTCATCATCATGCCGCTCACCTTCCTGTCCGGCGTGTTCTTTTCCATCCATTCCCTGTCATCGTTCTGGCAGGGCGTGTCCCACTTCAATCCGGTTTTCTACATGATCGACGGTTTTCGCTATGGCTTCTTCGGCCAGGGCGATGTCGACCCCTGGCTGGGCTTGGCCGTGGTCATGCCCTTCGTCCTGCTGCTTTCACTCCTGACTTTGGCGATGCTCAAGTCCGGCTATAAACTACGACACTAATTTTCAGGATATTCAAATGGTTACCCCAGAAAACATTCAGGAATGGATCCAGGCTGGCCTGGATTGTGAATCGATCAAGGTGGCTGGCGATGGCCAGCACTTCGAAGCCGTCATCGTCAGTTCGGCATTCGCCGGCAAGCTGCCGGTCGCGCGCCATCAACAGGTGTTCAAGGTGCTGGGTGATCGCATGCATTCACAAATCCATGCTCTCTCGATGCAGACCTTCACCCCGGAAGAGTGGAAAGCTCGCAATGGATAAACTCGTCATCACTGGCGGCGCTCGCCTCTCAGGCGAGGTGGCCATTTCCGGCGCCAAAAACGCCGCGCTGCCCATTCTCTGCGCCAGCCTGCTTTCCACCGAACCGCTCACCCTGACCAATGTTCCGGGGCTGAACGACATCGGCACCATGCTGAAGTTGCTCGCCCAGATGGGCGTCAAGATCGAACGTGAGGGAAATCGCGTCACCCTGGACGCTTCCGGGCTGAACAACCCGCTGGCGCCCTACGAGCTGGTGAAAACCATGCGCGCCTCGATCCTGGTTCTGGGGCCGCTGCTGGCGCGCTGTAGCGAGGCCAAGGTGTCGTTGCCCGGCGGCTGCGCCATCGGCGCCCGGCCAGTGGATCAGCACATCAAGGGCTTGCTGGCGATGGGCGCGGAAGTCGGCGTCGAGCATGGCTATGTGGTCGCCAAAACCACGGCCGGCAACGGCAAATTGAAAGGCGCGCACCTGTTCACCGACATGGTTACCGTGACCGGCACGGAAAACCTGATGATGGCCGCCTGCCTGGCCGATGGCGAAACCATCATCGAAAACGCCGCGCGCGAACCGGAAGTGGTTGATCTGGCGCAATGCCTGGTCAGCATGGGCGCCCAGATCAGCGGCGCCGGCACCGACGTCATCCGTATTCGCGGGGTCGAGCGCCTGCACGGCGCCACCCACCGCATCATGCCGGACCGCATCGAAACCGGTACTTTCCTGTGCGCGGCGGCGGCCACGGGCGGCGAGATTCGCCTCACCGGCACCTCCACCGGCTATCTGGACGCCGTGGTCGACAAGCTCATGGATGCCGGCTGCGAGATCGTCGGCGAAAAAACCCCCGGTCGTGAATCCATCCACATCATCGCCCCGGCTCGCCTCAAAGCCGTGTCGATCCGTACCGCGCCCTATCCGGCTTTCCCCACCGACATGCAGGCGCAGTTCATGGCCATCAATGCCGTCGCCGATGGCACCGCGATCATCCGCGAGACCATCTTCGAGAACCGCTTTATGCATGCCGTCGAACTCCAGCGTCTCGGCGCGGACATCCAGATCGACGGCAACACGGCGGTGATGAAAGGGGTGGAAAAGTTGCAGGGCGCCACCGTCATGGCCACCGACCTGCGCGCCTCCGCCAGCCTGGTCATCGCCGGCCTGGTCGCGGAAGGGGAGACCCACATCGAACGCATCTACCACCTGGATCGCGGCTACGACCACATAGAGGCCAAGCTCACCGCTCTGGGCGCGGCGATTCGGCGCGAGAAAGCCTGAACTTGTCATGATCGTGGGCTTGTATTACCGTTAATACGAATCCACAGACAAGGAGCCGTCATGACCACCAGCGTTCGTTTACCCAATCGCGTCGAACAGGCGTTGGCGGCTTATTGCGTGGAAACCCAGCGCAGCAAGTCGGAAGTCATCATCGAACTGCTGGAGCAGCGGTTCAGCCTGGTCGAATCCGAGGCCACACCCTACGAGCGTGCCGAAGCAGCGGGGTTTATCGGCTGCGTCGATGGGGGCGAGGCGGCGGGTAGTTACAAGGAACGCGCGCGCGCGGCGATGGTTGCCAAACATGCGGCCAAGCACGGCGGCGCATGACCACCATCCTGGTGGATACCGGGCCGCTGGTGGCCTTGTCCGACAAGCGCGACAAGTTTCACGAAGCCAGCAAGACTTTCCTGAAAAACTATCGCGGCCGTCTGCTCACCACCTGGGCGGTGCTGACCGAGTTTTCCCACCTGGCGCCCTCGGTCGAGGCCACGTTGCCGCTGTATCGCTGGATCGACAACGGCGGGCTGGAGCTATTTCCACTGGGTCGCGATGAACTCGTGCGCGCGGTGGACTGGATCGAGCGCTATGCCGATCAGCCGATGGATCTGGCCGATGCCTCGCTGGTGGTTGCCGCGCTTGCCACCGGTTACACCCAGGTCTGGACGCTCGACCGCCGCGATTTCGAGACTTGGCGGCTACCCAGCCGCAAGCGCTTCAAGCTGGTCGGCATGTAGCGCCGGCGTCCTTGCCGGCGCTACGCTTGTCCCAGCAACCCTTGATACAGCACCTCATATTCCCGCGCGCTCTTCTCCCAACTGAAATCGCGTTTCATGCCGGCGCGCATCATGCGTTGCCAGGCCTTCGTGTCGGCGTAGGCATGCAAAGCGCGGTCGACGGCCAGCCAGAGGGCGTGCGGTGTGGGTTCGTGGAAGACGAAGCCGGTGACGCCATCTTCCACGGTGTCTTGCAGGCCGCCGGTGGCGTGGACGATGGGCACCGTGCCGTAGCGCAGGCTGTAGAGCTGGTTGAGGCCGCAGGGCTCGAAGCGGGAGGGCATCAGGAAGAAGTCGGAGCCGGCCTCGATGCGGTGCGACAGCCCTTCGTCATAGCCGATCACCGCCGCGACCCGACCTGGATGCTGCGCGCCGAGATCGCGGAATGCCGCTTCCAGCGCTTTCTCGCCGGTACCCAGCAGGGCGATCTGGCCACCCCGGTGCAGGATGCCATCGGCCACCGCGAGGATCAGGTCGAGGCCTTTCTGCTGCGCCAGGCGGGCGATGATCCCGAATAGAGGGGTGTCCTTACCGGGTTCCAGGTTGAGGTCCTGCTGAAGTTTGAGCTTGCAGTCCTTCTTCCCGACGAGCGCGCGCGAGGAAAACTTGCACGGCAGGTAGTGATCGGCTGTGGGATTCCATTCACCGGTGTCGATGCCGTTGAGGATGCCGATGAGGTCATCACCACGCGAGGTCAGCAGCCCCTGCATGCCCATGCCCAGCGCGGGCTGGCGGATTTCCTCGGCATAGGTCGGCGAGACCGTGGTGAGACGGTCGGCGTAATAGAGGCCGGCCTTGAGGAAGGAAAGATTGCCGTAATACTCGACGCCTTCGACCGCGAAACTTTCCGCCGGCAATCCCACCGTGACCAGCTCGGCGGGCGGGAAGATGCCCTGATAGGCCAGGTTGTGCACGGTCATGATGCTGGGCGTCTTTTCCCCGGCAAGGCGCAAATAAGCCGGGGCCAGGCCGGTTTGCCAGTCATTGCAATGGAGCACGTCCGGGCGCCAGGCTAACGGAGAGTCGCTGGAGGCGAGGAGGGCGGCGGCCTTGGAAAACACGGCAAAACGCAGGACGTTATCAACGTGGTCATGGCCCGCCACGTCCTGATAGGGGCCACCAGGACGCTGGAATAATTCCGGAATGTCGAGAATGTAGAGGGGCACCCCGTTGTCGGGCATGTTGGCTTCCAACAGGGTGGCCACGGTGTCTTCCGGCAGTCCAGCCAGCACGCACACGGGTTTGGCATCCTTCACGCCGGCCAGCACGGCGGGGTAACCGGGGAGTAACAGGCGGCAGTCGAGGCCGATCGCGCGCAAGGCGACGGGGAGCGCGCCGGATACATCGGCCAGCCCGCCGGTCTTGATCAAGGGTCTGGCTTCAGAGGTGGCGAACAGGATGCGCATGGAATGTCCTTGAGTAGTACTAAAGAAATAATTCGCTATCCCGATAACCCTACCGTAAAGCGGTGCCCGCTTGAAGCCACCGCGGCGCTAGACCGTAATCAAAAAGGAAATATATGCGTAACAACCAGCCCGTCACCCAGCGCGAGTACCCGTTGCGGGCGGATGCGGTCATCATCAGTTGGACCGATGCCAAGGGCAGCATCACCTTCGTCAACGACGATTTCGTGGAGACATCCGGGTTTACCCGCGAGGAGTTGATCGGGCAGCCGCAGAACATCGTGCGCCACCCCGACATGCCGGCGGAGGCCTTCCGCGATCTCTGGGCCACCATCAAGGCCGGTGATCCCTGGGTAGGCCTGGTCAAGAACCGGCGCCGTGATGGCGATCACTACTGGGTCAAAGCGACGGCGACGCCGACCCCGGATGGCGGCTATATGTCGGTGCGGACCCAGCCGTCGCGCGAGGAAGTACAGGCGGCCGAGACGCTGTACAAGCACTTGCGTGACAACCCCGGTCTGCATTTGGAAGGCGGCAAGCCGGCACTGGGCCTGGGGGGGCGTCTGCTGCGCCGCTTCATGGACCTCAACCTGTCGAGCAAACTGTGGCTGTCCACCTTGTCGTCGATTTTGGCCATCCTGCTTTGCGCGGGCCTGGGCTGGAGCGCGATCGAGGAGGCGCGTGGCTTGTTGAAATGTGTCGATCCCGGCAAGGCTCAACAATTGCAGGCCTCCCTGGATAACTTGGGCCTGGTTCTCGGCCTCGTGGCGGCCGCGGCACTCGTGCTCTGGCCCGCGATCGCTTTCGTGGTGGTGCGTTCCTTCACCGGGCCGTTGCGCAACGCGGTGCGCGCGGCGCGCGGCATCGCCGCCTTCGATCTGTCGAAACCGGCGCCGTTGGCCGGTCATGACGAGGTGGGCGAACTGCTCGCGCAGTTCGCCATCATGCGCAACAACCTGCTTGGCAATGCCGCGTTGATCAAGCAGAGCACTCGCAAACTGGACAGCGCCGCGCACGACCTGACCGCGTCCAGCGGCCTCAGCGCGCGGGCGGCGATGAGCCAGTCCGAGGCCGCTTCCGGCATGGCGTCGGCGGTGGAACAGTTGTCGGTGTCGATCGATCAGGTGGGCGACCACGCGCGCGAAGCCAGCGACGTTTCCCGTGAATCGGGCGACTTGTCGCGCGAAGGTGGCAGCGTCATCCATTCCGCCGCCAACGAGATCGGCCACATCGCCGAAGCGGTGCAGGGCTCGGCGAAGACCATCCGCGAGCTGGAAGGCTATTCGGCCGAGATTTCCGCCATCGTCGGCGTCATCAAGGAAATCGCCGACCAGACCAACCTGCTGGCGCTCAACGCGGCTATCGAGGCCGCGCGCGCGGGCGAGCAGGGACGCGGCTTCGCCGTGGTGGCGGACGAGGTGCGCAAACTGGCCGAGCGCACCGCCAATTCCACGCAGCAGATCACCGGCATGATCGACAAGGTACAAATCGGCGCTCGCCGCGCGGTGGACGAGATGGAGGCCAGCGTGAAGCGGGTTTCCGACGGCGTCGAGCTGGCGCACCAGGCCGGTAATTCGATTTCCAGCATCCAGTCCGCCTCCGCGCGGGTCATGCAGGCGGTGTCGGATATTGACTTCGCGCTCAAGGAACAGGGCATCGCGGCGCGCGAAATCGCCCAGAACGTCGAGCGGGTGGCGCAGATGACCGAACATGGCAGCCACGCCAGTCGCCAGGCCTCCGGTGTGGCGGAGGATGTGGTGCGGCTATCCGGGGAACTGAAACGCCTGGCCGATCTGTTCAAGATTTGAGCGGGAGGTGGATACAACCTCCCCGGCCGGCTCAGAGTTCGTCGAGGATGTGTTTGCGCAGGGCTTTGTATTCCTTGTCGCTGATCAGGCCCTTTTTGCGTAGGGTCTCGATGCGCTCCAGGCGTTCCGTGTATTTGTCGTCGGCGGCTGCGGCCAGGCTAGGCGGGTGGTAGCCCGGGTCGCATTTCAGCTTTGCGTGTACATCCCTGGCCAGTACCGCGTCGTTGACTTCGACGGCGTAGGGCTCGCAGCCCGGCCTCTTGAACGACAACTTGCCGTAATAGCGATAGGACATCCCGATGAAACCGGAGCGAAAGTGCGCTCCCGGGGAAATTTCCAGCGGCGTCGCGCCGAGTTCGTTGCCATCTGCGTAGGCCGTGGCGCCGGCGGGGTCGGACGCGAGCTTGATGCGATCGGTTTTTTCGCTGACGCTCATGCCGCCGCAACCGCCCAGCAGGATTGCCAGCAGCCCGGCCGAGGCCGCCGCTATAAGTCGTGTTTTCATGTATTTCCTTCTTGGTTTGCTGCGACAGGCTGCCAGGGCGCGAAAAAAAGCCCCGCCGCGAGAACGGGCGGGGCCAAGCACCCTGATAGGAGTGTTGTTGCTCAGAAAATCGCGGTCAGTTGCACGCCGACCTTGTCACCCACGCCATCCAGGTTGTAGTTCGGGGTGGCCGCGCCCGCCGAGGTGCAAGGCGCCCGGCCGGAGTCGCACTTGAAGTCGCGCATCTCGTAGTTGACGGTCAGCCGGGTCTTGGGATTGAAGTGGTACTGCACCCCCAGCGTCCATTTGTCGAAGGTGTGCTGGTTCGCGCGATCCGTATTGCGGGTCATGGTGTCGAAGCGGGCATCCAGCTCCCACTTGGTGTTGGGGATGTACCAACCGCCTTCCACATACCAGCCATGGGCCTTGGCATCGGCGCCGTTGCCGTCGACCACGCGGGTGAAGTAGTAGTTGGGCTTGTCCGGGCCCTCGAAGATCATGCCATCGGCCGTGATGTACTCGGCGGTGACCCGGAACGGCTTGTCCATGTATTTCACTCCCAGGCCGGCGCGATCCCGCTTGTACGTTTTCAGGTTGGCGGTGAGGTCATCCGTGATGTCGAGCAGGCGCTCACCCCACTGGCCCCAGGCAAAGAACTTCAGGCCTTCCGCCTTGGCGCCTTTGCCGCCGAGTTTCTTCTCGCCAGACACATAGAGGTACTTGTCGAATTTGCCGTCGCTATTCTTGAACTCGACGCCACTGCCGTTGCCGATCATCGCGGCATAGGACACTTCCCAGTCCTTGCCCACGTCGAAGGCGTCGAACACCTGGATACCCACATCGCGGAAGGCGCCGACCGGCGTTGAGAATGCATCCAGGCCGCTGTAGCCGCTGGTGCCGGTGACATTGCCTTGCAGTTGGGCTTGCGTCATGGCGGCCACGTTGCCTGTATTCGTAATGTTTGAAACGCCGGTCGAATTGGTGAACGATCGGTTCGGGAAGCGCTCGTTGAGCAGCGCGTTGCTCGCTTCGGTGAAATTGATGTAGTCGAACACATGGATGGCCTGGAGGCCTTCCTCGGCGCCGGGAGTTTTGAACAGGCCGGCGCGAATGCGCGCGCCGGGAATGGTGTTCAGGGTAATGCTGGCGTCGGTCATCTTGGCGAAGGTGTTGGTGCCTTTGGTGATGCCGTTGTTGCCCATCTCCAGCAACGCAAAATAGTTGATTCTGCCGTCGAGCGGAAAGCCGGTGCCGCGCGCGCCGATCCGCGCCCGGTTGATGTTGAAGCCGGCTTGCGAGTCCAGATCCGGACCCAGCAGTTTGGGCGGAACGTAGGCGCCTGCGGCATTGGCGTCGCTGAAGTCCTTCGCGTACTGGGCCTGGATAAAGCCCCAGACTTCCGCGCGGGCCGAAGCACCTTCCGGTTCGGTCCCTTGCAACATCAGCCAGTTGGCGGCCATCGCCGAACCGGCGGTGCCCATCAGGGCAAAGGCGCAGGCGGCGCCGAGAACAGTACGTTTGAACAGTTGCTTGCCTTGCATTTCCATTCCTCCTTGAGCGGAATCCAACAGGATCAATTCAGGGTCGATCGCCCTGAAAATCGTTAAAGCCGTGTGCTGTGTTGATCAGGGTTTGACGTAGATGTAGCCGCGCTTGACCAGCTCGCCGATGCGCACGATGCCGCCGGGCACGACCTTGGCGACGGGGTTCAGCTTGGGTTCTTCACCGAGCTGCTTGGTCATGCCCTTCAGGGTGTTGCCGCAGGCGGTGAAGCGCACCCCGCTCTGGGACAGGGCGTCCAGGCGTTGGGCATTGACGTTGTTGGCGAACATCAGGCGCAGGCCGGGGCCATAGGCCACGATCTCGACCTCCACCGCGCCCGGCGGATACGCCTCCAGGAGGTTCGCGGCGTTGTTCAGGATCAGTTCCTGCTTGGAAGGGTCCATGTCGCTGATGTGCAGGACGTACTTGTAGTCCGCCATGCTTAGATCAGCCGCGAGAACGGCGGCGGGGCTGGTGATGAACAGCAGGGAGGCGAAGGCCAGGGCCAGGGTGCGAAGCGAGCGAAACATCGGGAATCTCCAGCGGGTTGTAAATCGTGAAATTGCGTTGTTTCCCGGTGCTCAGGGCGTGCGGCGGGCAAGCCGATGCCCTGACGGCTATCGTCAAAAAAATGAACATCGGGGGAGGCGGGCGACGAGGGGAAGGACTTCCCTATCGTCTTGATCAACCTCCGGTCAGGGCCGGAGGTTGATCGGAGGCGGAACTGTCTGAGGCTTGTGAGCTAGCTCAGGGTTTCAGGTAGACGTAGCCTTCTCTGGCCTGGAGCTTGCCGATTTCGGCGACGCCGGAGGGCACCACCTGGGCTTCCAGGATGACCGCGCTGTCGTCCAGCTTGCGGCCCTTGAGCGTGTTGCGGCAGACGTCGAAAGTAACGCCGCGGTTCTTTAGGCCCGCCACCTGGGGTTCATACAAGCCCTTGTCGTCCTTGGCCTCGTTGAGCAGGAAGTCGATGCCCTTGCCGTGGGTAACCACCACGATCTGCACGCCGGGACTGGCATCCAGATGGTTTTCGATATTGCGCAGGGCGACACGGGCGACGCTGGCATCGTTGATGTGGTAGACCACTTTTTCCTGGACTGGGGCTTCTTCCACGACCGGCATGGCCGGCATCTTGTGTGAGGCGGCGGTGGCCGGGACGCAGAATCCGGCGCTTGCGGCGGCCAGGGCGAGGCTGAATAACGTGGCGCGTATCGATGAGTGCTGCATGGTCTTCTCCAGAGTGGGTTATGTGCGGGGTGTTGCCAAACACCTTGCGAATAAGACGGGGCGATTTGCCAACTTATTCCACGATTTCTTTTTTTCTTTGCATGGAATAAACCGGGCGCCGGCCCCGTCTTCATATCAAAGGCTCAACCGGAGTAGCCCTTGTTGCCATTCGTGTTCGATTTCGCCGCACGCCGCCGCCTGGAAGGCATGCGGCCACGCCTGTACCGGCTGGCCTATGCCTGGTGTCACGACGCGCACCTGGCCGACGACCTGGCGCAGGACGCGCTGGCCAAGGCGCTCACCCGCATGGCGCAGTTGCGCGAGGCTCAGGCCATGGAAGGCTGGCTGTTTTCCATACTCAATAACTGTTGGCGCGATCATCTGCGTGGGAGCCGCGAGTTCGAGGACATCGCCGAGATGGACGAGCTGATTTTCTCCAGCGAGCCCGGCCCCGAGCAGTTGCTGTCCCGGCGCCAGACGCGCGATCGGGTGCGTCGCGCCATCGCCTGCCTGCCGCTGGGGCAGCGCCAGGTGCTGTCGCTGGTGGACATCGAGGAATGCGCCTATGCGCAGGTGGCCGGCATTCTGGATATTCCGGTGGGCACGGTGATGAGCCGCCTCTCTCGAGCGCGTCTGGCATTGCGGGCAATACTGGAGAACGAGGACAAACGCGTCACAAAGACGCAACTCAGGAGGGTGAAATGAACGAAGTTAAAAACGAACCGGTTTCGCGCGAGTTCATCAACGCTTATCTGGATGGCGAACTGACCCTTGAGGAGCGCGAACACCTGCTGGATCGAATGGCGGGCGATGACAGCCTGCGCGCCGAAGTCTGTGCCCAGCGCACGCTCAAGGAGCAGGTGCGCGCCGCCTATGACGACCTGCCCCACCCCAACGCCGGCGTCCGGCACCGCTACGTCAACACGGCCTGGCGCCAGGCGCTGGCGGCGGGGGTCTTGCTGGTTCTGGGCTTGAGCGGCGGCTGGCTGGCCCACGATCGCGTCGATCAGCCGCCGGTGGTCGATCGGCTGGCGGGGCTGCCCGCCGGTTATCAGCCGGTGACCCTGAGTGGTCGGGTGGATACGCAACGCGTGGTCCTGCATCTCGACAGCAGCGACCCGGATCACCTTTCCGCCTCACTGGATGTGGCGGAGCGCCTTGCGCAATCACGCGGCCAGGGGCAAGTGGAGCTGGTGGTCAACAGCATGGGCCTGGACCTGCTGCGCCAGGATCGCAGCCCCGAGCGGGCGCGCATCGAGCGCCTGGCGGCAAGTTATCCCAACCTCGTTTTCGTGGCCTGTGGCCAGACCGTCGCGCGCCTGCTGCGTGAAGGGCAGCATGTGGTGCTGCTGCCGGAGGCGCGCATGGCCTCGTCCGCCATCAACGAGATCATGTCGCGCATGCGTCAGGGTTGGGTGTACGTGAAGATGTAAGCGTTTTGTGCGCTAATGCCGCTACCCGAGCACGTATTCACGAGAGGAAAACGGCATGTATGAGATAGGGCTTTACGGACTGGGCCGCATGGGCGGCAACATGGCGCGGCGTTTGAGCCGAGGCGGCGTGCGGGTATTGGCCCACAACCGCAACTTCGCGGTAGCCGAAACGCTGGCGGCGGAAGAAGGCAATGTGCAAGCCTGTCGCGGCCTGGAAGACATGGTGGCCGGCCTGGCCGCGCCGCGTATCGTCTGGTTGATGCTGCCGGCGGGCGAAGCCACCGAGGCGGCGATACACGAACTCGCGCCGTTGCTGGAGCCGGGCGATCTGCTGGTGGATGGCGCCAACGGCTACTATCACGACGCGCAAGGTCGCGCCGAACACCTGCATGGGCTGGGCCTGCGCTTCGTCGATGTCGGCGTTTCCGGCGGTGTCTGGGGCCTCGCCAACGGCTATTGCCTGATGGCGGGCGGCGGTGACGACGACCTCGCGCGCCTGACTCCCTTCCTGCAAGCACTGGCGCCGACCCCGGACAGCGGCTGGCTGCACGCCGGGCCGGTGGGGGCCGGCCACTTCACCAAGATGGTCCACAACGGCATCGAATACGGAATGATGCAGGCGCTGGCCGAAGGCTTCGCGCTGATGCGGGCGAAAAGCGAATTCGACCTCGACATCGCCGCCGTCGCCGAACTCTGGCGCCACAGCTCCGTGGTGCGCTCCTGGCTGCTTGATCTGTCCGCCGATTTCCTGAAAACCGATCAGACGCTCGATGGCATCGCCCCCCTGGTCGCCGACTCCGGCGAAGGCCGCTGGACCGCGCTGGAATCCATCAACCTGGGCGTGCCTACACCGGTCATGACCCTGGCCCTGATGAGCCGCTTCGCCAGCCAGGGCAAGGGCGACTTCGCCAACCAGATGCTGGCGATGATGCGCAAGGGCTTCGGCGGTCATGCGGTGAAGAGCGACGCCTGATTCAGTTGCGTAGGTCAGGTTGCCGAAGGCTACCTGACGTTCGTTCCCCCATTTTGGGTGTGGCCCGCCAGGTAGCGATAAAGCCGCAACCTGGCCTACGATTTTCCCTCCGCCGTCTTCCGAAGGATTCCCATGTTCGACCAGGAAACCCCGCTTCCCCCCTGCAACTTCGTCATCTTTGGCGCCACCGGCAATCTCGCTTCCAACAAGCTGTTGCCGGCGCTTTACCGCCTGGAACTGGCTGGCAAGCTGCCGGAGGGTCTGAACTTTGTCGCCTTCGCCCGACGTGAATGGGATGACGCCATCTGGCGCGACCACGTCAAAACGATCCTGGTCGACAAACTCAAGGCCGAAGGCCCCTGCCTGGAACGCTTCATCAACCGTTTCGACTACCTGCGCGGCGAACTGAACGACCCACAGGCGTATCACGACCTCAAGGAAGTGCTGGCGAAGCCCAAGCTGGGCGTGTGTTCCAACGTCGTGTTCTATCTGGCGATCAAGCCCGGCGACTTCTCCGCGGTGATCAAGAACCTGGATGGCGTCGGCCTCGCGAAGCCGCGCGGTCTGCACCGCATCGTCCTGGAAAAACCGTTCGGCACCGACATCGAATCGGCGCAGATGCTCAACCAGTTGCTGCACCGCTACTTCGACGAAAGCCAGGTGTTCCGCATTGACCACTACCTGGGCAAGGAGACGGTGCAGAACCTGCTGGTGTTCCGCTTCGCCAACACCCTGATCGAACCCCTGTGGAACCGCAATTACATCGACCACGTGCAGATTACCGTGGCCGAGGATCTCGGCATCGAGAAGCGCGCCGACTACTACGACAAGGCCGGCGCCCTGCGCGACATGTTGCAGAACCATCTGATGCAATTGCTCACCCTGGTCGGCATGGAACCACCACCGGCTCTGGAAGCCGATGCCCTGCGCGATGAAAAGGTCAAGGTGCTGCGTTCCATTCGCCCCATCGCACGGCGTTCCGTGCATGCCCACGCCTTCCGCGCCCAGTACAAGGCCGGCATGGTCGATGGCCAGCATGTGGCGGGCTACCAGCAGGAAGCCGGCGTGGAGCCGGATTCCGTCACCGAAACCTTCGCCGCCGCCAAGTTCTACATCGACAACTGGCGCTGGCGCGGCGTGCCGTTCTACCTGCGCACCGGCAAGCGCCTGAAGCAGCCCATGTCCATGATCGCGCTGCGTCTGCGCCATCCGCCGCAACAGTTGTTCCGGGAAACGGCGCTGGAAGTGCTGGAGCCGAACTGGATCGTGCTGTCGATCCAGCCGGAAGAGAGCATGCACATGGAAATCCACGCCAAACAGCCCGGCCTGGACATGAAAACCCGCGTGGTCAAACTCAACGCCGGCTTCCGCAATCCCGACGAAAACCCGCTCGATGCCTACGAGGCGCTGCTCCTGGACGTGATCGAAGGCGACCGCACCCTGTTCCTCCGCTTCGACGAAGTGGAATGGGCCTGGCGCGTGGTCGACCCCATCCTCAAATACTGGGCACAGGAACGCGACTTCATCCACACCTACGCCGCCGGCGGCTGGGGGCCCATCGAAGCCAACCGCCTGTTCGACGGCGAGGACACGGAGTGGCGCAACGCGGTGTGAGCGGCCACCAGCAGAAGGCGGGTGATCGTGATGCGGGCATGTGCCGTGCCTCCCCCCTTTCCCAAAGGGGGGCCGGGGGAGATTTCTCCAACGCGCGCAGCCCAGTGACTCTCGAAAATACGCCCCTCCCCATCCTCTACCGTGACGACTGCCTGATCGCCGTCCACAAGCCCACCGGCTTGCTGGTGCATCGCAGCAACCTGGACCGCCACGAAACCCGCTTCGCCCTGCAAATCCTGCGCGACCAGATCGGCCGCATGGTGTGGCCGGTGCATCGGCTCGACAAGGGCACGTCCGGGGTGTTGCTGTTCGCCCTGGAGCGCGACGTCGGGCGGGTCTTGAGCGGCCAGTTCGAGCGGGGAGAGGTCGAGAAAACCTACCTCGCCGTGGTGCGTGGCCATCCACCGGAAGCGGGCGAGATCGACCACCCCCTGGCGCGCATGGCCGATGAGCACGCCGGCATCAGCGCCGGCCAGCCGGCACAGGCCGCCGTGACCCGTTACCGGCGCCTCGCCACGGTGGAATTGCCCTATCAGGTGGATCGCTACCCTAGCAGCCGTTATGCCTTGCTGGAGCTGAAACCCCTCACGGGCCGCTGGCACCAACTACGGCGCCACCTGAAACACCTTTCCCACCCCATCATCGGCGACGCCACCCACGGCAAGGGGCGCCACAACCGGCTGTTCCAGGAGTTGTTCGACAGCCGGCGACTGTTACTGGCCGCGACCGAAATGCGCCTGAATCATCCGATCAGCGGCGAGCCGCTGCACCTGGCGGCACCGCCGGCCGACGATTTCATGGCCGTGTTGGAACGGCTAGGTTGGGGTGCCGGGTGTCTTGGCGGCGGGTTCATATAGCGCCGGTTTTTTCAACGGCGCGCATATACGAGAAATCACCGGAATCCGGTGGTGAGTCGGGTTCGATGATCGGCCGGGTCTTTCCTGTGCGTAGAGGCGAACGGCAATGAGTGGGGGGCGACTTACGACCCTCATGAGACGCTCAGGCTGAGCCCATCATGCGACTTATTTCTGACCATGGCAGTTACTGACAAGGCCCCTGCCCTAGTCGAGAGGATCAGATTTGCGTGCAGTGCTCTGGGTCCGAGGTTCTGGCGGGACGAAGTCGACGAAAGGGGGAACAACTCACTGGATATACTGACTTTCCCGCACGGAGGGGGCGAGGCAACTGGTGTGTCAGTTCCTCGGAGTCTGTGCCAGCAATGCTGCGATCATGGCTGGGTTATCAAACTCGCGCCCGCCTATGGCACGGAAAATCACGCGGCCTTGCTGATCGATGACGAAGGTAGTGGGCAGGCCCTTGACCTTCCAGCGCTGCATGGCCCGCGAGTCGCGATCCAGCAGTAACGGAAACGTGGGCGCTGGTTCCAGTTGGCCGGTGAAGGCGAATACGGTGTCGGCGTCTTCGCCCACGTCCACCGCCAGCATTGCCAGGCCGCGCGACTGGAGCTGCTGCTTGAGGCGTTCCAGCGAGGGCATCTCGCGGCGGCAGGGCGGACACCAGGTCGCCCAGAAATTGACCACCACGACCTTGCCCTTGAGATCGGCCAGGTCGTGCATCTTGCCGTCCATGTCAGCCAGGATCAGCGCCGGCGCGGGCTGGGGTTCGGCGATGGGGGTCAGGCCATGAGTCAATGGCGGCAAGTCGGCGGCCACGCTGGAGAAGCCTGCCATGCAGTAAAGCAGCAGTGCGGACAGGCCGTGTTTCATTCCGGTTTCAACGCGCGCAAACGACATTTTCCAGCTTTCCTTCAAAGGTTTTTCCCGCCACCGTCCAGCGGGCGGTCAGGTCGAAACGGCTGCCGGGCGCCAGGCCGGTGGCCAGCATGCCCTGGTTCCACTCACCGACGGCGTACTCCTGTTCAGGCGGAAACTGCGCCCAGCGGAAGGCGATCTGTGCCGCTTCCGCCAGGCCCAGCGCCCGCCATCGCATCATCCAGTCCTCGACGGCGTTGGGCGGCCGTTCCTGGCCCGCGTTTTGCACGCTCCAGTTGGTCAGGCGAAAGCTCAGTTCACCGGGCGCGGCATCGTTGCGCAACACGGTCATGTACACGCAGGCGGTGGCATAGGGTTCCACCGCCTCCGCCGGGAAACCGCGATTGAGATAAAACGCCCGCGCCTGGTTCGGCAGGATCTGGGTGAGCGAGAGGGTGACGCCGTGGGCACGGGTTTCCCAGGTGACCGCGCCGGTATCGGGATCGCGCTTCTCGGTCTGTGCGGCGGTGGCCTGGAGGCCGGACAAGGTGGCGAGTGCCGCCACGCAGAGGGTAAACAATCTAGAAGTCATGAGCTGGCCTGAAAATGTTTCGGAATTATTGCCGTTTATCCGCCGCCGCGACGAGAAAACCACCCCAGCACAGGCTATTCGGTAGACAACGCTCGTAAGCGCGGAGGATGGGCGAGGCGCTGGGTAGGAGCAGCACGCCCACTTCCTACAGGCCGCAAAAATTGCGCCCACGTTCACAAAACACAAGCTACACTCCAATACACGTTGGAATGTTGGATTGAGTAAAAAATGAGCCACACCGGTAGGCAAGTCAAAGACGTGCTCTATGCCCAGGTCGCCCGCATCGGCAAAGCCGTGTGCAGCCCCAAGCGCCTGGAGCTGATCGAGTTGTTGTGCCAGGGTGAGAAGCCGGTGGAGCGGCTGGCGGCGGAAGCGGAAATCTCGCTCAAGCTGGCTTCCGCACATTTGAAGGAGTTGCGCCTTGCGCATCTGGTGCAAGCGCGCAAGGAAGGCAAGAACGTCTATTACCGGCTGACCAGCGAGGCAGTGGCGGATTTCTGGGTGGCGATTCGTTCGCTGGCGGAAGACCGCTTGCTGGAACTGCGCGCGGCACTGGCCAAGCTGGCCGAACACGTTCATGAACTGACGCCCTTGAGCCGGGAGGAGTTGCTGGCCCAGGCCAAAAGCGGTGAGGTGATGGTGCTTGATGTGCGCCCAGCGGCCGAGTTCCAGGCCGGCCACCTGCCCTATGCGCAATCCATGCCATTGGAGGAATTGCGCAAACGGCTCGCCGACCTACCTCACGACAAGCCGGTGGTGGCCTATTGCCGGGGGCCGTTCTGCCTGATGGCGGCGGAAGCGGTGGCGTTGCTGCGGAAGGAAGGCTTCAGCGCCATTCGCTTGGAAGATGGCGTGGCCGAGTGGCGGGCCTATGGGTTACCGGTTGAGGTTGCCGATTGAAAACGTCGTTTCTTGGGAGAAATTCATGAAAGCCCTGTTCATTCTCAATGGCGCGCCCTATGGCGAGGAGCGCACCTATAACGGTCTGCGCCTGGCCGGCGCGCTGGCGCGCAAGCCGGAAAACGAGGTGCGCGTGTTTTTGCTGGGCGATGCCGCGATTGCCGCCAAGAACGGCCAGCAGGTGCCGACCGGCTTCTACAACTTGCAGATCATGATCAACAAGATTGTGCGTGCCGGCCCAGGAAGGTTGAGCGTGTGTGGCACCTGCATGGACGCGCGTGGCATGGCCGAGGCGGAACTGTTGCCGGGCACCCATCGCGGCACCCTGGAAGAACTGGCCGACTGGACCGAGTGGGCCGAAAAGATTCTGGTTTTTTGACGAGGAGACTCCCATGTTTTTCCGACAACTGGCCGCCCGCGAGGCCACGCTTTCCTACCTGTTCGGCTGCGGCTCCTGCCATGTCGCGGTCGCCGTCGACCCGGTGCAAGGCGACGAGGACTGGTTCCTGGCCGAGGCCGCGAAGCAGGATGTGAAGATCACCCATGTCATCGATACCCATGTGCATGCCGACCATTACTCGGGCGGCCGCGCTCTGGCGGAGAAGTGCGGCGGCGTCTATTGCCTGCACGAATCCAACGCCGGGCGGGTGAAATTCCCGTTCGAGCCGCTGCGGGACAGCCAGCGCATCGACGTCGGCAATGTGTATATCGACGTGCTGCACACCCCCGGCCACACGCCGGATTCGATTTGCCTGCTGGTGACCGACAAGCGCCGCATGGGCGAGGCCACGGCGGAACCCTGGTTCGTGCTGACTGGCGACACCCTGTTCGTCGGCGCTGTGGGACGGCCCGACCTGGCCGGCAGAGAGAAGGAGATGGCGGGGCAGATATGGGTCAGCCTGCACAGCAAACTGCTGACCCTGCCCAATGAAATGGAGCTCTACGCCGGCCATGTCGCCGGCAGCGTCTGCGGCGCCGGGATTTCGGGAAAACCTGGCTCGACGCTGGGCTTCGAGAAGCGCTGGAACCCGATGCTGTCGCTCGATCGCGCCGCTTTTGTGGCGGCGCTGACCAGCGAGATTCCGCCGCGGCCGGCGGAGATGGATCGCATGGTCCAGGCCAATCTGGGCCAGACGTGATCGCATGACCTTCTTATTCTTCAAGGTGGCCATCACGGCGGTTCTGGTCGCGGCCATTTCTGAAATCGCCAAGCGCTATTCGGGCTTCGCCGCGCTTTTGGCCTCCCTGCCGCTGACTTCCCTTCTGGCTTTCATTTGGCTGCATGTGGAGGCCGCGCCGCCGGAGCAGATCGCCAGCCTGTCGATCCAGGTGTTCTGGCTGGTCATCCCCTCGCTCGCGCTGTTCGTCCTGCTCGCCGTGCTGCTCAGGCATGGCTGGCAATTCTGGCCCAGCCTCGGCGTAGCTTGCGCCGGCACCGTGGGGCTTTACTTTTTGCTCCTTCCCATCCTGCGCAAGGCGGGCGTGCAGCTATGAATCCTGGCATCTCATCCGACCTTACCCACGGCATCCGCGACAACTTCGCGCAATTCGCCCACCAGGTTGTCCAGGTGTTCTTTGTCGGCCTGACCCTGGGCATGATGCGCACCGTCGTGCCGGCTCTGTCGGAAACGGAATTCGGCGTGCCGCGCGGCTCCTTCCTGTTGCTGACCAGTTTCGTGGTTGCCTTCGGGGTGGTGAAGGGGTCGCTCAACTTCGTCGCCGGGCGGCTGTCCGAGCGGCTGGGCCGCAAGCGCGTGCTGTTCTGGGGCTGGCTGACCGCCGTGCCGATTCCGGTGATGATCTATTTCGCGCCATCCTGGGGCTGGATCGTGGCCGCCACGGTATTGCTGGGCGTCAACCAGGGTTTCACCTGGTCGATGACGCAGACTTCCAAGCTCGACCTGGCGCGCGGCGACCAGCGCGGCTTCGCCATCGGCGTCAACGAGTTCTCCGGCTATGTCGGCGTGGCGGTGGCGGGCATCATCACCGCCTATCTGGCCGAGCACCTGGGCGCGCGCGCCGGTCTGTTGTGGTTCGGCCTCGCCTCAGTCGGCGCCGCCGGTCTCGCCACCCTCCTGTGGGTCGAGGAAACCCTGCCCTGGGCGCGCCTGGAGGCGAAGCAGCACGCCACCTCCACCGGACCGAAAGCGCGCTACCCGAAAAACGTTTCGGCCCAGCCCAGCACCTGGGAAATGTTCACCCTCATGTCCTGGCGCGATAAACGCCTGGCCGCCATCAGCCAGGCCGGCCTGGTGGAAAAATTCGTCGATGCCTGGATGTGGGTGATTTTCCCGGTCTGGCTGTTCCAGCGCGGCGTGCCGCTGACCGAGATCGGCTGGCTGGTGGGCGCCTATGGCATCACCTGGGGCGTCTCGCAATTCTTCACCGGCCGTCTGTCCGACCGCATCGGCCGCCTCAAGCCCATCGTCCTGGGCATGTGGCTGTGCGGTGGCGGCGTCGCCGTCATGCCCTTGCTGGATTCGACCACTGGTCTGGCCCTGGCGGCGACGCTGTCGGGCTTCGGTATGGCGCTGCTCTATCCCACCCTGTCGGCAGCGGTGGCCGACATCGCCCACCCGGACTGGCGCGGTTCCGCCATCGGCATCTACCGTTTCTGGCGCGATTTCGGCTATGCCGTCGGCGCCCTGGTGCTGGGTGTCGCCGCCGCCGTCAGCGGTAGTCTGGAAATCACCTTCTGGTTGGTGGGCGGCGCGATGTTCGTCTCCGGCCTGCTGGTTGCCCTGTTCTCCGAAGAAACCCTGCCCCGGCTGAATCCGGCGGACGATTGACCCTCACGAAAGGACTTCCCCATGACCTTGCGCCCCCTGCTGCTCGCCATCGCCCTTGCCATTCCCCTCGCCGCGCCGGCTGCCGCCGATGTTGCCAATAACACGGCCGTGGTGAAAGCGCTTGAGGAATATATGGATTTCACCGAATACGGCAGCAGCCTGATCTGGCCGGAACAGATACCCGCCGAGGACTGGAAAAACGTGTTCGTGGTGGATGCCCGCGATGCCGCGCAATTCACCAAGGGCCACATCCCCGGCGCGGTCAACATCGAATGGCGGCAGGCGGTGGCGCGGCGCGGCGAACTGCCGAAGGACCGCATGGTGCTGATCTACTGCAACACCGGCACGCTCTCCGCCCAGGCGGTGTTCGCCCTGCGCCTGCTGGGTTACGACAACGTGAAGGTGTTGCAGGACGGCTACGAGGGCTGGAAAGCCAAAGGGGGCTTTGAGGCAAACAAACGGGCCAGTCGACCGGCGGGGCACTGATTTTAAGGGCCACAAAGAAACTTGCTGGGACGGTCTGTCCACTTGCTGCTGTTTCTGACTGGCCGCACATAATCAATAAGTAGCCAGAAACATTACGATATTTGATCGACCGTTTGTGGCCGATCTCAGTCGACCAAACCGCTCGTCTTATCAGCCATCAATCACAGCAAGCAGAGACCCGGAAACCCCTTGCGCGTGTAGGCGTTCGCCGGTCAGGTTATTCAATACCAAACCCGTGCACCTGCGACAGCGGCGGGTTGTGTCCTGACAGGCACGGTTTTCTGGAACTGCAATAAAAAACGCCGGCATGAATGCCGGCGTTACAGGCCCGGTTGGCTAACCCAGCATCAGTCCAGCGAAGCCAGGTTGGTATGGCGCAGCAGTTCCAGGTTTGCGGCCAGGGGCTGCGCTTTACTGGCGAATTGCGCCTTGGCGCGTGCGTCCAGGGGGTAGGAGGTTGGCAGTTTCAGCGCAAGCGGGTTCTTCTGCACGTTGTTGATGCGGAATTCGTAGTGCAGGTGCGGGCCGGTGGCCAGGCCGGTGGAGCCAACATAGCCGATTACCTGGCCCTGGGCGATATGGGCGCCATGCTTGATGCCTTTACCAAAGCGGGACAGGTGGCCGTAGGCGGTGCTGTAGGCGCCCTGGTGCTTGAGCACGATGAGATTGCCGTAGCCACCTTGGCGGCCGGCGAACTCGACCTTGGCGTCGGCCACCGCGCGTACCGGGGCGCCGGTGGGAGCGGCGTAGTCAATCCCTTTATGGGCGCGCCAGGTTTGCAGGACGGGGTGAAAGCGGGCGCCGCTGAAGCCGGAAGAGATACGACTGAAAGGCATGGGTGACTTCAGGAAAGCGCGCTTCAGGCTTTGCCCATCCGGCGTGAAATAGCCTTCACGGCCCTGGGCATCCTTGAAGTACAGCGCCTGGTAGGGCTTGCCCTGGTTGACGAATTCGGCGGCCAGCAGGCGGCCAGTCTTCACCAGTTGGCCATCCAGATAGAACGCTTCGTAGACCAGGGAAAAGTGGTCGCCACGACGCAAGTCCTTGTGGAAGTCGATGTCACCGGAAAGGGCTTCGGCCATTTCGGAGGCGATGCGGTCGGGTACATCGGCGGCATCGGTGGCGCCGAACAGGGAACTTTCGATTTCGCCGGAACGCATGATCTGGCGGGCTTCCAGCGCCACCGGCAGTTCACCGACCTTGAATTCGCCACCGTTGCGGGTCAGTGTGACCAACTTGTCATCGGAAACCAGATAGCGGAACAACATCAGTTGGCCGCCGGAGGTGACCCGCGCCAGGACGCTGCGGCCGGGGATCAGGCGCCCCAGAGATTTGCTTTCATGGGCGGCGGCAAGCACCTTGCGGGCTTCTCCACTGTCTACACCGAGGCGGGTAAGCAGGCTTTGCAGGGTATCGCCACGACCGATGCGCTCTTCGCGCCAGAAATCGAAGGCACCGCTGTCGGTGGCCTGAATCTGGGACAGTTCGACGTTTTCAACCACCGTCTCACGTGTGACATTCTCGGTGTGGGTACCGGGAGCGATACCGAAGGCGGCGACGACACCCATGAAGGGCAGCGCGGCCAGCGTTAAAAACAGGTGCTTGCGGGTGAAAATACGGTTCATTTATGAGGTCCCGACACGGCAAAACAGGCCGCAGGGTAACAGGAATACCCTTTTCGACAAAGCGTTAATCCGCAAAAAAATGCGCTAACACCTTGTGTCTAAAGAAATTCGTGATAAAGCCGATATAAAACACTGGAACTCGAAAGAGGCACTATTCATGGCCGAAAAACCCCCACGCGCGAGCGATGTGCTCAACAAGATCCAGGATGAGATGGCGCAGCAACTCAAGAAGAGCGGCGCCCCGGAAGAGGTGCACGTATTCCTGATGCGGGACTGGTCGCGTCTGTTGGTTGGGCTCTACGTGGCGAAGGGAAATCAGCACAGCGACTGGAAGGCCGGTTGGGAAACCGTCCATGCCTTGCTCTGGAGTCTGGCGCCGAAACGGGGGATGGAGGAAACCACCACGCTGCTGCGCATGCTACCCACCTTGCTGTCCCGGCTCCATGCCGGGTGCGCCGCTCTGGCCATGCCGCTGGGCGATCGTGATGCCCTGTTCGAGCGCCTGGCCATGCTCCACGCCGCGCTGGCACGGGAGGGGTTGCAAGCCAGGCCGGACGAGGAGGGGCCGATCACCCGCCTGCGCGCGGAAGACGTGACCAGCCCCGAGGAATCCGATTTACATGATCTGTCCGCGCCGGAACTGCCGACCGCCGATCCGCGGGTCGCTCAACCGAAATTACAACTGGGTGACCGGGTGGTATTCAAAGGCCAGGGCTCGTCGCGTGAACTCCTCCTGACCTGGATCAGCCCGATGGGCGGCATGTATCTGTTCGCCAACGAGCAGGGGCTGGATGCGATGACGCTTACCCGCGCTCGCCTGGATGCGAAGTTTCAGGCCGGGGAAGCCAGCCTCCCCCCAGTGCTTTGAATAGCGTCGCAGTGGCCGCCAGTTGCGCGCGGCTGGCTTCGATGCGGTTCTGTTCCGCCTGATACAGGTTGCGCTGGGCGTCGAGCACTTCCAGGTAGTTGGAGACTCCGTTCTGGTATCTCAGGCCGGCCAGTTCGGCGGCGCGGGCCAGCGCTTGCGCGCGCCGGTTTTCCGCCTCGCCGGCTTCGCGCGCCTGGCGGTTGGTCACCAGCGCGTCGAGCACTTCCTTGAAGGCGACCCGCAAGGTTTGTTCGTAGGCCAGCAGCGCCTGTTCCTGGCGCGCGGCATCGCCTTTCAGGGCGGCCTCGGTGCGGCCGGCGTTGTAGAGCGTCTGCACCAGGCTGGCGCCGATGCCCCAGATGGTGGCGGGGCCGCTGAACAGGTTGGAAAGCGCCTTGCTTTCCGAACCCAGGTTGGCGGTGAGCGACAGCGAGGGGTAGATCGCGGCCCGCGTTTCCAGCACCCGTGCCTCGGCGCCGACCATGCGTTGTTCCGCCTGGCGGATGTCGGGGCGCCGGGCGAGCAGGTCGGAGGGCAAGCCGCCGGGAATGGCCGGCGGCGCTGTCAGGGTGTCCAGCGGCTTGCCGCGCGCCACCGGGTCATCCACCAGTCCGCGCGGCGAGCGGCCGAGCAGCAGGGCCAGCGCGGTTTCCTGTTGCCGCAATTGCCGGGCGAGGTCGGCCTGGGTCGCTTCCAGCGTCGCCAGTTCGGCTTCCGCCTGGCGCAGCGGCAGTTCCGAGACGATACCGGCGTCGAAACGCAGTTGGTGCAGCCCGACCGCCTCGCGCCGGTTGTTCAGCGTGTCGCGGGTGAGCGCCAAGGCGGCATCCAGGGCGGCGATCTGGAAATAGGACTGGGCGACGTTCCCGACCAGGCTGGCGCGCACCACTTCGCGGGCGTATTGCGAAGCCAGCAGGTCGGCGCGGGCGGCGGCGCTGGCCTGCCGGTAACGATCCCAGAGATCGACTTCGTAGGCGGCCTGGAGGTTGACCTGGAATTTGTTGTTGACCGGGGAGGGCGGCGGGAAGCTGCCTTTCTCCGTAACGCGGGTGCGGCCGGCGCTGCCGCCGATTTGTACTTCAGGGCGGCGGTCGGCTTCGCTCAGGCCGAGCGCGGCGCGGGCTTCCTCGATGCGCGCGGCGGCGGTGAGAAGGTCGTTGTTGTGTTGCAGCGCCTCGTTGACCAGGGCGGTGAGGGCGGGGTCGTTGAATTGGGTCCACCAGTCCTCGATAGCCGACACCCTCACCCCCGGCCCCTCTCCCGCCTGCGGGCGAGGGGAGGAGGAAGGCCATGCTTGCGGCAGGTCGGGGCTGGCTTTGCGCAGGGTCGGAGTCGAGATGCAGCCGCTCAGGCTGGCGATCAGCAGGGCAATCAGTGCCTTATTCATGGTCGTCTCCATGCTGGGCGGCGCCGTGGTAGCGGATCGGCCCGGGGAAGAGTTTGCGCACCAGCAGGTAGAGCACCGGCACGATGAATACGGCGAGTACGGTGGCGGCGATCATGCCGCCCATGACGCCGGTGCCGATGGCGTGGCGGCTGGCGGCGCCCGCGCCACTGGAAATCGCCAGCGGCAGGACGCCGAAGATGAAGGCGATCGAGGTCATGACGATGGGGCGGAATCGGAGGCGGCAGGCCTGCATGACGGCGTCCAGCGTGCTCTTGCCCTGGGCTTCCATCTGGCGCGCGAATTCCACGATCAGGATGGCGTTCTTGGCCGAGAGACCGATGATGGCGATCAGGCCGACCTTGAAATAGACGTCGTTGGGCAGATCGCGCAGGGTAACGGCCAACACCGCGCCGAACACGCCCAGCGGCACCACCAGCAACACCGCCAGCGGCACGGTCCAGCTTTCATAGAGCGCGGCCAGGCACATGAATACGACGATCAGCGAGAGGGCGAACAGCACCGGCGCCTGCGCGCCCGACAGCTTTTCCTCGAACGACGTGCCGGACCACTCGAAGCCGATGCCGGGAGGCAGTTTTCCGGCGATTTCCTGCATGGCTTCCATCGCTTCGCCCGTACTGCGACCGGGTGCCGGGCCGCCGGCGATCTTCATCGCCGGCACGCCGTTGTAGCGGTCGAGCTTGGGTGAGCCGACCACCCAGCGCGGCGTGGCGATTTCCGAGAGCGGCACCATGCCGCCCTTCATCGTGCGTATCCGCAGCGAAAGCAGGCCCTCGGGGGTGGAACGCGCGTGGGCATCCAGTTGCATCACCACGCGCAACACGCGGCCGTCGCGGATGAAGTCGTTGACGTAGGCCGAACCCAGCGCCACCGCCAGCGTCTGGTTCAACTCCGCCATGTCGATGCCCAGGCTGCTGGCTTTCAGACGGTCGATGTCGAGCAGCAATTGTGTCGCCGGTTCCTTGCCCTCCGGGCGCACGCCGGCGAGACGGGCGTCTTGCGAGGCCATGCCCAGTACCATGTTGCGCGCTTCCAGCAGTTTCTCGCGGCCGAGGCCGGAACGATCCTGCAAGCGGAAGTCGAAGCCGCCCACCGCCGCCAGTTCCGGGATCGGCGGCGGGTTGAGGGCGAAGATCATGGCCTGCTTGATGCCGAACAGCGCCATGTTGGCGCGCTGCACCACCTTGAGGGCGTGGTCGTCGGGCTTGGTGCGCTCGTCCCAGTCCTTCAGGCGCACGAAAGCGATGGCGGCATCCTGGCCCTTGCCGAAGAAGGAGAAGCCGGCCACGCCGACCACTTTGGCTACTTCCGGCTGCTTGAGGAAATGTTGTTCCAGTCGCGACAGCACCGCCACGGTGCGTTCCTGGGTGGCGCCGGCCGGCAATTGCACGATGGAAATCAGATAGCCCTGGTCTTCGTCCGGCAAAAAGCCGGTGGGCAGGCGCAGCAGCAGGAAAACGGTGATGCCGACCAGCCCCGCGAACATCAGCATCATGCGCAGCGGCCGCTTCACCGCGCCGGTCACCCCGTTCAGATAGCCGGTGGTGGTGCGGGTGAAGAAGCGGGTGAACAGGCCGAAGAAGCCCGTGTGGTGTTCCATCTGCTCCTGGGTCATGCCTTTGAATAGCGTGGCGCACAGGGCCGGGGTCAGGCTGATCGCCAGGAAGGCGGAGAACATCATGGTCATCACCAGCGTCACCGCGAACTGGCGGTAGATGGCGCCCACCGAGCCGGCGAAGAAGGCCATCGGGATGAACACCGCCGACAGCACCACGGTGATGCCGACGATGGCGCCGAAGATCTGGCCCATCGCCTTGGAAGTGGCCTCGCGCGCCGGCAAGCCTTCCTGGGTCATGATGCGTTCGACGTTCTCCACCACCACGATGGCGTCGTCCACCACGATGCCGATGGCCAGCACCATCGCGAACAGCGACAGCACGTTGATCGAATAACCCAGCAGGTAGAGGCCGACCAGGGTGCCGACCAGCGACACCGGCACTACCAGGGTGGGGATGATGGCCGCGCGCAGATTCTGCAGAAACAACCACATCACCAGGAACACCAGGAAGAAAGCCTCGGCCAGGGTGTAAGCCACTTCGCGGATGGAAATCTCCACGAAACGCGAGGTGTCGTAGGGCACATCCCAGGAAACGCCCTTGGGGAAGAACTTCGCCAGTTCCGCCATGCGCGCCTTGACCGCCTTGGCGGTTTCCAGGGCATTGCCGCTGGGCGCCAGCTTGACGCCGATGGCGGCAGTGGGCTTGCCGTTCAGACGCGCCTGAACGCTGTAATCCTGGGCGCCCAGTTCGATGCGGGCGACATCCTTCAAACGCACGGCGGCGCCGCTGCCCGCGGTGCGCAGCAGGATTTCGCCGAATTCGGCCGGGGTTTTCAGGCGCCCCTGGGTAATTACCGTGGCGGTCAGTTGCTGGCCGGGGAGGGCGGGCAGTTGTCCGAGTTCGCCGGTCGCCAGTTGCACGTTCTGCGCCTGCACCGCGCGCAAGGCCTCGCCCGGCGTCATGCCGAAGCTGGCCAGCTTGAGCGGGTCCAGCCACAGGCGCATGGCGTATTCGGTGCCGAACAGGTTGGCCTCGCCCACACCCGGCACGCGGCGCAGGTTTTCCAGCACATTGGCGGCGGTGAAACTGCCCAGATCAATGGCGTTGAGCGATTGGTCGGGCGAAAACACGGTCACGAACATCATGTAGTTGCGCCGCGCCTTCGCCACCGTGATGCCCTGCCGCCGCACTTCATCGGGCAGACGCGCTTCCACTCGCTTGATGCGGTTCTGCGCCTCCACCGAGGCGATGTCGAGATTGACCCCGGTGGCGAAGGTGAGGGTCAGCGTCAGTGTCCCGCTGGCATCCGAGTTGGACTCCATATAAAGCAGGTTATCCAGCCCGTTCATCTCCTGCTCGATCAGGCTGGTGACGGCGTCTTCCACCACTTGCGCGCTGGCGCCGGGGTAGACGGCGGTGATGGACAGGGCAGGGGGGGCGACTTCCGGATATTGCGAAACCGGCAGCTTCGGGAACACCAGCGCGCCGGCCAACAAAATGGAAAGCGCCACAACCCAGGCGAAGATAGGACGGTCGATGAAGAAGCGGGGGAGCATGGGGGAGAGGGGTTAGATAAGAGGGGTGATATGGAGCGATGCGCTGATGCGCGGCGCCACCAACTCCCCCCTTTGCCAAAGGGGGGCTGGTGGGGATTTAGCGACGTTTGCCTGAGTAGCCGCCTCAGAAATCCCCCCTGCCCCCCCTTTGATAAAGGGGGGGACCGCTGCACCAGCCGACCAATTGCGGATCATGGCTTCACCGGCACGGCCTTGCCCATCATCCCCGGCCGCGCCTTCTGCACGCCGTTAACGATGACTTTTTCGCCGCCCTTGAGTCCTTCGCTGATGATCCAGTCTCCGCCGGAGAGGCCGGCGGTTTTCACCGGCCGCGCGGCTACCTTGCCGTCGTCTCCGACCAGCAGCACGATCTGGCCTTGCGGCGACACCTGCACCGCGCGTTGCGGCACGACGATGGCGTTCGCGGCTTGCGCCACGGGCAGGCGCACGGTGACGAACTGGCCGGGCAGCAGGGTGCGATCGGGATTGGCGAACTCGGCGCGCAAACCCACCGAGCCGGTGGCCGGGTCCACCGCCAGATCGTTGAACAACAGCTTGCCGGGATGCGGGTATTCACGGCCATTCTCCAGCACCAGTTTTACCGGCGCCTTGCTCGCCACGGAGCGTCCCTGGCGTTGCGCCTCGCGCAGATTGAGGAAGTCGGCGCTGGACTGCGAGAAATTCACCCAGATCGGGTCGTATTGCTCGATGTTGGCCAGCGGCGTGGCCTCGCCCTTGCCCACCAGCGCGCCCTCGCTCACCAGGGCGCGGCCGATGCGGCCGGAAATGGGCGCGGTGACGTTGGCATAGGACAGGTCGATTTCCGATCGCGCCACGGCCGCCTTCGCCGCCAGCACATCGGCGTCGGCCTGCGCCTTGGCCGCCACAGCCTGATCCAGTTCCTGTTTGCTGATTGCCCGGCTCCCCGCCAGCGATTGCATGCGTTCCTGGTTTTGATGGGCGATCAATGCCTGCGCCTGCGCCTTGGCCAGATTGGCGCGGACGCTGGCCAAGTTGGCCGCGAGGGTGCGGTCGTCGATGCGGAACAACGGCGCGCCAGCCTTGACCTCGCTGCCTTCGCGATATAAGCGCCGCTCCAGGATGCCTTCCACGCGCGCCGAAACGATCGCCGTGCGCACCGCCTGTAGGCGGCCGGGAGCCTCGACGGTCAGCGCCACGCTACGCGGTGTCGCGGTGACGACTTCCACCTCGGGCGGCGGCATGCCGGCCATGCCGCCGGGGGGCGGAGCGGACTGCGGTTTGCAGGCGGCGAGCGAGGCGAGCAACAAAACCGGCGGCAGCAGGTAGCGAAGGGAGGGTCGGTGCAAGTGTTTCATCTGGGCTGGATCATCTCTGGCGTGGGACAGATCGCGATGAGGTCGCGGCCTGGCCCACGGGAACGGTCTCTGGGAAGTGATGGCTTAACAGGCGCGCAGCTTAATCCAATGGCTATAATTCCGCACCGCATCAAAATAGACCCAGGCCCGCCATGTCCGACCTTGCCACCAACGACCTCGCCATCGCCCGTCTCGACGCCGCTTCCCCCGATTTTCGCGCCCGCCTCTCCGAGCTTCTGGCGTTCAACGACGCCACCGACAGCGCGGTGAGCAACGCCGTTTCGGAAATACTCGCCGCCGTGAAAACACGCGGCGACGCGGCGGTCATCGAATATACCGCGCGCTTCGATCGTCTCGATGTGGCGGACATGGCCGCGCTGGAGCTTACCCAAGACGAACTGCACGCCGCGCTGGGCAAGTTGCCGTTGCGCCTGGAACAGGCTTTGCGCAAGGCCGCCGAACGGGTGCGTGTCTATCACGAGAAGCAACGCCAGGAATCCTGGACCTACACCGAGGAAGACGGCACGGTGCTGGGCCAGCAGGTCACCGCGCTGGATCGCGTCGGCCTCTATGTGCCGGGCGGCAAGGCGGCCTACCCGTCCTCCGTGCTGATGAACGCCATCCCCGCCAAGGTGGCGGGTGTGAAGGAACTCATCATGGTGGTGCCCACCCCGGATGGCGTGAAGAACGATCTGGTGCTCGCCGCCGCCGCCGTCGCCGGCGTTGATCGGGTGTTCTGCATCGGTGGCGCCCAGGCCGTGGCCGCCCTGGCCTACGGCACCGAAACCATTCCCCAGGTCGACAAGATCGTCGGTCCCGGCAACGCCTATGTGGCCGAAGCCAAGCGCCGCGTATTCGGCATCGTCGGCATCGACATGATCGCCGGTCCCTCGGAAATCCTGGTGATCTGCGACGGCAAGACCGATCCCGACTGGATCGCGATGGATCTGTTCTCGCAAGCCGAGCACGACGAACTCGCGCAATCCATCCTGATCTGCCCGGATGCCGCCTATCTCGACGCCGTCCAGGCCAGCGTGAACAAGCTGCTGCCGACCATGCCGCGCCAGGAAGTGATTTCCGCCTCCATCGGCAACCGCGCCGGCCTCATCCTCTGCCGCGACCTCGACGAAGCGGCGGAAATCGCCAACTTCATCGCCCCGGAACACCTGGAACTGTCGGTGGAAGATCCCAACGCCATGCTCCCAAAGATTCGCCACGCCGGCGCCATCTTCATGGGCCGCAACACCTGCGAGGCGATCGGCGACTACTGCGCCGGCCCCAACCACGTCCTGCCCACCTCGCGCACCGCGCGCTTCTCCTCACCCCTGGGCGTCTACGATTTCCAGAAGCGCTCCAGCCTGATCCACGTCTCCGCCCAGGGCGCCCACACCCTCGGCGAAATCGCCACCGCTCTGGCCTACGGCGAAGGACTGCAAGCGCACGGCCGCTCCGCTGAATATCGGATGGGGCGCTGAGTCGGGACGGCGCGAGTTTTCGCGGGCAAGCCCGCTCCAGTGACTGCCGTTTCCAGGTCAACTACGATTTTTCGGCGGAGCCCTTGCCGGCGAGGATTTCCCTGGCCAGTTCAAGCACTTTGATTCGCTGGCTGCGCGCCTGCCCCCGCAACAGGTCGAAGGCCTGTTCCGCGCTCAGGTCTTTGCGCTCCATGAGCAGGCCGATGGCGGTGCTGATTTCGCGGCTGTTTTGCAGCGCCGCCACGAGTTTTTCCTCGCTTTCCCGCAGTCCCGCCAGATCTCTTGAACGAGCCAGCGCGGTTTCCAGAGACGGGATGATGCGCGGCACATCCAGGGGTTTGACCAGGTAGCCCAGTGCCCCGGCCTGTAGCGCCTCGCGCACGAAGCCTTCATCGTCGTAAGCGGTGAGGAACAGGAAGGAGATGTCGCGCTCGGCCAGCCAGCGGCCCAGTTCCAGGCCGGACAGGCCACGCATGCGGACGTCCAGCACGGCCAGATCGGGCCGGATGTCCGCGCAGAGGTTCATGGCCTCTTCGGCGGATTCGGCCTCGCTGATGTGGTAGCCGGCTTCGCGCAGGCCGCGCGCCAGGGTGCGAAGAATCAGCAGGTCGTCTTCCACCAGCAGGAGATGGGTTTGGGTCATGGCGGTCCTCGCCTGGTTCAGGGTTGTCGGGGAAGCTCGGGGTCGGTCGTCAACGGCGGGCTGAGCTCGAACTCGGCCTCGATTCGGCCGCCGTTATCCCGAATGGTCAATGTCGCGCCACGCCGCGGCAACAGCGTGCGTATCAGATCGAGGCCGGTGCCGCAGCCCTTGCCGCTGGCCAGATCGAAGCCGGTCGGCAGGGGGGCGCCCGGATTGACGATGCGGATCGCCGCTTGCCGGCTGTCTCCGCTCATGCTGATTTCCACCCCCGAGCCGTCGCTGTGCTGTCCGTGCTTCAAGGCATTGTGGATCAATTCGTTCAGAATCAAGGCGATACTGACCGCCGCGTTGCTGTCCAGCCAGACATCACCGGACAGGGTATCTTCGACGCGGGGCGGGAGGGCCATCATGGCCAGGGCCGCCACCGCGCCGTTCACTTCCCGCAGCAGTTCGCGCAGGCGCATCTCGTTCTTCGGCATGCGGCTTTGCAGACCATGCACCACCGCGATGGTGTTGATCTGGGCGATCGCCGCCTCAATGGGCGTCTGGGTGTCGGGGTGCGCGGCGATGTCCTGGCGCAACAGGTTGATGACGCCTTGCAGGTTGTTCTTGATGCGGTGATGCACTTCCCGCACCAGGGCGTCGCGCTGGCGCGCTTCGTGGGCCAGACGTTGCTGCTCGGCATTAACACGTTCGGTGACGTTCTCGATCATGCCTAGGGAATAGAGCGGCTTGCCGAATTGATCGCGGATCAGGCTGCTGGTCAGGTTGACCCAGAGTACATGCCCCTCCCGGTGCAGGTAGCGCTTGATCATCTGGTAACGCGATAAATCGCCTTCCCGCGCTTGATGGAAAAGGCCCAGGTTGGCGGTTATGTCTTCGGGATGGGTGATCCCCATGAAGGTCTTGCGGAGCAGTTCCGCCTCGCTATAGCCCAGCATGTCGCAGAAGGCTTGGTTGGCCTGAATGAAGCGACCGTCCATGTCGGTCATGGCGATGCCGATCGGAGAGTGTTCGAACAACAGGCGGAAGCGCATTTCGCTGTTGCGCAGCGCCTCTTCAATCCGTTTGCGTTCGCTGATGTCCAGCAGCAGGGTGACCAGATGGGGTTCGCCATCGAGTTCGATGGGTTCCATGGACATCAGCCCGTCACCCATGTCTCCGGACATGCGCCTGAATTGCAGTTCCTGATTATACAGGCGCCCCTGCCGGTGTAGCCGTTCCAGCATCTCGGCGCGTTGCTCGGGTTGAGCCCAGACGCCGAGTTCCAAAGTGGTCCGACCCAGCAATTCGTCACGCCCACAGCCCACGATATCCAGCATGGCCGCGTTGAAGTCGATGATGTAGCCATCCCGCCGGCGGGTGAGCGAGATGCCGACCGGGGCGGCCTGAAATATCGTGGCAAAGCGTGCCTCGCTCTCGCGCAAGGCGCGTTCCGCTTGCTTGCGTTCGGTAATGTCGCGCAGGAATACGAAGAAGCTCCCACCCACCGCATCCGCGCGATAGTAGGTGCTGATGTCGATGTCCATGACTTGCCCGCTCTTGTTCCTGAGCCGGGTTTCGAAGCGGTCGGAGCCTTGCTCGATGATGCGGTGGATATGCTCGGCGGCTTGTTCCGGGGTTTCGTTGGCCTCCAGATCGGGAATCGACAGGGTCAGCAATTCGTCCCGCTCATAGCCGGTAATGCGGCAGGTGGCATCGTTGCAATCGAGCAGACGACCCTGGGCGTTGGCCACCCAGAATCCATCCATGGAGGTCTGGATGATGTCTCGGTATTGCTCCTCGGATTCGCGCCGTTCGGTCACCTCCTTGGCCAAGCCGACCGTGCGGTAGACCTTGCCGTCGGCATCGCGAATCGGGAAGGTACGCACCCACATCCAGCGGACCCGTCCCGCCACGATGACGCGATATTCGAGATTCAGGCCGCTAGGGTGGGTGAATTGACTGTCGTGGGCGGCTGCGACCCGGTCGCGGTCGTCCGGATGCACGCTGGCAAGAAACGAACGTGGATGGCGGTACAGGCTGTCCACCTGCTTGCCATAGAGTTTTTCGTAAGCCGGGTTGACATAGAGGAAGCGGTTCTCGACCAGATCGCGAATCCAGAACGCTTCGTCGACGTTCTCCGCCAATTGCCGGAAACGCGCATTGGTCTCGCGCAACTCGGCCTCGGCCCGGACCTGCTCGCTGATGTCGCGCGCCACCGCCACAATCAAAGACTGTCCGGCCGACTCGAAGGGACGGATGCGGATTTCCACCGGGAAAGTGCCGCCATCCTTGCGTTGATGCAGGGTCTGGACGACATCGGTCCCGGGTACGCCGGCGAAGACCGCGGCAAAGTGTTCGCGCAGCATGCGTTTGTTGAAGCGCGGCTTGATGTCCTGCGGCCCCATGCGCAGCAATTCTTCCCGGGTGTAGCCCAGGCTGGTGCAGGCGGTGGTGTTCACATCGACGAAAAGCATCGACTCGTGGTCGATCAGGCACACGGCATCCGGCGAACTGTCCAGCGCCACCCGGAAACGCTCCGTCACCTGTTCCATGGCGCGGCGGGCGGTGAGGTCGCGCAGCACCGCCAGGACGGCGGGGCGGGTTTCGTAATCGAAGGCGAAAGTCAGCGCTTCCACCTCCACGCCGCCACCATGGGCGAGGCGAAGTTTCAAGATGATGGGCGCGCTGGCTACCTCGCCGGCAAGCGCGGCCTGCTTGCATGCCTCGCAGGCGAGGCGGGAATCCGCGTGCACCAGGTCGGCCAGGGTCATGCTCAGTGCGGCGGTGGCCGCGGGCAGGCCCAGCAAACGGGCCAGGGCGGGATTGGCGAATACCACCTGGTCGTCCTGCATGACCAGGATGGGCTCGGGTAGGTTGTCGACCAGGCCGCGATAGCGTTGTTCATTGCGCCACAGCGCCTCTTCCATGCGCAGCCGGTTTTCGATTTCGGCCTGGAGCTCCGCGTTGCTGGCGCTCAACTCGGCGGTGCGCTGCGCCACCCTCGTTTCCAGTTGCTCGCGATAGGCATCGGCTTCGCTTCGCGCCAACCATTCAGCGGTGATGTCGCGGGCGGTGCCGAGCAACTCATGGGGCTGGCCTGAAGCATCGCGGCGGACACTGCCGCGCAGGCGGAGAACGCGCGCGGCCACGCCCGGGCGATCCAGGCGGATATCGACGTCACCGGGATCGCCGCCACCCAGCAAGGTTTCCACCGCTTGCAGCATCACGGGCCGATCCGCTTCACGGGCGATGTGCAGAAAGGTGTCGAAACCTGGATCGAAGCCGCCGGGGACCAGGCCCAGCAAGCGCAGGAGTTCATCCGAGACTTCGACGCGATCTTCCTTCAGGTGCCAATGCCAACTGCCGATGTGAGCCACCGCCTGGGCTTCGGCCAGATGCGCCTCGCTGGTCTTGAGTCGACGCAGCAGCGCGTGCCGGTCCAAAGCCACATCGATGGCGCGTTGCAGTTCGCGTTCTTCGAAGGGTTTGTGCAGGTAGGCCAGAGGCGAGGTGGCGCGGGCGCGCGCATACAACGCGTCGTCGGAGTGGGCGGTCAGGTAGAGGACGGGGACATCCTGGCGCTCCGCCAGGATGGCGGCGGTCTCGATGCCATCCAGGTCGCCTTGCAACACGATGTCCATGATGACCAGGTCCGGACGGGTCGACGCCGCGAGCCGTAGCGCCTCCCGGCCGTTGCCGGCAATGCCGATGATCTGATGGTGGGCCGCGCGCAGCAGGCCTTCGAGCAGTTGCGCCGCATCGGGATCATCCTCGACGATCAGGATGCGGGTGGGTGTTGCGGTGGCCAGGCTCATCGCGCCTCATGTCGGGTAATAGTGAATTGACTCGCCAAAACCATCAAATACAACAAATCGTTTATTTTCGTCGCACGAAAAGCTTGACCGCAAATTCCACGCTTGTAAATCGCGGTGTGTTTGCCTAGCATCGTGCCCGTACCGCCAACCCGGACCTCGTTGGCTCTTTTCACCGCGATGCGAGAGAGCGAATGGGTTTCCGGGTTTTTTATTTTCTTCACGGCGGATACGGCGCATGAAGCCGTCATCCCCAGCTTCGGGCGAGGCGGCGGCGACACCGTGTTTTGACGCGCGGGAGATTGCCGAACGCAAGGCATTTCTGGAATTCACCTCGCGGGATTGTGATCGTCTGCGTCAGTTGCACGATAGCGTCGGACCGGCCGGCATGGCGTTCAGCGAGGCGTTCTACAGCCACCTCCTGAGTTTCGAGCCGATGCGCCGCCTGATTCCGGACCAGCGGGCGCTGGACAGCCTGCATGAAGCCCAGTCCGAGTACTTCAGTGGCCTGACCGCCGGCGACTATGGCGATGCCTACGTCGCCAACCGCCTGCGCGTCGGCCAGGTGCACAACCAGATCGGCCTGGAGCCGAAGTGGTACATCGGCGCCTACCGAAAATACCTGTCCGGGCTGATGCCCCTGGTCTGGGAACAGTGCGATGGCGATAGCAACCGCTTCCTCGTCAGTTATGACTCGCTGCTGAAGATCGTGCTGTTCGACATGGGGCTGGCCCTGGACAGCTACTTCCTGGCCGAGCGCCGGGTGTTGCAGGAAATGAAGAATTACGCCGACCGGGTCATCTGCACCATGCCCAGTGGCTTGCTGGTGCTGGACACGCAATTGTGCCTGCGCACCATCAATCTGGCCGGCCGGGAAATGCTCGGCTTGCTGGAACTGGAGCCGGCCACGGGCCGCCATCTCGGCCAGTTGCTGGTCAGTTCGCGTCTGCTTGCCCTGGCAAGAGAGGTATTGGAAAAACAACAGGCCACGCGCTCGCTGGTGATCGGGCCCCTGCCGGAACTGGACGGGCGTGTGCTCGCCCTGACCTTGTCCGCCACCCTGATCGATGAAGCGCCGGCCTTGATCGTCCAGTTGGAAAACGTGACCGAAAGCGTGAGGACAAAGGAGCGCCTGGCCCGCTTCCGCACCGCCCTGGACGCCTCGGACGACGCCATCTACCTGATCGACCGCGCCCGCATGCGCTTTGTCGACGTCAACCAAACCGCCTGCAAGCAAATGGGTTACTCCCGCGTGGAGTTGCTGTCTATGGCGCCGCAGGACATCAAGCCCTTGCTGGAAGAGCGCGATCTGGCCCGGAAGTTCGATCAGATACTGGCCGATACGACACGCGCGGGACGCATCGAAACCCTGCACCAGCGCAAAGACGGTTCCACCTTCCCGGTCGAAGTGGCCTTGCGCGGCTTTGTATCCGAAGGCCGGCCGATGCTGGTGGCGGTGGCTCGTGACATCAGCCAGCGCAAGCAGGCCGAGGCCGAACTCAAGGAGAGCGAAGAGCGCTTTCGCGCCACCTTCCAGCAGGCCGCCGTCGGTATCGCCCATGTGGCGGCGGATGGGCGTTGGTTGCGGGTGAATGAAAAACTGTCCGCCATCGTCGGCTACAGCCGGGAAGAACTGCTCCGGCTCGATTTCCAGAGCATTACGCATCCGGATGACCTGTCCGAGGATCTGGAATACATGCGTCAGGTTCTGAACGGGGAAATCGACAGCTACAGGGTGGAAAAGCGCTATCTGCACAAGGATGGCGGCACGGTCTGGGCCGGCGTCACGGTCTCGCTGGTGCGCACGCCGGGTGGCCAGCCCAAGTATTTCATTTCGGTGATCGAGGATATTTCCGCGCGGAAACAGACCGAGGAATCTCTGCTCCTGGCGCAACGCGCCCTGGAGGCCAGCGGCAACGGCATCGTCATCACCGATTGCCGCCAGGCCGACAACCCCATCGTCTATGTCAATCCGGCCTTCGAGCGCATCACCGGCTATCAAGCGGCCGAGGCGCTGGGTCGCAATTGCCGCTTCCTGCATGGAGAGGAAGGCAACCAGGCCGGCACTCAGGCATTGAGCCAGGCGGTGCGGGATTCGCATGAGGCCAAGGTGGTGGTGCGCAACTACCGCAAGGATGGTCGCCCGTTCTGGAACGAACTGTTGATCGCGCCGGTGCGCGCCGAGGATGGAACCATCACCCATTTCGTCGGTGTGCAGAACGACATCACCCTACAGAAGCAGGCCGAGGAAAACCTGCTGCACATGGCCACCCATGATGCCCTGACCGGTCTGCCCAACCGTAGCCTGTTGCAGGACCGTATCGGCCAGGCCATCGGCCACGCCAATCGCGAGCGGCGAGGGGTGGCGGTGTTGTTCATCGATATCGACCGCTTCAAGAACATCAACGACAGCCTCGGGCACACCACGGGGGATGCCCTGATTACCACCCTGGCGCGGCGACTGCGCGACGCGGTGCGCATGGTCGACACGGTGGCGCGGGTGGGCGGGGATGAATTTGTGGTCGTGCTCACCGATGTTTCCCGTGAATCCGACATCACCCAGATCATTCCCAATCTGCTTGCCGCCGTCACCCAGCCGGTGGCGGTGGAGGGCCATGAACTCTCGGTCACCGCCAGCATCGGCATCAGCCTTTATCCGCGTGACGGCAAGGATGTGATGAGCCTGCTGAAGAACGCCGATACCGCCATGTACCGCGCCAAGGACGCGGGACGTAACGGGTTTCGCTTCTATACGCAGGAAATGAACGCCGACGCGGTGGACCGGCTGCGCCTGGAGAACGATTTACGCAAAGCCATCCAGGGCAATGAGCTGGTGGTGTACTACCAGCCGCAGGTGGACGCGGAGACCGGCCGCATCGTCGCGGCCGAGGCCCTGTTGCGCTGGCGCCATCCCTCGCATGGACTGGTGGCGCCCAACGAATTCATTCCCCTGGCGGAGGAAACCGGCCTCATCGTCCCCATCGGCGAATGGGTGTTGCGCAGCGTCTGCGCCCAGTTGCGCGGCTGGCGCGAGGCGGGATTGCCCGAGCCGAGAATCGCGGTCAACCTGTCGCCGCGCCAGTTCCGCCAACCCGACATCGTCGAGATGATTGCCGCCGCCGCGCGCGATTATGGCTTGCCGTCGCAATGCCTCGAACTGGAGATCACCGAGGGCAGCCTGATGCACAACCCGGATGAGGCCGCGATTCTGTTGAGCGAACTCAGCCGGCGCGGATTCAGTCTGGCGGTGGACGACTTCGGCACCGGTTATTCCAGCCTGGCCTACCTCAAGCGATTTCCCCTGCATGCCCTGAAGATCGATCGATCCTTTGTCGGTGACATCGAAAGCAATCGCGACAGCGCCGCCATCGCCACGGCGGTCATCGCCCTGGCGCACAGCCTCGGCCTGAAGGTGGTGGCCGAGGGCGTGGAGCAGGAGGTGCAGATGGAATTTCTGCGCGGACTGAAATGCGATTTCGCCCAGGGCTATCTCTATGGCCGGCCGCTTCCGGCCGAGGACTTCATGGCGCTATTGGAAAAACAAAAATGTCTGATCAAGAAGACTCCCCTCGGCCAGCCGATACCCTCCTGATCGTCGATGACGAGGCCAACATCCTCGCCGCGCTGAATCGCCTGTTTCGCCGCGACGGCTACCGCCTGTTGCGCGCGGAAAGCGGCCGCGAGGCGCTGACGCTATTGGCCGAACACGAAGTGGGCGTCATTGTTTCCGATCAACGCATGCCGGACATGAGTGGCGTGCAGTTTCTCAGCGCCGCGCGGGAACGCTGGCCGGATACCGTGCGCATCATGCTGAGTGGTTACACGGAGCTGTCCAGCGTGACGGACTCGGTGAACCAGGGCGCCATCTACAAATTTCTGACCAAACCGTGGGATGACGTCACGCTGCGCGAAACCGTGCGCGAGGCCTTTCAACTACATCGTGTGACGCATGAGAACACCCGCCTCAATGCCGCCCTGCGTGAGGCTAATACGGCCCTGACGCGCTGGAATCAGGAGCTGGAGCGGCGGGTGGCGGACAAGACGCGGGAAGCGCTGCGTCATCTGCATGTCCTGCGCGCCTCCCAGGAGACCCTGGCACATCTGCCCATGGCGGTGTTCGGCATCGACAAGGACGGTTATCTCGTCATGGCGAACCGGGCCAGCGAACGCATTCTGGCCGGCGCGCCCGCTCTGCTCGGAGAACTGGCCGACGCGGTCTTGCCGGCGGCGCTGCTCGACGCCGGTCTTGACGCGGCCGGCAAAGGCCGCGGCCGCCTGGCGGATGGACGCCAGGTGGACTTCTGGCGTTATCCCCTGGGGGGTGTCGCCGGCGCGATCGGCACGGCGCTGGTGATCGAGAATGTCACAGAGAGTGAGCCGTCATGACCATTCCAAGCAAAGTCGAAATTCGTGATGGCCTGGCCCGGCTTTCTGGGCTTTCCCCCGCCGTCCAGGCCATCTTGCCGCGCCTGAGTGATGACGAGTTCGATGCCGGCGAACTGAGCCGCATGGTCGGCCAGGACCCGGTTCTGGCCGCGCGCGTGTTGCGCCTGGCCAACTCGCCCTTTTACGGCCTGCCCAGACAGGTCGGCTCGTTGCGGGAGGCGGTGATGATTCTCGGCTTCAGCAATCTGTGTGGCCTCGTGCTGTCCTCCGGCCTGATCGGCGCGTTCTCCGATGCCGAGGCCACGGCATGCAGCCTGGCCACCGCCGCCGCGGCCGGCTCTCTGGCGCGATCGCTCAATCTGGATGTGGGCCAGGCCTTTAGCGCCGGGCTGTTGCACAACCTGGGGGCGCTGCTGCTTGGCCACTTTGCGCCCAACCATTGGCAAGCCCTGGCCGGCGAGTCCAGCGATGGAGTCGGGATACGGTTGGCGAAAGAGCGGCAAATCTTCGGCTATGACCACTGTGAACTGGGCGCGGAGATCGCCGGCCAATGGCGTTTCCCGGCTACCATTCAAACCGCCATCCTCCGCTATCCGCAACCACCGGACGATCCCGCCGAGACGCTCGCCGATCTGGTGCATGCGGCCTGGGTGATTGCTGGCGCGAACCAGACCGCGGATTGCCCGGCCCTCGCGCCGGACATTGCCGGCCGACTCGGACTGGAAAGCGCGGAGGGGCAAGCCGCCCTGGCCGAGGCTACAGAGGCGGCAAGACGCAGCCATGGCGCCCTGGACGGGCTTTGAGGCGGCCTGGTTGCCGAACGCCATTTCAGTGTTGGCGCAACGCGCATGAGGTCGCCGTCGTGGTGACCATAGAGGATGCGCCGCTGGCGGACGCTTGTCCGGAGGCCGCTGCCCAGGCCGCCGAACGACATAGTCAAAGAGGGAGAGTGCCATGGTCCACATCAGTGATTTCAATGCGCCGTTGCCTACGTCCACAAAGGATCGGGAGATAAGCAATCATGCTGACGGCAGCCACGACGCCGATTGGTTGGCGAACGTTCTGGACGCCCTGGCGGCGCATATCGCGGTACTCGACAGACAGGGTGTGATCGTTGCCGTGAACCGCGCATGGACCCGCTTCGCCGAGGAGAACAATGGCTGCTCCACGGCTTATGGCGTCGGCGTGAGTTATCTGGATAGCGTGCGCGCCGGCGCGGAACGCGGTGACGGCGGCGCGGCCCACGCCCTGGTGGGGCTGACCGCCGTGCTGAGCGGCGAGAAACCGCGCTTCGAACTGGAATATCCCTGTCACGGCAAGGACCAGGAACGCTGGTTCATGATGCAGATTTCACCGCTGCCGGACGCGGGCGGCTGCGTGGTGGCTCATATCGACATCACCGCGCGCAAACAGGCCGAAAGCGACCGCGCGCGGCTGGCGGCGATCATGGAAGCCACCACGGATTTTGTCGGCATGGCCGACGAGCATGGGCGGGCGATGTACGCCAACCGATCGCTAAGGCAGTTGCGCGGGCTTGGCCTGTCGCCGCATGACCCCATGGAGCCCATCAGCAAGGCTCACCCGGATTGGGCTGGCCGCAAGATCATGGACATCGGAATACCCGAAGCCGCGCGTCTGGGCGTCTGGGCCGGTGAAACGGCGGTCGTGGATGTCACCGGGAGAGAAATTCCGGTGCATCAGGTCATCCTCTCCCACCGCAATGAGCGGGGTGAAATCGATTTCTACTCCACCATCATGCGCGACATCTCGGAATCGCGGCGGCGAGCCAGCGAGTTGCAGCAGGCATATGAGGAGTTGAAACGGACTCAGGAACAACTGGTGCAATCGGAAAAAATGGCCTCTCTCGGCCAACTCGCCGCCGGTGTCGCCCACGAGATCAACAACCCCATCGGCTACCTGAGTTCCAATCTGGGCACGCTGGGAGGGTATGTGCGGGATGTGTTGGGCGTGATGGAAACCTATGAGACCGCCCTGTCCGCCATCAGCGATCCGGCACACCTGGCCGCCGTCGCGCAAAAGAAACAGGAAGCGGACTTCAATTTTCTGCGAGAGGACATTCCCATCCTGCTGGCGGAATCCCTGGAGGGCATCCAGCGGGTGCGCAAGATCGTGCAGGATTTGAAGGACTTCGCCCATGCCGGCGACAACGAGGACTGGCAATGGGTGGATCTGCGCCACAGCCTGAATCGCACCCTCAACATCGTGAACAACGAACTCAAATACAAGGCCGAGGTTCTTCAGGATTACCAGGACATCCCGGAGATCCACTGCCTGCCCGGCCAGTTGAATCAGGTCTTCATGAACCTGCTGGTCAACGCGGGCCATGCCATCGAGGCGAAGGGCGAGGTGCGGATACGCACCTGGCAGGAGGGCGAGTGGATCTCGGTGGAAATTTCCGATACCGGCTGTGGCATGCCCCAGGAAGTGATAAGCCGCATCTTCGACCCTTTCTTCACCACCAAGCCGGTGGGCAAGGGGACCGGCCTGGGGCTGTCGATTTCCTATGGCATCGTGAAAAAGCACGGCGGCCGCATCGAGGTGGCAAGCAAGGTGGGCGAGGGGACCACCTTCCGCGTCGTGTTGCCGGTGGCGGGGCCTGATCCGGCGGCGATGGAAGCCGGCGCATGAGCGATGCGCCAAGCAATGCCGAAGTGCCTGGCGGCGCCGTTTTGAAGGGGTCCACCCGGCCCCTGTTGACCGGGCTGCTGACGATGTTGCTGCTGCTGGGAATCGGCATGGCGGTGGGGATATTCCAGTTGCGCCAGATGGCGCAAACCCTGGACAGCGTGGTGCGCGAGGATGCCACCGCGGTCGGCGCCATCGTCACCATGATGCGCACCGCGCGGGAGCGGATGTTGATTCTGAGTGAGGTCGTCACCTTGGAGGATGCCTTCGTTCGTGATGAGAAGCTGCTCGAATTCGATCGCCTGGAGGGGGAATTCGCCAGCGCGCGGCGACGTCTGCTGGCTCTGCCATTGAGCCACGAAGAGGAGGCGCTGCGCGGGCGTCAGAACCAGTTGCTCCTGCAACTGGTCGGCCATCTCGACTGGATCGTCACGCTGGCGCGGGCCGACGAACTGGCCGCCGCGCGGGATTTTCTGAAAATCGATGCGATCCCGGTCCAGAGCCAGATGTTGAATACCCTGATGCAATGGGTCGATATCCGCCAGACGCGGCAGGGCGCCCGGGCCGCGCAAGCGCGCGAACATCAACAAAGCGCGGTGGGCATGATGTTCGGCGTCGGGCTGATCGCCGTTCTGGTGGGCGGGCTGGTGGTGGTGGTGGTGTATCGCTGGAATGCGCGGCTGATCGGCCGTCTCACCAAAAACGAAACCCGCCTGCGCGCCGCCCTGGCCGAGCAGGTTTTTCAGCAGCGCGCGCTGGACGAGCATTCGATCGTCAGCGTCGCCGATGTCGCGGGGCGCATCACCTACGTCAATGACAAGTTCTGCCAGGTCAGCGGCTATACGCGGGAAGAACTCCTCGGCGCCAACCACCGCATCGTCAAATCGGATTTCCATCCGCCGGAATTCTTTCAATCCTTGTGGCACAGCATCAGCAGCGGCCAGGTCTGGCGCGGCGAGGTAAAAAATCGCGCGAAGGACGGCCGCCATTACTGGGTGGAAACCACCATCGTGCCGCTGCTTGATGAGCGGGGCCTGCCCATCCGCTACATCTCGGTGCGTACCGAGATCACCCACATCATGGAACTGGAGGCGGCGGTGCGGCAGGCCAACGTCATCCTGCAAAGTAACGTCATCGAACGCACACAGGAACTGGAACTGGCGAAGCGGCAACTGGAACAGGAGCTGGCCGACCGGGTGCGTACCCAGGCCGAGTTGCAACACAGCTTTGACGAGCTGAAGACCTTGCATCGGCAATTACAGGAGGCCCAGCAATACCTGATGCAGTCGGAAAAACTCGCCGCCGTGGGCCAGCTGGCGGCCGGCATGGCGCACGAAATCAACAATCCCATTGGCTTCATCACCTCCAATCTGACCATGCTGAGTCGCTACCAGGACACGCTGGGACAGGTGCTGGCGCATTACCGCCAGGCGGAATCCGGCCTGACCGAAGACCTTCGCGACGGCCTCGCCAGCCTGCGTCAGAGCGCCGACCTGGATTTCGTCCTGGAGGATGCCCGCGCCCTGCTGGAGGAAACCCGTGGCGGCGTGGCGCGGGTAAGCAAGATCGTCCAGGATCTGCGCGAGTTCTCCCAGGTGGATAGCGTCGGCCAACGGCAATGGGCGGATCTCAACCATAGCTTGGACACCACCCTCAATCTGCTGGGCGAGCGCCTGACCGGGGCGGTGGAGATTCGCCGCGAATATGGCGACTTGCCCCAGGTGGAATGCAATTCCGCCGAACTCAACCAGGTGTTCTTCAATCTGCTCAACAACGCCTTGCAAGCCATGCCCAGGGGGGGGCGTATCACGCTGCGCAGTGGCCGCGAGGACGAACAGGTCTTCATCGAGATCGAGGACAGCGGAGAAGGCATGGCGGAGGCGGTACTGCCGCATATCTTCGATCCCTTCTTCACCACCCGGCCCGTGGGCCAGGGCGTGGGGCTGGGGCTTTCGCTGGCCTACGGCGTGATTCAGCAGCACGGTGGACAGATCACGGCGCGCAGCCAGGTGGGGGTGGGCTCGGCATTCCGCGTCACCCTGCCTTTGCGTCAAGAACATCCAGCGCGGCAAGTCGCGCGCGCGGAGGAGGACGGGGGCGCATGATGGCCGACATTGTCCTGAATTTGCTGAGAGTGCTTCTGCTGGCGGGCGTCTTGTTCATTTTCTGGCGCTATCGCCTGCGTGAAGCCGCGCCAGACCGGAAAGAGGCCTGGTGGATGATTCTGTGGGGCGTCGGCCTGTTGTTGTTCGGCAGTATTGTCGATGTTGCCGAGAGCCTCCCAGGTTTGATTCCCGTCTCGGCGCCAGACGAAACCGGGATCAGTTCATGGCTGGAAAATCTGGTCGGCTATATCGGCGGCTGCCTGCTGCTGTTTTTCGGATTTCGTCGTTGGCTGTTGCTCAGCAACTTGGAACATGAGCGATTTAGACGACTCAAGAACGCCATTACCCGTGTTCAGGGCGCCTTCATCAGCACGGCTGATACCCGCCAGGCCTTCGACAGCTTGCTGCATGACATCCTCGATCTGACCGGCAGCGAGTATGGCTTCATCGGCGAGGTATCGCGGCGTGACGGGCAGCCTTATCTCAAGACCCATGCCATCAGCAATATCGCCTGGAACGAAGAGACCCGGCGCTTTTATGACGAGCACGTGCCGCTAGGCATGGAGTTCAGCAACCCGAATACGTTGTTCGGCGCGGTTTTGCGCAGCGGCGAGCCGGTCATCGCCAACGACCCGGCGCATGATCCGCGACGTGGTGGCCTGCCGCCGGGACATCCGCCACTGAATACCTTTCTGGGCCTGCCGATACACGCCGGCGGACGCATGTTGGGCATGCTGGGCATCGCCAACCGGAGCGGCGGTTATGACCACGAGGTGATCCATTTTCTGCATCCCCTGTCGAGCACCATCGCCCAGTTGATCGAGGCGCGTCAGGCGGTGCTCGCGCGCAATGTGGCGGAAGCCGCGCTGGCGGCCAGCGCGCAGCATGCCCAGGCGGTGCTGAATCATGTGCTTGACGGCATCATCACCATCGATGGCCACGGTATCGTCGCCTCATACAACCTGTCCGCCGAGCGCATCTTCGGCTATACGGCCGAGGCGGTCATCGGCCGCAACGTCAGCATGCTGATGCCAGCCCCCTATCGTGAACAGCATGACGGCTATCTGCGGCATTACCAGAGCACGGGCGAGGCCAGGGTGATCGGTATCGGTCGCGAGGTCGTGGGGCAGCGCCAGGGCGGCGGCACTTTCCCCATGGAGCTGGCGGTCACCGAGATCCGGCGCGATGGCCAACCCCTGTATATCGGCATGGTGCGCGACATTACCGAACGCAAGCGCATGGAGCGACTGAAGAGCGAATTCCTCTCCACCGTCAGCCATGAATTGCGCACGCCGCTGACTTCCATCCACGGCGCCCTCGGGCTGATCGCCGGTGGCGTGTTGGGAGCGTTGCCGGCCCAGATAAGACAATTGGTCCATATCGCCCACAAGAACAGCGAACAGTTGACTCATCTGATCAATGACCTGCTCGACATGGAGAAAATGGCGGCGGGAGGTGTGCATTTCGACATGAAGGCCGAGGCGCTGATGCCGTTGCTGGAACAGGCCATCGAGGCCAACCGCGCTTATGGCGAGGATCGCCGCGTGTCGTTTGTGATGAGCGCGCGGGCCGATGACGTGCTGGTGCGGGTCGATGCCAAACGCTTGTTGCAGGTCATGGCCAATCTGCTCTCCAATGCCGCCAAATTTTCGCCCGAGGGCGGTCAGGTCGAGATCGCCGTGACCCGGCTCGACAGCCAGGCGCGAATCGCGGTGAGCGATCATGGCCCGGGCATACCCGCCAACTTCCGTGACCACATCTTCGAGAAATTTTCCCAGGCCGATGCCTCCGACAGTCGCCAGAAAGGCGGCACCGGCCTGGGTCTGGCGATCACGCGGGAACTGGTGCAACACATGGATGGGCGCATTGGCTTCGACTCGCGCGACGGCGAGGGCGCCACTTTTCATATCGAGTTGCCGCTCTTGCGATCAAGCGGACAGCGCGACTGGCCAGGCACGGCTGAGCCGGAAATTACCAACGCGCCCCGGCTGCTGGTGGTGGAGGACAACGCCGAAGTGGCCGGCCTGCTGGCGCTGATGTTGCGCTACGCCGGTTTCAACGTGGATCTGGCGGGAGATGCGCGTAGCGCCCTGGCGCGCCTCGAAACCCAGGCCTATGCCGCCATGACCCTGGATCTGAACCTGCCCGATACCGGCGGCGTCGAGATTATCCGCAAATTGCGCGCGTCTCCCGCCACCCGGAACCTGCCCATCATCGTCCTGTCCGCTTACGTGGAGGAAGGTCAGCTTGCCCTGGCCGGCGAACTGAATACTGTGGACTGGCTGGCCAAACCCTTCGATGAGGCGCGCCTGCTGAGGGCCGTGCGCCAGGCGCTGAGGGGCGATGCCGCGGGCAAACCGAGGGTGCTGCATGTGGAGGACGACGTGGACCTGCGACAGGTGGTGTCCACTCTGGGTGGGGAGATCGCCGAGTTTGTCCCCGCCCGCAATCTGGCCGAGGCGCGCGAACGCTTGCGCGAAGGGCGTTACAGCGTGGTGATGCTGGATTTGGAGTTGCCCGACGGTTCCGGCTGGGAATTGATGTCGGCGCTGCGGGCGGTGACGCCGATGCCCCGGGTGATTATTCTCTCCGGTAGCGAGGCGGCGCCCGATCAGGTCGAGGCGGTGGCGGCCGCTCTGGTGAAGTCACGCATCTCCAACGACGAATTGCTGCAAACCCTGCATCGGGTGATCAGCCAGTCAGCGGCTTTATCGGAACAAGCGGCCCTGGTGGAAACCCCTTCCTTGGTGGAACAACCTTATGCCCAACTTTGAACGCATTCTCTGTGTGGAAGACGACCCCGATATCCAGGTCGTGATCCAGGTGGCTCTGGAAATGGTGGGCGGTTTCGGGGTCAAGCTGTGCGCTTCCGGCCAGGAAGCGCTGGATAACGTGGCCGGTTTTCAGCCCGACCTGATTCTGCTCGATGTGATGCTGCCCGGCATGGATGGCCCCGCCACGCTGGGGGCCATGCGGCGCTTGCCGGGGGTGGCCTCGTTGCCGGTGGTGTTCATGACCGCCAAGGTGCAACCGGACGAAGTGGCCCATCTCCTTTCCCTGGGCGCCGTGGCGGTGATTGCCAAACCTTTCGATCCCATGACCCTGGCGCGGGAACTCCGCGCCCTCTGGCGGCAAGTTCATGCCGGCTGATTTTTCCCAGGGCAGGCAACTCCTGGATACCCTGCGCCAGAGCTTCATTGCCCAGCTACCCACGCGCCTGGCGGCCATCGAGCAATGCTGGGTCGATTGCTACATGGCGGCCGACCCGCTTCCCGCTCTGCATGAACTGCTGCGCCTGGCCCATAGTCTGCGTGGCAGCGCCAGGACTTATGGGCTGATGCCGTTGGGGGAGGCGGCCGGCGACCTGGAAGACGAGATACGGCCCTGGCCGGCGCGTGAAGCGCTTCCCGATAGCGATGCCAGAACCCACCTGGATGGGTTGGTGGCCGCCTTGCGCCGCGCGGCGCAGGACATCCCGGGTACGCTCCCCGCGTTGTCCTGGGTTCCGACAAAAGTGGCCGCGCAACCCGGCGGTTTTGTTTATCTGCTTGAGGACGAGCCGGCACAGGCGACGCGGCTTGCCAGCCAGTTGGCGCATTTCGGCTACCCGATGAAGACCTTCGCCAGCGCGTCCGCGTTGCTGGAGGCGGTCGAACGGGCGCCGCCGGTGGCCTGCCTCCTGGACATCATCATCGCCGACGATGCTCAGGCGGGGATTGAACTGGGCCAGCAATTGCATCGCCGCGACGCGACCATGCCGTTGATCTTCACCAGTGCCCGCGACGACATCGAGGCGCGCCTGGGCGCGGTCAAGGCGGGCGGACAGGCTTATCTGACCAAACCTATTGATGTCGGCGGGCTGGTCGATGAGCTGGATCGCATGACCGGGCGTCTCGCGAGCACGCCCTATCGCGTCCTGGTGGTGGAGGATGACGAATCTCTCGCGCGTTACTACCGCGCCCTGTTGCGCGACGCCGGCATGGAGGCGGTGGTGGAAAGCGAGCCGCTGAAGGTGCTGCATACGCTGACGGAATTCAGTCCCGATCTGATGCTGCTGGATATCTACATGCCCCATTGCAGCGGCGCGGAATTGGCTCAGGTGATACGCCAGCACGGCGCCCATGGCGGGCTGCCCATCGTGTTCCTGTCCGCCGAGGGTGATCCGGATATCCAGTACGCCGCGCTGCGGACCGGGGGGGATGACTTCCTCACCAAACCGGTGGACGCCAAGGTTCTCCTGCGGACCATCGCTGTGCGCGCGCAGCGTGCCCGCCAGATGAGCGCATTGATGGCGCGCGACGGTCTGACCGGTCTGCTAAATCACAGTCGGATCAAGGAAATGCTGATCGCCGAGGTGGCGCGCGCGCGGCGCGGCAATACGCAACTGGCGCTGGCCATGCTGGACCTGGATCACTTCAAGTCGATCAATGACCGCTATGGACATCTGACCGGCGACCGGGTCATCAAAAGCCTGGCCCGCCTGCTGCGCGAACGTCTGCGCGGAAGCGACCTGGCCGGGCGTTACGGTGGGGAGGAGTTCCTGGTGATCCTGCCCGATTGCGACCGGGATTCGGCGCTGCGCCTGATCGACGACATCCGGGAGCGTTTCAGCCAGGTCGCGCAATGCGGGAATACACCGGAGCAGATATTCAACGCCAGTTTCAGTGCCGGACTGGCCGCGTTCCCCTGGGCCAACAGCCCGGAAAACATGCTCCTGGCGGCGGATGCCGCGCTCTATGAGGCCAAGCTGCAAGGCCGCGATCGCACCCGCTGAGCGGCACCCGCGGGCATGACTTTATGAAGAATTACAAAATAACCTAGTGGATTTTATGATCAACGTCACCGCGCAAGAACTGGAAAGCATCCTGTCCACCATCGACAAAGCCCTCGCCATGCACGACGCCTGGCGCGAGCAGATCCAGCGCACCGTTGCCTGCAGGCTGGCACCCCAAGATGGGGATATGGCCGATGATGCTCACCACCGTTGCGCATTCGGCAACTGGTTCTATAGCCCTTCCAATGCCCATCTTCGTCGTTTGCCCAGCTTCATGAAGATCGAAGAGATGCACAAGGTCACGCATAACCATGCACGCGAGTTATGCATCCGGCTCAAGGGGCATTGGCCCATCTCCCCAAACGAATATGACCCTTACATTGAGCAGGTCGCGCACTTCCGGGCGGAACTGATTCAACTACGGCAGAAAGTGTTCGACACCCTGCACAAGATCGACCCCTTGACTGGCGCTTACTGTGGCGTGCACATATTGCCGGACCTGGAACACGAGCAGACGTTGAAGCGAGCCCAAGGCCAGGCTTACAGCCTGCTCATGCTGCAATTCGATCTTCTGGAGATCAATCAGGCGCATGGTCGTGCCAAGGGGGACGAGATTCTGCGCGCCAGTATCACCGGTATACGGGACGCGCTGGGCTCGGGTGAAAAGGTGTACCGCTACGCGAGCGCCGAATTTGTCATCTGCCTACCCGGCAAGGATGGAGCCGAAGCTTTCAAGACCAAGGAAAATCTGTTGGCGATCATCAGTCAGGCCGTGGAAGCCTCGGTGGGAAACTCCGCCGCCAACCTGGACATCCATTACGCCATCACGGACCTGGAACCTGATACGTATATCGAGCAACTCATCAGCCAGGCAGAGCGGGCAACCTACACAATCAAGATTTGATGGGGCATGGTAAGCGTCCAGTCTGATCAACTGTGCCGATCCGATAGCATAGTAAGTTGGACCAAGTACATGTTTTCACGCTGTAACCCGCTACTTACGGCTACCCGCCCAGAATTTCCCGCAACGCGGCTACCAGCACCGCGCATTGCGTGTCGTTGCCGATGGTGATGCGCAGGTACTGCTCGATGCGTGGTTGGCGGAAGTGGCGGACGATGATGTTGCGGGCGCGCAGGGCCGCCGCGAGGTCGCCGGCGTCGTGGCCGGGATGGCGGGCGAAGATGAAGTTGGCGGCGGAGGGCAGGACGTTGAAGCCTAGGGCCGTCATGTCGCTGACCAGTTGTTCGCGGCTGGCGATGACCGCCTGACAGGTGGCCTCGAAATGCGCGCGGTCTTCGATCGCGGCGGTGGCGCCGGCGATGGCGAGGCGGTCGAGGGGGTAGGAGTTGAAGCTGTTCTTCACCCGCTCCAGGGCTTCGATCAGGTCCGCGTGCCCCACCGCGAAGCCGACCCGCAGACCGGCCAGGGAGCGCGACTTGGACAGGGTCTGCACCACCAGCAGGTTGGGATGGCGATCGACCAGGGCGATGGCTGTTTCTCCACCGAAGTCGATGTAGGCCTCGTCCACCACGACCAGGACATCGGGCTTTCCATCCAGTAGACGTTCGATTTCCACGAGCGGCAACAAGCGCCCGGTCGGGGCGTTGGGGTTGGGGAAGATGATGGCGCCGCAGTTGGGCGCGTTCAGGTAGTCATCGACGCAAACTTCAAACTGTTCGTTGAGCGGCACGCCGCGCCCAACGATGCCGTAGAGGCCACAGTAGACCGGGTAGAAGCTGTAGCTGATGTCCGGGAACAGCAGCGGCGCGTCGTGCTTGAGCAGGCCCTGGAAGGCGTGCGCGAGCACCTCGTCGGAACCATTGCCGACAAAGACCTGGCGCGGCGTGACCTGGTAATAAGCGGCGATGGCGGCTTTCAGGCGGGAAGATTCAGGGTCGGGGTAGAGGCGCAGGCCCTCACCGATCTCGCCGCGCAGGGCTTCCAGCGCGCGCGGGGAGGGCGGGTAGGGGTTTTCGTTGGTGTTGAGCTTGACGAGATTCGGCAGCTTGGGCTGCTCACCCGGCACATAGGGGGTGAGTCCGGCGACGAGGTCGCTCCAGAATTGGCTCATGGCGATGGGATGGAAAGGAGGGAAAACGGGGGAAATCAGGCGAAGTGGGCCTGCCCGGATGGTTCATAAATTCGCGTGATGATCGCGCTGGCCATTGTTTGTAATGGGGATTTTGCGAAGGAGTGGCGTAGTGATTCATACGCCCGACTGAGTCAAGCTTTCCAGTACGGACAAGGGACAAGCGAGGGCGCGCGATAAATTTATGAAATATCCGGGCTAGAACCCGAAAGCGGCCGTGATGTTATCATGCGACTCGACTCTCCCTGCCCGCCCAGTCTGTCCTCCACTGCTTAAGCGCAAGCTCTCCAAGTATCCCGATGCGGCAAGCCGAACTCTCTCGCAATACCCTGGAAACCCGGATTCGCGTCCAGATCAACCTCGATGGCACGGGGCGCGGTGTCTTCAAGACCGGTGTTCCTTTCCTCGATCACATGCTCGACCAGGTGTCTCGCCACGGCTTGATCGATCTCGATATCGAAGCCGAGGGCGATCTGCACATCGACGCCCACCACACCAGCGAAGACATCGGCATCACGCTGGGCCAGGCCTTCGCCAAGGCCCTGGGTGACAAGCGCGGCATCCGCCGTTATGGCCATGCCTATGTGCCGCTGGATGAAGCCTTGTCGCGGGTGGTGATCGATCTCTCCGGCCGCCCCGGCCTGGAGTTCCATGTGGACTTCACCCGCGCGCGCATCGGTGATTTCGATGTCGACCTGTTCCGCGAGTTCTTCCAGGGCTTCGTCAACCATGCCGGCGCTTCACTGCATATCGACAACCTGCGCGGCATCAATGCCCACCACCAGGCGGAAACCGTGTTCAAGGCCTTTGGCCGGGCGCTACGCATGGCGGTGGAATTCGACCCGCGCATGGGCGATACCCTGCCTTCGACCAAGGGCGCGCTGTAATGCCTGCCTCGAGCCTAGGCGCGGATGTCGCCATCATCGACTACGGCATGGGCAATCTGCTGTCCGTGTCCAAAGCCTTCGAACACGTCGCGCGCGACGTCAAGCCCGGCGCCAATATCGTGGTGACCTCCGACCCCGCCGTGATCGCGGCGGCGACGCGGGTGGTATTCCCCGGTGTCGGCGCCATGACGGATTGCATGCGCGAACTGGCGTTGCGCGGACTGACCGATGCCGTGAAACAGGCGGCCGCCAGCAAACCCTTCCTGGGTATCTGTCTGGGCATGCAGGCGCTGTTCGCGCATAGCGAGGAAGGCGACTGCGCCGGACTCGGGCTGCTGCCCGGCAATGTGCGTCTGTTTCCGGCCGAAGCCATGAAGGACGAGCACGGCCAGAAGCTGAAAGTGCCGCACATCGGCTGGAATAATGTGCATCAGGCGGGGACGCACCCACTGTGGGCCGGTATCGAGGACGGCGCGCGCTTCTATTTCGTGCACAGTTATTACGCCGAGCCGGCGTCACAGGACGTGGTGGCCGGTTTTACCCATTACCCCTTTGCATTCACCTGCGCGGTGGCGCGCGACAATCTGTTTGCCGTGCAGTTTCACCCGGAAAAGAGTCAGGCCGCCGGCCTGCGCTTGCTTGCCAACTTTGTCACCTGGAATGGTTCAAGGTAATTGACATGCTCATCATCCCCGCGATTGATCTGAAGGACGGCCAGTGCGTTCGCCTGAAACAGGGCGAAATGGACAGTGCCACGGTGTTTTCCGCCAACCCGGCGGAAATGGCGCAAAAGTGGCTGGCCAGCGGCGCCCGCCGCATTCATCTGGTCGACCTCAACGGCGCTTTTGCCGGCAAGCCGGTCAATGAGAAAGCCATCAAGGCCATCACCGACGAACTCGGTGATGAAATACCCGTGCAACTGGGTGGGGGTATCCGTGACCTGGACACCATCGAGCGTTATCTCGACGATGGCATCACTTACGTCATCATCGGCAGCGCGGCGGTGAAGAACCCCGGCTTCCTACACGATGCTTGCACCGCTTTCCCCGGCCACATCATCGTTGGCCTCGATGCCAAGGATGGCAAAGTCGCGGTGGAAGGCTGGTCGAAAGTCACCGGCCATGACGTGGTGGATCTGGCCAAGCGCTTCGAGGACTACGGCGTGGAGTCGGTGGTCTACACCGACATCGGCCGTGACGGCATGCTCTCCGGCGTCAATATCGAAGCCACCGTGCGCCTGGCGCAGGCGCTGAGCATTCCCGTTATCGCCAGCGGCGGTGTTACCAATCTCGATGACGTGCGTAATCTTTGCGCGGTGGCCCAGGAAGGCATCATGGGCGCCATCACCGGCCGCGCCATCTACGAGGGCACCCTTGATTTCACAGCGGCGCAGGCGCTGGCTGATACGTTGTGCGGCGTGAAATGATCCCACCCCGAAAACCTTTGCCGCGCTCGGTTCTCCCCTCAAGGGGCGAGAAACGCTTGGGGCGGCCCGGCGCGTTTCTAGAGAGCCAGGCATGGGCTTAGCTAAACGCATCATTCCCTGTCTCGACGTGACCGCCGGTCGCGTGGTGAAGGGAGTCAATTTCGTCAATCTGCGCGATGCCGGCGATCCGGTCGAGATCGCTCGCCGATATGACGAGCAGGGCGCCGACGAACTGACTTTCCTCGATATCACCGCCACCTCCGACAACCGTGATCTGATTTTGCACATCATCGAGGCGGTTGCCGCTCAGGTGTTCATCCCGTTGACCGTGGGTGGCGGGGTGCGCGCGGTGGAAGATGTGCGACGCCTGCTGCACGCCGGCGCGGACAAGGTTTCCATCAACACCGCCGCCGTGTTCGACCCGCAACTGGTGAAAGCGTGTTCCGACCGTTTTGGTTCGCAGTGCATCGTGGTGGCGATCGACGCCAAGCAGACGGTGTGGGGCGCGGCGCCGAAATGGGAGATTTTCACCCACGGCGGCCGCAAGCCCACCGGACTGGATGCCGTGGAATGGGCGAAGATCATGCAGAGCCTGGGCGCGGGCGAGATATTGCTAACCAGCATGGATCGTGACGGCGCCAAGATTGGCTTCGACCTTAACCTGACGCGGGCCATATCCGACGCGGTCAATATCCCCGTCATCGCCAGTGGCGGCGTCGGTAATCTGCAACACCTGGCCGATGGCGTGAAACTAGGCGGCGCCGATGCCGTGCTGGCCGCGAGCATCTTCCACTTCAGTGAATACACGGTGGAACAAGCGAAAAAACATATGCGGGAACAGGGAATCGAGGTGCGTTTGTGAGTGGTGAAACGTGGTTGAACAAGGTCAACTGGTCCGCGGAAGGGCTGGTGCCGGCCATCGCCCAGGATGCCGCGAGTGGCGATGTCTTGATGGTGGCCTGGATGAATCGGGAAGCGCTCAAGCAAACCGTGGAACTTGGCGAGGCGGTGTACTGGTCGCGCTCACGCAAGAAGCTCTGGCACAAGGGCGAGGAGTCGGGGCACACCCAGAAGGTCAGTGAAATCCGCCTGGATTGCGATGAGGATGTGGTGCTGCTCAAGATCGAGCAGTCTGGCGGCATCGCCTGCCACACCGGTCGCCGTAGTTGTTTCTTCCAGAAACTGGAGGATGGCAAATGGCAAGCGGTCGATCCTGTGTTGAAAGACCCGCACGAGATTTACAAGAAATGAGTTCGGAAATCCTTGATCGCCTCGCGGAAACCCTGGAAGGCCGCAAGACAGCCGATCCGCGGTCTTCCTATGTGGCCAAGCTCTACGCCAAAGGACTCGACGCCATCCTGAAGAAGGTGGCGGAAGAGGCGGCGGAAACCATCATGGCGGCCAAGGATGGGGTTCGGGAAAAAATCATCTATGAAACCGCCGACCTCTGGTTTCATTCGCTGATCCTGTTAGCGCAACAGGGCATCCATCCGGATGAAATCCTGAATGAGTTGGCTCGGCGCGAGGGGCTGTCGGGGCTGGTGGAAAAGGCAAGCCGCGGCCAATCCGGCAAGGAAGCCGCATGAGCGAGAGCTGTATTTTCTGCAAAATCGTGGCGGGCGAGATTCCCTGCAAGAAGATTTACGAGGACAGCGATGTTCTGGTGTTTCACGATATTCACCCGATCGCGCCGGTGCATTTCATGATCATCCCCAAGGAGCACATCGCTTCGCTGGCCGACGCGCACGCGCGCCATGAAATGCTTTTGGGCCGTATCCTGCTGCTGGCGCCGGACCTGGCGCGGGAGCAGGGGCTCGATGATGGCTTTCGCACGATCATCAACACCGGTCGCGGTGGCGGCCAGGAAGTGTTTCACCTGCATGTTCATGTCATCGGCGGCAACGGAATGCGCCCGATGTAGTCCAATATGTGGTGACGGCATACCGCCGACACCACCTTATTCAGTCAGCACAGGAGATAGAAAATGGGTTCATTCAGCATTTGGCACTGGTTGATCGTTCTGGTCATCGTTCTGGTGGTCTTTGGCACCAAGAAACTGCGCAACATTGGTGGCGATCTGGGCGGCGCGGTGAAGAGCTTCAAGGAAGCCATGGGTGAAGAGAAGAACAAGTCCACCGAATTGCCTCGCGAGGGCGAAACCCACGGCACAACCATCGAGGGTGAGGTGAAGGACAAGCAGCAGAGCTGAGTAGGAGCACACTTGCGATGAGCCGGACACCGCGCAGGCGTCTGGCGTGAGTTAATCGCGGGCAAGCCCGCTCCTACGGATTCCAATCATGTTTGACATTGCTTTTTCCGAACTTCTGATCATCGGCGTCATTGCCCTGGTGGTGATCGGTCCCGAGCGTCTGCCCAAGGTGGCGCGTACCGCTGGTCAGTGGCTGGGGAAGCTCAACCGTTATGTGTCGCAGGTCAAGCAGGACATCGACCGCGATATCAAACTGGATGAGCTGCGCAAGATGCAGCAGGAAATGAAGGACACCGCGCAGAAATACGAAATCATGGCCAAAAACGGTGCGAGGGTGGCCGAGGAGACGGTGGAACAGGAGGCCAGCCAGATCAACAAGGTCATGCAGGCCATGAGCACCACCGATGGCGGTCTGACCATGAAGGAATGGGACAAGATCAAGGAAGAAGACAGCGCCAAGGCCGTCGCGGCGGCATTGCCCGAGGAACCGGCTGCGCTCGCCGATAAGGTTACTGAAGCCGAGTCGAAGCCAGCGACCGTTACCGCCGAAGCCGCGCCTCCCCTATCCGCTGACGGCAAGGTTGCCGCCGAGAGCAAAACCGACGACAAGGCCGCTTGAGAAATCGCATGGATGGCACGGAAACCTTTATCTCCCATTTGATCGAATTGCGCGATCGCCTGCTGCGGTCGGCGATTGCGTGGATAGTCCTGTTTGTCTGCCTGTTTCCCTTCGCCAACGATCTCTACACGATCCTGGCGCAGCCGATGCTGGCCAAGTTGCCCAAGGGCGGCCAGATGATCGCCACGGAAGTGGTCACGCCTTTCTTCGTGCCGATCAAGGTGGCGATGATGACCGCCTTCCTCGGCACGCTTCCTTACATCCTTTATCAGGTCTGGGCCTTCATTGCGCCCGGCCTGTATTCACACGAAAAGAAGTTCATCGTGCCCATGGTGGTGGCTAGTTGCCTGCTGTTCGCCTGCGGCATGTCGTTTGCCTACTTCCTGGTGTTCCCCGTGGTGTTCGGTTTCATTATCGGTATCGCTCCGGTGGGCGTGGCGGTGATGACCGATATCAACAAGTACCTGGATTTCGTCATCACCATGTTCATGGCTTTCGGCATCACCTTCGAGGTGCCCATTGTGGTGATCGCGCTGGCCTATACCGGCATGGTCGAGATTCAGCAGTTCAAGGAAGCCCGGCCTTACGTGATTGTCGGTGCTTTCGTGATCGGTGCCGTCTTCACGCCGCCCGATGTGGTGTCTCAGATCATGTTGGCCGTGCCCTTGTGGTTGCTCTATGAGCTTGGGGTGCTGGTCGCCGCCTGGATGATACGTGGCAAGGTGAAGGGCTCGGAGACGCCGGAGGCGAAGGAAAACTACCAGCCCATGTCCATCGAAGACATGGACAAGGAGTTCGACCTTATCGAGGAAGAGCAGAAGAAAGAACCTTGATGTTCCGTGATGGTGCATAAAGGAAGCAAAACGCCCCTATACGGGGCGTTTTGCTTCCCAGGAGAAGGGTTTGCGCACCAGGAATTTCTGGTCATGGGGGCGGTGAGTGCCCTGGTTTTTTTGATATTTATTGTTCTATTTCAATGTGTTGTGTTTTTGTTTGGGTGGACTTTGCTGCCTTGCGACATATGGGTGCGTGGCGCCCTAAATAAAGGCATAACTCTTGCTTACGGTTCCCCCGTTTTTAGGAGACAACTATGGATGCAATGAAATCGGGCGCGGACGTTCTGTTCATACTGCTGGGGGCCATCATGGTCCTGGCCATGCACGCCGGCTTCGCCTTTCTGGAACTGGGAACGGTTCGCAAAAAAAATCAGGTCAATGCCCTGGTGAAAATTCTCACCGACTTCTCGGTGTCCACCATCGCCTATTTCTTCATCGGTTACGGCATTGCCTACGGTGCCGATTTCATGAGCGGCGCCGGGCATCTGGTACAGAAGAACGGCTATGAGCTGGTGAAGTTCTTCTTCCTGCTCACCTTCGCCGCGGCCATTCCCGCCATTGTTTCCGGCGGCATCGCCGAACGCGCCAGATTCAATCCGCAACTGGCCGCCACTTTCCTGTTGGTCGGCTTCGTTTACCCCTTCTTCGAGGGTATGGCCTGGAACAACAACTTCGGCTTCCAGGACTGGGTCAACGCCAGTTTCGGCGCCAAGTTCCACGACTTCGCCGGTTCCGTGGTGGTGCACGCCGTCGGTGGCTGGATTGCTCTGCCGGCGGTGCTGCTGCTCGGCGCCCGCCGCGGCCGCTATCGCCACGATGGCGCCATATCCGCGCACCCGCCTTCCAGTATTCCGTTTCTGGCCCTGGGCGCATGGATACTGACGGTGGGCTGGTTCGGCTTCAACGTGATGTCCGCGCAAACCCTGGATGCGGTTTCCGGCCTGGTGGCGGTGAACTCGCTGATGGCGATGGTGGGCGGAACGCTAGCCGCGCTGTTCATCGGTAAGAACGACCCCGGCTTCATCCACAACGGTCCGCTCGCCGGTCTGGTCGCGGTTTGTGCCGGCTCCGACCTGATGCATCCGGTCGGCGCGCTGCTCACTGGCGCCATCGCCGGCGCGCTGTTCGTGTTCATGTTTACCATCACCCAGAACAAATGGAAGATCGATGACGTACTCGGCGTCTGGCCGCTACATGGCCTTTGCGGCGCCTGGGGCGGTATCGCCGCCGGCATCTTCGGCCTGGAAAGTCTGGGGGGGGTCGGTGGCGTGACTTTCGCCGCGCAACTGGTCGGTACCTTGACTGGCATCGCAATCGCACTGGGCGGTGGCGCGCTGGTTTATGGTCTGTTGAAGCTCGCGGTCGGCATCCGGCTCGACGCCGAGGAAGAGTTCAACGGCGCCGACCTGTCCATCCACAAGATTTCCGCGACGGCGGAGCGCGAAACCAACTGGTAGGTTGATCTCCCTCTCCCTCAAAGAGCGGGAGTCGTAGGATGTGGTGAGCGCAGCGAACCGCATCGCCCACATGGGTGCGGTTCGTACCTCACCGCACCCTACAGCATGGCGGGGCGAGGGAAATCAACGCAAACACTACGCGCTCGTCGGGCTTACCGGCGCGACCGGGGTCAGTTTCCAGATATCCGCGTTGTATTCCCGCATGGTGCGGTCGGTGGAGAATTTGCCACTGTTCGCCGTGTTGAGGATGCTCATGCGGGTCCAGCGTTCACGGTCACGGTAGGCCGCGGCCGCGAGCGCCTGTGCATCGACGAAGGAACGGAAGTCCGCCGCCACCAGCCAGGGGTCGTGCGGGTTCCTGATCGCGTGGATGATGGGGTCGAACAGACCGGCTTCGAACTGGTTGAAGTGGCCAGATTCCAATAGATTCATCACTCGCTTCAGGTCGGGATCGCCTTCGATCAGCGCATTGGGGTCGTAATGCGCCCGGGTGACTTCCACTTCCTCGGCGGTGAGGCCGAACAGGAAGAAATTTTCGTCGCCGACTTCCTCACGAATCTCGATATTGGCGCCGTCCAGAGTGCCGATGGTGGCCGCGCCGTTCATCATGAATTTCATGTTGCCGGTACCGGAGGCTTCCTTGCCGGCGGTGGAAATCTGCTCGGACAGATCGGTGCCGGGGGCGATGATTTCCATTGCCGAGACCCGGTAGTTGGGCAGGAAGGCGACCTTGAGGCGACCACCGACTTGTTCGTCGTCGTTGATCATCTCGGCCACTTGGCAGATCAGGGTGATGATGCGCTTGGCGATGAAGTAGCCGGGCGCGGCCTTGCCGCCGATCAGCACGCAACGTGGCGTCCAGTCGCTGTCTTCGCCCGCTTTCAGGCGGGCATAGAGATGGATGACATGGAGGATGTTGAGCAACTGGCGCTTGTATTCGTGGATGCGCTTGACTTGCACATCGAACAGGGCGTCCGGGTCGAAATCCACATTGCAATCGTGCCGCACCAGTGCCGCCAGACGCACCTTGTTGGCATGCTTTACCGCTTGCCATTGGGCGCGGAACTCGGGTTTTTCCGCGAGGGGAACCAATTCGCGCAGGGTGTCGAGCTGGCGAATCCAGGCGTCGCCGATATTCGCCGTGATGAGTTTCGCCATCTCGGGATTGGCGGAAGCCATCCAGCGGCGCTGGGTGACGCCGTTGGTCTTGTTGTTGAATTTTTGTGGCCAGAGCTCGAAGAAGTCGCGGAACAGGCCTTGCTGTAGCAATTCCGAGTGCAGCGCGGCCACTCCGTTCACCGAGTAACTGCCGACGATGGCCAGATAGGCCATGCGCACCTGCGGATCGGAGCCTTCCTCAATCAGGGACATGCGCGACTGACGCGCGCTGTCGCCCGGCCAGCGGCGCGCGACGGTCTTGAGGAAGCGGGCGTTGATCTCGTGGATGATTTCCAGCAGGCGTGGCAGGAGCTGCCCGAACAGGCGGACCGACCATTTCTCCAGCGCTTCCGGCAGCAGAGTGTGGTTGGTATAGGCCATGGTGCGGCTGGTGATGGCCCAGGCCGCGTCCCACTCCATGCCGTGTTTGTCCATTAGAAGGCGCATCAGTTCCGGCACCGCGCAGCTCGGGTGGGTGTCGTTCAACTGGAAGCAGTTTTTCGCGGCGAACTCGGTGAAGTCGTGGCCGTGGTGCTGTTTCCAGCGCACCAGCACATCCTGCAGGCTGGCCGAGGCGAGGAAATACTGCTGTTTCAGGCGCAGTTCCTTGCCGTTCTCGCTGGCGTCGTTGGGGTAGAGCACCATGGTGATGTTCTCGGCGGCGTTCTTGGACGCCACCGATTCGGTGTAGGAGCCGGCATTGAATTCGCCCAGGTCGAATTCATCGGTGGCCGCCGCGCTCCACAGGCGCAATACGTTGACGGTGTCGTTTTTGTAACCGGGGATCGGCGTGTCGAACGGCACCGCGAGCACGTCGTGGCTGTCCACCCAGCGCGTATGGCGGCGACCTTCGGCATCTTGGTAGACCTCGGTACGGCCGTAATACTGGATGCGCCGGGTATTTTCCGGGCGCTCCAGTTCCCAGGGGTTGCCATCGCGCAGCCAGTGGTCGGGCTCTTCCACCTGGCGGCAGTTCTCTACATGCTGGCGGAACATGCCGTACTCGTAGCGGATGCCGTAACCCATCACCGGCAATTGCAAGCTGGCGCAACTGTCCAGGAAGCAGGCCGCCAGGCGACCGAGGCCACCATTGCCAAGGCCGGCGTCGTTTTCCACATCGATCAGTTCTTCCAGATCCAGGCCCAGGCGGCTCAGCGCGGGGGTCATGGCGTCATCGACACCGAGGTTGAGTATCGCGTTGTTGAGGGTGCGCCCCATCAGGAATTCCAGGGACAGGTAATAGGCGTGCCTCGCGTCCTTTTCCTCATAGGCGTAACGGGTGTTCTTCCAACGCTCCATGAGCCGGTCGCGCATCGCCAGGGCCAGCGCCTGGTAAGGGTAATGGGTGGAACGGCAGTGCTTGTCGCGACCCAGAAAAGTACCGAAATTGCGGCGGATATCGAGGGCCAGCGCTTCCGAGTCCATGCCCAGCGGGGGAAGCTGGAACAATTCGGCGGTGGGCTGGCTGCTGCGCAGTGGTTTCATTCGGGTCGTGTTCATGGCTGTCTGTTTTTTGATTGTGCTGACTAAAAAACTTGGTGGGTCCAAGGCTGCGTGACGTATTTACTCCGGTTGCACGGATAGCGCGAGCAGGGCAAGCGCCTCACCGGCATTGAACAGGGCCGCTGTCTCGCCCCGGTAGGCCTGTGTAAACAAGGGGTGGTAGGCAGTTAAATCGGTTTTCATGGGGAAATACAGTACGACCACGCCGTCAGGATTAGCCTTCAGCCAGTCGCTGGATTCCTGCCCTTGACGCAGTTCCCGCAATGGTTGGCGCAGGCGGCCGGCAAACTGGAACTGGGCGTGGTACTCGCCGACGTTGGCGATCGGGCGTCCTTGGGTTTGCAGAACGGCGATGACGCGGCTGATCGGGCGCACATCGTAGGCCGGTGACAGGGGGCGAATCAATAACAGATATACCAGCATCATCGCCATCAATGAGGTGGTAGCCAGCCGCGCGGTGATTCGCTCCGGCGTGCCGCGCTGGAGCGCCAGCCAGGCGGAGAGCGCGAGAAACGCACAGCCGCCCCATGCCGGAACCTGGGCCAACGCCTTGCTGTTTTCCGGCAATTTCAGGTAGGGAAGCAACAGCATCAGGATTCCAACCGCGGCCAGTGCCAGCGCCGGCAACCAGGGCCGTGAACTATTGCGGTCATTGGCCAGCAGGCGCCCCGCCAGCAAGGCGAAGGCGGGGAATTCCGGCAACAGGTAGTGCACTTGCTTGCCGCTCACCAGGGAAAAAGCGAGAAACGAGGGCAGCATCCAGGCCAGCATCAAGCGCTGTCCCGCGTCCATTTCAAGGTTGATCCCCGCCACGCGGCGCCACAACGTCGGCCACAGGAGCCAGGGGTAAAGCAGAAGCGGCAGCAGAGGCAGATACCACCAGAACGGGCGGTTGTGGGCGAACGATTGCACCATGCGGTTGGCGGTCTGGCCCCAGAAGATGGCGTTGCGGTATGCCTCGCCGCCGGAGAGACCGGCCGGAATGGCCCATAACAGAGCCAGCGCGGTTCCGGCCAGAACCGCCAGAAACAAGCGGCCGTACCATTGCTTCCAGTTGCCACCGCCGCGCCCGAGCCACCAGGGCGCGAGCAGGGCGGGCGGCAACAGATGCGGCAGCACCGCCGGCCCCTTGGCCAGCACGCCCAAGCCGAGCGCGACGGCAAACAGACCCCAGGCCAGGCGTTGTCCCCGGCTGGCGAGCACTAGCGCGAGGATACCGAGCACGACCCAGACCGCCAGCAGCAGATCGAACATGATGCCCTGGCTATATAGGGTCCAAAGAAAGCTGCTCAGCAGTATCCAGGGAGATAGTCGCGCCACTTGCGGGAGATTCGGCCAGAGCAACGTGGCAATGCGGCGCACCATGAACAGCGTGGCTAGCGTGAGCAGAGGGGAAATGAGGCGCGGCCACCATTCGTTGACACCGGTGATCAGCCAGCCGGCGTGCATCAACCAGAACAGCAGGGGCGGTTTGTGGCTGTAAGGCTCGCCGTTTTTGAACGGCACCAGGAAATCACCGCGCAGCCACATTTCCCAGGCCACCGAGAGATAACGGGTTTCATCGATGGGGATGTAGCTGCGGCTGGCGAAGGCCGCGATTGCCAGCAGCGTCAGCCAGAAAGCCCATAGCAAAGGGTCGCGTTGCCAAAGTCTGGAAATCACCTTTTCCCCTCGTGCACAGATTCTTTGATCGCGGGCTGATCCGAATCGTCAACCAGGGTCTCTCCGAGGTGGCGCCGTCGATACAACCAGATGCCGATCAGGCTGGAAATGACGAATAGGGCTGTGGCCAGGGTCAGCCGCACGGAAGGGTCGAAATTCACGCCGCTACCGGCCAGGGCGAAAACCAGATTCTGCGGCACATAGCCGAGCGCCGAACCGGTGAAGAACGGCATCCCGCGCACGCTCGAAACCCCGGCCAGCAGGTTGGTGACCACGTTGCTCCCGATCGGCAGGAGGCGAATGACCAACGACATGCTGAACGGATGCCCACGCAAGAACTCATCCAACTTGCGAATTCGGCCGGGAAAACGGTGCTGGATGAGGCCGCGGCCCATCCAGCGCGCATAGATGAAGGCCGCGATACAGCCGAGCACGGTGGCCAGCAGACTCAGCCCGGTGCCGGCCACGAAACCAAAGGCATAGCCACCGAGAAAGGCGATCACCTGGCGGGGGAATCCCAGGCCGGTGGCGAGCGCGCCCATGCCCAGGAAAAGCAGGCTGCCGGTCCAGCCTTTGCCGCGTATCTCGGCGTCGACCCAGTGCTCCGTGAGCATGTCGCCCAGTTTGAAGGAGTCCGCCAGGAAGCCCAGTGCCACAAGGCTGGCGATCAGGAACAACCCCTTCAGGAGGACACGCAACTCCATGGCGTGTTCAGGATTCGATGATGACGGGTAGCTTGGCGCGGCGAATCAGCCACATCAGCCCGAACAGATCGACGATGCCTACCCAGAGACGGTTGTTCAGTCCGTATTTTGAAATGCCCCGTTCACGCGGACGGTGGTTGACCACCACGGATACCACCTGGCCGCCGTGGCGTTGAACCAGGGCGGGCAGAAAACGGTGCATGTGGTCGAAATAGGGCAGTCGCAGGAAGGTATCCCGGCTGAACACCTTGAGGCCGCAGCCGGTATCCGGGGTGGCGTCCTTGAGTAAACCGGAGCGGACTCGGTTGGCGACTTTCGAGGAGAAGCGGCGGAACCAGGTGTCGCGCCGGTTGGCCCGCCAGCCGGCCAGCATTTGCAGGTTATCGCCCGGCTTGGCGGCGCGCAGACGCGCCAAGAGCGCCGGGATGTCGCCGGGATCGTTCTGGCCATCACCATCGAGCGTGGCAATCCAGGGAAAGCGCGCGGCCAGGACACCACTGGTAATGGCCGTGCTCTGGCCACAACTGGCGCGGTGCCGGACGATTTTCAACTGGGGAATTTCCTGGGCCAGGCGTTTGAGTTCCGCCAGTGTGTTGTCGGTGCTGCCGTCATCGACGTAGACAATCTCGAAATCCGCCAGGGAAGTGGTCGCCGCCACGATCTCGCGAACCAGGGGTTCGATGTTGTCGGCTTCGTTCTTGACGGGGACGACTACGGCCAGGCGCTCGTCGAAAGGGGTAGGGAACATGGTCTCTTTTCCGGAAAAAGCGCGGCGATTCTAGCAGCCTGTCACGGGGTTCTCGGTCAGAAGCATGGAGTTGGGCGGCCGATAAATGCCTGTTGTGGTGGGTTGACACCGCTTGTTCCATGCCGCAGCAAGTCAGGTCGCGTATCGAGATCAGGAACCGGGGCCATCGATGTCGCTAGCTGTGTGTATCTGGCCCAAAAAAATGGCAAGGCCGGTTTCAATCATGGCAATCGAGCGCGCTTGATGATCAGTCTTGGCGCCAAGCGCCGCGCGCCAAGCGCATTCTTCTTGAGAAAGCCGAGTATTCCTTCTGCTTCATTCGATGTGGACAAAGACTAGGGCTTTAATTAGCTATCAATTTATCTGTAGAATGCGCCGTTTGTTGGGCCGGCAAGTTGTTTACTCGACCTGAATATCCGAAATCGTGTGCGCAGCCGGCGAAAATTTCATCCCTCAGGCAGGACAGACGTTATGAGCGACAAGAGCGTTGATACTTCCAAACGCCGCTTTCTGGTGACCATGGCTTCGGCGGCCGGCGGTGCGGCTGCATTGGGCGTCGCGACGCCCTTTGTCATGAGCATGATGCCGAGCGCGCGCGCGAAAGCCGCTGGTGCGCCGGTGGAAGTGGATATCAGCAAGATCGAACCAGGCATGCTCCTGGCCGTGGAATGGCGCGGCAAACCGGTTTGGGTGGTCAACCGCACCCCGGAAATGCTGGATCTGATGGCCAAGCATGACGGCAAGTTGACCGATCCCAAGTCGGAAGTCACTTCCCAGCAGCCCGAGTACTGCATGAACCCGCATCGTTCCATCAAGCCGGATTATCTGGTGGTCGTGGGTATTTGTACCCACCTGGGCTGCTCGCCGACCTTCCGCAAGGAAGTCGGCCCCGCCGATCTGGGCGCCGATTGGCCCGGCGGCTGGTTCTGCCCCTGCCACGGTTCGCGTTTCGATCTGGCCGCGCGCGTGTTCAACGGTTCGCCCGCGCCGACCAACCTGGTCATCCCGCCGCACAAATACCTGTCCGACACCAAAGTGCTGATCGGTGTGGATCAGGGCGCGGCCGCCTGATTGCATAAAGGGACTTGAACAATGGAAAAACTGCTTAATTGGGTGGATGAGCGTTTCCCGCTCACCTCCAGCTACAAGGCGCATCTGTCCGAGTATTACGCGCCGAAGAACTTCAACTTTTGGTACTTCTTCGGCTCCCTGGCGATGCTGGTACTGGTGATCCAGATCGTCTCCGGCATCTTTCTGACCATGCATTACAAGCCGGATGCGCAGCTCGCCTTCGCCTCCGTCGAGTACATCATGCGCGACGTGGATTTCGGCTGGCTGATCCGCTACATCCACTCTACCGGCGCTTCCATGTTCTTCGTGGTGGTGTATCTGCATATGTTCCGCGGCCTGATCTACGGTTCCTACCGCCAGCCGCGCGAACTGATCTGGCTGTTCGGCGTGATCATCTATCTCGTGCTGATGGGCGAAGCCTTCATGGGCTATTTGTTGCCCTGGGGTCAGATGTCTTATTGGGGTGCCCAGGTCATCATCAACCTGTTCGCGGCCGTGCCTTTCATCGGTGGCGCGCTATCCGAATGGATTCGGGGCGACTATGTGATCGGTGATGCCACCCTGAACCGTTTCTTCGCCTTCCATGTCATTGCTCTGCCCATGGTATTGCTGGGCTTGGTCGTTGCCCATCTGGTGGCGCTGCACGAAGTCGGCTCCAACAACCCCGATGGCGTCGAGATCAAGAAACTGAAAGGTGAAGATGGCCATCCCCTCGACGGCATCCCCTTCCATCCGTATTACACGGTGAAGGACATCCTGGGCGTGGTGGTCTTCCTGATCGTGTTTGCCGCCATCGTCTTCTTTTCGCCGGAAATGGGTGGCTACTTCCTGGAAGCCAACAACTTCATCCCGGCCGATTCGTTGAAGACTCCGCCGCATATCGCGCCGGTCTGGTACTTCACGCCCTACTACGCGATCCTGCGCGCCATTCCGCCGATGTTCGGGTCGCAGTTCCCCGGTGTGGCGGCGATGGGTCTGGCCGTGTTGATCTTCTTTGTGCTGCCCTGGCTGGATAAGTCCCCGGTCAAGTCGATTCGCTATCGCGGCCCGAAATTCAAGATCGCCCTGACCCTGTTCGTGATCGCTTTCGTCGGCTTGGGCGTCCTCGGTATCCTGCCCTCAACGCCTGTGTACACCGTGATCGCGCGCATATTGTCGGCGGTGTACTTCGCGTTCTTCCTGCTCATGCCCTGGTACACCAAGAATGATTCGACCAAGCCGGTTCCGGAAAGGGTGACCCAATGAAAAAGCTGCTCTTCTTGCTCCTGGCCCTGCCGACGGCCGCGTTTGCTTCCGAGTCCGCCGTCCATCTGGATCATGCCCCGGTCAACCTGAACGATCATGAATCGCTCCAGCGCGGTGCCCGTGTGTTCGTGAACTACTGCCTGAGTTGCCATAGCGCCGGTTACATGCGTTACAACCGCATGCAGGACATCGGCCTTTCCGAGGCACAAATCAAGGACAACCTGCTCTACGCCGCCGACAAGCCGGGTGAGCTCATGCATGTGGCCATGCGTACCGCCGATGCCAAGGCCTGGTTCGGCGCCCCGCCTCCCGACCTGTCCGTCATCACTCGCTCTCGTGGCGCGGATTGGGTCTACACCTACCTGCGTGGTTTCTACCGTGACGACACCCGCCCCACCGGCTGGAACAACACGGTATTCGACAAGGTCGGCATGCCGCATGTCCTGCATGAACTGCAAGGCCAGATGGCGCCGGTCTATCACACCATGCAAGGCGAGGATGGCAAGACGCACCAAGCCATCGAGCATTTCGAGTTGATCAAACCCGGCAAGCTGACTCTGGCCGAGTACGACGCATTGGTGGGTGATCTGGTCAACTACCTGGACTGGATGGGTGAACCCGCCAAGGGCGCGCGCATGACTACCGGCATCTTCGTGTTGCTGTTCCTGGGCGTGTTTTTCATCATCGCCTTCTACCTGAAGAAAGACTACTGGAAAGGCCTGCATTAAGCGGGGAGTGATCGTTCATGATGATTCTTTATTCGGGTACCGCGTGCCCGTTCAGCCATCGATGCCGCATCGTTTTGTACGAGAAAGGCATGGATTTTGAAATTCGCGATGTGGACTTGCATGACAAGCCAGAAGAAATCGCTGTCATGAACCCCTACAGCAGAGTCCCCATTCTGGTGGAACGTGATCTGACGCTGTATGAGTCCAACATCATCAATGAGTACATCGACGAGCGTTTTCCGCATCCGCAACTGATGCCGGCCGACCCCGTGATGCGCGCTCGCGCGCGTCTGTTCCTGTACAACTTCGAGCACGATCTGTTTTCGCACATCAGCGATCTTGAACACGGAACTACCAAGGCGGCCGAGAAGGCGCGTGGCATCGTGCGTGACAACCTCACCCAGATCGCGCCCATCTTCGCCAAGCAGAAACACATCCTGGGCGAGGACTACTCCATGCTGGATGTGGCGATCGCGCCCTTGTTGTGGCGTCTGGAGCATTACGGCATTCAATTGCCCAAGCAGGGCCTGCCCATCCTGAAATACGCGGAACGCCTGTTCTCCCGCCCAGCCTTCATCGAAGCGCTGACGCCGGTGGAAAAGGCCATGCGCAAGTAGTCCCAATAGCGTGGTCGCTCCGATTAACCCTCCGCCGGGTTCACCTCCGCTATCACAACAGCCCTATTTTCTTCGCGCCCTCTACGAGTGGTGCGTGGATAGCGGGCTGACGCCTTATATGACGGTGCGCGTGGATCATCGCACGCGGGTACCCCAGGGTTTCGTCAAGGACGGGCAGATCGTCCTCAACCTCGGTCCCAGCGCGGTGCGCAACCTGAATATGGACAATGAGTGGGTCACCTTCTCGGCCCGTTTCGGCGGGGTTTCACACGCGATCGAAGTGCCGGTGGCCAATGCTCTGGCCATCTACGCGCGTGAAACCGGCGAAGGGATGAGCTTTATCAGTGAGGCCGGGATGGACGCCGGCGAGCAGGTAACATTGGCGGAGGCTACTTTGAAGGAGGCTGATGACACCTCGGGTGGCGACGAGCCCCCCAAGCCTCCGCGCGGACGCCCCCAATTGCGCGTGGTCAAATAGCTTTTTCCCACCTGGGGCCAAAAGCCCTGATCGTTATAATTTCGCCATTGCCGGCATAGCTCAGTTGGTAGAGCAACCGCCTTGTAAGCGGTAGGTCCCCAGTTCGAATCCGGGTGCCGGCACCAATACGGAAGCGCGGCCGAGTGGTTTAAGGCACCGGTCTTGAGACTTGTTGTAGGTAGTGCGTTGGAGGTGTGGCAGAGTGGTCGATTGCACTGGTCTTGAAAACCAGCAAAGGGAAACCTTTCGTGAGTTCGAATCTCACCGCCTCCGCCAATAAAGACAAGTGCTTAGCGCAGTTCTGAGCTGTGCAAAGTAAGTGAAGAATAGCGCTGTACTAATCCGGGATGACTGTTTTGCGTAGGCTGCTGACACTGTTGATGCTGTCCGCTGCGCTGGCCCGGGCCGCCGAAGTCGAACAGCGCGAAATCCTCCAGGTCTCGCCCCTGGCCGGTTTTCAATATCACGCCGGGGCGGCGCTGTTCGCCCTGATGAACGTGGGCGATCATCTGACGTTACGGCGCGAGCCCGACAACCCCTATGACGCAAAGGCCGTGCGGGTGGAATGGCACGGCACGCAGATCGGTTACGCCCCGCGCGCCGACAACGTCGATCTGGCCCGTTTGATGGATCGCGGCACCCCCGTGGAGGCCCGCATTCTGCATCTACAGAAATCGCGCGACCCGTGGAAACGGGTGCTGATCGAGATTTATCTGCTGCCGACTCCGTAGGAGACCCGCAAGCGGGCGTCCTCTGCCGCTCAAACCCCCTGCTTCAAACTCGCCTGGATGAAGGGGTCGAGGTCGCCGTCGAGCACGCCCTGGGTATTGCCGACCTCGTAGTTGGTGCGCAGATCCTTGATGCGCGACTGGTCCAGCACGTAGGAACGAATCTGGTGGCCCCAGCCGATGTCGGTCTTGGAGTCTTCCAGCTTCTGCTGTTCCGCCTGGCGTTTGCGCAACTCGAATTCGTAGAGGCGCGACTTCAGCATGGCCATCGCCTCGGCGCGGTTCTTGTGTTGGGAACGGTCGTTCTGGCACTGCACCACGATGTTGGTGGGCAGGTGGGTGATACGCACCGCCGAGTCGGTCTTGTTGATGTGCTGGCCGCCGGCGCCGGAGGCGCGGTAGGTGTCGACTCGCAGATCGGCCGGGTTGATGTCGATCTCGATGGAGTCGTCCACTTCCGGGTAGACAAAAATGCTGGAGAAAGAGGTATGGCGGCGGGCGTTGGAGTCGAACGGCGACTTGCGCACCAGACGATGCACGCCGGTCTCGGTGCGCAGATAGCCGTAGGCATAGTCGCCGCTGAACTTCAGGGTGGCGGATTTCAGGCCGGCCACTTCACCTTCGGACTCTTCCAGCACTTCCACCTTGAAACCGCGCCGCTCGCCGTAGCGGATATACATGCGCTCCAGCATGCCGGCCCAGTCCTGTGCCTCGGTACCACCGGAGCCGGCCTGGATGTCGATGAAGCAGCTGGCGGCATCCATTTCGCCGGAGAACATGCGGCGGAACTCCAGTTCCGCGACCGCCGTTTCTAGTTCGGCGACATCGGCTTCCACCGCTTCCAGGGTGTCGTCGTCTCCTTCCTCGCTGGCGAGTTCGAACAGTTCCTGGTGTTCGCTCAGGCCCTGGCCGATCTTGTCCAGGTTGAGGACGACGTCTTCCAGCGCCTTGCGCTCGCGGCCCAGTTCCTGAGCGCGCTTGGCGTCGTCCCAGACGGTCGGGTCTTCCAGCAGGCCGGCTACTTCGGCCAGGCGATCATGCTTGCCAGGGTAGTCAAAGATACCCCCGAAGTTCTTCGGCGCGGCGCGCCAGGTCGGCAAGGTTGGATTCGATCAGATTGACGCGTTCGGCTTCCATGTTGCGGTCCAGAGAATCAAAAAAGGCGCGAATTATACGCGCCGCCCATGTGGCGCCGGTGTCTTGCTGGCTCGTCCATCTATAAACCAGGATTGTTCATTCGTAAGCGTCCAACCCACCCATCTTCCCCCGACGTCCCGGCTTCCCCACCCTACGTGGTTTTCCACCCCTGGAGCAGCGCATGGAAGCCTGTCTGGACTGGAAGCGGATTTACTGGCATCCGGCCCATTTCCCGCATTGTCCGATCAGCGCCAGGCAAACCGCCCGCGTTACCACATCAAGTCGTCCGGGATCTGGTAGGCGGCATAGGGGTCGTCGGCGGCGATCTCGGTGCTGGTCTTGTTCACTCGAACCACGAGCGAGGCATCGCGCTCGGCGATTTTGTCGGCGATCACCTTGGGGACCAATTCGGTGGCGCCGCCCAGGCAGACGATGACCAGGTGCCCGGCCACCAAATGCGCCTGGACGGCGGCCGAGACATAGATTCGGTCGATTTTGTTGCCGCGAGTGAAGTTATAGGCGATGTCTCCGGCGCCCTTGCTCTGGCGATTCTGTCGCACCATCTGGGCAATTTGCGCCTCGATCGCCTTTTGCTTGGCGGCCGCATCGCGCTGGGCATTGAGTTCCCGTGCTCGTTCGGCGTTCTTGCGTTGCATTTCGAGCGCGGCCAGGCGCGCTTCATCGACACTTTGCGTACCGCTGCGGCGCTCATCCTTCTTCTGGTTGCTCTTGTCGTGGTTGGCCTGCTTGGCTTTTTTCTTGTCCACCAGGCCGGCCTTCAAAAACTGCTCTTGCAAAGACGCCATCTGTGCCGCTCCAAAATTGGGTCCGCCGGCCCAGGCGCCGGCCACTGGAAGGGCGGCAGCATAGCAAAAGCCGGCTGCGCGAACCCGCGATCGTTGTCTTGTTGGGACAGCTTCCCCCTTTTTCAAAGGGGGATTGAGGTACCGAAGGGTATAAGCAGTGACTTGGCCGCCGTCGTTTGGCGGCTTAGTCCATCGCATAGGGGTTTCATCAGGGGCTTCATCAGGGATTTAGCGACGTTTGCCTGAGCAGCCGTCTCAAAAATCCCCCCTGCCCCCCATTGAGAAAGGGGGGAACCACTGCGCCAACCGCATCGCCAGTTAGCGAGGTAAGCGCCTTAACAGCCCCACGAAGCCGGCTGGAAGCCGGCGCTACAGGGGCGCGGCGCGCTAAACCGTTTCGCGGTGGCGTCCTTGCCGGTAGCGGAAGGCCAGGCCGTTGCCGTCTTGCCGTTCATGCAGGCTGACGTCGCCGCCCAGGCGCGTTGCCGCTTCCCGGGTGATCGCCAGGCCGAGGCCGCTGCCTTCACCGCTATTGGGGAGCCGGTAGAACGCGTCGAACACCCGTTCGCGTTCCGTGGCCGGGATTCCGGGGCCGTTATCGACGACTTCGATGACGGCGCCGGCGTTATCGGACAACAGGCGCAGCGTCACTTCGCCGCCCTCCGGTGTGTATTTCAAGGCATTTCCCAGCGCGTTCTTGAGGATCAGCCTCAGCGTATCCGGCGCGGCGCGCAGGGTCAGGGGCGCGTTTTCCTCCAGTCCCAGATCAATGCCTTTGCTTTCGGCGTAGGGCAGGTTTTCCGCGATCAGTTCACGCGCCAGCGCGGAGACGTTGGTCTCTGTCTCCACGTGGCTTCCAGTTTGAATTCTGGCCAGGTTGAGCAACTGTTCGGTCAACTTGCGCGCGCGCTCGATGCCTTCCTGGAGCGGCGCCACCCTTTCCCGCGCGGCTTCCAGTGAACCGGCTTGTTTCAGGTTCTGCGCTTGCAGCGACAGCGCGGTGAGCGGGCTACGCAGTTCATGGGCGGCGTCGGCGATGAAACGCCTTTGCTGCGCCATCAGGTGGTTCACCCGTTCCAGCAAACGGTTGATGGCCTGGACGAACGGCGTGATCTCGTCCGGCAGGCCCGTGTCGGCGATGGCTTGCGGGCGATCCGCCGGTTGCGCGTCGAGGTTTTTCGAGAGGCGGGCGATCGGCGCCAGTTCGCCGCGGACGATACGAACGACCAGCCAGGCCAGCAGCGGGAGCAACAGCAGCAGGGGGAGCAGGGTGCGCAGGGCGCTGTTGATGGCGATTTCGTCGCGCGCATCGGTGGGTTGGGCGACCACGCCGCGCCCCTGTCGTGGCGTGTCGCGGATGAATACCCGCATTTGTTCGGAACCCGCGTTCAAGGTGTGAAAGCCCGCCGGCAGATCGTCGGGAAGCCAGGCGGGCCGGGCATCGCCGGGAAAATGGAGGATCTGGATGCGGGATTCCGGGTCGTTGATCTCACCCTCTCCGGCGGCGCCGCGCGGCGCCGCCGGCAAGCTGGGTCCGTTCGCGGACTCCAGGGTGGCGATCTGCCTGAGCATGTCGTCCTGGAATTCCTTCGCTTCCAGATACGCGAGCGCGAAGGAGGCGATCGCCGCCACCAGCCCGCAAAGTAGAACGGCGCTCCCCAACATGAGCGAGAGGTGCCGTTGCAGGGATCGATTCATGGCGTTTTCTCCACCATCCAGCCGGCGCCGCGCACATTCTTGATGACGCTCGCGCCGAGTTTTTTGCGCACGCCGTGAATCAGAAAATCCACGGCATTGCTTTCCACTTCCTCATTCCAGCCATAGATGCGTTCCTCCAGTTCGGCGCGGGCGAGGATCGCGCCGGGGCGCAGCAGCAGGGCCTGCAACAAGGCGAATTCGCGCGCGCTGAGCAGCGCCACGACATCGCCGCAGCGGGCTTCGTGGCTGGCCGGGTCAAGGCTCACCCGGCCGTTGCCGAGCACCGGCGCGGCCTGCCCACCCTGGCGACGGATGATCGCGCGCAGGCGGGCAAGTAGTTCATTCACGTCGAAGGGTTTCACCAGGTAATCGTCGGCGCCGAAATCCAGCCCCTTGATGCGCTCCTCCACGCCGTCGCGGGCGGTGACGATGAGCACCGGCACCGCGTTGCCCGTCTGGCGCAGGCGGCGCAGCACTTCCAGGCCGCCGCGCCTGGGCAGGCCGAGATCGAGCAGCACGGCCTGGTGTTCGCCCTGTTCGAGCACCTGGCTGGCGCTGGCGCCATCCTTCACCCAGTCCACGGCATACGCCGCATCCTTGAGCGCGACGGAAACCGCCGCGCCGATCATCGGGTCGTCTTCAACCAGCAAAATACGCATCGTCACTCCCGAAAATACCGTTCAACGGTCGCATCGCCCTTGTAGCGCAGGCATCCTTGCCTGCGTCTGTAAAACAGCAGGCTGGAAGCCTGCGCTACAGGGGCGTTTTCACCTTGCCTCAGATGGTTTCCTTTGCCGGTTGTGCCCGCAAGTCCTTCCGGCTGACGGTCAGATAAATCACCAGGCTCAGGATGGCGGCGAGGAAAACCATGCTCGTCGTCACCGTGCCCAGCCCGAAGCCGCCATTGACCAGCGGTTGCGAAAGGAGATCGCCGAATGATGCGCCCAGTGGGCGGGTCAGGATGTAGGCCATCCAGAACGCCAGCACGGCATTGGCCCTGAACCCGTAATAGGCGAGGGTGACCAGGCCGATCAGCGCGGCGAACATCAGGGTCGAATTGGCATAGCCGATTTGCAGGCCTTCCGCCGCCAGGTCGCCCGCCGCCGTGCCCAGTGCGAAGGTGAACAGGATGGCCAGCCAGTAGAACGACTCGCGTTTGCTCGTGACGATGCTGTGGATGGAGAGCGTTCTCTCGCTCGCGAACCAGGCGATGAAGGTCACCAGCAAGGCCAGGCCGAAGGCCAGGGTGGTCGTTTCCAGTGGGACGTTAAAGTTGTCCACCAGGTTATCGGTGATGAGGGTGCCGACGATGCTGATGAGGACGACCACGACCCAGTACAGCCACGGGATGTAGCGCCGGGCGCGCATCTGGAATAGCAGAAACACCGCCAGCAGGGCGGCCATGAGGGTCGAGGTGCCGGTCAGGCCGAAATGCAGGTTGTAGTTGAGAAAATCGGCGGCGGTTTCGCCAACTGTGGTGGCCATGATCTTGATGATCCAGAAGAACAGTGTGACTTCCGGAACCTTGTTCAGCATGCGCGTCGCGTCCGCGCGGGTGAGGGCATTCATCGGGAACCTCTCCAGTAAGTTATCCACCGGGCCGTTCCGGCGCGTCGGCGCCACTCCGGCGACGACATGGCCGAGACGATCAATCCTCGTGGTCGCGGTCATGATCGCGATCGGATTTGTCTACGACGGCGGCGAGGACTTTGCCGCTCATCGGGTCGACCTTCACATCCATGACCTGTTTGTCCTTGACCACTTCGACTTCGAACACCCACTGCCCTTTGTGGCGTTCGTACTCGGCGCGCGTGGCCTTGCCGCCAACATGCTGTTCGGCGGCGGTCACGGCTTGCGACAGGTTGATCTTCGCGCCGATGATGGCCAGGGCGTCGTTCTCCGTGGACTTGCTCGCGTAGGCGCTGCCGATGGCGGCGGCGGAAAGGATGGCAAGCGTTGCCAGATAGATTTTGCGTTTCATGCTGATCACTCCTTCGAGTCACGCGGGTATTCGCGTGGTGGTGAAGATAGCGAGTGAAAATTAGGGCGGCGTTAGCAAGCCGCGCAGGTAGCAAACATCCGAAGCGCGGAATGACCAAAAATGGCGGCGCATATGGCGCGGCCCTCGCTAATATCCCGGCCGCGCAAGTCGCCGAACGGGAACTATCCTCGGCATCGCGTTTCACTATCAACCTGCCGCGCACACTGGATAACACCGCCGCCCATGGATACCCCCGCTTCTTCCTCCCCCCATCCGGCGCAGGCCGCTTTTGCCGGCCTGCGCGCTTATCTCGAAGAGCAGATTCTCGGCCAGGAAACCCTGGTGGAACGGCTGCTGGTGGCTTTGCTGGCGGATGGCCATCTGCTGGTCGAGGGGCCGCCCGGCCTGGCCAAGACGCGCGCGGTCAAGGCGCTCGCGCATGGCCTGGAGGGTGATTTCCAGCGCGTGCAGTTCACCCCGGACATGCTGCCGGCCGACCTGACCGGGTCCGAGATTTACCGGCCGGAGGAGGGCGGTTTTCACTTCCAACGCGGCCCGCTGTTCCATAACCTGATCCTCGCCGACGAGATCAACCGCGCGCCGGCCAAAGTGCAGTCGGCGCTGCTGGAAGCGATGGGGGAACGTCAGATCAGCGTCGGCGCCGCCACTTATCCGCTGCCGCGCCTGTTCCTGGTGATGGCGACGCAGAATCCGATCGAACACGAAGGCACCTACCCGCTGCCGGAAGCGCAGCTTGACCGCTTCATGCTGCATACCCTGGTGGATTACCCGGACCGCGCCACCACCCGCCGCATCATGGACCTGGCCCGGCGCGAGGCGCTGGAAGCGCGCGAACTGCCGCCGCCGGCAACGCCGCTGACCCAGGAGACGGTGTTCGCCGCGCGCCGCGAGGTGCTCGAACTGACCCTGGCCGATTCCCTGGCCGAGTACATCGCCGCCCTGGTGGAAGCCACCCGCGATCCCGGCAAATACAGCGGCAAACTGGCCGAATGGCTGCGCTGGGGCGCCAGCCCGCGCGCCGCCATCGCCATGGAACGCGGCGCCCGCGCCCTGGCCTGGCTCGACGGGCGCGATTACGTCAGTCCCGAGGATGTCCAGGCCATCGCCCCGGACGCCCTGCGCCACCGCCTGCTGCTCGACTACACCGCCCAGGCGCGCGGCGTCACCGCGCGGCAGTGCGTCGAAGAACTGCTGCGCCAGGTGCCGGCGCCGTGATGGCCACATTCGCGGGTTGGGCACGGCTCCCCCCCTCTGGGAACGCGCTGTTCGTGCTGGCCGTTGCTCAATGTGAACGCGTGTGGCGCGGTGGCTTCCCCCTTTTTCAAAGGGGGAGTGAGGAGGATTTGGCGACGCTTGCCAGAACGCCGGCCTCGGAAATCCCCCCCCAGCCCCCCTTTGAAAAAGGGGGGAGTGGCTTGCTCCACGGTCGGCCATGACCCTGCCTGATCTCGACGAACTGGTGGCGCTGCGTGGCGCCGCGCATGGCCTCAATCTGCGCGCGCGGCGGCCGGTGCTGGCGAATCTGCAAGGGGCACACCGCAGTGCCGCGCGTGGGCGTGGACTGGAGTTCGAGGAAGTGCGCCTCTACGCCCCCGGCGACGATGTCCGCAACATCGACTGGCGGGTCACGGCGCGGCGCGGGCGGCCGCACACCAAGCTGTTTCGCGAGGAACGCGAGCGCCCGGTCTGGCTGGTCGTCGACCTGCATCCCGGCCTCTATTTCGGCAGCCGGCGCCAACTCAAGTCCGCCCTCCTGGTACGCGCGGCGGCTTTGCTTGGCTGGGTCGCGGCCCTGGGCGGCGATCGTCTAGGCGCGCTGATCGCGACGGGCGATGGCGAACCCCGGATTTTTCCGCCGCGCGGCCGCGAAGCCGGCGTTCTGCCGGTGCTGCAAGCCCTGGTCGAAGCACAACCGCGCGCGCCGGGCGTGCCCGGTTCCGGCGGCCTCGGTGCCGCCCTCGCCCGCCTGCGCCCGCTGCTCCAGCCCGGCAGCCTGGTGCTGGTGCTGAGTGATTTCAGCGGGCAGGACAGCGTGGCGGAAAGTGCCCTGGCCGGCGCCAGCCTGCACAACGACTGCCGCTTGTTGTGGATCACCGATCCCCTGGAAACCGCGGGCCTGCCCGCCGGCAGCTATCGCGTCGGCTTGCCGGGAAGACTGTGGTGGCTGGATGGCGAGCGCAGCCGAAAAACCTGGCAACAGGCCTGGGCGGCGCGCGAGCAGCGCCTCGGCGACCTCGCCGGCCGTCTCAACCTGCCGCTTATCCGCCTCGCCACCGCCGACGCGGTAGGCGACAGCCTGCCGCCGTTGCTGCGGGAATCCGCATGAAAGCCGACTGGCTCGCGCAACTGGCGCCCGCGCACGCGCCGCCGCCACCCGGCTGGTGGCCGCCGGCACCGGGCTGGTGGGGGCTGGCCCTGCTCGTGTTGCTGGCGCTCGCCGCGCTGCTGTACTGGTTCAATCGGCCGCCGCGCCGTTTGCGCCGCGCCGCCTTGCGGCAACTCGCTCGTCTGGAAAAAGCGGGCGTCGCCGACGCCCAATTCGCGCGCCTGTTGCAAGACCTGCTGCGTCGCTATGCCGTGGCCCACTTTGGCCGTGAAACGGTGGCGCGGCTCGCGGGTCGGGCCTGGATCGACTTCGTGGTGGCGCATGGTGGCGCCGACTGGGCCGGCCGGCACGGGGAAAGCCTGTTGCGCGCCGCCTATGCCGGCACGGTGTCCGGCGAGCGTGGGCGATGGTTGGCTGGCGCGCGCGGCTTCATCAAGGGGCGCGCATGAGTCGGGGTTCATGTAGCGCCGGCATCCCTGCCGGCTCTTTGCTTTGCGAACATGAGGAGCAGGCATCGCTACGGGCCGGGTACGGGCAACTGGGGAAGTTGCAATGATCGACTTCGCCTGGCCCTGGATGCTGTTGTGCCTGCCCCTGCCCTGGCTGCTCGCGCGTCTGCTGCCGGCTGCGCGGCCGCAAGGCGAGGCGCTGTTTCTGCCGTTCGCGGCGAGCCTGGTCGGCGATACCGCCCCCACGGTTCGCGCCGCGCCGCGCGCGCAAAAGGTGCTCTTCATGCTGGTCTGGCTGTTGCTGCTGACCGCCGCCGCGCGGCCGCAGTGGCTGGGCGACGCGGAGTCGGTGCCCAGCACCGGGCGGCGCCTGTTGCTGGCGGTGGATGTCTCCGGTTCCATGGCCATTGAGGACATGGCCGGCGGCTACAACCGCTTGCAGGTGGTGCAGAAGGTGGCGGGGGAATTCATCCAGCGCCGCCACGGCGATCGCGTCGGCCTGATTCTGTTCGGCACTCAACCCTATCTCCAGGCGCCACTTTCCGCTGACCTCGCCACGATTGGGGAATTCCTGAATCAGGCGGTGGTCGGCGTCGCCGGCACCCAGACCGCCATCGGCGATGCCATCGGCCTGGCGATCAAGCGTCTGCGCGAGGAGGGTGACAAACCCGGTGGCCAACCCGCCGGCGAGACCGTGCTGATCCTGCTCACCGACGGCAGCAACACCGCCGGCGCGATGCCCCCGCAACAGGCGGCCAAACTCGCCGCCGCCGCCGGCCTGCGCATTTACACCATCGGCGCCGGTTCCAGCGGCGAGGCCGGGTTCTTCGGTTTCGGCGGGGGCGGCGGTGATCTCGACGAAGGCACCCTGAAAGGCATCGCCCAGGCCACCGGCGGCGAATACTTCCGCGCCACGGACGCCGACGCCCTGCAACAGGTGTATGCGCGCATCGACAAGATGGAACCCAGCGCCGGACGCGAGCAGTGGTATCGCCCGAGCGACGAGTGGTTCTACTGGCCGCTAGGCCTGGCGCTGCTGCTTAGCGTGCCGGCGGTGGTTTGGAAGGGGGCGAGATGGAAGTAAGGCTGGCTAGGGCACCTTCCCCCTTTCCCAAAGGAGGATCAAGGGGGATTTCTCCAAGGATTGCGCAGGTGCAACCGTCGCGAAAATCCCCCCCGGCCCCCCTTTGGGAAAGGGGGGAGAAGGAAATAAGGCTGGCTGGGGCGGCTTCCCCCTTTATCAAAGGGGGAGTGAGGGGGATTTCTCCAAGGATTGCGCAGGTGCAACCGTCGCGAAAATCCCCCCCGCCCCCCCTTTGGGAAAGGGGGGAGAAGGAAATAAGGCTGGCTGGGGCGGCTTCCCCCTTTATCAAAGGGGGAGTGAGGGGGATTTCTCCAAGGATTGCGCAGGTGCAACCGTCGCGAAAATCCCCCCC
>JAQTLN010000004.1:186960-235610 GCA_028714875.1 Gallionellaceae bacterium
CCCCCCTTTGGGAAAGGGGGGAGAAGGAAATAAGGCTGGCTGGGGCGGCTTCCCCCTTTATCAAAGGGGGAGTGAGGGGGATTTCTCCAAGGATTGCGCAGGTGCAACCGTCGCGAAAATCCCCCCCGGCCCCCCTTTGGGAAAGGGGGGAGACGGTACGCCGCGCCCGGTTCCGCCGTGGCAACCCTGTCGGCCGACCAAGCCCATGCTGATCGACACCTTCCACTTCCTCCGCCCCCTCTGGCTGCTGGCCTTGCCCGTGCTTTGGGTATTGGCCTGGTGGCTGGCGCGGCGGCGCGGCGGCGATGGCGATTGGTCGCGCCTGATTGATCCGGAGTTGCTGCCGGGTCTGCGTCTGGCGGCGGGGGCCGGGAAAAAGGCGGCCTCGCCCTGGCCCTGGCTGGCGCTGGCCTGGAGCCTGGCGTTGCTGGCCCTGGCCGGCCCGGCCTGGGAGCGCGACGCCACAGCGGCCTGGCGCGCGCCCGGCGCCTGGGTGCTGCTGCTCGATCTGTCGCCTTCGATGGCGGCGGCGGACTTGGCGCCGAACCGCGCCACCCGCGCCCGTTATGCCATCGACGACCTGCTCGCCGCCGCCCGCGACGCCCGCGTCGGCCTGGTGGCCTTCGCCGACGAGGCGTTCACCGTCACGCCGCTGACCGAGGATGTCGCCACAGTGCGCGCCATGCTCCCGGCCCTGGCCCCGGAGATCATGCCCAGCCCCGGCGACAACCTCGCCCCGGCGCTGGAACGGGCGGCGAAATTGCTGGAACAGGCGGGGCGGCGCGACGGCCAGGTGGTGCTGCTGAGCGATGGTTTCACCGATCCCGCCGCCGCTTTCGACGCAGCCCAGCGCCTGCGCAACCAGGGCGCGACTTTGTATGTGGTGGGCATCGGCAGCGCGACCGGCGCGCCGCTGGCCGGTCCGCGCGGCGGTTTCGCCCTGGATGACAAGGGCCAGCCGCGTCTGGCCCGGCTGGACGAGGATCGTCTGCGGCAACTGGCCGCCAACGGTGGCGGCCGCTATGTCGATCTCGCCGGCCTGCCCACCCTGATTGCCACCTTGCGGGCCAGTTCCGAGCGCGCGAGTGGCGCCACGGCGATGGCGGGCATCGAGGTGGCGCACTGGCGCGATGCCGGGGTCTGGCTGTTGCCGGGAGTGTTGTTGCTGGTGGCGTTTCTCGGTCGGCGGGGGTGGCTGTGATGCGCGGCTTATGGTTGTTGCTCGTGCTCGTGGCCGGCGGCGCGCACGCGGAGGGGTTCTGGCCCAGCCTCTGGCGCAGCGCCGACCAGCGCGGCGAACAACTCCTGCGACAGGGCGACGCCGCCGCCGCCGCGCGCACTTACGCCGACCCGCGCCGCCGCGCCTACGCCGAATTCAAGGCGGGTGATTACGCGGCGGCGGCGCATGATTTCGCCGCCTTCGACGACAGCGACGCCCATTACAACCGGGGCAATGCCCTGGCCCATGTCGGCGACCTGGCGGCGGCCTTGAAGGCTTATGACAGCGCCCTGGCGCGCGACCCGAACAACCGCGACGCGCGCCAAAATCGCGAACTGGTGGCGAAGGCGCTGCAACAGCAAGCGCCGCCGCCGAAGCAGAGCGGCGGCCAGGGGCAATCCGGCAAGCAGGGGGGCAAGGAGGGGAAATCCAGTGGCCAATCCGGCCCCCAGAAACAGGGCGCGCCGGGCCAATCCTTGTCCGACCAGACCGGCAAGCCGGGCCAGGAGCAGCGCGCCGGCAAGCCTGGCGATCAGGGCCGGGGAGTGGAACAGGCCGGGCGTGACAAGGCGGCGAATGTGACCGATCAAGGTGGCGGCCAGAACCGGCAAAACCAGCCCGCCGGAAACGAGGCCGAGCAGGCGCGCCGCGATGCCGAGGCTGGTCTGGGGGCGAATCGGCGGGGGGGGGACGGCAAGTCGGCCACGGGCCAGGGCGATGCCGCCGGCAATGCTAAGCAGCGTGGCTTGGCCGAGACACCGCGCGGCGAACAGCAACTCGCGCGGGAGCAATGGCTGCGGCAGATACCGGATGACCCCGGCGGTTTGCTGCGGCGCAAATTCATGATCGAACATCTGATGCGACAGCAAGGTAATCAGCGATGAATCGGGATGACTCCCTCAGTAGCGCAGGCATCCTTGCCTGCTCGTCTCCGCAAACCCGGAACCGCCGGCGGGATTCCGGCGCGCCATTTTCGACCATGCGGCTATTCCGGCGACTCGCCCTCCTGGCGCTGCTCGTTCTCCCCAGCTTGCCGGCGGCCGCGGCGCTTCAGGCCTGGCTGGACCGCGACCGGGTGGCGCCGGGCGAGTCGGTCGAACTCACCCTGCAACGCGACGGTCGTGGCGACAGCCAGCCGGACCTGGCGCCCTTGCAACGAGACTTCGACATCCTCGGGAAAGCCAGCGGCACCAGCGTCCAGATCGTCAACGGCCACATGACCGCGCAAGTCCAGTTGCGCCTGACCCTCTCACCGAAACATGACGGGCGGATCGCGCTGCCGCCGTTGAACTGGGGCGGCGAACGCACCCCCGCCCTGGTTCTGAGCGTCGCCGCGAATGCCGCCGGCGCCGCCGACAAAGCCAGCCCCGGCGCCACGCCATCCTCCCATGTCTTCCTCACCAGCAGCCTGGAGCAGAAGCAGCCCTATGTGCAGGCCGCCACCCCGCTGAAGCTGCGCCTCTATACCGACCAGCCCCTGTACCAGGCCAGCCTCGACCTGCCCGCGAGCAACGATGTTCTGGTCCAGCAGATCGGCAAGGATCGCCAGGGCAACGAGACGCGCGGCGGCCACGACTATCGCGTCATCGAACGCGACTACCTGCTGTTCCCGCAACGCAGCGGCCGCATCAGCCTCGCCGGGCCGCTGCTGCAAGCTCAGGTGGCGGATGCCCGCGCCGCCGGCCCTTTCGGCAACGTCTTCGGCGGTAATCCTTTCGCCGGCATGATGAACGCCACCCGCCCGATACATCTGCGCGGCGATCCCATCGTCCTCGACGCGCGCCCCCGTCCGGCCGGCGTGGCCGGGGAGGACTGGCTGCCGGCGCAACGGGTCGACCTGGAAGAAAGCTGGCGTCCGGATGATGGCGCTGTCCACGCCGGAGAGCCGATCACCCGCCACCTGCGCCTGTCCGCTTTGGGCTTGAGCGCGGCGCAGTTGCCTGATCTCGCCGCCCGGATGCCGCTGCCGGAAGGGTTGAAGGCCTACCCGGATCAGCCCCGACTGGCGACCGAGGTGCGCGACGGCAACATCAATGGCAGCCGCGAGCAGGACATCGCCCTGATCGCCAGCCGCCCCGGCCGCTATACCCTGCCGGCCATGCGCCTGGTCTGGTGGGACACCACCCGGAACAGCCCGCGTGAAGTCGTGTTGCCGGCGCGCGCGCTGGAGGTTCTACCGGGCGTGGGGGCCAGCGCCGAGACGGCGCCGCCGCCGCCGGAAGCCGCGCCCGCCGCTCCTGCCATCGCCCTACCCGACTCCCTGGCCGCGCTGGGCAGCCCGGCGTTTCCCTGGCCCTGGCTCAGCCTGGTTCTAAGTTTGCTCTGGCTGGTGACGTTGCTGGCCTGGTGGCGGGCTCGGCGGCCACGTTCCGCTACTTCGCCCAGCGTCATTCCCTCCACCGGCCTGGATTCGATTCGCGCCGGCGAGGCGCGCAAAGCGTTCCGCCGCGCCTGCCGTGACAACGCCGCGGCGGATGCGCGTCGGCAACTGCTGGCCTGGGCGCGCGCCACCTGGCCGGACGACGCGCCCGGCGGCCTCAACGCCCTGGCCCGGCGCCTGCCCGACCCCAAGCTACCCACCTTGCTGCGGGAACTTGATCGCGCCTGTTATGCCGGCGATGAGTGGCGGGGAGATGCGCTGCTGGAAGCGCTCGCGACCTTGCCCAACGCGACGGATAAGGCGGGTAAGTCGGCGTCTGAACTGGCCGGCCTGTACCCATGATGTTTGCTGGGACGGGTGTTGCCAGCCACCGATACCCATCGACGTCCTCTGTAGCGCCGGCGTCTCGCCGGCTTCGTAGGGCTGATTAGAAGGACGATGCCGGCGAGACGCCGGCGCTACAGCGCGCACCGTTCCCGCGCTGGGTTTTTTTCAGGAGATCTCCATGAATACTGGAATTTCAAAAATCGGAGTTGGTGGAAATCTTCGAGAGCGCTGTCCTGACCCTCACTATCACCAGCCGAAAGGCACTCAAGGGCAAGTCGTGAACCGCGTCGCAGCGGACGAGGAGACCGCATCCCCATGCCCATAGCCCTGCTCGTCTGCGCGACGCTGATCCTCGCCACCACGCTGCTGCATTACGAATTCCTGCGCGGCCTGTCGGTGGTCTTGCAGAAAATCGACGTGTCCGGACGGGTTCGTGTCCTGATGGGCATCCTCGGCACGTTTGTCGCGCACATCGTGGAAATCATGCTGTATGGCGCCGCCTACTATTTCCTGCGCGACAAATTCGGCCTCGGCAATTTCACCGGGCAGTTCAGCGACAGCTTCTCCACCTTCGTTTACTTCTCGGCGGAAACGTATACCTCGGTGGGCTTCGGCGACATCGTTCCGACCGGCCCGCTACGTTTCGTCTGCGGCACCGAGGCCCTCAACGGACTGTTGCTGATCGGCTGGTCCGCGTCCTTCACCTACGTCTTTATGGAACATTTCTGGAAGCTCGGCGCCGATCCGGAGTGACGCGGGGGCTTTGCCCCGTATGCCTGGTTGATTTCCCCCGCACAGTTTCCAGGGATTATGCGCAAGTCATTGAATAAACATGTAAATGTTCCTTGGTACGGAGCGTGCTGAAGAAGGATTGCGGCAATCACCGCAATCTTGCATTCGAGACAAGGAGCCCATCATGATCAACTTGCGCATCAAACCTCTTACCTTCGCCCTGATCACCAGTTTCGCCGTCGCCCAGGTCGCCCTGGCCGACGCCACGCCGCGCCTGCATGAGGATGTCAGCGTCACCCCCGGACGCGCCATCACGCCCGCCGACGAGGCGGTCATCTCCTCCAGCGCCAACCGGGTGCTGCACCACCTTGCCCGCGCCCGCGACGCCTTGCGCAAGCAGGACGCCGAACAGGCGAAACAGGAACTCAATCAAGCCGAGACGCTGCTCGACATCATTCAGGACACCGTGCCCACCAGCGTGGTCAAGAGCCGGGTCTGGACCGCGAACAACAAGTTGCAGTACGAGAACAGCGAAGAGGTTCCCATCTCCAGCGTGCCCATCTACGCCAGCCTGGACGAACGCGCGGACTTCGATGTGGTGAAACTGCGCGCGGTCCGCTCCGCCACCAAGGCGCCCGGGAATACATCCGCCAAGGCGGACAAGAAGCCGGCAACCGAGGAAGCGGAAGCCAGCGATGCCGCCCTTTATTACGAGGAAATGGATCTGCCCTTGAACACTACCCGCCATTTCGTCGCCATCGCCCAGACTGAATTGGCCGGCAAGCATTTTTCCGAGGCCGACCAGGCCTTGCGCGTCGCTCTCGACAGCGTCGAGACCGTGTCCGTCTATCTGCCGGCGCCCTTGCTCGCCGCCCGCATCAACCTGCAACGCGCCGGCGACCACTATGGCGCCGACCAGAAGGACCTGGCCCGCGCGGACGTGGACCGCGCCATCACGCAATTGAACGAGGCACAACAGCAGGCCGATCCGGCAAGCCAGAATGATGTGAAGAAAATGCTGGCCGATGCGCAGTCCCTGCAAGCCCGTATCGACAAGAACGAGCCTGGCTTCAAGGCGGAATTGAAGGGCCTCTGGCGGCGGACCAAGGCGCATGCCGACCGCGCGATGGAATCCCTCAGCGTCGGCTGGGCCAAGCTGCGCCAGAACGACCCGCTGCGCGGCGCCCTGATCGAGGCGAAGCGCTATGTGGCCTACGCCGATATCGACGCCAACGTGGGCGATGATCCGATCCAGGCCAAACGCGATCTGGAGCAGGCCAGGACCTGGCTGGAGAAAGCCGCCGATGCGACCGCCAAGGCCGGTAATGGGCAGGACGCGGCGGTCTACGTGAAGGACATTCGCGCCGTGGTGGACACGCTCCTGGCCGGCCAGAGCAAGCCTGACAAAGGCGAGCTGGGCAATCTCGAACAGCAACTGGCGCAAGCCATCGCGCGCTCATGATGTCGCATGGAACCCGGGGGGACACGCTCCTCCGGGATGTTTCCAGCGCCACGCGAAAGGAGAACTATCATGTCGCGTCTCGTCGATCTGCTGAGTACTTATGGACTGTTCCTGGGCCTGCCCCTGCTGTTTCTCGCCATCGTCTTCTGGGTCTACCGGCCCGGCGCAGCCCGCCGCTATCAGAAAGACGGACGCTTGCCGTTCGAGGGCGGGGAGGAGGGCGGTCGGCCGCGACCGGCCAAGTAGCGCCGGCACCCCCGCCGGCTGTTTTGGTCCGCGAGGGCGCGTCGGCTAGGATGCCGGCGCACCCTGACTGACCCCGGCTCGCCATGCCCCGTCCCACTCCCCTGCTGCGCTCCATCGCCCTTCCGGTCGTGGTCACGGCGGGGCTGTTGCTGCTGGCGTTAGCCGGCATGTTGCTGATTACCTCGCGCAGCCTGACGCGCATGACTCCCTTGCAGGAGCATCTGGTCGTCATACAGGGGATGCATGACCAGATGCTCGCCATGCAGCGCGTGGCTTTACGCGGACTGGATGAGGCGACACCAGTCAGGGCCGACATTCTGCTCGACCTGCAAAAATCACTGATCCAGATGGCGCGCGCGCCCGGCCTGTTGACCGCGAGCGGACGGCAAGGTCTCGGCGCGGCGGTGGACTTGCTGGATGACGCCGAACCGTCGCCGCGTGAGCGACTGCAACGCGGCCTCACCCTGCTGCAAGCGGCGCTGGTGGAAGAAAACCGCGCCCATGCCAGCCTGCTTGCCGCCATCCAGGCCCAGGCCCGCCTGGAAAAGCGCCTGGCGGCGGCGTCCCTGATCCTCATTCCCCTGGCGGCGGCGTTGGTGCTGTTCCTGTTGCGGCGGCGTTTTCTGCTGCCGCTGGACAACATCAACACGTTGCTCAGCCGGTTGGGCGACGGTAATTACGCACCCGCCCGGGTGGTCTCCGTGGACCCGGTGCTGGAGCCGCTCATCGACAACTACAACCACATGGTCACGCGCCTGGCCCGTCTGGAGGCCGAGCAGCAAGCGCGCCAGGCCAGCCTGGAAGCGGAGGTGCGCGCGGTGACTCGCGAACTGCTGGCGCACAACCGCAGCCTGGCGCAGGCGGATCGCCTGGCGGCGGTGGGGGAGATGGCCGCCGGCCTGGCGCATGAGTTGCGCAATCCCCTGGCCGGCATCCAGCTCGCTCTTGCCAACCTGCGCCATGAACTCGTGGACGAGGACGCGCGGTCGCGTCTGGATCTGGTCGGCGCGGAATTGCGCCGCGTCACCGATCTCATGAATGGCCTGTTGGACCAGGCGCGTCTGGTGCCGGAGGTCGTGGTGGCGGTGGACCTGGCGCGCACGGTGGCGGAGGTGCTGGCCTTGGCGCGCTACCAGGTGCCGCCGGGCGTCGTCTTCGAGCAGGATATTCCCGACGCTGTGCGCTGCTGGTTGCCGGAAAACCAACTGCGCCAGGCTCTGCTTAATCTGGCGCTGAACGCCGCCCAAGTGATGGAAAACGGCGGCACGGCGCGGGTGAGCGCCCACATCGACGCGGGCGGGTTGGCCATCAGCGTCAGCGACCAGGGGCCCGGCTTTCCCGAGACGCTGCTGCGTGGCGGCGCGCGGCCGTTCGCCAGCACCCGTCCGGGCGGCACCGGCCTCGGCCTGGCCAGCGTGCGCCGCCTGGCGCTCGATTTGGGCGGCACGCTGCAACTGGATAATCTGGCGCCACATGGCGCGCGCGTGACTCTGCGCTTACCCTGTCGCCCCGACGAGACCTGACCCATGCCGCAAACCCTGCTGATCATCGAAGACGAAGCCCTGCTGGGGCAGGAACTCCTGCGCCATTTCCGCCGCGAGGGCTGGGAAGCGCAACTGGCCGCGCGCCTGGACGACGCTCGTGGCCTGTTGTTGACCCGCGATTTCGAGCCCTTGGTGGTGCTTTCGGATATGAACCTGCCGGATGGCAACGCGCTGGATCTGCTGGAAGAGGCCAGGGCCGCGCGCCTGCCCGGTGAATGGGTCATCCTCACCGGATATGGCGGGGTGCCGGACTCGGTGCGGGCGCTCAAGCTGGGCGCCTACGATTTCCTGGAGAAACCCGTCCCTCCGGAACGCCTGGACATGGTGCTGGCCGGCGCCTTGCGCGCCGCTCGCGCGCAGGCGCGACTGGCCGACCAGACCGCCGTGGAGACGCGGCGCTACAGCGCGGAACGCTTCATCGGCGACAGCGCTTCGGCGCGGGAGGCGCGCGAGATGTTGGCGCGACTGGCCCAGGTGCCTTTCTCTTCGTTGCTGATCGGCGGCGAAACCGGCACCGGTAAGGGCCTGGCGGCGCGCATCCTGCACTACGCCGGGCCGCGCGGCGGCGCGCCCCTGGTGGAAATCAACTGCGCCGCGCTGCCGCGCGAACTGGTGGAAGGCGAGTTGTTCGGCAGCGAGGCGGGCGCTTACACCGGCGCCAAGGGCCGTCGCCGTGGCCTGCTGGAACAGGCCAGCGGCGGCACCCTGTTCCTCGACGAGATTGGCGATCTGCCGCCGGAGTCGCAGGTCAAGCTGCTCAAGGCCATCGAGGACAAGCGGGTGCGCCGCCTGGGCGGCGACCGCGAGATCGCGGTGGATATGCGGATCATCGCCGCCAGTAACCGCGATCTGGCCAGCGAGGTACGCGAAGGACGCTTCCGCGCCGACCTCTACCACCGGCTTTCCGTGTTTCGCCTCGATCTGCCCGCGCTACGCGGGCGCCGGGAAGATCTGCGGCAACTGGTGCCGCACTTCGTCGCGGAATACAACGCCAAGGCCGGCAAGAAGGTAAAGGCGATACCCGACGAGGCCTGGCGGCGCCTGGAAGCGCACGATTGGCCGGGCAACGTGCGCGAGTTGCGCAATGTGGTGGAGCGCTGCGTGCTGTTCGCTGAGGACGCGGTTTTTCCCTCGCGCTGGCTGCAACTGCAAGCTGCCTCCGCGTTGGCCGCGACACCGGGTGGCGAGGGCGTGTGGCTGCCGCTGGACGGCAGCCTGAGCCTGGAAGATATGGAAAAAACCATTGTCGAAACCGCCCTGGCGCGCGCCGATGGCAACGTCACCGGCGCCGCGCGATTGCTCAAGAGCACGCGCGAGACCCTGCGCTACCGGGTGGAGAAATTCGGCCTGGGCAAGAATCTTCCAACTTCCTGACCATTTCCTGATCCGCCATGTCCTATCTCAACGATCCCCGTGTTCTGTTCGCCACCGAGCGCACCCTGCTGGCCTGGAACCGCACCGCCATCGCCCTCATGGGCTTCGGCTTCCTGGTGGAACGCTTCGGTTTGTTTCTGCATGTGGTACTGAGCCACCAGAGCGAACCGCTGCACCGCAGCGCCTCCCTCGTCATCGGCATTGCCTTCATCCTGCTGGGTGTGGCGGTGCTGCTGCTCTCGGTACGGCAATACCGCAAGGTGGTTTCCACCCTGGGCGCGGGTGAAATTCCTAATGGCTACTGGGTGAACGCGCCGGTACTCACCAATCTGGTGATGGCCTTGCTGGGGCTGATGCTGGCGGCTTATCTGGCGCTGGTGTAGCCGCGCCGGCAGCCCGCTCCACATTGCGTTGCAACCAGCTAGACGTAGGGTGTGGTGAGCGCCGCGAACCGCACCATGCAATGCGACCGTATTTGATGCGGTTCGCTGCGCTCACCGCATCCTACGAACTGGTGTGATAGCGCAGCTACCGGCTCGCATCCACATTGCGTTGCAACCAGTATTCCAGCAGCGCCAGGTGCCACAGCTTGCTGCCCTGGATGCGGGTGTGGTGGCTTTCTGGTTCGGCCAGCAGGCGTTCCACGTAGGCGCGCTGGTAAAGGCCGCGTTCGCGGCAGGCGCGCGAGTCGAGGATGTCGCGCATGAATTCGAGAAACTCGCCGCGTACATATTTCAGCGCTGGCATCGGGAAATAGCCTTTCTTGCGGTCGATCACCGCATCCGGCAACAGGCCGCGCGCGATCTGCTTGAGCACATGTTTTCCGCCCGAGGCAAGCTTCAATTCCGCCGGCATGCCGGCGGCGAGTTCCACGAGTTCGTGATCGAGGAAGGGCACCCGCGCTTCCAGGCCCCAGGCCATGGTCATGTTGTCCACCCGCTTCACCGGGTCGTCGGTGATCAGCATGGTGACGTCCATGCGCAGCACCTGATCGAGGAAATCGTCGGCCCCGGGCTCAGCCAGGCGAGCCGCTATCGTGGCGGCGCTGTGGTCGGGGCCATGCCAGGCGGGTTCCAGCATGCTCAGTATTTCTTCGTGGTCGCGGTCGAAGTAGTGGCGGCGGAAGCGTTCCAGCGAACTGCCTTCGCGCTCGGCCTGCATTTGCTCGTACCAGTAATAGCCGCCGAAGACTTCATCGGCGCCCTGGCCGCTCTGCACCACCTTGACGGTTCGGGAAACCTGCTCCGCGAGCAGGTAGAAGGCCACCGCGTCCTGCCCGACCATGGGTTCAGCCATGGCGTCGACGGCTTCCGGCAGGCGTTTGAGCACTTCGCTGTTGGCGATGCGGTACTGGTGATGCCGCGTGCCGTAATACGCGGCAACGGCGTCGGAATATTCGAACTCGTGGCCGGATTCTTCCGGCTGATCCTCGAAGCCGACCGAGAAGGTCATCAGATCGCTGACCCCCTGTTCCGCCAGCAGCGCCACCAGCAGGCTGGAATCGAGGCCGCCGGAGAGCAGCACGCCGACTTTCACGTCGGCGATGGCCAGGCGTTTCTTCACCGCGCTTTTCAGGCTGGCGTGGATGGCTTCGGTCCATTCGGCCGCGCTCCTGGGGCGGGCCGGGCGTTGCGCGGTCAGGTGCCAGTAAGGGATTTCCAGGGCGCCGCCCTGTGCGTTGATGCGCAGTCCGCTGGCCGGCGCCAGTTTGCGGATGCTGGTGAGCACGGTGCGTGGCGCCGGCACCACCGCGTGCAGGGTGAAATGGTGATGCAGTGCCACCGCGTCGAGTTGGGTGTCGATGTCGCCCGCCGCCAGGAGCGCCTGGACGCTGGAAGCGAAGCGCAGACGTTTGCCGGTAAGGCTGTAATAGAGCGGCTTGATGCCGAGACGGTCGCGCGCCAGGAATACGATCTGTTTGCGCGCGTCGTGGATGGCGAAAGCGAACATGCCGTGCAGGCGCGAAAGGCAGTCTTCACCCCATTCCGCGTAGGCGCGCAGGATGACTTCGGTATCGCCGTCGGAATGGAAATGGTGCCCCTTGGTCAGCAGCTCGGCGCGCAGTTCCGGGTAGTTGTAGATGGTGCCGTTGAATACCAGGGTGAGGCCGGTTTCGGCGTCACTCATCGGCTGCGCGGAACGCGTCGAGAGGTCGATGATCGCCAGGCGGCGATGGCCGAACGCCACCGGGCCGTCTTGCCAATACCCCGCCGCATCCGGCCCGCGCCGCGCCAGGCGGTCGGACATGCGCTGGATGGCGTCGCGCGCGGGCGCGTTGCCATCGAAGCGGAATTCACCGGCTATGCCGCACATGGGAGGCCTCGAAAGCAGGTTTTGACCCCCCCTTTTTCAAAGGGGGGCAGGGGGGATTTACCCAAGCCGGCATGGTGCGGACGTCTCAGAAATCCCCCCCGGCCCCCCTTTGAAAAAGGGGGGAGATAGGCGCTACACATACAGCGGTTCCTCCTCCATCAGCGCGATCTGCTCGCGCAGTTCGAGGATGCGTTCCTGCCAGTAGTGCGGCGTGTCGAACCAGGGGAAGGCGGCGGGGAAGGCGGGGTCGTCCCAGCGCCGCGCCAGCCAGGCGGAATGGTGGATGAGGCGCAGGGTGCGCAGGGCTTCGATCAGATGCAGCTCGCGGCGGTCGAATTCGGCAAAATCTTCGTAGCCGGCCAGCACGTCGCACATCTGCCGCGACATGCTGGCGTGGTCGCCGGAGAGCAGCATCCAGAGATCCTGTACCGCCGGCCCCATGCGGCTATCGTCGAAATCCACGAAATGTGGGCCTTCGTCGGTCCATAAGACGTTGCCGGCGTGGCAGTCGCCATGTAGGCGCAGGTGCGCTACCTGGCCCGCGCGCGCATAACAGTGCCGCACGCCCTGTAAAGCCTGATCCACCACGCTTTGCCAGGCCGGTAGCAGATCGGTCGGTAACCAATCCCCGGCAAGGATGAAGTCGCGTGATTGCTCACCAAAGCTGGCGATGTCCAGGGTAGGGCGGTGGCGGTAGGGCGCGAGGGCGCCGACGGCGTGGATGCGGCCGATGAAGCGGCCCATCCATTCCAGCGTGTCCGGGCTGTCGAACTCCGGCATGCGGCCGCCCCGACGTGGGTAGGCGGCGAAAAGAAAGCCCGCATGGCTGTGCAGCGTGGCGCCATCCGTTAACCGGAGCGGCGCCACCACCGGCAATTCGCGTTCGGCCAGGTCCAGGGTGAAGTCATGTTCTTCCTGTATCGCGGCGGCGCTCCAGCGGCCGGGCCGGTAGAACTTCACCACCAGCGGCGGCCCTTCATCCATACCGACCTGATAGACGCGGTTCTCGAAACTGTTGAGCGCGAGCAGGCGGCCATCCGGCGTGAGGCCGACGCTGTCGAGGGCATCGAGTAGGCAATCGGGCGTCAGTGTGGCGTAGGGGGTGGTGCTGTTTTCGGAAGCGGGTGACATGCCCGCCATTGTAGGCGCTCAGGCACGTTTGCCGGGTCTCGCCAGGTGGGTGCCCAGATGGAGAAGGGCGGCGCCGATCAGCCCGAATTTCACGCTGGCAATCAGGCTGACCAGCAAGGTAAAGCGGACGTCGATCGTCTCCTGGATGAAGCCCAGAAGAAACACGTTCTCCATGGCATCCAGCCCAGCCGCCAGCAGCGCGCCCCAGGCCAGCCGGCGCCCCCACTCCCGCCGTGTCGCGCGCAGCAGTTGCGCCAGCAGCGCGCCGTAGCCGATCAGGAATAGGTAGTCGGCGTAAATGCCGTTGCTGACCCGATCACGCCCCGCCTCACCCCAACTCGCCAGCACCGCGCGCGTCCGCTCCGCCGTCCAGGCGAACTGGAGTTGCAGTTGGCTGCTGTAGGTGTCGGCCCCACTTTGCTCAAAACCCACCATGAGCAGGAAGCCGATCAGGGTCAATACCAGGGCGCTAAGGAGGGGGAGGTTACGGAGCATGCTCAATTTGTACCGCTGCTTCCCGGCCACGCCGGCGGCCGGGTCTGAGTAACGTCTGGAGTTACCGATCCGGCAGCACGGAAAACGATTCCGAGCCCTGATCATATTTTTCCAGGTAGCTGGCGATGCTCTCGAAGGTGGCGGTAACAGGTTCACCGGGTTGGTCAGATAGGGTCACCTCGCTGCTGAACATGGAGCCGAACAACAGTTTCAGCGGGCTGACGTTGACCTTCTGTGCGGTGAAATATTGCTTCGTGGCGGCCTTGATCTTGCGGATGTCGTCCGTCTGGTAGACGGCGGCATTCACCACGTCGAGCACGAATTCCGTGCAATTCTGGTATCCCAGGGTGTAGGGGTTGGCTATGGCGGAATATCGCGGTTCATGCAGAGCCTGGTAGGTGGGTGACGTGATGATGGCCAGGAGTCGCTGCTGCAATTCCGCCGAAGGGATGATGATCCCGGCCTCCAGTACCGCGACACCAGCGAAGAAGTCCACCGGGTAGTCCTGCACCAGGGCGCTGGTGTTGGGACTGGCGGCATTCTGATAGAGGTTGTAAATGGCGTAGCCGGGCAGTTTGCGGCCGTCCCGCGTGGTGATTTCCGAATAGACGGCGAATCCAGCGTGGGTGAAATGCATGCCTTTCGGCAGTTCGGCGGGTGGTCGTCCCATCCGAGCCAGGATGGCGACTCGCGCGCCCTTTGCCGCGAGCGCTTTTTCCACCTTTTTCGAAAAATGGATGATGGTTTCCGCGGCGAACTGGCTGGCTTCTCCCCCCTGCCTGCTGTCCCCGCTGAAGCCGATGGCCCCGGCCGGCAGCGCCGTGGTGGTCGCCAGCAGGAACAACAGGGTTCGAACTATCCGGAACATGCGGTGCCTCCGGGATGGGGTTTACTGGTCCGGCAGGACGGTGAAGGATTCCGATCCCTGGTCATACTTCGTCAGGTAGTCGGAGATGGTCTCGAAGGTGGCGGTAGCCGGCTCGCCGTCGTGGTCCGAAAGCGAGACTTCGTTGCTGAACATGGAACCAAGCATCAGCTTGAATGGGTTTACATTGACTTTCTGCGCCGTGAAATAGCGCTTCTCGATGCCCTTGATCTTGCCGATGTCGTCGGTCTGGTAGATGGCGGAATTCACCACGTCCAGCACGAATTCGGTGCAGTTCTGTCGCCCCAGGGTGTAGGGATTCGCGATGACCGAGTAGCGCGGGTCGTGCAGCGAGTTGTAGGCCGGTGTGCCGATCAGACCCATCAGGCGTTGCTGCAATTCCGGGGAGGGAATGAGGATGCCTGCTTCGAGCACGGCGACGCCGCCGAAGAAATCCACCGGGAAATCCTGTACCAGGCTGCTGGTATCCGGGCGGCCGTCTTCCTGATAAAGGTTGTGGATGGCGTAACCCGGCACTTTGCGGCCGTCCTGGGTGGTTATTTCCGAATAGACGGCGAAAGCAACATGGGTGAAATGCATGCCATTTGGCAGTTCAGCGAGGGGGCGGCCCATGCGCGCCAGAATGGCGACCCGCGCGCCTTTGGTCGCCATGGCTTTTTCCACCTTCTTTGCGAATTTGATGATTTTTTCGGGCGGGAAATGGATTGCTTCTCCGGCACTGCTACTACTGCCGCTGAAACCGACCGCTTGGGCGGAGAGGGTGGGCGCGCAGGCCAGGCATAGCAGAAGGAAGGCACGGGATAGCCAGGTCATGTCAGCTATCTCCTTTAAATGCCGTTCTTGGGTTTGTCGGCCTTGTTCCTCAGCGCCTGATCAGGCGGTGGCATGGCCGTGATGGTCTCGTCACCGATCTCCAGAGGCTGGTTCGCGGCCCGGGTGGAATCTTTGGCCACCGCCGTGCTACCCGCTCCGGCGGCGGCGGATACCACGCCGCCGCTTGCCAGTGGTACGGCCGCGATCGCGGAGGTTGCCTGACCCGAAGCGGCGATGGCGTGAGCCGCGCTGCCACTGGCGTGGGCGCTGGAAAGACCGCCTTGCCGAACTGCCTGCTCGGACTGTGTGCCGGCGTCCGCGAAGGCACTACCCGACGCAACAAATGTGCCGAGGATAAAAGTGATCCAATTGGATTTTCCGAGATTCATCACATGCCTCCTTGAAGTTGGTGGCGCATTACATGATGTTCCCGGTGTGAAGGCAAGCGTCGCGAGACGAGCAACCGGCTATGCGGTAAGGCGGCCGTAGTGAACCCCGGATTCGGCCGAATTACAGTGCCTGGATTGCAGTTGGCTGGTTGGCGTCAGGCTTGGCGGTAGTGCATGGCGAATCAAGCCGTGAAAGTACGCAGCTTCTGGCAATCCAGGATGGTGATGGTGCGGCCTTTTACCTTGATCAGGCCGGCGTCGGCGAGGTGGCCGAAGACGCGTGAGAGGGTTTCCGGGGCCAGGTTGAGTTGTGAGGCGATAGTCTGCTTGCTGGCCGCGAGGTGGATGTCGCAGCGATTCTCGTCCAGAGAGGGAATCGACTGGGTAAGAAAACACACCACTCGTTGCGCGCTGGTGCGCAGGGTGCAGGTTTCCATGTCGTCGAGCAGTTCATGCAGGCGCACCGAGAGGCTGGCCAGCATCTTGCGCGAGAGCGCGGGGCTGGCATCCATCGCATCCAGCAGGGTGCGTTTGGCGATCAGGAGCACGATGCTGTCCACAGTGGACTGCGCCGTCACCGGATAAGGGCGATCCAGAAACAACACCGCCTCGCCGAAGGTGTTGCCCGGCCCGCACATGTGCACGACTTTTTCCACGCCGTGCGCCGAGGGGATGGCCAGCTTGACCTGCCCCATCACCAATACATGCAGACCGTGGGCTTCGTCGCCCTTCTGGAACAAAACTTCGTTCTTCCTGACACGAAACTCCCGGCAACCGGCCGCTATCAGTTGTAACTCGTCCTCACTCAGGCCACGAAACATGGGCTGTCGGGAAAGAATCTCGGCGATGGAGTGGCGGGTTTCCTGGATCAAATGATTACTCCTGTTTCAGGGTGCGCGATTAATACACTTAAAGCCTGCGCCAAACTTGATCATTGTCAAAGTAATTAAAGGACAGCGTTGTCAGGATTTGGCCCCGCATCTAACCCCAAAGGAGTAACGCTGTGAACCTGTCAGGCATTTTGGTGGTAGCCCAGTCGGAGAGCCAGGCGCAGGTGGTCGCGGCCCTGAACGCGCTCGAAGGCGTGGAGGTGCATCAGGTGGATGAAACCACCGGTCGCATCGTCGCGGTGCAGGAAGCGGAAGACATCCATGCCGAGATCGAAGGCGTCAAGCGTATCAAGGCAATTCCCCACGTCATCATGGCGGAGATGGTCTATCACTATCTCGCCGAGGATGAACGCATTTACGAAGCCATGCCGCCGGAGTTGGTTGAGCAGCAGGATGGGTTCGAAACCTGTGCCGTACCGGCATATTTGAATAGTTGATCGAGCTAGGAGGCTGATATGGGACTTTCGCGTCGTGATTTTCTGAAAAACAGCGTTGCCGGTGCCACCGCCGCCACGGTGGGGTTGCCGCTTTCCAAACAAGCCGAGGCCGCAGTCAAGGCGGGCGAGGCGGGTTGGCAGTGGGACAAGGGCGTTTGTCGATTTTGCGGTACCGGCTGCGGCATCATGATCGCCACCGAGGGTGGCCGCATCGTCGCTACCAAGGGTGACCCTGATGCGCCCGTGAACAAGGGCCTGAACTGCATCAAAGGCTACTTCAATGGCAAGATCAACTACGGCAAGGATCGTTTGACCCAGCCGCTGCTGCGGATGACCGATGGCAAGTTCGACAAAAAGGGCAAGTTCCATCCCGTTTCCTGGGAACAGGCCATCGACATCATGGAAGAGAAGATGCGCTGGGCCATGAAGGAAAAAGGCCCGCACGGTATTTCCATCTTCGGTTCCGGCCAGTACACCATTCATGAGGGCTATGTTGCCGCCAAACTGATGAAGGCCGGCTTCCGCTCCAACAACATCGATCCCAATGCCCGCCATTGCATGGCCTCCGCCGTGGTCGCCTTCATGCAGACCTTCGGCATAGACGAACCCCAGAATAACTACGACGACATCGAGTACACCGATACCGCCGTGCTGTGGGGCGCCAACATGGCCGAGATGCACCCGATCCTGTGGTCGCGCATCACCAACCGCCGTCTGACCCACGACAAGATGAAAGTGGTGAACCTGACCACCTACGGCAACATGTCCTCGGACATCGCCGACCTGGAAATCATTTTCTCCCCCAGTTCCGATCTGGCGATCCAGAACTTCATCGCCCGCGAAATCGTGAAGCGTGACGCCATCGACCACGATTTCGTCAACAAGCACACTGTCTTCGCCACCGGCCCCTACGACATCGGCTACGGCTTCCGGCCGAAGAATGTGGAGAAATTCGCCTCCGCGGACGAGATGGAAATCTACAAGAACGAGAAAGTCCACGTCATCGACAAGTACGAGGCCATCGCCCAGCGCAAGAAAGAAGGCGAAGCCGTCGAGCAGAAAAATACCGGCACCGCGATGAAGGACTGGTCAATCAGTTTCGAGGATTTCAAGACCGCGCTGGAGCCCTACACCCTGGACTTCGTGGCCGAAGTCGCCAAGGGCGACCCGGATGAGCCGATGGATCAGTTCAAGGCCAAGCTACAGACTCTGGCTGATCTGTACTGTGAAAAAGGCCGCAAGATCATGTCCTTTTGGACCATGGGCTTCAACCAGCACCAGCGTGGTTCCTGGGTCAACGAGCAGGCCTACACGAATCATTTGCTCACCGGCCGCCAGGCGGCGCCCGGAAATGGTGCCTTCTCGCTCACCGGCCAACCCTCGGCCTGTGGTACCGCGCGTGAAGTGGGCACTTTCGCCCATCGCCTGCCCGCCGACATGGTGGTGATGAACCCGAAACACCGGGCGCATACGGAAGAAATCTGGAAACTGCCGGCCAAGACCATCAATCCGCAGATGGGCAGCCACTTCGTCAAGATCATGCGTGACTTGGAAGACGGCTCGGTTCTTTTCTCCTGGACCCAGGTGAACAACCCCTGGCAGAACACCGCCAACGTCAACCACTGGATCAAGGCCGCGCGCGACATGAATAACTTCATTGTCGTTGCCGATGCTTATCCTGGTGTTTCCGCCAAGGTGGCCGACCTGATCCTGCCCGCCGCCATGATCAACGAGAAATGGGGCGCTTACGGCAACGCCGAACGCCGCACTCAGGTCTGGCGCCAGCAGATTCTGCCGCCTGGCCAGGCACGCGCTGACATCTGGATGATGCTTGAGCTGTCCAAGCGCTTCAAACTCAAGGAAGTTTGGGGTGAGCAGCCGATTCCCGGCCTCAAGGCGGAAGGTTTCGCGGATGGCAAGCTGCCTAGTGTGATCGACGAGGCGGTGAAGATGGGTTACTCGCCGGAGTCCACACTCTATGACGTGCTGTTCGCCACGCCGGAGAACAAGAAGTACAAGTGGCCCGATCCCATTGCCCATGGACACGGCAACCATGTCTGCGACCTGCTCAAGGACGGCTGGTTTCCCGAGAAGGCGTTGTTCGAGGAATACCGGAAATTCGGCATGGGCCATGGCCACGATCTGGCACCGTTCGACGTCTATCACGACGACAAGGTGCGTGGTCTGAAATGGCCAGTGGTCGAGAAGGACGGCAAGTGGGTGGAAACCGCCTGGCGCAACAACGAGAAGTACGACCCCTACGTCAAACCAGGCTCGGGCTTTGATTTCTACGGCAACAACGGCCAGAAGATGATCTCGGGTGATCTGGACAAGTCCGGCGATCCCGACAAGAAAATGGATATCTCCGGCAAAGCCAAAATTTACTTCCGTCCCTACGCCTCGCCGGTCGAGAAACCTGATGCCAACTACGACCTCTGGCTGTGTACCGGCCGTGTGTTGGAGCACTGGCACTCCGGCACTATGACTCGGCGGGTTCCGGAACTGCACCGCGCCGTGCCCTCCGCCGTGTGCTGGATCAACACCAAGGACGCCGCCGCCAAGGGACTCAAGCGCAACGATCTGGTCTGGGTTGAGTCACGTCGCGGCAAGGTCAAGGTGCGTCTGGAAACCGGCGGCCGCAATCGCGTGCCGCGCGGCCTGGTCTATGTGCCCTGGTTCGACGAGGGTGTGTTGATCAACAAGGTCACTCTTGACACGACTTGTCCGCTCTCGAAAGAGACCGATTACAAGAAGTGCGCGGTGAAGATATACAAGGCTTGATGTAGCAATCCCCCTCTCCTTCATGGAGAGGGCCGGGGTGAGGGAGCACTGCCGGCTTCCTCACCCCGGCCTCAACAATGCCCTTTTTCGATAGGTGTAAGAAATGTCCGAACAAGGCCCTGGTGGCCTGAATCCCTCCCGCCGAGATTTTCTGGTGAAGCTGGCGCAAGGCGCCGCCATCGCCGGTACCGGCGGTCTGCTGTGGGACTACATCCTGCGTAACGAAGCGCGCGCCGCGCCCTATGCGCTGCGCCCGCCCGGCGCGCTGGCGGAGAACGATTTCAACGCCGCCTGCATCAAGTGTGGGCAATGCGTGGTCGACTGCCCGCCGCACATCCTCAAGTTACAACCGGCCGGCGGCAATTTACCCATCGGCATGCCGTTCTATGTGCCGCGCACGGGTGCCTGCATCATGTGTCCGGATATTCCCTGCATGAAGGCCTGTCCGACCGGCGCGCTATCGCCGAAACTGAAGAAGATCGAGGACGCGCGCATGGGCCTGGCGGTGATCGACATCGAGAACTGTCTGTCCTATCAGGGGCTGCGCTGCGAAATTTGCCACCGAGAATGCCCGATCAAGGGCAAGGCCATCACGCTGGAAACGCACCCGCGGCAGACCTCCAAACATGCCATGTTCATCCCTCTGGTGCATTCCGATGCCTGCACCGGTTGCGGCATCTGCGAGAAAGCCTGCCCGACCGAAATCGCCGCCATCCGCATCCTGCCGCACAAGTTGGTGCAAGGAAAAATCGGCGAGCACTACCGGCTCGGTTGGACTTTCGATACCGAGGTCACTCAGGACTTCAAACCCGCCGAGGCTTTGCCGGCGAACGCGGTGGATGCCCCCGTGCCGAAGACGGCACCCGGTATGGATTATCTGAATGAGGGTGGGCTATGAGCGCGATCCCTCCCTTCGGCAAGGCCGATGCCCTGGCCTCTGTGGAAAAGCTTCATAGCCGTTCCGCCGCTGCCCAAGTCTGGTCCTGGCGTTACATCATCCTGCGCCGGATCAGCCAGTTCGGCATCCTGCTGCTGTTCTTCGGTACGACGCATTGGGCCTGGCAAGTGGCGAAGGATGTCCCTCTGCTGCGTGGCAACCTCTCGGCGTCTAAATTCATCGGCTTGATTCCCCTGACCGATCCCTTCGCCGCTTTGCAGATTTTCCTGACTGGCCATGTCCTGCGGCAGGAAAGCCTGATCGGCGCCGCCATCGTGCTGGGCATTTACTTCCTGATAGGCGGTCGCGTGTTCTGTGCCTGGGTCTGCCCGGTGAACGTGGTGACCGACGCCGCCGGCTGGTTGCGCAACAAGATGGGTGTTCAGGCCATCTTTCATATTCCGCGCACGCTCAGGTATTTCATTCTGGCGGCCACCCTCTTGATCACGGTCATCAGTGGTCTGGCCGCCTTCGAGTGGGTGAGTCCGATCGGCATGGCGCATCGCGAGATCATCTTCGGTTTGGGGATGGGGTTCACCGCGTTGCTGGCGATCTTTCTGTTCGATCTGCTGATCCTCAAGAATGGCTGGTGCGGCCACCTCTGCCCACTCGGCGCTTTCTACAGTCTTATCGGCAAGACCTCCCTGCTTCGCGTGCGTTTCGACAAGAATACCTGCACGCATTGCGGTGAGTGCGCCAAGATTTGTCCGGAGCCGCAGGTGCTTAATCTGAAGAAGTTGGATGAACGTGGTTATGTGTTTTCCGGTGAATGCAGCAACTGCGGTCGCTGCTCGCCGATTTGCCCCGAAGGAAGTCTGAAGTTCGATTTCAAACCCCTGATCCGCGGCCACAATGTGCAGGCGGACGCCATTGCCGTTCAAAGGAGGACGAAATGAGGAAGACCTTGCTATTGAGTGCTGTACTGGCCTCTCTCTTGTCCCTGCCCGCTATCGCGGTACAGGACCAGGCCATCTCCGAGGATTCTCTCGGTTTATACAATTCCAGTGTCTATGAAGTTCTCGATCCGGCTGTGACCAACTATGGTGGTGGCGACCCGGGTACCAACAAACGTTCGGTTCGCTCCTATAACTCCGCGCCGCCCATGATCACGCATAGTACGCAGGACATGCTGCCCATCACGCGTGACTCCAATCTGTGCAAGGACTGCCATGTGCAGCCCGACCTGATCGGCCAGAAGATCGTCAAGGGCACGCCGATTCCGGCACCAGTCAGCCACTATGTCGATGCAAAGAAGGGTGAGCTCTATATGGGTCGCTGGAACTGTACTCAGTGCCACCGCCCGCAGGCCAAGGTGAACGTGCTGGTGAAGAGTACTTTCAGGAAAGCGAAGTAACCGCCTGTTGCCGCGTCCATCCGTTACCGGGTGGCGTGGCGGCTACGGGTAAAATGGCCGGCCTCGCAAAGGTCGGCTTTTTTTATGCACGCAGAACCTATCATCCGCATTCTTTTTCCCGCGCCGTTGAATCTCGGACCGGGAAAAATCCGTCTGCTGGAAGCTATTCACTGCGCGGGTTCGCTATCCGGCGCCGCGCGGAAATTGCATATTTCCTATCGCCGCGCCTGGGATATGCTGGATTCACTTAATCGGAATTGTCCGGTGCTACTGGTTGAAACCGCCACCGGAGGGGCAAGAGGGGGTGGAGCCAAACTCACCACGCAAGCGATCGTGTTGCTTGAGCGTTATCGTGAGCTGGAAGCGAGCGTGAGGTCGCTGGTCACGGCCGAGGCCGCGGACCTGATGAAGCTGTTTGAAGTCTGATGCGCGCGGGTGGCCACTTGCGGGCCGCCCGGATGATTTCCGGGTTATTCGTCAGTCGGCTTTTCGGCGCCTTTCAGCGTGGGGAGTTCAATTTGCTTGGCCGGTGAAACGGTGGAGATCGCATGTTTGAAGATTGCCTGCACCGCTTGGTCGTTGCCGCGCAACAAGACCATGTACTGGTCGAACGATTCGATCTTGCCGACCAGTTTGATGCCGTTGACCAGAAACACCGAGCAATGCACATGCTCTTTGCGCAGGGTGTTGAGGAAAACGTCTTGAAGATTCTGGCGCTCGCTCATGGTAATTTCGCTGGAGTGAATTTTGACGGCGCATCATAGCATGCGCGCGTAAAAGCACTTCGCGCCGGCTTGCAAGGTCGACAAGACTTCCCCATTTACGTGTCAGGAAAACCCCATTACCACCACCATGAAATACAAGGATTACTACCAGATACTCGGCGTGGCGCGAGATGCCAGCAAAGAGGAGATCAAAAAAGCCTATCGACGACTGGCGCGCAAATACCACCCTGATGTTTCCAAAGAGGTGGCGGCCGAGGAGAAATTCAAGGAAGTCAACGAGGCCAACGAGGTGCTGAGCGATGCGGAAAAACGTGCCGCGTATGACCAGCTTGGTACTTCCTACCGCCCTGGTCAGAATTTCCGCCCACCACCGGGTTGGGGTGGCGGGTCCGCCGGCGGGGATTTCGCCGGCGCGGATTTCTCCGATCTGTTCTCGCAACTGTTTGGTGGACGCCAGCAGGCTGGCGCCGGCCGTCGTCATCATGGTAGTGGTGGCGCTGTGCCTGGTCAGGACGTCGAAGCCAGCCTCACACTGACCCTGGAAGAGGCCTATCACGGTGTGGAAAAACATTTGAGCCTGTCCGCTCAGGATGGCACCCGCGATGTGAAGTTGCGCGTGCCGGCCGGTGCCTTGCCGGGCAAGCGCCTGCGTGTCCCCGGCAAGGGGCAGCGTTCACCCTATGGCGGGGCGGCGGGCGATCTCTATCTGGTGATTCAGATCGCGCCCAATGCGCGTTATCGCCTGGAGAACAAGGATATTTACCTGGATACGCCGATTGCGCCTTGGGAAGCCGCGCTGGGTAGCGCCATCACCGTGCCGACGCTGAGCGGCAACGTGCGGGTAAAAGTGCCGGCCGGTACGCGTAGTGGCCAGAAATTGCGCCTGTCCGGACGCGGAATGCCAGTTAGCGCTGGGGCGGGGGATTTCTATGTGCAGTTGCAGGTCGTGTTGCCCGCGGCACTGAGTGACGCGGAGCGCGGGCTCTATGAGCAGCTAGCCAAACTGGCCGACTTTGATCCGAGGCCGGATTTTCCCAAGGATTGAGTCGCGTGGACCGGGCGCGAAGCGGTACGCCCGGTCCATGTGATTCCGCTAGTCGCTAGTTACTCCACCTTGGCGGTGGCGGCCAGTTCCTTCACCAGTCTGCCGATCTGCTGTTGCTGGAGTTGCCCGGCGATGCGGTTCTTGATTTTTTCGTAGTCGGGGAAATCCAGTTTCCGGGTTTCTTCCAACTGGATGACGTGCCAGCCGAAGCGGGTTTGCACCGGATTCTTGGTGACTTCACCTTTTTTCAGGCCAACCATCGCCTGGGCGAACTCCGGAACCAGATTGGCCGGCACCACCCAGCCGAGATCACCGCCGTTGCCGGCCGAGGTGTCCTTTGAATATTTCTTGGCCAGATCCTCGAACTTGGTCTTTCGGCTGGCGTTGAGCTTGACGATGAGATCCCTGGCTTCTTTCTCGCTGTTCACAAGGATATGGCGGGCGCGGTACTCGTTACTGCCGGCTTTTTCCTTGGCGATCTCATATTCCGCTTTGACCGTCTCTTCCTTGATCGGGTTGGCGCGCAGGTAGGCTTCCAGCGCCGCGCGACCGAGCAGTTCCATTTTCTGGAATTGCAGGGCGGCCGCCACGGTGGGGTCTTTGTCCAGACCTTTTTTTACCGCGTCCTGGGCGAGCAGCACGGCCGTGACCGCGCCGTCCTTGATCGAGTCATCGGTCAGCGACTCGGGCGGCATCTCACGCTTGATCCGATTCTGCCGGATGAAATTCGCGTACATGCCGGGCACGGCTTCGCCGTTGACCACGGCCAAGGGCTTGTCGGCGGCGGGAGTGGTGGCGGGAGCGTCAGCCGCCTGGACGGGCAGGGCGCAGCAGACGATCAAGAAAGACAACAGTCGAGCGTGTTTCATAGGTTCCCCATGAGTTGGTGTGGTCGTTTCGGAGTGCAAGGGTGCGTGCAAGTTCCGCGGCTAAAGTTCGCTGGGTGCCAGGGCAGTGATGGAGAGCGCATGGATGCGTGTCGTCATCAGGTCACCCAGTGCCTGGTAGATGGCACGATGCCGGGCCATGCTGTTTTGCCCCGTGAAGGCGGCGGCAATCAAAGTGAGTTGGTAGTGGCCGCCACCCGATCTGGCGCCGGCATGGCCGGCGTGCAGCGCGGATTCGTCGACGATCTCGATGTGTTCGGGCGCCAGCACGGCCAGGCGTTGTTTCATTTCACTGATCGTATCGCTCATTTTCGTGGCCTCATGGCAACACCTTCTTGAATGGTTTGACGCTGACCTGAGCATAAACGCCCGCGGCCACGTAGGGGTCGGCGGCGGCCCAGGTTTGCGCGGCTTCCAGGCTTTCGAAGGCGGCGACGATCAGGCTGCCGCTGAAGCCGGCCGGGCCGGGATCGGGACTGTCGATGGCGGGGAAGGGACCGGCCAGCAGCAGACGGCCGTCATCCTTGAGCTGATTCAGTCGCGCGAGATGGTCGGGGCGCGCGGCCAGGCGCTTCTCCAGGCTGTCCGGGACATCCTCGGCGACGATGGCGTAGAACAGATTCATTCCTCTTCCTTGATGTGCCGTGACAGATAAATGGTCTGGCCGATGATGAACAGCAGCATCAGGCCCAGCGAGCCGAACATCTTGAAGTTCACCCAGGTATCGGTGGAGTAGTGCATCGCCACCCACAGGTTGGTGATGCCCATCAGCGTGAAGAACACGGTCCAGCCGAAGTTGAGCCGGGTCCAGACCACGTCGGGCAGCGACACGTTCTTTTCCATCATCAGGCGGATCAGGTTGCGTTCGAACAGGATCGGCGCCAACCCCAAAGAGAGGGCGAAGATCCAGTAAAGCACGGTCGGTTTCCACTTGATGAAGGTTTCATCGTGCAGGAACAGGGTGGCGCCGCCGAAAACCACGATCAGTACCAGCGATATCCACAACATGGTTTCCACCTTGCGGTGGCGCAGCCACACCCATGCGATCTGGCCGAAACTGGCGATGATGGCGACCAGCGTGGCCAGGAATACGCCGGGCTTGGTGCCGCTGTCGAGGATGATGCCCAGCGCGGCCAGCCAGGAGGTGGCGCTTTCGGGGTTTTTTTCGCCCACCTGGTAGGCGGCGAAAAACAGGATGATGGGAAACAGGTCGAAGAGAATCTTCACGGGGGAGGAGGGGGGCTGGAAGGTGAGGGGGGAGGGCGGCGGGCATTTTGCTATGATTGTCGGCCGCGTCACAAGTAAGAGTGTCCCAAGTCAGTATGCCGGTCTACGATCTCCACAGCCATTCCACCGCCTCCGATGGCGTACTTTCACCCGGTGAACTGGTACGGCGCGCCGCCGAGCAGGGGGTGAATTTTCTGGCGCTGACCGATCACGACGACCTGCGTGGCCTGGTCGAGGCGCGCGCTACGGCGGCAGCGCATGACATCGAAGTGGTCGCCGGCGTGGAAGTCTCGATCACCTGGCGTAACTCCACCGTGCATATTGTCGGCCTGCGTGTCGATCCCGGCGCCGATCTCCTGGCCGCCGGCCTCTACCAGAACCGTGCCGGCCGTACCGAGCGGGCCGAGCGCATGGCGGACGAATTGGCGCGCCTGGGTATTACCGGCGCCCTGGAAGGGGCTTATGCCTTTGCCGGCAACAAGGAATTGATCGGCCGCACCCATTTCGCACGCTTTCTGGTGGCAAGCGGCGTGGTGAAAGATGTGAAAACCGTGTTCAAGAAATATCTGGTCAAGGGCAAGCCCGGTTATGTGCACCATGACTGGGCCAGTCTCGCCGATGCGCTGGCCTGGATCCGCGCGGCCGGAGGCCAGTCCGTGCTGGCGCATCCCGGTCGTTACCACTTCGGGCGCGAACGCATGCGCGACCTGCTGAAAGAGTTCAAGGAACTCGGAGGCGATGCCATCGAAGTGGTCACCGGCAGTCATACCGCCGATCAGGTGCCGGTCTATGCCGATCTGGCGGTGGAGTTCGATTTCCTCGCTTCGGTCGGGTCCGACTTCCATGCCCCCGGCGAGGGCGGCCGTGAACTGGGCCGCTTGATGCCGTTGCCGCTGCGTTGCCGGCCGGTCTGGCACTGCTGGTAAAGGTGGCAAGCATGGCAAGAATATTCGACGTTCATCCCGACAACCCGCAGGCGCGCATGTTGAGCGAAGCGGTGAAACTGCTGCGCCAGGGCGGCGTGATGGTGTATCCCACCGATTCCTGCTATGCCATCGGCTGCATGATCGGCAACAAGGACGGCATGGCCTCAATCCGCCAGATTCGCGGTGTCGACGAGAAACACCACTTCACCCTGATCTGCCGCGACCTCTCGGAAATCGCCCGCTATGCGCGGGTGGACAACAGCCAGTACCGCTTGCTTAAGGCCGCCACGCCGGGTGGCTATACATTCATTCTGGAAGCCACCCGTGAAGTGCCGCGTCGCCTGCTGCACCCCAAGCGCAGCACCATCGGCCTGCGCGTACCTGACAACAAGGTTATCGCCGCGCTGCTGGAAGAACTGAACGAACCCATCCTGTCCATGACCCTGCAACTGCCCGGCCACGAATATCCGCTCAACGACCCGGACGACATCATCGAGAACCTGGATAACCGTGTGGAGGTGATCCTGACCTGCGGCTATTGCGGCATCGAACCCACCACGGTGATCGATCTCACCGGCCCGGTGCCGGAACTGATTCGCCAGGGCACCGGCGATGTGGCGCGCCTGGGATTGCAATAACCACAACGAGCCTCCCTTGGAACTCAACCTCATCCAGAAAATTTCCGTCTTCGCGCTGCCGGTGCTGTTCGCCATCACCCTGCACGAAGCGGCGCACGGCTATGCGGCGCTGAAATTCGGCGACCGCACCGCGCAACTGCTCGGGCGTATCAGCTTGAATCCGATCCGCCATATCGATCTGGTCGGCACCATCATCGTGCCGATCGCCATCCTGCTGCTCACCAAGCTCTCGGGCGGGGCCGGCATCCTGTTCGGCTGGGCCAAGCCGGTGCCGGTGAATTTCAATCAACTGAACCGGCCCAAGCAGGACATGCTCTGGGTGGCCGCCGCCGGGCCGGGGGCGAACCTGCTGATGGCCTTGATCTGGGCCGGCATGATCAAGCTGGCTTTAGCCATGCCGGGTTCGCCGATCGCCATGCCGCTGGCCTTGATGGGCGCGGCCGGTATTTTCATCAATGCCGTGTTGATGGCGCTGAACCTGCTCCCCCTGCCGCCTCTGGATGGCGGCCGCATCGCCGTCAGCCTGCTGCCGACGCCCCTGGCCATCAAGATGTCCCGGATCGAGCCCTATGGCCTGTTCATCCTGATCGGCCTGATGTACCTGGGGATACTCGGCATGGTGATGTGGCCACTGATCGAGGCCATCATCAGCTTCGCCGCTTTCCTGTTCGGCCTGGAGCCGATCAAGCTCCTGGCTCTTATTCAAATCGTCCTCAACTAGAGAAACCATGTACGCAGACCGCGTTCTCTCCGGCATGCGCCCCACCGGCAGCCTGCACCTCGGCCACTACCACGGCGTCCTGAAAAACTGGATACAGCTCCAGCACGAATACGAATGCCTGTTCTTCGTCGCCGACTGGCATGCGCTTACCACGCAGTACGACAACCCACGCGGCATCGAAGAGGCCACCTGGCAGATGGTGATCGACTGGCTCGCGGCCGGGGTCGATCCGTCCAAGGCCACGTTGTTCATCCAATCGCAGGTGATCGAACACGCGGAACTGCACCTGCTGCTGTCCATGATGACCCCGCTGGGCTGGCTGGAACGAGTGCCCACCTACAAGGATCAGCAGGAAAAGCTCAGCGAGAAAGACCTCTCCACTTACGGCTTCCTCGGTTACCCGTTGCTGCAAAGCGCCGACATCCTGATCTACCGCGCCAATCAGGTGCCGGTGGGCGAGGATCAGGTGCCGCACATCGAGTTCTCGCGCGAGATCGCGCGCCGCTTCAACCACCTCTACGGCAAGGAGCCAGGCTACGAGGAAAAGGCCACGGCGGCGGTGAAGAAGCTGGGCGGCAAGAAAGCCAAGCTCTATGAGGAATTGCGTACCCGCTACCAGCAGGCCGGCGACGACGCGGCGCTCGATTCCGCGCGCGCGTTGTTGGGCGAGACCCAGAACCTGTCGCTGGGCGACAAGGAGCGCCTCTACGGCTATCTGGAAGGTGGCGGCAAGATGATCCTCACCGAGCCGGAAGCCCTGCTCACCGTGGCCTCGAAAATGCCCGGCCTGGATGGGCAGAAGATGTCCAAGTCCTATAACAACACCATTTCCCTGCGCGAAGAGCCGGAACAGGTCGGCAAGAAGATCCGCACCATGCCCACCGACCCGGCGCGCGGCCGCCGCACCGACCCGGGCGACCCGGAAAAATGCCCGGTATGGCAATTGCACCAGGTCTATTCCGGCGACGACGTGCGTGCCTGGGTACAACAAGGTTGCCGCAGCGCCGGCATTGGCTGCCTGGAATGCAAGCAGCCGGTGATCGACGCCATGCTGAAAGAGTTGGCGCCGATTCAGGAACGCGCTCGCGCCTACACGGAAGAGCCGGATGTGGTGAAGAACATCATCGCCGACGGCTGCGAGAAAGCCCGCGATCTGGCGCGCGAGACCATGCGCGATGTGCGCGAGTCCATGGGGCTGAACTACTCTTAGCGCGAGATACTCCAAGTAGCGCCGGCTTCCAGACGGCGTTTTTCAGAATAGCCGGCTGGAAGCCGGCGCCACACGCCACCGCTTATGCTCAATCTACTCTGGCCCGAAATCGACACCATCCTGCTGGACATGGATGGCACGCTGCTCGATCTGCATTACGACAACCATTTCTGGCAGGTCTACGTCCCGGAGAAATTCGCCGAGAAGCACGGCATCGAGCCGGTGGCGGCGCATGACGAATGCTTCCGTCGTTACAACGCCAAGGCCGGCACCCTCGATTGGTATTGCGTCGATTACTGGAGCGAGCAGCTCGAACTGGACATTGTCCGTCTCAAGGAAGAACTGGCTCATCTCATTCAGGTGCATCCCGATGTGACCGAGTTCCTGACGGAAGCCCGACTAGCCGGCAAGCGCGTGGTGCTGGTGACCAATGCGCACCACAAGAGCCTCAATCTGAAGATGGACCGTACCGGCCTGGCGGTGCATTTCGACGCCATGTACACCTCACACGCATTCGGCCTGGCCAAGGAAGATCCGGCATTTTGGGCGGCGCTGCGCGAGGTGGAACCGTTCGACCCCGCCCGCAGCCTCCTGGTGGACGACAGTCTCCCGGTGCTGCGTTCCGCCCGTGATTACGGTATCGCGCATCTGCTGGCGGTGCTGCGACCCGATACCCGTCTACCGGACAAGGAGGTGGCGGATTTCCCCGCCATACGTCGCTTTGGCGACATCCTGCCGGTCTCTGCCGAGAGATGAAGCGACCATGAACCCCACCCTGCAAAAAACCGACTTCGAAGCCCTGCGCCGCTCCTATCTTTTCTCCGGCCTTCAGGACGACGAATACCTCGAAGCCATCGGCCATGCCGCGCCGGTGCATCTGGCGCCGGGCCAGTTGTTGTTCAGCCAGGGCGACAATGTGGAGGCTTTTTACTGGGTAGCGGAAGGCATCATCAAGCTGTTCCGCGCCTCGCCACAGGGTGACGAGAAGGTGATCGAACTGGTCGGCGCCAACCGCCTGTTCGCCGAAGCGGTGCTGTTCATGGGCGGGCATTACCCGGTCAACGCCGCGGCGCAGACACCGGTACGCCTGGTGGCCATCAATGGCCGCGAATTCAAAGCCTGGCTGGCGCAGGATGCCAGCCGCTGCTTCAAGTTGATGGCGGGAATGAGCGCGCGGATGCACAAACTGGTCAACGAAATCGACCGCCTCACCCTCATGAAAGGCGCGGATCGCCTGCTGCAATACCTGCTCGACCATTCCGACCCGGATGAAACCGGCCGCCATAAAGTCGAACTGGAAGCTCCCAAGCAGGTCATCGCCTCACGCATCGGCGTCAAACCGGAAACGCTCTCACGTCTGCTGCATAAACTGTCCGACCAGGGCTTTATCGAAATTCAGGGGCAGACCCTGTACATGTGCGATCCGGATGAGTTGCGTCAGATCAGGATCGAAACCTGAGCGTTCATTACAGAATCAACGCCGCCGCCACCCGCCGGCCTTCGGCGGCCAGAATGTTGTAAGTGCGGCAGGCGGCGGCGGTATCCATCACTTCCACCCCGATGCGCGCCTTGATCAGTCCGGCGTAGAGCGCGGGCGCGGGGAAGCGCAGGCGGGCGCCGCTGCCCAGCAACACGATTTCCGGCGCGCGCATCAGCACGACATCGAAATCCCGCGCCGACAAGTTGTCGAAGCGGGATACCCAGGCGCCGACCACTTCATCGGGCAACACGATCAGGCTGGTTTCATGGCGCACTCCGTTCACCAGGACATGGCCCGGGCCATAGCCGGTGATCTGGTTGGTGTCAGCGCCGCGGGAAAGATGCAGTTTCATGATGAGGTAGGTCGCTTGTATGCGAGCCGATGGACGTGGGAAAGGTCGATGGATTATTTACCGCGCTCGACGCTGAGCGCCCGACTCCCGTAAGATTACGCGCTTTCATGGCACCCTGCGGCAACCCCCTCCGATGGACGAATTTCCTAGAATCACTCGCCTGCCGCCTTATGTTTTCAACATCACCGGCGAACTCAAAATGGCCGCTCGGCGACGCGGCGAAGACATCATCGACTTCGGTATGGGCAATCCCGATCAGCCTACCCCGCCGCACATCGTCGAAAAGATGGTCGAGACCGCGCGGCGCGGCGATACCCACCGTTACTCCGTTTCCAAGGGCATTCCGCGTCTGCGCAAGGCCATCTGCAACTGGTACAAGACCCGCTATGACGTGGATCTCGACCCGGAAAAGGAAGCCATCGCCACCATCGGTTCCAAGGAGGGCATCGCCCACCTGGCCCTGGCAACCCTGGACCGTGGTGACATCGTGCTGGTACCCAACCCGAGTTACCCGATTCACATCTACGGCCCGGTGATCGCCGGCGCCGACATCCGCCATCTGCCGATGGTGCCGGGGGTGAACTTCTTCGAGGAAATGGAGAAGGCCATCAAGGACTTCTGGCCAAAGCCGAAGATGCTCATCCTCAACTTCCCAAGCAACCCCACCACGCAATGCGTGGAACTCGAATTCTTCGAGAAGGTGGTGGCGATGGCCAAGGAATACGGCATCCTGGTGGTGCACGACATCGCCTATGCCGACATTGTTTTCGACGGCTACAAGGCACCCTCGATCATGCAGGTACCGGGCGCCAAGGATGTGGCGGTGGAGTTCTTCACCCTGTCCAAGAGCTACAACATGCCCGGTTGGCGGGTCGGCTTCATGGTCGGCAACGCCCGCCTCTGCGCCGCCCTGGCGCGGATCAAGAGCTACCACGACTACGGCACCTTCACGCCGATCCAGGTGGCCGCCATCACCGCGCTGGAAGGCCCACAAGATTGTGTGGAAGACATTCGCCTGATGTACCAGAAGCGGCGCGATGCCCTGGTCAAGGGCTTGAATGACGTGGGCTGGCATGTGAAAGCGCCCAAAGCCACCATGTTCCTCTGGACCCCGATTCCCGAACCCTATGCGCACATGAAATCCCTGGAGTTCTCGAAAAAGGTGTTGGCCGACGCCAAGGTGGCGGTCAGCCCTGGAGTCGGCTTCGGCGATTATGGTGACGACCATGTACGTTTCGCCCTGATCGAAAACGAAATGCGTACCCGCCAGGCCATTCGCGGCCTGCGCGACATGTTCAAAAAAGATGGATTGCTGAAATGAAACCAATCAACGTAGGCCTGCTCGGTATCGGTACCGTCGGTGGCGGCACCCATGCCGTGCTGACCCGCAACCAGGAAGAAATCACCCGGCGCGCCGGCCGTCCCATCCATATCGTCGCCGTCGCCGACCGCAACGTGGAACGCGCGCGCGAACTGGTCGGCCCCGACGTCACGGTCACCGACGACGCCTTCAGTCTGGTGAAAGACCCGAGCATCGACATCATCGTCGAGCTCATCGGCGGCTATACCACCGCGCTCGATCTGGTGCTGATGGCTATCGAGAACGGCAAACATGTGGTCACCGCCAACAAGGCGCTGCTCGCCGTGCACGGCAACGAAATCTTCGCCGCCGCGCAGAAGAAGGGAGTCATGGTCGCCTTCGAAGCCGCCGTGGCTGGGGGCATTCCCATCATCAAGGCACTGCGCGAAGGCCTCTCCGCCAACCGCATCCAGTGGCTCGCCGGCATCATCAACGGCACCACCAACTTCATCCTGTCCGAGATGCGCGACAAGGGTCACGGCTTCACCGCCGTGCTGCACGAAGCGCAGCGCCTGGGTTACGCCGAGGCCGATCCGACCTTCGACATCGAAGGCATCGACGCCGCCCACAAGGCCACCTTGATGGCCTCCATCGCCTTCGGCATCCCGGTGCAGTTCGACAAGGCTTATGTGGAAGGCATCAACAAGCTGGACGCCATCGACATCAAATACGCTGAACAACTCGGCTACCGCATCAAGCTGCTCGGCATCGCCAAGCGCCAGGCCAATGGCGTGGAACTGCGCGTGCATCCCACCCTGATCCCGACCAAGCGCCTGATCGCCAATGTGGAAGGCGCCATGAACGCCGTCCTGGTGCAAGGTGACGCCGTCGGCGCCACCCTCTACTACGGCAAGGGCGCCGGCGCCGAACCCACCGCCAGCGCCGTGATCGCCGACCTGGTCGACGTCACCCGGCTGGCCACCGCCGACCCGCAGAACCGCGTGCCGCACCTCGCTTTCCAGCCGGATCAGCTCTCCGACCTGCCGATCCTGGCCATGGAAGAAGTGGAAACCGCCTGCTACCTACGCATGCGCGCCCTCGACAAACCCGGCGTCCTGGCCGACGTCACCCGCATCCTGGCCGATCTGAACATCTCCATCGACGCCATGATTCAGAAAGAACCCGCCGAGGGCGAAGACCAGACCGATGTCGTCCTCCTCACCCACGTCGCCCGCGAAAAAGACATCAACGCCGCCATCCACAAGATCGAAGCGCTGGGCTCCATCCACGGCAAGGTCACGCGGATTCGGATGGAAGCGCTGAATGGTTGAGTCACACTCCGGCTGAACCCCATTTCGGTTGAACCTATGAAATACCTCAGTACTCGCGGCCAAGCGCCCAAGCAATCTTTCCTACAAATCCTCCTGGGCGGTCTGGCGCCGGATGGGGGGCTTTATTTGCCGGAGTCCTATCCTCAGTTCTCCGCCGTCGAACTGGAATTCATGCGCGACATGGATTACCGGCAACTGGCGTTCACCATTCTTTCGCGCCTGGCTGACGACATCGAGCCGGATGATTTGAAGGCGCTGTGCGACAAGACCTATACGACTGAAGCCTATTGCCACGGCCGACCTGATTCGGATTTCAGCCAGATCACGCCGCTGCGTAAGCTGGAAGACGGCGTGTTCATCCTGGAACTGTCCAATGGCCCGACCCTGGCGTTCAAGGACATGGCGATGCAGTTGCTGGGCAATTTGTTCGAACATGCGCTGGAGCAGGCCGGGCAGGACATCAACATCCTCGGCGCCACTTCCGGCGATACCGGCTCGGCGGCGGAATACGCGATGCGTGGCAAGCACAATGTGCGCGTGTTCATGCTCTCGCCCGAGCATGGCATGACCCGCTTCCAGCAGGCGCAGATGTACAGCCTGCAAGACGCCAACATCTTCAACATCGCCATCAAGGGTGTGTTCGACGAATGCCAGGACATCGTCAAGGCGGTGTCCAACGATCACGCCTTCAAGGCGAAATACCGCATCGGCGCGGTGAATTCGATCAACTGGGCGCGGGTGGCGGCGCAGGTGATCTACTACTTCAAAGCCTACTTCGCGGTTACCAACCTCGCGGTGGCCATGGAAGCCGGCCAGCCAGTCGATTTTTCCGTGCCCTCCGGCAACTTCGGCAACGTCTGCGCCGGCCACATCGCCCGTATGTTGGGCCTGCCGATCCGCCGCCTGATCGTCGCCACCAATGAAAACGACGTGCTCGACGAGTTCTTCCGTACCGGCGTCTACCGCCCGCGCAAGTCCGCCGAGACCCTGCATACCTCCAGCCCGTCGATGGACATCTCCAAGGCCTCAAACTTTGAACGTTTCATCTTCGATCTGGCCGGCCGCGACGGCGCCCGGGTGGCGGAACTCTGGCGCGCGGTGGATGCCGGCGACAGTTTCGACCTGAAGCCTTCCGGCCTGTTCGATGACGTGTCCGCATTCGGTTTTATCTCTGGTACCAGCAGTCACGCCGACCGTTTGGCGACCATCCGCATGGCCTGGGAGAAGTACGCGACGGTGATCGACACCCATACCGCTGACGGCCTGAAGGTGGGCCTGGAGCACCGCGAAGCGGGCGTGCCGTTGGTGTGCCTGGAAACCGCGCTGCCAGCGAAGTTCGAGGACACCATCGTCGAGGCCTTGGGGCGCAAGCCGGAACGCCCGGCGGGCCTGGAGAACATCGAAAGCCTGCCGCAACGGGTCGAGGTCATGGCCGCCGACGCGGCGGCGGTGATGGCGTTCGTTGCACGGCACGCAAACGACTGATGTAGCGCAGGCTTCCAGCCTGCGTTTTTTGATTAGGCACCATGCCCATCCTCCGTCTCCTGCTTCTCCTCGCTCTGCTGTCCTTCCTCGCGGCCTGTGGCCAGGCTCCGGAACCGACGACGCTCAGCGTCGCCGAGGCGGCGGCCGCCAGATCGCTGGAACCGGCGCATGCTCCGGCGTCCGCTGTGGAACTCGCCGTCGCCGACCTGCCGCCCGAAGGCCGCGCCACCCTGGCGCTGATCAAGCGGGGCGGCCCGTTCGCTTATTCTCGTGACGGCATCGTCTTCGGCAACCGCGAGGGCCTGCTGCCGACTCAGTCACGTGGCTACTACCGCGAATACACCATGCCGACGCCAGGCTCGCGCGGTCGCGGCGCCCGCCGCATCATCTCCGGCGGCGGGGGAGGGGAGTATTGGTACACGGCCGACCATTACCGCTCGTTCAAGCGGATCAGGGAATGAACGGTGTCTTTAGGGTAAGCGCGTACCCCACGGAACCCATGCCCGTCCTCGATGGCCGTTTGCTTGGCGACAAGGCTAGCCTGCTCGCCGCGCTGGGTTGGACGCTGCATTTTCCCGATTACTTCGGCGGCAACTGGGATGCGCTGGATGAATGCCTGGCGGACCTATCCTGGCACGCCGGCCCGCTACGCTTGTTGATCACGCATGCGGATAGCCTGCCGGACAATTTGCGGGAAAACCTGGTCGAGATATTTCTCGCTGCCGCGAAGCTGTGGGACGGTGAGGGCAGGCCGTTCGCGCTGTATCTGGCGGACGGCGCCGCGTCGTAGCAGCGTGGGTCAGGTTGCCGCGGGCTACCTGACGCTGATACGCCTCAATGCACCTGGTCGTCGCGATGGCGGCGCCAGATCACCGTCATGGCCAGACTGATGAATAGACCGAAGGCGACGATCACCCAATGGATGTGGACGTTGTGTCCGACCATGAAGGTGTACACACCAAGCAGGACGAGAATGCCGAGGTTTTCGTTGAAGTTCTGAATGGCGATGGAGTGGCCGGCTCCCATCAGCAGGTGGCCGCGATGTTGCAGCAGGGCGTTGAGCGGCACCACGAAGAAGCCGGACAGCACGCCGATGCAGAACAACAGCACGGCCGCGACTTGCCAATCGGTCACGAAAATCATGGCGATCACTGTCAGGCCGAGAATGATGCCGGCCGGCAGCACTTTCACCGAGTTTTCCAACTTCACCCACTTTCCGGCGATGCCCGCGCCTACAGCGATACCCACGGCGGACATGGCGGTGAGCTGAGTGGCGTGGGTGAGATCGAATTTCAGGTTGAACGCGGCCCAGGCCAACACCACCAGGCGCAGGGTCGCGCCCACGCCCCAGAACAGGGTGGTGACCGCCAGAGAAACCTGTCCCAGCGGGTCTTTCCATAGCAGCTTGAATGAGTGCCAGAAGTCGTAGAGCAGGAACGCCGGGTTCTTGCGATGCGGTTTGTGGTCGATGGCGACGACCGGGATGTGCAGGTTGAACCAGGCCGCGCCCAGATAGAGAAATGAAATGATGACAATGGCGAATTGCGGCACGCCCAACCAGGCGTCCAGGCCCCAGCGATGTAGCGCGGCCCCGGCAAGTTTCGGGCTGATCATCAGGCCACCGAGCACCGCGCCGAGCACGATGGCCGCCACGGTGGCGCCTTCCATCCAGCTGTTCGCCTTCACCAATTGGCTGGGCGGCAGGTACTCGGTGAGGATGCCGTACTTGGCCGGTGAATAGGCCGCCGCGCCCAGCCCGACGATGGCATAGGCATACAACGGCGGCATGCCCGCCAGCATCGCCAGGCAACCGCCCAGCTTGATGAAATTGGTGACGAACATGACCCGACCCTTGGGCATGGAGTCGGCATAGGGGCCGACGAAGGGGGCGAGCAGGATGTAGGACAGGATGAAGAATTGCTGCAGGAGCGGCACATGCCAATCCGGCGCGGAAATCTCCATGAGCAGAGCAATGGCGGCGAAAAGGAGGGCGTTGTCGGCAAGCGCGGAAAAAAATTGCGCCGCGAGAATGATGTAAAAGCCGCGATTCATCAGGCCGGAATGGTGGTGGGTTATCGGTATGCCATCGGGAGCCGAACTTATATCACGGCACTAGGGTGCCCGCTATCCGGAAACCGCGTCAACACGCCGTATTCCGGCCTGTCACAGTGAGTTTTCTTGATCTTCGTCGCTATTACTTCTGGGCTAGATAAGAAAATTATGATTGAATCACATAACTAAAATTTATCCGTACATAAGAATGGCCGACAGACGCCTGCAAGTTTTTCACACCGTTGCCAAGCAACTTTCCTTCACCAAAGCAGCGGAATTGCTGTTCATGACCCAGCCGGCCGTGACCTTCCAGGTCAAGCAACTGGAAGAACACTTCAACACCCGACTGTTCGAACGCTCACATGGGCGGATTTCGCTCACACCCGCGGGGGAACTGGCGCTGGATTTCGCCGAGCGCATCCTCAATCTGACCAGCGAAATGGAAGCGCGCATTTCAGAACTCACCGGTCAGGTGAGTGGGCCGCTACTGATCGGCGCCTCCACCACCATTGCCGAGTACATGCTTCCCCGTCTCCTGGGTGAGTTCAAGCAGCGCCATCCGGAAACCCAGGCACGTCTCACCGTCGCCAATTCCGAGACCATCGAAAACAAGGTGGCCGACCACACCCTCGACCTGGGCCTGATCGAATCCCCCTCGCATCACCCCAATCTGGTCACCGAAGTGTGCTGCGAGGATGAACTGGTGATGATCTGCGCGCCGTTCTCCGACCTCGCCAAAGCGATGTCCGCCAGCCCCCGCCAGGTGGCCGACCATCCTTACATCAGCCGTGAATCCGGTTCCGGCACGCGAGAATGTATCGACGATTTCCTTCGTCTGAATGGAGTCAACATGGACGAAGTCAATGTGGTCATGGAACTGGGCAGCCGCGAGGCGATCAAGGGCGCCGTCGCCGCCGGCCTGGGTGTGGCGGTGGTTTCCAGCACCACCGTGGTCAAGGAAGTGAAGCTGGGCGAACTTATCGCCATTCCGCTCGATCCGCCCCTGCGTCGACAGCTGACGCTGGTTTATCCGCAGGAAAAATTCCGCAGCAAACTGCTCCAGTCCTTTCTCGATTTCCTGGAGACGAGTCCGCTGGTCAAGGAATACGCCTTGCCTCGTAAGATTCAATGACCGCGGACGAGCGTCGACTGCTGCGCCTCTATCGCGCGCTCTCCCCCGGTCGGCGCGAGGGTTTGCTCGACTACGCCGACTTTCTGCTCGCCCGAGTCCAGCCGGAAATGCCGGAGGTGGCTAGCGAGCCGCTCGCCATTTCCCGCCCCACCCAGGAAAGTGTGGTCAAGGCGATCAAACGGCTACGCGAAACCTACCCGATGCTGGATCGCGCCAAGATACTGCACGAGACTTCCGGACTGATGATGCAACATCTGGTTCATGGCAAATCCGCGCCCGAAGTCATTGATGAACTGGAAGCGTTGTTTCTCCGCCATTTCCAGGCGCTGCAATCTGCCGGGTAGCGCAAAGCGCCCACCTGAAAGACAATCCCGGGCCGCAAACTCCCAAAGCAATTCAACGAGGTTCTCATGGCCAACGCCGACCAGGCTGAACTGGATAAATTCAGCCAACTTGCCCACCGCTGGTGGGATACCAACTCCGAATTCAAGCCGCTGCACGACATCAACCCGCTACGACTGGAATGGATCGATCAGCATTCCAAGATTCAGGGCAAACGCGTGCTGGATATCGGCTGTGGCGGCGGCATTCTGGCGGAGAGCATGGCCGCCAGGGGCGCCCTGGTCACCGGCATCGACCTTTCCGAGAAGGCGCTCAAAGTCGCCAAACTGCATCAACTGGAAAGCGGTGTGCAGCTCGATTACCGTCTGATCTCCGCCGAGGATCTTGCCGCCGAACTGCCGGAAGCGTTCGACGTGGTTACCTGCATGGAAATGCTGGAACACGTGCCGGACCCCGCTTCCATCCTCGCCGCCTGCGCCGCGACAGTGAAACCCGGCGGCTGGGTGTTTCTTTCCACCCTGAACAGAAACGCCAAGAGCTATCTGTTCGCCATCCTCGGCGCGGAATATGTGCTCAACATGCTGCCGCGCGGCACACATGAATGGGCCAAATTCATCCGCCCGCACGAACTCGCCCGTCACGCCCGCCAGGCGGGTCTGGAAACCGTGCAGATCATGGGCATGACCTACAACCCGTTCAGCAAGATTTACCGCCTCGAACAGGACACCGATGTCAACTATTTGATGGCCTGTCGCAAGGCCTGATTATCACCCCCCCCTCTCCCTTCGGGAGAGGGGCCGGGGGAGAGGGAACACCGCCTCCCACCCAGCACCCGACCACCATGCCCTACCGCACCATCCTGTTCGACCTCGATGGCACCCTGGTCGACACCGCGCCCGATCTGGCCCACGCGCTCAATGTGCTGAGAAGCCGGCGCGGCCTGGCGCCCCTGGCCGACAGTGTTACCCGGCCGCAAGCTTCCCATGGCACGCAGGGGCTGCTCCGAGTCGGATTCGGCGTCAGTCGGGAGCAAGCGGCGTTCTCCGCCCTGCGCGAGGAATTCCTGGAGGTTTACGCCAGCCACCTCACCAGCCATTCCCCGCTGTTTCCCGGGGTGGCCGAAATGCTTGCCAGCCTGGAAGCACGTGGCCTGAAATGGGGCGTGGTGACCAATAAACCGGCGCGCTATACCGAACCTCTGCTCGACCACCTGGGCCTGCTCGCGCGCGCCGCCTGCGTGGTCTCCGGCGATACCTGCGCCCAACCCAAACCGCATCCCGCTCCCATGTTGCACGCATGCATGCTGACCGCCAGCGATCCCGCTGAATGCCTCTATGTGGGTGACGCGGAACGGGATGTCGCCGCCGCCGCCGCGATCGGCATACCCACTTTAGTTGCCCTCTATGGCTACCTGGGCAAAGACGATCGGCCGGAAGCCTGGGGCGCGCATGGTTTCATCGAAGCTCCTTTGGCCTTGCTTGACTGGCTACAACCCGACGCGTAGATTTCGTCGTCCCACCGACTTGAACTTTTGTCGATGGGACGCACCTAAGCAGTACCTTCTGGGGGCGACCTGGCTTCGACGTGGGTCGCGAAGCAGACAAGGGCATACCGAGGACCAGTTCCCTCGTAAATCCATCTGGAATTTTATATTCGCTAACGACGAAACCTACGCTCTGGCCGCTTGACGGTCAGACTCCACACCGGTTGGTCCATGGGCCGGGCAGGGCAACCTGCAGTGGAGTCATTCACATGGACTCGCTTCGATTCGGGCCGCTTGAGTCGAAGTTAAATTAAGGTGGCTCGCCTGAACCAAGCCTGTCTGGCCGGCGTGGCTCGGGTTAAAACCAAATGACCGGACTAAGTATGTAGAACTTGCTGTAGAGGATTTGCGGACGCGGGTTCGATTCCCGCCGCCTCCACCACCTAATGATCCAAAGACGTACAACGAAGGCCTTAATTCTTAATAAAAACAAGGATTAAGGCCTTTTTTGCGTCCATAGCCGTCCGGACTGGTTCATTGAAATCCGACGGTAACTGACGGTAATATTGACGGCAACAGACCTACCGTCAGATGGGGTTACCGTCATGGCACTTACCGACACCGCGATTCGCGCCGCCAAGCCTACGGAGAAGCCCGTCAAGCTCGCCGACGGGGGCGGCCTATACCTACTCCTCAACCCGAACGGTTCGCGCTGGTGGCGGCTTGATTACCGTTATGGCGGTAAGCGGAAAACGCTTTCGATGGGGGTTTACCCCGACGTGAGCCTGAAGGATGCCCGCGCCCGCCGCGATGAGGCTCGCAAGCAACTGGCGGCAGACATCGACCCAGGGGAACACCGCAAGGCCTTGAAGGCGGCCAAGGACGGGCGCGCGGCCAACAGCTTCGAGGTGATTGCGCGGGAGTGGCACACCAAATTTTCCGCGACCTGGAACGAAAGCCACGGGGAACGCACCTTCCGCCGCCTTGAACGCGATATCTTCCCCTGGCTTGGCAACAAACCCATAGCGGAAATAACCGCTCCTGAAGTGCTGACAACGATTCGCCGCATTGAAACTCGGGGGGCGCTTGAAACCGCGCACCGAGCATTGAGTAACTGCGGGCAGGTGTTCCGCTATGCCATTGCCTCCGGCCGCGCGGATAGGGACGTTACCGCCGATTTGCGCGGCGCCCTGCCGCCAGTCAGAGAAACCCACTTCGCGGCGGTAACCGACCCGAAACAGGTTGCTGAGCTACTCCGGGCTATGGATGGCTATACCGGCTCGCTGATCGTGAGCTACGCCCTACGCCTGGCCCCCTTGGTGTTCGTGCGTCCTGGCGAGCTGCGTAAGGCGGAATGGGCAGATGTTGACCTGGCAGCCGGTGAATGGCGTTACATCGTCACCAAGACCAACACCCCGCATATCGTCCCATTGTCGCGGCAGGCTGTGGAAATCCTGACCGAAGCGAAGGCGCTTACCGGTGACGGGCGCTATGTCTTCCCTGGCGCACGCACAAACGGCCGTCCGATGAGCGACAACGCCATTCTTGCCGCCCTGCGGCGCATGGGTATCGACAAGGAAGAAATGACCGGGCACGGTTTCCGGGCAATGGCCCGAACCATACTCGACGAGGTTCTAGGCTTCCGGCCCGACATCATCGAACATCAACTGGCCCACGCGGTGAAAGACCCCAATGGGCGGGCATACAACAGGACAGCCCACCTACCCGAGCGCAAGCAGATGATGCAGCAGTGGGCGGATTACCTGGAGAAGTTGAAGACCGGCGCAGACATCATCCCCTTTCCCCTGGCTGCATAGGAATCCTCATGACTGAAAACCTCGACCCCGGCACGGCACAAATCACGGTGGACCCCTGGGCTGTTCCTCCGGTTGATTGGGACAAATGGGGCAAGGAAAGAACGGCCCGGCTTTGGCAAGTCGCTGCCTTGTTCTGCAATGTCCCGCCCGAATCAATCGAGAACTCATTCTTCCCCGGCAAACTGGACACCTTATTTCACCGCGTGCCGCTCAATGTCACGGAATTGATCGGCTTGGCCAAGGCTGCCATCGGCTCGCGAGCACTCCGGGTTAAGTCTCTGGACGATAACGCCCTGGAAGACAGCGAGGTTGACTTAACCGCATTCGCCACCTGGGCTTGTGACGTTGGAAAGGGTTTTCCGCCAGAGTTCCCTAGGGTAATTCCCGAAAAGCGTGTTTCAGTTGTGGACGAGCCTCTTCGCACGAGAGAGCGGACAACGCTACTCACACTCATTGCCGCTCTCGCCAATGAGGCAGGCATAGACATATCGAAGCCATCCAAGGCGGCCGGGTTGATCGAAGGCCTTACCCTGCGCATTGATGCTCGTATCGCCGCCCGTACCATCGAAGACCACTTAAAGCGAATCCCGGAAGCCTTGGAAAAAAAGCAATCCGCCTAGCCCGACCGCAATTGCGGAACTCATAACTACCTTGCAGAGCGCGCCATATCTGCATCTAGACCGCAACTGCGGAAGCTGTTTCCGCAGTTGCGGAAATACTGAAGTTTCGAGGTATTCAATGCGAAGCCATGTTCAACCACGCCCAAAGAGGCACCAACATGGCTCAAGCACTCCTACGACTTCCAGCGGTTAAGGCCGAATCCGGCGCATCCCGCTCAACGATCTACCTGCGTATTCAGCAAGGGCTTTGGCCCAAGCCGGTACGACTTGGCCCGCGTTCGGTGGCCTGGCCGTCCGGAGAAGTCGCCGCCATCAATACCGCCCGTATCGCGGGCAAGACAGATGACGAAATCCGCGTGCTGGTGGTGAAGCTGGAAGCGGCCCGCAAATATCCAGCAAACGCGCTGTAAGGGGGCGCCATGAAACCCACCAGCACCCCTCCATCCAACGCCCCCAAGCCGGCACCGGCAAGCCAGCCCGCGAATTCCTGCCCATACGGCGCCGGGCGCTTCGTGGTTTCCACCAAAGGGGTGGATTTCTATGGCAAGGACAAGGAAGGCAACGAGCAGCCGCCGCTATGGATTTGCGCGCCCCTGCATATCACCGCCAAGACCCGAGACGAAAAAAGCGGCGAATGGGGCCGGCTGCTCGAATGGCTGGACGATGACGGCGAAAAACATCTATGGGCCATGCCGCTGGAACTGCTTGAAGGCGACGGCTCAGAAGTCCGCCGCGAACTTGCCCGGCTGGGCCTGCACATATCGCCCAACCAAACCGCGCGCAACCTGCTGGCCGCCTACATCAAGGCTTGGCCGATTGAAACCCGCGCGCGTTGCGTGGATCGACTTGGCTGGCATGGCGATGTATTCGTCACGCCTTCGGGATCAATTGGGAGCACTGGCGAGCTTGTCGTATTCCAGAATGCTCATGCCTTGGAACCGGCCTTTTCCACATCGGGCGATGAACACGAATGGCGTGATTCCGTGGCAGCCCTGGTGCAAGGAAACTCGCGGCTGGTCTTTGCCCTTTCTGCCGCCTTCGCGGGGCCTTTGGCGAATATTGCCGGCGAAGATTCTGGCGGATTTCATTTCCGTGGCACTTCGTCTTCCGGCAAGTCCACCGCCTTGCGGCTTGCCGCCTCCGTTTGGGGTAACCCCTCCCGGTATACGCGCTTGTGGCGCGGCACCATCAACGGACTTGAAGGGCTGGCCGCGCTTCACAATGATGGCCTGTTGATTCTGGATGAAATCAGCCAGATAGACCCCGCCGCCGCTGGTGAAGCCGCTTATATGCTGGCAAACGGGCAAGGCAAGACACGCGCAAACCGCAACGGCCATGCCAAAGCGCCGCAACGCTGGCGGCTGCTGTTCCTGAGCGCGGGCGAAGAATCGCTTGTCACCGTCATGGCCCGCGATGGCAAGAAAACGAGCGCAGGGCAGGAAATCCGGCTTGCCGACATTGAAGCCGATGCCGGGGCGGGCATGGGCATGTTTGAGACGTTGCACGGTTTCCCTACTGCCGCCATCCTGGCGACAGCGATCAAGGAGGCCTCAGAGAGCTATCACGGCGCTATCGGTGGCAAATGGCTTAGCCGCCTTGTCGAAAACCGCGCAACCCTAGCCGCTGACGTTACCAACCGCATCAAGCAATTTCAGGGCAAAGCCGTGCCGGCCGGCGCGACCGGGCAAATTGACCGGGTAGAGCGGCGCTTCGCCCTGGTGGCGGTAGCGGGCGAACTGGCAACCGCATACGGGCTGACCGGCTGGCAGGAAGGCGAAGCCACCCGCGCAGCCCTCGCGTGCTTTACCGCCTGGCTGGATGCCTTTGGCGGGGCCGGCAACCACGAAGAACGCGCCACACTTGCCCAGGTGCGCGCTTTCTTTGAGGCGCACGGCGCAAGCCGGTTTGAAGACATCAACGCCGACGGCACACAACGCATTCCCAATCGTGTTGGTTTCTACCGGATGGGCGATGATGGCCGACGGGAATACTTGGTTCCGCCTGAAGCCTTCCGCCGTGAAATCTGCCGGGGCATGGATGAGAAGTTGGCTAAAGAAGTGCTGATCAAGTCGGGCATGTTGCAGCGTGGCAAAGATGGCAGGCCAACCCAAGTTCACAGGTTGCCCGACTTGGGCTCGACAAGGTGCTACGTCATGCTTTATCGGGATCAAGAGGCCTGAGCACATCAATTGCCCGGTAACAGCGGTAACGGCGGTAACACCCAGCAACGGCGCGGCCTGCCACGTTACCCATAGCGTTACCACCCTATGCCAGGCCGGTAACACACGCGCGCCGTTACTGTCCGTATCGGTATCGCTATACGTAGTGCTACGTGGTGCTACATGCATACGTAACAGTATCCGTAGCAGTAGCGTTACCGACCTGTCCCGTACCGTTACCGGTGGATACCGTTACCGTACCCGCCCTATGCGCGGCCGCACATAGCGCGCTTGCCAGGCCGGTATGCCATAGCACCCCCAGACTGTTACCGCCGTTACCGGTCGCGCTGCATGCCGGTAGCACTATGCGGTAACGCGCCAAGCCGCATGGGGCTTGGCTTCCACAACCATCGTGGCGACTGTTACCGCTGTTACCACCAAAATGAGCAAACAGCGCGAAATACACAGGTGTGGACTGCTGACAGTACAACGATACTCGAAGGAGCAACACAGCAGAGAGAGTGGGCGTCGGCCCTTTGGCCGTGCAGGCGCTACGGGCAGCAGCACAGGCTTGATTGCTGCACAACTCGTGAACTACACTGAACCATCAATTACGCGTTTGGTGGCTTTAGTATTTGGAAGCTATCTATTGTCGGGCGCTTCGCCAGACTGGGTTGAGGTGTATGCATCTACGGCACGAAACCGGAATTTTCCGCTTCGTGCGTGGCCCGAAGCGGAAAATTCCGGTTTCGTGCCTAATTCAAGGTAATTGATTATCTCAAACGTATTTTCAGAAGCGATTCGTGAGTTTAAAGCGACAATCGTTCCAGCAAAGTCCCGCATTGGGTCACTTTCTCCATGGGTATTTGTTTTTGGCGGCGAGGCGCCGCTCAATAACGAGTTTGCCTCATGCCGCAGTGTGTTCTTAACTTGGGCTCATGAGTCTGGTTATGAGTTGGCCAACTTCCTAAAAACACCCGAAAATTACAAAGAGTGGAACCAGTTCGAAGGCTATGACAATTTGGTCGACTTTGAGCGTGATGCGGGATGTATATCTAGAGGCATCTTGCTATTCTCAGAGTGCCCAGGCGCATTGGCAGAACTTGGCGCATTTTGCATGGATGATGTTTTATGCGAGCGTCTTCTAGTCGTCATTGAGAAAAAACATTATGACGATCAATCGTTTATTAGGCTTGGCCCCATTCGACGCATTGAGGAGACTCACGACTCCGATTCTATTTGTGTGGTTAATACAACAACAAATACAGAAGCATTTAAAGCAGAAGTCGCTGGCGTTGGCGAAGCGCTACTCAACAAGGTAAAAGCACTACCTAAGACCCAGCGCTTTGATTCAACAAGAACGCGAGATCAGTTTCTGCTTGTAGTGGATTTAGTAGAGTTGTTTGGTGGCCTAACAAAAAAAGAAATTGAAGATATTCTCATGTTTATGGGTATTGAGCATGAGTCTAAGCACCTTAAGCGAATGCTAAATCTGCTCGCGCTTCTTGGATTAATTGTTCCGTCAGAGCAATTGACTCAGCGTTTTTTTGTTACACCAAGAGAACGATACTCGTTTATTGATTACACATCACAAGGAGAAGGCGGATTCGATAGGGCACGGTTTAAGCTTGTGACAACAAGTCTTGCATTGAAAGCCGATCCTACCCGGTTCAAGGCGTATCAAAGAATTCATGGGGCAAGGCAATGAATTTACTTGAGCGCCTCACAAGAGAATTCCCTATAACCGAACGGGAAGCGAGGATTCTATTACTAACCGCCCCTTCCCGGTATAAAACTCATTACATTGAAAAGCGGCATGGACGTGGACGGCGGTTGATTGCTCAACCTACAGCCGAAGTAAAACTACTTCAGCGCTGGGCACTTACTGAATATGTGAGTCAACTTCCGATTCATGAGGCAGCAACGGCTTATCGTACAGGGATAGGCATCCGTGAACATGCGGGAAAACATGCGGATAAACATTATCTACTGAAGCTGGATTTCAAAGATTTCTTTCCCTCAATACTTGGTAATGATTTTTTGTTGCATGCAAAGTCGTATGCGAGTATAGCTGAGGCTGACGCAGAGTTTCTAATGCGTTTGTTATTTCGTTACGACAAGGAAAAAAAAGACTTCAGTCTCTCCATTGGCGCCCCAAGTTCGCCAGCGGTATCTAATACCATTATGTATAATTTTGATTGCAGACTAACATCCTACTGCCATGAGCATGAGATAACATATACACGTTATGCTGACGATCTAGCTCTTTCAACAAACGCTCCAAAACGGCTAGATAACGCTCATATTTTTGTTCAACATGCATGTAGCGAACTGCCTTACCCACGCTTAGTACTCAATCACGAAAAGACAGTATTTACTTCCAAAAAACATAAGAGGCTTCTTACGGGGCTTGTGTTGTCAAACAATGGACAACCATCGCTTGGACGCGAGAAGAAACGCATTATTCGATCAATGGCCCATCACTACTCAAAAGGTGAACTAACTCATGATGAAATTAGTTACTTGAGGGGGATGCTGGCTTTTACATTATCCATTGAGCCATTGTTTGTTCAATCCTTAAAAACCATGATTGGCGAAGACGCCTACAAGCGCCTGATGAAAGGCTAGCCGGTATGTGCGAGATATGTCACTAGCAGGGCGGAACTTGTGCGTGAATTTGCGCTGATCGCCACCTTTTTATGAAAACACTCCAAGGGGGGGGCAAGTGCAACGAAAATGGAGTAGTCGGATCTGTGCTTAACGACTACGAGGAATGTCTTGAATAATTCTTCAACGTGACGATGTAACTGACGATTGAGAGGTAGGGGTTATTAATGGCAATCTGGCTAATTCGTGCCGGTTCCCACGGCGAATACGAACAGAAGTTCATCCAGGAAAACCGGGTCTATGTGACTTGGGACGGCTTGGATGTGGACCTTGCCAAGCTCAAGCAGCGGGCTGACCTGACGGCGGCGATGTCCGAGCGTTATCCCGACACCAAACCCAAAGCGATCATGAATTGGGTAAGCCAGGTATGGCCGTTCGCCCATGAGATCAAGAAGGGTGACCTGATCATCCTACCTCTGAAGACGCAACCGGCAATTTATGTGGGCGAAGTCACCGGCGACTACCATGCCGAACCGAATGGTGAGAATCCCTACTACCACTGGAGGCCAGTAAAGTGGATTGCCGAGGCGGTTCCGCGCACCAACTTCGGAAAGGACTTGCTCTATACCTTCGGCGCGTTTCTGACGATCTGCCGCGTTCAGCGCAACAATGCCGAACAACGCATAGCCGCCATGCGGGCGAATGGTTGGAAGCCGGAAACCCTCGCGGCTGTGAACAAGGCAAGCGTGCCTATCACCGATGAAGCCGCCGAGGACACCGACCTCGAAGAACTTGCTCGTGACCAGATCGCCGGTCAGATTCTGGCCCGCTTCAAGGGCCATGGTCTAACTCGTCTGGTGGAGGCCATCCTCAAGGCACAGGGTTACACAACCTACCGCAGCCCCGAAGGCGCGGACGGTGGCGCCGACATACTGGCCGGGGCCGGGTTGCTGGGCTTCGGCGCGCCGCGCCTGTGCGTGGAGGTGAAATCGGAATCCACGCAAATCGGCCGGGAGACCGTGGACAAGCTCTTGGGCGCCATGACCAAGTTCAACGCCGACGAGGGCTTGTTCGTGGCCTGGGGCGGGTTCAAGAACAATGTGCAAAAAGACCTGGCAAGCCAGTTCTTCCGGCTTAGGCTTTGGACGCGGAAAGAATTGCTGGAACAGTTGTTCGAGCAATACGACCGGCTGGATGAAGACCTGAAAGCCGAACTGCCTTTGAAGCGGGTGTGGATGGTGGCAGCGCAGGACGAAACCTGATTCTCTGTACCTCCGGGGTTCGACAGTTCGCCCCCAAAAATCCCGTTTTTTGCTCTGAGACCCCCGCAGCCATGCGGGTTGAGGGGGCCATTTCCCAAAACACGTGTGGTGGCACGTTGTTAGATTTAGATGCTTTTAT
>JAQTLN010000005.1:0-189042 GCA_028714875.1 Gallionellaceae bacterium
TGCGGGAGACCCTGGAGAAGCTGCCGGCTTGGCCGAATAGCCGGATCGATGAGCTGCTGCCGTTGCGGGGCGTTTCCAACTCCTGACTTGCGGGCTTTCGTACTGGTGGGACGGCTGGACGCTTACGTAGTAGGCCGGCTTGCGGCCACTTTGTGCATTAAATATTAATTAAATCAATAAGATATGTTTCATCGCCGTGCGAACCAGTAATGTTGAGCCAATCAGCGAAGCACGGGCTCGACTTACAGAATTTGCCGAGGAGGGGGGGCGATGGTGGTGTGATTCCACCCTCCGCCCAAGCCGTGCCGCTCAGTGGGTGTGAACGTCAGCTATGTGGCAAGTCCGAATCGGGCCGCTCACGGCCAGGAGCGGTCGTTGGCCACTTCCCAGAAGCGGTCAGCTGAACAGCCGCTCTGATCTGAAACCTGCCGGACGGTCTACGGAAGCAAGTCGGCCATAGCCGACCTTGAGCCTGTTACCTGAATCGGTCAGCATTACTTTGGTTACCTGTCACCCACCCATTGCTTGCGCTGAGCAGTACTCGCTGACTTGCGAACTGCCATGCCTGAACCATTGCAGACAGTTAGCCGTGCCTTTCTATCCACTGACGACGGTGAAGCTCCTGCCGAGCTGCCTTACTCTGCTCTGAATGGAACAAATCCAAAAATTGCCTTTTCCTTGCGAGTAAGTCAGCGATCGCAGCTTCTCTTTCCCTCACGCCCATTCGAATCTCTGTCTCCTCGACAAGGACGCTGCGGCGCTTCTTCAAAGTCAGAATCTCTTCTTCCAAGCCCGTTCTAGAAGACTGGAGTTGACGAATGATCCGCCGCAATACTTCAGGCTGCACGCCTTCCTTCTTTAGATCAAACATTCGCTGGCGGGCAGCCTTCACCTCCGCAATATTCTCGAGCACTTTGCCGATCTCGTTGCGGTTTCGGTCAAGTTCTACCCTGTTCGCAGACTGCGAACCCTTAATACTCGTGATCCGTCTCTTGCAATCACCAATTTCATCAACAGCATCACCTCGCCGGCTCTTCGCAGCCTCAAGGTCGCCGAAGCTCTGGCCAAACATGGAGTGTTTGGGGAGCTTCTTTCCGCTATTCCCAAAGAGCCAGGGCGTACGTTCAGACTTGGCGTACCAGCGATCAACGTCGTTCTTCGCCTCCTCAAGATCCTCGTAGGCCTCGTCTAGTTCCTGATGCGCCAGCGAACGCTCATCTCGCAGGCGCTTTGACTCGGCCAGTAGATCCTCCTTTGCCTGAAACAGCAGTTCTTTCTGCGCGTAGAGATCATCAAGCTCGGACTTGTAGTTGCGCTCAAATATTTCCAATTGCTCTAGGTGTTTCTGAAAATCCCTTTCGAGTACAGCAAGTTTCTTGCGAAGTGGCGAGATCTCATCGCCAAATCGCTGGTCGCCAGCGAGGCCGGCTTGAGCCTTGATCTGCGCGACTTCTCGCTGAAGTTGGCTAATATCAAAACGACGTTCGGCCTCAGCTCGATGGGCCATCGTCTGTTCACTCTCAAACCTCGGGTAGTCAAATTTGATCCGGGTTTCGCGAATGAACGATTTGATGCCTTCAAACATGACGTAGCTGAAGTTTGGGAAATTCAGAACAACAGTCTGGCTATGTCGCTGGCCGCGTTCAGTCCACCTCGCCAATCGCTACCGCTCTTGGGTAGCGTGTAGGTGTATCGGTCATCGCCTTGGAAGACGAGCTTGAAGTGCTTTCCATCTTCGGAGATCGCGAAGCCCATTTCCTCGAGCTCACGTCGCATCTTTCCGTCGATGGTAGTCATACCTCGGAGCAGTTTCTTCAGCTGCTCTCGATGAGCTTCGAGGGGGCTGCCGTCGAGCTTGTTTGCTTCGAGGACGGACGTCAGAACATGTTGACGACGACTGTTTTCAGGGACACGAGTGGCGGCATCTTCGATCGCGTCAAGCAGTATGCAGAGAACCTCGTTCGGATAAACGTCGCGCTCCCTGCCAAGCCTGAGCAGCCCGCCACTTGTAGTCCCGGCTCGAGCCTCGTACTTCCTGAGCTCGTTGTGCAGACGTTGAATCTCCTTCTCGGCATCTTCGAGGCGCTGGTCTTTGGCCTCGATCTCTTGATCGAACGTCTTGACGTAATCCTCGATCGCCTTTGACCCGGAGGACTTAAGGGACTGGATCGCCTGCCGAGACGCGGTTTCACGAACGTAGGCCCAAGTGCATCGGGCAATCGGCCGCCGATTCAGTAACGCGGCTCGCACCTCATCTTTGATGGCCGCCGCCAGATGACCGGGGGTCGAATACTCCCCCCCAAGGAAGAAGGCGCGACGCCTGCCACCTTCGGGCCAGTAGATGCCGATCGTCCCTCCGTAGACATTCTCGGAGTCGACCTCGAGTTGCAGACGGACGGAAAACGGCCGGTTCGGCTCGACAACAACATGCGCCATCCCTGACAAGTCCGCCGCGAGACGATGGACGTCGAGAAGGTGTCCGCCTTGAAACTGTGCGCTGACATAGACAATGGGCAGTCTGCACCCGGCATCACCGCGAATCAGCTTGGCAGCGAGATCGATGTCGGCATTGGCGAGGATGTGCGCATGATCGTGAATCGGAAGAGGACCATCTGCTGCTCCCCCAAGGGAGTCCAGCACTGTCCTTACCACGACTGGCTTCTTTGCTGACGGTAGACGAGCTGCGGCATGTTGAGATTCGCACTCGACCCTGATGCCTACCCAAGCGTCGGAAGACGTTCTCGAAAAAACGACCGTCGTAAGCCATTCCAGATCATCGTCGTGCCTGCTGTAGCGAATTCCTGCGAGATCGACATCGGTCGAATTGCTGACGAGCGACTGAACTTTCTCGTTGCCGCTCTGAACGGAAGCCTCATCCTTCTGTTGGATTTCCTGCAGCCTGTCGGCGGCAAAGCTCGTGTGCGGGGATCCGGATATCCACGTCACCATCGCATGTAGGAAGTCCGCCGTTGTGCGGTTCGCGTCAACAGAAAACTCAGTGGAGAATAAAAGCATCAAAGTCCCTCCAAATCGGTTATGCAGCAGCTGATCGTTGCCAATCGGGGTCATCGAGATTGCCCCCGTCCTGCCACGACTGATCCCAGGGGCGCGGCCCGGCGCCTTCCAGCACCAACAGAGTTAGCACGCAATCACGCGCGCCGTAGCTGTTCCTGATCTCGCACATCTTGACGTATGCGCTTTCTGGCGCACCACGTCGAGGCCGGAAGGTCGATGCGCGTCCCGCGCCTACGCGATGCTTTCTTCAGCCGTCAGAGTGTCAGGCAGCATAAGGCAGGGGACAAGTCTCTGAAAATCACATTCTCCTGCACATTTGTGGGCATCAGCTCCGGCTACAATAGCTGACAATCACGGCGCTTCCCATGGCAGTCCGCAACGGCCGAAGCGCTGTCGTTGGATGGTCGCGCTGTGCGACTGCTCGACTCTGGAACCTGCCATTTGAATCCTGGCAAATTGTGCGGCAACAACGGGTCGCGACCTGCCTGACGCGGGACGTGAAAGCTACCGTTGCCGCCAAGGTCAGCTATCGGGAAGCCTTATCTGGCAGCGGTCGGCAACTGCCGGCTCATGAACCTAGCAATTTTGTAGGCAATCTCGCTAGAACCCCCTAAGCCAATGTGACACCATGCACACTCTTGACGCAGATCTGCGTACTTGTGCCTATTCAAAGCCAGAGCGTGCCCCTGGGGAGGGGCATGGGATAGCCGTGCTGAGGGATGGGACCGGAGGGAGACCAAGGCATGGATGACGCTGAGCAGAAGCAAGAAACGGAAGAACCAGGCACACCCCAAAGCATCGTCGCAATCCTGGTCGCAAAGCTGAATCTCGCTGATTTTCAGAATGCCGTCCCGATGCTTCGCGAACTGAGCATCGCCAACGATACGCAGACAGAACTCAAAGAGATCGAGCTGAGCGTCGAGTCGATTCCTGCCTTCCTGAAGCCGAAACTCTGGCGGGTCGATGCAGTGGGCGCTGGCGAGCGTTACCACATCACCGATCTGGACGTTCAACTCGACGGCGCGCTGCTCAGTCGGCTGACGGAAGCCGAGAAAGCGACTGTGTCCTTCGTTCTGCGCCGCCGTGCCGAGGCCGGCGAGGAGCTGGCGCGGCTCGAAAGTACGGTTGAACTGTTGCCCCGTAACCAATGGGGTGGTTTGTCGCATCTTCCCGACATGGTTGCCGCCTTCGTCCAGCCGAACGAACCGGCGGTCGAGCGCCTGCTCAAGCAGGCCGCTGAAATTCTGCGCAAAAACGGCAAGAAACCGGCGCTGGATGGTTACCAGGGTGGATCGAAGCGCGCCTGGGAATTGGCCTCCGGCATCTGGAGCGCGGTCTCCGCCCTGGGACTGGATTACGCGCTGCCACCCGCGAGCTTCGAGCACACCGGCCAGAAGGTGCGTGGGCCGGCACAGATTGTCGAGTCGGGCCTGGCGACCTGTCTCGATCTCGCCCTGCTGTTCTGTTCCGCCATCGAACAGGCTGGGTTGAACCCACTGCTTGTCTTTACCAAGGGCCATGCCTTTGCCGGCGTCTGGCTGAAATCAGAAGAATTTTCGACCACCGTGGTCGACGATGTCACCGCCCTGCGCAAGCGAGTGAAACTCAAAGAGTTGCTGCTGTTCGAGAGCACCCTCGTTACTCAGCGTCCCGCGCCGACGTTTTCCTATGCGACCCAGTCAGGGGCGCAACAGATTTCCGAAGAAAAGGAAGAGGCTTTCGAACTGGCCGTGGACATCCGCCGTGCGCGCTTGCAGCGGATCAAGCCGCTGGCCAGCGCCGAAACCCCTGTCCCCATTGGTCCTGTCGAGCCAGCACAAGTCAAAGAACCGGTGTTCGAGGAGGCGCCCGACCTACCGGATAACGATCCAGTGGACGATCCTGACCCGGCTACGCTCAACCCGAAAGATCGACTGGCGCGCTGGCAGCGGAAGTTGCTGGACCTGTCTCTACGCAACAACCTCCTGAACTTCAGGGGCGGCAAGAAGTCGCTCAAGCTCGAAGCGCCCGACCCCGGCGCGCTGGAAGACCTTCTGGCGGGCGGCCAAACCATCAAGTTGCTTCCCCGGCCCGATCTGATGAACGGGGCCGATCCTCGTAATCAGGCGATCTACGAAGGACGCGAACGCGAAGACGTGCGCCGTGAACATGCGATCGATGCCTTGCAGCGCCGAGAGGTGTTTGTTGCCATCGAGCAAACGGAACTGGAAACGCGGCTGGTAGAACTGTATCGCGCGGCCCGGTCAACGTTGCAGGAAGGCGGCGCGAACACGTTGTTCCTCGCCTTGGGCTTCCTGTCCTGGACGCGGGATGACAAGGCCGGCCAGCGCTATCGCGCGCCCTTGATCCTGGTGCCGGTGACGTTGAACCGCAAAAGCGTGCGCTCAGGTTTCAGCCTGACCCTGCACGACGACGAACCCCGGTTCAATCCGACGCTCATCGAGATGCTGCGCCAGGATTTCAAGCTCAACCTCGGCGTAGCGGAAGGCGAGCTACCCAAGGACGACGCCGGCCTGGATGTGGCCGTCATCTGGAAATCCGTCTCTCAGGCAGTGAAAGACATCCCAGGATGGGAAGTCACGGAAGATGTGGCGTTGGCGATGTTCTCCTTCGCCAAATACCTGATGTGGAAAGATCTGACCGACCGCACCGAGCAGTTGCGCGAGAACCCGGTGGTCCGCCACCTCATCGACACACCACGCGAGAGCTTTCCATCCGGTGTGCCCTTTCCCAACCCGAGGAAGCTCGACAACGAGTTCACCCCGGAACAGACGTTTTGCCCCATGGCCGCCGATTCCTCGCAGCTTTCTGCCGTCATGGCGGCCGCGCGCGGCAAGGATTTCGTCCTCGTTGGGCCACCCGGCACGGGCAAGAGCCAGACTATTTCCAATCTCATCGCGCAATGCCTGGCCGAGCGTAAGCGGGTGCTGTTCGTCTCCGAAAAAATCGCCGCCCTCGATGTAGTGTATCGGCGGCTACGCGAAGTGGGCCTGGGCGAGTTCTGCCTGGAACTTCACTCCAGCAAAGCCAGAAAACTGGACGTGCTTGCTCAACTGGAAAAGGCCTGGGATGCGCAGGGCGCCATCGACCCGGACGCCTGGCACGCCGAAGCGCGGCGACTGAAGCAGTTGCGCGATCACCTCAATATCTACGTCGAGCGGCTGCACTTCCGGCATACGAATGGCATGACCGTGTATGAAGCCATCGGCCAGGTTGTCGCTGGAAAGGATATGCCGGCACTGGCGCTGTCCTGGCATTCGCCTCATGCCCACAACTTGGTCGCGATGGAAGCGATGTGGGACGTGGTCGACCGCCTGGAGGTCAACGCCCAGGCAGTGGGCTATGGCAACCGCAGTGGCAACAAAGGCGGCACTTTTGCCGATAACCCACTGGTGGCGATCGGGCAAGGTGACTGGTCGCCAAGCTGGCAACAGGGCCTGGTCGATGCTGCGCGCGCCGTCGTGCCGGCCGCTCAAGCGGTAACGCAGACTGGCAGGCGCTTCCTGGAAGCCGTTGGCCTGCCTCGGCTGCCGCTCGACCGGCGGGTTCGGGGCGCCGTGGCCGTGCTCGCCAGAACCTTGCCGCATGCCGCCGGGCGGGACTGGCGCTTCGTATTGCGCAACGACGCGCGCGCGATTGCCGAGAGGCTGCGGGAAGGCGGCACGCTGCTGGGCCGGCATCACGAAATCAACGGCGAACTTGCGCCCCCGTGGTCGGATGAAGTCGTCAACGCCTGCCGGCGTGGCCTCAAGTTGCTGCGGCAACGCGCGGCGATGCGCGCCCACCTTGGCCTGCCGTGGCCGGCGGACGTGGCCGAAGCCCTACGCAAGGGCCTCGGGCTCCTCGACGGCATCAGCCAGGCAACCGGGCAACTCTCGGTCCAGTACGGCGAACAAGTGGAACAGCTGAACGTGGTCCAACTTCAACGCGATTGGGCCAAGGCCGAGAAGGCGATCTGGCCGCTGTCCTGGCTTGGGAAGCGCAAGATCAGCAAGACGCTGGACGCGACGGTCGTCGGCGAAGGCGAACCGGATGTCGCCAGAGACCTCGCCGCGCTGGCCAGGATTCGGGCCTTGCGGATGGAGATTGCCACGCTCGCGCCAGGCGCCGCGACTGACGGCGTCTGGGCCGGCCTGCAAACGCGGCCCGAACTGGCCCGGAGTGCCCTCGAATTCCAGCAGGCGCTGGCTGCCGCCCGAAGCGAGCAAGCCTGGGAGGACGCCGGCTTCGAATCCATCGCCGAAGGCCGTTGTGGCGATCGCCTTGCCAAAGAGCTGGAGCGCCTGCGCCTGCTGCGCTTGCTCGATGCCGAATTGAGCAAGCTGGCGCAGCTTGGCTCGGACACCTCGGGAATTTGGACGGGCATTACCACCAACACCGAGCGAATGGAATCGGCATTACGCTTCCAGGAGGCGCTAGCGGAGATTCGGGAATCGGGAACGTTCGCCGGTGACCATGCGGCCTTGGCCAGCGGTGAATGCGGCGCGGCCTTGCAGGCGGACTTCCAGCGCCTGCGCCGGCGCGCGGCGGTCGAACAACAACTAGCCGCCTTTGATGACCTGCGGGACATCACGGCGGGCCTCTGGAATGGACTGAAGACTCACACCGACGAACTGGACAAGGCCTTGAAGTTCCAGGCATCCCTCGCCGCCGCCATCTCGAACCTCGCCGCCACGCCCGAGGACATCGCGGCAATCAAGATGCCGTTGGAGCGGCTCATCGGCGAAGGCAGTGCGTTATTGGCACCCGGTGGCGCCATCGCCGCAGCGGGCGAAGCGTATCTCGGCGCCTGGGGCGCCCTGCAACCGGCCCTCGACCGCCTGGCCACGGCGGGGCATTTCTCGGATGCCGGCAAAACCGACTTTTCGGAGGTGTCCCTCGATGAACTCAGCGACCGCTGCACCGCCATCGTTCACTCGGAAAATCGGCTGCATGCCTGGTGCGCATGGCGCAAAGTCCGCGACCAGGCGGTCACGCTTGGCCTGGCCCCTTTGGTGGCCGGCATCGAGCAAGGTGCCGTCGCCTCGGGCACAGTGCGCCATGCGTTCGAAACCAACTACAGCCGCTGGTGGCTGAACGTGGTGGTCGATGAGGAGCCAGCCATCCGCACTTTCGTGTCGGCGGAGCAAGAGAAGCGCATCGCCGACTTCCGCGCGCTGGACCAGCATTTCACTGATTTGACCCGTGAATGGATTCAAGCTGGCTTACGCGCAGAAATACCGAACCAAGACACTGTTGTGAATAACTCCGAGTGGGGCATCCTGCGGCGGGAGATGCATAGACAGAGGGGGCACATGCCACTTAGGGAACTCCTTGGCCGCATACCTACTGCCTTAACTCACCTCACGCCCTGCCTGCTCATGAGCCCCTTGTCGATTGCCCAATACCTGGCCGCGGACGCCACCCGTTTCGACCTGGTCGTCTTCGACGAAGCCTCCCAGATTCCGGTATGGGATGCGGTAGGCGCCATCGCGCGGGGCAAACAGGTCGTCATGGTTGGCGACCCGAAACAGTTGCCGCCCACCAACTTCTTCGACCGCGCCGAATCGGATCTGGACGATGAAGACGTGGAAGGCGACCTGGAAAGCATCCTCGACGAATGCCTGGGTGCCAGCCTGCCCACCTTGAACCTGGCCTGGCACTATCGCAGCCGCCACGAAAGCCTGATCGCCTTCTCCAATCACCGCTACTACGGCGGCGGGCTTATCACCTTCCCGTCCCCGGTTACCGAAGACCGGGCGGTCAGCTTCCACCATGTCGACGGCATCTATGAGAAAGGTGGCGCGCGCATCAACAAACCGGAAGCCCGCGCGCTGGTCGCGGACCTTGTGGGACGGCTGAAGTCTCCCGGCTTCCGCGAATCAAAGCTGACCATCGGCGTGGTCACCTTCAACACCGAGCAGCAAGCGCTCATCGAAAACCTGCTGGACGAGGAACGGCGCCAGGACCCCTCCATCGAGCCCTATTTCGCGGAAATGGAACTGGAGCCCGTGTTCGTAAAGAACCTGGAAAGTGTCCAGGGCGACGAGCGCGACATCATGTACTTTTCCATCACCTACGGCCCGGACCTTCACGGCGCGGTGTCGATGAACTTCGGCCCGATGAACCGGGCCGGTGGCGAGCGGCGCCTCAACGTCGCCATCACCCGCGCCCGCCACGAACTGCGCGTGTTTAGCAGCCTCAACCCCGAGCAGATGGACCTTGCCCGCACCCAGGCCATCGGCGTGCGCGACCTGAAGCTTTTCCTCGAATTCGCCGAGCGCGGCCCCCGAGCCCTGGCGGAAGCCACCCACGGCAGCCGAGGCGATTTCGAAAGCCCGTTCGAAGAAGCCGTCGCCACCGCCCTCTCCAGGAAGAACTGGCAACTACACACCCAGGTCGGCGCCTCCGCCTTCCGGATTGACCTTGCCGTCGTCCATCCCGACGCCCCCGGCGCCTACCTCACCGGCATTGAATGCGACGGCGCCACCTACCACCGCTCAGCCACCGCACGCGACCGCGACAAACTGCGCGAGCAGGTCCTGCGCGGCCTGGGCTGGGAAATCTTGCGCGTCTGGTCCACCGACTGGTGGATCGACCCCCAAGGCACCCTGGAAAAACTGGACGCCAGGTTACATTCGCTGCTCGAAACCAGCCGAGCCAAACGCGCCGAAGCGGCAGAAACCGCACGGCTCGCGGCTGAGGTGGCGATTGCCAAGACCGGGGAAGAAGCCCGTTCCTGCGTGTCACCCGAAACCGTTGCCGTCCAGGCCGATGCCGATGCCGATGCTAGGAATGCCGGTGCCGTGCCCACGCCCGTATTCGTGGAAGTCGACCATCCCAGCATGGTGGAAGGCATCACCGAATCGGATCGCAATGAAGGGCCTGCGCCACCCAATCCTCCCGCGTGGCGTGGAAAACGTCAGCAGCGGCGAACGGTCCAGGGGCGGTATCTGGGTTGCCTCTTGGGCGGTGCGGTCGGGGATGCACTCGGTGCCCCAGTTGAGTTCATGAAGCGTACTGAGATTCAGCGTCGCTTCGGCCCGCAGGGCATCACGACGTATGCGCCGGCATATGGCGGACTCGGAACAGTCACCGACGACACGCAGATGACCCTGTTCACTGCTGAGGGGCTCTTACGTGCCTGGGTGCGATGGTGCTTCAAGGGTATAACTTCGTACTTGGGGGTCACGAGAAACGCCTATCTGCGATGGCTGCTAACTCAGGGTGAGCAACCTCCCCGCGACACTGACTTCGGTAGCGTCAAGTCCGGCTGGTTGTTTCAGCAGCCTGAGCTTCACGATCGACGCGCACCTGGTAATACTTGTCTATCAGCATTGCGTGCGATGCAGTCGCTGGATGAACCAGCGCGAAACGATAGCAAGGGATGCGGTGGTGTAATGAGGATGGCACCAGTTGGCCTATTCGTATGGCGCATGCAGAAGGAGCAGTCTCCCCTGGAAGCCTTCAATCTGGGCACTGAACTCTCGGCCCTAACACACGGCCATCCGAGCGGATCTTTGACAGGTGGAGTGCTCGCTGTCTTGATCCAGGCACTTACCGATGGGGCGGCCCTGCCAGATGCCTTGGTAACTGCCAAGGCCTGTCTGAGGTTGGAATCCCGGCATGAGGAAACCATGCGTGCAATCGAACTGGCTGAGGAACTCGCTATTTCAGGCCTACCGCACGAGTTAGCGATAGCCAGACTCGGTCAAGGTTGGGTAGCGGAGGAAGCGTTGGCCATCTCCATCTACTGCACTCTGGTAGCTAGTAACTTTAAGCAGGGTGTTCTATTGGCAGTGAACCACGATGGGGATTCAGATTCGACTGGTTCAATCACAGGCAATCTGCTGGGCACGATGCATGGCGTTAAGGCGATCCTGAAGGAATGGCTGGAGCAATTGGAACTCCGTGGCGTGATCACTGAGTTGGCTGAAGATCTTTACGCCTTCCATGATTGGGACATCGGCGATTATTCTGAGAACGAGGCATTGAACCAGCAAATCCTTCGGAAGTATCCCGGGAATTGACGATGGGCATTTTCGGATTCGAAACGAGGATGCCCCTAGTCCTAATGAAGTAGAGGGGCGGCTTTGCTGCAGAAGCATTCCTGTGTGATCTCGTCGGGTGCAGGAGGCTGCTTTGGCCGATGGCCCGGCATCCGCCTCGAATCCTTGAATGGCGGCTCAACCCCAGATACCTGACCGTCATCACCTAGAAGGACGACCGGCTCTTGTGGGTCGTTAGCACTCACTCGATGCTGGGCAACGCGGCCATTGATGAACTGCCGTTATCAGATTAGGGCGAACGGCCGTAGCGGCCGCTCAACAGCTATTCGAGGGGGGCGGGTCGAATTGAAGCGTTCATGGCTGCTTCAAACTGGTTGTTCTCAGCCAGTCATTTCAAAGCGTTGCCGACCACCTCGGCTACATCCTTCGCCAGGTTCTCGCAGGCCGCGATCCGTTCCAGCGCGGCCTTGGCGTGGCTTTGGCGCACGGCATCGAACTGGCGCCAGCGGTCGAATGAACGCGCCAGGCGCGAAGCGACCTGCGGGTTCATTGCCTGGAGTTCGATGATGACGTCGGCGACCAACTGGTAACCGCCGCCGTCGGCCGCGTGGAAGTGGCGCGGGTTGGCGCCGCTGAAGCCGCGCACCAGGGCGTAGACCTTGTTCGGGTTCTTCAAGTCGAAGGCCGGGTGGCGCAGGAGTTCGCGCACGCGCGCGACGGTGCCGGGCAGGCGCGATGTCGCCTGCACCGACAGCCATTTGTCGACCACCAGGGCTTCATCTTTCCAACGTTCATGGAACGCCGCGAGGGCGGTTTCGCGTTCCGGCAGGTCGAGATTGGCGAGGGTGGCGAGCGCGGCGATCACATCGGTCATGTTGCCGCCGTGTTCGAGTTGGGCATGCAGACGCGGCAGCACCCCGGCGCGGAGTTCCGTCGCGCCGCATTCGGCGAGGTAGCCGAGGCAGAGGTTGCGCAAGGCGCGGCGGCCTGTCTGGGCGCCGTCCGGGGCGTAGGGTTCGGTGGGCGCGAGCGCGGTCCACACGGTCTCGAAATTGGCCCGGAGCCGCGTGGCGAGGTGGCGGCGCAGATTGACGCGGGCGGCATGGATTACGTCCGGGTCGATGCTCTGGCCGAGTCCGACCATTTCCTCGGCCAGTACCTGCTCGGCCGGTAATACCAGGGCCTCGGCGGCCAGAGCGGGGTCACCTTCGAGTCCGCTGTCGAGCACGCGGGCGAAGGCGGTGACGAAGGCTTCGGGGATCCAAACCGTGCCCTCGCCGCCGGTGGCGATCCCGGCGAGCAGGACGCGGGTGGCGAGGCGTTGGCCGGCCTCCCAGCGGTTGAACGGGTCGGAATCATGCGCCATCAGGTGGGCGAGTTCGGCGTCCGTCTGCGCGAAATCGAGATGTACCGGGGCGGAGAAGTCGCGCAGCAGGGAGGCGACGGGCGCGGCCGGGATGTCCTCGAACACGAAGGTCCGTGTCGGCTCGGTCAGGGAAAGCACGCGCGTGCCGCTTTGCGATGCGTCCTCGCCGGCTAGGCGCAGCGGCGCGTCGGAACCATCGGGCAGCACCAGTCCGAGGACCACCGGAATGTGTAGCGGGCCTTCTTCGATCGCCATGCCCGCTTCCGCCAGGCGCCGCTCGTAAGCGGTGGCGGCGAGGGATTGCGTCAGGGTCAGGGTGTAGCGGCGGCTTGCCGCGTCCCAAATACCCTCGGCTTTCAGGCGCGGGGTGCCGGCGCGAGCGTACCAGCGGCGGAACTGGCTCAGGTCGACGCCCGAGGCGTCTTGCATGGCGGCGACGAAATCCTCGCAGGTAACGGCCTGGCCGTCGTGGCGCTGGAAATAGCGGTCCATGCCGGCGCGAAACGCTTCACGCCCGATCAGGGTGTGGATCATGCGCACGACTTCGGCGCCCTTGCCGTACACCGTGGACGTGTAGAAATTGTTGATCTCGGCATAGGAAGCCGGCCGTATCGGATGCGCCATCGGCCCGGCGTCCTCGGGGAACTGGCCGATGCGCAGGTTGCGCACTTCCTGGATGCGGGTGACCGCGCGCGAATGCGTGTCGGCGCCGAATTCCTGGTCGCGGAAGACGGTGAGGCCTTCCTTGAGCGAGAGCTGGAACCAGTCGCGGCAGGTGACGCGGTTGCCGGTCCAGTTGTGGAAGTACTCGTGAGCGACGACGCGGTCAATATTCTGGTAATCGCTGTCGGTCGCGGTGTCGGGGCGCGCCAGCACGTACTTGGTGTTGAAGATGTTGAGGCCCTTGTTCTCCATCGCGCCCATGTTGAAGTCGCCCACCGCGACGATCATGTAATGGTCGAGGTCCATCTCCAGACCGAAGCGTTCCTCGTCCCAGCGCATCGCTTTCTTCACCGCCGCCATGGCGTGGCCACACTGGTCGAGCTTGCCGGGCTCGACATAGACCGCGAGGCGGACTTCGCGCCCGGAGCGGGTGACGAAACGGTCTTCCATTACATCCAGCCTGGCGGCGACCAGGGCGAACAGGTAGCAAGGCTTGGCGAACGGGTCTTCCCAGCGCGCCCAGTGGCGTGTGGCATCGTCCTCGACATCGCCGCTGGCGACCAGGTTGCCGTTGGACAGCAGTTGCGGGAAGCGCGCGCGTTCCGCCTCGACGGTGCAGGTGTAGCGCGCCATCACGTCGGGCCGATCCGGGAACCAGGTGATGCGGCGGAAACCCTCGGGCTCGCACTGCGAGAAGTAGCCGTCCCTGGAACGGAACAGGCCGGAAAGCTGGGTGTTCCCATCTGGCGCGATACGCACCACGGTTTCCAGCACAAAAGTGTCGGGCAGCGGGCCGGCGTCCGCGCCGACGAGGGTCAGCGTGTCGTCGGTGAGGGTATAGCGAGCGGGTGTGAGCGTCGCGCCGTCAAGCTTGAGCGACTGCAACACGAGTTCCTCGCCATTGAGCACGAGCGGGCCACCGGCGCCTTGTGGATTGCGCTTGCAGGCCAGCCTGGCGCGCACCTCGGTGTGGCCGTCATGAATCGCGACATGGAGGTCGACCGTGTCGACCAGCCAGGCGGGCGGCGTGTAGTCCTTGAGATAGATGGCGGTCGGGGTGTCGGTGCGCATGATGTATTTCCTGGAGAACGTTCAACCTACGGCGGAAGCCGGGGGTCGGGTGTGGAGGCGCGCATGGCGGCAATGAGGCCAGTCGGCGCGAGAGGGAGTGGCTTCCCCCTTTTTTAAAGGGGGATCGAGGGGGATTTGGCAACATTTGCCAGTGCGGCGGCCTCAAAAATCCCCCTTAACCCCCCTTTGAAAAAGGGGGGGACCCGTGCCCGAATTCAGCAACGGCCAACGCGAACAACCCCACGCAGACTGATCACTGGCCAGCCGTGTTTCTCGGCGTGTTCGCGCAGGGTGGCGTCGGGGTCCACCGCGACCGGGTGATGCACTCGCGCCAATAGCGGCAGGTCGTTGAGCGAGTCGCTGTAGAACCAGCTTTCCGTGACATCCGCCCAGGTCTTGCCCTGTTCATTGAGCCATTGCTCCAGGCGCGCGACCTTGCCTTCGCGGAACGAGGGCGCGCCGGCGACGCGGCCGGTGAAGTCGCCGTTCACCTGTTCCGGTTCTGTGGCGATCAGGTGGGGCACGCCGAGATGGCGGGCGATGGGGGCGGTGACGAAACTGTTCGTGGCGGTGACGATCATGCACACGTCATCGGCGTGGCGTTCAAGCAGTTCCGCCGCGCCGGGGGCGATCATGGGAATGACTTTGCTCGCCATGTAGTCGCGGTGCCAGGCGTCCAGTTGCGCGCGCGGGTGGCGCGCCAGCGGCTTCAACTGGAAATCGAGGAATTCGTGGATGTCCAGGGTGCCGGCCTTGTACTGGTCGTAGAACTGTTGGTTGCGCGCTTCATAAAGCTCGCGGTCGAGCACGCCCTGGTCGATCAGGAACTGTGCCCATTCAAAATCGGAATCGCCGGCCAGTAGGGTGTTGTCGAGGTCGAATAGAGCGAGGCGCATGGTCGATAAGCGTTTTCTAATAGAATGGCCGGCAAGTATAGCGGAGCGATTTCAATGAACCTGGTATCCGGCAATATCCCCGCCCATTGGCAATGGCTGCTCTGGCTTTGCTGCGCGCTGATCGGCACCTTGGTGATCTGGCGCGCGCGCTGGGGCATGATGCTGGACCAGCGCAATCTCAATATTTTCCTGGGCGCGACCGTGACCGTGCTGGCGCTCTGGTTGATCAAGACCGGGATTAAACCCGGCCTGAATTTCCATCTGTTGGGCGCCACCGCGCTGACCCTGATGTTCCGCCCCCTGTTCGCCTTGTTCGGCCTGGCCCTGGTGATTGCCGCCATCACCTTCTGGCACGGCGAATACGCCGCCTTCGCGCCCAACCTGCTGATCATGGGGGTCGTGCCGGTGGCGGTGAGCTGGACGATCTACCGTTTTGTCGACCGCCGCCTGCCCAATCACTTTTTCGTCTACGTTTTCCTCAATGCCTTCTTCGGCGCCGCCGTGGCGATCTCCGTCGTCGGCTTCGCCTCCACCGGGTTTGTCGCGCTGTCGGGCGTTTACCCGCTGCACTATCTGCTGAGTGAATACCTGCCCTATTACCTGCTCATGGCCTGGAGCGAGGCTTTCCTGACCGGCATGATCTTGACACTGATGGTGGTCTACAAACCCGAGTGGGTCGCCACCTTCGACGACAAGCGTTACATCGAGGGGAAGTAAAGCCGGGCTTGGCGAAAAGAGCCAAAAAACGCCGGCTAGGATGCCGGCGCTACACGAACGCCCAGTTAATTCAGAACCGCGTCGCCAACTGCTTTTCCAGCTTGATTTGATCCACGGTGAAGCCGCGGATGCCTTCGGCGAGTTTTTCCGTGGCCATCGCGTCTTCGTTCATGAGCCAACGGAATTCGGCTTCCGTGAGCGGCGCCGGGCGCGCCATACGCTCGCCGGCGTCGCTGAGCAGGCGCGGCAGCGGGGTGCTGGCCTGGCCGAGCTCATCGAGCAAGGCCGGGCTGATGGTGAGGCGGTCGCATCCCGCCAGGGCGCGGATTTCGTCGCTGTTGCGGAACGAGGCACCCATGACGATGGTGGGGTAGCCGTGGGCCTTGTAGTAGCGGTAGATCTCGCGCACCGACAGCACGCCGGGGTCTTCTTCCGCCACAAACTCGGTTTTTCCGCTGTGCGCCTTGTGCCAATCGAGGATGCGTCCGACGAAGGGGGAAATCAGCGTCACGCCGGCCTCGGCGCTGGCGCGCGCCTGGGCAAAACCGAACATCAGGGTCAAATTGCAATTGATGCCCTCGCGCTCGAGGATTTCCGCGGCGCGGATGCCTTCCCAGGTGGAGGCTATCTTGATCAGCACCCGGTCATTGGCGACCCCCGCTTCGTTGTAGAGACCGATCAACTTGCGCGCCTTGTCCAGGGTGGCCTGGGTGTCGAAGGAAAGGCGGGCATCCACTTCGGTGGAGACGCGACCCGGCACGATTTTCAGGATTTCGACGCCGACATCGACCGCCAGCCGGTCCATCGCATCGTGGAGTTGCCGCTCGGGTTCGCTGCTTTGCGTTTTCGCCCAGGCCACGGATTCGGCGATCAGGGGGGCGTATTCCGGCAGCATCGCGGCCTTGAGCAGGAGCGAGGGATTGGTGGTGGCGTCTTGCGGCAAATGGTGGCGGATGGCCTCGATGTCGCCGGTATCGGCAACGAGGGTGGTCATGGCTTTGAGTTGTTCGAGCTGGCTGGTCATGGCGGTTCCTGAGCGTAAAGGTGGGGAAATGCTGACAGGCTGCTTGCCGGTGAAATGTAGCGCCGGCTTCCTGATAAAGCCCCTGCCCTTCGGTAAGCCGGCTGTTTCAAGACGCAGGCTGGAAGCCTGCGCTACATTTTCAACCGCTGATGGCTTTGGTGATCAACGGCACCAGCGATTCCGGCAGTTTGATCTGGCCGGAGAGCGCAAAGGTGTGCGCGTTGTCGGACATTTTTTTCCAGGTCTTGCGGATGATGTCCAACCATTTTTCCTCGTTGTAGTCGGGGTTGGCGCCGGCGAAGGGGAGCATGTAGTACTCGATGAAGACGAGGTCGGCCACGTCCTCCATGAGCTGCGTATCCGGGTTGACCTTCAGCGCGCGCTTACCGACGGCTTTCTTGACCTGGTCGATCATGGCGTCGTCGTAACCGGCCTGGCGCATCAGTTCGCCGGCGGTGTCGGCGTGATACTTGTAGAGACCGGTGCGCCACGCGAAATAACCCTCCTTGGTCATCGGGTAGGTATTGCGCGGCACCGTCCAGCGCTTGATGTGCTGGGCACGCACCGCCAGTTGCGCCACTTCCGAAGCGTCCGGGGCGTAGCGGTTGATCATTTCCGTCATGCGTTGGGAGTAGAGCAGTTCTTTCGGCTGGCCTTCGTCCTGGTTGGGGTCTTCGGCATTGGCGGCGTCGAACAACGCTATGGCTTTATTGAAGTGTGCTGTGTAGTTGGTCATTTTTTAGGGTCTTGCTTGGGGTTGAAAAAACAGTTCGGTTGCGTGGGCGAAGATATGTTGGGCACGCTTCGCTTTGCCCAACCTACAAGCCCAGGTTGAAAAAACGGTTCAGCCGATGACTCCGCGCTCCGGGGTGTAGCTGTCCAGCACGCGGAGATAACTGGCGCGTTCGATGGCGCTGGGGTCGGGCAGGTTTTTCTGGCTCATGCTGCCTTTGAGCTGGGCGACCGAGGTGTATTCGCGCTCGCTCATCCAGTGCCGCATGTCAGTGAGGATTTGCGTCAGTTTTTCCGGGCCGTGTTGCAGCAGGGCGGATGCCAGGTGCACTACATCGGCGCCGGCCAGCAGGAGTTTCATCGCCTCCTCATAGCCATGCACGCCGCCGGTAGCCGCCAGGGTAAGCGTGGTCTGGCCGCGCAGAATGGCGATCCAGCGTATTCGCAGCAGGGCTTCTTCCGGGGTGGACAGGTGCAGGCTGTCCACCAGCTTGAGTTTTTCGAGGTCGATGTCCGGTTGGTAAAAACGGTTGAACAGCGACACGCCGCGCGCGCCGGCCAGTTCCAGTTGCCTGACCAGATGTGGCAGCGAGGAGAAAAACGGCGACAGCTTCATGCTGATGGGCAGATTCACCGCGCCGCGCAATTCGGTCAGCAGACTGACATAACGCGCTTCCACCGCCTCGCCGGAAAAGTGGGGGTCGGCGGCGACGTGATAGACGTTGAGTTCCAGCGCATCGGCGCCGGCCTGCTGGATTTCGCGGCCGAGATCGACCCAGGTGGACAATGAAACGCCGTTGAGACTGGCGATGACCGGGATGGAGAGGCGGGTTTTCAGGCGGGCGAGATGTTCCAGATAGTGGTCGAGATGGCTCTGGTAGCCGCCGTGGTCGGGCAGAAAACCATCCGATTCACCGTGGCCGATGTCGCCGTGCAGGAGAAAGCGGTCGGCCATTTGCGCTTCGGCGTGTAGTTCTTCCTCGAACAGCGAGTGCATGACCAGCGCCGCCGCTCCGGCGTCTTCCAGCTTCAGCGCCGTATCCAGTTGTTTCGACAGGGGCGAGGAGGAGGGAACCAGTGGGTTCTTCAGCTTCAGGCCCAGGTAGGTGGTGGAGAGATCGGGCATGGTCGGACTCCTGTTTGCTTGTCGTAACGATCGTCGTAGGTTGGGTTGCGGCTTTATCGCTACCCAACAATCGTGCCATCAAATTGGATGCTTGAATCGTCAGGCAGCGATGCGGCCGCAGCCTGACCTACGAGGGGCCACCGGGTTTGGTGTCACCGCTCTGCGCCAGCGCCAGATAACCCTGGTAGCGGCGGTCGGCTTCTTTCTGGGCTTCCGTCATCAAGCGTTCGGCGGTTTCCGGGTGGCTGCGGGTGAGCATGGCGAAGCGGGTTTCGCTTTCCATGAACTCGCGGATCGGCCGGCTGGGCGCGGCGGAGTCCAGCTTGAACGGGTTGTCACCCGCCTCCTGCCGGCGCGGGTCGAAGCGGAACAGCGGCCAGTGTCCGCTCTTCACCGCCGCATCCTGCTGGCGCAGGTTGTAGAGCAGGTCCACGCCATGCGCGATGCAGGGGCTGTAGGCGACGATCAAGGAGGGGCCATTGAAGCTTTCCGCTTCGTGGAATACGCGCAGGGTCTGGGTGTCCTTGGCGCCGTAGGCGACGGTGGAAACATAGACATGGCCGTAATCCGAGGCGAGCTTGGCGAGGTCTTTCTTCGCCGTGGCCTTGCCGCCGGCCGAGAACTTGGCGACCGCGCCGATCGGCGTGGCCTTGGAGGTCTGGCCGCCGGTGTTGGAATACACCTCGGTATCCAGCACCAGAATGTTGACGTCGTAGGGCAGGGCCAGCACATGGTCGAGGCCGCCGTAGCCGATGTCGTAGGCCCAGCCGTCGCCGCCGATGATCCACACCGAGCGGCGGATCAGCCATTCGGCGAGCGCGGCGAGTTCTCGCGCGCGCGGCTGGGTGGCGCCGTTCAGCTTCTCCAGCAGCGTCGCGACCCGCAGCCGTTGCGCGCGGATGCCGGCTTCCTCGCGTTGCTCCGCGTCGATCAGCGTCTGTGCGAGGTCGCCGCCGATTTCCGCGGCCATTTCCTTTACCAGGCCTTGCGCGTGGGTCATCAACTGGTCGGCCGCCAGGCGCATGCCGAGTCCGAATTCGGCGTTGTCCTCGAACAGAGAGTTGGACCAGGCCGGGCCGCGCCCGTCGCGGTTCACCGTGTACGGCGTGGTGGGCAGGTTGCCGCCGTAGATGGAGGAGCAGCCGGTGGCGTTGGCGATCAGCATGCGGTCGCCGAACAATTGCGTGGCGAGGCGGATGTAGGGCGTTTCGCCGCAGCCGGCGCAGGCGCCGGAGAACTCGAACAGGGGGTCGAGCAGCATCGAGCCGGGAATGGTGGTGTGCTTGATGGCGTCGCGGTCGAACTCGGGCAGGTTGAGGAAGAACTCCAGGTTCTTGCGCTCTTGCTCGCGCAGCGGGCTGTTGTTGGAAACGAGTTCCACCATGTTCAGCGCCTTGTGCGAGACATTGGATTTGTCGTGGATCGGGCAGGCTTCCACGCAATCGCCGCAGCCGGTGCAGTCTTCCGGCGCCACCTGGTAGCTGATGTGGGTGCCGGCCGGGTAATCCTTGCTTTTCACCGGGACGTGCTTGAAGGTTGCCGGCGCGCCCGTCGCGGCATCGGCCGGGAAAATCCGGGCGCGGATGGCGGAATGCGGGCAGACGAACACGCATTTGCCGCATTGAGTGCATAGCGCGGCGTCCAGGACCGGAATTTCCAGGGCAATGTTGCGCTTCTCGTATTTCGCCGTGCCCACCGGCCAGGTGCCATCCACCGGCATCGCCGACACCGGCAGACGGTCGCCCAGGCCGGCGTAGATGGGCAGGGTGACGTCGCGGACGAAGTCGGGAGGAGAGGGCAGGCGGGACGCCTGCGCTACAAGGGCGGGGTCTGTAGCGCAGGCGTCTCGCCTGCATTCAGCGTCAAGTGCAGGCGAGGACGCCTGCGCTACATCGACTTGATGCAGATGCGCCAGCGTCATGTCGATGGCGCGGTGGTTCAGTTCCACCAGGCGTTTGCTTTTCTTGCCGTAGGTCTTCTCCACCGCCTGTTTGATCGCGGTGATGGCCTGCTCGCGCGGCAGGATGCCGGAGATGGCGAAGAAGCAGGTCTGCATGATGGTGTTGATGCGCCGCCCCATTTCGGCGTCGGCCGCGACCTTGTAGGCGTCGATCACCCAGAACGCGAGTTCCTTGTCGACGATCTCGCGGCGCAGGTTTTCCGGCAGGCTGTCCAGCGCGGTTTCCGGCGTGGCGGCGGTGTTGAGCAGGAATACGCCGCCCGGCCGCGCCTGTTTCAGCACGTCGTAGCGCTCGGTGAACACGGTCTGGTGGCAGGCGACGAAGCCGGCGTCGTTTTCATCCACCAGATAGGCGGAGCGGATCGGCGCTTCCCCGAACCTCAGATGCGAGACGGTAACCGCGCCGGATTTCTTCGAGTCGTACACGAAATAGCCCTGAGCGTTGAGGTCGGTGTCTTCGCCGATGATCTTGATCGAGTTCTTGTTGGCCGACACCGTGCCGTCCGCGCCCAGGCCCCAGAACACGGCATGGTGCAGGGCTTTTGCGGCGTCGCTGCGGAAAGCTGTGTCCCATGGCAGGGAGAGGTGGGTAAGGTCGTCGTGGATGCCGAGGGTGAATTGGCGACGTGTTCCCCTCTCCCCCTGGGAGAGGGGTTGGGGGTGAGGGAACACGGTCGAATGATCCACGGTCGCTCCCTCTCCCCCGGTGGGCGAGGGGAGAAGTTCATCGAACACCGCCTTCACCATGCCCGGCGTGAATTCCTTGGAGCCCAGGCCGTAGCGGCCGCCGATGATGCGCGGCATGGCGCGCAGGCCGTCTGACGCGGCGTTCGCGAAAGCGCCCAGCACATCCTTGTACAGCGGTTCGCCATCGGCGCCGGGTTCCTTGCAGCGGTCCAGCACGGCGATGGCGCGGGCGGATTCCGGGATCGCCGCGATCAGCGCGGCGGAGCTGAAGGGGCGGTACAGGCGCACCTTGAGGAGGCCGACCTTTTCGTCGCGCGCGGTCAAGTGGTCGACGGTTTCGTGCGCGGTTTCCGCGCCGGAGCCCATGAGCACGATCACCCGCTCGGCATCGGGCGCGCCGACATAGTCGAACAGTTGGTACTGGCGCCCGGTGAGGCCGGCGAAACGGTCGAATGCTTCCTGAACCAGGTTGGGGAAGGCGTCGTAGTAGGGATTGGCGCGCTCGCGCGACTGGAAGAACACATCCGGGTTTTGCGAGGTGCCGCGCAGAACCGGGTGCTCCGGCGAGAGGGCGCGGGCGCGGTGGGCGGCTACTTGCTCGTCGTTGATCATCGCGCGCACCGTGTCACGCTCGACTTCGACGATCTTGGCCACTTCGTGCGAGGTGCGGAAGCCGTCGAAGAAATGCAGCATCGGAATGCGTCCGGCCAGGCTGGCGGCCTGGGCGATCAGTGCGAAGTCATGCGCTTCCTGGACGCCGCCGGCGGCAAGCAACGCAAACCCGGTGCCACGAGTGGCCATCACATCGGAATGGTCGCCGAAGATCGACAGGGCATGGGTGGCTACCGCGCGCGCCGCGACGTGCAGGACGAAGGGTGTCAATTCCCCGGCGATCTTGTACATGTTGGGGATCATCAACAGCAGGCCCTGGCTGGCGGTGAAGCTGGTCGCCAGGGCGCCGGCGGTGAGCGCGCCGTGCAGGGCGCCGGCGGCGCCGCCCTCGGACTGCATTTCGATGACCTTGGGAACCGCGCCCCAGAGGTTGGGTTGACCCCGAGAAGCCCATTCATCCGCCCATTCGCCCATGTTGGACGAGGGGGTGATGGGGTAGATGGCGATGACTTCGTTGCAGAGGTAGGCGTTAAGGGCGGCGGCTTCGTTGCCGTCGATGGTCAAGGTACGCGATGAGGGCATGGTGCGGCTCCTTGTAGCGCCGGCACCCTTGCCGGCGTCCTGCAACCCCCGCCGGCAAGGGTGCCGGCGCTACAAAATGGCCAACCACTTCCTGTGGCGCGGAACCGGGGTATTCCGTCGGCCGGAATCAGCGATCAGCCCGGCAACGCGATCTTGCCGTCCTTACTGAACTGGTAGTCGTGAAATATGTGTTCGGCGGAGAGGAGGGCGTAGCTGCCGTCTTCCTGTTTTACCGAGGTGTCCTTGAGCCGGTAGGTGTAATGGCCGCAAGTCCACAGGTCGAAATCACGCATATGGGTGCACAAACAGGTCTTGTCGTACACCTTGATCTTTTTTTCACCAGGGTGGGCGGCCACTTCGCGGTTGTAGGCGTCGATGTAGGAGCAGCGGCCGTTGGCGTCGAGGATGTAGCCGAACGATTCACAGTTGGGGTGGGTGCCGGCGCCGATGGCCGGGCTGCTCTTGATCATGCGCATCGGGTAGCCGGTGGGCGAGATGCCGTTGACCTCGATGTCGTCCTCGTCGGCTTTGTAATACTCCTGCTTGATCGGGTCGGGCAGGCCGCATTCCTCGCTCACGGTGAAACGGGTGGCGACCTGCACGGCGGCGGCGCCGGCTTCCAGAAAGGCGGTGGCGTCGGAGCCGGTGAAGATGCCGCCGGCCGGGATCAGGGGGATGTCGAGCTGCTCGGCCTTCAGCCAGGCCTGGATTTCAGCGACGATGGTGGCCAGGTCGTATTGCGCCCAATCCATGCCAAAACCGAGGTGGCCACCAGCCAGGGGGCCTTCCACCACCACATAGTCGGGCAGGCGGTTGCTGCGGGCGCTCTTGCGCAGGAACAACTGCAAGGCGCGCAGGCTGGAAACGATGATGCCCAGTTTGGCGTCACGGAAGCGCGGGTGGTCTTCGATCATGCCGAAGGAGCCGAGATGCAGGCCGGCGGCCAGGGTGATGCCGTCGATGCCGGCATCCAGCGCGGAGGTGAGCCTCACCTTGAGCGTCTCGCGCGGCGCGTTCATGGTCAGCTTTTCCATGCAGTTGATGAACACCATGCCATCGCCCTGCTTGGCATCCATCGCCCGGCGCGCATGCAGCCGGGTGGCTTCTTCCAGCTCGCCGAGATGGAATTTGACCTCGGACTTGTCGGCCAGGTTGGTGACGTTGGCCTTGTATAGCTTGAGCTTGTCCTTGGTGTAGCGGGTCTTGAGATGGCGGTCGATGACCGTGGGCACCATCGCATCCGAGATATGGCCGATGCCGCCCAGGCGCGCGGCTTCCAGGGCCAACTCGACCGTGGAGATGTCCACGCCCATCCCGCCGATCATGATCGGCACCAGTTCCTTGTTGCCGAGGCGAAGGCGGAAGTCATCCACGCATTTCATGGTTGTCATGTGCAAATTTTTGAAAGTTGTGAGGTGGCCACCTCGCGGTGGCTCGCCATGATAAGCCCTGTAGCCCCTAGCAGCCAGCCGCGCCCGCCTGATGGTAGAGACGTTGCGCCTGTAGCAGATTCCACCCCAGCCAGGCGGCCGAGCCCGCCAGCAGCAGGCCGCCGGGGATGGTGAACAGGGGTTGGAAGGGGGAGGCCAGCAGGCAGAAGAGGGCGGCCAGGTGTGCGCGGTACTGGCCGCGAGCGCGCGTTTCCGGCAGGTAGTCGCGCATGCTGGGCTGGCCCCGCTTGAACCCCACGCGTGCCTGGAGATGGAACCAGGCCATGAAAGGCACGATCTTGTAGAGCATGCCGGTGACCACCGAAGTCGCGAAGCCGATCAGGAACAGCAGGCCGGCCAGCAGGGTCCAGGCCTCCGGCAGGACACCCCGTATCCGCGCCATCGCCAGGAGTACGGCGGCGATCAGGCAGACCATGCCGACGCGCCAGAAATCCAGGGTCACATCTTCCACCTTGCGCTTTCTCTGGCTTTGCAGGCGCAACGTGGTGACTGCAAAGGTGATCAGCGCCAGGGCCGCCATCACCTGTCCCGCGTCGCGCCATGGCGAGGGCGCCAACGTGGCCAGCGGCAGGCCGACCAGCATGGCCCGCCACAACCAGCGGGTCAGGCGCGGCGGGTAGGGTGGCGTGAGTTGCAGCATGGGCACGACTTGCCAGGCCGAGCCCATCACCAGCACCCCGATCCAGCCGCCCAATCCCCACAGCACATGGCTGGTGAGCCAGTCGAGCGGGGCCTCCGGCGCCCATTGGCCAATCAGCCAGCTCGCCATGCCCAGCCCAAGAAATAGCGTGACCCCCAGGGTGAAGGCCGCCAGGCGCATGGCCTGGGTAGTATCGCTGACCTGGGCGCGCATCAGGGCCAGGCCGACGGCGCCGAGAAACACCAGCAGGCTCAGACCGATCAGGCTGGAGCCCGCCATGAGTAAGACCGCCTCGCCGCTATACAGGCCCAACGCCAGGCATGGGGTGCCGAGCAATAGACCGAGGTGGCTCACCCAGGCGACCAGGCGGGCATTCGGCAGCGGCGCGCCGGCCACCACCGGCAGCATCTGGCTCATGGCGCCCAGCATCGCCATACCGAGAAAACCCAGGGTGACGAGATGGGTGAGCGCTAGCGTGGCCGACGCCAGCGGCGTGGCGGTCCAGTCCGGCGACAGCGCCGCGCCGAGTCCGGCGGCGAAGAGAAACAGTGGCGCGCTGAGAAAAAAACGCAGGGGGACGGAGAACGGCGGCGCCTGCTCCAGGGAAAGTCCGGGACCGATCATCAACAGGACTCCGTGCGTGCCTCGATCAGGATTTCATAACTGCCGTCAGCGAGCAGATGGGTGCGATGGCTGAAACCCATGTTCGCCAGAATGCCGTAGAGGGGGTAAGGCTCGCGGTGCAACAGGAAACGAACGTGCTGGCCCGGTCGCAACAGGTCCAGCGCCATCAGCACCTTCTCCATCGGTTCCGGCGGCATCAGCCAGCGGCCATCGATCAACACTTCCTGTTTCATGAGCCTCCGGCAGTCGGCAAATCAGGCGCTAATGGTGGTCAGCCGCGGCGTCAGGTGGCGATAATGCCGCAACCTGACCTACAAAAGCCGCGGTGCACCCAGGTCAGTGGGGTATCTCTCCCATGCGCGTCAGCAGAGCGTCCGCTTGTCCCGACAGCGCTTGATCCGCCATCGGGTAGAGGATGTTCTCTTCTTTCAGATTGTGCTGGCGCATCAGCATGAGCAGGGTCTCCGAAAGGCCAAGATAGCCGTTGCCATCCTGATGCGCCAGGGCATCGCGCATGGCGGCGAAAACTTCGTTCATCTGCTCATGTTCTCCGCGCATGACGGAGGTGGGGCCGCCGCTCATGCCGGTATGGGTTTCAAAAGCGGGAAACAGGACGTCTTCTTCCATGGCGAAGTGATGTTTCATTTCGTCCAGGAAACGCTGGAATTCCGTCTGGGCACGCGCCCAGTCTTTTGCCACCACGGCGTTTTCCGCCGCGGCGAAGACATCATCACAGTGGCTATGGTCGGTGGAGAGAAAGTGGGAAAGGGAGGTCATGGTGCGCGTCCGAATGAAAACGTGCCCATGCTGGCCCTGTGCGGGAAGGCATTCCTTGATATAGGACAAGGAGGTTGCCGTGTTTTCGCGGGCCGGGGTATAAGCCCGGCATGGCAAAAACCTCGACAACCTATGTCTGTTCCCAGTGCGGCGGGCAGACGAACAAATGGCAAGGACAGTGCCCGCATTGCCTGGCCTGGAACACCCTCTCCGAATCCATTCTGGAAGCGGCGGGAAAAAATGCCAGCCGTTTCCAGTCGCTCGCCGGCAGCGGCCAGGTGGTGCGTCTGTCCGCGGTGCAGGCGGTGGAAACCCCGCGTATGGCGACTGGCCTGCCGGAATTCGACCGTGTTCTTGGCGGTGGCCTGGTCGGCGGCGGTGTGGTGCTGATCGGCGGCGACCCCGGCATCGGTAAATCCACTCTGTTGTTGCAGGCGCTGGCGGCGATCAGCTCGCAGGCGAAAACCTTGTATGTCAGTGGCGAGGAATCCGCCGCCCAGATCGCCATGCGCAGCCGTCGCTTAGGGTTGAGCGCGGACATTCCGCTGCTCACAGAAATCCGCCTGGAATCCATTTTTGCCACCCTGAAAGCCGAGCAGCCGCGGATCGCGGTGATCGACTCGATTCAGACCGTCTACACCGAACAACTGCAATCCGCGCCCGGCAGCGTGGCCCAGGTGCGCGAGTGCGCGCAGGAACTCACCCGCTACGCCAAGCAGGCTGGCATCACCATTCTGCTGGTCGGCCATGTCACCAAGGAGGGCACCCTGGCCGGCCCGCGCGTGCTGGAACACATCGTCGATACGGTGCTGTATTTCGAGGGCGATACCGGCTCCAGTTTTCGTCTCATCCGCGCTTTCAAGAATCGCTACGGCGCGGTCAATGAGTTGGGTGTGTTCGCCATGACCGACAAGGGCCTGAAGGGTGTGAACAACCCCTCCGCCCTGTTTCTCAATCGCGACGAGCGCGAAGCGCCCGGGTCCTGCGTGGTGGTGGCGCAGGAAGGCACTCGCCCCTTGCTGGTGGAAATCCAGGCTTTGCTGGATTCATCGCATAGCCCCAGCCCGCGCCGGCTGACGGTGGGCCTGGACGGCAACCGTCTGGCCATGTTGCTGGCGGTTTTGCACCGCCACGGCGGCATTCCTTGCTACGACCAGGATGTGTTCGTGAATGCCGTGGGCGGGGTCAAGATCACGGAACCGGCGGTGGATCTGGCGGTGGCGCTGGCCGTGGTCTCCTCGCTGCGCAACAAACCGATTCCCCACAAACTCGCGGTATTCGGCGAAATCGGCCTGGCCGGCGAAATTCGTCCGGTGCAGCGCGGCCAGGAGCGCCTGAAGGAAGCCGCCAAACTTGGCTTCACCCAGGCGCTGTGCCCGAAAGCCAATCTGCCCAAGGGGAAGATCGCGGGTATGGAAGTGAAGGGCGTGACCAGCCTGGCCGAGGCGCTGGACTATTTTCGGGCACTGTAACAGCGGGTTCTCCAGAAACTCCCCGCAAGTCATTGATTCTGTAGAGATCGCCGCGCTCTCAAATCCTGCTGATGCACGGGCTCTGCTAGCATCGCCACCCATTCCTGACTGAGTTCCGCATGACCGCCCCAGCCTTCCAGCACATTCCTGGTGATTCCGCCGCGCCATCCCTCCTCTGGGAAAGCGGGGCAGGCTCATGAGCGAAGTTTTGGACAGCGCCGAAGCCGCCGAAGTGGAAATCCGCCACCTGGCGCGGGTCCAGGGCGAATTGTGGAGCGAACTGCCGAATGACCTCTACATCCCGCCGGATGCGCTGGAAGTCATTCTCGAAGCCTTCGAAGGCCCACTCGACCTGTTGCTCTGGCTGATCCGTCGCAACAGCCTGAACATCCTCGACATCAACATGAGCGCGTTGACCCGCCAGTACATCGAATACGTCGAGGCCATGCAGCACAAGCGGCTGGAACTGGCGGCGGAGTACCTGGTGATGGCGGCGATGCTGATCGAGATCAAGTCGCGCATGCTGCTGCCGCGGCCGGAGAAGGCGGTGGAAGACGAGGGGCTCGACCCGCGCGCGGAACTGGTGCGGCGCCTGCTGGAATATGAGCAGACGAAGCTGGCGGCGCGTGGTTTGGGTGAGTTGCCTCAGGCCGGGCGCGATTTCCTCACGTTGAGCATTCATATTCCGCAGCTGGCCGCCAAACGCTTGCCGCGGGTGGCGCCCGACGATCTACTGGCCGCCTGGGGCGCGATTCTGAAACGCGCTTCGATGACCAAACATCACCGCATCGGCCGCCAGGAACTCTCGGTGCGCGAACACATGAGTCGTATCCTGAAACACCTGCGGGAAGCCGGCCGCGGCCAGTTTTCCGATCTGTTCGATCCGGCCCAGGGGCGTTCCTCCCTGGTGGTGTCCTTTCTCGCCCTGCTGGAACTGGTACGCGAACGGCTGGTCGACATCGTCCAGAATGAACCCTTCGCGCCGATTTACGCCCAAATTGCCGTTGCCGCCGAACATGCAGAACCCGCTTAATCTCGATGAAGTCAAACGTGTCCTGGAAGCGGTCCTGCTATCCAGCAGCGGCGCCCTGAGCCTGGCGGAACTCAAGCGCGTGTTCGAGGTGGAACTGGGCAATGACTTCCTTCGTCGCGCTCTGGAAGAGCTCAAGTCCGACTGGCGGGACAGGGCGGTGGAGCTGGTGCTGGTGGCGGATGGCTGGCGCTTCCAGACCCGGCCTGAGGTGCAACCCTATCTCGACCGTCTCAACCCCGAGAAACCGCCACGTTACTCGCGCGCGGTAATGGAGACTCTGGCGGTGATAGCCTACCGCCAGCCGGTGACGCGCGGCGATGTGGAGGATATTCGCGGCGTGGCGGTCAACAGCCAGATCGTGAGGGCGCTGGAAGAACGCGGCTGGATCGAAGTGGTGGGGCACAAGGAAGTGCCAGGTCGCCCCGCCCTGTTTGCCACCACCAAACAATTTCTCTCCGACTTGAATCTGCGCGCCCTGTCCGAATTGCCGCCCCTGCCGGAACTGGCGCGCGACCTCATCCCGCAAGAGTCTCTGGAAGATGCCGCCGAAGTTCCGTGGAGTGGCTAGCATTTTTATCAAATAACGCTTCGTTATCGTATTGGCCGATTTTTTTTCCGACCCGCCTTAAGTTTTTCCACTGTGACCCGATATGAAAACCAGAACTAACAAACCTTCAAAAACAATGCCACGCTATTCCTACAAGGGTAGGCCCCTCAAAGCATCGCCCGACGAGCTTGAGGACCACAGTGAAAAGTTGCAGAAAGCGCTGGCTACGGCCGGTATGGGTTCGCGTCGCGACATGGAACAACTCATCGCCGATGGCCACGTCAGTATCAACGGCATGCCGGCCAAGGTCGGCGATCGCGTCAAGCCCAACGATCTGGTCAAGGTGAACGGGCGCCTGGTGCGCCTGGCATGGAAACGCCAAGTGCCGCGCGTGCTGATTTATCACAAGCCGGAAGGCGAAATCGTCTCGCGCGACGACCCGGAAGGGCGCCCCTCGGTGTTCGATCGCCTGCCTTCGATACGCGGCGGCCGCTGGATCACGGTGGGACGCCTGGACTTCAATACCGAAGGCCTGTTGGTCTTCACCACCAACGGCGACCTCGCCAACCGCTTGAGCCACCCGCGTTATGAAGTGGAACGCGAATATGCCGTGCGCCTGCTGGGCGCTTTGACCGGCGATCAGATGAAGCAATTGCTCGATGGCGTGGAACTAGATGATGGCGTGGCCCAGTTGGACAGCATCGTCCCCGCCGGTGGCGAAGGCGTGAACCAGTGGTATCGCCTGGTCATCAGGGAAGGTCGCAACCGCGAGGTGCGTCGCATCATGGAGCACATGGGCCTGACCGTCAGCCGCCTGATTCGTGTGCGTTTCGGCCCGCTCGCCATGCCCTCACGGCTGAAACGCGGCATGCAGGAAGAACTGCCGGAAGGCGAAGTTCAGGAGATCATGAAATGGTGCGGCCTGCTGAAAGGTAATGAACGCGGTGGCGACCGCAATGTCGAGGGCGACGATGAGCAGGAAGGCGCGCGGGGAAGCCACGATGAGCGCCCACCGCGTGGCGAAAGCCCCAAGATCGGCCACCCCTACCGTCGGCGTTTGCTCAACAAGGGTGAGCGGTAGAGCTGAATGGTAGGGAGCACCGCGCGCACCACAGGACGTGGATTTGTGCGCGCGGCGCACCCTACAAATAAACCGGATTGTCCATTAGCCAAAGAAGGCTTGTAGCGCAGGCGTCCCGCCTGCTTCGTAGGCCTGATCAGAAGGACGAAGCAGGCGGGACGCCTGCGCTACATGTGGGCCTCCGGCTATTGGGCAATCTGGGATAAAACCGTAGCCCCTGGCCTATGCGCGGTGATTCCCGGTAATCACCCGTTCCGCTTCTGATCCACGACCTTTTCAATCACCCGGCTGGCCCAGTCCTTGGCGCCCAGGCCGAAGGCGATGGCGAAGGCTAGGCCGATGGCGCCGAAGCTGATGATGAAAGCGGCCGTCAGCAGTTCGTTGGCGATCTGCAATTGCTCCATGGCCATGAAGAACACGAACACCAGCATGGCGTACTCGGAGAAGGTGGAGACGGTCAGCGCGCCCTCGAACTCCATGTTGTTCAGCCAGGCAAACACCAGGCGGTTGATGAAGCGCGCCAGGATGGTACCGAATACCAGGACCAGGATGGCGACGATCACATTGGGGATGTACAACACCACCTTGTTGAACAGGTCCGCCACCATGGATAGACCGAGCGAGTTGGCGACGGTGACGATCATCACCAGGATGATCAGCCAGTAGACCAGGTTACCGATCACGGAACCGACCGAGAGCTCCAGTTCAGCATGCTTCATGAAGGCTTCCAGGCCGGACTTCTCCGTGGCTTTGTCGAATTTGAGCAGGACGAGCAGGCGCATTACGCCGGTGCGCGCCAGCTTGGCCAGCATCCAGCCGAGAATCAGCGCGACGATGGCGCCCAGCAACTGTGGAACGAAACTCGCCAACTCCGTCCAGAACGAGGTGAGTGAGGCGACGATGATGTCGAGTTCTTGCATGGCGTGCTCCATGTTGTTGAATCCTGGGAAAGTATAGGTGCTGGTTATTGAACTAATTGTTCACGGCTGAGGATGAATACGGTGTCCTCGCCGCCTTCGATTTGTGGCCAGGTGAAATCCAGATGCGGGAAGGCGATTTCCAATGCTTCGCGGTTGTGGCCGATTTCGACCGCCAGCAGGCCGCCGGGGTTCAGATGCCGGGCGGCTTCGCGCAGGATGACGCGGGTGGCATCCAGGCCATCCTCGCCGGAGCCGAGTGCCAGGCTGGGTTCGTGCTGATATTCCGGGGGCAGGGCGGCGACCGATTCGGCATTCACATAGGGCGGGTTGGAGACGATCAGGTCATAAGTCGCGTCGCCCAGCGGTGTGAACAGATCGCCTTCGTGCAAGTGCAGGCGGTCGCTGTGGTGGTATTCCGTGACGTTGCGCAGCGCCACATCCAGCGCATCGGGTGACAGGTCAGCCGCATCCACCTCGGCATCCGGAAAAGCTTCGGCCAGGAGTATGGCCAGGCAGCCGGAACCGGTGCATAGATCCAGCGCGCGCAGCACGCCTTCCGGTTCGGCCAGCCAGGGTTGCAGGTGTTCCAGAATCAACGGCGCCAGGAAGGAGCGCGGCACGATCACGCGCTGATCAACGTAGAAACGGTAGCCTTGCAACCAGGCTTCGTGGGTCAGATAGGGCGCGGGAATGCGCTCGCGGATGCGCCGCTCGATGATGTGGGCCAACTTTTCCCGTTCCGGTGGCAGCAGGCGAGCGTCCAGGAACGGGTCGAGGCGGTCGGGCGGCAGGTGCAGGCTGTGCAGGCAGAGATAGGCAGCCTCGTCATACGCTTCCGCGCTGCCGTGGCCGAAGAACAGGCCGGCTTCCTGGAAGCGGGAGACGGCGAAGCGCAGCCAGTCGCGCAGGGTTACAAGTTCGGATTTGGCGTGCTCAAACATGCAGCAATTTCTCCAGGGTGCGGCGGTAGATGCGCGCGAGTTGCACCAGCTCGTCCACGCCAACGTTCTCGTCGATCTTGTGGATGCTGGCGTTGATCGGGCCGAATTCCACGACCTGATCGGCGATGTCGGCGATGAAGCGGCCATCCGAGGTGCCGCCGGTGGTGGAAAGCTCGGGCACGATGCCGGCGATTTCCCGGGTGGCGGCGGAGAGCGCCTCCACCAGCGAGCCGCGCGGGGTGAGGAAGGGGCGCGCGCCGATTTCCCATTCCAGGTCATATTCAAGCGCGTGCCGGTCGAGCAGGGCGGTAACACGCGCTTGCAGGCTGTCGATGGAACTGGCGGTGCCGAAGCGGAAGTTGAAGGCGATGTCGGCGTGGCCGGGAATGACGTTGGCCGCGCCGGTGCCGCTGTGCATATTGGAAATCTGCCAGGTGGTGGGCGGGAAATATTCATTGCCCTCGTCCCACACCGTGGCGGCGAGTTCGGCGATGGCGGGCGCGGCCAGATGCACCGGATTCTTGCCCAGGTGCGGGTAGGCGATGTGCGCCTGGATGCCCTTCACCCGCAGGCGGCCATGCAGGGAACCACGGCGACCGTTCTTCATCATGTCGCCGAAGCGGGAAACACAGGTGGGCTCGCCGACGATGCAGGCGTCGATGCGTTCATTGCGCGCGGCGAGCATTTCCACCACGCGCACCGTGCCGTCGATGGCCGGGCCTTCTTCGTCCGAGGTGATCAGCCAGGCGATGGAACCGGGATGTTCGGGATGTTCCGCGAGAAAACCTTCGACGGCGGCTAGCCAGGCGGCGATGGAGCCTTTCATGTCGGCGGCGCCTCGGCCATAGAGCTGGCCGTCGCGCTCCACCGGCACGAAGGGATCGCTGCTCCATTGCTCCAGCGGCCCGGTGGGCACCACATCGGTGTGACCGGCGAAGCAGACCAGAGGCGCTCTGGTGCCGCGGCGTGCCCAGAAATTGCTGACGCCGCCCTGATTCACGGTTTCCATAGTGAAACCGAGCGCTTCCAGGCGGGCCATCAGCCATGCCTGGCAGCCGGCATCATCGGGCGTGATGGAGCGGCGCGCGATCAGTTCGCGCGCATGATCTAGAACCTTACTGGGCATTCAGCGCAGCCTCGATGGCCTGGGTGACTTCGCCTTCCACTTCGCGCAATACCTTCTCGGCGGGGCTACCGGCGGCGATGGCGGTGGGGCGGTTGAACAGCACGGTGGTGACACCGGCTTTGTGGGTGAGGGTGACATGCAGAGGGCAGAGGCCAAGCAGGGCTGGGTCCAGATTGCTGACCTGGTTCACATACCAACCGCTACAGAACACCAGCGAGGTGATGCCTTCCAGTTGATTGCGGTTGTAGTCCTCGCCCCACTTCTTCGCCATGCGCTTGAGGTTTTCCGAGATGGCCAGTTCATCCACCACGGCGTAGCCGGCGTCGTCCAGTTTCTGGCTGACCAGCTTGACGGCTTGCGCCAGAGGCAGCCTGGCGGATTTCTCGTAGACGGCCGGGTTGCCCGCGAGAGCCGCAAAAGAGAAGGCGAACAGGGCGACCGCCAGGAGATACTTGCTCAAATTCATGTTCTGCTCATTCGCCAAAGAACGCGCCGTAGTTCTCTTCGCTGAAGCCGACTTGATACTGGCCGTCTCGATCGAGGATCGGCCGCTTGATGACGCTGGCGTTTTCCAGCATCAGCGCCACGGCGGAGGCGGCATCATTGACCTTCGCGCGACGTTCTTCCGGAAACTTGCGCCAGGTCTGGCCGCTGCGATTGAGCAGGGATTCCCAGCCCAGCAGTTCGCACAGTTCGTGCATCAGTGCTACGGGCACGCCCTGTTTCTTGAAATCGTGGAATTCATAAGGAATGTCGCGCGCTTCCATCCAGGCACGTGCTTTCTTGACGGTGCTGCAATTGGGGATGCCGTAAAGTTTCATGGCAAACTCGCTGAAAAAAAGACGCGCCATTCTACCCGCCTCCGCCGATGCCCGAGACTCCTCACTACATGGTTCGCCCCGCTCGCTGGAGTACAGACGAAGCGGGTATAGCCCACGTGCGCCGGCGGGTATTCATCGAAGAACAAGCCGTGCCGGAAGGACTGGAGTGGGAGGTGCTGGACCCGGATTGTGCCTGGTTCGTCGCATGTGGCCTGGATGGGGAAATTGTCGGCATCGTTCGCCTGACGCCGGATGCGCGTATCGGTCGCATGGCGGTGTTGGCATCCTGGCGTCGCCAGGGAGTGGGCGCGGCGCTGCTCGCCTCGGCCCTGGATGCGGCGCGTCGGCAAGGCTACAGCGGCGTGCGTCTGTCCGCGCAAACCCATGCCCTTCCGTTCTACGCGCGCTATGGCTTCCAGACCGAGGGCGAGGTTTTTCAGGACGCGGGTATTCCGCACCTTGCCATGACATTCACTTTCAAGGACCACTGATGAATATTCGTATCGGCCACGGTTTCGACGTGCACGCATTCGCCGCCGGGCGCCGCCTGATCCTCGGCGGCGTCGATATTCCCCATGAACGTGGCCTGCTCGGCCATTCGGACGCCGACGTACTGCTGCATGCCCTCTGCGACGCTCTGCTGGGCGCGGCCGGCCTGGGTGACATCGGCAAGCACTTCCCCGACAGCGACCCGCAATACAAGGGCATAGACAGTCGCAAGCTGTTGCGCCATGTGGGCGTGTTGTTGCAGCAGCATGGCTGGAATACCGGCAACATCGACGCCACAATCATCGCCCAGGCGCCACGCATGGCCCCTCATATTCCGGCCATGCGCGAGCACATCGCCGAGGATTTGAGCGTAAACCTGGATCAGGTGAACGTGAAGGCCACGACCACCGAGATGTTGGGCTTTACCGGCCGCGGCGAAGGGATCGCGGCGGAGGCGGTTTGCCTGATCACTCGCGCATGAGTGTGGATCGTATCCGGGTGTTTTTTGCGCTCTGGCCGGATGCGCCAGTCAGAGCCGTCCTCGATGCCGTCGCCGGGAAATTGCACGAACTACGCGGCGGCCGTCGAACGCGCCAGGACACCCTGCATCTCACCCTGGTTTTCATCGGTGAGATTGACGCGAACCGGTTACCGGAACTGCTCGCCGCCGCCGAGGACATCGCGGTGCCAAGGTTTGAAGTGCTGTTCGACCGAACGGATTGCTGGCGTCATAACCAGATTGCCCATCTGGGCGTCAGCCGGACGCCACCGCCCTTGCTGCAACTGGTGACACAACTCGAATCTCGACTAGCCGCCAGCGACATTCCGTTCGACAGCCGCCCCTACGTCCCACATATCACCCTGCTGCGAAAGGCCGATTGCAACCCGAAAATGACAAATCCCGCGCTGGAACCGATACGCTGGCCCGCGCGGGATTTCGTGCTGGTTAGCTCCAGCTTGCGCTCCGGGGGAGCGCTTTATGAGCAGCTGGGCCGTTGGCCCCTGCTATAGGTACACATAACTTTCGAGGTGACCCGCCAGATCCTTGACCGGTAGACGGGTGTAATCCTTGTCGATGATCTCCGATAGCTTGCTCCTTACCAGTTCGGGCAACCGGCTGTTTACCAGGCCCACGAAGGGGGCTGAGGCCACGAGGATGAGGCGGTCGTAAGCATTATTGATACGGCCATTGTCCAGTTCCCGTGAGACTTCCTGGGCAAAACGCTCCGCTTCGTGGTGTTTCGGATCAGTAGCCTGTACGAAAGCGCCATGCCCGGTTCCAGTGTGCGAACCGGAACGATCGCTGACCAGATTGGACGTTTTCTCGCGGCTTTCCGGATGCACCAACTCCTTGATGAACTGGAGTCCCTTCTTCGGGCCGTGATTGGCGAACAACTTGGCTTGGCTGGCGTTGGCGACCATGATCCATGTGATGGACATTCTCATCCTCCTGTGCAATTCGGACTACCTGGGAAAAATGGCCAACTTTCGTTCTGAAGGTTGTGTTGTAGCCATGAGAAACGCGGTACAACGATCCCAGCCTAGCAGGCCATTCCCGGTGGTCAAGCAGAGCATACATCCATATTTTCGGCTTCTAGCGTGGCATCGCCGTCTGTATAATGCGGTTTTGCGCGAAAGGCTTCCAAATAAAATGCGTATTCTCCAGAAAGCGCTCACCTTCGACGACGTCCTGCTCGTCCCCGCCTATTCTTCCGTCCTGCCGCGCGATGTCAGCCTGAAAACCCGACTCACGCGGGAAATCGCTCTGAACCTTCCGGTTGTCTCCGCGGCGATGGATACTGTCACCGAAGCGCCCATGGCCATCGCGATGGCGCAGGAAGGTGGCATCGGCATCATCCACAAGAATTTCACAGCCGAACAACAGGCCGCCGAAGTCGCCAAGGTTAAACGCTATGAGTCCGGGGTTGTGAAAGACCCCATTACCATCAGCCCCGGCATGCGCGTGAGCGATGTGCTGGAAATCACCCGCCGCTACCGTATCTCCGGCCTGCCGGTGGTGGACAAGTCCGGCAAGGTGCTGGGCATCGTCACCAACCGCGACCTGCGCTTCGAAACCAATTTCGAACATCTGGTGCGCGACATCATGACCCCGCGCAAGAAGCTGATCACGGTCAAGGAAGGCGCCAGCAAGGAAGAAATCGTCGCCTTGCTGCACAAGCATCGCCTGGAGCGTCTGGTGGTGATTAATGACGACTTCGAGTTGAAGGGCCTCATCACGGTCAAGGACATCAGCAAGTCCAGCGAACATCCCCTCGCCAACAAGGACGGCCAGGGCCGCTTGTTGGTGGGCGCGGCGGTGGGTGTCGGTCCCGAGAACGTCGAGCGCATCGCCGCGTTGGCCGAGGCCGGCGTCGACGTGCTGGTGGTGGACACCGCCCACGGCCACTCCCAGGGCGTGCTCGACCGCGTCAAATGGGTGAAGGTGCATTACCCGCACATCCAGGTCATCGGCGGCAACATCGCCACCGCCGATGCCGCGCTGGCGCTGGTCGATCACGGCGCCGACTGCGTCAAGGTCGGTATCGGCCCCGGCTCCATCTGCACCACCCGCATCGTCGCCGGCGTCGGTGTGCCGCAGATCACCGCCGTCGCCAACATCGCCGACGCGCTCGCCAGGCACGGTGTGCCGCTGATCGCCGATGGTGGCATCCGTTACTCCGGCGACATCGCCAAAGCCATCGCCGCCGGCGGCCATTGCGTGATGCTGGGCGGCCTGTTCGCCGGCACAGAGGAAGCGCCGGGCGAGATCGAACTATTCCAGGGCCGCTCCTACAAGTCCTATCGCGGCATGGGTTCGCTGGGCGCGATGCAGAAAGGCTCCAAGGATCGCTACTTCCAGGACAACGAAGCCAACGCCGACAAGTTGGTGCCGGAAGGCATCGAAGGTCGCGTCCCCTACAAAGGCAGCGTGCTCAACGTGCTGCATCAATTGATGGGCGGCCTGCGTTCTTCCATGGGTTATCTGGGGGCCGACAGCATTTCGCGCTTCCACGAGATCGCCCAGTTCGTGGAGATCACCAACGCCGGCATCAAGGAATCGCACGTCCACGACGTGCAGATCACCAAAGAAGCGCCGAATTACCACGTTTGATCTACTTCACCGAAAAGGAGGGCGGGTTTGCGTACCCTCGCCCTCCTTTTTGCATTTAGAGCGCCGTCATGCATTCCAAAATCCTCATTCTCGACTTCGGTTCCCAGTACACCCAGCTCATCGCGCGCCGCGTGCGTGAGCACAACGTCTACTGCGAGCTGCATCCTTATGATGTTTCCGAGCAGTTCATCCGCGATTTCGCGCCGGCCGGGGTGATTCTGTCCGGCGGGCCGTCATCGGTGACCGAGGACGACACGCCACGCGCGCCGCAAGTGGTGTTCGAGCTGGGCGTGCCGGTGCTGGGCATCTGTTACGGCATGCAGACCATGGCCGCGCAACTGGGCGGCAAGGTGGAAAACGCCAGCCATCACGAATACGGCTACGCGGAACTGCGCGCGCGCGGCCATTCCCGGCTGCTGGTCGACGTACAAGACCGGGTCGACCCCGATGGCAAAGCCTGGATGGATGTCTGGATGAGCCACGGCGACCGTGTGGTCGATTTGCCGCCCGGTTTCAAGGTGATATGCGACAACGCCGCCACCCCGGTGGCCGGCATGGCCGACGACGAGCGGCGTTTCTATGGCGTGCAGTTCCATCCTGAAGTCACCCACACCCTGCAAGGCAAGGCCATCCTCGGTCGCTTCGTGCATGAGCTGTGCGGCTGCGGCCAGGACTGGAACATGCCCGACTACATCTCCGAAGCGGTGGCCAGGATTCAGGCCACGGTCGGTACTGACGAAGTCATCCTGGGACTGTCCGGCGGCGTCGATTCCTCTGTGGCGGCCGCGCTGATCCATAAAGCCATCGGCGACAAGCTCACCTGCGTGTTCGTCGATACCGGTCTGTTGCGCCTGAACGAGGCGGAACAGGTGATGGAAACCTTCGCCAATAACCTCGGCGTCAAGGTCATCCATGTCGATGCCAGCGAGCAGTTCATGGGCAAACTGGCCGGCGTCAGCGACCCGGAGCGCAAGCGCAAAATCATCGGCGGCGAATTCGTTGCCGTGTTCCAGTCTGAATCCGCCAAGCTGGAAAACGCCAAATGGCTGGCCCAGGGCACCATCTACCCGGATGTGATCGAATCCGCCGGCGCCAAGACCAAGAAAGCGCATGCCATCAAGAGCCACCACAACGTCGGCGGCCTGCCCGACGACATGCACCTGAAGTTGCTGGAGCCGCTGCGCGAGCTCTTCAAGGACGAAGTGCGCGAACTCGGCGTCGCGCTCGGCCTGCCGCACGACATGGTGTATCGCCATCCCTTCCCCGGCCCCGGCCTGGGGGTGCGCATCCTCGGTGAAGTGAAGAAGGAATACGCCGACCTGCTGCGTCGCGCCGACCATATCTTCATTGAGGAACTGCGCGCTTCCGGTTGGTACGAGAAAACCTCGCAAGCTTTCGCCGTGTTCCTGCCGGTCAAAGCGGTGGGCGTGATGGGCGACGGCCGCACCTACGACTATGTGGTCGCCCTGCGCGCCGTACAGACCCAGGACTTCATGACCGCGCACTGGGCGGAACTGCCCTACGCCCTGCTGGCCAAGGTATCCAACCGCATCATCAACGAAATTCGCGGCATCAACCGCGTCGCCTACGACATCACCGGCAAGCCGCCTGGCACGATCGAGTGGGAGTGATCGGGCGTCTGGCAACGACAGGCACCACAAAGCATAAACACATCTAAGCTCGCGTAAATGCGGGCTTTGTTTCGTATCGGAAATCCGCCCCCAAAGCCTCGCGGATTTCCCTCAGGGTGAGATGGCGCATGAATGGATAGACGCCTGGCAGATTCTGGTTGCTCATACAGGTCAGCAGGCGCACGCCCGGTTGTTGTTCGGAATGCAGCCAGAACAAGGTCTTGTAATAGATGTGGGTGGGGCGCTGGCCATTGCTCAGGCCGGCCTTGATCGGTGCGGGATAGGGTAGGCCGGAAGCGTCGGCGATGGTGTCGATGCTGTGGCCGATGCGGGTCACCCGGAAAGTGTCCGGGCGCACGGTCTGCGGCGAGTCGCTGACGGTATTGATCTCGAATACGCAGAACGGGTCGTACTCCTGCACCGCGTTGCGGGCGACGGGTTTGCCGTATTGCAGGCGCAGCGTGGCGGATTCGGGCGGGATGGTCTGCGCGGAGAGCAAAACCAGGCGGCCGGGATCGATGCCGTTCGTGGGGGCGCCGGCACAACCGGCCAGCAGCAGCAATGTGAGCGCAATGAGTCGCATGGGTATCTCCTGAGCGAAGGCTGGCGTGATGATTTCCTGGGTATCATCGCCCCATGTCACGAAAACCCCCAACCGAAGCTTTCGACAGCCTGCGTGTCCGCCTCGATAAATGGCTCTGGGCCGCGCGTTTCTACAAGACACGCGCCCTGGCGCATGAGGCGATCGAGAGCGGTCGCGTACAGCTCGGTGGCGAGCGGGTGAAGCCGAGCCGGGAAGTGCGGATGGGCGATGTGCTGACCCTGCATATCAATGATCTGGAGTGGGTGGTGAGCGTGGAAAAACTGTCGGAACGACGTGGGCCGGCGACCGAGGCGCGGGCGCTCTATGCCGAGACCGAGGCAAGCCTGGCCGCTCGTCTACAAGCCATCGAGCAGCGGCGTCTGGTGGTGGAACCCGGCAGCGGCATCCGCGGGCGCCCGAGCAAGAAGGACATGCGCTTGATCCACCGATTTACCGAGTCGCACTGAGGATTTTCTGGAAACCACCTGCATGGAACATTTCGATTACATCGTGATCGGTGGCGGCGTCAGCGGTTTGGTGAGCGCCGCAAGGCTGGCGCGTAGCGGCCGCTCGGTACGGGTGCTGGAGGCGGCGGATCGGCTTGGCGGCTGCATCCAGTCCTGGCGAACGGAAGGCGACTTCTGGCTGGAGCTGGGCGCGCATACCGCCTACAACTCCTACGCGCCGCTGCTGGAAGCGTTGGCTGATCGGGGACGGCTAGAGGATCTGTTGCCGCGCGAGAAGGTGGGCTACCGCTTTGTTACTGCCGATGGCCGTTTGCAATCGCCCATGGCACGGCTGAATTTCCTTGAGGCGGCACTGTCCCTGCCGTTCGGGCTATTCAAGGCCAAGGCCGGGCGCAGCGTCGCGCAATGGTTCTCCGGCCTGCTGGGGCGCGGCAATTACCGCCGTCTGTTAGCACCGGCGTTTGCCGCTGTGCTTTCGCAGCGGGCCGATGATTTTCCGGCCGAGTGGTTGTTTCGCAAGAAACCACGCATGAAGACGGCGCCGCGTAAATACACCTTCACGGGCGGTTTGCAGGGCCTGTTGGAAGCGCTGGTCGAAGGCGCGCCTTTCTCGGTGAAAACCGGCGCTCCGGTCCAGGCGATCACGCGAGAAGGCGAGGGTTTCCGGGTTCAGGTCGGCGATGCGTCGCTGTCCTGCACACAACTGCTGTTGGCCGTTCCGGTGGATGCCGCCGCCCACCTGCTGGCTGATTGCTATCCCGAAGTGGCGCAACGCCTGGCGCGCATTCCGGTGGTGGCGAGCGAAGCGATGGGCGTGGTGCTGCCCGCAGCCAAGACGACCTTGCCGCCCTTGGCCGGCTTGATCGGTGATGACGACAGTTTCTGGTCGGTGGTGACGCGCGACCCGGTGCCGCACGACACCCTGCGTGGCTACACTTTTCATTTCCGTCCCGGTGTGCTCGACCGCGCCGGCAAACTGGCGCGCATCGCGCAAGTGCTGGGCGCGCGAACCAGCGATTTCCTGCATGTCGCGGAGACCACCAATCGCCTGCCCGCGCCCGGCGTGGAACATGCGCTACTGGCTGGTGAAGTACTTGATTTGCTGGCGCGGGAGCCACTTGCCCTGGTCGGCAACTATCTCAACGGCCTTGCCATCGGTGACTGCGCGGAACGCGCGGTGATCGAATCGGATCGGCTCTTGAACCTGTAAGGCTGAAACCATGAAAAGCGTACTGATTCCCCTGGCCCCCGGTTTTGAAGACCTGGAAGCGGTCACTCTGATCGACCTTTTGCGCCGCGCCGGCATCGAGGTGGTGAGCGCCGGCCTGCATGTCGGATTGATCGAAGGCAGCCGCGGCGTGCGCGTCCAGCCGGATGCCACGCTGGACGAGGTCATGGCGCGCGATTTCGACATGATCGCGCTGCCCGGCGGCATGCCGGGCGCCGAGCACCTGAAGAATGACGCGCGCGTCCAGACCCTGTTGCGGCGTCTCGGCGGCGCCGGCAAATACACCGCCGCCATCTGTGCCGCGCCCATCGCCCTGGCCCAGGCCGGGCTATTGGATGGCAAGCGCGCCACCAGTTATCCCGGTTTCGTCGAAAAACTGGGCTTGCCGAATACCACCTGCCTGAATGATCCGGTGGTGGTGGACGGCAAGGTGGCCACTTCGCGCGGGCCGGGCACGGCAATGGATTTCGCGCTTACCCTGATTGAATTGCTGGTCGGCAAGTCCGCACGCGACCAGGTCGAAGCCGGCCTGGTCCGGCCCTGATAACGAAGTGATACGAGGAGATGGCCATGTTCATCCGTGAAGTGCTCAACATCAAAGGCGACTGCGCCAATTTCGCCATCGAACCGGATGCGCTCATCACCGAGGCGGTGAAGCGCATGGTGGAGAACGATGTCGGTTCCCTCCTGGTTATCCACGACGGCGAACTGGTCGGTTTCATCAGCGAACGCGACATCCTGCGCGGCATGCACGCGCGCGGCTGCTCGCTGGTCGAGGTCAAGGTCAGCGCCCTGATGGAAAAGGAACCCGTGGTGGCCGGTCTGGACGACAGCGTGGACTACGCCCGCGACGCCATGACCAAGAACCGCATTAGCCATCTCATCGTGATGGACGAAGGCAAGGTGGTCGGCGTGATTTCCTTCCATGACGTGGCCCGCGCCTGCCTGAAGGAAGCCAACTTCGAGAACACGCTACTCAAGCGCTACATCAAGCATTGGCCTGAGTGAACGGGGACTGGGCGGGCAATACCAGAGAGATATAGTGGGATATAACCATTGACAGATACTGTTTTGATAAATCCCGCATACACTGAGATTCATAGCAAGAACAATTCTCATCTACTTTCAGGAGATTGCCATGAAGACCACTCTGACTTTGTTTGCCCTGGGTTTAACCGCCCTCACCAGCCTGCCGGCCAGTGCGGAGAGTGAAACCTGGATCGGAACCCTGTATCACAATGACGGCCATTTTGGCGCTGCCAACAGTGATGTGAACATGGAACAAGCGGAGCCGATCATCGCCGGTGCTCCCAGTTCCGAGGTTATTGAGCCTGAAACCGCGCCCACGCGGACCTGGAATGGCACGCTGTACCGCAATGGCGGCTACTACGGCGACAAAAACAGCGACGAAAGGCTGGAGAACACCCCCTGATTCCTCCCGTCTCAACTGACTGAAACGGCCCGATGGGCCGTTTTTTTTTTGGCGCTTTTCGCGTTAATTGGTGATGCGACAGAAAGCGCCCGAGGGAGTGGCCTCCCCCTTTGATAAAGGGGGAACCGCTGCGTCAACCGCATCACCAGTTAACGAGAAAAGCGCCTTTTTTTGGGTGGTCGCTACAGCGAGTTCAGCGGTTATCGAAATCGAATTCCAGGCCGAGTTGTTCCAGGCTGCTGTGGTAGGCATCGGTCACCGCGGCGGTGAACTCCTCGCCGGACTGAATGGCTTGCAACATCCTGGCAAAGTTGCTGGGGTCGCGCCGTTTCAGATACTGCAGGAAGCGCCAGGACTGGCGGTAGAACTGGTGAATCGACATCTTGAAGTCGGCTGCCTGGTAGCGCTTTTTCGGCGTGTCGAGCCGGCTGAAGTCGATGCGGCGACCGGAATCCCAAGCGTTGCAGGCCTCTTCATCGCTGCTGAATTCCGCGCCGCCGCCGTCCGCCACCAGGCTGGCGAGGCCTTCATGGAACCAGATGGGCAGGGTGGCGCTGTAATGGCCGAGACGCTGGCCCAGGTGCAGATGCGAAAGTTCATGAGCCAGGATGCCGGGTAGTCGCTCGTTTTCTTCCAGGTCCAGCCGGGGTGACAAGGCGAGTATCTCGCCAGGCAAGACGGCGGCGGTGTAGCCGGGGGTCGGCACCAGTTGTTTGAAACAGGGTTTGCTCGCGCACACGAACACGCGCGGCGGCCGCGGGAATGGCAAGCCATGCACCATCTCCACCCTCGCCATCGCCGGGTCGAGCAGCCGGGCGACTTCCTCCGCGTAGGCTCGCCCATCCGACTCGTGCCAGACGCGGGGATCGCCGGCCAGGGGCGTGAAACCTTCCGGGCTGCCGGCCTGGCGCGGTGTGGCGCAGCCGGACAGGAACAGCGCCATCAGGACGAATAGTGTTGCCGTGAAACCGCCTGGAATTCCGTTCGCATCAATGGGTTGCGTGGTGCTCCTCGGTGGGAAGGCAAGCAGTCGCCGCCGAGAAGCATAGCGAAGAGACATATGGCTAATGTAGCGCCGGCATCTTTAAAGAAGCCGGCTGGAAGCCGGCGCGACAAGAGGATTGTTGCGCGCGCCACACCTCACGGAATCAATGGATTGCGTGATATTTCCGGGGAAACGGGCAAGACCAGGCATGCCTACTTGTCGCTGATCACATCCGCGCCCTTGGGCGGGGTGAAGCGGAACAGGCTGCCGCCGAGGGATGGATTGCGCTCCAGATTGGAGAATTTCAGCAGCGTGGTTTGTCCGAAGTTGTCCTTCAATTCCATGGCTTGCAGGCTGTCACCCTTGAAGCCCAGCAATACCATTTCAAAGCTGCCTTCCTTCGATTTCGGCGCGGCTTCGACCCAGTCGAGGCCATCCTTGTTGCCGGCGTCTTTCAGGTTGAAGCGTTTTTCGATGTCGTTCTCGCCGGCCAGCAGCGCGGCGGGGCTGTCGCCGATGGCGAGATCCAGCTTGCGCACGGTGACCTGGTCGAGGTCTTCATCGTAGATCCATAAGCGCTTGCCATCACCCACCAGGAGTTGCGCGTAGGGCTTCTGATAGACCCAGCGAAACTTGCCAGGGCGCGAGAAAAACAGCGTGCCGCTCGACTCCTGGGCCTTGCGGCCGTTGCGGTCGAATACCGTCTGGGTGAACTGGGCCTTGAGCCCCTTGGTCTGGCTGACGAAGGTGGAGAGCCGTGCCTGGGCGTCGGCGCGGGCGGGGAGGGTGGCCCAGACGGTGGCGCAAAGGGTGAGGAGCAGGGGGAGCAGATATTTAGTTGTCATTTCGAGGGGCGATCACTTCACGGTTGCCATTGGTTTGCATGGGAGAGACCAGCCCGGCGTGTTCCATCGCTTCGATGAGCCGGGCGGCACGGTTGTAGCCGATTCGGAGCTGCCGCTGCACCGAGGAAATCGAGGCGCGACGGCTCTTGAGGACATAGGCGACGGCGTCGTCGTAGAGCAAGTCAGCCTCGGCGTTGCTTGCATCCGCGTCTTCACCTTCTGCTTCCTCGGGGTTGGCCAGCACTGCTTCGTCATATTGCGGCGGCCCAAGTTCCTTGAGCCAGGCACAAACCCGATGGACTTCGTCGTCGGAGACGAAGGCGCCATGCACTCGTGTCGGGTGGCCGTGGCCGGGCGGCAGGTAAAGCATGTCGCCCTGGCCGAGCAGGGATTCGGCGCCCTGCTGGTCGAGGATGGTGCGCGAGTCGATGCGGCTGGCGACCTGGAAGGCGACGCGGGTGGGAATGTTGGCCTTGATCAGGCCGGTGATGACATCCACCGAGGGCCGCTGCGTCGCCAGCACCAGGTGCATGCCGGAAGCGCGCGACTTCTGCGCCAGACGGGCGATGAGTTCTTCCACCTTCTTGCCGGCGACCATCATCAGGTCGGCCAGTTCGTCGATGAGGATGACGATATAAGGCATGGTGGTGAGGCGTTCCGGGCTTTCCGGGGTGATGGAGAAGGGGTTGGTCAGCGGTTGCCCGGCCTTTTCCGCTTCCTTCACCTTCTGGTTGAGGCCGGCGATATTGCGTACACCGAATGAGGACATCAGGCGATAGCGTTTGTCCATTTCGCCCACGCACCATGTCAGCGCGCTGGCGGCCAGCTTCATGTCGGTCACCACCGGGGCGAGCAGGTGTGGGATGCCCTCGTAGGAAGACAACTCCAGCATCTTCGGGTCCACCATGATCAAGCGCACTTCTTCCGGTGTCGCCTTGTAGATCAACGACAGGATCATGGCGTTGATCGCCACCGATTTGCCGGAACCGGTGGCGCCGGCCACCAGCACATGCGGCATCTTGCCCAGGTCGGCGACGATGGGGTTGCCGCTGATGTCCTTGCCCATCGCCAAGGTCAGGGGCGAAGTGTTGTCGTTGTAGACCTTGGCGGAGAGGATTTCGGTCAGGCGCACCACCTGGCGCTGCGAGTTGGGCAGTTCCAGTCCCATGCAGTTCTTGCCGGGGATGGTCTCCACCACGCGGATGCTTACCAGCGACAGCGCGCGCGCCAAGTCCTTGGCCAGATTGGTGATCTGGCTGCCTTTGACGCCGGAAGCCGGTTCCACCTCGTAACGGGTGATGACCGGGCCGGGGTAGGCGGCCAGCACTTTCACTTCCACGCCGAATTCGCGCAGCTTGCGTTCGATCAGGCGCGAAGTGGCTTCCAGGCCGGCCTGGTCGATCTGGGCGGTGGTGGCCGGGGGTTCGTCGAGCAGGCGCAGGGGCGGGCGCGGGTCGTCGTGCGGGTCGTGGAACAGGCGTTCCTGGCGTTCCGCCTGCACCCGCTCGGACTTGACGATGGCCGGGGGCGGCGCCTCGATGCGCACCGGCGGCTCCTTGACCATGCGCTTCCTTTCCTTGCTCACCACTTCTTCGCGCTCGTTCAAGGCCTCCTGGCCGGCGCGGCGGTCACGCCAGGCCTGCCAGTAAACCCAGGCCCGGGAAAACACGGCCTCGATGCCAGCGCCCAGCCTTTCCGCGAGCACGATCCACGATACGCCGATGAACAGGCTCATGCCCGCCCCCCAGGCGAGTACCAGGAGCACCGTGCCGCCATCGAAGCCGAACACGGTCTGCATCAGGCGCGCCAGGGCATCGCCGAGGGCGCCGCCGGCACGCAGCGGCAGCTCGGCTTTTCCGCCGTGGAAGCGCAGGGCTTCCAGCGCGCTGCTGGTCAGCAACACCAGAAGAAAACCGGACAGGGTGATGCCCAGGCCGTGATGGTGCTCGCTGGCGGCGGCGGCAGCCTCGCCGATGTTGCGGTAACCCCACCAGACCAGGAACAGCGATAGCGCCACCCACCACCACGCCGAGAGGCCGAACAGATAAAGCAGCAGATCGGCCAGCCAGGCGCCGAAATGGCCGCCGGTATTCGCCACGGCTCGATCCATGCCGGTATGCGACCAGCCCGGGTCGGCGGCGTGGTAGCTGAGCAGGATCATGCCCAGATAAACCGCCAGCCCGACGGCGGCCAGCCACCAGGCTTCGCGCAGTTGCCGCGTGACACGGGGCGCCAGAGGCTTACGGGGGAATTTGGGGACGGCGCAACGCCGAGAGGGCTTTCCAAGCATGGCGCGCACTATAAAGGATGCCTCTGTTTGCCTGTAGTCCCCGTTGCCTGCCGCGCCTGGATATATGCGACTCAAGAAATGGCCGGTCGGGCCGAAGAGAGGGTTGGAAGCATCGCGCGGTGCTGTGAACGCTGGAGTTGTTTAGATGGAAACGAGCCAGGCTGAACCGGTAAAGCCGGATCATGAACTACACGAGGCGGATTTCGCCGACATGCATCTCAAGGTGGGGGAGCATCTGATCGTGCAGCCACCGGCCGGGTCCGAGGCGGAACCCTTTACTGTCAGTTTCATCGGCGCATTCGGCCGGGTGAGCTTTCTCACTTCCTTGCCGGTTGTCGGAGACAAGGGGATGTGGGTCACCCTCGGCAGCCGTTTCACCTTCCGGGTCGTCCACGGCATGTACGCCTATGCCTTTACCGCGCAATGCCTGCGCGCGCGCTCGCGGCCCTTTCCCTATGCGCATTTCGCGATACCCGAGTGTGTGAAGTACCGCCAGATCCGCCAATCGTATCGATTGGAAACCCGTCTGCCGGTGGAAGTCACACGCGCCAACGGCACCCGCACCCTGGCGATCTTGCGCGATATCAGCGAGCTCGGCGCCAAACTGGAATTGACCGGGATGCTCGACGACGTCGGCGCGGAAGTCACCCTGGCCATACCCATCCTGCTGTCCGGCACCGCCAACGCCATCAACGTGAGCGCCACGATACGCAACCGTAGCGACCTGGATCGCTCCATCGCCTCCGGCCATTTTCACTACGGTGTCAGTTTTGCTCCGCTCGCCGCCGAAGACGGGCATCTGCTGCAACATTTCATCGAGCATCTGCTGGCCGAACAACTGGCCTGATTTCGCCACACCTGTAGCGCCGGCGAGACGCCGGTGCTACAGGTGTGGCGAATAGGCTTCAGGCTAACTGAACAACGCCTTCGCCGTCTGATAGAAGGCGAAGCTGAGCAGCCAGGCGATCGAGAGCGACCACGCCACCGAAGCCCACATGTAGCGGCTGCCGCCTGCTTCGCGGCGCAGCGTGGCCAGGGCGGACAGGCAGGGCGTGTAGATCAGGGTGAACAGCATGAAGCTGTAGGCCTGCATCCAGTCCAGGCGCTGCGCCAGCAATCCGGAAAGCTGGTCGCCGCCGGCGCCGTAGATGACGGCGAGGGAGCCGATCACCACTTCCTTGGCGACGAAACCGAACAACAGGGCGATCGACAGCAACTGGTCTATCCCCAGCGGCGTGAAGATCGGTTCCAGCCAACTCGCCAGATGTCCGGCCAGGGTGGCTGGGCTGGCCGGGACAGCGTCGAGCGGGAAGTGGGTGAGGAACCAGACCAGGGCCACGCCCAGGACGATGAAGCCGCCGGCCTGGCGCAGGAAGTGGCCGGACTCACGGAACGATTGCCGGGTCAGCGCGGCGAGCGTGGGCACCCGGTAGGGCGGCAATTCCATGAGCAGCGGGTCGATCGCGCGCCGGGAGCGGCCGCGCATCACCCAGGCGGTGAAAAAGGCGAGCACGAAACTCATCACATACAGGCTGAACAGTACCCAGGGCGCGGCGCGCGGGCTGAACACCGCGCTGGTGAAGAACAGGAATACCTGGAGCCGCGCCGAACACAGCGAGAAGGGGATCGCCATCATGGTGGCGATGCGCTGGGTGCGGCTACGGATGACACGGGTGCCCATCATCGCCGGCACATTGCAGCCGAAGCCCATCAACTGCATCACGAAAGCGCGGCCATCCAGCCCCAGGCGCGACATCAGCGCATCCATCAGGAAGGCGGCGCGGGCGAGATAGCCGCTGTCCTCCACCACCGCCATCGCCAGGAAGAACACCACGATGATGGGCAGGAAAGACATCACCGTGCCGATGCCGTCATACAGGCCTTCCAGCAGGAAACTGGTCGCCCAGGTCGGCAGTCCCGCGACCAATGGGGCCAGCCAGCGGGTCTTGGCCTCGTCCAGTAGCCAGGCCAGCCCTTCCTGCAAGGGCGCGCCGATGCCATAGACGATCTGGAACAGCCCCAGCATCAGCAGCAAAAACAGCGGAATGCCGAGCCAGGGGTGCAACAGGAAATGATCGATGCGGTCGGTGCGGGTGGGCGAGAGGCAGACCGGGATGTGCATGATCTTGCTGAGCATGTCATCCACCGTCTGCTCGATGGCGTCGTCTTCCGAAAGGACGGCGGCGCTGGCCTGAACCGGCTTGGGGTGGTCGCGCAGCCAGTCGACCAGGGTCTGCTTCAATTCGGGCACACCGCGGCCATGCTTGGCGCTGATCAGGCGCACCGGCATGCCCAGACGGGCTTCCAGCGTTGCGATATGGACCCGGATGCCGAGTTGATGGGCTTCGTCCGCCATGTTCAGCGCCAGAAGCATGGGTAGTCCGAGTGACTTGAGTTGCAGCACCAGCGCCAGTTGCCGTTCAAGTTGTGTGGTGTTGAGCACCACCAGCATGCCGTTGAGCGGCTGCGTCTCGACGAAATGTCGGGCGACCCGCTCATCCTCGGAGAAGCCGTGCAGGTTGTGCAGGCCGGGCAGGTCCACCAGTTCCACCATCGAATCGCCCAGCAACAGCTTGGCCGAGAGCAGTTCCACCGTGAGGCCGGGCCAGTTGCCGACACGCGCGCCGGCGCCGGTGAGCCGGTTGAAAAGAGTGGATTTTCCGGTGTTCGGCATGCCCACGAGGGCGATTCGTTTGCTCATGATGTGAGAGTCCTGACAGGGCGCGTTTGTAGCGCCGGCATCCTTGCTGGCGTCTTTTTGCAATCCCAATACGCCGGCAAGAATGCCGGCGCTACAGTGGAGACGCGAGCTTGTTTCACGTTATGCACAGAGGGTTTCCGCCGGGCAAGGCAGCAAAAAAATGGTGACGGCTTCACTGCGGCGAATGATCAGGTCGGTCTGGCCGGCGCGTACTTGTATCGGCCCCTGGAAGGGGGAGTGGCGTATCACTTTGACGCGGCGGCCCGGCAACAGGCCGAGGGCGCGCATGCGTGAAGCGAGTTCGGCGCTGGCTTCAATGCGAGCGATGGTGCCGCAACGGCCGGCGGGCAGGGCGCTCAATGGGATGTAGTCGGTCATGGCAATAGCACTTGTATCTGGCTGACGGCCTGAAGCGGCGCGCCGCTCAGGGGAACAACATGGGGGAGTTCGTCTTCATTGAAAGGCTCAACGGCGGCAAGCTGGGCGGCCAGTAACTCGGGTCCGGCTTCGGAGGCATCGTGGCCGCTCGCCTGGCGCGCCGCCACGCGTTGCCGCAACACTTCGGAAGGCGCCTCCAGCGCGGCGATCCACCAGGGGATGCCGCGTTCCTCGGCCAGTTTCTGGAAAGGTTCACGCCAGTCCCGTTTGATAAAAGTAGCGTCGACAATGACACGGAACCGGACCCTTAGCAGGGTTTTTGTGAGACCAAGCAAACGCGCCAGGGTGCGTTCGCCCGCCTCGCGGCTGTAAATGTCCTGACCCAGCGCGCGGCTGTCAGCCAGGGCGGGCAGGCCGAACAGGCGTTTGCGCTCCACGTCGGAACGCAGGCGGATGGCGCCCAGCCCCTCCAGCAGGGATTGCGAAACCCAGGTCTTGCCGCTGCCGGAAACCCCATGCATCAGCAGCAGCGCGGCGGCGGGGCGCTGTGTGATGCGTTGGGCGAGTTCCAGGTAACGCAAGGTTTCAGCGAAATCGCCATCGGACTGGCTGGCGCGGATGGCTGTAACTTTCGCCCGCACCATTGCCCGGTAGACCAGGTAGTAGGGCAGGGCGGTCAATCCCGCGTAATCGCCGTTGTGTTCCAGATAACGATTGAGAAAACGCCAGGCCAGCGGCGCCTGGCCGCGATGCATGAGGTCCATGCAGAGAAAGGCGATCTCGCTGATCACGTCGATAAAACGCAGGCCGGGGTTGAATTCGATGCCATCGAAGATGAGAGGGCTCCCCCCCTTTGCCAAAGGGGGGAGTTCCTCAGTCAGCCATGCGATGTTGCCCAGATGCAGATCGCCGTGGCACTCGCGGATATGGCCTTCGGCCCGCCGCGTAGTGAAGTGGTCGGCGAGACGTTGGCCTTCGGCCAGGCTCCAGGCTTCGAGCCGGTCAACGGCGTCTGCCCCCCTCACCCCCTGGGGGAGGGGTTGGGGGAGAGGGAGAGGCGCCTGCTTCGACGTTGTCGCTTGAACCGGCGCCGTTCTCTCTCCCCAGCCCTCCCCCGGAGGGGGAGGGAGTAGCGAACGCAACTGCCTGAAATTCTCCGCCACCGGTGCCCGCACCGCGTCTGGCGAGCCGAACCCGCCATCCACCGGCGCTGTCGCGATCTCGCCATGAAACCGCGCTACCTGATCGGCGATGGCGTCGATCTGTGCGGCGGTGATTTCCGCTTCGCGATCCAGGGTGGCGTCCGCCGGGAAGGCGCGCATCTTGACAGCCCATTCCAGAACCGCCCCTTCGCCTTCCACTTTCGGCGGCGTGCCGGCGACCGCAACCACGCCCAGGTAGATGTCCGGCGCCAGCCGACTGTTCAGGCGCACTTCCTCAAGGCAGCAGTGTTCGCGCTTCTCCAGCGTGCTGAAGTCGAGAAAGCCCAGATTCACCGGTTTTTTCAGCTTGTAGGCGTAGTCACCGGCCAGGATCACCCAGGAAATATGGGTTTCGATCAGGCGTGGCGCGGGTGCCGGGTGTGGGTAGGCGGCGGGATCGAGCAGGCCGGCGATCAAGGGATTCGTATGGCCTCCCATATAGGGACTTCCCATATAGGCCTGGCGTTGCTATCGAACAGGGGCTTGATCAAGCGCGCTTTGCGCGGGGAATGACCGAAGTTTTCCGCGCTCGGGGCCACCATCCCGCGCGGGATGGTGGAGAACGACTTCGAAGAGGAGCTGCACTTCATTGAGGGTGGCGGAGCAGAGAGTGACAGAGGCGAATTATGCCATTGATGAGAATGGTTATCGACTTAGCGACCGCATGGATGCTGCAATCGATCAGGATTGTGGCGCGCATGAAAGCGCAATACAGGCAAAAAATTGGCGACCCTCGGGTCGCCAATGGATTGCCGCAAGGCTGAGCAATCAGCCGTTCTGCTGAATCCCGGCCACCATCCACCCGCGGCTGGCATCGGCGGGGCGAGTCAGGTGCCAGGTCTCGTCGAAGGGGGCGGCCTGCTCGTTGTCTTCCCGGAGCATGCCGTGGAAACGCACGCTGACGATCTGACGGTTGCCTTCTTCCAGCGCTTCCAGCACTTCGGCATTGAGCGTTACCACATCGGTGCGCTGCGTGGCGCCCTTGCGCTCGTCGATATCCAGCTTGATCTCGGCGTACATTTCCGGCGTGGTGAACTCGCGGATGTCGTCCAGATTGCCGGCGTCGTTGGCCGCTTGCAGACGCAGGAAGTTGACCTTGCCCTGGCGTACGAAAGCTTCGGCGTCGAAGTCCGGGGGCAGGGTGGCGGCGCTTTCGGGGGCGGCGTTATTGAGACTGGCGGGACTGCCGGGCAGGGCTTGTGACGGCTCGAAGCGAACCGGTTGGTTACCCGTCATCCCCGCGCCGGCATACTGAACCGGTCGTGCCTGTGCTTGGTTGCGGCGCATGAACCAGCTGATCAGCATGAAGGCGGCCATCGCCAGCAGCGCCATCATCAGGAAGTTGGCCATGCCCTCACCCATGCCGAAATGAGAGAACAAAGCGGCCAGACCGAGGCCGGCGGCGAGACCCGCGAGCGGGCCCATCCAGGAGCGCTTGCCGGGTTGCGCGGCGGCGTTCTGTGCCTGACTGGGAGACTGATTCGGCGTGGCCTCGCGCTTCACGGGGGCTTGCCGTTGCATGCCGTAGGATTTGCCACCGCCCAGTCTTCTGGCCTCGGCATCCTGCATGGGCAGCGCGAAGCTGAGAAATACGGCGAACAGGGCCAAAAACAATCGTTGCATGAAGTGAATCTCCTGGTTGAAGGGCGTGCATTCTATCTGGGAGCGCATGTGACCGGGATTCCGCAACGAAGTTGCACCTCATTTGAGGGGCGATGCGGCGTTTTCCGGGTATGGCGGGTGATGTGGCTATACTGCGGGCGCCCCTGATGTGGGCACTTCCCCTCCCTGGCTCGGCTTTCTCTCCGGGCACATCCCAGCAAATCTCCTTGGACCGGACAGCAGCGCATCGGTAGCCCGCCCGTGGCCGGTTTTCGGCCTGGCGTAATGCATTACCCAGGAGACACGCTATGAATAATCCCTATCTCGCCCCCTCTATGGCCCTGGCCAGCCTGTTTGCCCTCGCCTTCCCGGCTCAGGCGCAGACCCCGCCCGGCATGGAAATGTTCAATCCGATGACCATATTGGCCCCGATCATGACGCCTCTGGGCGCCATGCTGGTGCCCATGACCGCGCCCATGAACAATCCCGCTAATGCGTTCAATCCGGCGACGATGTTCAATCCCGCCCTGTTCAACCCGGCGATGCTGTCCGCCATGCCCACGCTGCCTGGCTATCCCGCGCCTACCGGAATGACGCCTTTCAGCGGTCTTCAGGCCGCGCCGCAGGCCTATGGCATGCCTCCCCAGATGATGGCTAATCCGTTCGTTGGCGCGCCTCCCCAGATGGCCAATCCGTTCGCCGGCCTGCTGCCGTATCTCATGCCTGCTCAGCCGGCGCAGCCGAACCAGGCCGCCTACCCCATGTTCCCCGGCATTCCCAACTTCCCGATGCCGTTCCCCGGCGTTCGCTGACCCTCCTCGGTCATCCCCGGCGGTTATTGCCGCCGGTGAGGGTGGCCGCCGTTTCTCCAGAGCGGGTCTGTTCGACTGCGTTCAACCGGGAAACCCGTATTCATGACAGCAAGCCCCGCAGCACTGGATTACCAGGTCAAGTTCGAGACCCTGAGTCTCGGTGGTCTGGATTACCGCATCCGTTCCCTGCTGGATAAACAGCAATATTCCGACCCCGACGGCAGCGCAGAGCGGGCCGGCATTACCTCCGCCATCTGGCCGCTGTTCGGTCAGATCTGGCCGTCTTCGCGCATTCTCGCCGGCGTCATGCAGACCTTTGCCATCGAAGGGAAACGCATCCTGGAAATCGGCTGCGGTCTGGCCCTGGCCAGCCTGGTCATGCGGCGACGCGGCGCGGACATCACCGCCAGCGATTGCCATCCCCTGGCCGCCGCGTTTCTGACGGAAAACCTGCTCCTGAACCACATGGCCGCCATTCCCTTCCAGACCGGGAACTGGTCGGACGCCGACCCGGCACTGGGCAAGTTCGATCTCATCATCGGCAGTGACGTACTTTATGAGCGCGGCCAGCCCGACATCCTTTCCCGCTTCATCGACCGGCATTCGAACCCCGAGGTGGAAGTCATCATCGTTGACCCTGATCGCGGCAACCGGGCGAAATTCAATCGCGATATGGCGGGCCTGGGCTATGTCCACAGCGAGCAACGGGCCGCCGACCATCAGAGCAGCGGCGAAGCTTACAAGGGCCGCTTTCTGAATTACCGACGCGGCGGCGCCTGAGCTATTTACTCCAGCATTTCCGTGTCTTCGTGGCGATAGGGCGGGGCGCAGGCGCAGAGCAGACGCAAGGTCACGCCGCCGTTGTTGCGCAGGCAATGCGCGGTGCCGGGTGGGATGAGGAGGGTGTCGCCGGGGGCGATGGCGAACTCTTCGTCCCCCAGGGTCATGCGGCCGGTGCCGGAAACGATGAAATACAACTCTTCGCTTTCGCGATGCCGGTGCAAAAGCGTGGCGCCACCGGGCGGAACGCTGGCTTCGGCCAGGCTTTGCCGGGCATTGCCTTGCACGGCGGGGTGCATCAGTTCGCGGATGCTGGAGCCGTCTTTCGTGACATAAGCCGGCACTTCGGCGAGTTGGCTGCGGATGACGGTCATGGCGGGGTTCCCTTGGCGGTTGCGGCGAATACCTCGCGCAGGAAGGCAATGAGTTGGCCGCTGTGCTGTTCCAGTTCGTCGCTGGCGTCGTGTTCACCGGGCAACACCAGCAGGTTTACCCAGTCTCCGGGGCGCCGGGCATAAATGGCCTGAGCGTCGCCGACCGGAACCGTCGTGTCTTCGCTGCCGTGCACCAGCAGAACCGGGCAATGGACGCGCGCAATGCTGTTGACCGGAGCGATGGCGTCGAAACGATGGCCGATGACACGCTGGACGTAGCGCAACACATACCAACCGAGCGGGACATAGGGGATGCCTTTGCCGGCGAGCCAGCGCCGCATCATGGTGTCGGGGTGAGCGAAGGCGGCGAGGCTGATGACGCCGGCCAGATCGTCGCGTCGGGAAGCTGAGAGCAGCGCGGCGGCGGCGCCGACGGAGTGGCCGACGAGCGCGATCTTTTCCGGAAGGGCTTCCGGCTGGGCTTTCAGCAAGGCCACGGCCGCGTCGAGGTCTTCGGCAAAGCGCGGCATGGAGGAAAAAGTATCGCCGTCGCTGCCGCCGTGGTTGCGCGCGTCAATCAGCAGAACCGTCAGTCCGGCGGCCCGCATGGGGCGGGCGAGCGGCAACATCATTTCCAAATTGGCGCCCCAGCCGTGCAGAACGATCACGCCCGGCGCGGGCTTGCTCGCATCACCCGGCAGCAGCCAGCCGAACAGATGCCGACCACGCACTGTGGGCAACCGCACTTCGCGCCCGGCCAAGCCGTGTTGCGCGAGGCTGGCGGTCTCCAGGACGCGCGGCGCGCGCAGGCCGAAGCGGATCAAAAGGTTGAGTCCGGTGAGGAGGGCGAGGGCGGCGGCGAGGATGAGGACGGCGGTCATGAGGCCGTCACTGTAGCGCCGGCGTCTCGCCGGCATCTTTGCCCAGGCAGACGTGGGCCGGCGAGACGCCGGCGCTACAGCCCACCTATACCTTCCAGCACTTCCTGCTGCTCCAGCCATTCCAGTTCGAGTTGTTCCAGTTCCTTGACCAGGGTGGCTTGCTCGAACAGACGGGCTTTGAGGTCTTCCTTGCGCGCTTCGCCATAGAGAGCGGGGTCGGTGAGCAGGGTTTCCAGTTCCGCGCGGCGCGTGTTGCGTCGCTCCATCTGTTCTTCCAGGCGTTTGATCCGGGTTTCGACGGGCTTTCTTTGTGTGGACAGGCGCTGCCGCGCTTCGGCTTCCTGGCGTTTCTGTTCCTTGCGATCCACCGCCGACGTGGTTGTGGCGGCTTCCTGCGCCGCCGGCTTGCCCAATTTGGTCTTGAACAACCAGTCGCGGTAGTCGTCGAGGTCACCATCGAAGGGTTCCAGCCCCCCGTTGGCGACGATCAGGAATTCCTCGGTGGTGGCGCGCAGCAGATGGCGGTCGTGCGAGACCAGCACCAGGGTGCCTTCGAACTGGGCCAGCGCCACGGTGAGCGCTTCGCGGGTCTCCAGGTCGAGGTGGTTGGTGGGTTCGTCGAGCAACAACAGGTTGGGGCGCTGCCAGACGATCAAGGCCAGGGCCAGGCGCGCCTTTTCGCCGCCGGAGAAGGGCGCGATGCAGGCCGAGGCCATTTCGCCGACAAAGTTGAAGCCACCGAGGAAGTTGCGCAATTCCTGTTCCCGCACCGTCGGCGCGATCTTGGCCAAATGCCAGAGCGGAGATTGGTCGTGGCGCAGCATTTCCACCTGATGCTGAGCGAAGTAGCCGATCGACAGTCCCTTGCCCTGGCTGGCTTCGCCGGAGAGCGGCGCCAGATCGCCGACCAGGGTCTTGATCAGGGTCGATTTACCGGCGCCGTTGACGCCCAACAGGCCGATACGCTGGCCGGCCTGGAGGGTGAGGTTGATGTTGGAAAGGATGCGAATTGCTCCCTCCCCCCCCGGGGGAGGGCTGGGGAGAGGGAAAGACATGTCACTTCGATCAACCGCGGACCGGAGTGCGGGCGCTGCTCCCTCTCCCCCGGCCCCTCCCCCGGGGGGGGAGGGGAGGTAACCCGCCACCACGTCTTCCAGCGTCAGCAGCGGATTCGGCGCCCGTTCCGGTTCGCGGAATTCGAAGCTGAAGGAGGCGGCGGCGTGGATGGGCGCGAGATCCTCCATCTTAGCCAGCATCTTCATCCGCGATTGCGCCTGTTTCGCCTTGCTCGCCTTGGCCTTGAAGCGGTCGATGAAGGATTGCAGGTGGGCGCGTTCGCGCGATTGCTTCTCGAACGTGGCCTGGCCGAGGGCGAGATCGATGGAGCGTTGCTTTTCGAAGGTGGAGTAGTTGCCGCCGTAGCGCTTGATCTTCTTGTCGGAGAGGTGGGCGATGACGTTGACCACGCCGTCGAGAAAATCGCGGTCGTGGGAAATGATGATCAGCGTGCCGGGATAGCGTTTCAGCCAATCCTCCAGCCAGAGGATGGCGTCGAGGTCGAGGTGGTTGGTCGGTTCGTCGAGCAGCAACAGGTCGGAAGGGCACATCAGCGCCTGTGCCAGGTTCAGGCGCATGCGCCAGCCGCCGGAGAAACTGGCGACCGGCCGCTTCATCTGGTCATGGCTGAAGCCGAGGCCGGTAAGCAGGGTCTCCCCGCGCGAGCGCACGGTGTAGGCGTCGGCATCGGCCAGGGCGGTGTGGAGCTCGCCGATCTTGTGACCGTCGTGGGCGGCCTCGGCCTCGGCCAGTTCGTTTTCCAGGCGGCGCAGGGTGGTATCGCCATCGACGGCGTAATCGAGCGCGGTGCGGTCGAGCGCCGGGGTTTCCTGCGCCACATGGGCGATGCGCCAGGCGGCGGGGAAGTCGGCATCGCCGCCGTCGGCCTGCAATTCATGGCGCAACAGCGCGAACAGGCTGGATTTGCCGGAACCGTTGGCGCCGATGAGGCCGACTTTTTCGCCGGGATTGAGGGTGAGATCGGCGGCTTCCAGCAAAGGCTTGGTGCCGCGTATGAGGGTGAGTTTTTGCAGTCGGATCATGGCGCGGGATTATCCCTGAAAGCCCGGCTTCGGCCCGCCTTTGCTTCTTGCGGTTCAGGTCGTAGGATGTGGTGAGCGTAGCGAACCGCATCGGCCAGGGTGATGCGGTTCGCTACGCTCACCACATCTTACGAGTGCCACGCTCATGCGCCGACCGATCAGCCTGAAAATCTTCAGCATCACCCTGGCCCTGCTACTTCTGATGGTGGTGGTGACCTGGTTCTCGATGTTCAACCTGCGCCAGTTGCACAACCAGGTGCGCGCGCTGTCCGACACCTACCTGCCCTTGCAACAGATGGTGGCCAGCGTGGAAATCCTGGTGCGCCAGCAGATGGTGCACATGGAGCGGGTGATCGGCGGGATGGGCGCGGCGGTGCCGGACCAGGCGTTTCTCGACAAGGAAAACCAGGATTTCGACGCGCGCGGCATCAACGCCGACCAGATCATCGATTCCTCGCTAAACCTCCTGAAAGAGGCCGAGGCCGCCCGTGACATCGAACTCGACCGCGTCACCCTGGCCGTGCTGGCGCGGCAGTTGCCCAGCATCCAGACCGCGCGGCAAAACTTCCACCGCACCTTCCGGCTATTCCAGATCGAGGCGGCGGAGGGCACGCAACGCTCCCTGCAACGAGTGCGCGAATCGCTGTTGCGCGACAAGGACGCGCTCGACGGCGAAATCCAGAAAGTCATCGACCTGCTCAACAAGCTCACCCAGGACACCGCCGCGCAGGCCAAGGCGGAACAGGCGCGCGCGGTACGCCTGAACTGGATCATCACCGGACTCGCCAGCCTGCTCGGGCTGATCTTCGCCACCCTGGTCACCCGTTCTCTGGTCGCCCCCATCTTGCGGCTGCTGGGCGGTACTCAGGCCGTCGAGCGGGGCGATCTCGGCGTGGAAATTCTGGTGCAGACGCGCGATGAACTGGCGGTACTGGCGGATTCCTTCAACCACATGGTGGTCGGCCTGCGTGAGAAGGAACACATCAAGGAAACCTTCGGCCAGTATGTCGACCCGCGCATCGTCCGCGGCCTGCTCGATAACCGCCTGCCCGCCGAGGGCGGCCAGCGCCAGGTGATGAGCGTGTTTTTCTCCGATCTGGCCGGCTTCACCCAGATGTGCGAGGGACTGACGCCGGATACGGCGGTGCGTTTCCTGAATCGCTATTTTTCCCTCATGTCGGAAGTCATCCGCGCTCGCCATGGCATCATCGACAAGTACATCGGCGATTCGGTGATGGCCTTCTGGGGGCCGCCCTTCACCGCCGAAAACGACCATGCCGAACTCTGCTGCCTGGCCGCCCTGGACCAGATGGCGCGCATGGAAGCGTTCCGCGCCGACCTGCCCAATCTGATCGGCGTGCGCTACGGCCTGCCCACGGTAAACGTGCGCATGGGCATCGCCAGCGGCGAAGTCACGGTCGGCAATATCGGCTCCGAAACCGCGCGCGGCTATACGGTGATCGGCGACACCGTGAACCTCGCCTCACGCCTGGAACAAGCCAACAAGTTCTACGGCACCCGCATCCTGGTCAGCGCGGAAACCCACCACCTCGCCGGCGACACCCTGGCTTTCCGCGAGATCGACACCCTGCGCGTGGCCGGTAAACAAGAGCCGATCCGGGTGTACGAACTGCTCGGGTTACGCGTCGATCTGGCGCCCGGCTGGGAAACTGGCGTGGCCGCGTTCGAAACCGGCTTGCTGCACTACCGCAACCAGGAATGGGACGCCGCCGAAGCCGCCTTCCAGCAATGCCTGGAACAAGTCCCGGAAGACCCGCCCAGCGCGGTGTTCCTGGAGCGGATACAGACTTTCCGGGAAGCCCCGCCAGCGCGGGATTGGGAGGGCGCCTGGGTGGCGTTGAGCAAGTGACGCCCGCAGTCTTGGAGTGGTGGGAACGTTGTCCGGGCGGCGACGGTTTGGGTGCCGCTGACAACCTGCGTCGACTGGTTCAGCGCGAACGGAATTGGTCGATTTCAAAAGGCTGTTCATCCCGAGTTTGCCGAGGATGAAATATTTCTGATCGCCCGTTTTTTCAACCTGATTGATGGCGCTGTGATACTGGGTTTCTGATCACCATTGACGGCCACAATTGGGTGGTCGCTGTGGCCACTGAACTTGCATTGTTGTGAATATGATACCAATATGCCCACATGATTGATCTGACCAAAATAACCGGGTTCAACTTGGACGACGGAATAAGGTCCACGCAACTTATTAAATAAATAATCCGGGTAAGCGTGATTGGATTAACCGCTCCTTAGCTGTTCGGCGACATGGTCAAGGCCTGTTTTTACCCACCTGAAACAAAGTAAAGAGAGGATGTGTAATGAGTAGATATTTGTCCGGAGTATCCACGGTTGTTGTTATTCTATTTATTTTGATCGCGGTTGCCGCGCTCGTTCTTGGTAATAAATATTACAAGAATACGGGCGCTGAAGAATCACCCGATCAAGTGTTATCGGAGCAGCGGAGAGAACGGGCCGAAGAAGATGCGCCTCACCAGCGTCAAAGAGAATCGGCAATGTCGCCGAAACAATTGGATGAATTCAAACAGACGCTTGTAAAAAAAGCCATGCTGGATGTAAAAAGCGCTTTCCCTGATCAGGGTGACGCCAAGCTAAAAATCGACAACGTTCAATTGGATGTTGGCTTTGGCGGGTCAAGACAGGACGTTGTATGTGGGAATATCAACGTCAAGAATAAATCCGGTTTGACTCGATTTGTCTGGAACTCGAATGAACCCGTCGAGATTGAAAGCGAAGACGATAAGGCACGGTTTCAACTTGCCTGGAGTTTGTTCTGTCAATAATGGGATTCCTCCTTTTTCTAGAGTTTTACATGTGCCCCGCGCGTTTATTTGAACCTACGCGTAGCCGTTTGTTTTTCGTCAGCCACCAGTGCCGGGAGTGACGTCTCCAGCATCTGTGCTGGCCGACAGATAGGCGGCGAACTCGGTCCCCACCCCTATCCGATCAAACACCTCCGCGCGGCAAGGTCAGCGTGGCGCGCAAACCGCCCTCGGGGCGGTTGGTGAGGGTGACGTCGCCGCCGTGTGCGCGGGCGAGGTTGCGAGCGATGGCGAGACCTAAACCGGTGCCGCCGGTGGCGCGGTTGCGTGAGGTTTCGCCACGGCGGAAGGGTTCAAACAGGCGTTCCAGTTCGCTTTCGGCGATGCCGGGGCCGTGGTCGTCGATATGCAGGGTGAGGGTTTTCGCGCTGTCTTCCACCGTGATGTGAGCGCCGCCGCCGGCATTTGCGCCATAACGCACGGCGTTGTCGAGCAGGTTGCCGAGGCAGCGTTTCAATGCTTGTGGCCGCGCCAGCAGCGGGTGGTTGGCTTCGCCGTGTAGCTCCACGGCGCTGCCCAACGCTTGCATGTCGTCGCGCAGGGTGGAAAGCAGGGCGTTGATATCCAGCAATACGCCGCTTTCCTGGCGCGATTCGCCGCGCAGGAAGTCCAGTGTGGCGGCGATCATGGTTTCCATATCATCCAGATCGTGCAGGAATTTCTCGCGCTGGGCCGTATCCACCAACATTTCGCTGCGTAGCTTGAGACGGGTAATGGGGGTCTTCAGGTCATGCGAGATGGCGGCGAGGATGCGCAGGCGGTCGTGGAGATAGCTGGCCAGGCGGCTCTGCATGGTGTTGAAGGCATGCGCGGCCTGGCGTACTTCGCGCGGGCCGGTTTCCGCCAGGGGCGCGCCACCCAGGTCGCGGCCCAGCGCATCCGCCGCTTGCGCCAGGCGTTGCAGGGGGCGAACCGCCCAGCGCAGCGCCAGCAGCGCGAGCGCGGCGATGACCAGAAAGTAGCCGGTCAGCAGGGGCAGGTGGCGGCTTGGGGCGAGGGCGCTGTCATTCGGGTAGTGGTGCGCGGCGATAACCACCTGGCCATCGCTCAGGGTGAAGGAAATCCGCGCGGAGGTCGGCAGGTCGCCATCGTCCGCCCCGGTTTCACCCGCCACCGTGACCTGGCGGCGCGGCCCCAGGGTTTCCCGCAGGCGTGCCTGCAACTTGCTCAGCGAATCCGCCGGTGTCTCCGGCAGCGCTGCCTCGGCCAGGGTAAAGGTGATGCGCGGCGAATTCAGTATCCGCAACAGCTCCTCTCGCTCCGCTCTGGGGGTGCGCTCCAGTTTGTCCGCCACCAGGCTCAGGCGCTGTATCAGCGGGCCGGCGATCAAATGCGATACCACCCGTTCCCTTTCCTCCTGGTACAGCCGGTCAGCGATCCACTGCGCGGCGAGCAGGCAGAGCAGCAGCACAGTGGCCACGCGCAGGGTGATGGAGTCGAAGCGCCTCATGTCTTTTCCACTGGAACCGCCAGCACATAGCCTTCGTTGCGCACGGTCTTGATCAGGCGCGGCTCGCGCGCGTCGTCGTCGAGCTTGCGGCGCAGGCGGCCGATCTGGACGTCGATGGCGCGGTCGAACGCGCTGGCTTCACGCCCTTGCGTCAGTTCCAGCAACTGGTCGCGCGATAGCACCCGGTTCGGATGTTCGACGAAGACGCGCAGGATTTTGTATTCGACGCCGGAGAGATCCACCACCACGCCGTCCGGCGACAGCAACTGCCGAGTTTGCGTATCCAGGTTCCATTCGGCGAAGCGAAAGTGGCGCACATCCTCGCCGGTCAGGTTCTCCGGCAGGCTCTCGGCGCGGCGCAGGATGCTCTTGATGCGCGCGAGCAGTTCGCGCGGGTTGAATGGCTTGGCGAGATAGTCGTCGGCGCCCATTTCCAGGCCGACGATACGGTCGATCTCGTCGCCGCGCGCGGTCAGCATCAGGATGGGAATGCGGCTTCGCGCGCGCAGGTGGCGGCACAGGGAAAGTCCATCCTCGCCGGGCAGCATGATGTCGAGTATCACCAGGTCGAAGCGGGCGGCATCCATGGCCCGCCGCATCTCGCGCCCGTCGGCCACGCCGGTGATGCGAAAACCGGCCTGGCCGAGATAGTCGCGCAGGAGTTCGCGCAATTCGGGGTCGTCGTCCACCAACAGGAGATGCTCTTGTTTCATGGCCTGTTTTTCCGATTTGATTTTGCCGATTCGATGTGGCGATTATTTTCCCGCTCAGGCGCCATTCCGTGGGCAATTTGTAAATTCAGGTAACAAACCACGCTTTTTGCGCGGCGGCTTACAAAACAGCGGTTTCACGTAATGCTCCAGTTACACCCGTCTGCTGCAATGGAATCGTCGCTGATAAGCGATCACACGCAGATTCACCTGAACAAGGAGACGATCATGTTGAAACGTACTTTCACACTATCCGTATTGACCGGCGCACTGGCGCTTTCCATCGGTCTGGCCCTGGCGGCGGACCCCGCAAGCACGCCGCCACCCGCGAAACAACAGGTTTACGGCAGCCAGTTGATGAGCCCGCAGGAACGCGCGGCGCACCGCGCCAAGATGCGCACGGCGAAGACCGCCGAGGAAAAGGCGCAAGTTCGCGCGGAAGAACATGCGCGCCTGAAAGAACGCGCCGACCAGCAAGGTCTGGTCATGCCTGACAACCCGCCCGCGGCGGGGGGCGGCATGGGGCCGGTAGGCGGTCGTGGCGGCGGCATGGGTCCGGGTGGCGGGCGCAACCGCTGAGACAGGTCGGACGTCGGGTAGCGACGATAGCCGCTACCTGACGTTCAGTGGGTAATCAGTGCCTTAGGTTGGGCACGCTTCACTTTTGCCCAACCTAAGGCACTGTCGCCCTCTTGGCTGTATTTAGACTTGGTTTAAGACTCCATTAATATGCCGGGCTTAGCCTGTCACCACTTCACCTGCACATAGCTCCCATGCGACTCAGCCCCTTGTTGTTTCTGTTGTTTCCTCTTGCCGTTCACGCCTCTCCCATCAAGCTCACGCCCATCCAGGTCAAATCTCTGGGCATACAAACCGCGTCGCTGACTCGGCATGCCGGCAGCCTGTCGACGGGGATGCCCGCGACCGTGGTGATCCCGGATGGACAAACTCGGGTGGTGGCCGCGCCGCTGGCCGGTCTGGTTCTGGAAACGCGGGCGGCGGAGGGCGAGCCGGTGCGGCGTGGGCAGGTGCTGGCGAGTCTGTCCAGCCCGGAATTGATTGGTCTGCAAGGCGGACTGGCGCAGGCGGCTACGACCCTCGAACTGGCGCGGGACAGCGCGCGCCGCGATGAAGGCTTGTTGCGCGAGGGCATCATTCCCGAGTCGCGCGCTCGGGCCAGCGCGGCGGCTTTGGCGCAGGCGAAGGCGGCGTTGAACGCGCAGCGCGCGGCGTTGCGCGCCCAGGGCTTGAATGACGCGGCCATCGCCCGTGCCGAGCGAGGAGAGGGGTTCGCTAGTGAAATCGCGCTCAGCGCGCCGATCAGCGGCGTGGTAATCGCGCGTCAAGTGACGCCGGGCAGCCGTGTCGAAGCGGCCACGGCGCTGTACACCATCGCCAGCCTGAACCCGCTCTGGATCGAGATCGACGCTCCCGCCGATGTGGCGGCGCGGGTGAAGGCGGGGATGAAGGTGGATCTGCCGGGACGGCATGTGCAAGGGGCCGTATTGCGTGTGCTGCCGGCGGCCGGGGCGGCGCAGACGGTGCGTATCCGCGTCCGCCTGGATAACGTGAATATCGGTCCGGACGCCACCTTGCGCGCCGGCCAGAGTGTGTCGGCGCGGATTGAGGGGCTGGGCGGTGGTCAGGAGTGGCGCGTGCCGGTCAAGGCCGTGGCGCGTGAAGCCGGCAAGAGCTATGTGTTCGTGCGCCGCCCTGATGGCTTCGAGGCGCGCCAGGTCACCGTGTTGTCGCAATCCGCCAATACGGTATCGCTGGCGGGCGAGTTCAAAGACGGCGAATTGGTGGCGGTGGGTGGCATCGCCGCGCTGAAATCGGTCTGGCTGGGAGCGGTCGATGCGAAATAACCGGCGTGACATGAGCAAGGCCACCCCCCTTTTCCAAAGGGGGGCAGGGGGGATTTGTCGTGGCATCGCGCCGTGCATGCGTTGCGAAATCCCCCCCGGCCCCCCTTTGATAAAGGGGGGGGCTATCCATGCTGAATAAACTCGCCGAGTTCGCCCTCACCCAGCGCCTGCTCACCCTGTTGTTCACCCTGCTGCTGGTGGCGGCGGGGGTGCGGGCCTGGCGCGAGATTCCCATCGACGCCTTTCCCGATGTCTCCACCACCCAGGTCAAGCTGATCCTGAAGGCGCCCGGCATGACGCCGGAGGAAGTGGAGGCGCGCATCGTCGCGCCGATCGAAACCGAGATGCTGGGTATCCCGAAACAGCGATTGCTGCGTTCGGTGGCGAAATACGCGCTGACCGACATCACCATCGATTTCGAGGACGGCACCGACATCTATTGGGCGCGGCAACAAGTGGCGGAGCGTCTGAGCGCGGCGATGGGCGACCTGCCGGCCGGCATTTCCGGCGGCCTGGCGCCGATCACCACGCCGCTGTCGGAAATGTTCATGTTCACCGTGGAAGGCCCGCTGCCGCTGGACGAGCGGCGCGCCATTCTGGATTGGGTGATACGGCCGCAGTTGCGCACCCTGGCGGGGGTGGCCGATGTGAACTCGCTGGGCGGCTTCGCGCGCACTTTTGAGGTGGCGCCGGACAACGCGGCGATGAGCGCGCGTGGCGTCACCCTGCCGGAACTGATGGCGGCGCTGGAAACCAATCTGAAGAACGACGGCGCCGGACGTCTGGCCGAGGGCGAGGAAGTCTGGGTCGTGCGCATCGAAGGCGCGGTGAAGTCCCTGGACGACATCGCGGCCATCGTCGTGAAAAGGGTGGGAGGGGTGCCGGTACGGGTGGCGGACATCGCCCAGGTGCGTCTGTCCAGCCTCACCCGCTACGGCGGCGTTACCAAAAACGGCCAGGGCGAGGCGGTGGAAGGCCTGGTCCTGGGCTTGAGGGGGGCCAACGCCCAGAAAGTGGTGGCGCTGGTGAAACAACGCCTGAAGGAAATCGCGCCCGGTTTGCCGCGCGGGGTGACGGTGGTGCCGTTCTACGACCGCTCCAGCCTGGTTGAGCGCGCCATCAGCACGGTGTCTCATGCGCTCATGGAAGCCGTGATACTGGTGCTGATCCTGTTATTCCTGTTCCTCGGCAACGTTCGCGCCGCGCTCACCGTGGCCGTGGTGCTGCCGCTCTCTGCCTTGGCGGCGTTCTGGCTGATGCGCCGTTTCGGCCTTTCCGCCAACCTGATGAGCCTGGGCGGCCTCGCCATCGCCATCGGTCTGCTGGTGGATGCGGCGGTGGTGGTGGTGGAAAACATCGTCACCAGGCTGTCTCCTCCCCCCTTTACCAAAGGGGGGCCGGGGGGGATTTCTTCACCTCAGCCCGGCGCAAACCTCGACAAATCCCCCCTGCTCCCCTTTGAGAAAGGGGAGTATGCAAGGCCCCCCAAGCTGCACGAGGTCTATCGCGCCGTGCGGGAAGTCTCCGCGCCGACAACGGCCGGCGTGCTGATCATCCTGATCGTGTTCCTGCCCTTGCTCAGCCTGGAAGGGCTGGAAGGCAAGCTGTTCATTCCGGTGGCGCTGACCATCGTGTTCGCTTTGAGTGCCGCGCTGCTGCTCTCGCTCACCGTGGTGCCGGCCCTGGGCGCTTTGATCATCAAGGAAGGCGCGCATGAGGAACCCTGGCTGATGCGGCAACTGGAGCGCGGCTATCGGCCGCTGCTGGATTGGGTCCTGGGCCATTTCCGCCTGGTCATGGCCGGCGCGCTCGCCTTGTTGTTGGCGGCGGCGGCGATCTACCCGTTCATCGGCAAATCCTTCATGCCGACGCTGGACGAGGGTGACCTGCTGGTGCAACTGGAAAAACTGCCCTCGATCAGCCTGGAAGCCAGCCTGGAGCTCGATACCCGGGTGCAGCGGGCGCTGATGGCGCGGGTTCCGGAAATCAAGGGCGTGGTGGCGCGCGCCGGGTCCGACGAGCTTGGCCTCGATCCGATGAGCCTCAACCAGACCGACACTTTTCTGGTGCTGAAACCAAAGGAGACCTGGCGCAAGCCCGACAAGGAATGGCTGACGGAAGAAATTCGCAAGGTGATGGCGGATTTCCCCGGCATCACCTTCGGCTTCACCCAACCCATCGACATGCGCGTCTCGGAGATGCTCACGGGTTCGCGCGGTGATCTGGCGGTGAAGGTGTTTGGCCCCGACCTGTCCACACTCAACCGTCTCGCCGGCGAGATCGAAACCCTGTTGGGCGGCATTGCCGGTTCCCAGGATGTGTTCTCGGTGAAGAATGATGGCGTCCAGTATTTCCGCGTGGAAATCGACCGTCTGGCGCTGGGCCGCTATGGCCTCACGGCGGATGAGGTGTCCAATTTCCTCAAGGCGCATCTGGAAGGCGTCAAGGTCGGCGTGGTGCAGGAAGGTGTGCGCCGCACGCCGCTGGTGGTGCGTGCCGGCGAAAACGTTCGCGCCTCGCCGGCCCTGTTCGAACGCCTGCGTATTCCCACGGCGGACGGCCTCGCCGTTCCCCTGGCCGAAGTGGCACATCTGGTGCGCGCCACCGGTCCGGTGGCGGTCAACCGGGAAAACGGCGCGCGCTATGTGGTGATCCAGAGCAATGTGGCCGGGCGTGATCTGGTTGGCTTCGTCGAGGACGTGAAGCGCGGTGTGGCCGCCAAGGTGCGTCTGCCGCAGGGCTACAGCGTGGTCTACGGCGGCCAGTTCGAGAACCAGCAACGCGCGGCCATGCGCTTGGCGGTGGTGGTGCCGGTGGCGCTGGGTCTGATCTTCCTGTTGCTGTTCGCCACCTTCCGCTCCTGGCGCGTGGCCGCGCTGATCATGGCCAACGCCCCCTTCGCCCTGGTCGGCGGGGTGATGGCGCTGGGCGTGACCGGCGAATATCTGTCGGTGCCGGCTTCGGTGGGTTTCATCGCCCTGCTCGGCATCGCGGTTTTGAACGGCGTGGTGCTGGTGTCGTACTTCAATCAGTTGCGCGACGAGGGGTTGCCCGCCGCCGGCGTGGTGCGCGAGGGCTCCCTGCGCCGCCTGCGCCCGGTCATGATGACCGCCAGCATTACCGCCTTCGGCCTGTTGCCCCTGCTTACCTCCAGCGGCCCCGGCTCGGAAATCCAGAAGCCGCTCGCCATCGTGGTCATGGGTGGCCTGTTTACCTCCACGGTACTGACCTTGCTGGTGCTGCCGGTGCTGTATCGGCGTTTCATATTGGAAGAGAAAGCATGAAGACGAGTCGTAAGTCAGGTTGCCGGAGGCTACCTGACGTTTGTGAGTCAAATTTGAGCGTGGATCGTCAGGTAGTCGCCGCGCGCCAACCTGACCTACAGCGTGCATCGAGGAAATCCACATGAGCCTGGTTCAACTGACCCTGGTGGCCCCGGCCAATCTGGAAGAAACCCTGGCCGAATATCTGCTGGCGCATCCGGAATGGGGTGGGGCCTTCACCCTGCTACACGCCGAAGGGCGCGGTAGCCGCGAGCATGAACTGACGCCACAGGAACAGGTGCGCGGGCGTGTCGCCCGTACCTTGTTCAAAGTGGTGCTGGAAGCAGAGGCCGCCGGCCGTCTGCTGGATGAATTGAAACGCGCCTTCCCCAAGCGGGACGTGGCCTACTGGCTGACGCCGGTAATTGAGTTCGGGAGATTGGGATGAAACCTATTTGGACCCCCCCTTTACCAAACGGGGGCAGGGGGGATTTTTACAACGCCCGCCTTGCCGCCAACCGCAAAAATCCCCTCTGGCCCCCCTTTGGCAAAGGGGGGAGTCGCTGGGCCGCCATCCTGTTCATGCTGAGTGGCCTCGCCCACGCCGCCCCCGATCTCACCCCACCCGCCGATCTGCCGCCGGTCGCCGCCGCCAACGCCGTTCTGGAGGCGTATCCCGGCGTGCTTGCCGCGCGGGCGCGGGTGTCCGCCGCGCTGGCCGAGGGGCGCCGCCTCAATGCCGGAGAACACGAATATATAGGGCGCGCCGGCTATACCCGTCGCCGTGAAACTGGTATCGGCAACATGAACGACTGGGCAATAGGGATAGAACGTGGTCTGCGCCTGCCTGGCAAAGCCAAACTGGACGGCGAGATAGGCGCCACGCTGGCCGACGAGGCCGAGGAGCGGGTGGGGGATGCCCGCCACGAAGCCGCGCGTGACCTCCTTGCCACCTGGTACGCCGCTTTGCGTGGTCAGAGCGATGCCCTGGCCTGGCGCGAGCAGGCTGTCTTGCTGCGACAGCAGCGCGAAGTGGTGGAAAAGCGCATCAAGGCGGGCGATGCCGCCGCGATGGAGCGCTCCCAGGCGGAAGCCGCATTGCGCCAGGCGGAAGCGGAAGCGCGCCGCGCCGAGACGGCCGCGGCGGAAGCAACGGCTGGCCTGTCCGCGCGTTTTCCCGGCCTGCCCGCGCCGACTCTCCAGCCCGGTGCCTTGCCGGCGCTGGCCGGCAGCGCGAGTGAATGGGCGAGCGCGGCGCTGGAACACAACCACGAACTCGCCATCCTGCAAAAGGAAAGCGAGCGCATGCGCATCATGACGCGGCGGCAAAAGGCCGATCTCACCCCGGACCCCACCCTGGGCCTGCACTATTCACGCGAACGCAGCGGCCTGGATAACCTCCTGGGAGTCAGCATCACGATGCCTCTGCCCGGCGAAAACCGCCGCGCGCGAGTGGATGTGAGCAGCGAGGAAGCGCGGGCGCTGGCACAGATGGAAGCCGCCGCGAAAGCGCGCATCGAAGGTGAGATCCGCATTCTCCATGCGCGTCTGCAAGGCTCTTTGAACCGCCTGTCGTCCCTGGAGGAAATGGCTGGGCAACTCGATAGTTATGCCGCCCTGGCCTGGCGCGCCTACCAGATGGGCGAAACCCCGCTCTGGGAAGCCCTCAACGCCCGCAAGAGCGCGCGCGACGCCCGCCGCGAGACCACCCTGTCACGCCTGGATGTGCACGAAGCCGCCGCCCGCCTGCTGCTGGATAGCCACAAGCTGTGGCCGATGGCGGAGAAGGCGGAGCATCACTAAGCCTGGAAACGGCGGTTGACCGCTCCTCAGCCCTTGTGATGGCCGCGTATATGCGGGTGTCAGCGTCTCCGATAGCGCTCACCCACTGGGTGACGCCGCTACGCGCCCGATTGCACGGTTTGCGCGCCGTCTGGCCGCGTTGCTCCTCCTTGCGGGCCCCGGCCCGCTGCGTCGTCGCGCCTTGCCAGGCGACGCGCAAACCGCACACTCGGGCGCGTTCAACTGCCGTTTCCAGGCTGAATCACTTCCGGGATTCGGCAGCCATCGCCACGCAGGTTGGAAAAGCCGGCGACTTCATGCCGGCGTTTTCCGACACATCCCGGCGGAAGGCGCGATAAAGCCGCTTTTCCACTCTATGAGTTCTGGCCGGGCTCGTGTTGGCGCGAGACATTTTGAGCCGCGATTTCCGCCATCAAGGCGGCCGATTCGATCGGCTTGAACAAGACCTTCCAGCGCGGGGAGGGCGCGCTATCGAGCACGGCCTGCCGCGTTTCGCCAGTCAGCAAAATCGCCTTGATCGGTTGTTTGGCGCGTTTTTCCATCTCATCCAGAAACTGGTTTCCGTTCATCCCCGGAAGCCGGAAGTCCACAACGTAGAAATCCGCCTGCTCGCTTCGCGTATCGGCGAGAGCCTGTTCAGCGCTGGGATAAGTGGTGACATTCATTCCATGTGCTCCCAGCGAGAGTTCCAGCGCCAAGGCGGCCATCACGTCGTCCTCGATGACCACCACGTGAATCCCGGCGCACGGGGATGACGTGGCGATGCCGGCGGCCGGTTTGCTTGCGTGGTCGTCGGCCTCCCGCTCTGTCACATCGGCCAGCGGCACGCTGACCTCGAATGTGGAACCTTTGCCCGGGCGCGAGTGGCAGCTTATCCGGCTGCCAAGGAGGCCCGCGACGCGTTTGACGATGGCCAGGCCGAGCCCGAGGCCTTGCGTCCTGTCGCGCTGCGGGTTTCCGACCTGGAAATATTCGTCAAAAATAGGGTCGAGATGATCCGGCGCGATGCCTACGCCGGTATCCCAGACCTGAATAAGCGCGCTACCGCGTCGGCGACGGAATCCGACCAGAACCCCCCCGCTGTGGGTGTATTTGATGGCGTTGTCGATGAGATTGCGCAGCAGGCTGTAGAGCAGCTTTGCATCCGTGAACAGCATCAATTCGTGGTTAGGAAAGTAAAACTTGAAGCGCAGGCCCTTCGCCAGCGCCAGGGGCGCGAATTCGGCTTCGATGTCGCGCAGCAAGGCATAGGCCGGGACGACTTCCGGATGCGGCTTCATGACGCCGCCATCGAGTCTTGAGACATCGAGCAGCGCGTTCAGAATTTCTCCCAGGTTGCGCGTCGACAGGGAAAGGTAGTCGGTAATTCGGCGCTGCTCGTCGTTCAGCGGCGTACCGCTCAAGGTTTCCTGGAACAAGCGCATCGCATGGATGGGTTGCCGCAAGTCGTGGCTGGCCGCCGCGAGGAAACGGGACTTTGCCGCGTTGGCCTCATCCGCGGCCTCCTTGGCGGCAAGCAGCTCGGCCGTGCGCTCCGTGACCAGGCGCTCCAGTTCGTCATGCTGGCGCTGCAATGATTTCCGGCCGGCTTCGACTTCCGCGAGCAGGGCGTTGAAATTGCGTACCAGGTCGCCGATCTCGTTGTCCGCGGCGGGGATTCCACGCGGGATGTAGTCCTGCCGCAGGCGCGCGTCGTTGGCCGCTTCCGCCAGCATGCGAACCGGCTGGATGATGCGGTTGAGAAAGCGCATGGCGAGTATCAAGGCCAGCACACCGGCGCCGAGGCCGACCAGGAAGGTGGTCGCGATGGAGGTGAGGTAGGTGTGCCAATAGGATTCGAGCCGCGCTTGAAGGTAGACGGTGCCGGCGGGCGCGTCGTCGACTTCGATGGGCACGCGCAGGATGGTCGTATCAGCCAGCAGGCCGATGTCCGGCGTGGCGAGCGCGATCTCCCGGGCATCGACTGGAAGCAGGCTGTCGTTGCCGTAGCTGGCGAGGCGGACGCCTTCGTTCGTATACAGCGCGGCGGCCTCGATCTCCGGGTAGGCATCGAACATTTGCAGCACCTCCCGCGCAACCTTGGCATTGCGGAAGACCACCGCCGCGCTGGCGGCGGCGCCGGCCGCGTTGGCGGCGTTGGTCATGTTGCGCCGGATGTCCGTGCGCGCGTTGTCGAGCATGAGGAGGGCATCGCTGACGAGTGCCAAGGCGATGGACACGAGAACGGTCAAGGTGATCAGCCAGGCAAAGGGATAGCGGATCGAACGACGGTCGATGAAGCGGTGTCGGCTATTCATGAATCTGGCGCGCCAGGCGCAGCATTTGGGGAGCGAAATTGAAGCCGGCGCGGCGGGCTTCGACGAGGTTGATATCGAACTGAATACCGTCTTTTTGCACGTCTATTTCGATCATCCCACCGTCCCGAACGAAGCCTGGATAGTCACTGATCGTGAGCGCGTGGCGCACCGCGTTTTGTTCCGTGGCCGTGTTCCAGCGCCGGCGTGTATCGACGTAAAGCACCTGGCAATCACCACTTTGCGCGGTGAAGTCGGTGACGAGCAGTTTGCGGCCGCCCACTTTGCGACCGGCAAGCGCGTGCAGCGCTTCCGACTGCCGCGCGTCCCGGACGGCATAGCACAAGCGTATCCCCGTGGTAGAGGTACTGGCTTCGGGCGGGAAATCGGAAAACTTGAGGAAATTAAACACCATGGCCGCGCGCACCGACTGCTCGCTCGGCAGATCCTGGGCCGCGACGGTCTGGCAATGGCAAACCAGCGCCGCCAGCAGAAATAGGGCTTGAGAGAGTGGGTGCTTGCCGTTGCGGTTCATTGGAATGGGGGCGTCAATTTGGCACGACTTGTGCGAACCAGACCTTCCTCAGAACTTGTATATCATTTCCGCTTGGAAACTTCGCCCCGGCAGTGGCAGATTATTCGGGATATAACGACTGGTGTATTCCCTCGCGTCCGTGTCGAACAGATTGCGCAGTGAAGCGGAAAACTCCCAATTCCTGCGCGGGAAATAGCGAACCGTGGTATCCACCAGGGTATAGGCATTCAATGGATCACGGGCATTACCGGCGGCAAGCGCGCGCTTGCCGATCCAGTTGGTCTGAACGTTCCAGTTCCAGTTTGGAGAAAATACCCAATCCGCGCGAAGGTAGGCTTTTTGTTTCGGCAGGGAACTGGGGAATGTGGAATTGCTTTCATTGATATGGGTAATATTTCCGGAAATTCTCAGTGTCTTCGTTGTCTGCCATTGAGCCTCTAATTCAACCCCGCGAGATACACGGGTGCCGATATTCTGGAATTTATTCGACGAATCCTGAGCAATGAGGTTGGTCTGTGTGAATTGATAAACATCGAGACCCAACTTCAAGTCTTTCGAGGCCGAATAAGAAAATGACAGATCCCAGGTATTGGATTGTTCCGGGGTAAGGTCAGGATTGGGTTTTGTGGCGGCGGTCAGCGCATACAACTCCAGATAGGAGGGCGCCCGGAACGCCTGTCCATACATCAGTTTGGTGGTGAGCCTGGCGCTGGTCTGCCAGACCAGCGCCAGGCGTGGATTCAGCGTGCCGCCGAAGTCAGAGTATCGGTCATAGCGCGCCCCGGCGGTCAGTTCCCAGTCGTGCGCGAAGGTCCACATATCCTGGAGAAACACATAGCTGATCTTTCGGGCCTTTTCCGGCGCGAAGGCATAGGGAGAGCCCGCGAGATTCACCAACGGCCCGCCCGCCGGCAGGGGTGTTCCATCCGGCCCCGTCCCGTAATTGACCAGATGCTCGACAAAATACAAATCCTGCCAGCTATAGCCGCCGCCCAAGCGGATGGCATGTTCCTTAATGCCGGTGTACAGGCCACTGGCCTCGAAATTCAACTGCCGCTCGGCTGATCTTTGCCGATTGATCAAGCCGTCGGGATAGATGCCGAGCGTGCCGTCATTACAGTCTTTGGCGGCAGTGCAGTTGAAACCCGGCGGACGTTCCTGGAAACCGTCACCCGAGGAGTAGTCGAGGTCGCGAAAACGTAATTCCGCATTCAGGCCCCAGTCCTGGGCAAACGCCGCGTTGTTGTATAGCAGTTGTAGATTGATCCGGTTGTCGTCACCACTGGTCACTGGATCGAGCACACCACCACCGGTCAGGCCGGTTTCCACGTTGCCGTGGTGCCAGTAGTCGGCCATGAGGCGCCAGTTTTCCCGGGCCATGGAGAAGCGGAGGTCGGCGCCGTCCCAGCCGTAACGGACGTGGCCCGAGGCGCCCTGACCATCCATCGCGATAAACGGGTTATGGCCATCGCTATGCGACAGTTCCCCCGTAAAGCCGATATCGAAACCGTTCCATTTCCCCCCGTGCCGTACCCAGCCTGCCTGGCTGTCGAAACTGCCCGCCCGCATGCCAACCTCGGATTGCTCGATCCTGCCGGCGGTCTTGGTGATGACGTTGATCACGCCGGCGGAGGCGTCGGAGCCGAACAAGGCGGAGCCGGGGCCGCGGATGATTTCGACCCGTTCGATCATGTTCGCCGGCAGCCCCTTGTAGAAAATGCCGGAGGTCCACACCAGATCCTTCATGGAGACGCCATTCACCATCAACAGGGTGTGCTTGCTATCGGCGCCGCGAAACGTCGCGAATGGCCGGAAGCCGAACAGGTTGGAGCGGATGTAGATGCCGGGTATGCCTTGCAGGACATCCGTGAGATTGGTCGCGCCGGTAGCCCTGATGTCTTCCGCCGTGATGACCGAAACCACGGAGGGCGCTCTGGAGAGCGTTTGATCGGCATTGGTGGAGATCTTGACCTTGAGCGACATCAGATCATCCATGCTGAGCAACAGCAATTTATCCAGTCCCGGGTCGCTATCCGCATAAGCACTCAGCGCCAGAAACAATGCCAGAAATGGTAAATATGCAATGCGCTTGTTCATTTCATATATTCCAATTGCGCTTCCCGCTTTTATTCGACTTGCGGTTGAGGGGAAAGCGGGTGTTCGTGATACTTGCTCAATGATGAAATGCGACAGGATAGGCCCAATAAGCCACACAATAGGCCGCCCGGTAGTCTATCTCAGTGTTTCGCCGGTTTTATCGGCGGCTGAATTGTCCGGGCATTCAATTACGCGCGTTCCACGATTTCTACCGGCGTGTAGGCCGGTATCAGGTCGAACAATTCGACCAGATCTGCGTTGCGCATGCGGATACAACCGTGTGAGCGCGGTGCTTGTGTGAAGGCTTCATCCGGGGTGCCGTGGATGTAGATGTAGCGGCGCATGCTGTCGCATGTTCCCAGGCGGTTGTGGCCGGGCTCCTTGCCGGAGAGCCAGAGGATGCGGGTGAGTATCCAGTCGCGTTCCGGCTGCGCCGCGCCCAACTCCGGGCTGTAGACCTCGCCGGTCGGGCGGCGCGCCTTGAAGACCGTGCCCGGCGCCAGGCCGGCGCCGATCTTCGCGCGCACGATGTGGCGGCCGCGCGGGGTGCGATAGCTGCCGGCCGCTTCGCCGGGGCCGTTGGCGGCGGTGGAAACCGGATAGCGGCGCAGCACGGCGCCGTCGCTGTCGAGCAGGTCCAGTTCCTGAGTGGCCAGGTTGATGCGTAGTTTCATCATTATCGTGAACATCGCGCAGCGATGCTCGAAGCTCCCCTCTCCCACCGGGAGAGGGGCTGGGGGTGAGGGAATGGGCATGGCGCGAGAGGTTCATGCTTCGTGGTGGTGCCAATCGCCATGCCCGTTAGCTTCGCAACCGCGCCCTACGTTCCGCGAAAAAAGCCGAAAGCATGGCGCCGCATTCATCGGCCAGCACACCCGAGGTGACCACGCAGTGGTGGTTCAGGCGCGCTACTTGTCCAAAGCGTTGTCCAGGAAGTTCTCCGAACAGGTCGAGCACGCTGCCCTGGGCGCCGGTCTTGGGATCGCGCGCGCCGTAGACGAGACGGCTGACGCGCGCGTGCATGATGGCGCCGGAGCACATCACGCAGGGTTCCAGGGTGACGTAGAGGGTGCTGCCGGGCAGGCGGTAATTGGCGAGGTATTGACCGGCATCGCGCAGGGCCATGACTTCGGCATGGGCGCTGGGGTCGCGCGCGGAAATCGGCTGGTTGTAGCCGCGTCCGACGATCTCGCCGTTCACCACCAGCACCGCGCCGACCGGCACTTCCCCGGCATCCCAGGCGAGACGCGCCTGTTCCAGAGCGGCACGCATGTAGGGGGTGTCGGCTAATGAGTCGTGTGGGGAATCCGGCATCAACGTAACGAGGGAGTAGGTCAGGTTGGCGAAGGCTACCTGACATCGCCGGGAACGTCAGGTAGCCGGTATGAGTTAAGCGACGGGACAAGGCAGTAGGTCAGGCTGCCGAAGGCTGCCTGACGATCCAACCAACTAATTTGAGGGTGGAATGTCAGGTAGCGGCTATCGCCGCAACCTGACCTACGAGTTGCTCCGCCAATAGCGCCAGCTTGGCGTCCCGGGTGAGCTTCTTGATTGCCACTTCACGTCGACAGGCTTCCGCGCGGCTGGCGGCGATTTCATGGTGCAGCAATGCCACCGGTCGTCGACTGCGGGTGTAGCGCGCTCCCAGTTTGCCGCCCGCGTTGTGTTCTCGCAGGCGGCGTTCCGGGTCGGTGGTCACGCCGGTGTAGAGCGTGTCGTCGGCGCAGCGCAGGATGTAGACGAACCAGGTCGGCAAGCGGGTTTACTGCTCGTCTTGCGACGCCGGTTTGAAGACGGCGGCCAGTTGCTGTTGCACGTTGGGCGGCACCTGTTCGTGGTGGCTGAATTCCAGGCTGTAGGAGCCCTGGCCGCCGGTGAGCGCTTTCAGCCGCGATTGCAGGTTTTCCAGCTCGGCGAGCGGCGCCTGGCCGCTGACGACGAGCATGCCGCCGCGTCCGCTCTCATGGCCGGTGATCTGGCCGCGGCGCGCGGAGAAGTCGCCGCTGACGTCGCCGATGGCGGCTTCCGGTGTGGTCAGTTCGACCTGGACGATGGGCTCCAGCACCACCGGGCGGGCCTGCGCGGCGGCCGCCTGGAAGGCCTTCTTGCCGGCGCTGACGAAGGCGATTTCCTTGCCGTCGACCGCGTGGCTCTTGCCGTCGTAGACGGTGACGCGCACATCCTGCATCGGGAAGCCGGCGACGATGCCCAGTTCCATGGCCTGGCGCACGCCTTTCTCCACGGCGGCGATGAAGGGGCCGGGGATGGCGCCGCCTTTCACGGCATCGACGTATTCAAAGCCGACGCCGCGGGCCAGAGGTTCGATGCGCAGATAGACCTCGCCGAACTGGCCGGCGCCGCCTGTCTGTTTCTTGTGCCGGTAGTGGCCTTCCGCCTTCTGGGTGATGGTTTCGCGGTAGGGAATGGTGGGCGTGTGGGTTTCCACTTCCAGGCGGAACTGTTCGCGCATCTTTTCCAGCACGAATTTCAGGTGGTTTTCGCCCTGGCCGCGAATCACGGCTTCGTGCGTGGTGGGATCGTGGTCGACGTGCAGGCCGGGGTCTTCGGCGCACAGGCGGTGGAGTATCTCGGACAGCTTGTCGACTTCAGTCTGCTTCTTCGGCCGCACCGCCAGGCCGTACACGGCATGCGGGAATTCCAGCGGCTGCATGTGGATATGGTCGTCTTCCGGAGCGTCGTGCAGCACGGCGTCGAAGCCGAGATCGTCGATCTTGGCCACGGCGCAGATGTCGCCGGGTATGCAGGCTTTGACTTCCTCCAACTGCTTGCCCTGGAGGCGGTACAGGTGGCTGACCTTGAACGGCTTGCGCGATTCACCGATATAGAGCTGCGAATCCGGCGTGACGGTGCCCTGATGCACCCGGAATACGGCGGTCTTGCCGACATAGGGGTCGATTTCCACCTTGAACACATGGGCGAGCACATGTTTGTCCGGGTCCGGCACGGCGCGCAGCGGTTGCGCGGCCTCGCCTTCGCCCTGAACGAACAGCGGCGGGTTGCCTTCGGTGGGGTTGGGCAGCAGTTTGGCGATCACGTCGAGCAACTCGGGGATGCCGGCGCCGGTGCTGGCGGAAACGAAGCACACCGGCACCAGATGGTTTTCGCGCAGGGCTTTTTCGAACGGGGCGTGCAGTTGGGCCGAGGCGACCTCGCCCTGTTCCAGGTAGATGTTCATCAGGTCTTCGTCGACTTCCACGACCTGGTCGACCAGGGCGCTGTGGGCGTCCGCTACGGAAGAGAAATCAGACTCGCCACCGGGGTTGAAGAAGCAATCGGTGACCTTGGCGCCACCACCGGCGGGCAGGTTGATGGGCAGACACTCGCGGCCGAAGGCGGTCTGTATTTCGGAGAGCAGGGCGGGAAGATCAAGTTCTTCCGAGTCGATCTTGTTGACCACGATCATGCGGCACAGCTTGCGTGTCTGCGCCCAGTGCATCATGCGGTGCGCGGTGAGTTCCAGGCCCTTCTTCGGGTCGATCACCACCACGGCGGTTTCGACGGCATCCAGGGCGCACATGGCCTGGCCCATGAAATCGGGGTAGCCGGGGGTGTCGAGCAGATTGACGCGGGTGCCTTGATGATCGAGATGGGCGACGGCCACCTTGATCGAATGCTGATGGGTTTTCTCCAGCGCGTCGTAGTCGCAGACGGTGTTGCCGCGTTCCACCGTTCCGGCGGCGGGGATGGCGCCGCTGGCGGCGAGCAGGGCTTCGATCAGAGTGGTTTTGCCGGCGCCGCCGTGGCCGACCAGAGCCAGGGTGCGGATGTCTTGAGGTGTGGTCATGATGGTTTGCTGTGGGTCAATGTTACGAAAGGGATAAAGATGGAAAGCAGCGGAAGTCAGGCGGCTTCCCGGAAATACTCGCCCTGGTTGGTCATCAGTTCCCAGACCGGCGGGGCGATTCGTTTGATATTGGGCAGGGCGCTGGACACCGTGGTGATGCAGGGGACGCGCACGCCGTGGTACTCCACATCCGGGCCGATGCGGTCGAAAACCACGCCGAAACGGCCGAGCAGCCTGAGCAACGCCGGTTCCATGACCGCATAGCAGTGGCTGACCTCATGCGTGTACATCATGCGTATCACCGCGGCGAACAGGCCCAGGGAAATATGCGGCAGCACACGGCGCTCGTCATGCTCGAAATACACCTCGATGTCGGAGGCCACGCCGGCGACGCTGTCAACCTCACCGAGACGCCGCTTGAAGACCTTGGAAACGGCGAAGCGCGAGATTTCGCCCAGATGCGCGCGGATCGATAAATCCTTCACCGGCTGATCCAGTTCGCAGTGCAATTCGATGGGAAAGCGCGCCTCGGGCGCGTTATGTCCGGGCAGAATGAGGCGCGTGGTGGCGGCATAGACGCCGGTACGGCGGTGGCGCAGCAGGTAGTGGTCGGAGCGGACATCGAACTCGTCATCTTCCCAATGGATGAGTTGGCCATCGGTATCGACACCACTGTGGCAATCCGCCTCGGTCTCGAACCCCGTTTCCAGTACATAGACCTGATAGCGCAACTGAAATACCTGTGCCCGCAATTCATCCGTGTCGGCATGAACCAGTTCAAAGTATTGGTTGAAGGCGGAGAGCAGATCTTGCTGCATGGCGTAATTGTTCATGCTGTCTGGCTGGCTGTCCCGTCAGGGTAGCGAAGCCGATGGAGAAGGTAAACAAGGCATTGATGTCGGAAAGGGTTCAATGCCTGAGTAACCGTCTTATCCAGGCTGAAAAATCATCTTGCACTGCAACACGGCAGCCGCTAGCGTGCGCTCCGGCGTCAACTTATCCGTGGGCATGAAATGAAGCGCGATTCTCTTCCCGTTACAGCCTTGTTTTCCGGTAGCGCGGATTACCTGGCCGCGCTCGAAACCGAGCGGCCGGAGTTGCTTCCGCCGCCGCCACACCCCACGGCGCCACGTTTCCCGAAGAAGGAGGCCATCGAGGTTTCCGATCTGCCATTGCTGAAATGTGAGGCGAGCCAGGTCGGGGTGTTGCAGATCATCAACGCCTATCGTTTTCGCGGTTTTCGCGCCGCCGATCTGGACCCGCTCAAGCACCTGCCGCAGCCGCACATCCCGGAGCTGGACCCGGCCAATCACGGCCTCACCGGCGCCGAACTGGATCAGGAGTTCGATACCGGCTCGCTGGTCGGGCCGGCGCGCGACACTCTGCGCAACATTCTGGCGCGGGTGCGGCGCGCCTATTGCGGCACCCTGTCGCCGGAATACATGCACCTCACCGACACCGCGCAGAAGCGCTGGTTGCAGCAGCGGGTGGAGGGCGAGGCGGGAAGCGTTTCCGGCCAGGAGATGACGCCGCAGTTGCAGCGCTGGCTGCTGACGCAACTCACCGCCGCCGAGACCCTGGAGAAGACCCTGCATACACGCTTCGTCGGCCAGAAGCGCTTTTCGCTGGAAGGTGGCGAATCACTGATTCCCCTGCTCAATTTCCTGCTGGAACTGGCCGCCCGCGCCGGGGTGAAGGAAATCGGCCTGGGCATGGCGCATCGCGGCCGCCTCAATGTGTTGCACAACGTGATGAAGCGCTCGGTAATCGAGCTGTTCGAGCATGCCCACCATGCCCTTGGCAACGCGCAGCGCACCGGCGATGTGAAATATCACCAGGGCTTCGCCGCCGACCTGGCGACGGCGGGCGGCCCGATCCGCGCGGTGCTGTCGTTCAACCCCTCGCACCTGGAAATCGTCAATCCGGTGGTGGAAGGCTGGGTGCGCGCGCAGCAGCAGCGCCGCGGCGATACCGACGGCAGCCAGGTGATGCCGGTGTTGATCCACGGCGACGCCGCGATGGCCGGCCAGGGCGTGGTGATGGAAACCCTGAACATGGCGGCCACGCGCGGTTTCACGACCGGCGGCACGCTGCACATCGTCATCAACAACCAGATCGGTTTCACCACCTCCGACCCGCGCGATTCCCGTTCCAGCCTGTATTGCACCGATGTGATGAAGATCGTCGAGGCGCCGGTGCTGCATGTGAATGGAGACGACCCGGAAGCGGTGCTGCGCGCGGTGGCGATCGCCCTGGAATACCGCGTGGCGTTCAAGCGCGACATCGCCATCGATCTGATCTGCTACCGCCGCCTCGGCCACAACGAGCAGGACGAGCCGATGGCCACTCAGCCGCTCATGTACCGCCGCATCCAGGCCCTGCCCAGCACGCGCGCGCTGTATGCGCAACGACTGGCCGAACAGGAAGTGGTGGACAGCGTTGAAGCGGAATCCATGGTGCAGGCCTTTCGCGCCAGCCTGGACGCCCGTATCGGCCATCAGGCCGATGCCAAAAGCCCTTTTGCGGCGGATTGGAGCCCTTATAAAAACACCCACTGGCGTGACGACACTTCCACCCGGATTCCCATGCCGCGTTTGCAGGCGCTGGCGCGTCGGCTCACCGCCTTGCCGGCCGACTTTGTCCTGAATCCCCGTGTGAAGAAGATCATGGATGACCGCATCCAGATGGGTGAAGGCATGCTGCCGCTGGACTGGGGCATGGGCGAAAGCCTGGCTTATGCCAGCCTGCTGACCGACGGCGCGCCGGTGCGCCTGACCGGGCAGGATTCCGGGCGCGGCACCTTCTTCCACCGCCATGCCGTGCTGCACGATCAGGAGCGGGAAAACTGGAATGACGGGGTTTACATCCCGTTGCAGAACCTGATTCCCGGCCAGGCCAATTTCCTGGTGGTGGATTCCGTGCTTTCCGAGGAAGCCGTGCTCGGCTTCGAGTACGGTTACGCCAGCACCGCGCCGGATCAACTGGTGATCTGGGAGGCGCAGTTCGGCGACTTCGTCAATGGCGCCCAGGTGGTGGTGGATCAATTCATCGCCGCCGCCGAAAGCAAGTGGGGGCTGCTTTCCGGCCTCACCCTGTTCCTGCCGCATGGCTACGAGGGCCAAGGGCCGGAACACTCCTCCGGGCGCATCGAACGCTTTTTGCAACTGGCCGCGCATGACAATTTCCAGATCGTGCAGCCCACCACGCCGGCGCAGATGTTCCATTTGCTGCGCCGCCAGGTGGTGCGCCCCTACCGCAAGCCCTTGATCGTGTTCACCCCCAAGAGCCTGCTGCGCCATCCGGATGCCAGCTCCAGCCTGGAGGAACTCGCGCACGGCGCCTTCCGGCCGCTTATCGACGAAGTCGATAGCCTCGACCCGGCGCAAGTCACCCGCCTGGTGTTCTGCTCCGGGCGCCTTTATTACGACCTGCTGCGCACGCGCCGGACACAGGAAAGCAAGGACATCGCCATCGTCCGCATCGAACAGCTCTACCCCTGGCCGGACCTGGAAATGAATGAACTCCTGGCGCGCTACCCGAACGTGAACGACATCGTCTGGGCGCAGGACGAGCCGCTCAACCAGGGCGCCTGGCGCTATGCCGCCTATCCCATCCGCCTGGCCACCGGCATTACCTTGCGTTACGCCGGCCGCCCCGAGTCCTCCTCGCCCGCCGCCGGCTACGCCAGCCTGCACAAGCTGCAACTGGATGAAATCCTCGCCACGGCGCTGGGGCCGGCAAGCGCGTAGGGCGCGCCGCGCGAGCCGTTCAGGTCGTTACCTTCGCGCTAACGCCGGCTCGCCCAGCACACCTTCTTCTCCGGTTCGCCGGGCAATGATCACCGCGCCGCAGGAATCGCTGAAGACGTTGACCGAGGTGCGGCACATATCCAGCACCCGGTCGACCGCCAAAATCAGGCCGATCGCCTCCACCGGCAGGCCGACGGCGGCCAGGATGATGGCGATGGCGACCAGGCTGGCCGAGGGAATCGCGGCCACGCCGATGGAAGTCACCAGCGCCATCAACACGATGGTGAATTGCTGTACGAAACCCAGTTCTATGCCATAGGCCTGGGCGATGAACATCGCCGCCACGCACTCATACAAGGCCGTGCCATCCATGTTGACCGTCGCCCCCAGCGGCAAGACGAAGCTGCTGGCGCGGTTGGAAACGCCGGCATTCTTCTCCACGCATTCCATGGTCAGCGGCAAGGTGGCGGCGGAGGAGCTGGTGGAAAAAGCGGTCAGCAGCGCCGGGGCCATGGCGCGGTAGTGCTGCCGCGGATCGACCCGCCCGACGAAATACAGCAGCAAGGGCAGGACCACCAGCATATGCACCGTCAACCCCGCCAGCACGCTGAGGAAGAACCAGGCCAGCGGCACGAAGGCGGCATAGCCGGTGCCGGCCACCACCTTGGCGACCAGGCCGAAGACGCCGATGGGCGCGAATTGCATCACCCAATCGGTGATTTTCAGCATCACCTGAAACGTGCCCTGCCAGAAGTTGTACAGGCTCTCCGCATAGGCCTCCTCGATCCGGGTCATGAAGAAGCCGAACAACAGGCTGAAGAAAATCAGCCCCAGCATCTGGCCATCCGCCGCCGCCGCGACCACGTTGGTCGGCACCATGCGCAGGAAAACCTCGACCAGATCGCCCGTGCCTTTGCCTTCCACCCGGGCGACCACATCGCCGGCATTCTCGGACAGGCCGATCAGGTGCTTGGCCGGCTCGCCGTCCACCAGGCCCGGCGCCACCGTGTTGACGATGACCAGGCCCACCAGAATGGCGAACAGGCTGGTGGTCAGGTAGTACAGCAGGGTTTTCATGCCCAGCCTGCCGAAGGCGCCACCCGAGCCTATGCCGGCGATGCCGACGATGATGGACGACACCACCAGCGGCACGATCAACATCTTCAGGGCATTCAGGAACAGGGTGCCGATAAAATCGAACACCGCATAAAACTTCACGCCGAACAGCGCCGAATCCGTCCCCGCCAGCGTGCCGGCAATGGCGGCCAGCAGCAGGGCAATGAGAATTTGCCAATGTAATTTCAGTTTGGTCATCCTTGGGTTCCTGTTCTGGAGAGGCAGCCAGGTAGGCGATGCGGTCGAATACCACGGAATCGACCACAATGCGAAGCACCTGAGCCCCTGTGCTTCTCCCGCCGGCCTGTCCGGCGCATGACTACTGGTACCAAAACATGATCGAACACCAACTGATCAGCCTCTCCGCCGTCATCGCCCTGGGCACTTTCGCCCAGTGGCTGGGCTGGCGCATGGGGTTTCCTTCCATTCTGTTGCTGCTGCTGTTCGGCCTCTTGGCGGGGCCGGTTTTCGGTTGGGTGCGGCCGGCGGAAATGCTGGGGGGGCTGCTTTATCCAGTCGTGACCCTGTCGGTGGCCCTGATCTTGTTCGAGGGGGGCTTGAGCTTGTCGGTGAAGGAGTTTCGCGCGGTGGGTGGCATCGTCGCGCGCCTGGTGACGCTGGGCATGCTGGTCACCTGGGGGCTGACCCTGCTGGCGGCGCATTGGTTGCTGGGCCTGGACTGGCCCATGGCGATTCTGCTGGGCGCGGTGCTGGTGGTATCCGGCCCCACGGTCGTGGTGCCCATGCTGCAACACATCCGCCCCACCGGCGCCAGCGGGCCGGCGCTCAAGTGGGAAGGCATCGTCATCGACCCGGTGGGCGCCGTGCTCGCGGTTCTGGTGTTCGAGGCGATGGTGGCGGGGCAGCCCACCTGGACCCAGACCGCCACCAGTCTCGGCCTGACGGCGGCCACCGGCACCCTGCTGGGCCTGGCCGGCGCGGCGAGCATGGTGCTCATGATCAAGCGGGAGTGGCTGCCGGATGCCTTGCATGTGCCGATGATGGTGTCTCTGGTGGTGGTGGTGTTCACCGCCTCCGATCACCTGCAATCCGAGTCTGGTCTGTTGGCGGTGACGGTGCTGGGCTTCGCCATGGCCAACCAGAAATACGTGCCGGTGCAGCACATCGTGGAGTTCAAGGAAAACCTGCGCATGATGCTCATCGCCACCATCTTCATCCTCCTGGCGGCCAACCTCAAAGCCGCCGATTTGCAGTCGCTGGGCCTGGGCAGCATCGCTTTCCTCGCCGCATTGTTGCTGCTGGTGCGGCCGGCGGCGGTATTCATCGCCACCCTGGGCACCCGTCTCACCTATCGGGAAAAACTGTTCATGTCCTGGCTGGCGCCGCGCGGCATCGTGGCGGCGGCGGTGGCCTCGGTGTTCGCCCTGCGCCTGGATGAACTGGGCTACCCGGGCGCGGACCGGCTGGTGGCCATCACCTTCTTCGTCATCATCGGCACGGTGGTGGTCTACGGCCTGACCTCGGCCCCCCTGGCGCGACGCCTGGGCCTGACCAAGACGGGTGAGGACGGGGTACTGGTGCTGGGCGGCCATGCCTGGGTGCGCGGCATCGCCAAAGCGCTGCATGACGAGCGAGTGCCGGTGATGCTGGTGGACAACAACTGGTACAACGTGCGCCAGTCGCGCATGGAAGGCGTGCCCGCCTTTTACTCCAACGTCTATTCCGATACGGTGCTGGAGCGGGTGGAACTGGGCGGCATCGGCCGGCTGCTCGCCATGACCGGCAACGACGAAGTCAACTCCCTGGTGGCGCTGCATTTCACGCCCATCTTCGGGCGCAACCAGATCTATCAGCTCGCCCCGGAAGAGCAAAAACTCAGCGGCGCCGTTTCCCGCCACCTGCGCGGCCGCTCCCTGTTTGGCGCGGGCCTCACCCACTCCGAAATGAGCCGGCGCTTTTATGCCGGCTGGACCTTCAAGAAGACCCGGATAAGCGAGAGCTTCGACTACGAAGCCTTTCTCGCCCGCCATCAAAACCAGGTGGTGCCGATGTTCCTGATCGGCGAAGGCGGGCGGCTACAGATACTCGCGGCCGATGGCAACGTGAAGCCCGGCGCCGGGCAAACCATGATCAGCCTGGCCAAGCCCTTGCCGCCACAGGAGGACAAAACAGCGGTTGAGCCGGGCGCCAGTAGTCAGTCATCATGAATCGAATGGATCGTGTCCGATTGGAGCACGCTTGCGTCCTTGTGTTTCAACATGACTGACTACTAGAAGCGTTGGGCAAAGCGCGGCGTGCCCAACCTACGTCTACTCACCCAGCGGGTGAGACACCTTCTCGAAATCCCAAGACCGCCGGGCATCCAGACCCTTTACATCTCGGCAACGGCTTGTTTCCAGAGTGATGCGTGGCCTCGCTTTCCACCGGAATCAGGTTGAGGGTGCCGTGGCGGACGCCGGCGCGACTCAACGCGGCTAAAGAATCCACGGGCACTTCCGATATGGGCGTGGCCAGTCCATCGACTGGTCGGCATTACCGGGCGCTCATTTCCCAGCGGTACCACCGCGCTGTTTTTTCTTCCGTTACAAGGCCGCTGACCATGAAGGTACTTTCCGGAACATTTCGCATTCCCGGTGATTTCTGGGGCGGTCTGGCGGCCATGTTGGTGGCCCTTCCGGCGGCGGTGGCTTTCGGTGTCACCATCTACTCGGCGATTGGCCCGGAATATGCCGCTTTCGGGGCACTGGCCGGTATTCTCGGGGCGGCGGCGCTGGGGCTGATCGCGCCGACGCTGGGTGGCGCGGATCGACTCATCAGCGCGCCCTGCGCGCCGGCCGCGGCCGTGCTTTCGGCATTTGCCATCGAGCTGGTGCGGCAGGGCATAGCACCCGCGAGCATCGTCCTGATGCTGACCGTGCTGGGCATTCTTGCCGGCCTGATTCAGGTGCTCATCGGTTTCCTGGGCTTCGGCAGGCTGATCAGATATATCCCTTACACGGTGGTCAGCGGCTACATGACGGGGGTCGGCCTCATCATCATCGGCAGTCAGACGCAAAAATTCGTCGGCGCGCCGGCCGCCACACTCTGGTGGGAAGCCCTGATTTCGCCGCAATTGTGGGACTTTCGAGGGGTCATTGTCGGTGCGGCGACAGTGGTCGTGGCACTGGTCGCACCCAAGATCACGAAGTCCATTCCCAGCACCATCCTGGGTATTTTCGCCGGGGTACTGGCCTATTTCGCCCTCGCCTACAACGATCCGTCGATGCAGACCCTGGTCGACAACAAGCTGGTACTCGGCCCCCTCGGGGCGACCGGTGAAGGCTACGTCAGCACCATTACCGGGCGCTGGCATGAAATCGGCGGGCTGACCCTCGCCCAGGTCGCCGGCCTGTTTGGTAGCGCGATCACCCTGGCGGCACTGCTTTCCATCGACACCCTGAAAACCTGCGTGGTCATCGACCAGTTGGCGCGCACCCGCCATGACCCCAATCGCGAACTGGTGGCGCAGGGCATCGCCAACATCACCTCGTCGTCCATCGGTGGCATCCCCGGCGCCGGCACCATGGGCGCTTCGCTGGTGAATCTGACCAGTGGCGGGCAAACCCGTGTCTCCGGTATCGCCGAAGGGGTCCTGGCGCTGGTTGCCGCGTTGTTGTTGGGCGCTTTCATCGCCTGGATTCCCATCGCCACCCTGGCGGGAATACTGATCGTCATCGGCTTGCGCATGATCGACACAGAACCTCTGCGCTTCCTCGAATCACGCGCCACCGTATTTGATTTCGCGGTCGTCGCCACGGTGGTCGGCGTGGCCCTGACCGTGGGATTGATCGCCGCGTCCGCCACCGGGGTCGCCATGTCCATCATGCTTTTCGTGCGCGAGCAGGTCGGCGGTTCGGTGGTGCGGCGCAAGACTTTCGTCAGCCAACGTTCATCCACCTGGTACCGCCCCGAAGCCGAGATGCGCGTCATTGCGCAGAAGGGCGATATGGCGGTCATCTTCGAGTTGCAGGGCAGCCTGTTTTTCGGCACCAGCTACGAGCTTTATTCGCTGCTCGAACCGGAAATCAAAATGCGTGACTACCTCATCCTCGATATGCGGCGGGTGCAGTCGGTCGACATCACAGCGGCGCACATGCTCAACCAGGTGCGCGACATGATGATGGAACGCGGCATTCCCCTGCTGCTGAGCAACATCCGTGAACAGTTGCCCAGCGGGCGCAATCTGCGGGAGTTTTTCGAGCAGAGCGGCCTCACGGCTTCCGACGGCGCCGTAAAAATCTTTCCCAGCCTCGAAGCCGCCATCGAATGGGTGGAAGACCAGATCGTCGCTGAAGTCATCACGCAGACGGACGAACAGGTACCGCTGACCCTGCAGGAAATGGAGATGTTCCAGGGGCGCAAGGACGAGACACTGGCCGACCTGGAAACGCGCATGGAGCAGCGTTCCTACAAGGCCGGGGACACGATCTACTCCATCGGCGACCCGGGCAGCGAGCTGTACCTGATCCGGCGTGGCGAAATCACGATCATGGCGCCGATCAACGGCAGCCGGCGCCTGCACCATATCGCCACGTTCGGACGCGGCGATTTCTTCGGCGGTCTCGCCCTGCTCGACGGCCGGCCGCGCGGCAACAACGCATCCGCCAACGTCGACACGGACATGTATGTCCTTTCGCTGGAGCAGTTCAACAAGCTGGGGGAAGAACACAAACGGCTGGCTTTCACCCTGCTCAGCGCCATTGCCCGAACCCTGGCGCAACGCCTGCGTCACGCGGACGACGAATTGACGCTGCTGCACGAATAACGGGATGCCCATCGGGCGCGGATTTCCGGTCCAGGGCAAATTTGTTCTGACCTTCAGCCGTCATTCCCGCGCAGGCGGGAATCCAGATTCATCCCTCTAATCAGGCTTTTAAAAACTGATTTGACGAACGCACTGGATTCCCGCCTGCGCGGGAATGACGGTAATTCAAGCCCACGTAGGATGCGGTTCGCTGCGCTCACCACATCCTACGGCCCTCCATGAATAACAGGATGCCTATCGGGCGCGGATTTCCGGCCCGCCGACGTTTCAGGTCTTCGGCCGACTATGCACATGGTGATGCGTGGCCTCGCTTTCCACCGGAATCAGGTTGAGGGTGCCGTGGCGGACGCCGCGTTCGGCCGAGAGCTTTTCCGCGAAGGCACGGACTTCTTCGGTGTGGCCGCGCAGGAACAGCGTTTCCAGGCAGTTGTCGTGGTCGAGGTGGACGTGCATGGAGGAGACCACGACATCGTGGGCGTGATGTTGCAAGTCGGTGAGGCGTTCGGCCAGGCGGCGTTCGTGGTGGTTGTAGACGTAGGAGAGGCTGGCGACGCAGTGGGGGGCTTCTTCTTTTACGATGCGTCGGGTTTCCAGCTCGCTTCGGATCATGTCGCGCACGGCTTCCGAACGGTTGGCGTAGCCGCGCTCGCGGATCAGGCTGTCGAAGGACTGGGCCAGGGTTTCATCCAGGGAAATGGTGAAGCGTTCCATAGCGGCGTTCAGGTGGGCTGAGAGGATTCGAGTTTAGCGGCCGGGCGACGCGCGGGGCGAAAGGCGGCAACGGCGTCGCGCAGGTCGCGCGGCGTGGCGCCGCCCTCTGGGCCGTAGCGGGCGATAAGGTAGAGGCGGGTGATGCGTTTGATGTCGTTGCCCAGGTCGGGGCGCAGGGCCGCGGCGCGGCGGGCATAGTCTTCCGGCGCTTCCGCCGCGCCGCGCGGAATGCGGCAACGGGCGAGGGCGCGGCAGAAACGCTGGTATTCGCGACTGGCGGGGTCGCGTCGGATGATGGCCAGGCGCGGCCAGAGGGAGATGCCCACGACCAGGACGAGTAGGGAGGCACCCAGTCCGAGCGCCCACACCATGCCCAGCCAGTTGCCCAGCATCGGGTTGAAGCGGGAGAGGAATTGCCGCTGGCGCTCCTGGTTGTAACCGAGCACCCATTGGTTCCACTGATTGTTGATCAGGTCCCAGCCGAGGCCGAACGGCCGCAGCCAGGCGCCTTCCAGGCTGATCATGCCACCGGGTCGCTCGCCCGCCGGGAGGGCGGCGGCGATGCCGCGCTCCACCCGCGAGGGGGCGACCGCGGCGGTGGGGTCGACCCTGACCCAGCCGCGCCCGCCCAGCCAGACTTCGGCCCAGGCATGGGCGTCGCGACCGCGCACGATGAGGTAGTTGCCGAGCGGGTTGCGTTCGCCGCCCTGGTAGCCGGTGACCACGCGCGCCGGGACGCCGGCGGCGCGCATCAGAAAGACGAAGCTGCTGGCGTAGTGCTCGCAGAAGCCGCGCCGGGTGGAGAAGAGAAAATCGTCCACCGCCGAGGCGCCGAGGCGGGGCGGGTTGAGGGTGTAGAAGAAGGGTTGCGCGCGGAACAGGGTAAGCGCCTGGTTGACGATGGCTTCGTCGTTGGCCGCGCCCTCCAGCCAGCCGCGCGCCAGTTCCCGCGCGCGCGGATTGCCCTCCACCGGCAGCGCCAGCGCCCTTGAGCGCAACGCCGGCGCGGGCGGCCCGTTGACCGCCTGAATGACGTTTTCCAGTTGGTAGTCCGGATACGCTTCGACTTCATAGCGCAGGCGCTGATTGATCGCGTCCCTGGCCTGCCATTGCAGATCCGCGCCCAGGCGAGTGGGGTTGTTGGGCAGTTCCGGTAGATGGGTGGGCAAGCCGAGCAGGGGTAGCCAGCGTTGCCGATGCGCTTCCAGGGTCAGACTGTAGCGCGCCGGATTGCCGAGCCCCGCGGCCTCCGGCATGGCGGCGCGCACTGGCGTTGCCGTGCGCCAGGTGTGGCCGTCGTAATCCCAGAGCACCGGCCCGCGCCAATAGAGCTGTTGCGGTGTCGGCTGGGCGCCGCTGAATTCCGCGCGGAAGGCCAGTTCATCCGAGAGGATGAGCTGGCTGATGTCGCCCGGGCTCATTTGATCGGACAGGCCGGTGCGCGCGGCGGCTTGTTGCGGCAGTCCCCAGAGCGGGCCTTGCGGGCGCGGGAAGAGCAGGAAGATCAGCAACGCCAGCGGCAGTGCCTGCGCCATGAGGCGGGCGGCGAAGGCGAGGGTGGCGCGCGCATCCTTCATCGTGGCGGCGGGGCTTTGCGTGGCGATCATGCCGGCCACCAGGGCGGGCGCGGCGAACGCCATGTAGGCGGCGGTCATCAGGCTTTGCTCGTCGAGGAAATGCGCCACCAGAAGAAAACAGCCGACGAACAGGAGGCCGAGGCGGTCGCGGGGCGTGTTCGTCTCCAGCAGCTTGGCCCCGGAAAGAAAGGCCAACAGCGCCACCCCGCCGGCCGGGCCGATCACCGTGCCGTAGCTGAACAGCACCCCCGCCACCCCGGCCAGGGCCAGCACCATCTTGAGCACCCGCCCCACCAACTGCCGCCCGGTCTGTTCGGCATAAAGGCGCAACAGCGCGAAAGCCAGCCAGGACAGGCTGATCCACAGCGGCAGGTGCGGCGCATGCGGCGCCAGCACCAGGAACAGGGGGATGAGGAGCCAGAGGAGCGGGGTGAGGATGGGCGGCACGCCGGGTTGGATCACGGGTGCGCACCTTTGAGTGGTTCACTCGCCGCGTAGGTTGTTCCCCCCTTTTTTAAAGGGGGGCCGGGGGGATTTTGCGACGTTTCCGCTCGTGCCAGCCTTGGAGAAATCCCCCCCCGCCCCCCTTTAAAAAAGGGGGGAGTCAGTTGCGCGAGGCGGGGGTGGTCTGGGCCAGCGAGTGGTTTGATCGGTATGGGGCGCGCTTCGCGGGCATTTCCCCCCTTTCTTAAAGGGGGGCAGGGGGGATTTAGCGACGTTTCCAGTCGTGCCAGCCTTGGCAAAATCCCCCCCCGCCCCCCTTTGAAAAAGGGGGGAGTCCGTGGCGCGAGGCGGGGTTGGTCTGGGCCGGCGTGTGGTTTGATCGGTATGGGGCGCGCTTCGCGGGCATTTCCCCCCTTTCTTAAAGGGGGGCAGGGGGGATTTAGCGACGTTTCCAGTCGTGCCAGCCTTGGAGAAATCCCCCCCCGCCCCCCTTTGAAAAAGGGGGGAGTCAGTGGCGCGAGGCGGGGGTGGTCTGGGCCAGCGAGTGGTTTGATCGGTATGGGGCGCGCTTCGCGGGCATTTCCCCCCTTTCTTAAAGGGGGGCAGGGGGGATTTAGCGACGTTTCCAGTCGTGCCAGCCTTGGCAAAATCCCCCCCCGCCCCCCTTTGAAAAAGGGGGGAGTCCGTGGCGCGAGGCGGGGTTGGTCTGGGCCGGCGTGTGGTTTGATCGGTATGGGGCGCGCTTCGCGGGCATTTCCCCCCTTTCTTAAAGGGGGGCAGGGGGGATTTAGCGACGTTTCCAGTCGTGCCAGCCTTGGAGAAATCCTCCCCCGCCCCCCTTTGAAAAAGGGGGGGGGCAATCGTGCGAGCTGGGGTTGGTCAGGCCTGTCCATGCCGTGCCAACGCCTCCAGGCATTGCCGCAGATGGGTTTCGCCGGTTTGCGGCGGCAGGGTGCGGCCGGGGAGTTTGAGGCCGTAGGCGAGACCGGCGGTGTGGGCGTCGAGTACCCAGCGGGTGAGGCGCGAGAGGCGGCTTTCCACGTCGCGTTCCTGGGTCTGCCACCAGCTTAGCCAGAGGCGTTTGCCGCTGCTGCTGGAGAACTGTTTGGTGAGCAGTTTGTCGCCGCCGCGCGCCGAGGCCTTCCAGGCGATGCGGCGGCTTGCATCGCCGGGCTGGTAGACGCGCAGGCCGTCGAACTCCAGTCCTTCGCCGCGCGCCGCGTTACCCTCTCCGTCATCGAAGTCGGCCGCCGGGAGCGGCACGGTATCCGCCGCCGGGCGGGGGTAGACCAGCACACCCCAATCCAGCTCCAGCACGGTCCAGCAGCGGAACAGGCCGAGCGGGAATTCACTGTGGATGGCGAACTGGCCGGGAGTTTTCCAGCCGCGTTCGAGTTGCGGCAGCGGCAGTTCGAGCAGCATCTCGCCGCCGCCCGTGATGTCGTCGAACTTGCCCTGTCCCTGGGCATGGCGCAGGCCGATGCGTTGCCGAGGCAGGCGGCTGGGATTCGCCACGCGCAGTTTGAAACAGGCGGTTTCACCGGCGAATACCGGCATCGCCGCGCCGCTTTGCAGAACCAGGCCGGAGAGATTGCGGTGGGTATGCAGCATGGCGACCACGCCCAGGCCGACAAACCAGAAGGTGAACAGGTAAACCAGGCTGACGCCGTAGTTGATGGCGCCGACCAGCAGGCCCAGCAAGAGCAGGGAGAAAACCAGGCCGGAACGGGTGGGCAGGATGTAGAGCCGGCGCGAGGTCAAACGCAGCGGCCCGCTTTCCACGCCGAGCTTGCGCCAGGGCAGGGTGGGCAGGGTGGGCAGGGTGGCGGACGCCATGATCTGCCGTGCGTGTCTCAGCCGCCCGCGCGCGCGCGGATCGCCTGGCGATGGCGGCGGAACACGAACTGGTGCAGAGCTTCGTCAAGCGCTTCCGGCAGCTTGCCCAGGCTGGCCCGCGCCAGGCCGGGTAGCGGGTTTTGTGCCACGGCCGGCAGGCGCAGGGTGAGCGGCAGGTGTTCCGAGGGGCGCAGTTCCAGGATGAGCGGGGTGCCGGCGATGGGCAGGTGTTCGTCATTCCATTCCACGGCCAGCGGCGACAGGGTCACGTTGCGGATGCCGGGGGAGGCGCCCGGCTCCAGCGTGCGGGCGAGCAGGTGCAGAACCAGATCCAGCTTCGCTTCGAGGCGCTCAAAACGGCGGTTGTCGGCGCCGCTACTTTCCAGGTCGTGCGAGCTTTCCATCTGGTTGAGCGCGTTCAGCAACAGGGCCGCCTCGCGCATCATTCTTTGCCGCTCGTTTTCTTCCAGGCTGGCGGGCTGCCAGGCCAGGGGCATTTCGCTGGTGCAGGAAAGGCCGTCAGTCATCGCTACCTCCGGGGAAAAGATCGCTGCCATGACAGGCCAGCCGCGCGCTGCCGTAGCAGGCTTCCTGCTCGGCCGCGCGGGTGATCGGGACTTGCAGCCGCTCGGCGCGGATGCGCGTATAGGCATCGTTGCGGGCGCCGCCGCCGGCACTGGCGACGCTTGCCAGAGGCGTGGCCCCGAGTTCCGCGAGCTTGCGGTAGCCGAGTGCTTCGATGTTCGCCAGGCCTTCGAGCAGACCTTGCAGGAATTCGGTTCGGGTGGGCGGGCGCGGTTCCAGCCGGGGCGACAACTCGGGGTCGTTGAAGGGAAAACGTTCGCCCTTGCCTGGCAGCGGGTAGTAATCCAGCCCGGTGGGGCGGGCCGGCTCGATGCGCGCGGAAAGGGTAAGTAGTTCGTCGTCGCTGAAGTGTTGCCTGAGCGTGCCGCCACCGGCGTTGGAAGCGCCGCCGGCCAGCCAGTAGCGGCCGAACCAGTGCGAGTAGATACCGAATTCGCCGGCATCGACGCGGGTTTTCGAGAGCAACTTCAACACCAGCGTGGTGCCCAGCGAGGTCACCGCCTCACCCGGCTGGTCGACTCCGGCGGCAAGAAAGGCGGCGATGCTGTCAGTGGTGCCGGCGCGCACCAGGCAATCCGGGTTGATGCCCAGCGAACTGGCGCGCGGGCGTTCCACCAGGGCCAGCGCGGTGCCGGGTTTGACTGGAATCGGCAGGAGGTCGACATCCACCAGGAACTTCACCCATTCCGGCCATTGCCCGGTTTCCAGGTCCAGGCCCATTTTCAGGGCGTTGTGGTAGTCGCTCACCGGACGGCCGGAGAGCAGGGCGGAGAGCCAGTCGGCCTGATTCAGATAAAGGTGGGCGCGTTCCAGCCCCAGGCGTTTTTTCAGCCAGAGCACCTTGGCCAGCCCGGAGGTGGCCGCCGCCGCCGGATGCCCGGCCCCGGCCGCGCGGCGGATGGCTTCGGCTTCGTCCCCGGCGCGGGCGTCGTTGTAGAGCAGCGGCGGGTAGGTGGTGTTGAGCGCTTCGTCGCAGGCCAGCACGGTCGCGGAAGTGCCGTCCACGGCCAACGCCTGAAGGCGGCGGCGCAGGCTGATCGGCACCTGGGCGATCAGGTTGAACAACACCTCGCTCCAGGTGGCGGCGGCTTCGTCGCGGGTGAGGTTGCCGAAGTCCAGGCGCGCCATATCCTCGATCTGCCCGCCGGGGGCCATGACGCAGGCGCGCGCGCCGGAGGTGCCGAAGTCGATGCCGAGATACATCACAGATTTCCTATATAGCGGCAGCGGGTTTCCTTCAGGGTGAAGGCGGCGAGCGTGCCGAGCAAAGCGGCGCCGGCCAGCAACTGGACGCCGGCCGGCAGGCCATGGCGTTCGATGATCCAGCCGGCCAGGGGTTGCAGGATCGCGGCACCGAGGAAAGCGCCGGTGTTGACCAGCGCGGTGGCGGTGCCGGACAGGGCGTGACGGTTGACTTCCTTGGCCGCCGCCCAGGACAGGGTGAAGCCGGACGCGCCCAGTCCCATGGCGAAGAACAGGGCGTGGCTCCAGCCCGGCGCCAGCGGCCAGCCGAACGCCAGCGGCAGCCAGGTGAGCACATACAGCGCGCAGGCGGCGAGGATCACCGGCTTGCGGTAGCCGATGCGGTCGGAACCGGCGCCGATCAGGAAGGCGCCGACGGCGAAGGCGCCGAGCAGCAGGGTGGTGTGAAAGGCGGCGACTTCACGGCTCCAGCCATGCGTCTGCATCAGATAGGGAATCGCCCAGAGCCCGGCGAAGGCGAACAGGCTGCCGGACACGCCCAGGTTGAGAAAGAAGCCCGGCCAGGTGAGGCGGTTGCGCGCCACCACCAGCACGCCGTCGAACCAGTGGCCTTCGTGTGCCGCGTGCGCGGCCTTGCCCTCCAGTTCACGCGGGCTGGGCAGGCCCATTTCGGTCGGGTTGTCGCGTACCAGCCACCACGCCAGGCCGGCCAGAAGCAGCGACAGGAAACCGGCGAAGATGAAAATCTCGCGCCAGGTCACCCAGCCCAGCGCCCAGGCCAGCGGCGAAGCGGCCAGCAGCGAGCCGAGATTGCCCAGGAGCAGAGTGAGACCGGTGACGGCACCGAATTTGCGTTCGCTGAACCAGGCGGCATTGAGCTTGAGCATGGAAATGAACGCCACCGACACACCCAGCCCCACCAGCAGCCGGCCGGCCGCAGCCCAGGCAAAGGTCTCCGCCAGCCCGAACAGCAGCGACCCCAATCCGGCCAGGACGCCGCCGACAGCGACGATGCGGCGCGGCCCCAGGGTATCGGCCAGCACCCCGGTAGGGAGTTGCATCAGGGTGTAGACGTAGAAATACATCGCCGACAAGCTGCCCAGCGCGGTGGCCTGGATGGCGAAATCCTGTTGCAGATCGCCCGCGATGGCCCCCGGCGCGAAACGATGAAAGAACGCCAGGATGTAGGCTCCCCCGACCACCGCGAAGGCGGTCCAGCGCAAGCGGTTCAGGCGTTGATGCTGGGCGGCGGTGAGCATGGGGAGACTATTACCCCCCTTTGCCAAAGGCGCTTATCGCGTTCGTCGCGGATAAGAATGAAGGGTCTGGGGAGAGTGGCTTCCCCCTTTTGAAAAGGGGGCATGAGGGGGATTTAGCGACGTTTGCCTGTGCATCCACCGCAGAAATCCCCCCCGGCCCCCCTTTGATAAAGGGGGGAGTGGCGACGGTCATACCCCGTTCTGCCTGAACCACGTCTGCATCCGTTTCCAGCCGTCCTCGGCTTCTTCCTTGCGGTAGCTGGGGCGGTAGTCGGCGTTGAAGGCGTGCGGGGCGTTGGGATAGACGTAAATGACTGAAGCCTTGCTGGCCGGGCTTCGCGTTTCGGCCAGGGCCTTGTTCATCTTTTCCACGCTTTCCTGTGGAATCCCCTGGTCGAGGCCGCCATAGAGGCCCAGTACCGGCGCGCGCAGCGCGTTCACCAGATCGAGCGGATGTTTCGGCGTCAGGTCGTTGGCGGTACCTACCAGGCGGCCATACCAGGCGACGCCGGCTTTGACCTTGTCGCTATGCGCGGCATACAGCCAGACGATGCGTCCGCCCCAGCAGAAGCCGGTGATGCCCAGGCGCGAGGTGTCGCCGCCATGGGCCTCCACCCAGGCGACGCAGGCGTCGAGATCGCGCATCACCTGGGCATCCGGCACTTTGGAGACGACCTTGGCGAGGATGTCCGGAATCGCGGTGTATTGGCGTGGATCGCCCTGGCGCGCATACAGCTCGGGGGCGATGGCGAGATAGCCCAGCTTGGCCAGACGGCGGCAGACATCCTTGATGTGTTCATGCACGCCGAAGATTTCCTGCACCACCAGAATGACCGGGAAGTTGCTCCCTTCCGCCGGCTGCGCGCGATAAGCCGGTATCGCGCCGTCTGGCGTCGCGACGTTGATCTCGCCGGCCGTCAGCCCCTCGCTGGAGGTGGTGATGGCGGTCTGTGCCATCACCGGCTGCACCGCCAGCGCGAAGCCGGCGCCCAGCGCGGTAACCAGAAAACCGCGCCGGCTATGCGCCAGGGGCGGGGGAACCAGGCTGTCGTATTCGGAGTGAAGATTTTCGGTGGCGTCGCTCATGGCTTGATCCGCTGGTTGAGGTGGTGCGGAAGGCTACCTGACATGAAGGGGGATCGGTAGGGCCGGCGCTACGGGTTGGGGGGCGCTTCCGTTACCTCGGCAAATGGACAATTCTGGATAAGGTAGGATCGTCGAATATTTCGTGGGAGGCGCGATGAACGACAAAGAGCTACCCTACTTATCCGATAGCTGGCCGGCCCTTAGTAATAGCCGAAGGCATGGGGGCGCTTTTCAATACCCGTCTAAAGAAAACCCCGGTTCGGGCCGTAATAGTCCCCGTACCCCTGTTGCCCGCCGGCACGGAATCCATGCCCCATGCTTGAACACCTCACCTTCACCGGCTCCGAACTGCTCGTCTTCGTGATCCTCGCCGTGGTCCTCGCCACGGTCGTCTATCTATTGGAGGTGTTGCTGTTTTCCCGCCGCCGCAAGCCGGTCGCCACTCCGGAATTGGACACGCGCATCGCGGCTTTGCAAGCTGACCTGGCAGCGCTCAAGGCGCGGGTCGAGAGCCTGGAAGCGAAGCCGCCGGTGGAATCCGCGCTCGATACCCAGGCCGTCACCTACGGCGAGGCCATGCGTCTGGCGCGCGAGGGCGCCACGCCGCAAGAACTCGCCGGGCAACTCGGTATTTCCCGCAGCGAAGCCGAATTGATCATCGCCTTGCAGCGCACCGATTCATGAACCTGTCCGCCCTGCCGCAGTTGCTCGCTTCCTGGCTGAAGACCCAGGGCGCGGAACTGCTGGCGCCGGGCAAAGGCACGCCGCCGGCGGTCAAGGACAATTTCCAGCCCGGCGCCAGCTACCAGGGCAAGGTGCTGGAGAATCTGGCGGGCGGACGCAATCTGGTACAGGTTGGCGGGCAGCAACTCAACATGGCGCTGCCGCGTGGCACCCAGGCCGGCGACAGCATCCGCCTGACCTATCTGCATAGCGTGCCGCGTCCCACTTTCGTCATGGAACGCTCCGCGATCAGCGCGGTACAGCCGGTGCGCCTGTCGCAGAGCGCGCAACAACTCACCGCCCTGGCGCAACTGGCGCGGCCGACGGCCAGCGCCCAGGCTGGCCCGCCGCCCACCACGCCCGGCGCCGCGCAGCTTGCCCAGGCCGGAGTGGCCGCGCAGCGTCCCATCCTCAGCAACACCGCGCCGCTGGCCAACCCGCCTTCGCAGTCCGGCGGCGGCAGTCTGCCCATGACCGCGATGACCGGCGCCTTTGCCAGCGCCACCGCGCTGACCGGCGGCACGCCGGTGGATGCCACCCGCGCCGGACTGGCGTCCGGCCCCTCCACTTCCAATCTGGCCGCGTTGCAAACCGGCGTGGCGGACAGCCAGACCGCGCTGCCGCAGCGTTTGCACCAGACCCTGCGTGAAAGTGGGCTGTTCTATGAGTCGCATCTGGCGCGCTGGACACGCGGCACTTTTGCACTGGCCGACCTGCGCAACGAGCCGCAGGCGCGGCTTGCCGGCGGCGCCCACAACATGGCCACAGCCGCCGGCCTGACCAACATGCCGATCGATGCCGCCCGTCTCGCCGGCCAGCAATTGTTGATGCTGGAAGGCTCGCCTTTCCTCTGGCAGGGCTTCGCCTGGCCGGGTCAATGGCTGGAATGGCAGGTGAGTGAACAGGCCGGCGACGGCGCCGGGTCTGGCGAAGAAGCCAATCCCTGGGTGACGGAACTGCGCCTGACCCTGCCGCGCCTGGGCGGGGTCAGCGCCAGGCTGTCGTTGGTCGGTGACCGTCTCACGGTCGGCTTGAGCGCAAGCGAAGCGGGCACGCAGGAGGCGATGAGCGCCGCCTTGCCCAGCCTGGAACTGGCCTTGCAGGCGGCGGGGCTGAAACCGACCGGGCTTAGTGTCAACCCAGGTGTCAACCCAGGCGCCGCCCAGGTTGATGCGCTCGCAGCCTGATGCCCCCTCGCAAGCCGTTGCCCTGGTCTACGACCCGGACGACGGCGCCCCCCGGGTCGTCGCCAAAGGGCGCGGCCTCCTGGCCGAGGAAATCATCGCGCGCGCCCAGTCGGCCGGTGTGTTCGTGCATGAATCACCGGAACTGGTCTCGCTGCTGATGCAGGTGGATATGGACGCGCGCATTCCGCCTGAGTTGTATATCGCGGTCGCGGAACTGCTGGCCTGGCTGTATCAACTGGAACAGCGCGAGAGCCGCGCCTGACTCATGACCCCTTGAGGGTCCGTTTGCGTTCCTTGGTGTAACGCCACCAGGGCAGTGGCGGCTCACCCCCCATGAAGCGGGTGGCGGCGATGAAGGTATCGAGCAGGCAAGGGTCGTGCATGACGCCGGTCTGGGCGCACAACTGCTGGTAGAGGACGTAGGGGTCCTGGCCCTTGAGATCGGCCGGGACGTGGATGCCCAGTTGCCGCAGATCGCCGGCCACGACCGGGCCGATGTTGGGGATGGCCTCCAGTTCCAGAGCCTCCACCGCCGTCTTTGCTTTCTTCATGTTCAGTCCGATTAATGCCCATCAGGTGTACGGGTTTTACAGCAAATTGTGGCGGGTTCCAGGTTGAACTTCTGTCACAAGCCCTGGCTATGATGCCCCTCCGAATTCATCCGCCTGGAGTCTGGAATATGCGTATCGAGCCGTTTGCCGCCGTGGTTTTTTCCTGCCTGCTCTTGCCGGTTGGTCCGGCCACCGCCTCGGACCTGGCCGCGAGCCGGAATGATGTCGGCAAAACTCCGCTCGACGCCCTGGCCGCGGTGAAGTCGGTGGAGTTCACGCCAACCGAGATTGCCGGCCTGTCGGCGGCCAATCGCGCGGTCGCCTATACCACCTCCACGGTCAAGGTGACTTACGCCGATGGCGGCTCCCGGGTATTCCCGCTGACCTATGTGAACCTGTTCAACAACACCGATTCCGACAAGACCGCCGACGGCGCCGCCGCCGCCGCGCTGCGCGACAGGAACGGAGCCATCCTCAAGGACGCGCGCGGCAAGCCCTACGTGCCACAGACGCCGGATGCCAACACGCTGTTGAGCATCGGCGGCACGCCTTATCTGGTGACGCATTTCGAGTATTTGAACCAGGACAGCGCCGGCAACAAGCCGCGCGGCAATCTGCCCATGACCATGACGCTGTCCCGCCTCAGCCAGAGTGGCGCGGATGGCAAGTTGACGGTCGAGGCGATCAGGCCGCTGGATTTCTCGGCGGTGAACGGCCTCTGGATACCCTGTGCCGGCAGCCTTTCGCCGTGGAACACGCACCTGGGTTCGGAGGAGTACGAACCGGATGCGCGCTGCGAGGTGGATGCCGCCTACGCGGCCAGTCGCGCCTGCACCGGCGCGGGATACGCGGCGAGCATGCACGCCTTCCGCGCGCTCTATGGCGCCGCGACGGCTTCCCCCTACCACTACGGCGGCGTCCCCGAAATCAGCATCGCCCCGGACGGCGGCGGCACGGCGCTCAAGTGGTACACACTGGGCCGCCTGTCACGCGAGAAGGCACAGTTCTTCGGCGATTCCCGCACCGCCATCCAGGGCGACGACGGCACTTATACCGCCCTGACGATGTTCGTCGCCGACCAGGCCGCGGATTTGTCCGCCGGCACGCTCTATGCGGCGAAGTGGCGGCAGCTTTCCGCCGATGGCGACGAGGGCGGCAAGGCCGCGCTGACCTGGATCAAACTCGGCCATGCGACGCAGGCGGAGATCCAGGCGGCGGTCGCGGCCGGCGTGAAATTCAGTGATCTGTTCGACGTGTCCACCGCCGAAGCCACGCCGGCGGGCTTTACTCGGGTCAAACACGGCCACCAAGCCGCCGGCGTGGAAGACCTGAAACTGAAGGCCGGCCGCTTCGCCGGGGTTCCCATCGCGACGCTGGCCGCTTTCCTGGAGAGCCGCCGCTATGCCGCGCTCAAGGGCGCCAGCGTCGAATTCGAGAAATTCGAGGGGGTTGCCTACAACGCGCGCGACCGCAAGGCTTATGCCGCGATGAGCTGGGTGAGCAACGGCATGGAAGACCTGCCCGGCGACCCCGGCAACGACATCCGCCTGAAAAGGAACCACTCCGGCGCGGTCTACCAACTGGATTTACGCGCCGGAGTACTCGACTCGGACGGCACCGCGATCGACAGCGATTTTGTCCCGGTGACGATGGAAGCGTTAGTGGTCGGCGAGGACATGGCCGCGGACGCGGAAGGCAACAAGTCCAGGCTGGACAAGATCGCCAACCCGGACAACCTGTCGTATTCCGAAGCCATGCGCGTGTTGTTCATCGGCGAGGACAGCGGCAACCATGTCAACAATTTCCTGTGGGCCTATCACCTCGATAGCGGCAAGCTGGCGCGCATCCTGTCCCTGCCGATGGGCGCCGAGTCCACCGGCCTGCAAGTCGTGGACGATCTGAACGGCCATGCCTACATCATGAGCAACTACCAACATGCGGGCGACCGAAACGCCACGGCGCAAGCGACCTTCGACCGCATCATCCCGCTGATCGACCCCAATAAGGCGGAAGTAGGCTACCTGGGCGGCCTGCCCGCGCCGCGCTGATTCGGGCGTTTTCCCCCCTTTCCCAAAGGGGGGCAGGGGGGATTTAGCAACGCCCGCACTCGCGCCACCCTTGAAGAAATCCCCCCCGGCCCCCCTTTGATAAAGGGGGGAGCAGGCTGTCACTCCATGCGCAGGGTCTTGAGCAGCGGTTCATCGAGCAGGTCGCGGGTGGTGGCCAACAAAGGCTGCAATCTGGCCACGGTGGCGCGGCGCTCACCCCCCTTTCCCAAAGGGGGGCAGGGGGGATTTAGCAACGCCCGCACTCGCGCCACCCTTGAAGAAATCCCCCCCGGCCCCCCTTTGGGAAAGGGGGGAGCAGGCCGTCACTCCATGCGCAGGGTCTTGAGCAGCGGTTCATCGAGCAGGTTGCGGGTGGCGGCCAACAAAGGCTGCAATCTGGCCACGGTGGCGCGGCGCTCACCCCCCTTTCCCAAAGGGGGGGCAGGGGGGGTTTAGCAACGTCCGCACTCGCGCCACCCTTGAAGAAATCCCCCCCGGCCCCCCTTTGAGAAGGGGGGAGCAGGCCGTCACTCCATGCGCAGGGTCTTGAGCAGCGGCTCATCGAGCAGGTTGCGGGTGGTGGCCAACAAAGGCCGCAATCTGGCCACGGTGGCGCGGCGCTCACCCCCCTTTCCCAAAGGGGGGCAGGGGGGATTTAGCAACATCCGCACTCGCGCTACCCCTGGAGAAATCCCCCCCAGCCCCCCTTTGATAAAGGGGGGAGCAGGCCGTCACTCCATGCGCAGGGTCTTGAGCAGCGGTTCATCGAGCAGGTCGCGGGTGGCGGCCAACAAAGGCTGCAATCTGGCCACGGTGGCGCGGCGCTCACCCCCCTTTCCCAAAGGGGGGCAGGGGGGATTTAGCAACGTCCGCACTCGCGCCACCCTTGAAGAAATCCCCCCCGGCCCCCCTTTGGTAAAGGGGGGAGCAGGCCGTCACTCCATGCGCAACGCCATGAGTGGCGGCTCATCGAGCAGGTCGCGGGTGGCGGCCAACAAAGGCTGCAATCTGGCCACGGTGGCGCGGCGCTCACCCCCCTTTCCCAAAGGGGGGCAGGGGGGATTTAGCGACGTCCGCACTCGCGCCACCCTTGAAGAAATCCCCCCCGGCCCCCCTTTGGTAAAGGGGGGGGCAGGCCGTCACTCCATGCGCAACGCCATGAGTGGCGGCTCATCGAGCAGGTCGCGGGTGGCGGCCAACAAAGGCTGCAATCTGGCCACGGTGGCGCGGCGCTCACCCCCCTTTCCCAAAGGGGGGCAGGGGGGATTTAGCGACGTCCGCACTCGCGCCACCCCTGGAGAAATCCCCCCCAGCCCCCCTTTGATAAAGGGGGGAGCAGGCCGTCACTCCATGCGCAGGGTCTTGAGCAGCGGTTCATCGAGCAGGTCGCGGGTGGCGGCCAACAAAGGCTGCAATCTGGCCACGGTGGCGCGGCGCTCACCCCCCTTTCCCAAAGGGGGGCAGGGGGGATTTAGCAACGTCCGCACTCGCGCCACCCTTGAAGAAATCCCCCCCGGCCCCCCTTTGGTAAAGGGGGGAGCAGGCCGTCACTCCATGCGCAACGCCATGAGCGGCGGCTCATCGAGCAGGTCGCGGGTGGCGAACCAGCCGGCAAGCAGCACCAACAGCATGCCGCCGCCGAGGCCGAACAGCCAGATCCAGGGGTCGGGGGTGTGCGGCAGGTCGAACACCTTGTTGGCCAGCACCCAGGCCAGGACGCTGGCGGCGCCGGCCGCGACCAGGCCGGCGAGTAGGCCGAGGAGGGCGAATTCGCTGGCCAGCGCCGCGCGCAGGGTGCGCTTCGAGGCGCCCAGGGTGCGCCAGAGGCCGATCTCCCGCGCGCGTTCGGCGCGCCGCGAGTAGAGCGCGGCAAGCATGACCAGCACGCCCACGCCCAGGCTGAACAGAAACACCAGTTGCACCGCCTGGCTGACCCGGTCGGTCAAGCCGCGCAGTTCGTTGAGCATCTGGGCCACGTCGATCACGGTCAGGTTTGGAAAGGCGGCGACCAGATCCGCGAGCACGGCGCCGCGCTGTGGGGGCAGGTGAAAGCTGGTGATGTAGCTCTTCGGCATGGCGCTCATCGCGCCGGGTGGGGTGGCGACGAAGAAGTTCACCCGGAAGGAATCCCACTCGACCTTACGCAGGCTGCTGACATGGCCGGAAAGCGGCAGGCCGCCGACATCGAAGTCGAGTTTGTCACCGAGGTGGATGTTCAGGGTCTTGGCGATGCCGCTTTCCACCGTGAAGCCCGAGGTTTGCCCGGGCCACCACCAGTGGCCCGCTTCCAGTTCGTTGGAGGGAGGCAGTGTGGAGAGTTCCGAGAGGTTGAATTCGCGTTCCGCCAGATTGCGCGCGCGACCTTCCGGGTAATCCTCAAGGCGCACCGCGCGCCCCTCGATGGCGGTGAGGCGGGCGCGGATCATCGGGTAGAGCATCACGTTCGGGACTTCATGGCTTGCCAGCCAGGCTTGTACCGGCGCCACCTGTCGCGGCTGGATGTTGATGACGAAGCGATTGGGCGCGCCTTCCGGCACCTGATTGCGCCAGGCATCGAGCAGATCGCCGCGCACCAGGGTGAGCAGCAGCAGGGCGAGCAGGCCCAGGCTCAGGGCCATGGCCTGGAGCGTGGTTTCCCAGCCACGCTGTCTGAGGCCGAGCAGGCCGAGACGCGGGCCGGGCGGCAAGTGGCGCGCCAGCCGGGCAAGCGGCCACAACACGGCCTGAATCAGCGCCGCCGCGAGCGCCATCACGCCCAGTACGCCGCCGCTGACGATCAGGGCGAGGCGGGTTTCTCCGGCCTGCCACCAGATCAGCCCGGCGACCAGGGCGAGGCCGACCAGATGGGCGAGCCATGCGCCGCCCGCGACGGGTCCAAGATCGCGGCGCAGCACACGCAGCGTCGGCACCCGCGCCAGGCGCAGCAGGGGCGGCAGGGCGAAGGCCAGGATCAGCGCCACGCCGGCCAGTATGCCCAACCCGAACGGTTGCCAGGAGGCCGCCGGCAGGCCCAGGCGCAGCACCCCGCCGAGTAGATTCGCCAGCGCCAGTTGCGTGACCCAGCCCAACGCCGTGCCGAGCAGGCCCGCCGCCAGACCGAGGCCGGCCAGTTGCAGAAAATACAGGCTGAGCAGGCGGCGCTGGCTGGCTCCGAAACAGCGCATCAGGGCGTACTGGTCGAAATGCCGCTGCACGTAGCGGCGCAGCGCCATGTGGGTGGCGGCGGCGGCGAGCACCACGGTGAGCACGGCGGCCAGGCCGAGATAGCGCCGCGCCTTGTCGAGGATCTGGCGCAGCTCCGGGCGGGCATCGCGCACGTCTTCCAGCTTCTCGCCGCGCGCCAGCAGCGGCTCGCACCAGTCGCGAAAGTCGGCCACGTCCTGATCGGCGCCGGCAATCAGCAGGCGATAGCTGACGCGGCTGCCTTCCTGCACCAGGCCGGTCTTGTTCAGGTCGGCGGCGGTGAGCAGCACGCGCGGCGCCAGGGCCATGAAATTGCCGCCGCGCTCGCCCTCGAAGGTCAGGATGGCGGCGACCATGAAGCGCGCGGCGCCGAGTTCCACCTCGCCGCCAACGCGCACCCCCAGCTCGCTGGCCGCGCGCGAGTCCAGCCAGACTTGCCCGGGGCCGGGCAGGGCGCGGGTGGGGGCATCCTCGGCAAACGGCGCCGGCGCGACGCGCAGACTGCCGCGCAAGGGATAACCGGCATCCACCCCCTTGATGCCGGCCAGCAGATTTTTCTTTCCGGTCTGCGCCATGCTCAGGAACGCGGCGCTGGAACTGACTTGCAGGCCGCGCTGTCGCGCTTCTTCGGCGAAGTCGTAGGCAAGCGGATGGTCGGAAGCGATCGCCAGATCGGCCGCCAGCAAGGTGTTGGCTTCGCGCCCGAGCGCCTGCTTCACCCGGTCGCCGAAGAATGCCACGGCCGTCAGGCTGGCCACCGCCAGCGCCACGGCCAGCAGCAGGACGCGGATTTCACCTGCGCGCCATTCACGGGCAAGGAAGCGGAGGGAGAGAGGAAGCATGGTGGCTGCGTCAGGTAGGTTGGGTTTTTCTCCCCCCTTTGGGAAAGGGGGGGGCTGGGGGGGGATTTCTACGGTGGTTGGTACTGTGCGCGTTGCTAAATCCCCCCTGCCCCCTTTGGCAAAGGGGGGTGACCTTCGTCAATTCGCCACCACCCGCCCCGCCTCCAGCCGCAACTGCCGCTGGCACAGCGCGGCGAGGGCGGGGTCGTGGGTGACGACAACGAGGGTGGCGCCCTGGGCGCGGTTCAGTTCGAACAGGAGTTCGATGATCTGGGCGCCGGTGTGGACGTCCAGGTTACCGGTGGGCTCGTCGGCCAGGAGGATGCGCGGCGCCACGGCGAAGGCGCGGGCCAGGGCGACACGCTGCTGTTCGCCGCCGGAAAGCTGCGCCGGCCGATGCCGGACTCGCTCGCCCAGGCCGACCTGTTCCAGGTGGCCGCGCGCCACCTCGGCGGCGTTGGCCTGGCCGGCCAGTTCCAGCGGCAGCATCACGTTTTCCAGGGCGGTGAGGCCGGGCAGCAACTGGAATGACTGGAACACGAAGCCCATGCCGCGCCCGCGCAGCGCCGCGCGGCCGTCTTCGTCGAGGTCGAACAGGTTTTCACCGTCCAGCAATACCCGACCGAAGCTGGGAACATCCAGGCCGGCGATCAATCCCAGCAGGGTGGATTTGCCGGAGCCGGAACTGCCGACGATGGCCACGCTCTCGCCAGGGTTCACGCTGAAGGAAACATCGGCGAGGATGTGCAACGCGTCTTCGCCTACTTGTACCGATTTACCGAGGTTTTCGATGTCTATACGCATGAAGGTTTTTTGTCTCTTGTTGTTGCTGAGCGGGCCGTTACTGGCAAGTGCCGGGGCCTCGCCCACCATACTGGTGTTCGGCGACAGTCTATCCGCCGCTTATGGCATTCCGCGTGAATCCGGCTGGGTGAGCCTGCTGCAACGGCAATTGCCCAAGCATCGGGTGGTCAACGCCAGTGTCTCCGGGGAAACCACCGCGGGTGGCCTCACCCGTTTGCCCGACATCCTGGCCGCGCATCGGCCGCACCTTACCATCATCGAACTGGGCGCCAACGATGGCCTGCGCGGACTGCCGTTGCGGCAAACCACGCGCAACCTGGAGGCCATGATCGATCTGGCGAAACAACAGGGCAGCGCGGTGCTGCTGGTCGGCATGCGCCTACCGCCGAACTATGGCCCGGCCTACACGCGCCAGTTCCAGGACTTGTTCACGGAAGTGGCGCGGGCGAGAAAAGTGCGCCTGGTGCCGTTCCTGTTGGCCGGCATGGCGGAGCAACGCGAGCGTTTTCAGGCCGATGGCCTGCATCCGGACGCGGGCGCGCAACCGCTGCTGGTGGACAATGTCTGGCGTGAGCTGAAGCCCATGCTCAAGGAGGAATGATGGAAGCGCGCCTGATCGAGATCGAAATCAAACTGAGTTACGCGGAAGACACGCTGGAAACACTCAACCGTACCGTGTTCCGCCAGCAGGAGCAGATCGACCAGTTGCAACAACTGGTGATTCGACTATCCAACCAGCTCCAGGAGATGGCGCCGCCGGAGTTGCGCGAGTTGGGCGAGGAACGGCCGCCGCATTATTGAGGAACCGTCACCCGCGGGCTGGCGAAGGCCGGGCACGTAGGATGTGGTGAGCGTTAGCGAACCGCATCGACTTGGCGCACGCGGCATGATGCGGTTCGCTAACGCTCACCACATCCTACGTCGTCGTTTCATGCGTTGGGGGTGGGTGATCCCGCTCGTCCTTCGTGACCCGCGCGCTGGCGCCGCCTCTGGCGAAGGCCAGTTCGAGCCGTTCCCCCGCTTTGAGCAAAGTGCCGTCCCTGACCACCTGGCCTTGCGCGTCGCGCGTGATGCTGTAGCCGCGCTCCAGCACCGCTTGTGGGTTGAGGTGGCCGAGATGAGCGGTGAGGGCGGCCAGACGGTTGCGGTCGGGGTGGTTGCCCCAGGCGCGCGCGAGCGCGGCCTGTAAACGCTGCACCGGTTCGCGTAGCGAGGCGGGGTTCGGTTTCCCGGCGGCGAGGCGTTCGCGCAGGCGATCGACCCGCTGCCGCGCGCGTTCCCGCTGGGCCAGCCGCGCCAGGCGCAGGCGATCCGTCAGGTGTTCGAGATGTTGCCGTTGCGCGGCCAAGTGCTGCGCGGGGTGGCGCAGACGCCGTGTCAGGCTGTCCAGGCGTTGCGCCAGAGCATCCAGATGGCGACGCCGTGCCTGGACCTGGCGCCGATTCAGGTGGTCGAGGTGTTGCGCGAGTTCCTCGCGGTCCGGGGTGGCGAGCTGGGCGGCGCCGGTGGGCGTGGGCGCGCGCAGGTCGGCGACAAAATCGGCGATGGTGAAATCGGTTTCGTGGCCGACGCCGCTGACTACCGGGATGGGGCTGGCGGCGATGGCGCGCGCCAGGCTTTCGTCGTTGAACGCCCATAGGTCTTCCAGGCTGCCGCCGCCGCGCACCAGCAGCAACACATCGCATTCCATGCGGCGGGTGGCTTGGCCCAAGGCGGCGCGCAGACCGGCGGGCGCTTCGGCGCCCTGTACCGGGGTGGGATAGAGCACCACGGCGGCGGCTGGCCAGCGCCGTTTCAGGGTGGTGAGGACATCGCGCAGGGCGGCGGCCCGCGGCGAGGTGATGATGCCGATGCCGCGCGGGTAGGGGGGGAGGGCGCGTTTCCGTTCGGGCGCGAACAAGCCTTCCTGTTCCAGCTTCGCCTTCAGCTTCAGGAAAGCCTCGAACAGCGCGCCCGCGCCGGCGCGGCGCATCGCCTCGACGATGAGCTGATAGTCGCCGCGCGCCTCGTACAAGGTCGGCTGCGCGCGCACTTCGACGCGGTCGCCCTCGCGCGGTTGCCAGTCCACGAACTGGTTACGGTTGCGGAACATGGCGCAACGCACTCCGGCCTGGGCATCCTTGAGCGTGTAATACCAGTGCCCGGAAGCCGCCCGGGTGAGATTGGAAATTTCGCCCGATACCCAGCACGACGGCAGCGCCTTTTCCAGCGCGAGACGCGCGAGGCGGTTGAGTTCGGAGACGGAGAGGATGGGGGGGGAGGACATGGGGGCGAGGGGGGCTTGTAGCGCCGGCATCCTTGCCGGCGTCTTTAAAACAGCCGGCTTACCGACGGGTAGGGGCTTTATCAGGAAGCCGGCGTTACAGCGGTTCCGCGAAGGCGGTATCGATCATGCCGCACCAGATGTGGCCGACGAGGATGTGACACTCCTGCACGCGGGCGGTGACTCGATCGGGCACCACCAGCGTGTGGGCGGCCATGTCGAGCAGTTTTCCGCCATCGCCACCGAGCAGGCCGAGGGTTATCAGCCCCATCTCGTTCGCCTGTTCCACGGCGGCGATGACGTTGCCGCTGTTGCCGCTGGTGGAAATGCCGATCAGCACATCGCCCGGCCGGCCCAGCGCCTCGATCTGGCGGGCGAACACGCGCTCGAAGCCGAAATCGTTGCCGATGGCGGTGAGCGCGGAGGTATCGGTGGTCAGGGCGATGGCGGGCAGGGCGCGGCGCCGGGTCTCGAAACGGCAGACCATTTCGGCGGCGATGTGTTGGGCATCCGCCGCGCTGCCACCGTTGCCGCAGAGGAATATCCGGTTGCCGTAGCGCAGGCAGGCCAGCAGCATTTCGCCGTGTTCCTGAATGATGCTTTCCTGTGTCCGGAGTGCCAGAACGGCTTCCAGATGGGCGTCGAAGATGGCTGAAATCGAAGGCATGGTGTGTTGGCCCAAGTAGAATACGCGCCGATTTAACCACCCTATTCCTTGCCCATGCATTTGAAACTGCCGGATTTCTCCGCCGCCTCCGTTCTGGTCGTGGGCGACGTGATGCTGGACCGCTACTGGCAGGGGCCGACTTCGCGCATTTCGCCGGAAGCGCCGGTGCCGGTGGTGAAGGTGGAAGACGACGAATTGCGCCCCGGCGGCGCCGCCAACGTGGCCTTGAACGCGGCGGCCCTGGGCGCGCGGGTGGCGGTGATCGGCCTGGTGGGTGAGGACGTCGAAGCGGGGCTGCTCGCCGAGCGACTGGGCGCGCGCGGTGTTTCCAGCGACTTTGTCGCGGTGCCCGGCAGTCGCACCATCACCAAGCTGCGCATCCTTTCCAAACACCAGCAGCTCATCCGTCTCGATTTCGAGGATGGTTTTGCCGCCTGCGATGGCAGCGGTATCTACGCCCGCTTTCTGCAAGCACTGCCTCAGGCGAAAGCGCTGGTGCTGTCCGATTACGCCAAGGGGGTGCTGCGCGATACCCAGCCGCTGATTCGCGCCGCGCGCGAGCGGGGTCTGGCGGTGGTGATCGATCCCAAGGGCTCGGCGTTCGAGCGTTATCGCGGCGCGACGCTGCTCACGCCGAACCAGTCGGAGTTCGAGGCGGTGGTCGGCCGCATCGTCGATGATGCCGATCTGGTCGCCAAGGGCTGCGCCCTGCGCGACTCACTCGATCTCGAAGCCCTTCTGGTGACGCGCAGCGAGAAGGGCATGTGTCTCTTGCAACGCGGCCATGCGCCGGTGCATCTGCCCACCCGCGCGCGCGAGGTTTATGACGTCACCGGCGCCGGCGATACCGTGGTGGCGGTGCTGGCGGCGGCCCTGGCGGCGGGCGAGCCGATGCATGAGGCGGTGGCGCTGTCCAACCTGGCGGCGGGGGTGGTGGTGGGCAAGCTGGGCACGGCCACGGTGTCACCCGCCGAACTGGCCGCCGCCATGGAAGAGCATCTGCCGATCCAGCGCGGCGCCGTCGCGGAAGACGATCTTCTGGCCCTGGTGGCGCGGGCGCGCGCGGCCGGCGAGCGCATCGTCATGACCAATGGCTGTTTCGACATCCTCCATGCCGGCCACGTCACCTATCTGCAACAGGCGCGCGCCCTGGGCGACCGGCTGATCGTGGCGGTGAACGACGATGATTCGGTGCGTCGCCTGAAAGGCGAGACTCGTCCGGTGAACCCGCTCGATGCCCGCCAGACCGTGCTGGCCGCGCTGGCGGCGGTGGACTGGGTGGTGCCGTTCACGGAAGACACGCCGCAACGCCTGATCTGCCGGGTCTGCCCGGATGTCCTGGTGAAGGGGGGCGATTACCGCCCCGAGGAGGTCGCCGGCGGCGAATGCGTCATGGCGGCGGGCGGCGAGGTGAAAATTCTGACCTTTGTGGCGGGGCATTCCACCTCCGGCATGATCGCAACCATCAAGAAGGGATAGCCTCCCTTCTCCCATCGGGAGAGGGGCCGGGGGTGAGGGAAACCCGCCCGAAATTAGGAGAAACGTATGTATATCGTGACAGGCGGGGCGGGTTTGATCGGCAGCAACATGGTCAAGGCGCTGAATGCGCGCGGCATTTCCGAAATTCTGGTGGTCGATGACCTCAAGGAAGGCATCAAGTTCAGGAATCTGGCCGATTGCGACATCGTCGATTACATGGATCGCCTGGATTTCCTCAAGCGCGTGCTTGGCGGCTGGAATTTTGGCAAGGTCGATGCCGTGATTCATGAAGGCGCTTGTTCCGCCACCACGGAGTGGGACGGCGAATTCATCATGAAGAACAATTTCGAGTACACCAAGGATCTGCTGCTCTGGTGCCAGGCTCATGAAATCCCCTTTATTTACGCCTCCTCCGCTTCGGTCTACGGCATGGGTCCGGTGTTCAGCGAAGAACGGCAATACGAGCAGCCGCTCAACATGTACGCCTACTCCAAGTTCCAGTTCGACCAGTACCTGCGTCGCTTTCAGAGCGCGCTGACCAGCCAAGTCGCCGGCCTGCGTTACTTCAACGTCTACGGGCCGCGCGAGCAGCACAAGGGCAGCATGGCCAGCGTCGCCTTCCACTTCCATAACCAGATACTCAAGGACGGCCGGGTGAAGCTGTTCGAGGGTACCGACGGCTATGGCAACGGGGAGCAGTTGCGCGATTTCATCCACGTCGACGACGCCATCGCCGTAAAGTTGTGGCTGCTCGATAACCCCCATGTTTCCGGCATCTTCAACGTCGGCACCGGGCGCGCGCAGAGCTTCAACGATGTGGCGCGCGCGGTGATCAAGCATCACGGGCGCGGCGAGATCGATTACGTGCCGTTCCCCGACCATCTCAAAGGCCGCTACCAGAGCTATACCCAGGCCGACATCGGTCGACTGCGCCAGGCCGGCTACACGACCGAGTTCATGAGCGTGGAGGCGGGTGTGCCTAAGTATCTGGCCTGGCTGGAGTCGAATGGTGGCGCGCGGTGACTGCATCGCGTCACCCAGCTCAACGCGTTAGCGCTTCATGAACGCCGGCAGCCAGCCGGCACCGTGGAACGTGTCCGCTTACCTTGAGCGCATCCAGGCCGAGGCCGGGGATGCGACGGGATGGGATGGCTGGCGCATGCGGACGAAACAACGCCTACGCGTCTGGTGGTTCCGCGCCGCTCTGCGCGGCAACCTGGAGGTGTTCGCCGACCCGGCGCTGCGCCCGGTGCTCGACCAGGATCTGAATCACGGCCAGCGCGTCCTGCGCCCCTATCTGATTCGCGGCTTGAAACCCGCCGGGCGCCTGCTGGCGGTGCGCGATCACTTTCAATTTCTCCTCAGCCATCTCAGCACGCAGGCGATACACCAGATTTACGTTGAAGGCGCAATCCTGCTGCGCCGGGAAACGCCCGCAGGCGAAGTGACGTTGAATTTGCTGCCTCCGACCGGCCTGGGGCGGGAGGGCGAACTGCGTATCGACCTGCAACTCGACGGACGCACCTTGCATATGCTGGCGGTGGCCGTGGTGAGCCCGCGACGCCTGGGCCTGGGCGAGGGCGAGCCGGTGTTGTGGATCGGTTGCAGCAAGGGGCCGGGCGCGGAGGATGATTTCCCGGAGTTGATCAAGCGCGTGACCAAGGCGATGCAGGGCATGCGCCCCAAGGCCTTGATCCTGCACGCGGCGCAGGCGCTGGTGGCCGGTTGGGGGCTGGCCGGCCTGTATGGCGTGGCGAACGAAGGCACGGTGTTCGCCGGCTACCGCGACCTGAAAAAACGCATCAAGGCCGACTATGACCAGTTCTGGCAGGAATACGAGGGAAATCCGCTCACGCCTCATGTTTACCAACTGGCCCTGGAGCCGGTCGCCCGCGATCCCGCCACCCTCGCCTCCAGCAAGCGCGCCGCCGCCGCGCGCAAGGCCGCGACCGCGCGCCAGTGGTACGACGATCTGGCGCGGGCTGCCGCTGCGCTGCGAAGCGAATGACGGCGGCGCGGCAATGCCTGGTGGTCGGCCCCTCCTGGGTGGGCGACATGATCATGGCGCAAAGCTTGTATACGGCCCTGCGCCGCGCGCAACCGGATCTGGCCATCGACGTGCTGGCGCCGGCCTGGTCGGCGGGCATCCTGGCGCGCATGCCGGAGGTGCGGCGGGCGCTGGTGGCGCCGTTCGCGCACGGCCGTTTCGATTGGGCGGGACGCCGCCAATTGGCGCGCGAGTTACGACCGACAGCCTACGACCAGGCCATCGTCCTGCCCAACTCCTGGAAATCCGCCCTGGTGCCGTTGCTCGCCGGTATACCGCTGCGCACCGGCTATCTCGGCGAGTTCCGCCACGGCCTGCTCAACGACGCTCGCCGCCTCGACAAACAGGCGCTGCCAAGGCTGGTGGAGCGTTACGCGGCGCTCGCTTTTCCCCCAGCCCCTCCCCGGGGAGGGGCCGGGGGAGAGGGAGCAACGCTTGCCCCCCCGCAACCGCGCTTATCCGTCAACCCGGAAGCCCAGCAGGCCAGCCTCGCGCGTCTTGGCCTCGCACTCGACCGTCCCATCCTGGCGCTGTGCCCAGGCGCCGAATTCGGCCCCGCCAAACGCTGGCCGGAAGCGCATTACGCGGCGGTGGCACGCGCCAAGCTGCAAGACGGTTGGCAGGTGTGGCTGTTCGGTTCCGCCAAGGACTTGCCGGTGACCGAGGCCATCGCCGTTCTTGCCAGAGAAGTACGGGGATCGGGCGATGAACCAGAGCAAATCCATAACCTGGCCGGCCGAACCAGCCTGGAAGAAACCGTCGATTTGCTCGCCTGTGCCGCCACCGTGGTCAGCAACGATTCCGGTTTGATGCACATCGCCGCCGCCGTCGATGTGCCGGTGATCGCCCTCTATGGCTCCACCGACCCTGGCTACACGCCGCCGTATTCGCCGCGGGCGCGGGTGCTGCGCCTGGGCCTGGAATGCAGCCCCTGTTTCAAGCGCATCTGCCCGCTCGGGCATCTCGATTGCCTGAACAAACTGGGCCCGGAACCGGTATTGGAGGCGCTCGACGGCGCCCCGGCGCCGGCCGAGGGAGAGGTGGCATGAAGCCGGATATGTTCCGTTACTGCGGCGCCGATAGCGGCGCGATGGGGCGTTGCCTGTTGATTTTTCTGGGGCTTTATCTGGGGCTGCATATCTGGCTGCGCCTGGCTTTCTCCGCCACGCTACAGGTGGACGATGCCGAGCAGGTGTTGCACGCCGGCCATCTGTTGCTCGGCTACGAGTTCCCGCAACCGCCGCTTTACACCTGGCTGACCTGGGGCGCGTTCCAGCTGTTCGGCCCCAGCCTGGCGGTGGTAACCGCGATCAAATATCTCCAGATCGCCGCCTTGTTCTATGTGACCTGGCGATTGTCGCGGCATTTGTTCGCGGAACCGTTGTGGCGTGCCGCCGCCGTTATGAGCTATCTATTGCTGCCGGTGTTCGCCTGGCAGATGCACGTGGGTTTCACCCATACCGTGATGATGGCACTGGCCATGGCCATGACCCTGCATGCCCTGCTTGCCCTGGGAGAAACCCGCGACGGCAAACGCTATGCCTACCTGGCCCTGGCCATCGCCCTGGGCATGTACGCCAAGTTTGGTTTCTTCCTGTATCTGCTTCTGCTTGCTTTCGCCGCCCTGGCAACCCCGCGTTACCGCGCAGTGCTGGGCGACCGGCGCATGGCGGCGGTGCTCATCGTTTGCCTGGCGCTGGCCGCCCCGTATTACGGTTGGTTGATCGAACACTGGTCTTGGTTCAACACCTCGCTGGCCGGCAAGATGGAAGGGGAACACCGCCTGCATCTCGGTGTGCTGGCGCACGCGCGCCTGTTGCTCGCCGGGGTGGAATACGCGTTGCCACTGCTGCTGGTCCTGATCTGGGCATTCCCTCGCCTGTACCTGCGCAACGTAGCTGAGCCGGGCGATCCGGAACGGCTGCTGGCCCGTTTTCACCTCGTGCTGCTGGCCATCATGGTGACCATCATGGTCGTGAAGCCGGTGGATTACGTGAAATCGCGCTGGATGGTCACGGTGCTGTTTCCACTGCCGTTCTGGCTACTGCTGCGCGCGCACCGCGCTTATCCCGAGTGGGCGCGCGGCATGCGCCGTCTGCTGCTGGTCGGCCTCGCCCTGAGTGTCCTCATTGTCGGTGTGCGCCTGGTGGATTTTGCTTTCGGCGCGCGCTGGCATGCCGACGGCCGCGTGCATCTGCCGGTCATGCGGACCCTCGCCAGCCTGCCGCTCGACCCGCGCGGAGCGGCGTTCCTGGTGGACAACCCCTATGAAGCGGCGCATGTCGCCATCGCCTTCCCCGGCATCCCCCTGTATTGCCTATCTTCCCGCCCACCGGAGCGCCCGGCGCCTCTGCCCGATCGCCTGATCCTCCTGTGGCTGGGCGGCACGACGGCGGTGCCGCCAATTTTTCCCGACTACCTCGCCACGAAGCTGAGTGTGGCCCCGGCCGCTTACCAGGCGGCAAGCCAGGGTACTTTGCACCTGCCCGACGACTGGCTGGGTTATGTCGTTCACTATACGGAGTGGGTTAGGACAACAGGAGGGACACGATGAAAGTCAGCGGCTTCACTTTCATCCGCAACGGCAGTCTGCTGGGCTATCCGTATGTGGAGAGCATCCGCTCAGTACTGCCGATCTGCGACGAGTTCGTGGTGGCGGTGGGCGAGAGCGACGACGACACGCTGGAACGCATCCGCGCAATCGGCTCGGACAAGATACGCATCCTGGAAACCCGCTGGAACGAGTCCATGCGCGACCGGGGTTTCGTCTACGCGCAGCAGAAAATGATTGCCCAGTTCAATTGCTCGGGTGACTGGGCTTTCTATCTGGAAGGCGACGAAGTCCTGCACGAGGATGATCTGGCCACCATCCGCGCCAGCATGCGGCGCCATCTCGACGACGCGCGGGTGGAGGCGCTGGTGTTCGACTACCATCATTTCTTCGGCAGCCCCGACTGGAAGGCAATCAGCCCCGGCTGGTACCGGCGGGCGCCGCGCATCATCCGCAACACGATCCGCACCTGGGCGCCGGACGGCCTGTTCTGGGTGGTGATGGACGGCAACAAGCGCGGCCGCTATCCCCGCGCGGCCCTGGCCGGCGCGCCCATATACCACTACGGCCACGTGCGCCGCATCGGCGCCATGCACGAGAAACAGCAGCGGGTGGGCAAATACTGGGGTGGCAGCGCCGGCCTGTTCGACGCCTACCGCATCGACCCGCAAGCCCTGGCGCCCTTCACCGGCAGCCATCCCACCGTGGTGCGGCAGTGGTTACAACATGAAGGCGAAACCGCCTACCTGCCTGACTTGGAACACGTCCCAACCAGCAAGGAGCGCAAGCACCGCTGGATGATGAAGCTGGAGCGGGCCTTCGGCGTGGAACTGTCCAAGAAACACTTCAGCCTGGTGCGCTCATGAAGCTGTCGGTCATCATCATCTGCAAAAACGAGGAATCGCGCCTGGGCGCGACCCTGGAGTCGGCCGCTTTTGCCGACGAGATCATCGTTCTTGATTCCGGCAGTAGCGATGGAACGGTGGAACTGGCGCGGCAATTTACCGACAAGGTATTTGTGGCCGCCGACTGGCCCGGTTTCGGCGTGCAGAAGAATCGAGCGCTGGCCTACGCCAGCGGCGAATGGGTACTTTCCATCGATGCTGACGAGCGCGTCGGCGCGGAATTGCGCATGGAAATCCTGGCCGCCATAGCCGCGCCACAGGCTGAGGTTTATGAAATGCCCATCCTCACCAGTTATTGTGGTCGCTGGATTCGCCACTCCGGCTGGTGGCCGGACTACAAGCCGCGTTTGTTCCGGCGTGGCACGATCCGTTTCACCGAGGACAGGGTGCATGAGCGCCTGTCGTTTCAGGGGGCACCGGGGCGCCTGACGGCACCGCTCTATCACGAGAGCTTTCGCACGCTGGACGAGGTGCTGGACAAAGTAAACCGCTATTCCAGCGCCGGCGCCGAACAGGCTTTGATGCGCGGCAAGCGGGGTGGTCTCGGCAAGGCGGTGGCGCACGGGATATGGGCCTTTCTGCGCACCTACTTGTTGCGCGCGGGTTTCCTCGATGGGCGCGAGGGTTTCATGTTGGCGGTATCCAATGGCGAGGGGGTGTATTACCGCTATGTGAAGCTGATGTATCTGAGTGAGAAGGGCCGTGACGGGAAGTGAAGCGTTGCGCTTTACCGTCGCCGTCATCCATCGCAATGGCGCCGCGCGTCTGGATGAGGCTTTGTCCAGCATCGCGCGGGCAATCGACCCGGTTCGCGACGAGATCATCGTGGTCGACAACGCCAGCAGTGATGGTTCCCTGGAGCCGGTATTGGCGCGGCATCCGGGTGTTCAGGCCATTCGTAATAACTGCAACGGCGGTTACGCATACGCCTGCAATCAGGCCATGCGCGCCGGACGTGGCCGCTATTTTCTGGTGTGCAACAACGATCTGAGACTACCGCCAGATGCCTTGACGCGGTTTGAGGATGATTTCCTCGAATTCCCCAAAGCGGGGTTGATCGGCGGCCAGTTGTTGGGTGAAGACGGGGGCATGCAGCACTCCAGCGGCGGTTCTCCCGGATTTCTCAGCGAGTTGGGCCTGCTGCATACCAAGGCGCAACCGCCGGATCGCGGCCGGGTGGAACAGGTGGAAGGGCTGGTGGGCGCCTGTATGGCGGCTCGGCGCGCGGCGGTAGAGGTGGCGGGTGGGCTTGATGAGTCGTTCTTCTTTTATTTCGAGGAGGCGGAATGGTGTGTGCGCATGCGTCGGTGTGGCTGGGAAGTGCGTTTCGACCCACGCGTGCGGGTCGTGCATGTGGGCGGCGCCAGCACCGGAGGTTTGGCGCGGGCGGCGCGTGTCGAGTTCTTTCGTTCCCGCCTCCTTTACTATCGCCGCACCATGAGCCTGCCGCAAACCGCACTGCTGTACTTCTGGCGCGGCTTGCACCTGCTCTGGGGACTGCTCAGTTATGGCCTGCTGGTGGGCTTGACCCTGGGGCGCTCCCCCCGTCTCCGTGGCAAGTTGGATGAGCGCCTGCTCCTGCTGGCCTGGCTTGCGCGCGCTTGCCCCGCGGACTGGGGTCTGCCGGATAAATGCCCGCGCGGGCAAGTAACCTGATTGTGATGATGATTTTGACGAATTCGAAGGAAGATCAAGTTGAACGACAGCCGACTGTTCATTAACGACTGTCCCGCTTGCGGGGCACATGACTGGGAAACCACGCCGCTAAGTTTGCGCGAGGGACCGCTGCGGCGTTGTCGGGCCTGTGGCCACTACGCCAGTTCCAGCAGCGCCGCCGAATATGGCGAGACCATGCGCGAATTCGAGAACCCCGCCGGGACTTTACCCAGCGATGGTTCCATGCAACGGCGCCGCACGCTTATCGGCCGACGCCTGGCCTTGCTGGCGCGCCTGTTGAACAAGCCCGCGGAGGAACTCAGCTTGCTTGACGTGGGTTGTTCCAGTGGTGCCCTGCTGAGCATCGCCAGCGAAGCCGGATTTGCCGTGCAGGGAGTCGAGCCCTCGAGCGCGCCCGCGCAGACCGCGCGTGACCAGGGATTTACTGTGCATACCGGCTTCCTTGAGCAAGTGGGGTTGCCGGATGCCGGGTTCGACATCGTCACGCTCATGGAAGTCATCGAGCACCTGCCGCAACCGCTCGACTTGTTCCAGGAAATCCGCCGGGTGCTGAGGCCGGGTGGTCTGCTCATGGTGTCCACGGGTAATGCTGGAGGATTGACCTTGCGCGCGACCGGCGCCGCCTGGGAGTACCTCGATATGGCGCGCCATGGCGGCCATGTCAGTTTCTTCACCCCCTCTTCCATGCGCCATTTGGCTGAGAGGGCGGGCCTGGAGAATGTTCGTATCGACACCCGCAACCTGCGCTTGGTGGAGAAGGGGCGCCCTGGTTACCGCCCGGCCAAGCTGCTCTCCGAGTTGCTGGCCTGGCCGGTGGCTCGCCTGGGCCTTGGGCACGATCTCGTCGCCGTGCTGCGGCGGCCTGCCGAATAGCGATCGACGGATGCCCAGCACCACCCTCATCGTCACCACTTATAACCGCCCAGATGCTCTGGACCGGGTTCTGGCAAGCATCGCCGAACTGAGCCCGGCGCCTGCCGAAGTGGTGGTGGCGGACGACGGCTCCGGGCCGGAGACGGCGGCGGTGGTTCGTACCTGGCAGTCTCGCCTGCCACTGATTCATGTCTGGCATCCGGACCAGGGGTTTCGTGCCGCCGAGGCGCGCAATCGCGCGGTGGCGGCAAGCCGATCCGAGTACCTGATCTTTCTTGATGGGGACTGTCTGGTTTTCCCGGATTTTGTCGGCCGCCACCTCGAACTGGCCGAGCCAGGACGAATGTTGGTGGGCAACCGTGTTTTACTGTCTCTCGAGCTGACCGAGGCGGTTTTGGCGAGAAGGACGAATCCGCTGTCCTGGGGTGGCGTGGCCTGGTGGCGTGCCCGCCGTGAGGGCCGAATCAACCGTTTACTGCCCTTGCTGCGTCTGCCGGGGCGTGGCTGGCGGTTGCGGCGGCCACTGCGTTGGCAGGGGGTACATACCTGCAACCTGGGGCTATGGAGGCACGATTTTGTCGCCGTGAACGGTTTTGACGAGCGTTACCAGGGATGGGGGCACGAGGACGCCGATCTGGCGATTCGCCTGATGCATGCGGGAATCCTGCGCAAGGATGGTCAATATGGCGTCCCCGTGTTGCATTTGTGGCATCGGGAGAACGATCGCGGCAACGAAGCTGAAAACCGTCGCCGTCTCGATGAAGTGTTGAACGGGAACCGGCCACAGCGAGCGGAACTGGGGCTGGATCGTCACGCGGCGGATCAGGCCCGCTGAGCCGCGCCGCCGCGTGCTTCTGTATTACTGGCCGTCAACGCGGCCAGAAGGGTGAAGAAGACGAAGCAGGTCGAGTGATCGAGCAGGTAGGAGTTGGCCAGGCTCCCCACGCCATAGGCAATGGCCAGCGCCGCCATCCACAGACTTTCCAGCGATTGCAAACCCCGCACTGAGTGCAGCATGGCGAGGTACAGGAAGATCACGGCGAGTGCGCCACCCACCCCATGCTCGGCCCAGTAGAACAAATAATCATTGTGGGGATTCGCGGTGGGAGAAGTCAGGCTTCCATGTGCCTTGGCCTCTTGCCGGTAGGCTTCCGAGAAACCGCCCGTGCCTTGTCCGAGCAAGGGGTGCTCCCTGGTGATCATGCGCCAGGTGACTCGCCAGAATTCAACACGATAGCCCACCGAGGTCTCCACTTGCCCTTCCTGGTAACTCTGGATGTCGCTGGACACGTTGTGCATGCCTCGCTGCACCGCGGATTCAGGATTGAGCATGACGGCAGCAGCCAAACCAGCGATTGCAATGAACAGCCATAAGGCTGTTCGTGCGCGTTCGCGTAGCGTGGTGAAAATCAGCAACAGGGCAAGCAAGAGAAATGTGCCCTGGGCGGTGCGCCCGCTTACAAGAAATAGGATGTCAGCGGCGCTCAGCGCTACCAGCAGCCAACCCAGCCAGCGCCAGGCCGGTTTTACCGATGCACTCAGCAACCATGACGCCAATCCGAAAGCGGCGAGCCCGAGAAACAGGTTGTGTTCGGTGTGGTTGCGGAAAGTGGCGGAATCGAAACGCGCCACGGCATTGAGTAGCGGGATGCCGGTGGCCGAGACGAACAGGGAAGTCAGTAGGGTTAGCAGGGCGCCCAGTCCGAATCCGATATAAAAGGCGCGTCGGTGCTCCGGGTTCTGGAAGAACGGCAGCATGAGAAAGAACATCGCATAGCGGCTGTGTTTGCCCAGCATCGGCCAGGGGTTGTAGCCATGGGCCAGGGCAATTGGGATGCCGATCAGCACGACCAGGCTCAGGAACAGCATGGCCAGGAAGATCGGCTGCGTGCGCGCCTGTTTCCAGTTCTCCAAGCAGGTGGCCGGGTGCATGACCGCCCAGATCAGCGCACCCAGGGAAAGCACGCTGGTGAGCGCGGTCGAGAGCGGGAGGACGAATGCGAAGCCGAGTGCGTACCAGCTCCATCCCCCGAACCTGGAAACGGCGGTTGACCGCTCGATTGTCATTGGAACCTCCGCTGAATAGCGCCCCTCGTGCCTTCGATCACTCTCACCCATTCGGTGAGCCCGCTACGCACCCGCTGGCACGTCCGGGCGGGCGCCTGCCTTTGTCGCTCCTCCTTGCGAGCCCAGGCCCGCCGTGTCGTCGCTTCGCGCCAGACACCCGCCCGAACGCACCAGCGGGCGCGTTCAACCGCGGCTTCCAGGTTGATTTGTTGCGTCATTCCTGCCCTCCCAGGCGTTGTTTCAACCATTCCGACTCTTCAGGCGACCATTTTTCCCCCAGGCCGATCAGTTTGCCCGTGTCGGCGAAATTGGGGGGGCGTGCCTTGATGGTCAGGCGGATGAAGTGATGGTTGAAGGTATCCAGCGCAATGTGGACCGGCTTGATGTCACCGTGGCTGGCCGCGCGTTTCTTGCTGCGCAGGTAGAGGTCGAAATCGCCGGCCTGAATGCGTTCATCCCACAGCCCGATCTTGTCCAGCGCGGCGCGGCGCATCAATACGGTGTTGCCGACGAAGCCTTCGGCGGCTTGCAGGTGGAATTTTCGATAGCGGCGTTCGCAGAACGCCGGCCAGTCACCGTGGTACATCCAGCGATGCATGAGGGACAGGCTGCGTTCATTGATTCCCAGCAGAGAGCACACCCCCTTGATGCGTTTCCAGCGGCGCTTCAGGGTGCGCGTGGCTTCCGGGGTCTCCAGTTGTTCCACACCGCAACAGGTGGCCACGTCAAGGCCGTTGGCATCCATGTTATCCATCAGATGCCTGTCCCAGCGCGGGCTGACGATGATGTCGTTGTTGAGAAAGCCCAGCCATTCGCCCCGCGCAATCGCGATGCCCTGGTTCTGGCTGACCGGGTAGCAGTAGTTCACCGGATTACGGATCACCCGCGCGCCCACGCTCTCGAAAAAATCCGCGCTGCCATCCGTGGAGGCGTTGTCGATGATGATGAGTTCAAAGGGGCTGGAGGTGTAGCGCTGTAGATTGGCCCAGAACAAGCGGTTGACCGGCAACTGGTTGTGGATGGCGGTGATGATGCTGAGCATGGCAAGCGGGCGTATAGCGGTGGCGCAGTTTACCAGCGGGCCGGCTCTTTCTCGTGCGAGGAAGCCCGGTGCATGCCCAAATGTGGGATGTCAGCGGCTTGCGAATCCGCTGCCCAAGCCACGCGCCTTATGGTGCAATGCGCAATATTTCCCACACCCGAGCCAGCCCATGCTCCCGACCCGACACCACGAACACGGCATCCACACCGTCGATGCCGGCTATCTGCGCCCCGGCCTGGCCTCCATCCACTTCATTGTGCAGGATGGCCATGTCGCCCTGGTCGATACCGGCACTCAGCATTCCGTCGCCCATATTCTCGCCACCCTGGCGGAACTGGGCCTGGGCCCGGAGGCGGTCGACTATGTGATCGCCACCCATGTCCACCTCGACCATGCCGGTGCCGCCGGCGCCCTGTTGGCTTGCTGTCCGAATGCGCGGCTGGTGGCGCATCCCAAGGGTGCGCGCCACCTGATCGATCCGGCCAAACTGATTGCCGGTTCCCTCGCGGTCTATGGCGAAGCGCTGTTCCATCAGCTTTATGGTGACATCATCCCGGCGCCCGCCGAGCGCGTCATCGAAGCGGATGACGGCCACCGGATCGACTTCCACGGCCGCGTCCTGACCTTCATCGACACCCCCGGCCACGCCCGTCACCACTTTTGTATCCACGACACCGCCAGCAACAGCATTTTTACCGGCGACACCTTCGGTATTTCCTATCGGGAGTTCGATGTCGGCGCTGACGAACATGCGCGGCCGTTCATCTTCCCCACCACCACGCCGGTCCAGTTCGAACCCGAGGCGCTGCACGCTTCCATCGAGCGGCTGTTAGCGTTGAATCCCACGGCGGCCTACCTGACCCACTATGGCCGCGTGACGGGCCTACCGGCGCTTGCCGGCGAGTTGCACAAGCTGATCGACGAATTCGTGCGACTGACCCGCGCGGTGGTGGAAGAAGGCGTCGCCCGCCACGGGGCGCTGAAGTCCGCGATCGAACGCTGCCTGCTCGATGCCGCCCTGGCCCACGGCTGCTCATTGCCCGAGAAACGGATGCGGGAATTGCTGGCCGGCGACGTTGAACTGAACGCCCAGGGTCTGCTGGTGTGGCGGGATCGGCAGCCGATGTAGGCTGCCTCAAACGAAAAAAGCCGCGTATTGCGCGGCTTTTTTACTGGTCAGGTATCGCTCAGGCGAAATTCGCGCTGGCGAAGTCCCAGTTGACCAGGCTGGTCAGGAAGGTTTCCACAAACTTGGGACGCATGTTGCGGTAGTCGATGTAGTAGGCGTGTTCCCACACGTCCACGCACAGCAGGGGCTTGTCGGCGGTGGTCAGGGGGGTGCCGGCGGCGCCCATGTTGACGATGTCGACGGAACCGTCGGCCTTCTTCACCAGCCAGGTCCAGCCGGAACCGAAGTTGCCCACGGCGCTGGTCTGGAAAGCCTTCTTGAACTCGTCCAGCGAACCCCACTTGGCATTGATCGCGTCGGCCAGGGCGCCAGCGGGGGCGCCGCCGCCGTTCGGCTTCATGCAGTTCCAGAAGAAGGTGTGGTTGGAAACCTGGGCGGCGTTGTTGTAGATGCCACCGGCGGGGGCGGTCTTGACGATTTCTTCGAGGCTCTTGCTCTCGAAATCGGTGCCCTTGATCAGGTTGTTCAGGTTGGTGACATAGGCCTGATGGTGCTTGGCGTAGTGGTAATCGAAGGTTTCCGCGCTCATGTGGGGAGCGAGTGCGTCTTTGGCGTAGGGCAGGGCGGGCAGTTGGTGTTCCATGTGCTGTTTCTCCGTGATTAGTAGGTGTGTCTACTTACAAGACCGGGCAATTTTACGGGCGCCACCGGGATGCGGCAATGGTTGACTGAAACTATGGGTTATTTGGACAAGGGTGTCAGCTTATGGGGTGACGGCTGGCGAAGTCCCACCAACAGGAGCGGTCATCGCTGGTTTCAGCCAAACATAGGGTGTGGTTACCGAAGGGTAGGGGCTTCATCAGAGCGTAGCGAACCGCACCTGGAACGCGACCGTGCTTGATGCGGTTCGCTACGCTCACCACATCCTACGAACTACCAGTAGGGGTGGTCATTGGTGCTCTGAACTCAGCGCACCTCGAAGCGCACCTGATCCAGTATCCGACCGTCCCGGTCCTTGAGAGAGAGCGCATGGTGGCCTCGCTCCAGCAACCAATCCGCGGTTTCCAGCCGGGTTTCGTCAAGTTGCCACCAGGCGCTGGCCGGGGCGTGGCTGGCCTGGAACAGCAGGCGTTGCCGGGTCGGCGGAATATCCGGGTCAAGCGCCAGGATGCCGCCATCACCGGGATTGACGATTTCCGGCGGCGGGGAGGCCGCGTTCCAGGTGGCGCCGGCCGGCTCGCCGCCGGGCAGGAACCATTCGCGCCGGGGCGCTTCGCCGGGTGGCTGGACCAGTTTTCGGGTCAGCCACTTGGGCGGATCGGGCGGCGAAGATGGGGTTTCGGCGTGCAACCGCTGCATGATCGCGGCCCAGGCCGGAGCGGCGCCGCTGATGCCGGAGACATCGTGCATGGGGGCGCCGGAGAAATTGCCGATCCAGACGCCCACCGTGTAGCGCGACGAGAAACCGAGGCACCAGTTGTCGCGCATGTCCTTGCTGGTGCCGGTCTTCACCGCCGTCCAGAAACGCGTGGCGAGCGGGTTTTCCAGGCCGAAGGTAGTGGCGCGGGCCTGCCGGTCGGAGAGGATGTCGGCGACCAGGAAGGTGGATTCCCGACTCTGCACGCGGTGCGCGGCAGAATTTTTCGTGCTCGTCGTGAAGCGTAGTGGCGAGTAAACACCGCCGTTGGCCAGCGCGCGGTAGGCGTTGGTTTCCTGTTCCAGTGTCACATCCAGGCTGCCCAGGGCCAGGGAGTAGCCATAAAAATCGGCGTCTTCCGTCAGCCCGTCAAAGCCGAAGCGCGCCAGGCGCGCGGCAAACGGTTCCAGGCCCACCAGTTTCAGGGTCTGCACGGCGGGAATGTTGAGCGAGCCGGCCAGGGCGGTGCGCACACTGACCAGGCCGCGATGCTCATGGTCGTAGTTTTGCGGCGCGTATTGGCCGCCCGCTGTGGTGATGGAAAGCGGCGCGTCTTCCAGTGGCGAGGCGGCGGTGAGCAGACCCTTCTCCAGCGCCAGACCGTAAAGAAAGGGTTTCAGCGTCGAGCCGGCCTGACGTGGCGCCCGCACGCCGTCGCTCTCCGGCGACACGGAGTCACGCGCGCTGACGCTGGCATAGGCCAGCACTTCGCCACTGGCGTTATCGAGCACCAGCGCGGCGGCATCACTCACCTCGCGCCCGGCCAGATGGGCAAGCTGCTGGTTGAGCGTGGCGATCACATGGCGTTGCAGGCTGGTGTCGAGACTGCTGCGGAGGTTCGTGCTACCCCCCTTTTTTTCAAGGGCACTTGTCGCGTCAACTGTTGATACGAGTGAAAGCGCTTGGGGCGGTGGCCTCCCCCTTTTCCAAAGGGGGAATGAGGGGGATTTAGCGACGTTTGCCTGGGCAGCCGCCTCAGAAATCCCCCCTGCCCCCCCTTTGGGAAAGGGGGGAACCTCTGAACCCACCGTTTCACCAGCTAATTTAAGCAGCTCATTGCCAGCGGGGGGCTGAGAAGGATTTGCACTTCCCAGCAACCTGAGCGCCAGATGCGGAGCCCAATTCGCGGCCGCGACGATGGGATAGCGCCCGCTCAGGGTGTTGCGCGTGAGCGCCTTGAGCGCGGCGCAACTGGCCATCCCCGGCAGGCCATCCGCCAACGCGCACACCCGCTTCGCCACATCGTTGGGCTTGGCGTTGGGGGCGCGGATCAGCGCCGCGAGAATCAGTGATTCGGCATCGCTCAGGCCAGCGGGGCGCTTATCGAACAGGCCGCGTGTGGCGGCGTCGATGCCGGTCAACTCGCCTCGAAACGGCGCCAGATTGAGGTAGGCCTCCAGGATGTCCGCCTTGTTCCAGCTTTGCTCCAGTTCGCGCGCCGCTTGCATCTGCCGCCATTTCTCCGCCACGTCGCGGCGCCCGCTACTGGCGCGAAATTGCGCATCCAGCAACGCGGCGAGCTGCATGGTGAGGGTGGACGCGCCGCGTGGCTTCGCGCTCAACCAATTGCTCAACGCCGCCTTGCCCGCCGCCAGCCAGTCGACCCCGCCGTGCTCGAAGAAACGTCGGTCTTCCGCGCGCAGGACAGCCACGATCAGGGCGGGGGAAACTTCCACCAGCGGGGTCCAGTCGGTGCGGCGGATGCTCGGGTCGACGCGGAATTCCTGCAACAATTCGCCGTGGCGGTCGAGCAGGCGCGCTTCCGAGGAGCGCCACGCCGCCTTGACCTGGGAAAAAGCGGGGAATGAGTCAGCCGGCGAGGCATGGAGAGGAGCCGAGAGCAGAACCACGAGCAGGCAGGCGGTGCAGTGTCGTCGCGTTAGCAGGGGAGTCATCCGTTCAGGCTGGGTTGAACCCAGATTGTCCATCAGCTGAGGTGGGTATGTAGCGCCGGAACTACATGGGGCCACCTCTATTCGGCCCCATTGTTTCCGGTGATGAGCGCACGTTGCTGAAACTGACAAGGCCCGTCGCGACGGGCCTTGGGAGCGCAATGCAAAGACTATTTCTGAGCGCCGGGAACCGCCGCTCTTGAAGCCTTGGCTTCCTCCATTTCGTAAGTCACCACGCCCTGACGCAGTTGCGGTTCACTCTTGAACATCGTCCCCGCGAGCGTCGGTTCGTTCGCATTGCTGGCTTTCTCGACCACCATGACGGTGCCGCCTGTGGCGGCGATGGCGATCAGCCCAATTGGCAGTAAAGCTGCCCATCCGCGTTGTTTCAACATGATGAACTCCTTCCCTTTTTGCCACGCTCCATCCTCTATATGGGGGTTATCCTTGGTGTAAGTACATTAGTACTTCTCGATTTATTTATAGACCAGGCCACCGGCGCGTAATACCCCGGCTGAGGCTCAGACAGGAACAAGGGCGTGCCAATCGGCCACCGACTCGCCAAGATCCTGGGCCAGTCCGGCGTGAGTGAGATGGCACGCGACGAGGTTGAGGCCGGCGGCGAAGCCGGGGTCGGCTTCCAGCGCGGCGCGCGGGTTGGCGAGGAGGCGATGCAGGTAGGGTAGGGTGGCTTCGGCCAGGGCCAGGGTGGCGGTGCGGGCCACCGCGCCGGGCATGTTGGCGACGCAGTAGTGGACGATGCCTTCTTCCATGTAGAAAGGGTCGGAATGCGTCGTGGCGCGCGAGGTTTCCGCCATGCCGCCCTGGTCGATGGCGACATCCACCAAGGCGGCGCCGCGCGGCATGGCGCGCAGTAGTTCGCGGTTGATCAGGCGCGGCGCGCGGCGACCGTGGATGTAGGCGGCGCCCACCACCAGATCGGCGTCGCGCAGGCATTCCGCGATGCTGTCTTCATGCGAATAGCGGGTTTTCAGGCGGCCGCCGTATTGCTCGTCGAAGGCATGCAGGCGTTCCGTGCCACGGTCGAGCAGGGTCACGTCCGCGCCCAGGCCAACGGCGAGTCGGGCGGCGTTGGCGCCGACCATGCCGCCGCCCAGGATCACGACCCGCGCCGGCGGCACGCCGGGCACGCCGGAGAGCAACACGCCGCGCCCGCCATTTTTCATTTCCAGCGCCTGCATGCCGGCCTGGATGGATAGACGGCCGGCAATTTGCGACATCGGCGCCAGCAAGGGCGTATGGCCTGCCTTGTCGAGCACGGTCTCGAAGGCCAGCGCCGTCACCCCCTTGTCAAGCAAGGCGCGCGCCAGTTCCGGCGCGGCGGCGAGATGCAGATAGCAGAACAGCCACTGGCCGGGGCGCAGCCAGGCAACCTCGTCGGGTTGCGGTTCCTTGACCTTGAAGATCAGATCGGCGCTGTAAACCTCGGCGGCCGAATCAACGACGCGGGCGCCCGCCGCGCGGTAGGCGGCATCGTCGAAGCCCACCGCGCTGCCGGCGTTGCTCTGGAGGGTGACCGTATGGCCGCCGCGCACCATTTCCGCCACACCGGTCGGGGTGGCCGCGACCCGAAATTCGTGGTCCTTGATTTCCTTGGGGATGCCGATGTGCATGGTCGTCTGGCACGAGGTGTGGGAAGAGGTACAGGTTATACCGCGAACAGCCGTGTGTGCTCGGTGACAGGCTCCCCCCTTTGCAAAGGGGGGCTGGGGGGGATTTCTCCAAGGGTTGCGCGAGTTCGAACGTTGCTAAATCCCCCCCGCCCCCCCCTTAAGAAAGGGGGGAGTCATCACGGTTTCCAGCGCTTCAGCAGCAGCGAGTTGCTGACCACCGAGACGGAAGATAGGGCCATCGCCGCGCCGGCGATGACCGGGTTGAGCATGCCGGCGGCGGCCAGGGGCAGGGCCAGCACGTTGTAGAAGAAGGCGAAGAACAGGTTCTGGCGAATCTTGCGCATGACCGCGCGCGACAGCGCCACGGCATCGGCCACGCCGCCCAGGTCGGAGCGCATCAGCGTGATGTCGGCGGCTTCCAGGGCGATGTCGGAACCGGCGGCCATGCCGAAACTGACATCCGCGCTGGCCAGCGCGGGGGCGTCGTTGACGCCGTCGCCGGCCATGCCCACCACCTGGCCCTCGGCTTTCAGCGCGGCGACGGCGGCGGCCTTGTCTTGCGGCTTCACGCGAGAGCGCCATTCGGCTATGCCGGCTTCGCGAGCGATGGCTTCCGCAGCGGCTTCCTGGTCGCCGGTCAGCATGATGGCGCGGATGCCGAGCCCTGCAAGGCGTGCCACGGCGTTTTGCGAGGAGGGACGTAGGCGGTCGGCGAGGCTGAAGCGGGCGAGCAGGTTGGTGTCGTCGGCGAGCCAGATGCTGGTCGTACCGGGTTTGTAGGTCAGGTTGCCGGAGGCTACCTGACGATGCGAGATAAATGTGGAAGCGTCAGGTAGTCGCTGCGCGCCAACCTGACCTACGCTGGTTGCGGGGGTGGCCCATTCTTGCGTACCCAGGCGCAGGCGGCGGCCTTCCACCTCGCCGCTGACACCGTCGCCGGGCACATTGGCGAATGCGGCGACCGGCGCCAGGGCCAGCCCGCGCGCCTTGGCGGCTTCCAGCAAGGCCAAAGCCAGCGGGTGGGTACTGCCTTGTTCCAGGGAGGCGGCGAGGCGTAACGCGGCGGCGTCGTCCAGCTCGCCTTGTGCTTCGATACCCAGCAGTGCCAGGCGCCCTTCGGTCAACGTGCCGGTCTTGTCGAGTGCCAGAACAGAGAGTTTTTCCGCCCGTTCCAGGGCTTCCGCCGAGCGCACCAGGATGCCCAGTTGCGCGCCGCGCCCGAGGCCGACCATCACCGCCGTCGGGGTGGCGAGGCCCAAGGCGCAGGGGCAGGCGATGACCAGGACGGCGACGGCGGGAATCAGGCTTTGCGTGAAGTCGCCGCTGGTCAGCCACCAGCCGGCGAACGTGGCGAGGGCGATGACGATGACGATGGGCACGAAGACGCCGGAGATCTGGTCGGCGAGCTTCTGGATCGGCGCCTTGGAGCCTTGCGCGGCTTCGGTGAGACGCACAATTTCCATCAACTGGGTGTGTGCGCCGACACCTTCCGCGCGTAGGCGCAGCAGTCCGTCGAGGTTCTGGGTTCCGGCATGGGCGCGGTCGCCCGCGCGTTTGGCGAGCGGCAGACTTTCCCCGGTGAGCAGGCTTTCATCGACGCTGGAAACCCCTTCCAGCACCGCGCCATCGACCGGAATACGCTCGCCGGCGCGCACCAGGACGATGTCGCCGGCTTTCAGCAGTGCGGCTTCGATTTCCATGGCTTCGCCGTTGCGTTCCACCCGCGCCGTGCGCGGTTGCAGGCCGATCAGTTGTTCGATGGCGCCCGAGGTGCGCGACTTGGCGCGCGCTTCCAGCAGTTTGCCCAGGCGCACCAGGGTGACCACGGCGGCGCTGGCCTCGAAATAGAGGGGGCCGGCGAGGAAGACCATGTAAATGCTAAAAAAATATGCGGCGCTGGTGCCCAGGGCGACCAGCACATCCATATTGGCGCCGCCGCCGCGCAGGCTGTTCCAGGCGCCCGTATAGAAGCGTTTGCCCGCCCAGAATTGCACCGGCGTGGCGAGCAGCCATTGCAGCCAGGGCGGCATCCCCGCATGGGGGACGCCGGATTCGTAAGCGCTGAAGCGCAACGACTCCGCTGTCCATTCGACATGGTGGGCGCCGGTCAGCATCGGGATCATCTGCGCCAGCAGGGGCAGAGTGAACAGCGCGGAAATGACGAACACACGTAGTTCATGGCTGTATTCGGCGGCCTTGCGCGCTTTCTCCTCGGCGCGGCTGGTTTCCGAGATCGGGCTGGCGCTGAAACCGGCGCGCGCCACCGCCGCCAGCAGGCCGGCCTCGTCGATCAGGCCCGGCTGGTAGGAGACACGCGCCTTCTCGGTGGCCAGATTGACGCGGGCCTCGACGCCGGGCTGCTTGTTGAGCACCTTTTCCAGACGGGTGGAACAAGCCGCGCAGGTCATGCCGCCGATGGCCAGATCAAGGGTTTGCGCGGGGATGGAAAAGCCGGTCTTCGCCACCTGGTCGAGGATGGCCTGGGGGGCGATGACGGCCGGGTCGAATTCCACATGCGCTTTTTCCACCGCCAGATTGACGTTGGCCGTGACGCCTTCGAGCTTGTTGAGGTTCTTCTCCAGGCGCGCGGAACAGGATGCGCAGGTCATCCCGGCGATGGGGAGTTCGAGGGTTTTGACTGTAGCGCCGGCATCCTTGCCGGCGGGTTCAAAAGACGCCGGCAAGGATGCCGGCGCTACCGGGGCGTTCATGCCCCGTGCCCAATCTGTTTAGCCAGTTCCCGCATGGTTTCCTCCGATGCCGAATCCAGGGTCAGCGTTTCCGCGTTGATTGCCTGGGTGAAGTTGCGCCCCAGCGAACGGGTGTAGGCGGGGTCGTAGTGTTTGATCAGCAATTCGGCGACCAGTTCATCCCACTGCCCGGCATGAGCCAGGGCTTTCCAGGATTCGATCCGGGCGCGGCCCTGGATTTCCAGCAGGCAATCCAGCTTGTGGCCGAGGGCATCGGGGTCGGCGAGGAAGTGGGCGTATTCCCCGCGCAGAATTTCCACGCGCACCGGGATGTCGGCGTTCAGGTTGAGGCAGACGCTATCTCTCATGCGGGCGAGCAGCGCTTCCGGTGTTTGCAGGTTGCCGATCTTCTTGCTTTCCGATTCCACGAACACGGGTCGCGCCGGGTCGAAGCGGCGCAGGGCGTCCCAGACCCCGCTTTCAAAGCCCTTCTGCGCCGGCTGCGGGCGATCAGGGTAGGCGCCCAGCACCGAGCCCATGTGCGCGGCCAGGTCTTCAAGATCGAGTACCTGGGCGCCGATCTGGCGCAAGGCGCGCAGGAAGCGGCTTTTGCCGACGCCGGTGGGGCCGCACACCACGCGGAAATCGAAGCGGCCGGGCAGACGCTCCAGTTCGTCGATGACATGGCGCCGATAGGCCTTGTAGCCGCCTTCCAGTTGCGCGGCCTGCCAGCCGATGGCGCGCAGCACGGTGGTCATGGCGCCGCTGCGGTTGCCGCCACGCCAGCAATAGATCAATGGGCGATAGCTTTTGGGCTTGTCGGCGAAGTGTGTTTCCAGATGGTGGGCGATATTGCGCGAGACCAGGGCGGCACCGGCTTTCTTGGCGTCGAAGGCGGAGGACTGTTTGTGCAAAGTGCCAATGCGGGCGCGCTCCGCGTTGTCCAGCACCGGCAAGTTGATGGCGCCGGGCGCGTGGTCTTCCGCGTATTCGGCGGGTGAACGGGTGTCGATGATTTCGTCGAAGGCGAACAAGTCTTCGATGCCCATCACGCCTTCGCGGCGGCGTGGGGTCTGGATTTCAGCGCAGCGGTTGTTCATTTGTCGCGCAGGATGCGAGCTTTATCGCGCTGCCATTCGCGGTCTTTCTCGGTCGCGCGCTTGTCGTGTTGCTTCTTGCCCTTGGCCAGGCCGATTTCCAGTTTGATGCGGCCCTTGGTGTAGTGCAGGTTGATCGGCGCCAGGGTGTAGCCGGCCTGCTTCACCTTGCCGATCAGTTTTCTGATTTCATGCTCATGCAGCAGTAGTTTGCGCGAGCGAACCGGGTCCGGATTGATGTGGGTGGAAGCCGTGGGTAGCGGGCTGATGTGGCAGCCGATCAGCCAGACTTCTTCCTGCTTCACTACGACATAGGCTTCTTTCAACTGCGCGCGGCCGGCGCGGATCGCTTTCACTTCCCAGCCCTGCAGCACGATGCCCGCTTCGTAGCGTTCTTCGATGAAGTACTCGTGGAAGACTTGTCTGTTGTCGATGATGCTCATGGGGGAGTCGTTGTATGGGGCGGGGTGGGCGGCGGGGGCCGCGCTAATCGTGCTATTTTACCGGCCCCTCAAGCTCGTTGCTTCCACTGATGGCCAAAGTCGTTAAATCTGTTCTGGTTCCCTATTCGGCGGCGGAAATGTTCGCGCTGGTCGATGGAGTCGAGGACTATCCCCAGTTCCTGCCCTGGTGCGGCGGCACCGAACTGCTGCGACGCGATGAAAACGTCACCGAGGCAACCATCCATCTGCATTACCTGCATGTGAAACAACACTTCACCACCGAGAACGCCAAGCGCATTCCCGAGGAGATGGGCATACGCCTGAAAAGTGGGCCGTTCCGCAAACTGGAAGGTTCCTGGCATTTCAAACGCCTGGCGGACACCGCCTGCAAGATCGAGTTCGAACTGCATTACGAGTTCTCCAGCAACCTGCTGGAGAAGGTTTTGGGGCCGGTGTTCGGCATGGTCACCAACAGCCTGGTGGATGCCTTCGTGCACCGGGCGGAAAACGTCTACGGTGAGCGATGACAACTCAAATTCAAGTTGAAGTGGTGTACGGCCGGCAATACCGTCAGAAGGTCGCGCAGGTCATTCTCAACGAAGGCGCCACGCTGCGCGAAGCGGTGGAACGCTCCGGCCTGCTCGTCGAGTTTCCGGAAATCGATCTCGCGAAAAACAAGCTGGGCATCTGGAACAAGCTCGCCAAGCTGGACGCGGTCGTGCGCGACAAGGATCGTGTGGAAATCTACCAGCCCCTGATTGCCGACCCCAAGGAAGTGCGCAAGCAGCGCGCCGCCGAGGGCAAGGTGATGAAGAAAGGCGGTGGGGAGATCGGCGGGGAGTGAAGGTAGCGCTGGCGCTACCTGTTCAATTAGCGCAGTTCTCAGAAATGGTGCGACCGGCGCGTTCCATTTCCGCCTGACGTGCCGCCGCGTCGAGGACTCGTGTTTGGCCTTGGGAGTCGACCGTGCTGAGGCGCATATTCGCGCGTTGCAACATTTCCAGGTTGGCGCGCGCGCGTTGGCAGTTTTCCGCCTTGCGCCGGGCCTCTTCCTCGCGTGCGGCGAGTTCCTTGCTTGCCACTTCCCGCGCTTTTACCTGTTCCAGGCGCTTGTGCGCGGCCAGGTCCGCAGCCTGGCGACGTGCCTCCACCGCGCGGGCTTCGGTGGCTTCGCTGGTTCGCGGGTTGAATTGTTCGGGGAGGGTGCTGGACGGTGGCTGGTCACCGTAGTGGATTTTGCCTTGGGCGTCGGTCCACTTGTAGATATCCGCCCCGGCGGGTGCCGCCAGCAAGGCCAGCAGCAGAAGGATGCCGGGGCGGAGCATGGAACGTTTACTTCAGTTCGGTGGATGGGTAGGACAGTTGCGCGATGCCGCGCGCGACCTGGTCGGACACGAAGGTGGCCTGCTTGATCACGGCGTTGCTGTCACCAGCCTTGGCGGCTTCCAGGGCGTCCTTGTAGGCCTTGTCGGCGGTGGTCCACAGGGCAAACTTGGCCTTGGCGGTCTTCACGTCGGCGGTGGCCTTGTCCAGTGCTTGTTGGGCGGCGTCGCTGAGCGCGGACTTGACGGCTTCCTTGGGAGCCTCGGCGTTCGTGGCGGGGGCGCTGCTGCAAGCGGTCAGGGCAAAGGTGGTCAGACCAAGGAAAGCCAGGGTTGCGAGTTTTTGCTTCATGAGATGTCTCCTCTCGTAATGGGGTGTGCGGTGGTTAAACCAACACGCTGAATTAGCGGCCGACGCAACTTAAGTCCCCGTCAATGCCCGCGTCAATCGGTTTTCCTTGAATTGGTAGCTATTCACCAACGGTTTGGAAAGACATGTACCAGTAGGCGCGGCGGGCTTTCTGTACCATGCGGGTCCGTAATGTCTCCCGGCACTTTCATGGCCATCAAAGCAACCATCTTCAAGGCTGAAGTTCAGATCGCGGACATGGACCGCAACTATTATGCGGAACACGCGCTGACGCTGGCCCGGCATCCCTCGGAAACCGACGAACGCATGATGGTGCGCTTGTTCGCTTTTGTCCTGCACGCGCATGAGCAACTCAGTTTCGCCAAAGGCATGTGTGTGGACGATGAACCGGATCTCTGGCACCGCGATCTGACCGGCGCCATCGAACTCTGGATCGACGTCGGTCTGCCCGATGAAAAATGGGTTCGCAAGGCCTGTGGCCGCGCGGATCAGGTGCTGATCATCAGTTACGGCAGCCGCACCGCCGAGAACTGGTGGGAGCAGAACCGCGCCAAGCTGCTCAAGCTCAACAACGTCACCGTGCTCAACCTGGCGCCGGAAGAGAGCCAGGGGCTGGCCGCACTGGCGCAGCGGACCATGCGCCTGCAATGCACCCTACAGGATGGTCAAATCTGGATTACCGACGGCCAGGACACGGTCAGCATTCAACCGAATTATCTGAAAAACAATGCAAACCATTGATTTTGAATTGTGCGGCGAATTTGTAGAACTGTGCAATCTACTCAAACTGGCAGGTGTCGCCGACAGTGGCGGCCGTGGCAAAGCGCTGGTTGCCGCTGGTGAAGTAACCCTGGATGGTCAGCCGGAAAGCCGCAAGACCGCCAAGGTGCGCGCTGGTCAGGTGGTGGAGTGCATGGGCGTACAGATCCGCGTGCGGCTACCGGATTGAGCCCGGCGTGACTCAGTAGCGAAGCAATGCCTGCTGTTGTGGCGGCCTTGCCCCATCGCTGCTCAAGTCATGGATGTAAGTGCAGGCGGCTTCCCGTTCCTGCCGCGTGCGGGTGTATTCGGCCAGATACTGGTCGAGTGCTGCTCCGGAGGGCAGCGCGACAAGCAGGGATTTGTGCTCGCTGCATTCCCTATCGGTCATCAAACGATGGCAAGTCGCCTCGGGTTTTGCATCCGAAGCGACAGCAAGCGATGCCAGCAGGGTGGACAACAGCGGAAGTAACAACTTGGTTTGCATGACCATCTCCTGAACAGGGAACGAATTAGTTAGTCATTATATTGCAAGAACCATACCAATATACTCGGGTAATAATTCCATTTGATTCTGTTTCCTATGTTATTGAAGTAATGCACTTATTTATTTAGTTACAGAGTGAGGAAGGCTCGCATGCTTGGTAGATATGCACTATCAAGACGCCTGCCGCACCGTTTTGGTGAATTTCCGCGGATTGCCTGCCGCTCGGTTTGGGTGTCGGTACGAACCGCGCGGACGTAAGATTCCACGATTCATTTTCAACTCGACTCAAAGGACCCAGCCATGCTCCACCCCCTCGCCGGTCAACTCGCGCCCGCTGAATCCCTGATGGACGTGGCCGACCTGCTCGCCGCTTATCACCATCAACCCGATGTCGGCGTCGCCACCCAGCGCGTCGCTTTTGGCACCAGCGGCCATCGCGGCAGCGCCTTCAATCTGAGCTTTAACGAGGCTCACATCCTCGCCATCACTCAGGCCGTGTGCGAATACCGCGCCGGCGCCGGCATTACCGGCCCGCTGTTCCTGGGCATGGACAGCCACGCCCTGTCCGCCCCGGCGCAACAGAGCGCCATCGAGGTACTGGCCGCGAACGGTGTCGATACCCGCATCCAGGCCGATGGCGGCTACACGCCCACCCCGGTGATCTCGCGCGCCATCCTGGTTCACAACGCGGACGCCGGCGCCGCGCGCGCGGACGGCATCGTCATCACCCCCTCGCACAACCCGCCGCGTGACGGCGGCATCAAGTACAACCCGCCCAATGGCGGCCCGGCCGATACCGACGTCACCGGCTGGATCGAGAACCGCGCCAATGCCCTGATGGCCGACGGCAACCGTGATGTGAAGCGGCTGCCCTATGCGGAAGCGCTGGCGAAGGTGAAGCAGGAAGACTTCGCCACGCCCTACATCGCCGACCTGGAAAACGTCATCGACATGGCCGCGATCAGGCAGGCCGGCCTGAAGATCGGCGTCGACCCGCTGGGCGGCGCCGCCGTGGCTTACTGGAAGCCGATCGCCGAGAAATACGGCCTGAACATCGAAGTGGTGAACCCGAACGTCGACCCCGCTTTCGCCTTCATGACCCTGGACCACGACGGCAAGATCCGCATGGACTGCTCCAGCCCCTACGCGATGGCCAGCCTGGTGAAGCTGAAAGATCGTTTCGACATCGCCTGGGGAAACGACGCCGACGTCGATCGCCACGGCATAGTCACTCCCTCGATCGGTTTGCTCAACCCCAACCACTACCTCGCGGTGGCCATCCATTACCTGCTCACGCACCGTCCGCAATGGCCGGTGACTGCGGCGGTGGGCAAGACCCTGGTGTCCAGCGGCCTGATCGACCGCGTGGTGAACGGTCTCGGGCGCAAGCTTCTGGAAGTGCCGGTGGGCTTCAAGTGGTTCTCCGCCGGCCTGCTCGATGGCGGCTTCTGCTTTGGCGGCGAGGAATCCGCCGGTGCCTCCTTCCTGCGCCGCGACGGCAGCGCCTGGACCACCGACAAGGACGGCATCATCCTCGGCCTGCTCGCCGCCGAAATCACCGCCGTCACCGGCGAAGACCCCGGCCGCTACTACCAGAAGCTCGCCGCACAGTACGGCACGCCGTATTACGTGCGCATCGACGCCGCCGCCACCCCGGCGCAGAAGGCCGCATTCAAGCAACTCACCCCGGAAAAAGTCACCGCAGCCACCCTGGCTGGCGAGCCGATCACCGGCAAGTTCACCCGCGCTCCCGGCAACGACGCGCCGATCGGTGGTCTGAAAGTGGCCACGGAAAACGGCTGGTTCGCCGCCCGCCCCTCCGGCACCGAGGACATCTACAAGATCTACGCGGAAAGCTTCAAGAGCGCGGAGCACCTGAACGAGATCGTCGCCGAGGCGAAGCGCATCGTCACGGACGCGCTGGCATGAAGCGGACGCGGCTCGCGCTGGCGCTGGGCGCCGCTCTGGTCTTCGGCCCGGCGCTGGGCGTAGGCCTCCCGGATTCGGCATCCGGTGGAACGGAGGTTGCGGCCGGGCATGAACTCCAGTGCCGGCGGGCCTACACCCGGCAGGATCTGGATTTCCTGCTGGCACACTGCCGCTTCGAAGCCTGGTCCCTGGCGCGCGCCCAGTGCGAGCGCACCCTCGACAGCATCTCCCCGCGCTACGCCGCGTTCTGCAAGGCCTTCGGGCGGGAATAGTCGGCCGGACGTTTTCGCGCATTCCGCCATGAACCGCTCCCGCCTCTGGCAACTACTCGATACCCCCGAGCCGGGCGACCGTCAGGCGGCGGGGATCGGTTCCTTTTTGATCGTGCTCATCACCCTCAACTTGGCTGCGGTGATCATCGGGACGGTGCGTGGCATCCATGAACACTACGGCGCCTGGCTGGATGCCTTCGAGACCTTCTCGGTAGTGGTTTTCAGCCTGGAATATCTGGCGCGCCTTTGGGCGTGTACCTCCCAGCCGGTCTATGCGCGGCCGGTCCTGGGGCGGTTGCGCTATTTTCTTTCACCCTTGGCCCTGGTTGATCTGATCGCGGTGCTGCCGTATTTCCTCGGCTTTCTGGCGGTGGATATGCGCTTTCTTCGCGCCTTGCGGCTGTTACGCCTGTTCCGGATCGCCAAGTTCGGGCGCTATTCGGAAACCCTGGCCCTGTTCGGCCGGGTGATGCGGCACAAGAAGGAGGAGTTGGTCATTACCAGCCTGCTGATGCTGATCCTCATCATCCTGTCGGCTTCGTTGATGTATTTCGCGGAACACGACGCGCAACCAGACAAGTTCCCCGACATCCCCACCACCGCCTGGTGGGCGGTGGTCACCCTGACCACGGTCGGTTACGGCGATGTATTTCCGGTGACCGGCCTGGGCAAACTGTTTGCCTCTTTCGTGGCGATCTTCGGCATCGCCATGTTCGCCCTGCCGGCCGGCATTCTCGGGGCCAGCTTCAGCGAGGAGATGCGGCGCGACAAACGCTGTCCACATTGTGGGGAACCGCTGGAGTAGCCCGCTAGGGTGGATAAGCGATAGCGCATCCAGCATCACCGCCGCATGGTTCGTGCCACAAACGGCTGCTCCGACGCAGCTAAAAATCTCGGGGTAGGAGCGTCCGCTTGCGGCGCGAACAGGTGATGTCAGGGAAACCTGCGCGCGCTGTGGACGATGTTGAGTACCCGAATCTGGTCCGGCAATACCTGGACGAAGGCGATGTAGGGAAGCCGCTGGATTACGAGTTCCCTGGTGCCGGGAATCCGCTCGCTGTTACGGATGCTCTCGGGAAAGGCGCGCAAGGCCTCGATCTGATTGACGATCCTGGCTTCGACTTTGTCAGTCGTGACCGGACCGGCTTTTTCCAGGTAGTAGACGAGGATGTCGGCGAGGTCGTCCAGCGCCTCATCGGTCCATGCGAGTCGCATGAGTCAAACGGCTTTGGCGCCAAGGCGCGCATTGACTCGCTCACGCAGGCTGGTCATGGCTTCTTCCTGCTCGTGGAGCGCCGTCTGGCCCGATGCGACGCGCCGCTGGGTCGCATCCACTTTGTCGAACAACCAGCCGTCGTATCCGGGCTCCTTGTCCAGCAACAGTTCCGGAAGCAGGGTCTCGGCGGCATCCTCAATGGAGATCATGACCCCGACCGGCCGGTTGTTCCGGGTGATAACCACTGGTTCCCGGCGTGAGGTATCGAGAAACTCGCCGAAATGATTTTTGACATCGCGCGCGGTCATGACTTTCATGGGTGTCTCCGGTCAAAGTGTTGAATGTGTCCATACTGTCCATTATGGGCGCCAAGTCATTCTTGGGGCCAGCTTCAGCGAGGAGATGCGCCGTGACAGGCGCTGCCCGCATTGCGGCAAGCCGTTGGATTAGCCTTTCTGGCTTTCCTCGTACAGCGAAGGTGTGACGCGGGCCGAGGCCAGGTACATACGCAGGTTCTTGATGTCCTGTTTGCCGAACACGTTGCTGTGGTGCGGGTGGTGCAGGATGCCTTCGACGCCGTTCAGTACCACGCGATAGCGCGCGCCCGTGATGGGTTCCATGCTGGCGCCCAGATGCAGCATGAGAGATTCGATTTCACGCCAATGGATATTGCCGCTGATCGGGTCCTGGAAGATGGCGCGTATCAGGTTTTCGTGTTTATGGCTCATGGCGGAGGCTCCTGCTGGATTCGTTGATTATTTGATGAATAGCGCGCGCTTCACCAGGGCTTTCAGCGCCTTGAACATCAGATAGCGGAAATAGTCGCCATATTGGAGCTTGTCGGCCATCAGTTCCAGATGCTTGCGCGGCAGCGTTTTGCTCCTGGGCAGCGCCTTGAGAAACAGGTGTTCGCTAACGCTGGGAAATAGCAGATAGCGCAGGCGGTTGGCGTGGTCGAAATCGCGCGTGATTTCCTGGTAGCGCGCTTGGTAACAGGGCAGGGCGTCACCGCCGTGGTCTTGCGCTTCGATGATGGCTTCTGCCGCGTACAGGCCGCTCTGCATGGCGAATGCGATACCCTCGCCAGTGATGGGTTCCACCAAGCCGGCGGCGTCGCCACAGAGCAGGACGTTGCCGCGGCCGGGGACTTTCCGATAGTCGCCGAAGGGCAGGTGGTGGCCCTTGATCTTGCCTTCCGGAATGGCGCCGAAGCGCGCCGCCAGAAACTCATGGAACATTTTTTTCAGCTCGGGATTCTTTGTGTGCAGACCGCCGATGCCGACCGTGAGCGTGTTTTTTTTCGGGAAGACCCAGCCATAGCCCCAACGCGCCAGGCCGAAAATGATTTCCGGGTCGTCGAGCGAAGCCGCGCACTGTGCCCGATCAACTTCCATTTCCAGGGCGAAGGCGACGCGGTCGGGGTCGAAGGCTTTGCCGAACAGGGTTTTGCCGACCAGGCTGTTCACGCCATCGGCGCCGATCAGGTAGTCGAAAGTAAAGGTCGTGCCGGAGCGCAGGCGACAGGTTTTGCCGGCGAGATCCATGGCGATGACGGTTTCGCCCGGGTAAAGCCGGGTTCCCTGGGCGATGGCCTGATTCAGCAGGAAATGGTCGAAATCCAGGCGCCGCGTGAAATACAGCTCGTCGGCATGGCCGACCTCGTTGAGCAGTTTCGTCCGATGAAAGAATTTCACGCCGCGCGCGGTGAAGTCGATTACCGGGCCCCACGGCGCCGCGAATATCCGGGAATAGATTTTTTGACTGCGCAGGGTGAGCAGGCCGCCGCACAGTTTGTCGCGCGGGAAGACGGCTTTGTCGATCAGCGCGGTGTCGATGCCGTGCCTGGCCAGGGTATGGGCGGCGGCGGAACCGGCGGGGCCGCCGCCGATGATGAGTGCCGTGTGATGTGTGCTCACGAAAACGGGCCTGTCGCTGGAACGCGTGCTGGGATGCCGGCGAGTGTATCGGCAAACCGTGGAGGCCGCGCCCGCTTGACCCCAATCGCCCTAGGGATGTCTCATGACATCCGTCAATGCCGCCAAGCCCGCTTGGCCTGACTATGCGTTCCCCATCCATTCCGAGGTGCACCATGTCCGTTCATATCCCCGTCCACGATCACACCACCGCCGATGCCATTTATCCTTTCGACGCGCGCGGTATTGCCAAGCGTTTCCGCCACGCCGCCATCTTCGGCGCGCTGGATGCCCTGAACCCCGGTGAACGTATGCGCTTCGTCAATGACCACAACCCCATTCCCCTCCTGCAGCAGATGCAGGCGCGCTATGGCGACCGCGTCGAGATCAACTATCTCGACCAGGGTCCGCAGGGCGTGATGATCGACTTCATCGTCAAAGCCTCGTAATTCGGTGCTGGTCGCGCTCCTTGTCGCCACCCTGATCGCCCTGTTCGCCGGGCAGGCGCTGCCCAAGGCAATCAGTGTGGCGCCCGCGTTCTGGGCGCATCTGGTCTTGGCGCTGGGAGTGATGACCTTGATCACCGCCGCGATGCAGCACTTCGTGCCGGTGCTCACGCGCGGGCGCGGCCCGGGTCGCTGGACGGCGCGATTGCCCTGGCTGATGACGGCGGCGGGCGCCTTGGCGCTGCTGGTATTCGCCGGCTGGCTGGATTTCTACTGGGTGCCGGTCGCGGCCGCGCTGGCCTTGTTCGGCGCCGTGGCGATGATCGTCTGGATGCTGGACCGCGCGCGTAAGACATTGGGGCGCCCGCACCCCGGTCTCGACTGGTATATCGCGGCCATGGCCTGCCTGGCCTTGGGCCTGATTGCCGCCCTGCTGATTCCGCTGTTTCCCGAATGGCATGCGCCGCTGCGCGCCTTCCATTTACACATCAATTTATATGGCTTCATCGGCCTGACCGCGGTGGGCACCTTGCAGGTGCTGATGCCGACCGCCGCCAATCAATTCGACCCGCGGGCCGCCTCGCGTCTGCGCGGCGACCTTAAATGGGCGGTGGCCGGCAGCCTGATCCTGGCCATCGGCCAAGCCTGGCTGCCGTCTTTGGCCTGGCTCGGCGGCGCGCTCTGGGGCTGGGTGCTGGGCCACATGGCCGTGGCCTGGTGGCGGCTGCATCGCAGCCACCTCCTGGCCTTGCATGGCGCCGCGCCGGTGCTGTTGGCGGCTACCCTGGGCTTCGCCTTCGCCATGATCGGCACACTGTTGGAAATTGGCTCGCCCCTGACGCTGTTCCTGCCGGGCTTCCTCATGCCCCTGGTCACCGGTGCCGCCGGCCAACTGGCGCCAGTCTGGACCGAGCCCACCCGCCCGGTCGCCTGGCATCACGCAGCGCGCCAGCGCCTGACCCGCTGGAACGGCGCGCGCGCCTTGTTATTCCTGTCGGCGGCCTTGTTGCCGCTGCTCGGTTACAAATGTTCCGGCATGCCGGCCTTGACCGCGCTGCTTTGGTTCGGCATCGTGCTGGCTTTGTGGCTTTCAAGAGATTGATGTCCTGAATGTTGCCGGATCATGTGCATACCTTCGGTCAGTGGCTGCTCGCCAAACACGGCGAGCGCGTGCACAAGATTGCCCTGGATGCCGGTTTCACCTGCCCGAATCGTGACGGCAGCAAGGGCATCGGCGGCTGCACCTTCTGCAACAACGCTTCGTTCAGCCCGAACGGCAGGCAGGCGGCTCCGCTCTCAGATCAGCTCGATTCCGGCCGCAGCGGCATTGACCGCTGCACCCGCGCGAGAAAATACCTCGCCTATTTCCAGGCTTACACCAATACCTACGCCGATGTGCAGAGCCTGCGCGCCATGTACGACCAGGCCCTGGCGGTGGACGGCATGATCGGTCTTTCCGTGGGTACCCGACCGGATTGCGTATCGCCGGCCGTGCTCGATCTCCTTGCGGAGTACCACGATAGAGGCATGGAAGTCTGGCTGGAACTGGGCCTACAGTCCGCCTTCGACGAAAGTCTGGAAAAAGTGAATCGCGGCCACGGCCTCAAGGAATACATCCAGACCACCGTCGCCGCGCGTCGCCTAGGCCTTCCTGTGTGCACCCATCTGATCGTCGGCATGCCCGGCGAAGACGGCTGGCATGCGCGCGAGAGCCTGGACATCGTGCTCGACATCGGCACCGACGGGCTCAAGCTGCATCCGCTGCATGTGGTGAAGGGGACGCAGTTGGCCAATGAGTGGCGGCGTGGTGAATACCAGCCGCTAGCACTGGAGGAGTACATCCAGATCACCGCCGATCTGATCGAGCGCACGCCGTGGGAAGTGCTATATCACCGCGTCACCGGCACCGCGCCGGCCAACCTGCTGCTGGCGCCCACCTGGTGCAGCCAGAAATGGCCGGTGGTGAATGCCGTGGTGGCCGAGTTGCGTCGGCGGGGGTCGCGCCAGGGATGCAAAGTTACGCCTTATCAAAAGGTTACAGAAGAAAATGCCTGCATTGCTTGAACTAATCTGTCCGGCCGGCAGCCTGCCCGCGCTCAAGGCCGCCGTCGATAACGGCGCCGATGGCGTCTATCTGGGCCTCAAGGACAACACCAACGCGCGCAATTTTGCCGGCCTCAACTTCGATGCGAAGGCATTGGCCGATGGCATCCGCTATGCCCATAACAAAGGCGTCAAGGTGCTCATGGCGCTCAACACCTATCCGCAACCGGACACCTTGTCGCGCTGGCATCAGGCCGTGGATATCGCCGCCACTTCCGGGCTGGACGCCATCATCCTGGCCGACCCCGGTCTCATGGCCTACGCGCGCAAGGTTCACCCCAACCTGCGCCTGCATCTTTCCGTGCAGGGTTCCGCCACCAGCTACGAGGCGGTGAATTTCTACCGGGAACGCTTCGGCATTCAACGCGCCGTCCTGCCGCGTGTGTTGTCGCTGCCGCAGGTGGAGAACGTGGTGAACAACACCGACGTGGAAATTGAATTGTTCGGCTTCGGCGGCCTCTGCGTGATGGTGGAAGGGCGCTGCCTGCTCTCCTCCTATGCTTGTGGCGATTCGCCCAATACCTTCGGTGCCTGCTCGCCCGGCCATGCGGTGCGCTGGCAACAGACGCCCAAGGGCATGGAAACCCGCCTCAACGGCGTGCTGATCGACCGCTATGCCGATGACGAAAAAGCCGGCTACCCGACGCTATGCAAAGGTCGCTTCGACGTGCAGGGCGAGACCTATTACGCCCTGGAAGAACCGACCAGCCTCAACAGCATGGAAATGCTGCCGGAGATGGCGCGCCTGGGCATCGCCGCGATCAAGATCGAAGGCCGCCAGCGCAGTCCCGCCTATGTCGCCCAGGTGACGCAAGTCTGGCGCGCCGCCATCGACGCGGTGAAGAAAGACCAGGCCGCGTTCAAACCGAACCCGGCCTGGATGGCGCAACTCAACAAGGTATCCGAGGGCAGCATGAGCACCCTCGGGGCGTATTACAGGCCGTGGAAATGAGGCGATTTGCGGATTTCGGATGTCGGATTTCGGATTTCGGATTTGAAGCACGCGCGCTTGCGCGCGCCCGAACACAGAGCCCAGACATCCGAAATCCCACACCCGAAATCCGAAATCCGAAATCCGAAATCAAATGAAACTCTCCCTCGGTCCTCTCCTTTATTACTGGTCGCGCGAAGACACCCTGGCCTTTTATGAAGAGGCCGCCGCTTGGCCGGTCGACAGCATCTATCTTGGCGAAACCGTGTGTTCGCGCCGCCACCTGCTACGCCTGCAGGACTGGCTGGAACTGGCGGAAAAGCTCAGCGCCGCCGGCAAGGAAGTGGTGCTCTCGACGCAGACCCTGATCGAGTCGGAATCCGACCTCAAAGCTTTGCGCAAGGTGGTCGCCGATGGCCGTTTCCTGGTCGAGGCCAACGAGTGGGGCGCGGTGCGCCTGCTGGCGGAAAAGGGCATGCCCTTCGTGGCCGGGCCGACGCTCAATGCCTATAACCCGGACACCCTGGCCCTACTTGGCGAAATGGGGGCGACACGCTGGGTGCCGCCGGTGGAAATGCCGCGCGACATGATCAAAGCCCTGCTGGCGTCGCTGACGGGGCCGGAGCGCATGGAAACCGAACTGTTCTCCTACGGCCGTCTGCCCCTGGCCTTCTCGGCGCGCTGCTTCACCGCCCGCCACTACAACCTGCAGAAAGACGACTGCCAGTTCCGTTGCCTTGATCATCCGGACGGGCTGACCATGCGCACGCGCGAGGGCGAGGATTTCCTCACCCTCAACGGCATCCAGACCCAGTCGGCCAAGCTCATGAGCTTGGCTCACCGGGTCGAAGAGTTGCGCGCGGCCGGCATCGACCTCCTGCGCCTGTCGCCGCAGTCGCGCCATACCGGGCGGGTGGTGGAAGTGTTCCGCGCCCTGTTGGCGGGCGACATCGCCACCTCCGCCGTACCGGAAAAACTCGACAAACTCATGCCCGGCCAACCCTGCGACGGCTACTGGCTGGGCGAGGCGGGAATGGCTTATCACCCGATGTAGCGCCGGCGCTACGAGAGACCCTCATGAACCTGCTCAACTTCCCCAAACCCCTCGCGCGCTTCGTGTCCACGCTGCCGTCCTGGCCGGCTTCGCGCGCTTTCGTCGCGGCCGGCAACCTGGTGGCCTGGCCTTCCTTGCGCGATCTGGATTGGTCGCATGTCGCCGGCCGCCGTTTTCGCGTGCAGGTGAGCGACCTTGGCCTGAAGCTGTATTTCTCCGTGAATGCCAATGGTTTTCGCGCTTTGCATAACGGCCTGGCCGATGTCACCTTCACCGCCACCGCGCAGGATTTCGCCCGTCTGGCGTTGCGCCTGGAAGATCCGGATACCCTGTTCTTCAACCGCCGCCTGCTGATCGAGGGCGATACCGACCTCGGCCTGATGGTGAAGAACATGCTCGACGCCGTGGAACTGGAAACCGCCGCCGCCGGCATGCCGGTCGGCATGGGGCGCGTGGTCATGAAGTTGCGCCACCTGGCATTGAAGTAGTTGCGGCGCCGGCTTGCAGCCGGCCGTTCATGTCATGCGTCGGCAAGGATGTCGTCGCCACAGAGGAACAAACCATGTCCTTTCCCGATTTCTTCGCTCAAATTCCCCCCTTGACCCTGCACGATGGCCTGGCCGAAGTGCTGGGCGCCGCCGCCGGTGGCGTCATCGAATATCGCTACGAGGATGTCGTGCGTCTGGCCGGGCATTCCTGCCCGACCGTGGCGGGCGCCTGGCTGATGGCGCGGCATGCCCTGGCCGCGTTGTATCCGGAAGGCATGCCGGAACGCGGCGGAATCCGCGTGGAATTGCGCGCTGCTCAGGATGCCGGCACCACCGGCGTGGTCGGCGCGGTGCTGGGCCTGATCACCGGGGCGGCGGGGGAGGGCGGTTTCAAAGGCCTGGGCCCCCGCTTCGGGCGCCGCGACCTGCTACTTTTCGGCGCGGAAATCGCGGCCGAAGTCCGTTTCACCCGGCTCGATAACGGCGTCGCCGTGTCGCTCGAATACCACCCGGAAGCGGTGCCCCCGGCCGCCGGCATGCAGACACTGATGCCGCGCGTCGTGAGCGGCCAGGCCGATGCCGGGGAACGCGCGGAATTCGCGCGGCTATGGCAGGAGCGGGTGCAAAGGATTTTGCTGGATCATGGCGATGATCCGGCCGTGGTGAAAACTACGGCGTAGCGTGCGCCGCGCGCACGAGAGGGGCGGCACCTCCTCAGGCGAACGTAGGTCAGGTTGCGGCTTCATCGCTACCTGACGGTGCAAACCTCAAGCTTGAGTGACCTGATCGTCAGGTAGTCGCCGCGCGCCAACCTGACCTACAGCCCGCGCCTACTTGATGCCCGCCAGCAACCAGTGATAGACCTTCATCCGGCTGGCCATGATGGCGCCGTTCTTCGCCGCTTCCAGTACCGCGCAACCGGGTTCCTTGAGGTGGCGGCAGTTGTAGAAACGGCATTGGCCGTGGCGGCTGTGGATTTCCGGGAAGGCCGCCATGAGGCTGGCCAGGTTGAGATGCTTGAGGCCGAATTCCTGCATGCCGGGGGAGTCGATCAAGGCGCCGGCGCCACTGGGTAGGCGAAACAGGCGCGCATGCGTGGTCGTGTGCTTTCCGGCGTCCAGGGCCAGTGAAATTTCACCGGTGGTGGCATTGGCATCCGGCACCAGACGGTTGAGCAGGGTGCTTTTGCCGACGCCGGAAGCGCCGACGAACACCGTAGTCTTGTCGCTCAGACATTGATCCAATTCGGCCAGTTGCCCGCGCGGGGAACCCTCCTGGTAGGGCGGAACGCGCAGCGGTTCCGCCATCGCCACGTCTTCCCGCGCCGACACCAGCAACAAGGGATAACCGAGTTCGGCATAGGGCGCGAGGGCGCGCGCCAGCGCTTCGGTTTCCGGCAGATCGGCCTTGTTCAGCACGATCAGCGCGGGAATCTCCGCCACCTCGCAAGCCACCAGGCAGCGAATCAGCAACTCCTCGTTGAACGCCGGCACCGCCGCCACGACGATGGCGGCCTGATCGACATTGGCGGCAAGCAATTTGCTGCGGAATTCATCGGAACGGTAAAGCAGGTTGCGGCGCGGGGCTATGGCTTCGATGACGCCCTTGCCGGCACTGGTGGACGCGAACGTGACGTTGTCACCGCACGCCACGCCACCTTTTTTGCCGCGGGTGACGCATTCGATGACGCCCTCGCCATCATCCACCAGGAAATGGTGGCCGTGGACTGCGACGACTCTACCCGGCATCAAAGCGCGAACAGCGCGTCGATCTTCGCGGCACAGATGAAGTCGGATTCGGAGAGTCCGTTGATGGCGTGGGTGATGTATTCCACCCGGCAGGTGTTCCAGCCCACCGCCAGGTCGGGGTGGTGGCCTTGCTGATGCGAGACCCAGGCCACGGCGTTGACGAAGGTCATGGTGATGTAGTGGTCGGGAAACTTGAAGTCGCGCCGTAGTTTGCCGTCCGCCACTTGCCAGTCGCCGGCGAGCTTGGGCATGAGGGCCGTGATTTCATCTTGCGCCAGCGGCGGAATGCCACCCTCGCAGGGCTTGCATTTGCCTTTGGAGAGGTCGCAGAAGGTATCGGTCATCGTTGCGCCTTATTTGAACTTGTAGAACGTGTTGTTCAGGTGCGCGCCGATATTCAGCTCGTCTTCCGGGAACAGGTTGTTGCCCAGGTTGGCGTTGCAGGTGGTGATCATCTGGGCTAGGCCGGAAGCGGATTTCACGCGATGCTCGGCGCGCGTGTAGATCTTGTCGGCATCGCCGCTGAAACGCGAGGCATGGCAGGCGGTGCATTGCTTGTCATGGGTGGTTTTGCCGGCTTTGGCGTCGCCCTTGTCGAAGGGGGCGGCGAAGGCGGAGGCGCTGAGCAGGGCGAGTAGAGCGATCAGGGTCTTCATGGGGGTTCCTCTCATATCGGCTGGGTTGGGATTGATACCCGATCATAGTACTCAAGTTTTGCGATCCGTTCGACCGCCTTCGGGTGACTGTCATAGAACAGCGAGTAAATGGGGTCCGGCGTCAGCGTGGCGGCATTGTCGCGGTAGAGGCGAACCAGGGCGGCGATCAGGTGTTCGGGCTGGCTGTGCCTGGCGGCGAAAGCGTCGGCCTCGAATTCGTGTTTGCGTGAATAGAGGCTCATCAACGGCGTCATCGGGAACAGGAATACCGGCAGGGCCAGGAAGAACAGGGCCAGCGTGGTGGCGTCCGTGGGCGAGACGACGCCAAGGCCGGCATGGAACCAGGCGGCCTGTTTCAGCCAGGCCAGCAGCGCCAGCATCACCAGCGAGAGCACGAACATCAGGGCGATGCGCTTGATGATATGGCGATGTTTGAAATGCCCCAGTTCATGCGCCAGCACGGCTTCTATCTGCTCCGGGTTCAACTGCGTGAGCAGGGTGTCGTAGAAGACGATGCGCTTGTTCTTGCCCAGCCCGGTGAAATAGGCGTTGCCGTGGCTGGAACGGCGCGAACCGTCCATCACGAAGACACCGCTCGCGGTGAAGCCGGCGCGTTGCAACAGGGCTTCGATACGGGCCTTCAGGCTGGCGTCTTCCAGCGGCGTGAATTTGTTGAACAGCGGCGCGATCACGGTGGGGTAGAGCATCAGAACCAGCAGGTTAAAGCCCATCCACACCCCCCAGACCCAGAGCCACCAGGCCTCGCCCATGATGCCCATGAGCCAGAGCACCAGCAGGATAAGCGGGCCGCCGATACCTAAGCCGAGCAAGGTCTGCTTGGCGAGGTCGGCGATGAAGCCAGCGACGGTCTGCCGGTTGAAACCGAAGCGCGCCTCGATGCTGAACTGGTGGTAGAGATTGAGCGGCAGTTCCACCACGGCGCCGATCAGGAACAGGCCGAGCAGCAGGGCGGTGCCGGCGAACAGCGGTGAAAACTGAGGTAGCAGCAGGTCATTGAGCCACTGCAAGCCGCCGCCCAGGGTGAAAGCCAGCAGGAGGCCCGCTTCCACGGCCAGATGCAGCAGGCCCAGGCGCGACTTGGCCAGGGTGTAGTCGGCCGCTTTGTGATGATCCTCGACCGGGATGCGGGCGGCGAATACCGCCGGCGGCAGGGCGCGATGCCGCCAGACGTGGCGCATCTGGCGCAGCAGCAACCACAGCTTCAGGCCGAAGGCGAGGATCAGTGCGGCAAGAAAAATGCTTTGAAATGAAGGCATTAGGAGCGCTTTCTACAAGGGACGGGCGATTATGCCACAATGCCCGCCCCGCCCTTCAGGGCTGTAAAGGATCAATAAACGTGGCTCAGAACGATACCCACCTGGTCTGGATCGACATGGAAATGTCCGGCCTGGAACCCGATAGCGACAGCGTCCTGGAAGTGGCGCTGATAGTGACCGACAAAGACCTCAACCTGGTCGAGGAAGGCCCGGTACTGGTGGTGCATCAAAGCGATGCGGTGCTCGACGCGATGGATAACTGGAACAAGGGTACCCACGGCAAATCCGGGCTGATCGACAAGGTGAAAGCCTCCACGCTGTCCGACGCCGACGTGGAAGCGCAAATGATCGAATTCATGAAAAAACATGTGGGTGAGCGCAAGTCGCCCATGTGCGGCAATTCCATCTGTCAGGACCGCCGCTTTCTCGCCCGCCACATGCCCAAGCTGGAAGCCTATTTCCACTACCGTAATCTGGATGTCTCCACCCTGAAGGAACTGGCCGCGCGCTGGCGTCCGGAACTCAAGGACGGTTTCAAGAAGGCCAATAGCCATACCGCGCTGGCCGATATTCAGGAATCCATCGAAGAGTTGAAGTACTACCGCGATACTTTCATCCGGATGAGCGCGTAACCCGACATGGCACGACGTCGGGTTACGCGATATGGCCGCTAACCCGACCTACAGATCGAAAGGAGCCACCATGAAACCCGGCACGCCCTACGTCATTGAAGTCAACCCCCGTTTGCCGCGCCGTCTCGCGCGTTTGTCGGAACTGGCGGAAAACCTCTGGTATGCCTGGGATCGCCCCACGCGCACGCTGTTCGCGCGTCTGCATCCCGGCCTCTGGGATGCCGTCGGCCACAATCCGAAGGCATTCCTGAAGCGGGTGGACGAAGAACGCCTGACCGAGGCGGCGGAGGATCACATCTTCCTGGGCAGTTACAACCGCGTGCTGTCTTCGTTCGACACCTACATGAGCGAGCCGCTCAAGCGCGATCTGCCGCTGGATTTGAAGCCGGGCGACCTGATCGCCTATTTCTGCGCGGAGTTCGGCTTTCATGAAAGCTTCCCGGTGTATTCGGGGGGCCTGGGCATCCTCGCCGGCGACCACTGTAAATCCGCTTCCGATCTGCGCCTGCCGTTCGTGGCGGTGGGCCTGCTCTATCGCCAGGGCTATTTCCATCAGCGCATCGATAACGACGGCAACCAGATCGCCAATTACACCGATTCCGAGTTCGACGATCTGCCGATCCGCCCCGCGCTGGGCGAGGATGGCAGTGAAATCCATGTCCAGATCGAATTGCCCGGACGCACCCTGGAAGTGAAGGTCTGGGAAGCGCTGATCGGCCATGTGCGTCTTTATCTGCTGGATACCGACCTGTCGTCCAACAGCCAGCAGGACCGCTACATCACCCACCAACTCTATGGTGGCGACAAGCACACCCGAATTCAGCAGGAAATCGTCCTCGGCATCGGCGGCATCCGCGCCCTGGCCGCGCTCGACGTCAAACCCACCACCTATCACATCAACGAAGGCCACGCCGCTTTCCTGGTGCTGGAGCGCATCCGCCGCAAAGTGAAGACCGGGCTGTCCTACCATGCCGCGCTGGAAGCCGTGGCCGCTTCCACGGTGTTCACCACCCATACCCCGGTGCCGGCCGGCCACGATCATTTCGCCGAAGACATGATCTGGGACTATTTCAGCCATTGCTGTGCCGACCTCGGCGTCTCGCGCGAGGAATTCATGCGCTTAGGCGGCGCCGGCCACGGGCAGGATTTCAACATGACCCGCCTGGCCCTGAATGGCTCGCGCCACCACAACGGCGTCTCGCGCATCCACGGCAGTGTTTCCTCGCGCATCCTGGCGGATATGTGGCCGCAGGTTTCCGAGGACGAGTCGCCGATGGACTACATCACCAACGGCGTGCATGTGGCGTCCTTCCTGGCACAGGAATGGCAGGATCTGTTTGACAACAAGCTGGGTTATGAATGGCGCCGCCGCATGTGCGAGCCGGATTTCTGGCAGAGAGTGGGCGCCATTCCCGAGCACCATTTCTGGTCGGTGCACCAGGGCCTGAAGGCGCAGATGCTCTACTCGGTGCGCTACCGCATCACTCAACAACATCTGCGCAACCACGGTTCCGAGGCGCACCTGGAGCGCATGCTCAAGTATGCCAACCCGCTCGACCCCAACGTGCTGACCATCGGCTTCGGGCGGCGCTTCGCCACCTACAAGCGCGCCACCCTGATCTTCGAGAACATGGACTGGCTGCGCCAGATCATCAACGACGAGAGCCGCCCGGTTCTGTTCATTTTCGCCGGCAAGGCGCACCCGGCCGACAAGCCCGGACAGGAACTGATCCGCCGCATTCACGAGATTTCCCGCTGGCCCGAGTTCGAGGGCAAATTCCTGATGGTGGAAGGCTATGACCTCGGCTTCGCGCGCCGTCTGGTGGCCGGTTGCGATGTCTGGCTCAATAACCCGATCTACCCGCTGGAAGCCTCCGGCACCTCCGGCATGAAGGCGGCCATGAACGGCGTGCTCAACCTCTCGGTCACCGATGGCTGGTGGGACGAGGGTTACGAGCCCGGCAACGGCTGGGCGATCAAACCGGCGCCCGAGTACTACGACGACGCCCGACGCAACCGTGAGGACAGCCAGACCCTCTACGAACTGCTGCAGGATCAGGTCATTCCCCTGTATTACCGGCGCCAGGAACTGGGCTTCTCCGGGGAATGGGTGAAGATGGCCAAGCGTTCCATCGCCACCTTGCTGCCCGCCTTCAATGCCACGCGCATGGTCATGCAGTACGCCAACAAGTTCTACGCGCCCGCCAGCCGGCAGTGGCGTCGCTACTCGGAAGGCGGGTTCGCGGCGGCCCAGGGTCTGGCCGCCTGGAAGGTCAAGGTACGCCTCGCCTGGGGCGGGGTGGCGCTGCGTCGTCTGGACGATCCGAAGAAACGCATTTCCTTTGGTGAAAGCCTGGAAATCAAGGTGGCGGTGAACCTCAACGGCCTCGCCCCGGAAGACGTGCGGGTCGAAGTGCTGATGGGGCGCGCCTCGAAAAACGGCCAGGACAAGGATCTCGAAGCCGTGCCCCTGCTCCCGGATGGCTGGGACGGCCAGGAAGGCCAGGAGTGCGTCTACAAGCTGGAACTCACCCCGGAACTGTGCGGCCGCCTGCTTTACCGCGTGCGTGTCTACCCGCTGCACGGCCTGCTCACCCACCCGTTCGAGATGGGGTTGATGGTATGGCTGTGAATGGGGATTTCGGATTTCGGATTTCGGATTTCGGATTTGAAACCGTGGCCGTTGCAATCCGACATCCGACATCCGACATCCGAAATCGCGCATGACCTCCTTCCTTGCCATCGGACTCGGCGCAAGCTTCGGCGCCTGGCTGCGTTGGGGGCTGGGGCTGTGGCTGAACCCGCTGTTCCCGACCCTGCCCTACGGCACCCTGGCGGCGAATCTGCTGGGGGGGTATCTGATCGGCATCGCCATCGCTTTCTTCCTGCAACATCCCGGCCTGTCGCCGGAGTGGCGGCTGTTCGCCATCACCGGCTTTCTCGGCGGCCTGACCACCTTTTCCACGTTTTCCGCCGAAGTTTTCACCCTCATCAGCCGTGGGCAAATGGCCTGGGCGCTGGGTACGGCGTCCATCCATCTGTTCGGTTCCCTGGCTTGTACCGCGCTGGGGGTGTGGACCTACAGCCAGATTAGGGGTTAGCCATGCCGCAAACCATCTTCATCCGCTTCTATGTCCAGGAAGGCATGAAACACGGCCACCAGGCCATCCACGAATGGCTGTTCGCCAGCGCCCGCAACCTGGACATTCCCGGCGGTACGGTGTTTCGCGCCGCGGCGGGTTATGGTCGCCACGGTCTCCACGAAGACCATTTCTTCGAGCTGGCGGGCAAGTTGCCGGAAACCGTGGAGTTCTTCGCCGACGCCGACAAGATCGCCGCGCTGATCGAACGGGTGGGCGGCGAGGGATTGCGCCTGGTTTATGTGATGCATCCGGTGAGCATGGGAGTGACCGGATAGTGCCGGCTTGCGAGAGACCTATCGGCTCACCGTAGGGTGCGCCGCGCACCCCAAACCCAGGGGGAGCGAAGCATCGGCGCGGTCAGGCCGCTCCATGCTGTAACAGGATCAAAGCAATTCCACCTTGCAGCGGCCACGTGGCGGCTTCCCACTAAAGTTCCCTCCAGAACTGCCGCTAAGCCTCGCATGAGTTTCTTCTTATCGCGAATGTCTTGATCCCTGGCCGACCCATGCCGCAAGCCGACATCAAACACACTGTTCTGGTCGTCGATGACACACCGGAAAACCTCACTGTTCTGGGGGAGTTGCTGCAACCCGTGTATCGGGTACGGGTCGCCAATTCCGGCCAGCGCGCGCTACAGGTGGCGGCCAGCAAGCCACGTCCGGACCTGATTCTGCTCGATGTGATGATGCCGGAGATGGACGGCTACGCCGTCATCAACGAATTGCGTTCCAATCCCGGTACCCGCGACATTCCAGTCATTTTCGTCACCGCCATGGATGCCGACGAGGATGAGGAGCGCGGTCTGGAACTCGGCGCCGTCGACTACATCGCCAAGCCGATCCGCCCCGCCATCGTGCTGGCGCGGGTCAAGGCCCACATGGAACTGAAGCAGGCGCGCGACTGGCTGAATGACAAGAATGTCTGGCTGGAAAGCGAAATCGCCCGGCGCATGCGCGACAACCAGTTGATGCAGGACGTCAGCATTCGCGCGCTCGCCAGCCTGGCGGAAGCGCGCGACATGGAGACCGGCCAGCACATCCGCCGCACCCAGGCCTATATCGAAGTTCTGGTCGGGCATCTGCGGCCGCACCCGCGCTTTGCCGGCTACTTCACCGACGCGATCGCGCACATGGTGGCCAAGGCCGCGCCGCTACACGACATCGGCAAGGTCGGCATACCCGACAGCATCCTGCTGAAACCCGGTCGCCTGTCCGTCGACGAGTTCGCGATCATGAAGACCCACAGCACCATCGGCGGCAATGCCATCGACCTGGCCATGCGCGGCGAACTCAGCGACGAGGACTTCCTGCTTCTCCAGAAACACCGCCATATGGGCAGCAATGCGCTCGCCTCGGCGGTGCGGGAGTTCGAAAACGCCCCCCTGGCTTTTCTCGCAGTGGCCAAGGAGATCGCCATGTGGCACCACGAAAAGTGGGATGGCTCCGGCTATCCGGACGGATTGGTCGGCGACGCCATTCCCATTCCCGCCCGTTTGATGGCCCTGGCCGATGTCTTCGACGCCCTCGCCAGCCGGCGCGTCTACAAGGAACCGATGCCGTTCGATAAAGCGGTGCAACTCATCACGGAAGGCAGCGGCAAACACTTCGACCCGGACGTGGTGGCGGCCTTCCTCGCCAACGAGGATGTTTTCCAGGAAATCCTGGTGCGCTATGCCGACAATGACGACGCGCTGGATATCAAGCTCAGCACCCTGCATGCGCGCGGCCTGGTCTAGTCGCCACCTTATTGCCACGCATAGACCGGAATCCGAGCGTGCATCCGCCTTCCCCATCTGACAGCGAACTGCGGCAACTCCTGGACGCCGTCGGGCTCGGTCTCTGGGAATACGATCATCGCGCCGACCGATTGACCTGGAGTTTGCCGCTGCGGGCCATGATCGGTGGCGATTTCCCCTCCCCCGGCGGCGCCAGTCTGGCCGATTGGCTGGCGCGGGTTCACCCCGATGAGCGGCCCGGCGTGTCTGACGCGCTGCGTAGGGCGATCGAGGACGACGCGCCTTTCATCATTGAATACCGTTTTCTCCGCGGCGATGGCTCCTGGCTCTGGCTGCTCGCGCATGGCCATGTGGTGGAGCGTGACGCGGCGGGTCGGCCGCTGCGCACGCTAGGCATCAAGAAGGATATTTCCCGGCGCAAGACGGCCGAGGAGGCGCGGCACGAAGCGGAACTCAGCTGGAAGTTCGCCCTGGAAGGCAGCGGCCTGGGGGTCTGGGATTGGCGTTTGGCGAGCGGCGAGGTGTTTTTCACACCCTTGTGGTTGGCCATGCTCGGCTACGCGATTGGCGAACTGACGCAACATTTCTCCACCTTCGACGCGCTGTTACATCCCGAGGACAAGACTCACGTCATTGAGGCGCTGCACGCGCACTTCCGTGGCGAATTGCCCGAGTACGTGACGGATTTCCGCTTGCGCCACAAAGACGGGAGCTGGAAATGGGTGCAGGCGCGCGGCCTGGTGGTGGAACGTGGCGACGATGGCGAACCCCTGCGCATGATCGGCGTGCATGTCGACATCCACGCGCGCAAGTTGGCGGAACAGCGGCTGGCGGAAAGCGAGGAACGCTTCCGCATCCTTGCCGACTACTCGCCGGAATGGCAGTACTGGCTGGGGCCGGATGGCCAGTACCTTTACGTCTCGCCCGGGTGCGAGGCGATCAGTGGTTACCCGCCGCAGGCGTTTCTCGCGAACGCCGACCTGATGCGCGCCATCCTGCACCCGCGCGACCGCCACCTCTGGGAGTCGCATTGGCGCGAGATCAAGCTCGGTTTGCATGCTCACGCGCACGCGCTCATGGAGTTCCGCATCGTCACGCTGTCCGGTGATATTCGCTGGATCGAGCATCAATGCCAGGAGGTGAGCAGCAATCAGGTGGAATACCAGGGCCGACGCGGCGTCAATCGCGATGTCACCGAACGCAAGCTGGCCGAGGTGGCGGTTCGCGAGAGTCGCGAGCTGCTGCGCACCGTGATCGACGAGAACCCCAACATCATCCTGATGAAAGACTGGGAGGGCCGCTACCTGATGGTCAACCGCGCCCTGGCCAATCTTTATGGCACCCGGCCGGAAGATCTGGTGGGTAAGAGCGATGCTGATTTCAACGCCAACCGGGAGCAGGTCGAGTTCTTCCAGGAGAACATCCAGAGCATCATGCGCGCGGGCCATACCCAGATCGTCATGGAAGAATCGACTGACGCCGTGACCGGTGAAATCCATTACTTCCAGTCGATCAAGAAGCCGCTTGCCGGCCCCGATGGCGAGCCGCGCATCCTGGTCATCGCCCATGACATTACCGAAACGCATCAAGCCAAGGCGCGCGCCGAAGCCAGTGAGCAGCGCCTGAATTACGCGCTGGACGCCACCGGCGAAGGGGTCTGGGACTGGGATGTGGCGGCCGGCAAGGTGCAGCACAACACGCAGTGGTTGCGCGGCCTGGGGTTGCCGCCGAGCCGTTTGGAAAATCCCGTCGCGGTATTTGCCGAGCATTTGCATCCGGACGACCGAGACACCGTGTTGGCACGGATTCAGGCGTGCCTGGATGGCAACGGCGATTACCAATCCGAGCACCGCATGGTGCGCGGCGACGGCGCCGTGATATGGGTACTCGACCGCGGCCGCGTGGTGAGCCGCGATGCCGAGGGCGGGGCGCTACGCATGGTCGGCAGCTATAGCGACATCACCGAACGCAAGGCGATCCAGCGCGAACTGGAACAGCACCGCGAACACCTGGAAGGGCTGGTGGCGCATCGCACCAGCGAACTGGTGGCGGCGCGCGAGCGGGCGGAAGCCGCCAGCCACGCCAAGTCCACCTTCCTGGCCAACATGAGCCACGAAATCCGCACCCCGATGAACGCCATCATCGGCCTCACGCATCTGCTGCGCCGTTCCTGTTCCCAGTCCAAGCAGTCGGAACAACTCGGCAAGGTGGCGGAGGCGGCGCGGCATCTGCTCGGCATCATCAATGACATCCTCGATATTTCGAAAATCGAGGCCGGCAAGATGGCGCTGGATGTCGTCGATTTTCGGCTCGACCAGGTCATCGCCAATGTCCTCGATCTGCTTCGCGGCAAGGCCGCCACCAAGAGCCTGACCCTGAGCAGCGAGATCGACCCGGCCCTGCCGCAAAATCTGTGCGGTGATGCCCTGCGCCTGGGCCAGGTATTGCTCAACTTCGCCGGCAACGCGGTCAAATTCACCGAACACGGTGGTGTCCACATCAGCGCCACCCGCGCCGGGACTGATAACCAAGATGGTGATGTTTTGCGTGTGCGTTTCCAGGTAAACGACAGCGGTATCGGCATGCATGAAGATCAGGTCGCGCGCCTGTTCCAGGCATTTGAACAGGCCGACAGCTCGACTACCCGGAAATACGGTGGCACCGGTTTGGGCCTGGCAATCAGCAAGCGACTGATCGAATTGATGGGGGGAGACCAGGAAGGCGACATCGGCGTGGAAAGCACCCTCGGCCAGGGCAGCCGTTTCTGGTTCGACATCCCGCTGGCCCGGGGCGAGGCGCGGACAACTCCGTGCCAGCCGGTTGCCGGCGACATGCCGGCGGCGCTCTCCTGCCGGCGCGGCGCGCGCATCCTGCTGGTGGAAGACAACGAGGTGAACCAGGAAGTGGCGTTGGAACTCTTGAGTGAAGCCGGCTTGCATGCCGACGTGGCCTGCAACGGCGCCGAGGCGCTGCGCCTGATCAGCGATACCCCTTACGACCTGGTGTTGATGGATGTGCAGATGCCGGTCATGGATGGCCTGGCGGCGACCCGCGCCATCCGCGCGCTGTCGGGGCGCGAGCGCACGCCGATCCTGGCGATGACCGCCAGCGCCTTTGCCGAAGACCGTCAGCAATGTCTGGATGCCGGTATGGACGACCACGTCGCCAAGCCGGTGGACCCGGAGGCGCTCTACGCCGCCCTGCTCAAATGGCTGCCGGAAAGGCGCGATGGCTCGCCCCCGCCGCCCGTCTCCGCCGCCGCCAACCCGCCGCTCGCGGACGCCGAGCGGGATGCCCCGCTGGAGATCGCCGGGCTGGATGCCCATGCCGGCTTGAAGAGCGTGCGCGGCAAAAGGGCCAGTTACATCCGCCTGTTGCGCCTCTACATGGACAGCCACCGCGACGACATGGCCCGTTTGCGCGCGCGACAAGTGGTGGGAGACCAGGAGGAGGCGAGGCGTATCGCCCACTCGCTCAAAGGCGCGTCCGGGGCCCTGGGCGCGGTCACGGTGCAAGCCCTGTCCGCCAATCTGGAGGCCGCCATTCGTGATGGCGCCGCGCCGACGGAAATCGAGCGCCTGGCCACGCTGGTGGAGGCCAAATACCTGGAACTGGTCGCCGCCCTGCGCATCGCCTTGTCCGAAGCGGAGCCGGAATCCGTGGCCGTCGCCGTATCGGGTGAAGCGCTCGCCCGTCTGGAACGGCTGTTGCATGAAGACGATCTGGGCGCCGGCGATGCCCTGCGCGCCGCCTTGCCCGGCCTGGCCCACGTTTTTCCGGCCGAAGCGCTGGTCCGCCTGACCCGGCAGGTCGAGAACTATGACTTCCAGGCCGCGCTGGACACCCTGCGCGCGGCGAGAAGCCGGGCGGGAGAAGCGAGGTGAATGCAATCATGAGTTGGGCAACCCTCGTAGGTTGGGCACGCTACGCTTTGCCCAACCTGCTCCTGTTGCTATGCATCCCCGCCTGGGCCGGAGAGCCCGTGCTCCAGGATGTGCGCCTGGGCGTGCTGTCGTTCCGCTCCATAGAGCACACCACCGCGCAATGGAAGCCACTCGCGGATTATCTGAGCCAGCGCATTCCCGGCTACCGGTTCCGCGTCGTGCCCTTGTACTACCCGGATCTCGATCAGGCGGTGGCGCGACATGAACTGGATATGGTGTTGACCAATCCCGAACACTACGTCTTGCTGCGCTCGCGTTACGGCCTGACCGCGCAGGCGACCCTGATGCCGATGGCGGGGGACTTCCCGGTCAGCCAGTTTGGCGGAGTCATCGTGGTCAGGGCGGATCGCCCGGATCTGAAAACATTCTCTGACCTGAAAGGCAAGCGGATCGCCTCGCCCAGCGAAGAATCGCTGGGCGGTTACCTGATGCAGCGCTGGGCCTTGCTGCATGAAGGCGTGGATATCATGAGCGACATCCGCGATCTGCAATTCACCGGCATGCCGCATGACCGGGTGGTGTTCGACGTCCTCGCCGGCCATGCCGACGCCGGCTTCGTGCGCACCGGTGTGATCGAGGCGTTGCTCAAGGAAGGCAAGCTCAAACCCGGCCAGATACGAATATTGAAACAGGCGGAGACGCCGAAATTCCCGCAACTGCTCTCCACCGATCTCTATCCGGAGTGGCCGTTCTCGGCGACTAGCGGGGTACCCGGCTGGTTCACCAAGCAGGTGGTGCACGCCTTGTTCGAACTTGATCCGAACAGCGAGGTGGCGCGGACGGGCAAATTCTTCGGCTTCGCGCCGGCCGGTGACTACAGCCGGATCGAAACCATCATGGTGAAGCTGCGGGTACACCCGGATTATCAGTTCACCTTCTCCATGTTCATCGAACGCTATTCGCACTGGGTGATGGCCGCGCTGGCAGCGCTGTTGGTGGCGGCTGTGGCCCTGGTCGCCATGCGCCGGGTCAACCGCCGTCTGCGCGCCGCGCTGGCGGAAGCCGAACGCCTGGCGCTGCGCGATGCGCTCCTGGAAAGCCTGGGCGAGGGGGTGATCGGTATCGACCAACTGGGCAATATCACCTTCATCAATGCCACCGCGCTAGCCAGCCTGGGGTTTGCGCGCGAGGAAGCCCTGGGTCGCGACCTGCACACCATCACCCACCACCACCATGCCGATGGCCGTGCCTATGATCGCCAGGAATGCCCGATCTTCTCCACGCTGCAAAGCGGACTTCCCTACTCCGGAGAGGAATGGTATTTCCGCAAAAACGGTGAGGGCTTCCCGGTCAACCTCAATGCGCAACCCATCGTCGATGCGGCGGGACAGATTCAGGGTGTGGTGACCGCCTTCCAGGACATCACCCAGGAAAAACGCAATCTCGACGAATTGGCGCGTTACCGCCATCACCTCGAAGACCAGGTCGCGCGGCGCACGGCGGAATTGGCCAGCGCGATGACCGCCGCCGAGGCGGCGAACAAGGCAAAGAGCGCGTTCCTGGCCAACATGAGTCATGAAATCCGCACGCCGATGAACGCCATTGTCGGCCTCACCTATCTCCTGCGGCGCGACGCGCGCGATGCCGGCCAGCAATCACGTCTGGCCAAGGTGTCGGCGGCGGCAAAACATTTGTTGGGCATCATCAACGACATCCTGGATTTTTCGAAAATCGAGGCCGGCAAGCTCACGCTGGAGAGTACCGATTTCACCCTGGAGCGGGTATTGGACGGCGTAACCCACCTGGTGGAAGACCGATTGCGCGAGAAGGGCCTCGTCTTGCTCCGGGAGATCGACCCGGCGCTGTCCGGCGTCCTGCGCGGCGACCCCACCCGGCTTTCCCAGGTGCTGCTCAACTACCTCTCCAACGCGGTGAAGTTCACCGAGCAGGGCCGGATCACCCTGCGCGCGCGCTTGCTGGAAGAAGCCGAAGCGGATTTTCTGTTGCGCTTCGAGGTGGAGGACAGCGGCATCGGTATACCCGCTGACCGCCTGTCGCGGCTGTTCCAGTCTTTCGAGCAGGCCGACAGTTCCACCACGCGTAAATACGGCGGCACCGGCCTGGGGCTGGCGATCAGCCGCCGCCTGGCACAGTTGCTGGGAGGCCAGGCGGGTGCCGAGAGCCAGCCCGGGCAGGGCAGCACGTTCTGGTTCACCGCCCGCCTGTGTCGCGGCAAGGCGCCCGCCGATACCCTGGTCGTTGGGCAGTCGACGCCGGCGACGGCCGGCGGACTGCTCGCCACGCTGCGTGGCCGCCGCGTGTTGCTGGTGGAAGACAACCTGATCAACCAGGAAGTCGCGCTCGACCTCCTGCGGGATGTCGGCATCCGCGCCGACCTGGCCAGGGATGGACGCGAAGCCGTGGATAAAGCACGCGGCCATGATTACGAGCTGATCCTGATGGATGTGCAAATGCCGGTGATGGATGGCCTGGCCGCCACCGCCGCTATCCGCCGCCTGCCGGGCCACGCCGCCACCCCGATTCTGGCGATGACCGCCAGCGTGTTCGTCGAGGAACAGAATCAGTGCCTGGAAGCCGGCATGAACGATCTGGTGCCCAAGCCGGTCGACCCGGAAGCGCTGTTCGCCGCGCTCGCCAAATGGTTGCCGGAGCGAGGCAAAGCACTTCACCCGACTCCCGAGTCAGACGCGCCCCCCATGGATGACGTTCTGCACGCCGCCTTGGTCGCTATTGATGGACTGGATGTGGCCGCCGGCCTGCGCGGCGTGCGTGGAAAGCTGCCCCGCTATGCCCGATTGCTGCGCCAGTTCGTGCTTGCCCACAGAGACGACATGAAGCTGTTGCGGAGCCGATACGAAGCCGGCGATCAGGAATCGGCCCGCCGCATCGCGCACTCGCTCAAGGGCGCGGCCGGCGCGCTGGGCGCGACACACTTGCAAAACCTGGCCGCCGCACTGGAGGTGGCGATGCATGATGCCGAAGCGAATGGCGCCTCCCTCGCCAACCTGGCCGACCGGATCGCAAATCTGGAGCAGGCGTTGGTGGCGCTCGCGCTGGACGTGCTTGCGGTTATTCCCGAGGAAGATGCTCACACCGGCACCGCCGCCGGCACGCCAGACGATACGCGCGCGGCGCTCGCCCACCTGGAGGAATTGTTGGCCGCCGACGATATGCAAGCCATCTCCGTCCTTCACGAAACCCTGTCCCTGCTGACGCAAGTCCTGCCCGGCGAAACCCTGGCGCGACTTCGCCAGCAGGCGGAGGACTACGACTTTCATGCCGCGCTGGAGACGCTACGCGGCTGGCAATCGCGGTAATCGTTGTGCAAAGCGCGGCGTGCTCTCGCCAGGGGGACGCCGGATTCATAAGCGCTGAAGCGCCAACGAACCGCCGCGATAGCGCGCGCGGCGCATCCCAGGGAATCAACCGGGAAACTCCCCGGCCGGCATTGGTTTGCCGAACAAATAACCCTGAAAGTTGACGCAGCCGTGGCTGACCAGGAAGTCACGTTGTTGCATGGTTTCCACGCCCTCGGCGATGACTGGCAGACCCAGGCTCAGACCGAGGGCGATGATGCCGCGGGCAATGGCGGCGTCGTTGGGTTTGCTGAGGACGTCCCGCACGAAGGAACGATCGATCTTGAGTTGGTCCAGCGGCAGGCGCTTGAGATAGGTCAGCGAGGAATAGCCGGTGCCGAAGTCGTCGAGCGCGAAGCCGATGCCGTGGGCTTTCAGGGCAGCCATCTTTTCCGCCGTGGCCTCCACGTTGTCCAGCAGCAGGCTTTCCGTGAGTTCCAGTTTCAGCCGCAGCGGGTTGGCGCGGGTGTGCTCGACCACCGCCAGCACCTGGTCGACAAAGTCTGGATGGCGGAACTGGCGCGCGCTGACGTTCACGGCCAGGGTCAGGTGGACATGGCTGGGGCTTGCTCCCCAGTGCGTCAATTGCCGGCAGGCTTCCTCCAGCACCCAGTGGCCCAGACTGACGATGAGGCCGGACTCCTCGGCCAAAGTGATGAATTCACCCGGCGTGACCAAGCCCCGTTGCGGGTGGTTCCAGCGCAGCAGTGCTTCCGCTCCCGTCACCCGGCCGCCGGCGTCGACCTGCGGCTGGTAGTGCAGTTGAAACTGGTTGTCGCGCAGCGCGCGGCGCAGTTCCGCTTCCAGCATGGCGCGCGCCTCGACCCGTGCCTGCATGGCGTGGTCGAAGAAGCGCAGGGTGTTGCGGCCGGCTTCCTTGGCCTGGTACATGGCCAGATCGGCGCGTTTCAACAGGTCGTCGATGCTGTCGTGTGAGTCGTCGAACAGCGTGATGCCGATGCTGGGGGTGCTGTGCTGTTCGTTGCCGTTCAGGTCATAGGGACGATTCAGCGCGGCGATGATCTTTTCGCCGACGCCTTCTGCTTGCAGCGCGGCTTCCTCCAGGTTGCCGCTGAGGTCTTCCAGCATCACCACGAATTCGTCGCCACCCAGGCGGGAAACGGTATCTCCCTCGCGCACGCACTCCGCCAGACGCCGCGCGACCTGGATCAGCAGCAGGTCGCCGATGTCGTGGCCGAGGGTATCGTTGAGTCCCTTGAAGTCGTCCAGATCGATGAACAGCAACGCGCCGACGTGATGGCTACGGCCACAGACAGCCAGCGCCTGCTGGAGACGATCCAGCAGCATGCGGCGATTGGGCAGGTTGGTGAGGGCGTCATAGAACGCGAGTTGGCGGATTTTCTCCTCGCTGGCCTTGCGCTCGCTGATGTCCTGTTTGAAAGCGACGAAATGCTGAATCACTCCTTGCGCATCGCGCACCGGGGTGATGGCGAGTTCCTCGTCGTAAAGACTGCCGTCCTTGCGCTTGTTGACCAACTCGCCACGCCAGACCTGGCCGGCCATGATGGTGCGCCAGAGGCTTTCGTAGAGAGCGGCGTCGTTGAGGCCGGAATGGATCAGATCCTTGGGCTTGTGGCCGAGCGATTCCGCCAGGCTGTACCCCGTCATCTGGCTGAAGGCCGGGTTGGCCCATTGAATGGTGGCGTCGGCGCCGGTGATGACGATGCCGTGGGCGACCGCGCGCAGCGCGGCATCCTGCAATTTCAGGCGGGCTTCCAGGCGTGCGCGGGTGCGGGCATGGCGAATCGCGCGGCCGATGTGCGCGGAGTCGAACTCGCCCTTGACCAGGTAATCCTGGGCGCCCGCTTCCAGAACATCGGCCTCGAACTCGGCATCGCGATGCCCGGAGAGCACCACAATGGGGGTGCCCGGCGCCAGACCATGCACGGTCGTTACCGTGGCCAGTCCGGCGGAATCGGGCAGGGCGAGGTCGAGCAATATCAGGTCCGGCACGACTTCCAGGAGCAGGCCGCGCGCTTCGCCGAGCGAGGTGGCGACCACGATCCGCGGCGCCAGGCCGGAGAAACGCACCGGGCGCAGATAAGCCCCGATCAGGCCGGCATCGCCGGGGTCGTCCTCGATCAGCAGGATGCGCAGCGGCTGTTTCATGACCCTTTCTCGGGCAGGCGCACCAGCGCGAACCAGTAATCGCTCAGGCCGCGGATGGCGGCCATGAATTGCTCCATGTCCACCGGCTTGGTGATGTAGCTGGCCGCGCACAGCTTGTAGGAGGCCACCACGTCACGCTCCACGTCGGACGTGGTCAGCACCACCACCGGAATCTTGGAGAGAGCCGGGTCGTTCTTGATGACGGCGAGGAACTCGCGTCCATCCATACGCGGCATATTGAGGTCGAGCAGGATCAGATCGGGGCGGGGCGTCTCTCCGAACGGTTCCTGGTGACGCAAGAATTGCAGCGCCTCGACACCATCGCCGGCGACATGCAGATCGACCAGCAAACGGTTTTCGCGCAACGCGATCCTGACCAGATGGGCATCGGCCGGTTCGTCTTCCACAAGCAGCACGACAAAGGGTTTTGCGGCGTTCATGTGCTTCCTCCCGTGGGCAGTTCGAAGTTTACCGCGCAGCCGTCCCCCGGCGTTTCCTCGATCCAGACTCGGCCGCCCACGCTTTCCACGGTTCGACGAACGATGGCGAGGCCGACGCCGGTGCCCTCGCCGTTCGAGGAGAGGCGCTCGAACACGCGAAACACCCGCTCGCGGTATTCCGGGGCGATGCCGCCGCCATTGTCGGAAATCTGGAACCGCGTCATGCCTTTGCGCTGGCCGGGCAACTCGCTCCGCAGCGTGATTTCCAGCGGGCGGTCGGCCCGGGATTGGCGCAAGGCATTTTCCAGCAACTGGGTGAACAATTCCGTCAGTCGGGGCGGGTCCAGCTCAACCCGGGGGAGCGGCGCCACGCTGATCCGCGCGCCGGTTTGCTCGATCCGATCTCCCAGGCTGGCGAGTACCCCGCGCAGCACCGCATCGCTGTCACTCTCCCCGAGTTCACCGCGCGCCTGTCCGGCGGCCAGATAGCGTTGCACATCGCGCACCAGGGATTGCTGGCGTTTCGCCTGTTGCTGGATGAATTCCAGGGACGCGCGCGAATCCTCGTCCAGTTGCTGATGCGAGAGTGTTCCGCGCAGGCGCTGGGCATAGCTGTTCAGCCGGCGCGCCGGTTCCTGCAAGTGGTGGGCGGCGACTTCCGCGAAACGTTGCAGTTCGGCGTTGCTGCGCGCGAGGTTTTCCTGGGCATGTTGTGTGGCTTCGGCCATGCGGTTGAACACGGCAATGAGATGCCGTAATTCCGGGCTGCCTTCGCTTTCCAAACGGGTGTCCAGATGGCCACGGGCAAGCGCGTCGGCACCCTGTTCCAGGTGTTTGAGCGGCGCCAGGCCGTTGCGCAGCACCAGCCAGATGCCGAGAAAATCCAGGGAAACGGCCAGCAGCAGAATGGACAGGTGGTGCAGCAGACGTTTCCAGGCGCGGTTGGCCTGGTCCCGCGCGGTCATGGTCAGATTCAGTTCGCCATAGATTCGACCGCCCACGTTGACCTGGGTCCGGCCCGAGATATTGCGGAATTCCAGGGCATCGACAAACCAGCGTGGGCTGAGCGAGGGCAGGGCGGCGTCCTGGCTGCGCAGCGTGGCGCCAGTCTGGTCGTGATACTCGGCGCGCAACACATGGCGGCGAACGACGAAGCGATCAAGGGATTGCTGAAGCGTGGCGAAGTCGCCGATCACCACGACCTCCGCCAGCGATGCCGGCAGAGTTTCCAGTTCATTGGCCAGTTCCGCCGCCAGATCCGCTCGCGCGTCACGCGCCTCCTGCCGCGCCGATACCAGCAACATGGCGCTGCCCGCCACCAGCAAGGCGATGCTCGCGGTAACCAGCAGGCGGGCCAGGAAGGGCAGGCGTTTCCAAACGGCGTTCATCTGTAGCGCCGGCTTCCAGCCGGCTTTGTAAAAGACGCCGGCAAGGATGCCGGCGCTACATGGGCAGCCTTCACTTGATGTCCTTCACCAGGGTGTTTCGGTAGAACTCGGTGTAACTACGGTAGTCGGCGGGCGAGGAGGACTGGAAGCCGTAGGGCGGTTTCTGCGCGATGACCTGGGCGCTGGCCTCCAGCACCTTGCGCCCTTCCGCGTCATGTTCCATGCCGTCGATGATCATGCGCACGGCGTTGGTCACCTCCCTGGGCACGCGCGGGTGCACCGCGATGGGCAGGTTGTGGAAGGGCACGGATTCCCAAATCACGCGGTATTTCATGTTTTCGCGCGCGGCAAAGGCGCGCATGACCTGGCTGTTGACGCTGGCCGCGATCACCTTGCCGGCCTTGAGTTGGCCCATGATGCCTTCCTGGTTGCCGCCGAATACCGGGGTGACGCCGATGCCCAGGCGCAGAAGCTGGTCCATGGGCACGGCATAACCGACGAAGGCGGCGAGCGAGGGGAAACCGACTTCCATGCCTTGCAGTTCTTTCAAGGAGCGGATCGGGCTGTCCTCCAGGGTAACGATCTGGCCGGTGATGGCTTCGTCGCGTGGGCGCAGGATCACCTGGTAATTGGCCACCGCCATCTTGGGTTGGAAGATGTGGTTGGAGTAGATGAAATCGTATTCGCCGCGCTCGGTGGCGTCATGGGATTCCGGCGCCGTGCGCGCCACCTTGAGCAGGAGATTGACCCCGGATTTGCGTCCGACGTAATCCAGGATCGGATTCCAGTACTGCGCGGTGAGCACCGCGCTGCGCTGCGACAGTACGCCGAATGAATAGGTGTCGGCGGCATGGGCGAAGGCACCGAACAGGGCGAGGGCGAGGAAGGCCAGCAGATGCTTCATGCGGGGGCTCCTGAGGTTGTCTCCCTCCCCCCCCGGGGGAGGGCCGGGGAGAGGGAACACGGGTTGATTTGGCGGCACGGGTTCCTTCTCCGCCGGTTCCTCTGATGAAGTCTCTGCCCTTCGGTACCCCAATGGGGGAGAGGCGGAAAGCGGCAAATCGAAGACAAACGTGCTGCCCTGGCCTTCGCCCGCCGATTCGGCGTGGATGTGGCCGCCATGGTGTTCGACGATCTTGCGGCACAGCGCCAGGCCGATTCCGGCACCCTCGTATCGGGCGCGCGCCTGCAATCGCTGGAACACCTGGAACAGGCGCGGTATCTGGGACGGGTCGATGCCGATGCCGTTGTCGCGGATGCGTACTCTCCAGTCGCCATTACTATCGTCGCCGATGACTTCGATTTCCGGCGCGCGCTCCGCCTGGCGGTATTTCACGGCGTTGCCGATCAGGTTCTGGAACAGGCGAACCAGTTCATCGCGGCTGGCATGGATACGCGGCCAGTCGCCGCTGATTTCGATCCGCGCTCCGGCCTCGTCGATGGCCGGCTTCAGGAACAGCATGGCTTCGTCCACCGCTTCGCGGCTGGCGATCCAGCCCAGCGGCTCGGTTTTGCGCCCGACCCGCGAGTACTCCAGCAACGCCACCAGCATCTGGTCCAGGCGCTTGGCGCCATCGGTGGCGAAATGCAGGTACTCGCGGGTTTCCTCGTCGAGTTTGTCGCGCAGGGCTTTTTCCAGAAGTTGCTGATAGCTGGCGATCATGCGCAGGGGCTGCCGCATGTCGTGCGAGATGGCGTAGGCGAACTGTTCGAGTTCAGCATTGGAACGGCGCAGTTCTGTTTCCGATTGCTTGCGCGCGGAGATGTCGACATGCGTGCCCACCAAGCGGCGCGGTTGCAATACCACCCCGTCGGCATCGACGGCCAGGCAGGCGCGCGCGAGAACCTCCACCCAGTGGCCATCCTTGTGGCGCATGCGGAATTCGCTTTCGTATTTGTCCAGCTTGCCGTCCAGATAGGCGTGAACCTGCCCCAGCGCGGCGTCGCGTGACTCCGGTTCGACCAGGTTCGCCCAGGTGGCCAGGGTATCTTCCAGTTCATCCGGGCGGTAGCCGAGCATGGATTTCCAGCGTGGCGAGTAATAGACGGCATTGGTTTCGAGATTCCAGTCCCAGAGGCCGTCATTGGCGCCTTGCAGGGCGTATTTCAGGCGTTCCCGGCTGACCCGCAATTCCTCATCGATCCGTTTTCGTTCGCTGATGTCGGTGGCCATGGCGATCACCACATCACGGCCGAAGTAACGGCCCCGGTTGAGCCAGACCTGTTTCGGAAAGTCCTCGCCGTTTTTACGCCGACCCCAGAATTCGAACTGCCGCGGCGTGCCGGCCAGCGCCAGGCGAAGCTGCTCCCGCATCCGCTCAAGATCGTTGCGGCCGGGCGCCGCGACATCCGCCGGGGTGAGCCCGATCAGTTCCTCGCGGCGATAGCCGTACATGCGCTCGGCGCCGAGATTGATGTCGAGAAAACATCCGTTGCCATCGAGAATGTAGATGGCCTCGCTGACGCTGTTGAACAAACCCCGGTAACTGGCCTCGCTTTCGCGCAGTTGTGCTTCCCGCTCGTTCAGCGACTGGATGCCGCGCCGCTGGTGCAGGATGAAGAACACCAGTGCCGCCACAAACCCACCGCACAGAATCAGGTATCCCGGCTGTGGCGTGCTGTAAGCGGCCAGCGCGATATTCGGGAAACCGGAGAGGGCGGTGGCGAGCGGAACCAAGAGGGGTCTCATGAGAGCATGGCGTGTTATCGGGGCGCGAGCCTGACCGTGGCCTCCAGTTCATTGCCGCAGCCGTGATAGTCCAGGTGGTCGAAGCTCAACAGCTTCGCCATCGCAATGCCGCGTCCGTGTGTGTCGAAGGCGCGTTCCGGGCGCATTTCCAGGAAATCCAGCCACTCGAAACCGGCACCCTGATCGCGCAGCAGAAAGCGAATTTCCCGCTCGCCGCGTTCAAATTCGATGCGCGCGCGGCGTTCGCCCCAGATTAAATCGGCCAGGCGCCGGGTGATTTCCTCATCCAGGTCACCCGCGGCGATAAGTTGCGATTTCTCCTGGTAGGTGATGCCCAGGTTGCCGTGCTCTATCGCGTTGAGCATGAGTTCGGACAAGCCCAGCGCGACTTTTTCGCTATCCGGACAGGCGTTGGCGAGCAGGGAGGCGATGGCGCGCGCCTCGTCCGGGGTGCGAAAGGTAAATGCGGCATGTTCCAGGTGAATCAGTGTGCGCGCCGCCTTGCGGGCTTCATCGCGAATTTCCAGGGTGTGGCGAAAGTCGCGCACGGCGGTTTCGACGATGGCCAGCAGGGTGGCCGCGGCGAATGGCTTGGTGAGGTAGTAGTAGGCGCCGCCGCGCAGCCCTTCGAGCACTTCCTCGGGCTGAATCAGGCCGCTCTGCATGATCACCGGGGTGTGGGAAAGCGCGGCGTCCGCCTTGATCCGCCGCAACACTTCGATACCGTCTATACCCGGCATCATGCGGTCGAGCAGGATGGCGTGGTAACGCTCCGGATTGGCCGCCAGCAAGGCCCAGGCCGTGTCACCCTCTACCGCGCTATCGACCGCATAGCCGGCGTCGGAGAGATTCTCCAGAAGAATTTCCAGGCTGATCGGATCATCTTCGGCAACCAGCAGATGCGTGATGGCGGACATGGTTTTGTAATTTGAGACCGGACTATCCGCTTAGCGGCGTGCTGATAAAAAAACTTGAGCGCGAAGTCCTTGGCCCGGTGCCGCGAATCGCGCCGGGAAAAACATGTGGGGTGCGCCGCGCGCGCCATTCGAGTGGCGCAGTGCGCGCGGCGCACCCCACGGAATCAAGCGGTTGGAGGGTATTTCCAGGGCGCCGACTCAGGCCAACACCTGCCGCGGGCTCATTCCAGCGCCAGCGTCAGCGTGAAACAGGTCATGCCGTTTTTACTCCGCGCGCTGATGTCGCCGCCGTGCATCTGGGCGATGGAGCGGGCGATGGCCAGCCCGAGGCCGGCACCTTCGCCGCTGCCGCGCCGCGCGGGGTCGCCGGTGTAGAAACGGTCGAACAGGCGTGGCAGGGCTTCCGGGGGAATCCCGGCGCCCGGGTTTTCCATGGCGATGCTTGCCAGATGCTCGGCCAGCGACAGCCGCACGGCGATTTCGCCCCCGGCCGGGGTATGGCGTATGGCGTTGGACAGCAGATTGGCCAATGCCCGCCGCAACATCGCGCGGTCGCCGACTACGCGCGCGGCGCCGCTGGCGACCAATCGCACCTGGCGGTCGGCGGCCAGCGCCTCGAAGAATTCGAGCAGCCGCGCCACCTCGTCGGCCAGTTCGATTTCCTCTCGCTTCGGCACCAGCAGGCGGTTGTCGGCCTGAGCCAGAAACAGCATGTCGCCGATCATGCGCGCCAGGCGCTCGTATTCCTCCAGATTGGAGCCCAGCACCTCGCGGTATTCCTCGGCGCCGCGGGCGCGTGTCAGCGCCACCTGGGTTTCGGTCATCAGGTTGCTGACCGGCGTGCGCAACTCATGGGCGATGTCGGAAGAGAACTCGGACAAACGTCGGAAGGAATCTTCCAGCCGTGCCAGCATGGCGTTGAAAGCGGCCACCAGGGCCTCGATTTCCGCCGGCACCCGCGTCTCGGGCAGGCGTTCGCCGAGGCGGCTGGCGGACAGCCCCGCCGCCAGCGCGGTCACCTCCCGCAACGGGCGCAGGCCGGCGCGGGTCGCGGCCCAGCCGAGCGCGGCGGTCAGCAGGGCGGCAAGGCCGATGGCCAGCGCAAGGAGATGACGAAACTCGGCCATGAATTGCTGGTGGTGCTCGATACCCTGGGCGATGGCCACCGCGTAGTCGCCACCCGCGGCCGGGATCGTCGCCCGCAGCCCGCGCATGTCGCGTGCATTCACTTTCCACAGTGCCAGACCGGGCGGCTCGGCGATCAGCGCCTCCGGGTCGTCGATATCGGCGCTGGCATAGAGCAGGGTGCCCGCCGGCCCGGCCAACGCCAGCACCAGGCCGTGATGCCCGACCAGGGCGTCGTGCAGCCGTCGCGGCAGGGTTTCCTGACTGCCTTGGGTCAACAGGTTGCGCACCAGATCCAGCTTGCCGGCGAGTTCATGATGGTCGATCTCGACGAAGTGGCGCTCCACCGCCCGCGCCACGAACAATCCCACCACCAGCAGCACCAAGGCGGCGGCGGCGGCAAACAACAGGCTGATGCGAGCGGTCAGGGAAAAAGAGGTCATGGGTGGGCGTTAATCGGGAACACGGCGCAGGGTAGCGCATTCCACAGTCTGGTCCGCAAGGCCTTGTTACGTATGGCTTACATGCGGGGCAATAGATGTCGACTGCTCATGCATTATTTCGTCTTCCCGGGCCAGGGTGTGCTTGAATTGGCGCCCCCGCGTAGCCACGCGGTCAGTCTGCATCCCGTGGCAACATCCCATTAATGACGCTTTGGCTTTCTTCCGCACGGACTCCCTTGGATACCGCAAAACCTCTCTTCTCCCATCGTCCCTTCTGGGCCAAACGCTTCGGCGTGGCACCGTTTCTGCCGATGTCGCGCAAGGAAATGGACGCGCTGGGTTGGGACAGTTGCGATGTCATCCTGGTGACCGGCGATGCCTATATCGACCATCCCAGTTTCGGCATGGCGCTGGTGGGGCGGCTGCTGGAGGCGCAGGGCTTCCGCGTCGGCATCATCAGCCAGCCGGACTGGAAATCGGCCGAGCCTTTCCGCGCGTTGGGGCGGCCGAATCTGTATTACGGGGTGACGGCGGGGAACATGGATTCGATGGTGAATCGCTATACCTCGGATCGGCGTATCCGTTCCGACGACGCCTATACCGCCAACGCCGAGCCCAACAAGCGCCCGGATCGCGCCGTGGTGGCCTATTCACAGCGTTGCCGCGAGGCTTATTCCGGGGTGAACGTGGTGATCGGCGGCATCGAGGCGAGCCTGCGCCGCATCGCGCATTACGACTATTGGTCGGACAAGGTGCGTCGCTCGGTGCTGGCCGACTCCAAGGCCGACATGCTCATGTTCGGCAACGCGGAACGGGCGCTGGTGGCGCTGACCCATCGCCTGGCGGCGGGCGAGGCCATCTCCGACATTCGCGATCTGCGCGGCACGGCGTTCATGGCGCCGTTCGGCTGGAAGCCCAGCGAGGAATGGGCGGAGATCGACTCGACGCAATTGGAAATACTTGGCCGCGTCGATCCGCATCCTGATCCTTATGCTGTGACCACTCCCCCCTTTGAAAAAGGGGGGCCGGGGGGGATTTCTTCGACCGTCGCGGCAACGGCAAATCCCCCCCAACCCCCCTTTGGTAAAGGGGGGGGCACATACCCGTTACACGATCTCACCGGTGAGGCACGCCGCAAGGCACGCCAGGCCGCCCGTGCCCACACGGTGCTGCGCATCCCCGCCTATGACCTGGTGGAGAAGAACCCGGTGCTCTACGCGCATGCCTCGCGCATGCTGCATCTCGAATCCAACCCCGGCAATGCTCGCGCCCTGGTGCAGGCGCACGGCGAGCGCGATGTCTGGCTGAACCCGCCGCCGTTGCCGCTGGCCACCGAGGAACTCGACCGCGTCTACGACATGCCCTACGCGCGGGCGCCGCATCCGGTCTATGGCGAGGCGAAGATTCCCGCCTGGGAGATGATCCGTTTCTCGATCAACATCATGCGTGGCTGCTTCGGCGGCTGTACCTTCTGTTCCATCACCGAGCATGAGGGCCGCATCATCCAGAGCCGCTCCGAGGAATCCATCCTCAACGAAATCGAAGCCATCCGCGACAAGACGCCCGGCTTCACCGGGGTGATTTCCGACCTCGGCGGTCCCACCGCCAATATGTATCGCCTGGCCTGCAAAGACCCGGTCATCGAATCCGCCTGCCGTCGTTTGAGCTGCGTGTTCCCGGACATCTGCGAGAACATGGGCACCGACCACGGGCCGCTGGTGCAGCTCTACCGCAAGGCGCGCGCGCTGCCCGGCATCAAGAAGATCCTCATCAGTTCCGGGGTGCGTTACGACCTGGCGTTGCGCTCGCCGGAATATGTAAAGGAACTGGTCACCCACCATGTCGGCGGCTATCTCAAGATCGCCCCGGAACACACCGAGGAAGGCCCGCTCAACCACATGATGAAGCCGGGCATCGCCGCCTACGACCGCTTCAAACTGATGTTCGAGCGCTTCTCGAAAGAGGCCGGCAAGGAGCAGTACCTGATTCCCTACTTCATCGCCGCCCACCCCGGCACCACCGATGAAGACATGCTCAACCTGGCGCTCTGGCTGAAGCACAACAACTTCCGTTTGGACCAGGTACAGACTTTCCTGCCGACGCCGATGGCGCTGGCCACCACCATGTATCACACCGAGCGCAACCCGCTGAAAAAGGTACTGGGCGGCGGCGATAACAAAACCTCGGCCGTATCGGTCGTCCGCGCCGGACGCACGCGCAAACTGCACAAGGCTTTCCTGCGCTACCACGACGCGGAAAACTGGCCGCTGCTGCGCGATGCCCTGCAAGCGATGGGCCGCGCCGACTTGATCGGCAACGGCAAGAAGCACCTGATTCCAACCTTCCAGCCGGCCGGCACCGGCCGCCGCTTCGAAAGCGCCACCCCCGCCGGAGAACACCGGCCACCCCGGCCCGCTGCCCGGACCAAGCCGGAGTCGCGCCGCCCGGTAAAGCCTTCAGGCCCGCGCGGCAAGCGGCCGCGATAGCGCGCTAATCCGCCTTACCTATTCGGTAGCGCCGGCTACCAGCCGGCTGTTATGCCGGCACTGCATCAACCCTGATGGGGGGGCGATACCGAGAAGTCTGTCCAATGGTGGCGGCGGTAGCGGCCCGTTCAGGGAATCGCCACTTCCAGCAGTATCCGCGCGGCCCAGTCGTCGGCCGGGTTGGTGAGGCCGACGGTGGGGAATAGGCGGTGCGGCACCAGGGCCGGCAGTACCGCGCGCACGTCCTCGGGTTGCGCGAAGGCGCGGCCTTGCAGGTAGGCCCAGGCTTGCGTGGCTCGGAGGAAGCCGAGGCCGGCGCGCGGGGAGAGGCCGGCGGCGAAGCGGCTGTCGCCGCGGCTGGCGGCGAGCAGGGCTTGCAGGTAGTCGAGCAGGGCATCCGCGACATGCACCGCCTGCACTTCCTGTTGCAGGCGAGTGAAATCCGCCGGGTTCAGGATGGCCGGCAGATTCGCCAGCACGTCGCGCCGGTCCTGGCCCTGGAGCAAGGCGCGTTCGGCGGCGTGGTCGGGGTAGCCGAGGCGGATGCGCATGAGGAAACGGTCGAGTTGCGAATCCGGCAGGGGGAAAGCGCCGGCCTGGTCGCTGGGGTTCTGGGTGGCGATGACGAAGAAGGGGGAGGGCAGGGGGCGGGTTTCGCCCTCGATGCTGACCTGGTCTTCTTCCATTGCTTCCAGCAGGGCGCTTTGCGCCTTCGGGCTGGCGCGATTGATTTCGTCGGCGAGGATGACCTGGGCGAAGATCGGGCCGGGATGAAAGCTGAACTGGGCGCTTTCCCGGTCATAGATCGCCGCGCCGAGGATGTCGGCCGGAAGCAGGTCGCTGGTGAACTGGATGCGGTGGAAGTCCAGGCCCAGTGTGCGGGCGAGGGCATGCGCCAGCGTGGTCTTGCCGACACCGGGGGCGTCTTCAATGAGTAGATGCCCGCGCGCCAGCAGGCAGGCCATGCACAGGCGCACCTGGTTTTCCTTGCCGAGAACGACGCGGTTGACCTGGGTGAGGGCTTGCTGGAGGGCGGGGGTCATGGATGCGGGGGCGGGGTCGCGACGGTGAGTATCGTCGCGGCATTGTATTGCCGGCGCGGTTCAGTTGCTTCTGGTGAACGGGTTACGTTCGTTCAGTTCATCCATATAAAGCTCGATGCCACCTGCTTCGCGGCGCAAATAGTCTTCCACGGCGCTGACGAAGCGTGGGTGGGCCAGCCAGTGCGCCGACCAGGTGGTGACCGGCAGGAAGCCGCGTGAGAGTTTGTGTTCGCCCTGGGCGCCGCCCTCGAAGGTGGCGATCTGGTTGGCGATGCAGAACTCGATGGCCTGGTAGTAGCAGGTCTCGAAGTGCAGACCGGGGTGATATTCCAGGGTGCCCCAGGAGCGGCCATAGAGGGCGTGCTCGTCGTAAAAGTTGAGGGCGGCGGCGATGGGCTGGCCGTCGCGCAGGGCGATGATGAGCAACAGGTGTTGCGGCATGGTCGCGCCGATGCGCTGGAAGAACGCCAGCGTCAGGGCCTGCGGCGAATTGAATTGTTGATGTGTCTGCGCGTAACAACGCTGGAAATGTTGCCAGTGCGCGGCCGTGATCTGTTCCCCGCGCAGATGCTCGAACTGGATGCCGGCATCGCGAACCTTGCGCCGTTCCTGCTGGATGCGCTTGCGCTTGTCGTGGCGCATGCCCGCCAGGTAAGCGGTGAAGTCGGCATAGCCGGGATTGCGCCAATGGAATTGCACGCCTTTGCGCAACATCATGCCTTGCTGTTGCATCTCCAGCGCCTCGCCTTCCGTGGGGAACAGGACATGCAGCCCGGAGGCGTCGGATTCCCGCGCCAGTTGCAAGGCGGCGCTGACCAGTTCGGCGCGCAGCTCGGGGGTGGCCGCCAGCAATCTGGCCCCCGCCACTGGCGTGAATGGCACCGCGCCGAGCAACTTCGGGTAATAGCGCAGGCCGTGCCGCTGGTAGGCCTCCGCCCAGGCCCAGTCGAACACGAATTCACCCCAGGAGTGCGTCTTGCCGTACAGCGGCATGGCGGCTAGCAGTTGCTCGTTACGCCAGATCGTCAGGAATTGCGTATGCCAGCCGGTTTCCGGGCTGGCGCAGCCGGTTTCCTGTAAAGCACTGAGAAAGGCGTGGCGGAGAAAAGGGTTGTTGGCTCCCGTGCCGGCGGCTAGAGCGTCCCATTGCGCCGCGGGAATCGCGGCGATGGACTCGATTAACTTAACGGTCAAAAACCGCGTCGCCAGATCAACGTGCGGTTGTTGCTGGGCATGGCCACATCCTGGAGCAGGCTCAGGCCCTGGGCCTGGGCGAGGCGGTCGAGTGCCTCGAAATCGCGCACGCCGCTGTTCGGGTCGCGCGATTTCAGCCAGACATCGAAACGCGCGTTGCTCTCGGAAGTGAACTGGCCGCCGTAATTGAACGGCCCATATAGGCAGACGATGCCACCCGCTTCCAGGACCCGCCCGATGCCGGCGAACAGCCGCTCCACCGCCGGCCAGGCAACGATGTGCACGGTGTTTGCGTTGAAAATGGCATCGACCGATTCGACCGGCCATTGCGCCGCGTTCACGTCGATGGCCAGCGGCGCCAGGACGTTGGCCAGTCGCGCTTCATCCAGCCAGGCCTGGATGCCGGCATGGTTCTCCGGCAACTCGCTGGTCTGCCAGGTCAGATGCGGCAGCGCCTGGCCGAAATACACCGCGTGCTGGCCGGTGCCGCTGGCAATTTCCAATACCCGCCGCCGCTCGGCGAAGGCCTCTTTCAGGACGGCCAGGATCGGGTCGCGATTTTGTTCGCAGGACTCCGCGTAAGGCTTCATGGGGCGTGGGTTCAACCGAGGTTCAATCGAGATTGTCCATTAGCCAAAGCAGGCCTGTAGCGCAGGCGTCCCGCCTGCCTCGTAGGCCTGATCGGAAGGACGAAGCAGGCGGGACGCCTGCGCTACATGTGGGCCTCCGGCTAATGGACAATCTGGGTTCAATCCAGCAATTCGTGGGCGCCGTCGCAGAAGGGCGGGTTGGCGGAATGCTTGCAGGCGCAGAGCCAGACCGGGCCGGCGGCTTCCACCTTGAATGATGTGGGGGTGAAGTCTGTGCCCGCGTGTGAGCCATCACAGAACGGTTGGGATTTTGAACGCCCGCAACTGCACCACCAGTATTCGCCCGGCTCCAGGTTGGCTTCGATCGGTTCTTTTCCCGCCACGATGGGTTCACTCATGCTGTTTCCTCACTTGAATAAGTAGTCCGCCGATTGACGGAAGCGCGCAGGTTACAGGGGCTTTTAGTTGGCTTCAGCCATGCCGTGGGTAGGGGAAAGGGGGGAGGCAAAAACAGCGGCTGGTAGCCGGCGTCAATGGCCAGTTTCAGCGGATAGTTAAGTAATGAGTCTGTACGCGTATGGCGTTGAAAACACGTGGGGTAGGGGCTTCAAGGGATTTAGCGAAGTTTTCGTGTGCGTCCGTCTCAGAAATCCCCACTCCCCCCTTTGATAAAGGGGGGAGTGGGTGCGGCAAGGTATTTCTTGGGAAACCCTCAGCCGGAATACGGAATTTCCAGCGTGGCGCCGGGCTTGAGCGGCTCGTCGGTCTCATTCCAGCGGCGGATGTCGGTTACCTGGACGCTGTAGAGCTTGGCGACCCGATCCAGGGTGTCGCCCTTGCGCACGGTATGGGTGCGCATGCTTGGGCGTGTTGCCTTGGCGGCGGATTGGGTTTTCTGGCTGGCGACTGCATTCGCCGTGGTGGGAACCAGGAGGGTTTGTGCTTTCGCAACCTTGCCTCTATAGAGCTTGACCGGGTTGTGCACCTTCAACCAGTCCAGCGTCACACCGAATTTGGCGGCAATCTTGCTGGCGCTTTCCCCTCTGCTCGCCTCGTAGGGGCGCAGGCTGAGTTTGTCCACCCCTTGGCGGTGCAGATTGAACTGGAAGGTTTCCACACGTTCGGTAGGCAGCAGCATGACGCCGCGCGTGTCGGTGTGGATCACCCGGCGCTGGAAGCCGGGGTTGAGGGAAAGAAATTCGTCCAGGTTCATGTCCGCCAAACGCGCGGCCTGCCTGGCTTCCATCGGCTGGCTCAGTTTGACCTGCATGAAATAGGGCTCGTTGGCCACTTCGCCCAGGTCGATGCCGAAGCGTTGAGGATCGAGCACGATGTTGCGCACGGCGATCAGTTTGGGCACGTAGTGGCGCGTTTCCGTGGGGAGTTTCAGGTTGGCGTAGTCGTCGTTATTGCCTTTATGACGGGATTGCGCGCGCGCCACACAGCCTTCGCCGCAGTTGTAGGCGGCCAGCGCCAATTCCCAGTCGCCGAAGGTGGCGTAAAGATCCTGCAGATGATCGAGCGCGGCACGGGTGGCGGTGAGCACGTCGCGGCGACCGTCATACCAGGCGTTTTGCTTGAGGCCGTAGACCTTACCGGTGGAGGGGATGAACTGCCAGAGGCCGGAAGCCTTCATCGGCGACAGCGCCAGCGGGTTGTAGGCGGATTCAATCATCGGCAGCAGTGCGATTTCCATCGGCATGCCGCGTTTTTCCACTTCCTCCACGACGTAATAGAGGTACAGGCGGCTGCGCTCCGCGCCTTGTTCGAGGTAGCGTGGGTGCTTGCTGAACCATTCCTCGTGAACGCGGGTGAGTTCCGGATCGGATTCAGCCAGTTTGAAGCCGGCGCGGATGCGTTTCCAAAGCGCCCCCTCTGTCTGGTCCTGCTCGATGGCGGGCGCGGTCAGGGCATAGCTGATCTTGAGGGCGGGGGCCTGGCTTCCCGTGTCGGCATGAGTGGAGGCGACACTCGCGGCCAGGCTCGCGGCAAGTAAGAAGAGGGAGAAATATCGTCGGTTTGGGGTCATTGGGTGAGGCGGGTAAGTGTCACGTGGCAAGGCATGTGGCGAATATCAGCGCGAGACGCAAGACCTTGAAGAACCCGCATTTTACTGGCCTATACCCATTAGCTCAATGCAAGTGCCTGTTCTTACTACGAAAGAGATATAGGGGTAGCGACTGATCAGTGCCCATCTCGCCAGGCGCGCAGCGTGGTGAAGGTCGCCAGGCCGGGTTGGACGGGGTGTCCGGCATGTTGCGCTGCCGCAACGGCGACGCTCGTTTGGTCGAAACGCAGGAAGGGATTGGTGGCGATTTCCGTGCTCAAACTGACTGGCAGACTGGGAATTCCCTGACCTCGCAGGTTGCGAACTGTCGCCAGACGGGTTTGCAGGGCGGTGTTGTTCGGTTCCACCGCCAGGGCGAAATCGATGTTTTCCAGGGTGTATTCGTGCGCGCAGTAGACCTGGGTCTCCGCCGGCAGCGCCTTGATGCGGCTGAGCGAGGCGTGCATTTGTGTCGGCGTGCCTTCGAACAGGCGGCCGCAACCGCAGGAAAACAGGGTGTCGCCGCAGAACAGGGCGCCGTGGCCGACATAACAGAGATGGCCCAGGGTGTGGCCGGGCGTGGCGAGTACCTGGAAAGCAAGGCCGAGTTCATTTATCTGGACGGTTTCTCCGCCCAGCAGCGGATGCGTCCCGCCGGGAATGGTTTCGTTGCCCGGGCCATAGACGGGAATGTCATACCGCGCGGTGATTTCGCGGATGCCGCCGACATGATCGGCATGGTGATGCGTCACCAGGATGGCGACAGGATGGCGTTGCCAGCGCTCAAGCCAAGCTAAAATCGGCGCCGCTTCTCCGGGGTCGACCAGGATTACCGAATGGTCGTCGTGGATAGCCCACACATAGTTGTCCCGGAACGCGGGGATGGCGGTCACTTTCATACGGGCATTGTCCCGTCAGGTTTTCCAGGACGTCAATCAGTGCGGACATGGTTCGATAGCGAGTTGGGTCAATACGTGCTGGCGCGGGAACAGGCCTGGTTCGATGCCGTCAGCGTCGATTTGTTCGGCTTCAACGCCATGCAGGTTGGCCACTGCGGGGTGGACTGTCTGCGCGCCAATCGTATGCCGCATCGCTTTTGCGGCGGGCTGGAAGGCGAATACCAAAACGCCGTGCACTGTCTTCCGGAGCATTTGCCGATCGCCAGCCAAAGCCTGGATCTGCTGGCATTGCCGCATGTCCTGGAGTTTTCCGGCCACCCACATCAGGTGCTGCGCGAGGCGGAACGGGTGTTGCGCCCGGAGGGCCGTTTGCTGATCACCGGTTTCAATCCCCTGAGCTTGTGGGGTTTGCGGCGCAGCCTCAACCGCCATGCGACCGATTGGCCCTGGCGTGGGCGTTTCATCCATCTCACCCGCCTTAAAGATTGGCTGGCTTTGCTTGGCTTCGAGCTGGCGGGAGGGCGCATGGCCTGTTACGCGCCGCCACTCGAACATGCCGCCTGGATCAAACGTTTCGCTTTTCTGGAAGCCGCCGGAGACCGCTGGTGGGCGCTGGGTGGTGGCGTTTATCAGATTCATGCCGTGAAGCGTGTGCATGGCATGCGTTTGATCGCGCCCAAGTGGGAAGGGCAATGGCTGCCGCGCCCGACCTGGGCCAGCTCAACTCGTAACTCATTGAATAAAAATGGCTGAAGAAAAAATAGTGGACCTTTATAGCGACGGCGCCTGCAAGGGCAATCCGGGTGTCGGCGGCTGGGGCGTATTGCTGCGCTTCGGCGAGGTGGAAAAGACGTTGTGTGGCGGCGCGCGCGACACCACCAACAACCGCATGGAGTTGCAAGCGGTGATCGAGGGCCTGAAGACGCTTAACCGGCATTGCCAGGTGCGCGTGCATACCGACTCGAAATATGTCCAGCAGGGCATCTCGGAATGGCTGCCGAACTGGATTCGGCGCGGCTGGAAGACGGCCGGTGGGGGCGCGGTGAAGAACCAGGATTTGTGGCGCGAGTTGTCCGAGCAGGCGGCGCGCCACCGCGTCGAATGGCTCTGGGTCAAGGGCCATGCCGGCCACCCGGAAAATGAACGCGCCGACGCGCTCGCCAACGAAGGCGTGCTGATTGCCATGAAGGAGAAAAACTGATGCGCCAGATCGTGCTGGATACCGAAACCACGGGCCTGGACCCGGCGCAGGGCCATCGGGTGATCGAGATCGGTGCCCTGGAGATCGTCAACCGGCAGCCCACTGGCGCTACCTATCATGTCTACCTCAATCCGCAGCGCGAGATCGACGCCGGCGCGATGGCGGTACATGGCCTGACCAACGAATTCCTGGCCGACAAGCCGCGTTTCGCCGACATCGCGCCGGATTTTCTGGAATTTGTGCGTGATGCCGAACTGGTCATTCACAACGCGCCGTTCGACGTGGGTTTCCTCAATGCCGAACTGGCGAAACTGAAAGACGGGCCGGTCAAGCGTTACTGCACGGTGCTGGATACCCTGAAGATGGCCAAGGGCTTGCATCCCGGCCAGAAGAATAATCTGGACGCGCTGTGCCGGCGCTACGAGGTGGACAACTCCGGGCGCGCCTTCCACGGCGCCCTGCTCGACGCGCAATTGCTCGCCGAGGTGTATCTGGCGATGACCCGTGGCCAGGAGTCCCTGGGTATCGACATCGCCACTCCGGCGCAGACCGAGGCCGCCACTTTGGTGCGGCGCGGCGTGCTCAAGGTGTTGCGCGCGGATGAAGCGGAACGCGCATCGCATACGGCCTATCTGGCCGCCATGGCCAAGGAGTGCGGGGAAGCGGCGGCATGGTGACGCGCGTCTTTTTGGGCCTGTTGGCGGCGTTGATCGCGCAGGCGGGCCAGGCGGAGGAACTGTCCGAGGCGGCGTTTCTGGTGGACCTACCGGTGGTGCTGACCGCTAGCCGCCTGTCGCAGCCGCTGATGGACGCGCCCACCGCCATGACGGTCATCGACCGCCCGATGATCGAGGCCTCCGGCTTTCGCGAAATCGCCGATCTGTTTCGCCTGGTGCCCGGCTTTTATGCCGCCTATTTTTCCGGCAATCAGCCTTTCGTCAGCAATGCGCTGATCAGCGAATATGCGCGCAGCATGCAGGTGCTGGTGGATGGGCGCTCGGTCTACTTGCCCACCATCGGCGGCGTGCTTTGGAGCGCGCTGCCGCTGTCGATGGAAGACATCGAGCGCATCGAGGTGACGCGTGGCCCCAACGCCGCCAGTTACGGCGCCAATGCCTTTACCGGCGTGATCAACATCATTTCGCGGCATCCGCAGGATGTCGCGGGGCACATGGTCAAGCTGGCGAGTGGCGACAAGGGCGTGCGCATCGGCACCTATCGCTGGGCGGGGGGAGAGCAGGTGAAAAACCGGGTCACCCTGGAGTACCGGCACGACGATGGCTTTGACGGCCAGAATGATTACCTGCAAGCCCCCCTGTTCAACTATCGCGGAGAATATGAAGCGGATGGCTGGGATAGCCTGTCCTGGCAGTTGGGCTATGTTGGTGGGGATCGTGGCGCCGGCTATTGGGAAGAAAAGCTGGATCAGCCCCACAACAAGGTGATCAACAGCCATTTCCAGCAGATAGATTGGACGCGGCGCATTCCGGGCATGGGCGAGTTGAAGCTGGGCCTTTACCATAACTACACCCTGGTCAGGGAAACGGCGACGAATGCGCTATTTCCCTACAAGATCGGCGGCACTTACTACCCCGTACCCGCCGGTCAATCCATCAACAAGGACTTGATGGCTGACCGCTGGAATATCGAGGTCCAGCACACACTGGAGCCGATGGGCGGTACACGGGCCGTATGGGGAGCCTCCTTGCGCCAGGATGCGGTGCAATCCCGCTTTTACTTTGGTTCCGACGATGAATTGAACAATCACTCGGGCACGTTGTTCGGCCATCTGGAGCAACGGTTCTCCCCGCACTGGTTGTTGAATGCCGGTGTCATGCTGGAAAAACATGACATCGGCGGCGCCAGCACCTCGCCGCGCGTGTCCTTGCATTGGCAACCGAGTGTGGACCATGCGTTTCGCTTGAGCCTGTCGCAAGCCAAACGTTATCCGGTGCAGTACGAGGAAAACGCCTTGAGCGTCCTTACCTTGAATGTCTCACTGCCCTTTCCATTTGGGCTCACCCCGATATCCGCCACGCTGTACCGCAGTTCAGGTGGCTTGCGGCCGGAATCCATCCGCTCCAGTGAAATCGGCTATGTGGGTTCATACCCGGGCATACACGCGAGTATCGAGGCGCGTCTGTTCCGCTGGCAGTTCACCGATCTGATTCAGGCGCGGCAGGTCGCTACTGTTTACGATTTCTTCAATCGTTATTCAGCGACCTTGCAGGGGGGGGATATGCAAGTGAAATGGGAGCCCAGCGAGCGCACCCGCGTCATCGCCAACTTCGCCTATCTTCATACGGAAGGAAATAATGTCGACTTTGCGGCATCCGCCCCCATGCACCAGGCCGGTCTTTTGCTCAGTCAGCGTTTGCCGGGAAACGTCATGGCCAGCATGGGGTATTACTGGACCGGCGATTTTGTCGGGTTGGGGGAAGGCGATCCGTTGAACTCATCCAGGCGGATGGACCTCAAATTAAGTATGCCGATAAAAACGGAGGGGATGAAAGGCGATGTCTCCCTGGTTATGCAAAACCTTACTGACGACTACCTTGAGTTTTACCGACGCAACCTGTTCACCCGCCGTGGCTATATCCAGTTGAAACTGGATTTCTGAGCTCCGGCTCGGCATGAAACGTTGCCTCGCTTTGTGGTGTGTGTTTCGCCTGTTACTGATGGGATGGCTATTGCTGCCCTTCAACGCCGGGGCGGATGGGCAACTGCATCTGCTGCTGAGTGATTCCGGCGGCGCCTACCAAGAAGCGGCGGAGGCTTTCCGCGCGGCTTATGGGCAACGCCGGCCAGTACGCACCTGGACGCTTGACGAGGTCGGGCCGCAACAGGTGCGGGAATGGAGCGGGGAAAACGATTTGATCGTTCCCATCGGCCTGGCGGCGGCTCACCTGGTCGCCGATAACCACGTCGGCCAGGCGGCGGTGCTCACGATCATGATTCCAAGTGTTTCCGCCGAGAGGCTCAGTTGGCCCGCCGTCTTGCCGCGCCGAAAAATTTCCTACGTTTACATCGATCAGCCGTCCAGCCGTTCTCTGGGCTTGGTGGACGCCGCCTTTTCCCAGGCGAAACGAGTCGGTCTGGTGGTCTCCACGGAGAACGCCGGTAATGTGAAACTGCTGCGGCAGGAAGCGGCGCGTCGCCATTTGAAGCTGAATATAGAGACGGTGGCGCGGTCGGAAGAAGTCGCGTCGGCATTGCGCAATGTTTTGCCCGAGTCCGACGTGCTGCTCCTGCTGCCGGATTCCTTGGCCATTCATGCCGGCAATGCCAAGAACGTATTGCTCACCACCTACCGTTACCGGGTGCCGGTCGTGGGTTTCTCGCGGGGATTGTCGCGGGCCGGAGCGGTGGCGGCGGTGTATTCCTCACCCGCCCAGATCGGCCGCCAAGGCGCGCGGATGGCCTTGCGTTGGAAACCCGAGGCTGGCGATTTGCCGCCCGCGCAGCATGCCGACGAGTTTTCCGTCGACTTCAATCCCTATGTCGCGCGTTCCCTGGGCGTGGTCCTGCCCGACCTGGACGATGTGCGGCGCAAGGTGGGCGCGGACGACGAACCTTAATACCACGGTTGACTGCGTTTGCTCACCGGGATGGCGCCTGGCAATAGGCGCTGGAGGCCTGAATCCGCGTGGTAGCTCTGGGAGCGGGCTTGCCCGCGATAGCCGCCGCCTATCACGGGGCCGCGCCAGGACTGGCCTGGTATTCGCCCGGCACACCAGAACGACATCGCACACCCGCTCAACTGCCGCGCTCTGGCCGTTGCATGCCAGTTGAGCGGTCGCTGAAAATATACTTGATTGAATTAGTCGGGAATTGGGTTATAAACACCGCATGGGGAGCGGCAATGTCGCCGTCATCCAGCATTCATCACCCGAAGGAAACATCATGAGAAACGTTCACGTTGATTACCAAGGTGCGGCACTGAATTACCAGAGCGCGAGCCTGCTCGCCAAAGGCGTTGCCAGAGAGAACCAGATGCGGGACCCGACCATCATGTCCTGGCATAAGCACGGAATTCAGGTCATGCCTCCCTACTTCGAGGGTGCCAACCCTGATACCTGGTGGGAAAAATATGGCGAAGGGAACGGCGGCAAGCTGGAAATCAGTGTGGGGGACGAATACCAGTTTGTCTTGATGGATGCCCGTGGTTACGAAACCCTGGGCGAGATGCCGCTGCGCAATCTGACGGATGAGCAGGGCAATCAATATCTCTGCTTCACTCCCCTGCTGGACAAAATGAGCAACCGTCCCACGCCGGAGGCATGCAGCCATCTGGACGGATGGTTCGCCGATCAATATTGAGCCTCGCTCCACCTGAAACGCCTCCGCCCGCGCGTGGGCGTTTTCTTTGTCTAGTCCCGAAATGGCGTCACATGGCTGGCGCGTAATGATCTGACCCGCCCCTCTGCCTGGGGCTGTCAGCCTGAAAGAAAACGGAGCCACGCATGGAAAGCCCGACCTCGAATGACAAGTTTCCCTTTCGCCTGTTTTTTCTGCTCTTTACCTCGATTGCGCTATTGATCCTGGCTGGCGCCTGGTATGTCGGGAATGAGCGGATATCCAGTGAGTTGGACATCACGCGATCCAGCGAGATCGGCACCGTCGTCATGGGTGTGCGGCGCCTGGACGATGAGTTGCACGCGCCATTTCGTCAGTTGCATACGCTCGTCAACGAGAAGGCCATCCGCCTGGCCATTGACGCCAACGACAAGAATGCGGCCAGGGGCATGGAAGCGGCGTTTACCACGCTGGTCGCCTTCAACGAGGTGGTCGACAAGGTGCGCTGGATAGACCAGAGCGGCATGGAGCGGGTGCGAATCAACAATGTGGCGGGCAAACCCGAGAGCGTGCCTGCCGCGCGGTTGCAAAATCAGTCCGACAGTTACTACTTCACCAACGCCATGCGGCTCAAACCAGGCCAGGTGTTCATCTCGTCACTCGACCTGAACGTCGAGTACGGTAAGGTGGAAGTGCCGCACAAGCCGGTGCTGCGGCTGGCGACGCCGGTCCAGGACAGCAAGGGCCAGGCGCGTGGTGTCCTGGTCATCAATGTCGCCGCCAAGTACTTTCTCGATTCCTTTACCGACAGCCTGGTGGGTGCTCGCGATCACGCCATGTTGCTGAACAGCGGGGGCTACTGGCTGGTCAGTCCGGATTCGGAAGATGCCTTCGGCTTCATGTTCCAGAGCCAGAAAACCCTGGGCAGTGTTCATCCGGAAGCCTGGCGGGCCATCACCAGCATTCCCTCCGGCCAGGTCGAGAACGCGAGCGGTCTGTGGACCTGGAGCACGGTCTACCCGCTCAAGGTCAGCGACAGCAGAACCATCGCGGATATCCCGAACTGGCTGGTCGTCTCGCATCTGCCCGCCAGCCAGTTGGCGTTGATCCGCGAAGGCGCCTGGACCACGATAGGCGTCAATACGTTGATCCTGCTGGCGTTGTTCGGCGTGCTTAGCGCCTGGCTGGCGCGCGCGCTGACGGGCCGTGCCCATGCGCTGGTGGAAGCGACCCGCGCCCAAGCGGAGGCGGAGACGGCGAAGCGATTGGCCGAGGTACACCGCCGCTTCCGCCTGGTGGTGGAGGCCAATGCCACCGGCCTGCTGGTGGTCGATGGCGGCGGCATCATCGTCCTGGTCAACCCGGCTCTGGCGCGTATGTTCGGCTATGCCAAGGAGGAGTTGGTCGGCCAGCCGATGGAAATACTCCTGCCCGAGTCGGAACATCAACGGCATGTCGGTCTGCGCGCGAGCTACATGCATACACCCCTGCCCAGGCCGATGGGCGCCGGGCGCGACCTGCATGGCCGGCGAAAGGACGGCAGCATCCTGCCGGTGGAAATCAGCCTGAGTTCCTTCACCGAGAACGGCCAGCAATTTGTCGATGCCGTCGTCGTCGACATTTCCGAACGCAAGCGGATCGAACAATTGCATCAGCAGACCGAGACGCGCCTGCAACTGCTGATGCAAACCAACCCCAACGGGGTGGTGGTGGTGGATGACCAGGGCCGGATTCAAATGACCAACCCCGCGCTCGATCGCATGTTCGGCTATGCCCCCGAGGAGTTGCTGGAGCAGGCTGTGGAAACGTTGGTGCCCGAGGTCAGCCGGGGTCAGCACAGCCGCCTGCGTGAGCAATATCTGCAAGCCCCGAGCATCCGGCCGATGGGTGCGGGCCTTGCTCTGCATGGGCGGCGCAAGGACAGAAGCACGTTCCCCATCGAAGTCAGCCTGGCGAGCTTTGAAGAAGAGAGGAGGGTATTCGTGCAAGCCACCATTGTGGATATTCCCGCGCGTACGCTCGCATAAATCGCCCCGCCTGCTTGGGAGCTATTCCCGTATATGCACACGATGCGCTTCGTATCGCGCCGCGCGGTGCTGAATCCCCCAAGCGGCACGGTTTGCTCCGTATAATCCGCGCCTCTCGCGTGCCCAACCAATCGGCACGCGTTTTCTTTGTTACCCCATCCCATTTCGTCTGCCTCGATTGGTGCCGCGTTTGAGCGGCAGGCCGTCGCAGGAGTAGTTCATGTCATCCCCCCTCGATTCTTCCGCCCCGGCATTCGCCGACTTGGGCCTGGCTTCCCCCTTGCTGCGCGCCATTCAGGACGCCGGCTACACTACCCCGACGCCGATCCAGGCGCAGGCTATTCCCCTGGTGCTGGCCGGCGGCGATCTGCTGGCCGCCGCGCAGACCGGTACCGGCAAGACCGCCGGTTTTGTCCTGCCCATCCTGCATCGCTTGATGGACAAGCCGCTGGTGCCCAAGCCCGGCCGCCCGCGTTGCCTGATTCTGGTGCCCACCCGCGAACTGGCGGCGCAGGTGGAAGAGTCGGTGCAGACCTACGGCAAACATTTTCCCCTGGTCTCGATGGTCATGTTCGGCGGGGTCAACATCAATCCGCAGTACAAGGCCTTGCGTGGCCGCCTGGACATTCTGGTCGCTACCCCCGGCCGTCTGCTCGACCATGTCGGCCAGAAGACCGTGGACCTGTCCGGTGTGGAAATCCTGGTGCTCGATGAAGCAGACCGCATGCTGGACATGGGCTTCATCCGCGACATCCGCAAGGTGATCACGTTGATCCCGAAACAGCGCCAGACCCTGTTGTTCTCGGCGACCTTCTCCGAAGAAATTCGCACCCTGGCCAACACGCTGCTGAACAATCCCGGCACCGTCGAAGTCGCGCGCCGCAATACCGCCTCGGAACTGGTGGAACAGTCGGTGCATCTGGTGCCGCAGGCGCACAAGAAAGAATTTCTTGCCCACCTGATCCGCCATCACAACTGGCAGCAGGTCCTGGTGTTCACCCGCACCAAGCACGGCGCCAACAAGTTGGCCGAGAAGCTGCTCAAGGACAAGATTCCGGCGGCGGCGATTCACGGCAACAAGAGCCAGGCCGCGCGTACCCGCGCGCTGGCCCAGTTCAAGGACAGTACCCTGCAGGTGCTGGTGGCAACCGACATCGCCGCGCGCGGCATCGACATCGACCAGTTGCCGCAGGTGGTGAACTTCGAACTGCCCAATGTGCCGGAAGACTATGTGCACCGCATCGGCCGCACCGGGCGTGCCGGCAGCGTCGGCGCTGCGGTGTCGCTGGTGGATAACGAAGAGATGGGCTACCTGAAGGACATCGAGCGCCTGATCAAGCGTTCCATCGCCCGTGTGGTGGTGGAGGGCTTCGTGATGCCGGAAGCGGCGGCTCACCATGCCGGCATGGATGACGAGGATCGCCGCCCGCCGCGCCCGGCCGGTGGTGGGCGTGGCCAGCCGAGTCGTGGCGGACAGAACCGTTCCGGCGCGCCGCGCAAACCGGCGGGGCAGGGGGCGGGTCAATCCGGCAAGCCCGCGCGCTCGCAGGGCGCTGGCCCCGCGCCGAGCCGCCATTCCACACGGCCATCGGCGGCATTGCTGGGTTCGGGGACACCGAAGAAAGGGCGGGATTGAAGTAGCGCTGGCGTCTCGCCGGCGTTTTTTTGCAGGCCGGCGAGACGCCGGCGCTACAGATCAGCCCAGTACGTCCAGCCCTTCGTTGGCCAGCATTTCGACCAGCTTGATCAGCGGCAGGCCGACCAGGGCATTGGGGTCTTCGGTTTCGAAGCGGGCGATCAGGGCGATGCCCAGCGATTCGCTCTTGGCGCTGCCGCAGCAGTTGTAGGGCTGGTCACGGCGCAGGTAATGCTCTATCTGGGCATCCGAGTAGTTACGCATCACCAGGCGCACCGGCACGTTGGCGGTTTGCGTCGATCCGGTACGCGCGTTGAGCAGGGTCAGCGCGGTGTGGAATTCCAGCGCTTTGCCGCGCATCGACTGCAATTGGGCGACGGCTTTTTCATGTGTGCCCGGCTTGCCTAGTTGCACGCCTTCCAGCAGCGCGACCTGGTCGGAACCGATGATCAGGGCATCCGGATATTTCTCGGCGACTGCCCGCGCTTTCAGCAGCGATAGACGCTGCGCGGTTTCGTCCGGCGATTCGCCTGGCAGCGGGGATTCGTCGACATCGGGCGCGGCGATTTCGAACGGCACGCCCAAGCGAGCGAGTAACTCGCGGCGATACGGGGAGGTGGAGGCGAGGACGAGGAGCACAGGACTGAGGACTGAGGACTGAGGACTGAGGACTGAGGACTGAGGACTGAGGACTGAGGACTGAGGACTGAGGACTGAGGACTGAGGACTGAGGACTGAGGACTGAGGACTGAGGACTGAGGACTGAGGACTGA
>JAQTLN010000005.1:189142-221512 GCA_028714875.1 Gallionellaceae bacterium
GGCAGCGGGTTTTTACTCAGTCCTCGCTACTCGGCACTCAGTCCTTCCTTCTTATTCCGGCTGGATCTCCACCAACACCTGATCCGGCGTCACCGCGTCGCCCTTGGCGACATGGATGCCGACGACGGTGCCGGAAACGGGAGACTGGATTTCGTTTTCCATCTTCATGGCTTCGATCACCAGGACGCCATCGCCGGCATTGACCTTCTGTCCGGGTTTGACCAGGACATCGACGATGGTGCCGGGCATGGCGGTGGTGACGTGGCCGGCGTGGGTCGGGCGCAGTCGTCCCTTGGTGGCGCCGCCCGCGCTCTTCTTGCTGGCGCCGGTTCGAGTGCCGCCACCGGGGGTGACTTCGATCTCGTCCAGGGTTTCCACGCGCACTTCTTCGGAAACGCCGTCGACATGCACGAAGTAGGGCCGGATGGTCTCGCCGGCATGGCCGGTGCCGCTGATGCGAATGTGATAGGTCTCACCATGCAGGGTGACATTGAACTCGCTGGGCGCGAAAAAGGTCGGGCAGGTGGAGGCTTCGCGAGCTTCGAGCGGAAGTAGTGGTTCTGGCGTCAGGGTGCCGGCGGCGCGTTCCTGCAGGAAGGTTCGGGCCAGGTCGGGGAACATGGCGTAGGTCAGCACATCCTCGTCGCACTTGGTCAGGCCTTCGGCTTCGCCACGCAGTTTGTCGAGTTCGTCGCTGAGCTGGTCGGCGGGGCGGCAGGTAATGGTTTCCTGGTTGCCCACGGCCATCTTCTTGACTTCTTCGTTGACCCTTCCCGGCGCGGCGCCGTAGCGGCCCAGGAGGTAGTTCTTCACCTCGTTGGTGACCGACTTGTAGCGACCGCCGGTGAGTACGTTGAGCACCGCCTGGGTGCCGACGATCTGCGAGGTGGGCGTGACCAGGGGCGGGTAGCCGAGGTCTTCGCGCACGCGCGGGATCTCCAGCATGACGTCATCCATGCGGCTGAGCGCGCCCTGTTCCTTCAACTGATTGGACAGGTTGGAAATCATGCCGCCCGGCACCTGGGAGACCAGGATGCGGGTATCGACCAGATGGGTGTCCATCTCGAATTGCCAGTATTTCTTCCGCACTTCGCGGAAGTAGGCGGCGATTTCCTGCAACAGAGGCAGATCCAGGCCGGTGTCGTATTGCGAGCCTTGCAGGGCCGCGACCATGCTTTCCGTGGTGGCGTGGCTGGCGCCTTCTGAGAACGCGGAATTGCAGCAGTCGATGATGTCGGCGCCGGCTTCCACGGCTTTCATGTGCACCATGGTCGAAAGGCCGGCGGTGGCATGGCTGTGGGTGTTGATCGGCAGGTTGGTGGCGGCCTTGATGGCCTTCACCAGGTCGTAGGCGGCATAAGGCGTCAGCAGGCCGGCCATGTCCTTGATGGCGATGGAGTCCACACCCATCTCCGCCAGGGTTTTCGCCATTTCCACGAAGTAGGCGACGTTGTGCACCGGGCTGACCGTGTAGGAAATCGCGCCCTGAGCGTGCTTGCCGGATTTCTTCACGGCTTCGATGGACACGCGCATGTTGCGGGTGTCGTTCATGGCGTCGAACACGCGGAATACGTCGACGCCGTTGTCGGCGGATTTCTGGACGAAGGCGCGTACCACGTCATCGGCATAGTGCCGGTAGCCGAGCAGGTTCTGGCCGCGCAGCAGCATGTTGATCTGGGTGTTGGGCAGCGCGCGGCGCAGTTTCTTCAGGCGTTCCCACGGGTCTTCCTTGAGGAAGCGCACACAGGCGTCGAAGGTGGCGCCGCCCCAGGCTTCCAGGGACCAGAAGCCGACGCGGTCGAGTTTGCCGCAGATCGGCAGCATGTCCTCGGTGCGCATGCGGGTGGCGATGAGTGACTGGTGGCCGTCACGCAGGACGAGATCGGAGATGAGTACTTTTGCCATGATTCAAATTTCCCGTTACATGCCGAGATGGGCGGCGATGGCCGCGGAGATGGCGGCGGCGGTCAGTTCCGGGGGGCGCCGAACCGCGTAGTTCAGGAGTTCCGGGTGGGCTTCCACGAAGCTGGTGTTGAAGCGCCCGGTGCGGAATTCCTCGTTCTTGAGAATTTCCTTGTAGTAGGGGATGGTGGTCTTCACGCCATAGACGACCATGTCGTCCAGGGTACGCAGGCCGCGCGCGATGACACTGTCCCAGTTCAGAGCCCAGACCGTGATCTTGGCGCACATCGAGTCGTAATACGGTGGGATGACATAACCGGAATAGATCGCCGCGTCGGTGCGCACACCGGGGCCGCCTGGGGCGTAATAGCGGGAGATGCGGCCGAAGCTGGGCAGGAAGCCGTTCTGCGGGTCTTCCGCGTTGATGCGGAACTCCATCGCGAAGCCACGGTAACGGATGTCTTCCTGCTTGTATTGCAGGCGCATGCCATCGGCGATGCGGATCTGTTCCTGGACGATGTCGATGCCGGTGATGGTTTCCGTAATCGTGTGTTCCACCTGGAGACGGGTGTTCATCTCCATGAAATAGAACTGGTTGTCGGAATCGAGCAGGAATTCAACTGTGCCGGCGTTCTCGTAGCCGACCGCCTTGGCCGCGCGCACCGCCAGCTTGCCGATGTATTCGCGCTGCGCTTCGGTGAGTTGCGGCGAGGGGGCGATTTCGATCAGTTTCTGATTGCGCCGCTGGATCGAGCAGTCGCGTTCATACAGATGCACGCTATTGCCGTGGGAATCACCGATGATCTGGACTTCGATGTGCTTGGGGTTGACCACGCACTTTTCGATGAATATTTCCGGTTTGCCGAAGGCCTTGCTGGCTTCCGAGACGACACGCTCGAAGTTCTTCAGCAACTCCGCCTCGGAGTCACAACGACGAATGCCGCGGCCGCCACCGCCGTTGGTGGCTTTTAGCATGACCGGATAACCGATGCCTTTCGCCAGATCGCGGGCTTCCTCGACGCTTGCGAGGTTGTGGTCGGAACCGGGTATGACCGGAATGCCGGCCTTGATCATGGCCAGCCGCGCCTGGATCTTGTCGCCCATCTGGCGAATGACTTTGGGCGAGGGACCGATGAACTTGATGCCACGACGCGCGCAGACTTCGGCGATCACCGGGTTTTCGGAAAGAAATCCGTAGCCGGGATGCAGGGCATCGCAGCCCGAAGCCACAGCCAGGTTCACGATATTGTGGGCATTGAGGTAGCCCACCACGGGGTCGGAACCGATGTTGTAAGCCTCGTCCGCTTTTTTTACATGCAAGGCGCTGCGATCGGCATCGGTATAAATCGCGACCGATTTGATGCCCAACTCCTTGCAGGCGCGCACGATGCGAACCGCGATTTCACCCCGATTGGCGATGAGTATCTTGCGAATCACGCTGGAGACGTTTTTGACATTGGAAGCAGCGCACAATATCATTATCGGCTTATGTCTGCACAGACCGTGATGGATCCCATTCGTTTCGCCAGAGAAACCGGCAGTTATGCCGGTGAAATTGCTTTGGCGGAGATGGATCGTTTGCGCGATGAACTTGCCGGCGATCAAGGTAGGGTGGTGTATCGCCTGACAGGTGCTTTCGTGGGAGGTCGTCCCGCCTTGCGTCTTCTGGTCGATGCGAATCCGACCCTGATCTGCCAGCGATGCCTCACTCCTTATGTTCATTCCCTGCATTCCGAGGGGGTGATTTTCCTGGCCCGCAATGATGCGGAACTGGAACGCTGGGAGAGCAACGATCCGCTGCTGGATGCGATCGTGGCCGAAGAGCACATGGATGTACGGACGCTGGTTGAAGACGAACTTTTACTGAGCCTGCCGGTAGTCCCTCTACATGAGGAAGATGACTGCCCAAGGCGTGATGATTTCCTAGGAGAGCACTGATGGCCGTTCAACAGAACAAAAAATCCCCGTCCAAGCGTGGCATGCACCGCGCTCATGACTTCCTGACCGTTCCCGGTACCGCCGTGGAACCCACCACCGGCGAAACACATCTGCGTCACCATATCAGCCCGAATGGCTTCTATCGCGGCCGCAAGGTGGTCAGCACCAAAAGCGACAACAGCTGATTCGTAGCGGAGTCCGCCTGCGAGCCGACTCGTCCCGATGAGTAAGTTTCTTTTTGAGACGGGCGGGTTGACCGCATATGCGTGAAATCACAATTGCCATTGACGCCATGGGGGGCGACCACGGTCCTCATATCACCGTCAAGGCGGCGCTGAACATCCTGCGCCGCGAGGACGATGTCAATATCGTTCTGATCGGCCTGCAAGACGCCATCCATGCGGAATTGAAATTGCACCGGGCGCAGGTGGGTACACGCCTGCGCGTCCACCATGCCACGGAAGTGGTGAAGATGGACGATCCTCTGTCCGTCGCGCTGCGCAGCAAAAAAGATTCCTCAATGCGCCGGACCGCCGATCTGGTCAAGCGCGGCGAGGCGGATGCCGGTGTTTCCGCCGGCAATACCGGCGCGCTCATGGCGGTCTCGCGTTTTGTCCTGAAAACGCTGCCCGGTATCGATCGTCCCGCCATCGCCTCTACCTTGCCTTCCCACACCGGTTGTACCTACATGCTCGATCTCGGCGCCAACGTCGATTGCACGGCCGAGCACCTGCTTCAGTTCGGCATCATGGGATCGGCCCTGTGCGCGGCGATCGAGCACAAGGAAAGTCCCAGTGTCGGCCTGCTCAACATCGGCGAGGAAGACATCAAGGGCAATGACGTGGCGAAGCAGGCCGGCGAAATGCTCAAATCCAGTGGCCTGAACTTCTACGGCAATGTGGAAGGTGACGACATTTACAAGGGCACGGTGGACGTGGTGGTTTGCGACGGCTTCGTCGGTAATGTGGCGTTGAAAACGTCCGAAGGCCTGGCCAAGCTCATCGCCGAGGTGTTACGCCGGGAATTCAAGAAGAACCTGCTGACGCGCGTGGCCGGTATCGTCGCCTTGCCGGTGATCCGCGCTTTCAAACGCAAGATGGACCCACGCCGCTACAACGGCGCCAGCCTGCTGGGCTTGAACGGCGTCATCATCAAGAGCCACGGTTCCGCGGATGTATTTGCCTTCGAGCAGGCCATCCTCAAGGCGGTGGAAGAAGTTCGCGGCGGCTTGTTGCGCCGTATCGCCGACCAGGTCGGCGCCCATAACGGAAAAGCGGCCGAAGGAGGTCTGGCGTGAGCAATGCTCGCATCATCGGGACCGGCAGCTATCTGCCGGACTATGTTCTGACCAACGAAGAACTGGAAGCGCGGGTGGAAACCACCAGCGAATGGATACTCGAACGCACCGGCATCCGCGAACGCCATATCGCCGCGGAAGGTGAACTCACCAGCGATCTGGCGCACAAGGCGGCCGAACGGGCAATCACGGCGGCCGGCATCGATGCCTCGGAAATCGGCTTGATTGTCGTCGCCACCACCACGCCGGATCGCGTTTTCCCCAGCACCGCCTGCAAACTCCAGGCCAAGCTGGGCATCATCAATGGCTGTCCCGCCTTCGATGTGCAGGCGGTATGTAGCGGTTTCGTTTATGCCGTTTCCGTCGCCGACCAGTTCATCCGTTCCGGCCAGGTCAAGACCGCTCTGGTGGTGGGTGCCGAGACGCTTTCGCGCATCACCGACTGGAACGATCGCGGCAACTGCATTCTTTGGGGTGATGGCGCCGGTGCCGTGGTGCTGCAAGCATCCGAGCAACCCGGCATCATCAATACCCATCTGCATGCCGATGGGCGCCATGAACAACTGCTCTATGTGGATGGCGGCGTCTCCATGAAGACGGAAGGCGCTAGCTATATGCGCATGTCCGGCAACGCCGTGTTCAAGATGGCGGTCAAGACGCTGGATGCCATCGTCGATGAAACCCTGGCCGCCAATGGCCTGGCCAAGAGCGACATCGATTGGCTGGTGCCGCACCAGGCCAACATCCGCATCATTCAGGCCACCGCCAAAAAATTGGGCATGAGCATGGATAACGTGGTGGTGACGGTGGATCGCCACGGCAATACCTCCGCCGCTTCCGTGCCGCTCGCACTGGATACCGCTGTGCGCGAGGGCAAGATCAAACCCGGTGAGCTGGTGCTGATGGAAGCCTTTGGTGGCGGTTTCACCTGGGGTTCGGTGCTGGTCAGGATGTAAGGCGGGTTTCAGCCCGCCGCGACTCGGAGTTCTCATGAAATTCGCATTTGTTTTCCCCGGCCAGGGTTCGCAAGCCGTCGGCATGATGGCCGCCTATGGTGATGATCCGGTCATACGCGACACCTTTGTCGAGGCGTCAGCCGCGCTCGGATTCGATCTCTGGGACATGGTGGCCAACGGTCCCGCCGATGCCCTCAATCAAACCGTCAATACCCAGCCCGCCATGCTGGCCGCCAGCGTGGCGGTCTACCGCCTTTGGCAGTCGCGTGGCGGCGCGGTGCCCGCCCTCATGGCCGGCCATAGCCTGGGTGAATACACCGCCTTGACCTGTGCCGGCGCGCTTGAATTCGCCGATGCCATTCGCCTGGTGCGCTTGCGCGCCGAAGCCATGCAATCCGCCGTGCCGGAAGGTGTCGGCGCGATGGCCGCGGTACTCGGCCTCGATGACGAGGGGGTGCGCGCGGCCTGTGCCGAGGCGGCACAGGGCGAGGTGCTGGAAGCGGTCAACTTCAACTCTCCCGGCCAGGTGGTGATCGCCGGCAACAAGGCCGCTGTCGAGCGCGGCATGGTCCTGGCCAAGGAAAAAGGCGCCAAGCGCGCGCTGCCCCTGCCGGTTTCCGTGCCTTCACATTGCGCCCTGATGAAGCCCGCCGCGGAAAAGCTGCGCGCGGCGCTGGCGGAAATTGAGATGCGAGTGCCGAGTGTGCCGGTTCTACAGAATGCCGACGTCGCCGCTCACGATTCCGCCGAGGCGATTCGCGATGCCCTGGCGCGGCAATTGTTCAGCCCGGTGCGTTGGGTGGAATCCATGTTTGCCCTGCGCGACCAGGGTGTCCAATTGATCGCCGAATGTGGCCCCGGCAAGGTGCTGGCTGGCCTCAACAAGCGCACGCTGGAAATTCCTACCCTGGCGATGGCGGATGCAACCGCTTTGAGCGACGTTCTGGAAAAAACCAGAGCCTGAGCCAGAACCAAACAGGTAGCCCGGATGGAGCGATGGCGGAATCCGGGGTGATATATGGTGAGATTCCCGGATTCCGCTGCGCTGCATCCGGGCTACGAGCCACAAGAAATTAGGAGACTGGAATGGAAGGAAAGATCGCACTGGTGACCGGCGCCTCACGTGGAATCGGCCAGGCCATCCTGCATGAACTCGCCCGCCGTGGCGCCTATGTCATCGGCACCGCCACCAGCGAATCCGGGGCCGCCGCCATCGCCGAGACGCTGGCGGCGGCCAGCCTGAAGGGCGAGGGCCTGATGCTCAACGTCACCGACGTCGCCCAGGTTAACGCCGCCATCGACGGCATCCTGGACAAGCATGGCCGCATCGATATTTTGGTCAACAATGCCGGCATCACCCGTGACAACCTGTTGATGCGCATGAAAGATGAGGAATGGGATGCCATTCTGGAAACCAATCTCACCTCGGTGTTCCGTCTCTCGCGCGCCGTGCTGCGTCCCATGATGAAGGCCCGTTTCGGCCGCATCATCGGCATCGCCTCGGTGGTGGGGTGTTCCGGCAATGCCGGGCAGACCAACTATGCCGCCGCCAAGGCCGGCATGATCGGTTTTTCCAAATCTCTGGCGCAGGAAGTCGGCAGTCGCGGCATTACGGTAAACTGCGTCGCCCCGGGTTTTATCGATACCGACATGACCCGTTCCCTGCCCGACGCCGCGCGCCAGAAACTTCTGGAACGCATTCCCGCCGGCAAGCTGGGAACCCCGGAAGACATTGCCCATGCGGTGGCTTACCTTGCCTCCGCTGGGGCCGGCTATGTGACGGGCACCACCGTGCACGTCAATGGCGGCATGTACATGGATTGAACCCTTTACCTTTCTTTATTGATAACAGGGTTCGTCTCATTTTTTACGTTGGGGGTTTTTGCTAGAATGCCCCCGCATTTTTTGCTACCCGTAGGGAGTTTCTGATGAGTGATATCGAAGAGCGTGTCAAGAAGATCGTTGCCGAGCAGTTGGGCGCGAATGAAGCCGATGTGAAGCAGGAGTCTTCCTTTGTCGACGACCTGGGCGCCGATTCCCTCGACACGGTTGAGCTGGTGATGGCTCTGGAAGAGGAATTCGAATGCGAAATTCCCGATGAAGACGCCGAGAAAATCACCACCGTGCAGCAGGCTGTCGATTACATCAACGCGCACAACAAGTAATTCGCATCACGATGATCGGTTCAGGGACGGGCCTGAGCGCCTGTCCCCTTTTCTTTCCGGAATTCGCGCAATGTGTTGCCGAATCCCCTCACTATCCCCAACGCCCTGAGGAGTTCACAAGTGTCTAGGCGCAGAGTCGTGGTCACCGGTCTTGGTATCGTTTCTCCGGTCGGCAACAGTGTGGATGAAGCCTGGGGCAATCTTGTGGCAGGCCGCTCCGGCATTGCCCGTATTACCCGTTTCGATGCTTCCGCTTTTTCGGTTCAGATTGCCGGCGAGGTCAGGAATTTTGATCTTGACAAGTACCTGACGCCCAAAGATGCCCGCCGTATGGACGCCTTCATCCACTACGGTCTGGCTGCCGCGATCGATGCTTTCAAGGACAGTGGACTGGAAGTGAGTGACGCCAATCGCGAGCGTATCGGCGTCAACATCGGCTCCGGTATCGGTGGTCTGCCGATGATCGAAGCGACGCACAATATCTATCTGGAACATGGCCCGCGCAAGATTTCGCCATTTTTCATCCCGGCCACCATCATCAATATGATTTCCGGCCACCTCTCCATCCTCTACGGCTTGCAAGGGCCCAACGTGGCCATGGTCACCGCCTGCACCACTGGCACCCATGCGGTGGGTGAAGCCGGTCGCATGATCGAATACGGCGAAGCCGATGTCATGATCGCCGGTGGCGCCGAAGGCACCATTTGCCCCTTGGCGGTGGGTGGTTTCGCCGCCGCGCGCGCCTTGTCCACACGCAATGATGACCCCGCCACGGCCAGCCGTCCCTGGGACAAGCACCGCGATGGCTTCGTGCTCGGCGAAGGCGCCGGGGTGCTGGTGCTGGAGGAGTACGAACACGCCAAGGCGCGTGGCGCGCGTATCTATTGCGAGCTGATTGGTTACGGCAAGAGCGCGGATGCCAACCACATGACCGCGCCGGTTGAAGATGGCTCGGGCGCGGCGCGTTGCATGAACCATGCGCTACAGAATGCCGGCCTCAATCCTGATCAGGTCGATTACATCAACGCGCACGGCACCTCCACGCCGCTGGGCGATCTGGCCGAAACCAAGGCGGTGAAACTGTCGCTAGGCGCGCATGCCGGCAAGGTCATGGTCAGTTCCACCAAGTCCATGACCGGCCATCTGCTGGGCGCGGCGGGCGGTATTGAGGCGGTGTTCTCCGCGTTGGCCATCGCCAATCAGGTGGTGCCGCCGACCATCAACCTGGCCGAGCCGGACGAAGGCTGCGATCTGGATTACGTGCCCAATACGGCGCGTCAGGCCAAGGTGAGCGTGGCCTTGTCTAACTCCTTTGGTTTTGGCGGTACCAACGGCACCGTGATCTTCGGCAAGATCTGAGCGCCGGCCGGTGTGTTTGATGCGCCGGCCATGTCCGTCGTCTGTCTCGTCAATGGCATCGCGGGGGCCGCGCTCGATCCGCTCGATCGCGGCCTGCAATACGGCGATGGGGTGTTCCGCACCCTGCGGCTGGAGAACGGCAAGCCACGCTGGTGGGAGGAACAACTGGCCAAACTCGCCGCCGATGCCGCGCGATTGGCCATAGCCTGTCCGGAAGCTTCACTATGGCAGTCCGATCTGGCGAATCTGGCCGGTCGGCTTTCCGGCGGTGTGATCAAACTGCTGTTGACCCGAGGCAGCGGCGCGCGCGGCTATCGGCCACCTGATGCCGCCACGGCGACCCGCATTCTGATCCACGACCCGACACCCCCTGTGAGCGACACCTGGCCCGCCGAGGGCCTCAACGCGCGCATCTGCGACCTGCGTATGAGTGTGCAGCCGCATCTGGCCGGCATCAAACATCTCAACCGATTGGAAAACGTCCTGGCCCGCGCCGAATGGAACACGCCGGAAATACACGAAGGGCTTTTGCTCGATGCCGAGGGGCATGTCGTTTCCGGGGTGATGAGCAATCTGTTCGTTTGGCGTGATGGACGTCTGCTGACGCCATCCTTGGAGCAGTGTGGTGTTGCCGGTGTCGCCCGCGCCCGTTTGCTGCGCCGTGCCACGGCCGCTGGTATCGCGGTTCAGGAAACCAGGATCGGCCTCGATGAAGTGCTGGCGGCGGAGGAAATCATGTTGAGCAATAGCCTCATCGGCCTGCGCCGTGTCTCCCGTCTGGGCGAACGCGCCTGGCCGAAACCTGTTATCAGTCCACAACTCGCCTCCCTGCTCGATGCTTAAGCGCCTTTTCCTCCTCTGTTTTCTGACGGCGCTAGCCGCCATTGCCTGGCTGCTCTGGTATGCCACGACGCCCATGGTGGGCGGACGCGTGGACTATCCCGTGGCCTTCTCGGTGGAGCGTGGTGGCACGCTCAAATCCGCGGCGCGCGATATGGCGCAAGCCGGTGTGCTCCAGCAACCCTGGGCTTTCGTCATGCTGGGGCGGCTCAAGGGCGCGGCGGCGGAAATCAAGGCCGGCAGCTATGCCTTGAACGCGCCCATCACGCCGCTGGGCATGCTGCGCAAGATCACCGTGGGCGACACCGTGTTGGGCAAGCTGACCGTGCCGGAAGGGTGGTCGTTCGCAGAGATGCGCGGCGCCCTCGATGCCCATCCGGGTCTGCGTCACGACACGGCCGGCATGGACGAGGTGGCACTGCTTCGGGCCATAGGCGCGGATGTCGCGCATGCGGAAGGCCGCTTCTTTCCCGATACCTACTTTTTCGATCTGGGTAGTTCCGAACTGGCACTCTACAAACGCGCTTATAGCGCCATGCGCGAGCAACTGGACGCCGCCTGGGCGGCGCGCGCGCCGGGGCTACCCTACCGCACGCCGGACGACGCGCTGACCATGGCCTCCATCATCGAAAAGGAAACCGGCGCGCCGGAAGAGCGCCCGCGGATCGCCTCAGTATTCATCAATCGCCTCAAGATCGGCATGCGCCTGCAAACCGACCCGACCGTCATCTACGGTCTGGGCGAGCGCTTCGACGGCAACTTGCGCAAGGATGATCTGCTTGCGGACAACCCCTACAACACTTACACCCGCGCCGGCTTGCCGCCCACGCCCATCGCGCTGCCGGGCGCGGCGGCCTTGCGGGCCGCGGTCAATCCGGCGCGCAGCCGTGCTTTGTACTTCGTTGCCAAGGGACAGGGGCGTCACGAGTTCTCCGACAATCTCGACGCGCATAATCGCGCGGTCAACCGTTACCAGAGAGGACGCTGATGCAAGGCCTGTTCATCACCCTGGAAGGCGTCGATGGCGCCGGCAAGAGCAGCCATCTCGACTGGCTGGCGGACTGGTTTCGCGCGCGCGGCCGTGTGGTGCGGCAAACCCGGGAACCCGGTGGTACGCCCTTGGGCGAGCATCTGCGCGAAATCGTCCTGCACCAGGCCATGCACCCGGAAACCGAGGCGTTGGTGATGTTCGCCGCGCGCCGAGAACATATCGAGCAAGTTATCCGCCCGGCATTGGCCGCGGGCGAGGTGCTGATTTCCGATCGCTTCACCGATGCCAGCTTTGCCTATCAGTGTGGTGGGCGTGGCCTGCCGGAAGCGCGCCTGGAAGCACTGGAGCAATGGGTGCATGGCGACCTGCAACCCGGTCTCACGCTCTTGTTCGACGTGCCCACTGAAATCGCGGCGGCTCGCCTGGCCAATGCGCGAGAACCCGATCGTTTCGAGCGCGAGCGAGGCGATTTCCATGCCCGCGTGCGCGCCGCCTACCTGCGCCGCGCCGCCAGCCACCCGATGCGCATTCGCGTGATCGACGGCAGCCGCACACTGGATGAAGTGCGTTCCCAACTGGCGGTCATTCTGGGAGCGTTCACGTGATCCACCCCTGGAATGCCGGGCTGTTTCGGCAACTTACCGCCGATCCGGAACATATGCCGCATGCCTTGCTGCTGCATGGGCCAACGGGCGTGGGCAAGCTCGATCTCGCGATCGAACTGGCGCGCTGGGCCTTGTGCCAGCGGCCGACCGAGGCGGGTGCCTGTGGCGTTTGCGACGCCTGCAACTGGTTCGACCAGGGCAACCATCCTGATTTTCGCCGGGTGGAGCCGGTCGAACCCGAAGCCGGGGAAGACGACGCCGCGCCGGCCAAAAAAGCGCCCAAGAAGGGTGGCCGCATCATCAAGGTCGAGGCGATCCGGGAAGTCACTCATTTCCTCGAACTCACCTCGCATCGCGGCGGCTGGCGGGTGGCGTTGATCCACCCGGCCGAGCTGATGAATCCGGCCGCCGCCAACGCCTTGTTGAAAACCCTGGAAGAGCCGCCCGCCCGCGTGTTGTTGCTGCTGGTTTCGCACCAGCCCGGGCGGCTCTTGCCGACGGTCATCTCGCGTTGTCGCAAGGTCGCCGTGCCATTGCCGGCGCCGGAATCCGCGCTTGCCTGGATGCGCGCGGAAGAGGTGCCGGACCCGGCTTCCCTGCTCGCCGAGGCGGGCGGCGCTCCGCTGGCGGCGCTGGCTTATGCCGAGCCGGAACGCGCGGCACGGCGCGAGGTTTTTCTCGATCTTCTGGCGCGGCCGCGCCAGCTCGATGCCTGCCAGGCCGCCCAGACGTTCCAGCCGGCCATGGCCGAGGCCTGGGGCTGGCTGACACGCTGGGTGCACGATCTCCTGGCGCAGCGTCTCGCCGGGCGGACGCATTACTTCCCACCCAGGACGGAAGCCCTCAGCCGCATTGCCGCCGCCAGCGGCCTGGCCGAACTGCTCGCGTTTCAGCGGGAGCTGGCCCAGGCCGGGCGCTGGTTGCGGCATCCGTTGAACGCGCAGTTGTTGCTAGAATCCTGGCTCATTCGTTACAGCGAAATTGCGGGAGCCAAGGCGTGAGCGAGATCCCCAAGCAAGTCCCCAGTAGCGGTCGGGCCGGCATGCTCTCCTTGAGCATCAAGGAGCGTACCGCGCTGTATGCCGCCTACCTGCCGTTCGTGAAGCGCGGCGGTCTGTTCATTCCGACCAACCGGCCCTACCAGATGGGCGACCAGGTCTACATGCTGTTGACGCTGATGGACGATCCCAACAAGTTGCCGATCTCCGGCAAGGTGGTGTGGATCACGCCGGGCGGCGCCCAGGGGAACCGCCAGCAGGGCATCGGCGTGCAATTCGATGAAAACGAAGGCTCCAATACCGTGCGTGGCAAGATCGAGGGCATCCTCGGCAACGCCATGAAATCCACGCGCCATACGCACACGATGTGACACGTAGCGTGCGCCGCGCGCACGAGTACGTTTGTTCGTGCGCGCGGCGCACGCTACCGGCTTCCATTCCATGTTCATCGACTCCCACTGCCATATCGATTTCCCCAATTTCAGCGAGGGGGTCGCCCCCTTGCTCGCGAACATGCGGGCCGCTCAGGTGAGCCATGCGCTTTGCGTTTCGGTCAACCTGGAGAATTTTCCGCGTGTGCTGGCTTTGGCCGAGGCGCACGACAATCTGTTCGCCTCGGTGGGGGTGCATCCCGACCATGACGAAGGGCGTGAACCCACGGTGGAGGAACTGGTCGCGCTGGCCGCGCACCCGCGCGTGGTCGCCATCGGCGAAACCGGGCTGGATTACTACCGCCTGAATCGTGACGAGGTGGACTGGCAGCGCGCGCGCTTTCGCACCCATATCCGCGCCGCCGGAGCCGCCGGCAAGCCCTTGATCATCCATACCCGAAGCGCGGCCGAGGATACCCTGGCGATCATGGCGGAGGAGGGCGCGGCCACCCCCGGCGGGGTGATGCACTGTTTCACGGAAAGCTGGGAAGTGGCGGAAGCGGCGCTGGCGATGGGTTTCTACATTTCACTGTCCGGCATCGTCACTTTCAAGAGCGCCCAGGACTTGAAGGAAGTGGCGCGTCGAGTGCCGCTGGATCGCCTGCTGATCGAGACCGATTCACCCTATCTCGCGCCGGTGCCGCATCGCGGCAGGCGCAACGAGCCGGCTTACGTGCGCCATGTGGCGGAGGAAATCGCCTGCTTGAAGGGGATTCCACTCGAGGAAGTGGCGGCGGCCAGCAGCCATAACTTCTTCACGCTGTTCGCCACGGCCGGCAAGGCCTGAGTACGGGGCGGCCGGGCTGAAATAGGCACGGCCCGGTGATCAGGCGGGTTCCAGCGCATCCTCGAACTGCAACTGGATCGTGTCCGACTCGTCCACATCCACGCTTACTTCACCGCCATCGGCGAGACGGCCGAACAGAAGTTCGTCGGCCAGCGCCTTGCGCAAAGTGTCCTGAATCAAGCGGGCCATCGGGCGCGCGCCCATGAGCGGATCGAAACCCTTCTTCGCCAGCCACTTGCGCAGGTTGTCGGAGAAATGCGCTTCCACTTTCTTGGCGTGCAGTTGCTCTTCCAGTTGCATGAGGAACTTGTCCACCACGCGCAGGATGACGTCTTCATCCAGCGCCTCGAAGGAAATGGTGGCGTCGAGGCGGTTGCGGAATTCCGGAGTGAACAGGCGTTTGATGTCGGCCATCTCGTCGCCCTTCTTGCTCGGCAGGGTAAAACCGATGCCGGTCTTGTTCATGGCTTCGGCGCCGGCATTGGTGGTCATGATGATCGCCACGTTGCGGAAGTCCGCCTTGCGGCCGTTGTTGTCGGTTAGCGTGCCGTGGTCCATGACTTGCAGCAGCACGTTGTAGATGTCCGTGTGCGCCTTCTCGATTTCATCCAGCAGGAGCACCGCATAGGGCGTCTTGGTGACGGCTTCGGTGAGCAGGCCGCCCTGCTCGAAGCCGACATAGCCGGGAGGCGCGCCGATCAGGCGGGAAACGGCGTGGCGTTCCATATATTCGGACATGTCGAAGCGGATCAGTTCCACGCCCAGCACATAGGCCAGTTGCCGCGCCACTTCGGTCTTGCCGACCCCGGTGGGGCCGGAGAACAGGAAGGAGCCGATCGGTTTTTGCGGGTTGCCGAGGCCGGAACGGGTCATCTTGATGGCCGAAGCCAGCGCTTCGATGGCCTTGTCCTGGCCGAACACCACAGCTTTCAGATCGCGGTCAAGGTTCTTCAGGGCGTTGCGCTCATCACTGGCCACGGTCTTGGCCGGCACTCGCGCGATCTTGGCGACGATGTCCTCGATTTCCTTCGGGGTGATGATCTTCTTCTGTTTTGACTTGGGCTGGATACGCTGCGCGGCGCCGGCTTCGTCGATCACGTCGATGGCCTTGTCCGGCAGGTGGCGGTCGTTGATGTAGCGAGCGGACAACTCGGCGGCGGTGGTGAGCGCGGCTTGTGTGTATTTGACGCTGTGGTGGAGTTCAAAGCGGGATTTCAGGCCGCGCAGGATGGCGATGGTCTCTTCCACGCTGGGTTCCTTCACATCGACCTTCTGGAAGCGCCGCGACAAGGCATGATCTTTCTCGAACACGCCTCGGTATTCGGTGTAGGTCGTGGCGCCGATGCAGCGCAGCTGGCCGGCGGAAAGCGGCGGCTTGAGCAGGTTGGAGGCATCCAGGGTGCCGCCCGAGGCGGCGCCGGCACCGATGACGGTATGGATTTCGTCGATGAAAAGAATGGAGTGGGGCGTGTCGATGAGTTTCTTGATCACCGCCTTGAGCCGTTGTTCGAAGTCGCCGCGATACTTGGTGCCGGCCAGCAGCGCGCCCATATCCAGGGCGAAGACCGTGGCCTCCTTGAGGATGTCGGGAACGCTGCCTTCGACGATGCGGCGCGCCAGGCCTTCCGCGATGGCGGTCTTGCCGACACCGGCTTCGCCCACCAGCAGCGGGTTGTTCTTGCGCCGCCGGCACAGGGTCTGAATCACCCGCTCGACTTCCATGTCACGGCCGATCAGTGGGTCGATCTTGCCCGCCTGGGCCTGGGCGTTGAGGTTGACGGTGAAGGCGTCGAGTGGCGACGAAGCACTGGTTTCGTTTTCCTGCTGTTCGCCGCCGGATTCCGTGCGCCCACTGTGTGCGGACTCCTGCGGAATTTTCGCGATACCGTGGGAAATGAAGTTCACCACATCCAGTCGGGTGAGCCCCTGCTGAGTGAGGAAGTGCAAGGCATGCGAATCCTTCTCGCCGAAGATGGCCACCAGCACGTTGGCGCCGGTTACTTCTTTTTTGCCGGAAGACTGCACATGCAGGATGGCGCGCTGGATTACGCGTTGAAAGCCGAGAGTCGGCTGGGTGTCGACGTCGGCTTCGCCAGGGACACGCGGTGTGTGGCGCTCGATGAAGTCCGCCAGTTTCTTGCGCAAATCTTCCATATTCGCGGCACAGGCGCGCAACACTTCGGCGGCGGACGGGTTGTCGAGCATGGCAAGCAAAAGATGTTCGACGGTAATGAATTCGTGCCGTTTCTGGCGGGCCTCCATGAAGGCCATGTGCAAACTGACTTCCAATTCCTGGGCGATCATCGATCTTCCTCCATGACGCATTGCAGGGGATGTTGCTGGCTCTGGGCGTATTCCGTTACCTGATGCACCTTGGATTCCGCTACGTCCCGAGGGTAGATCCCCGCTACCCCGATGCCTTCATTATGCACTTTGAGCATCACCAGGGTGGCTTGTTCACGGCTCAGGAAAAAAATGCCTTCGAGCACTTTTACGACGAATTCCATAGGGGTGTAGTCGTCGTTTAGTAGCAATACCTTATATAGCGGGGGTGGCGGAGCAACCTTGTGAGCGACCGCCAATCCGCCTTCTTCGTGAGGCCGGACAGCCATAGGTGGATAGCGAAAATGGCAACGAAGAGATTGTGGCGCCGGACAGCGATTTTTCAAGCCAATGTTTTCTTGCAAAGTGATTGACGCAAAGCGTATTCAACAGGTAAAAAGCCCACCGTTTGTATCAAGTCGGCAAGGCCTGACGGATACAGACCGGTTAATTCGTTTTTTGATTTAGGAGCGGTTTCATGGCCACTGGTATTGTTAAATGGTTCAACGACTCGAAAGGCTTCGGCTTCATTACCCCCGATGGTGGTGGCGATGATCTGTTCGCCCACTTTTCCGCGATTGCGGGTAGCGGCTTCAAAAGCCTGAAGGAAGGCCAGAAGGTCTCCTTTGATGTGACTGAAGGCCCGAAGGGCAAACAGGCCTCGAACATCAATCCGCTCTAAGCGGGTTTCTTGGGCGGGCAAGCGTTTGGCGCCCGCCACCTTTGGCCCCCTGTGCTATACGTCAGTCATGACGTTGGCGCAGGAGCGGCCAGATGAACATCCCAGAAGTACCTCCTCCCAGAAGTACCCCCCCCCAAGCCGGCAACTCAAGTCAGATAACAATTTCTGAAGCGTATTTGCTGGGTGAAGTAGCCACGCTGCTGGCGGGCCTGGAACGGCAAAAAGAAGAGCTTGGCCCCATCGCCGATGAACTCATCGATTTGTTGCATCACCTCGGGGTGGGCAAGCCACCCCCGCAAGTAATCAATCCATCCAACGAATGATTTCCTGACCGAAAGTTGAGCAGGGGATTTGCGTGGCACCTTCCATCAGTCGCGCGAAGTCGTAAGTCACCTTCTTGGCGCGGATCGCGCCATCCATCCCCTTGACGATCAGATCGGCGGCTTCCAGCCAGCCCATGTGGCGCAGCATCATTTCACCGGAAAGGATGATGGAGCCCGGGTTGACGTAATCCTGGCCGGCATACTTGGGCGCGGTACCGTGGGTGGCCTCGAACATGGCGACCGAGTCGGACAGATTGGCGCCCGGCGCGATGCCGATGCCACCGACTTCCGCGGCCAGCGCGTCGGAGACATAGTCGCCGTTGAGGTTCAGCGTGGCGATGACGTCGTAGTCTTCCGGGCGCAAGAGAATCTGTTGCAGGAAGGCGTCGGCGATCACGTCCTTGATGACAATCCCGTTCGGCAATTTCACCCAGGGGCCACCGTCGATTATTTCACCGCCGAACTCGCGGATCGCCAGTTCATAGCCCCATTTCTTGAAGCCACCCTCGGTGAACTTCATGATGTTGCCCTTGTGCACCAGGGTTACCGAGCGGCGGTTGTTGTCGATGGCGTACTGGATGGCGCGGCGGATCAGGCGCTCGGAACCTTCCACGGACACCGGCTTGATGCCGATGGCGGACGACTCCGGGAAACGAATTTTCTTGACGCCCATTTCCTTCTGCAAAAACTCGATGACCTTCTTCACTTCATCGCTGCCGGCTTCCCATTCCACGCCCGCGTAGATGTCCTCGGTGTTCTCACGAAAGATCACCATATCCACGCGTTCCGGGTGCTTGACCGGGGAGGGTACGCCTTCGAAGTAGCGTACCGGGCGCAGGCACACATACAGGTCCAGCATCTGGCGCAAGGCGACGTTGAGTGAACGGATTCCGCCGGAAGTCGGCGTGGTCAGCGGCCCCTTGATGGAAACGACGTGCTCGCGCACAGCCTGCACGGTTTCATCGGGCAGCCAGCTATCGGCGCCATAAACCCGGGTCGCCTTTTCACCGGCGAAAACTTCCATCCACTCGATCTTGCGCTCGCCCGCATAGGCGCGGGCCACGGCCGCATCGAGCACGGCGCGCATCACCGGGGTAATGTCGATGCCGGTGCCGTCGCCTTCGATGAAGGGGATAATCGGCCGTTGCGGCACGTTCAGGGATGCATCGGCATTGACGGTGATCCTCGCGCCCGCCGCGGGCGACTGAATATGGCTACTCACGATAACTCCTTATTGAAATCAAGAATCTGATGGCCCGCCTCGTCCTGTTCAACAAGCCCTATGGCGTGCTCAGCCAGTTCACCCCGGAAGACGGGCACCCTGGCTTGAAGGATTTCATCGACATTCCCGGCATCTATGCGGCCGGGCGGCTGGACAGGGATAGCGAAGGCCTGTTGATTCTAACCGACGATGGTGCGCTACAGCATCGGCTTGCCGACCCGCGCCACAAGCTGCCCAAAACTTATTGGGCGCAAGTCGAAGGCGCGCCGAGCGACGCCGATCTGGAACCACTGCGCCATGCGATGAATCTGGGCGACTTCATCACCCGCCCGGCAAAAGCACGCGTGATCGACGAGCCGGGCGGTCTCTGGCCGCGCGATCCCCCGGTGCGCAAGCGCCTCGCCATTCCCACCACCTGGATCGAAATCATCCTTACCGAGGGCAAGAATCGGCAGGTACGACGCATGACCGCAAAGGCCGGTTATCCCACTCTGCGCCTGATACGCGCCGCGGTCGGCGGGCATACGCTGAACGCTTTAATGCCGGGCGAACTGCGTATTGAAATAATCAAATAGGTGCTTGACAGCTTTTTGTGCAATGCACAAAATCCGCCGAGAAGCAGTTCTTCCTGAAGGAGAGAGACCGTGGCGGATACAAGCAAGACCTGGATGAATGACTGGATGGAATCGCAGCAGGGTTACTGGAAAGCCTGGGGCGACCTGGCCCAGCGCGGCATGAAGGCACCGGAAGCACCGAAGAATCCCTGGGCCGATGGCATCAATCAGTGGTGGCAAGCTGTGTCTCCGATGACGCCGCCCTCGGGTCGCGATGTGTTCGACAAGGTGATGGATGTCAGCCGTGGCTACTTCACCCTGGCCGAGCAGTTCATGAGCGGTGTCGGTGGTGGCGGCAAGGATGTCGGCATGGAAGCCGTGAATGGCTGGTTGGAAAACATGCAGAAAATGTGGACCAGCCCGGTTCCCAATCTGTTCGGCGCCAACAACCCGGGTAAGGGTTTCAACACCTTCTGGGATCTGCCGATGGACACCTGGCAGCGTCTGGCCGCCAACATCGTGCCCATGCCCGGCGATTTCACCCAGGCGTACCACCCGGAAGGAACGAACGCCGCGCGTGACCAGATGAACCGTTTCCTGTCGATCCCGACGGTCGGCTACACCCGCGAATCGCAGGAACAGTTCCAGATACTGGCGCAGCGCCAGATGGATTACGCCACCGCCACCCAGACTTATCAGATGGCCTTCGGCAACCTTGGCGCCGAGACCGCGCGCAAATTTCAGGCTGCGTTGCAGGCTCGCGCCACGGATAACAAACCCATCCACAGTCTGCGCGAGTTGTATGACCAGTGGGTGGAAATGAGCGAAGCGGCCTACGCCGAATTCGTCATGACCGAGGAATACCAGAAGCTCTACGGCCATCTGGTCAACAGCCTGCTGGGCCTGAAACAGCAGATGGCGCGCATGGTCGACCAGAACCTGGAAGCCATGCACATGCCCACCCATGCCGAGATCAGCACGCTCCAGTGCCGGCAGCAGGAATTGCGACGCGACAACCTGCGTTTGCACAAGGAAATCAAGGAAATACATAAACAACTTGAAGCGATGCGCAAAGCCTCAATCACCGCCGAACCGATGCAGGAAGTTGCCGCCCCCGCCAAGCGCGCCCCCGCCGCCCGCACCAAGAAAGCAGGAGATGCCAAATGATCCCCTTTGATATGCGCCCCGATGCCGTCATGCAGGAACTCATGGCGTACAGCCAGAAGCTCTCGCACGGTGTGCAGAACCTCATGGAAGTCGGCGAGATTTCCACCGGTGTCACGCCCAAGACCGTGATCTATCAGGAAGACAAGCTCACTCTGTTCCGCTTCAACCCATCCGCCGAAAAAGTGCAGAGCAAGACCCCGCTGCTCATTGTCTACGCGCTGGTGAACCGGCCCTACATGACCGACATCCAGGAAAACCGCTCCACCGTGAAAGCGTTGATGGACGCCGGCCAGGATGTCTATCTGGTGGACTGGGGCTACCCAGACCGCGCCGACCGCTACCTCACCCTCGACGACTACATCAACGGCTACCTCGACCGTTGCGTCGACGTGATCTGCGAGCGTCACCGCATCGACAAGATCAACATCCTCGGCATCTGCCAGGGCGGCACCTTCTCGCTGTGCTACTCGGCGCTGCACCCGGACAAGGTGAAAAACCTGGTCACCATGGTCACCCCGGTCGACTTCCAGACCCCGGACAACATGCTCTCGCACTGGGTACAGCAGATCGACATCGACCTGGTGGTGGACACCCTGGGCAACGTCCCCGGCGAAATGCTCAACTGGACCTTCCTCAACCTGAAGCCGTATCAACTCATGGGCCAGAAATACCTGGGCCTGATCGACACCCTCGACGACCCGGAAGCCCTGAAAAACTTCCTGCGCATGGAAAAGTGGATTTTCGACAGCCCCGACCAGGCCGGTGAAGCCTTCCGCCAGTTCATCAAGGACTTCTACCAGGAGAATAAGCTGCTCAACGGCGGCCTGGAAATTGGCGAGCCGGTCAGCCTCAAGGGCGTCACCATGCCGGTGCTCAACGTATTCGCCGAACAAGACCATCTGGTTCCGCCCGACGCCTCCCGCGCCATGCGCGGCAAGCTCGGCACCAAGGACTACACGGAACTGTCCTTCCCCGGCGGCCACATCGGCATCTACGTCAGTGGCAAGGCCCAGAAAACCGTGCCGCCCGCCATCGGCAAGTGGTTGGACGAACGCGGCGCCTGATCGTGCAGCACACAAGCCGTTTCCGCCAAAAGGAAACGGCTTGTGCCTCACCGCTCCCGCAAACTCTCCTCCCCATATTGAATCAGCGGCGACAGGAAATACTCGATCACACGCCGCTTACCTGTCTTGATTTCCACCGTCACCGCCATACCCGGTGACAGATTCACCGTTTTGCCATCCACGTCCAGCGTGGTGCGCGCCAGCTTCACCCGCGCCGCATAGACCAAGCCGCGCTTCTCGTCCTGGATCGCATCGCCGGATATCTGCGTCACCGTCCCATGCAAGGTGCCGTACTTGGTGAAGTTGAAGGTTTCCACCTTCACCTCGGCCGTCTGGCCGGCGCGGACGAAGCCGATGTCCTTGTTCTCCATGAAGGCCTCCACCTCCAGCGAGTTGTCGCCCGGCACGATCACCAGCAGCGGCTGCGCCGGCGTCACCACGCCGCCCACGGTATGCACCGCCAATTGCTGCACCGTCCCCGCCACCGGCGCGGTCAGGCGCATCAGGTTTCCCCGGCCGTTTGCCTTGATTTGCTCCTGGGTCAGGGCGCTGGTCTTTTGTTCCGCCTCATGCAAGCGGTCCAGCGTCGCGCGGCGGGTTTCGGCGACCAGCGCGGCACGCTGGCGTTGCCCTTCGCGCAAGGAAGCGCGGATTTCCTCGCGCTTCGCGCTTTGCGCCGCCAGATCGCGCTCCGCCTCGATGCGCGCCTGCTCCTTCTCCAACCAGCCGTGGCGGGAAACGAAGTTCTCCCGCTGAAGCTTTTGGTAGTCCTCTGCTCTGGCGCGGATCATGGGGAGCGTCTGGGTGAGCTTGGCCAGGGTCTCTTCGGTACTACGCAACTCCGCCCGCCGCCGTTCGATTTCGGCGTCGAGTTGCTCCAGGCGGGCCAGATAGGCGGCGTATTCGCCTTCCAGCAAGCGCTGTTCGGCGGCACCGCGTTCAACTAACCGACTCCCCCCTTTGCCAAAGGGGGGCTGGGGGGGATTTCTGCCGGGCGTGCCTGCGCCAGAAACCGGCAAATCCTCCTTGTGAGTCAGCAGCCTGGGGATGCCACCTTGCTCCACCGCCCCCAGCAAGGCCCGCGCCCGCGCCGCCTCCCACCTCGCCGCCGCCAGTTCCTCATCCACCCGCGTGCTATCGGCTGTCGTCTGGGTTGCATCCAGTTCGATCAATACATCCCCTGCCTTCACTGATTGCCCATCACTCACATGGATCGCCGCCACCGAAGCGGTCTCCATCGGCTGCACCACCTTGGAGCGGGAGTCCGGTATCAGTTTGCCCTGCGCGCTGGCGACGATGTCGATACGGCCGAACACCGCCCAAGTCAGCGTGATCACGGCGAACAACAGAATCAACCCCATCGCGATGCGCGGGGCCGGATGCACCGGGGTTTCCTGAAGCGACAGCGCCGCCGGCAGGAAGGCGGCTTCATGGCGTCGACGCGGGACGCCATCCGTGGTTTGGCGCTCGCGCCAGGCCTGGCGAAAGACGCGGGAATAGCGAGTGAGGAGGTCGTGGGTGGCTCTCATCTGTAGCGCCGGCGTTATGTCCCGCAGGGACGGTATCCTTCAGGGCTCGCCGGCCTCGTGGGTCTAACTAAAAAAGCCGGCGGGGACGACGGCGCTACAAGGTCACGCCATGCGCAACGCATGGTTTGACGTGTCTTTACTGCCAGTTCGCCGCCAACACCGGCGCCAGTGCCTGCCGATAGGTGTCCGGCAAGGTGGTTTGTCCGGCGGCGGGCGGGGAGAAAGCGGCCATTGCCTGCACGAGCAAGTCCACCTTGCTGTCCAGCAGGGCGCGGCCGCCAGCCTCGAAACGCTCGATGTGATTCGCGCCGCTCGAATACCAATTCTGGATCAGCGCTTTGTCCTCGGTGCCGATGATCCGGGCTTCCAGGCTGTTGCCGCTGCGTCCGAACCAGAGCTGGTCGAAGCTGATGTCCGGGCCGAAGCGCGCGATGTCGACGTTGCCCTCGGTGGCATCGTTCTCGATCCAGGTATCGCTGCCGTCGCCACGGTCAAATAGATAGATGTCGCTGCCCAGGCCACCTTGCACCACGTCGTCGCCGATGCCTCCGGCCACGGTGTCGTCGCCGGACTTGCCATAGAAACGGTCATTACCCTCGCCGCCCTGGAGGGTGTCGTCAGCATCGCCACCGTGGAGGCGTTCATCGCCCGCCAGCCCCAGGATGCGGTTGCCGACGCTGTTGTAGCCGTAGACCGTGTCCGCTTCGGCGGTGCCCCGCGTGATGGCCCGCGCCTTGATCGCCTGGACATCCCAGCTTGCACCGTCGGCGAATTCGAAGACTTCCACCCGTCGCGCCGCGTTGTCGAAATAGCCGGATACGGTGAGCAGGCCTTCGCTGCCGAAGTCGAGCGTCAGGTCGTCACCCAGTCGGGCCACTTCCCCGACCGCTTCAGTGGCCAGGTCGGTGAAACGGGCGCGGTCGAGGCTGTCAGCCGCGCTGTCGTACTGGCGGATCGTGTCGTGGCCGAAGCCACGCTCGAAGACATAGGTGTCGCTGCCGGAACCGCCATTGAGCAGATCGTCACCGGCGCCGCCCAACAGCGTGTCGTTTCCGGAACCGCCGTCGAGACTGTCGTTGCCGGCTCCACCTTCCAATACGTCGTTCCCGGCTTTGCCTTCAAGTGCATCATCGCCGCCGAAGCCGAGCAGCCGCTCATCGCCGGAAGCGCCGTTCAAGGTATCCGCCCCGTCCGTGCCGAGCACGCTAGCCATCCGCGCCACGCGCAGGATTTCCTCCGCTTGCGGCATGGAGGGCGTCAGGCGCGCGGCCAGATCGGCCCAGCCGGCTTCGTCGGCATAGCCCAGGGCGGCGAGATTGCGCGCGTAGCCGTCCAGCACGGCCGGCGCGTTCGTGTCGCCGCGCGCGATTCGGGTCTGGATCGCCTCGGCCGCGCCGGACAGGTCGAGGCGCACCGCGCCGCTCTGTGTATCCCAGGCCAGGCCGGCGTGGCTGTACAGGTCGGCGTAAACGGTCTGGGCTTCGAGTTGGGCATGGAACGTGGCGAGCATCCCGGCGAAGCTCTCCGTGAGGCGTTTGCCCGCCGTGCGGCCGGGGTTGGCGCCCCAGCCGGGTTATAAAAGTCCTGCCCGGTCAGGCGTTCCTGGGCGGCCAGTTCACGGCCGTCCACATAACGGCCCCGGCTGCCGGGATCGATGCCATCCACGCCGGCCCAGCGCAGCACGATCTCCCGCGCCAGCGCATGCCGCCGGCCTTCGTCCGGTTCGGCGGCGAAGGTAACCACCGCCGCTTGCAAGCCCCCGCTCGCGTCCAGCGCCATCGCCTGGCGCAGATCGCGCACCGTGCCGGAGCCGGCGAGATCGGGCAGGGCGGCGATGTCGTCGCCGACATCACGCCAGTCGGTGGCGATGGAATAGACGGTATCCGTGGCGAACCAGACATCGGTGGCAACGGCTTGGCTGCCATCGGCGCTGGATTGGGTATAGGCGGTGGCGAGCGATTGCACACCCGCTTCGGACAGGGTGAGCAGTTCGCCGGCCTGGCTCAGTCCATCGCCGTCGGCGTCTTTCCAGACGCGCAGATCGGCGAAGGCGGCGTCCAGCGCATCCACCCGCCCGTCGCCGTTTCCATCCAGTTCCTTCAAGGCCTCGAAGCCATTGGCCGCCTTGCCGCCCGCATTTGTCCCCGCTGTGAGCCGGGTTTCGGAACCGAACAGTTCGCCGCCGTCATCGATGGCCCCGTTTCCGTTTCTGTCCCAAACCAACAACCCATCACCACCGCCCACCCAGCCGCTGCGCTCGGCGAAGCCATCGCCGGCATGGTCGAAATACGCCCCGGCCGTGGCGGCGGTGGTCTTGATGCCGTCGCCGTCCAGGTCGAGGAGGATGGGGGAGGAGACGCCGCGGGCGCGGAAGATGCGCTCACGCGTGGCTTCCACATGCGGCGCGGTGACCTCCGGCAGCGTGGCTCCGCGTTCCCGCCCGAGACAGGTGGCGCTGTCGGAAGATGGAGCGGAATCGGGCTCCGGGAATATCTCGTTGGTGAAACGCTCCGCGCTGTGCGACCAATACCCGCTCAGCGCCGTCAGCAAGGCCGGCGAGCGGGTCGTCGCCACCGCGATCAGGGCCACCAGTTCCGAGGCCGCGATGCGGGTGTTCATCTCGCCCAACTGCGCGCTGCCGGGAATTTGCGAGACCCCGTCGAACAGGGTGCGGTGGTTGGTGATGTTGGAATACGTCGCCTCGGGGTCGAGGTCGAGGCCGTACTTCTTGATTAGCGCGGGAATCAGGGTCTTGGCACCATAGGGGTTGAAGGTCTCCGCGCGCAGACCGGTCTGCGCCGCCTGCAACTGCGCCAGGGCGCCGCCGAGGGAGTGGCCGGTGATGGAGAGGGAGGAATCCGGGTTCTCACGTTTGACCTGCTCGTAGAACCTTTTTGCGTATTCGTACTGGTCGGGCACCTTGCGCAGGCCCATCTGGAGATTGGCGGTCCAGTCGCCGTCGAAGCTGACGGGTTTGGTGCCGCGATGGGCGATGACGACTTCGACGATTTTTCCAGTGGCATCGCGACGGCCAAATGCGGAGCCATCGTAACCAACATCGTTGGGCGGCGTGGGGATGTTGAGTCGTATCCATCCCTTCGGCGCCCCTTTGTCCTCGTAAGCAGCACTGACCAGTTTCGCGTATTCAGCATTGGTGATCATGGTCTAACTCCCTTCAGTGGTGGTGCTTCAACGAATGGGCTGCACGGCCGATTCCGGCTCGCACAACCCCTTGAAACGTTTTACAGCCCAGGCAGGTACGGTGAACGTCTTGTCCCCATTTCTCCGCCATATGCAGTTTCCCCACGCCTCGGCCTCCCGTGTGTAGGGGTAAATCTTCCGCATCAATCCGTCGGGTAGGTCGAAGGTGACGGCGCTGGGTTCGAATACGGCTTCTACCCGGGGGTCACTGTCATTCTCGCCATCGATGCGCGTCGGAAAACGCAACTCGTTGCGGAAGTGCTCCGGATCGTTGAAATAAGCACAGCCGCCTTCCAGTTCGAAATACGCCAAGTCGGCCTGATAGCGGCGGTAGTACAGCAGGTAGTGAGTTCCGATCCCGCTTTCCGGGAATTTCTGCTGCCTGGGATTTTTTGGTTTGCGGTACCAGGCGACTTGCCCGGGAACGAAGGTGTTCTGCTCGTCCAGCCGTCCGTAACGAGGGTGTGGCAGCCCGCCCAACCAGATATTCGCGGGGTGATCCATGTACTGCTCCCCCGGCGGCCAGATGATCGCCAGCCGGTTGTCGATGAGCCCGGCAATCCGGCAGTGGTAAGTCTGCCGCTTACCCGCCTGGAGCCGCAGCACCTTCACCCCCACCAGCCACAGCGCGCCATCCTTGAGGCCGTCGGACTGTGCCGGCACACCGAAGCGCTTGGCGTATTGCGGGCTCCAGGCCCATTCGACGATGGCGGCGCGGTCGCCCAATACCGGGTCGGCGAGCTCGGGATGGCGCTTCGGTTGCTGGTGGACGGGGAGTTCGGGATTGACGCCCGGGGGGAGCGCTTCCGCATGGGCGATGGGGCTGAGGCCCAGCAGGAGCAGGGCAAGGCCGACGAGATGGCGTAATGATTGCATGGGGTACCTCCGTTTTCGGTGTTGTAGCGCCGGCTTCCAGCCGGCTTGCCGGCTGGAAGCCGGCGCTACAGAGGTTGATAGGCGCATCACGCCATCTGCAAGCGATGCAACCGGCTGTAATGCCCGGCCTGGTGTTGCAGCAATTCGGCGTGGCTGCCCTGTTCCACGATCTGGCCGCGGTCGAGGACCACAATACGGTTCGCCTCGCGCACCGCCGAGAGGCGATGGGCAATGATGATCACCGTGCGCCCTTGGCAGATCGACTTCATGTTCTGCTGCACGATGCGCTCCGACTCATAGTCCAGCGCGCTGGTCGCCTCATCGAAGATCAGGATGCGCGGGTCGCCCATCAAGGCGCGGGCGATGGCGATCCTTTGCCGCTGGCCGCCCGAGAGCGTGGCGCCGTGTTCGCCCACCATCGTGTCGTAGCCCTCCGGCAACTCCAGGATGAACTCATGCGCCCCGGCCAGCTTCGCCACTGCGATCACCGTCTCCAGCGGCGCGCCGGGGTCGGCCAAAGCGATGTTGTCGCGAATCCGTCGGTTGAACAGCACGTTCTCCTGCAACACCACGCCGATCTGGCGGCGCAAGGACGACGCCTCCGCCAGTGCCAGGTCCATCCCATCCACCAGCACCCGCCCGCGTTCCGATACATACAGGCGCTGCGCCAGCTTCGCCAGCGTGCTCTTGCCCGAGCCGGAACGGCCCACCACACCGATCACCTCCCCCGGCGCGATGGTAAGGCTCACTCCGCGCAACACCTCCGGGCCGTCGGCGCGGTAGCGGAACACCACCTGGTCGAACTCGATCCGCCCGGCCAGTTTCGGCAAGGCGGACTTGTCGCCGGCCGCCTCGCCGCGGGTATTGAGAATGTCGCCCAGGCGCTGCACCGAGATGCCGGTCTGTTGGAAGTCCGTCCACAACTGCGCCAGGCGCATCACCGGCTGCGCCACCCGCCCGGCCAGCATGTTGAAGGCGATCAACTGGCCCACCGTCAATTGCCCCTCGATCACCCCCTTCGCCCCCAGCCAGAGCGTGGCCACCGTCACCAGCTTGCCGATAAGGCTCACCCCCTCATGCGCCAGGGTGGAGAGCGTGGCGGCGCGAAAGCCGGCGGCGATATAGGCGGCAAGCTGGGTATCCCAATGCCGGGTCATCTGCGGCTCCACCGCCATCGCTTTCAGGGTATCGACGCCGGACACCGCCTCCACCAGAAACGCCTGATTCGCAGCACCCAGATTGAACTTCTCGTTCAGGCGGGCGCGCAAAAGCGGCGTGATGAGCAGGGAAATAAGGCCGTAGAGCGGCAATGAAACCAGCACCACCAGGGTCAGGTTGACGCTGTAGAACAGCATCACGGCGATGAAGACGACCGAGAACAGCACATCCAGCACCACCGTGATGGCATTGCCGGTGAGGAACTGGCGGACGTTCTCCAGTTCGCGCACCCGCGCCACCGAATCGCCCACCCGCCGCGCCTGGAAATAGGCCAGCGGCAGATTCAGCAGATGGCGGAACAGGCGCGCCCCCAGTTCCACGTCGATGCGGCTGGTGGTGTGGGCGAAGACGTAGCTGCGCAGGCCGGAGAGCAGGGACTCGAACAGCATCACCACCAGCAGGCCGACGGCGATGACGTCCAGCGTGGACAAGCCCCGGTGCACCAGCACCTTGTCCATCACCACCTGGAAGAACAGCGGAGTGACCAACGCGAAGAGTTGCAGGGCGAAGGAGACCAGGAGGATTTCGCCCAACAGCTTGCGGTATTTGACGATGGACGGGATGAACCAGGTGAAGTCGAACTTCGCCAGTTCGCCGGCCAGCGATGCGCGCGAGGTGAACAGGATCAGCTCACCGGACCAACGGGCTTGCAACGCTTCAAGCGCGAGGCTTTCCGGGTGTGGGCTGGCGGGGTCGTGGATCAGCGCCTGGCCGTCGTCGAAGCGGGCGAGGATGAAGAAGCCGCCGTCTTTGTCCACGGCCAGCGCCGGCAGCGGGGTGGTATCGAGGCGGTTTGCGGCGGTGGTGATGTGCTTGGCCTTGAGGCCCAGTTTCTTCGCGGCGAGGAGGATTTCCGTGACGCCGAACGGCTGGCCGTCGCCGAATTCATGCGCCAGTTGCGCGGGTTCCACGCTGATGCCGTGGAAACGGGCGAGCATGGCGAGGCAGGCGAGACCGGGGTCGGGCAGCGGGGCAGCCTCGGCCGCTCTGGGGTCGGTTTGCATGGTGATTTCCCTGTTTTGTTTTGGTATGCGGTGCGGCGGCTTTACTCTCTCTTGCATAAGGTAGGCCCGAGAGAGGCATGGTGGTCGTTCTGTCGATGCTTCTCGACTTCTTCAACCGGATCGGATTGCATTGTTTGTTAGCGTTTTGATAGGTAGCGAAAAATTAGAGCCGCAGCACTGAAATCCAAGCTTGGCCATCATGAGGTTGAAGCGGTCCATGTTTACCGCCACGCTCATATTGATGTTCAGTTCATGTGCCCCCCGCCTTTCAACCCAAGAGCGGAAGCCGAGAAGTAGTTTGATTGCCGCGGAACTTCCCCTGGCTTCCGGCTTAACGAAAAAAAATTTGTCCTGGGCGACAAGGGCATCACAGAAGAAATAATCCACGACATAGCCAGCCAACATGCCCACCACGGATGAATCATCGCGCTCCGCCAACAAGATCACTGCCTGATCAGGCTGCTTGATCAGGGATTCAACGGTTTTTCCCGCCTTGTCGCGGTTCAAGCCATATGGTCTGAACCGGGATTCCTCAACCATCAATTCACCGAGTTCAAGCACCGTTGAGATATCGTCAAGTGTGGCAGCCCGTATTTTCATGAGGCACCTACTGCCAATTCGCCGCCAGCACCGGCGCCAGTGCCTGCCGGGTGTTGTCCGGCAAGTTGGTTTGCCCGGCGGCGGGCGGGGCGAAGGCGGCCATCGCCTGCACCAGGAGGTCCACCTTGCTGTCGAGCAGGGCGCGGCCGCCGGCCTCGAAACGCTCAATGTGGTTGGCGCTGCCGGCGTACCAGTTCTGGATGGTTACCTTGTCGGCGGTGCCGATCACGCTCGCTTCCAGGTTGGTGCCGCTGCGCTTTAGCCAGAGTTGGTCGAAGGAGATGCCGGCACCCAGGCGCAGCACATCGGTATTGCCGATGGTGGTGTCGTAGTCATTGATGGTGTCCTGGCCGTCACCCTGGTTGAAGACGTAGGTGTCGTTGCCCAGGCCGCCTTGCAGTCGGTCGTTGCCGGCACCGCCATCGAGCAAGTCGTCGCCGCCGTTGCCCACCAGCGAGTCGTTGCCGCTTCCACCGGCCAGGACATTGTCGCCATCATTGCCGATCAGCATATCGTCGCCGCGCCCGCCATCGATCAAGGCGATGTTCGCCAGCTCGATTCCACGGATGTCGATGTGGTCGTCATAAGCGGTTCCCGCCAGCACGTTGAAGCCGCCGCCGCCGTCGATGCGTTCTATCCCGATGCTTGAATCCAACCTTTGCATGCGGATTATGTCGTCACCCACGCCGCCCAGGATTACATCGAATCCCTGCCCGCCGTAATAACTGTTGAAGTGGAAATCACTGTACTGGCCGGAAACCAGGAAGGTGTCGTTGCCGCCATTGCCGATCAGCGTGTCGTTGCCGCCGCCACCGGCCAGAATGTTGTCGCCATCGTCACCGATCAGGGTGTCGTCGCCACGTCCGCCATCGATCCAGGCGATGTTCGCCAGCTCGATTCCACGGATGTCGATGTAGTCGTCATAAGCGGTTCCCGCCAGCACGTTGAAGCCGCCGCCGCCGTCGATGCGTTCGATCCCGATGCTTGAATCCAGCCTTTGCATGCGGATTATGTCGTCACCCGCGCCGCTCAGGATTACATCGAATCCCTGCCCGCCGTCATAACTGTTGAAGTGGAAATCACTGTACTGGCCGGAAACCAGGAAGGTGTCGTTGCCGCCATTGCCGATCAGCGTGTCGTTGCCGCCGCCACCGCTGAGCACGTTGTCGGCGTTGTTACCAGAGATCCTGTTGTCCAGCGCATTGCCGGTGCCGTTGATCGTCGCCGTTCCTGTCAACTCAAGATTTTCCATATTGGCGCCCAAGGTCCATGTCACGCTGCTTGTCACGGTATCTACACCGCCATTGGATGCTTCCGATACAAGATCGCTTGTGCTGTCCACGATGTAAGTGTCATCGCCCGCGCCGCCGATCAAGCTATCCGCTCCGGCACCGCCATCGAGCACATCCTTCCCCGCGCCACCCCACAGGGTATTGGCCGCAGCATTACCGATGAGAATGTTATCGAGTTCGTTGCCGGTGCCATCAATGGCATAGGCTCCGGTCAGCGTGAGGTTTTCGACGTTGTCGCCAAGCGTGTAAGACACACTGGCCAGCACCGTATCCATCCCCGCGTCGGCCGTCTCGGTCACCACGTCGCCGACGCTATCCACCAGATAAATATCATCTCCGGCGCCCCCGATCATTTCGTCGTTGCCCGCTCCCCCGTCGAGGGTGTCGTTGCCGTCCTCGCCATTGAGATAGTCATCGTCATCCATGCCCAGCAGCGTATCCGCGCCACTGCCTCCGAACAGCGCGTCGCGGCCGGCTCCGCCATAGAGCCGGTCATCCCCCTCGTTGCCGGCCAAAATGTCGTTGCCGTCGCCGCCGGACACGAAATCGTCGCCGCCCCCCGCGTAGGCGATGTCGTTGCCGCCTTCCAGCATCAAGGCATCGTTGCCGCTCCCGGCGATCACCACATCGCTGCCCAGGCCCGCGAACACCACGTTGTCGCCTTCGCCCGTGAGGATGAGGTCGTCGCCCGCGCCGGTATAGATCACGTCGTTGCCGTCACCGCCGTCCACGGTATCGTCGCCGCCGTCGTCCATGACCACGTCGGCGCCCGCGCCGGCCTGAATGAAGTTGCCGCCGCTCTGGCCCAGGATCAGGTCGGCGCCGTCGCCGCCCGTGATCGTTCCGGCGGCGCGCGGGTCATGCCTGGCCAGGCGCGTGCTCCCGTCCGGCAGGGTGACGCGCACCGTATCGCTCCAATTGAGTTCGGTATCGGCGTACTGACGAGTCGAGCCATCCTTCATCCGGATCGCGCCCCGCGCGAACACGCTCTGGCCGTCGATCACTTCCAGCCCTTGGGTAGCGGCCAGGTCGATGGACTCGACACCG